>NZ_CP023737.1:0-1200000 GCF_002752655.1 Methylosinus trichosporium OB3b | reverse complement strand
CAGGTCGGTTGCGGGCGAGGCGAGGAGACCTATTCGCTGTCGATCCTGCTCTCCGAGCTGGGGCTCGCCGCGAGAATGCGGCTCATCGTGACCGACTTCAACGTCGATCTCCTCGCCGCCGCGCGCGCAGGACGTTGGAGTCGAGGCGAGCTGGAGCAATGGCGATGCAATTACATAGCGAGCGGCGGCCTCGGTCGATTCGACAACTATTTCGAGGGGCGTGGAGCCGAGATTTTCATTGCAGATCGCTTTCGTCATTCGATCGAGTTCGTTCAGCACAATCTCGTGAGCGATGACGTCTTCCTCGAGGCGCAGCTCATCGTTTGTCGCAATGTGCTGATTTATTTCGGGAGCCAATTGCAGGAGCGCGGTCTGGACCTGTTCGGGCGCAGCCTTCAACGCGGTGGATTCTTGTTATTGGGACGAGCCGAAGCTATTTTCGATCCGTCTCGTTCATTCGAGGATTTCGACGTCATGCATGATACTTATCGGATCTACCGAAAGCCCGTGAGGCAGCGAGCGCGGGGGAGCATCTGAAATGGACGAGCTTTCCGTCGATGAATGCTCGTCTCTTGTTGCGACGATCAGGATCCTGGTCGTGGACGATGACGCGCCGACGCGCCTCGCTGTCCGCAGAGCCTTGAGCGGCGCCGCTATCGACGTGCATGAAGCCGCGAGCGGCTTCGACGCTCTGTCGTTGGCGTTGACGCAGGAATATGCGTTGATCCTCCTCGATATCCGGATGCCGGATATGGACGGACGCGAGGTCTGCGCGAGATTGCGCTCCAATGCGCGAACCGCGCAAACGCCCGTCGTTCTTCTGACTGCGGCCCTCGTCGGCGTCGATGACGCGTTGAGCGGCTATGCCGAAGGCGCGAGCGATTATCTCATCAAGCCGATCAGCAACCAATTGCTGCGCGCCAAGGTGCAAGTGTATGCGCGGCTGTTCGTCCAGCAGGAATCCTTGCGCAGAGCCATCGAGACCGCGGATCGCGCAAAGGCCGAAGCCGAGCGCGCGAGCCTCGCCCGGTCGAAATTCCTGCTGGCCGTAAGCCATGATCTGCGTCAGCCGGTGCAGTCGCTGGTGTTGGCGCAGGCGATGCTGCGGCGTCGCAGAGACGCGCCGGATCTGGTCACGAAAGCGCTCGACATCATGGACAGCGCCTTGACCGGATTGAACGGATTGCTGTCCGGCGTGCTCGATCTTTCGCAGTTCGACGCCGGCCTCGTGACGCCTCGGATCGACTCCGTGGACGTGGCGCAATTGCTGACGCGATTGTCGCGCGAATATTCTCTCGCCGCCAATGACAAGGGATTGCGCCTCGAGGTTTTTCACGGCGAGCTGCGGAACGCCCGCGCCGATCCGGTTCTGCTCGAGCGCATGGTGCGGAACCTCATCGAGAATTCGATGCGTTACACCGCGCGCGGCGGCATTCTGCTGGCGGTGCGGCGCCGCGCCGGGCGGATCGCGGTCGAGGTGATCGACACCGGCGTCGGGATTCCGGAGCCGCAGCAGGAATTGATCTTCGAGGAATTCTATCGCCTGACGAGCCCCGGCGGCGACCGCGTCCAAGGCTTGGGATTAGGCCTTTCGGTGGTCGCGCGGCTCGCGCGGCTCGTCGGCGCGGAGATCAAGGTCACGTCCATCGTCGGCCGCGGCTCCCGCTTCTCTATTCTGCTTCCCGCAGACGACGCGACCCGACGAACATCGACGCCTCGCGCGGCGAACAGAGGTTGCGTGTTGTTGATCGAAGACAATCCGGCCTTGCGCGTCGGTCTGCTCACCATGGTCGAAAGCTGGGGTTATGACGTGCTGGTCGCCGCTTCCGGGGACGACGCATTGGATCTCGCGAGGGGACGAAAGCCGATATCGACGCCATTCTCGCCGATTTTCATCTGGGTCGTGGGCCGACAGGAACGGTGGCCGCGTGCCGGATACGCGAGCGCGCCGGGCGGGCCATACCGACTCTCATCATGACGGGCGACACGGATCCCGCGTGCATCGCCGAGGCGCATGCGCGCGGTTTCGAAATGCTCCATAAGCCGATCGGCGCGGAAGATCTGAGGCGCAAGCTGGCGCATCTCATCAACAGCGCGCCCGCCGCGACCTATCCCTGTTCGTCGGCGATCATCTCCTGCACGTCGCCGGCTTGCACTCGCGCGAGAAGACGCGATGACGCAGATTTTCTCTAGAGCGCTTTCCGATCGAACGGAATCGTTCGATCGATCAGAATTCGCTCAAACGAAATAATGCTCTAGCCCCTCGCGAGAGCGACGCCGCAGCGCCGTCGTCGCGTGGGAGGTGGACATGCTTTTCAATGTTCTATATATGTTCTCACGTCGAGACGCGGACTCGTCATGGAACTGCATTGGAGAAGCGACGTGGAGCGCCAGAAGCGCCTTTTCGTGCTCACGGTCATTGCGACGGCGGCGCCCGCGCTCGCCGTCGCCGCAAAGACGGAAATTCACTATGCGCCCGTGGAAAACCTGGAGCGCATCGATCTCGCGCTGCTCGGTTCGGCGCGCCGGAGCATCGACCTCGCGGCCTACACGCTGACGGATCGACAAATCGTGGATGCGCTCGTCGACGCCCGCCGGCGCGGCGTCGCCATTCGTATCGTCCTCGACCCCGGCCAGAACCACGCGGTCGACCTGCTGCGCGGGATCGCGGAGGACGTCCGCATGAAGACGCCCGGTCCCTATATGCATCTCAAAGCCTACGCCATCGACGATCGCGTGCTGCGATCGGGCTCCGCCAATCTTTCCGCGTCCGGACTGAAAAGACAGGACAACGACCTCCTCGTGCTGCGCGATCGCAAGGCCGTCCTCGCCTTCGCCGCGCGCTTCGAGACGATCTGGGGCGCCGCCATCCCCTTCGTTCCGCGGGCGAGCGGCGCCGCGCCTGAGCGGGGCGTGGCCTGCGCGATCAAGGGCAATGTGAATGGCAGGGGAGAGCGCATCTACCATCTGCCCGAGGGACGCGGCTATGCGCGCGTGACGATGAACGGCGCCGGCAAGCGCTGGTTCTGCTCGGAGGCGCAGGCGCTCGCCGCCGGATGGCGAAAGGCGGTGCGTTAGATTCATTGCTGGAGCTATCGCGCGAAGATGCGCGCGGTCGCCGCCATTCCGGGCTTCAGCATCCGGCGTGGATCGGACGCGGTCATGTCCATGGTCGCGGCTTCGCCATTTCGCGCCGGCGCGATCTTCGTCACCTTTCCGTAGAAAGCCTGACCGGGCAGCGCGTCGACCGTGAAGATGGCCTTGTCGCCGACGGCGATGCGGCCGCTCTGCGCAGTGTCCAGCGCGGCGGTGACGCGCGCCTGGTCGGGCGCGACCACGAACAATGGCGCCTTCGCCGAAACCTCGCGGCCCGGCTCGATATCGCGCGAACGAATCCGTCCCTCGACCGGGACGACGATGCGCGTTTGCGCGAGCGCGCTCTCGGCGGCGGCGCGCGCCGTCCGCAGGCGCGTGACATCGGCCTCCTCGCGCTCCACGCCGGCTTGCTGTCGCTCGACCGAGCGACGGAGCCGGCCGATGGTTCGGCCGCCGGCGCCGCGGGCTTCGGCGCGCTGCAGAGCGGCGCGCGTTCGATCGAGCGTTGCGCGAAGCGCCTCGAGGCGAGCCTCCGCGGTTCGTGTCTCACCGCTCCTCTGCGCGACGGCGGCGCGATAGGGCCGCGGATCGATCTCGGCGCAGAGCCGCCCCGCCTCGACATGCATGCCGGCGTCGCAATGCACGGACGCGACGCGTCCCGCGACGCCCGCCTCGATCGGCTGCGGCTCCATGGGAGCGACGACGCCATCGACGCGCAGCGCGCTCTCGGCAGCCACGCCGTCGAGATCCATGCGCGCCATCATGCGATCCGGCATCACATTATGCGCGAGATGCGACATGATCCACAGCGAGCCGCCGACGACGAGCGTGACGATCAGCACGCCGAACGCGAGGGCGAGCGCATTATTGGTGTTGTCCGGCGCGGTGGTGAGATGGAGGAAGAAGACGAGATGCACGCCGATCTGCGCGATCGCCAGCGCGACCAGCGCCATGATGATTCCCGGTCCCCAAATGAACGTCGTGCGAACGAGATAGAAGGACGCCGCGGTGAGCAGGACGGCGAGGACGAAGCCGATCGAATAGGTGAGCAGCCCCTCGCGCAGGCCGTGGCCGGGCGCGTCCATGAAGCCGGGCGCGACATCTTCGGCGCCGCGCTCCTCGATCTCGCTCATCGGCCTTCTCCGATCAGATAGACGACGGTGAATATCGCGACCCAGATGATGTCGAGCACATGCCAGTAGAGATTGAAGCAGATCAGCCGATAGAGGATCGGCGTGAAGCCTTTGACGAAGAGCTGCGCCATCATCGTGCCGAGCCACAACAGACCGACGCCGACATGCGCTCCGTGCAGGCCGACGAGCGCGAAGAAGGACGAGAGAAAGGCGCTGCGCTGCGGTCCCGCGCCGCTCGCGATCATGCCGGCGAATTCATGCGCCTCGAGCAGCAGGAAGACGGCGCCGAGCAGGCCGGTCGCGAGCAGCGCCGCCTGCGTCCAGACATGGCTGCGCGCATTGGTCGCCACAGCGGAGACGCCGCAGGTGAAGCTCGATAGGAGGAGAACGCCGGTCTGGATCGCCACTCGCGTCGGATCGAACAAATCGCGCCCGGCGGGGCCGCCGTCGGTCGCGTTCTGCAGCACCGCATGGGCGGCGAAGAAGGCCGAGAACATGACGATGTCGCTGAGCAGAAAGATCCAGAAGCCGAAGGCGACGACGACGCGCGTCGACGCCGGACCGGCGTCGCCATGGCCGGTCGCCAGCATTTCGGTGCGGTGGACCTTGTAGGGGTCTGCGGGGCGGCCGAGCGCGGGGGCTTCGATCGTCGTCATGTCGTTTCCCTGGTCTGCGATTGTCTCGCGAGCCAATCGGCGCGGCGCTCGCGATGAGCGTGATCGATGCGCTCGACCTCCTCGGCGGAGATCTCTTCTTCCGATATGTCGCGCCACGCATACCAGACGAACACGGCATAGGCCGCAGCGAGTCCGAGCGCCGCCAGCCACCAGATGCGCCACACCATCGCGAAGCCGGTGACGGTCGCGAAGAAGCCGGTGACGAAGCCGGTGGCGTTGTTGCGCGGCATGGCGATCGCCTCATAGCGCGCATCGTTCTGCTGCGTCTCGATGGCGCGCCGTTTGATTTCCCAATATGGCTCCTCGCCGCGCACATTCGGCTCGGCGGCGAAATTGAATGACGGCGGCGGCGAGGATGTCGCCCATTCGAGCGAGCGGCCGTTCCAGGGATCGCCGGTGTCGTCGCGCAGGGAATCGCGCCGGCGAATGCTGACGACGAGTTGGACGATCTGGCAGATCAACGCGATCGCGAAGAGATAGACGCCGATCATCGCAGCCTGCGTCCACGGGCGCCACATCTCCATGTCGTAATGCTGCATGCGTCGCGGCATGCCGAGCAGGCCGAGCATGTAGAGCGGAATGAAGACAGCGCAGAAGCCCGCGAGCGTGAACCAGAAGGCGGCGACGCCCCAGCCTTCGTGCAGGCGAAAGCCGAAGGCTTTCGGGAACCAATAGGCGACGCCGGCGAAAACGCCGAACACCACGCCGCCGATGATGGTGTTGTGGAAGTGCGCGACGAGGAAGAGGCTATTGTGCAGCAGAAAATCCGCCGGCGGAACGGCGAGCAGCACGCCCGTCATGCCGCCGATGACGAAGGTGACGATGAAGCCGATCGACCACAGCATCGGCGTCGCGAAACGGATGCGTCCGCCATACATGGTGAGCACCCAGTTGAAGACTTTGACTCCGGTGACGACCGCGATCACCGATGTGGCGATGCCGAAGGCGGCGTTGACCGTGCCGCCGGCGCCCATGGTGAAGAAGTGATGCAGCCAGACGAGATAAGAGATGATGCAGATGCCGAGCGTCGCCAGCACCATCGAGCGATAGCCGAACAGCGGCTTGCCGGAGAAGGTCGAGATCACTTCCGAGAAGACGCCGAAGGCGGGCAGGACGAGGATATAGACCTCCGGATGTCCCCAGGCCCAGATGAGATTGATGAACATCATCATATTGCCGCCGCCGGCGGTGGTGAAGAAATGAAAGCCGAGATAGCGGTCGAGCGCGAGCATGGCGAGCGTCGCCGTGAGAATGGGAAAGGCGGCGACGATCAGCAGGCTGGAGGCGAGCGCGGTCCAGCAGAACATCGGCATTTTGAGATAGCCCATGCCGGGGGCGCGCATCTTCAGAATGGTGGTGACCAAATTGATTCCGGTGACGAGCGTGCCGATGCCGGAGATGAGCAGCGCCCAGAGATAGTAATCGACGCCGACGTCGGGCGAGAACTCGAGCTCGGAGAGCGGCGGATAGGGCAGCCAGCCGGCGCGCGAGAACACGCCGACGACGAGCGAGATATTGACGAGAAGCGCGCCCGTCGCGGTGAGCCAGAATCCCGTCGAGTTCCAGGTCGGAAAGGCGACGTCGCGCATGCCGAGCTGCAATGGAATGACGAAATTCATCAGCCCGATCGTCAGCGGCATGGCGCCGAAGAAGATCATGATCGTGCCGTGCGAGGAGAAGATCTGGTCGAAATGCTCGGGCGGAAGATAACCCGGCGCGCGATAGGCCATCGCCTGCTGCGAGCGCATCAACACGGCGTCGGCGAAGCCGCGCAGCATCATCACGAGGCCGAGCAGAATATACATGACGCCGATGCGCTTGTGGTCGACGCTGGTGATCCACTCGCGCCAGAGATAGGGGAGATGGCCCGCCAGCACGACCCAAGCCGCGATAGCGATGCAGATGGCGATGACGACCGCGCCGGCGATCAGGGGCAGCGGCGAGTTCCACGGGATCGCGTCCCAAGACAGAGCGCCGAAGAGCTTCATCGCGTCGCCTCCGTGCAGGCGCCGTGCGCGGCGGGCGCCGCGCCAGAGGCGTTGGTGAGCTTTCGCATCGCTATGTCGTCGAACAGCGCGGGCGCGACCGAGCGAAACGTGAAGGGCCGCACATTTTGGCTCGGACGCAGCAGAGCGGCGTAGCCCGCCTCGTCGAGATCGCAGGCGCTTTTGCGCGCCTCCTCGATCCAGCGCTCGAATTCCGCCTGCGAGCGGACGCGCGCAGCGAAGCGCATGCCGGCGTAGCCGTCGCCGCTGAACTGCGTCGACAGGCCCCAGAGATCGCCGATATGGTCGCCCTTCAGATGTAGCTGCGTCACCATGCCGGGCATGGTCGCGATCATGCCGCCGAGCTGCGGCACGAAGAACGAGTTCATCACCGTCGCCGAGGTGAGCGAGAAATGCACCGGCGTGTCGACCGGCAGAACGAGATCATTGACGCTGGCGACGGATTGTTCAGGATAGATGAACAACCATTTCCAATCGAGCGAGACGACATGCACCTCGAGCGGCGCTCTTGCGGCGTCGATCGGCCGGAAGGGATCGAGCCGATGCGAGCCGATCCAGATCAATCCGCCGAGAAAGAGGATGACGAGAAGAGGAATGCCCCAATTGAGGAGCTCGAGCCGGCCGGAGAAGGACCATTCGGGCAGATAGCGGGCGCGGCGATTGGAAGCGCGGAACCAAAAGGCGCAGGCGAGAGCGCTGAGGATGGTCGGCGCGACGACGACCAGCATCGTCCCGAAAGCGTTGAGGAGAATCTTGCTTTCCGCGGCGCCGATCTGGCCCTTGGGGTCGAGCACGCCGCCGGCGCAGCCCGCGAGCAGCAGCATCGAAACATTCGGCAAGACCGTCGTCACGACACGTCGCGAGAGCGGCGTGGCGCGGCGCCGGGCGGAATGACAGGGTCGCATATTGGCGGGCTCTCTCAGTCGATACGCAAAAACCGTCGACGCAAACGTCGCTGCGCGCCGAGCCGTTTCGGCGTGCGCCGACTGCACAACCATTTTGCGAAGGATAGGTTCCGGCGGATCAGGGTCGCGAAACCTCTCTCCTCGGCTTGACCTTTGCGCGCCCTTCCCCTCCTACTGCGGATCGGAAAGCTCCGCTTCCGCAGCGGGGCGCTCGGGCGAGGGGTTTTCGTGGGCGGTTTCCAATATGCGCGAAGCGGCGCGGCTGTCGTGCTCGGCGCGCTCGCGGCTTGCTGCGCGCCGGTGGCGCGGGCGCAGGACGC
Source organism: Methylosinus trichosporium OB3b (assembly GCF_002752655.1). NCBI lineage: Bacteria > Pseudomonadati > Pseudomonadota > Alphaproteobacteria > Hyphomicrobiales > Methylocystaceae > Methylosinus > Methylosinus trichosporium. The sequence continues at coordinate 1,191,863 of NZ_CP023737.1, read as the reverse complement.
GCGCGCCGAGCAGGCGCGGCTCGCCGAGGAGACGCGGCTCCATCCCGCCGATTACGAGACCGCTTTTCGCTATGTGATGGTTTCGGCCGAGCTGCGCGATTACGAGGCCGCCATCGGCGCGCTCGAGCGTCTGCTCGCCTTCAACCCCAATCTTTCGCGCGCGCGAAAGGAGCTGGGCCTTCTCTATGCGCGGCTCGGCGCCGGGGAGACGGCGGCGCTGCATCTACGCGCCGCGCTCGAGAGCGGGGCGCTCGGCCCCGCCCAGCGCGCGCAGATCGAGTCGGTTCTCGGCGAGGCGCTGAAGGAGAGCGAGCCGAGCCGCTGGTCGGCGCGGCTGCAGGCCGGGCTGCGCTCGCAGTCCAACGGCTCCTTCTTTCCGAACAACGGCTTGTTCGTCGCCGGCGGCGCCGGCATCGTCTCGCCCTTGCAGCGCCGCGCCGATTTCAACGCCTTCGAGCTCGTCGATGTCGCCAATGACACCGATCTCGACACGCAGAGCGGGGCGCAGCTGGAGACGCGCGTCAAGGGCTACGCCACGCAGCAATTCCACCTTCCGGGATATAATGTCGGCGTGTTCGGCCTCTCGGTCGGCCCGCGCCTCGCGCTCGATCCGGTCGCGGCGCCGGGCGTCGGCGTCAAGCCTTATGTGACCGGCATGACCTCCTATGTCGGAGGCTCCAATTATCTCAATTCCGGCGGCGCCGGCGTCTCTGTCGCCGCGCCCTTGCGCGAGGACGTCGTCGTCGAGCCGGGCGTCGAGATTCGCTATCTCTCGGTCGCCTCGACCGGGCTCTTCCCCTCCGCCGCCGCGCTCGGCACGGGCGGGGCGGTGACCGCCTCGCTCGCCGGACTGTGGGCGCCGCGGGAGAATATCCGGCTCGAGACGCGCGCCGCCTTCACCCGCGCCAACGCCGCCCGCCTGTCGCAGAGCTTCGATCAGGTCGAGGGCCAGGCGCTGCTGCGCTTCGATTTCGATTCGCCGCTCGCCGGCGCGGGGAAATGGTCGCTCGCCCCCTTCGGCCGCGTGTTCCACAGCTCTTATGACGCCGCCGATCCGCTGCTCGATCCGGCGCGGGCGCGGCGCGACACGGGCTGGGCGGCGGGTGTGCTCGTCGAGGCGCCGCTCACGCGATTCGTCGGGGTGACGGCGGCCTTCGAATACGCCCGTTATGACTCCAATTTGCCGAATTTCCGCACCGACAATCTCTCGGTATGGTTCGGCCCCGTGGCGCGGTTTTAAGAATGCGCGCGGCGCTGGATTTGAAAACGGGCGAGAGCGAGCCCGAAGGCTCGCGGTCCAGGGGCGGGCTGTGGACCGCGAGCCTTCAGGCTCGCTTCTCGAAACCACACGAGAGGAAGGCCGGCATGACCTCAGCGGCGAGATTTGCGATCGCGGCCGGCCTCGTCCTCGCCGTATCGGCCGCCGCCGCGGAATCGGTCGGCAGCATCGGCGCCGTCAATCAATCGGCGCGGGGGACGGCGCCGGGGCAGGCGGCGAAACCGCTGGCGCTCGGCGCTTCGGTCGTCGATCGTGAGCGGGTCGAGACCGATCGCGCGGGGAGCGCGCAGATCGTGTTTCGCGACCGCTCGACTCTGACGGTCGGCCGCAGCAGCCAGGTGACGATCGACCGTTTCGTCTTTTCCGGCACGAGCGGCGGCGAGCAGACGATCAGCGCGACGAAGGGCGTGCTGCGGTTCGTCGGCGGCGGCGTCAGCCATGGCGGCGGCGCCTCGATCAAGACGCCGACGGCGACGATCGCCGTGCGCGGCGGCACGGTTCTGGTCGATCTCAGCCGCCCCAGATGCGGCGCGCTGATCGTCGATCAGTTCGGCGCGCTGACCATTCGCACGAAGGGCGGCTCGCGCGTGCTCTCGCGCGCCGGCGCGGGCGTTTGCGTCTCGCCGAGCGGCGAGATCGGCGAGGCCTTTCGCGTCTCGGCCGAGATCGTCTCCGGCCTGCAGAAGGAGCTGGCGAGCGAGCTCGCCCAGCATGGCGGCGCCGACATTCTGCCGACCGAGGAGGAGGCCGAGCGCCTGCTCGGCGGCGACCGGCCGCTGCTCGGCTCCGCCGACAGCGACCGGGGGCCGGGGCTAGACACGCTGAACATGTTCTGGGCGGGCCAGTCGCTCGTGCGCAGCCATGCCGGGAGCGTCCATCAGCCGGCGGCGCCGGCTGCGCCCACGGCCGAGCCTCCGGGCGAGGGCGGCGTGGGGGGCGGCGCGGGCTCCGCCTATTGATGCGCGTGGCCGAGCGCGTGCGCGGGCTGAAGCGGCGCACGCCTCTCTATCTCATCTTGTCCGCCGCCGTCGCGACGAGCGTGCTGACCTTCGGCCGGGCGCAGCCGCGGCTGCTCGACGATCTGCGCAATTTCGTCTTCGATTCGTTTCAGCGTCTGTCGCCGCGCCGCTATGACCCCGAGACGCCCGTTCGCGTCGTCGCCGTGGACGAGGCGAGCCTCTCGGCTTTCGGCCAATGGCCCTGGCCGCGCACACGGTTGGCGGAGCTGACCAGCCGGCTCGCCGCCATGGGCGCGGCGGTCATCGCCTTCGACTGCGTCTTCGCCGAGCCGGACCGTGCGAGCCTCGAGTTTTTCCTGCGCGAGCTGCCCGAAGGGCCGGCCAAGAAGAAAATCCTGGCCGCCGCCGCCGGCGCCGCATCCAATGACCGCGTCTTCGCCAAGGCCATCGCCGCGGCGCCAGTGGTGCTCGGCATGACGCTCTCGGAAGAGGGGGCGGGCCCGCTGCCGCCGCCCAAGACCGGCGTCGCCATCGCCGGCGACGATCCGGAGGAGTTTCTCGTCGCTTTCCCCGCGGTCGTCGCGCCGTTGCCGGAGCTGGCCGAGGCGGCGCAGGGGCTCGGCGCGACCAATTGGCGGCCCGACCGCGACCAGACCGTGCGGCGCATTCCGCTCGTCGCCGTCGGCCCGCAGGGCGTCGTGCCGTCGCTGGCGCTCGAGGCGCTGCGCGTCGCGCAGGGCGCGACGACCATTGTGATCCGCTCCTCCAACGCCAGCGGCGAGGCGGCCTTCGGACAACGCACCGGCGTCAATGCGGTGAAGGTGGGGGAACTCGAGATCGCCAGCGGCGCCGCCGGCGACATCCGCCCGCGCTACGCCGACGTGGCGCCGCAGCGGCGGGTCTCGGCCGCCGATGTGCTGAACGGCCGCGCGCCGCGCGAGGCGATCGACGGGCGCATCATTCTCATCGGCGTCGTCGCCGTCGGCGCCGGCGACATTCGCGCGACGCCGCTCGAGCCCGCGGCCGCCGGCGTCGACATTCATGCGCAAATGCTCGAATCGCTGCTCTCGGGCGCGCTGCTGTCGCGGCCCGACTGGGCGCCGGGGCTGGAGCTTCTCGTCGCCGGGCTCGCCTACGCGCTCGTGGCGCTGGCGCTGCTCGTCGCCTCGCCCTTCGTCTCTGCGGCGGTGGCCGCGGGCGCCGTCGCCGCGACCTTCGGCGGCGCGTTCTACGCCTTCGAGCGCGAGGCGCTGCTGCTCGATCCCGCCTTTCCGAGCCTCGCCGCCGTGATCGCTTATGGCGTCGGCGCCTTGACCTTGTGGCGTTTCGATCAGCTCCAGCGCCAGCGCGTGCACAACGCCTTCGGCAAATTCGTCGCGCCCGCGGTGGTCGACCGGCTCGTCGCGCATCCCGAGCGTCTGGCGCTCGGCGGCGAGACGCGTGAGCTCACCGTGATGTTCTCCGATCTGCGCGATTTCTCGGGGCTGTCGGAAGGCATGAGCGCGCAGGAGCTCACGCTGTTCATGAATGATTATCTGACGCCGATGACCGACGCGATCCTCGACAGCGAGGGGACCATCGACAAATATGTCGGCGACGCCATCGTCGCTTTCTGGAACGCGCCGCTCGACGTCGCCGATCATCCGCGCAAGGCGGCGATGGCGGTGCTGGCGATGCGCGCGGCTCTGGCCGGGCTCAACGCCGAGCGCGCCGCCAAGGCCGAGGCGCAGGGCCATCCGCACCGTCCCGCGGCGATGGGGATCGGCGTCAATCTCGGGCCGTGCAGCGTCGGCAATATGGGCTCGACGCGCCGCTTCGATTACTCCATCCTGGGCGACGATGTGAATCTCGCTTCCCGCCTCGAAGGATTGTGCAAGACGTTCCGCACCGACATCATCGCCTCCGGCGCCGTGCGCGCCGCCGCCCCGGATCTCGCATGGCTTTCGCTCGGCGCGGCGATCGTGGCGGGACGCCGCGCGCCGACCGAGATATTCGCTCTGGCGGGCGACGCCTCGGTCGCGACGGGCGCCGCCTTCGGCGACTGGCGCAGCGAGCATGACGCGATGATGGCGTGCTATCGTGGCCGCGCTTTCGGCGAAGCGCGCGAGCGGGCGGAGGCTTTGCGCGCCCGGGCCGAGCCGCAGTGGCGCGATCTCTATGGCGCGCTGGTGGAGCGTTTCGCCGCGCTCGAGCAGGCGCCTCCTTCCGGCGACGATTGGACGCCGGCATGGGCGCCGGGGCGCAAGTAGAGATTTCTTGGAAGACGCGATGAACGAACCTATTCGCAGACGATTTTGGCGCAGGATAGAAGCAGCGCATGAGCCGGGCGCCTATGCGGTTCTCGACGCCGCTTATCGGCAGGCGCATCGGGCCTATCACACTTGGGAGCACATCGACGCTCTGCTCGTTGGGCTCGAGCGGTTCGAGCGCCTCGCCGCGCGTCCCGATCTCATCGCCATCGCCATTTTCTGGCACGACGTCGTGCATCGCGCCCGCGAGGCGGATGGGCGCGCGCATAGCGATGCGCAGAATGTGCGCGACAGCGTCGAGGCGTTTCGCCGCTGCACGCTGCTGTGCGGAAGCGAGCGGCAGGCGGTCGCCGATCTCGTGACGGCGACCGCCGATCACGCCCATGCGCGGGCGGCGGCGGCGCATTATCCGGGCTTCGCCGGCGATCTCGATCTGTTTGTCGATCTCGATCTCAGCCCGCTCGCTGCGCCCTGGGAGGCGTTCGCCGACAACACGCGCAAGATCAGGACGGAATCGGCCGGCGTCGACGAGACGCAATTCGCGTCCGATCAGGCGAATCTGCTAGAGAGTTTTGCACGCGAGGGCGCGCCGATCTTTCGCCGCCCCGAGACGCGCGCGCTCTGGGACGCGGCGGCCCGCGCCAATCTCGAGCGCTGCATCCCGCGCCTGCGCGCCGCCGGCCGGAGACGGTGAGGCGACATGGTGAAATAAGAACGAACCACGCAACCTGTTCGTCGTCGAAAAGGTCGCTCCCATCTCCTGCAGCTTTGGCGCATCGTGTCGCCGCGTTGGGCAAAGAGCCGGCTGGAGCGCTTTCCGATCGAACGGAATTCGCTCGAACGAAAGAATTTTAGAGCGCTATCCGATCCAATTGGATCGGATAGCGCTCTAGGTGGACGCTACAAAGCTGGCGCAGTCCGACGACGCTCTCGTCAGCTTGACGTTTTGTTGCACGGCGCTGGAAAAGCTCTTCAACCGTCTTTTCTTGTGCTCTGCAACTATATCGGCAAGCGCTGTGCGTATTATCAGCCCCCAGAGCCAATGAGAATATCCTATAGTCATGAGAGCGTACACGAGTGTATCGTAGTATATATCCTCTAGCGCCGGGTTTTTTTGCATAAATATTCGTTTATCATCATCGTCAGTCGTGCTGCTGAGATTCGCGCCGTTAAGGAGCTCTCTCCTTTTATTGCTGAGTGCTACCGCAAGCAAAAATGGGAACCTTCTATCGACTACCGCCTCGTTCCAGAAGCCAAGTTCGCGAACAACTGACGGCGGCATCGCATCGGTCATGGACAGCAGTTCGCGTGCCGATGATGAATATTTCCCCGACCACTTGGCTAGCTTTTCCAGCCGATCCAAGTCGGCGCTGAGGAAATATGAAACTACTCGAACTCCGACGAAGACGATGGAGATGAGTATGAGCAACGAGGTGGAGATGCTCATTTTCCCGCTCCCCTTCCAATGCGTTTGACCACCTGCTCGCTCTTTCGAGCAATTTCAAGGCCGATGGTTTCCGAATCTCGCGCAATGCGGTGATCCAATTCCCGGCACTTGCGAGAATGGTCCTGCCAGTCTCGGATGATCCCCCTGCAAGTTTCTGCGATCTTGTCGCTCTTGATGGCGATTCCAAGTGAGATAATAAGTAGCGCCGCGCCCGGCACGCCTACCATTTTCGCCAACTCAGTCAACGCCGTAATCGTGCCCGCGTCCAAAGCTGCGCCCCCACTTGAAACACCCGGACGCTACATCTTCGTTAAAATTTCGGCAATCCCGCCACCAAATTCCTTTGGACGATAGATCGCTTCCCGCGTCGCCTCTATGTCGACAGCGGAGCTAATTTAGGCGGAGCACATGGTCAATCGCCGGGGCCCGATCACTCTGCATCCGGCTGCCGCGCCGGATGCGCCGCGGCGAAGGCCGGATGCGCGGCGCAATGGGCTTCTATGGCGAGCAGCTTCGGCAGAGCGGCGAGCGGCGTCGCGAAGCGGCGGGCCGCGAACATTTGCGGAATGAGGCAGACGTCGGCGAGCGTCGGCTCGGCGCCGAAACAATAAGGCCCCGGCTCGACGAGGCGCTCGATCGCCTCCAGCCCGCCTGTCAGCGCCCAATGGCGGACCCATAGATCGACCGCCTCCTCGCTCTGGCCGAGGCGCCCGCGCAGATAATCGAGCACGCGGCGATTATTGAGCGGATGAATGTCGCATGCGATGGCGAGAGCGACGCCGCGCACCTTGGCTGCGCGCAAGGGATCTGCCGGAACGAGGCGCGGCGAGGGCGTGAGCGTGTCGAGATATTCGATGATCGCCAGCGATTGCGTGAGCACGGTTCCGTCATCGAGCTCGAGCGCCGGCGCGAGCCCTTGCGGGTTCTTTGCGAGAAAGGCGGGGAGGCGCTGCTCGCCGCGCGCGAGATGCACGAAGACGCGCTCGACCTCGAGCCCTTTCAACGCCAGCGCGATTCGCACCCGATAGGCGGCCGAGGAGCGAAAGTAATCATAGAGCTTCATCGCGAATTCTCCGGCGCCGGGGCTTCAAAATCATCTGCGCAGCAATATGTCGAATGGCGTGTTCGAATCACAAGGAGGCGCGAATGAAGCCTTCTCTCGAAGCTGGAGCGCCGCGCGTTTCCGACGACAATCCGATGGGAACGGATGGCTTCGAATTCGTCGAATTCGCGCATCCCGAGCCCGCCGCGCTCGCGGCTCTGTTCGAGCAGATGGGCTTTGTCGCCGTCGCGCGCCATCGCTCCAAGGATGTGACGCTCTATCGCCAGGGCGATGTGAATTACGTGCTGAATGCGGAGCCCGACAGCTTCGCCGCCGCTTTCGCGCGCGCTCACGGCCCTTCGGCCTGCGCCATGGGCTTTCGTGTGAAGGACGCGGCCTTCGCCTTCGGTCGCGCGCTCGACATGGGCGCGACAGCGGCGCAGACAAAGATCGGGCCGATGGAGCTGAATATTCCGGCGATCGTCGGCGTTGGCGGCGCGCTCGTCTATCTCGTCGACCGCTATGGCGAGACCGGCTCGATCTTCGACGTCGATTTCCGCTGGACCGCGACGCGCGATCCGCATCCGCAGGGCGTCGGCCTCACGACGCTCGATCATCTGACGCATAATGTCTATCGCGGCCATATGGACGAATGGGCCGGATGGTACGAGCGCTTCTTCGCTTTCCGGCAGATTCGCTATTTCGACATAGAGGGCAAGCTCACCGGCCTGCATTCGCGAGCCATGACCAGCCCTTGCGGGAAGATACGCATTCCCATCAATGAGAGCGCCGACGACAAGAGCCAGATCGAGGAATATCTTGCGGCCTACAGAGGCGAGGGGATTCAGCACATCGCCTGCGCTTGCGACGACATCTACGCTACGGTGACGGCGCTGCGCGCGCGCGGGCTCGATTTCATGCCGGCGCCGCCCGTCTCCTATTATCAGCGCATCGACGAACGTCTGCCCGGACATGGCGAGCCGGTCGAGACGCTGCGCGAGCTCGGCCTTCTGATCGACGGAGCCGGCGGCGCTCGTCCGCGGCTGCTGCTGCAGATTTTCTCCAAGACGGTGATCGGGCCGATCTTCTTCGAATTCATCCAGCGCAAGGGCGACGAGGGCTTCGGCGAAGGCAATTTCCGCGCCTTGTTCCAATCGATCGAGGACGATCAGCTGAAACGCGGCGTGCTGAAGGAGGCGGCGCGATGAGCCGCAGGCGAGTCGGCTCTCTCCGCCTGGAAAAAGACCCGCGACGGTCGAGCGCGACTCCTTCTCCCTTGCAGAGAAGGGCCGTCATGGCCGGGCTCGCCCCGGCCATCCACGCCGCGACGCCGAGGTTTCTCGCATGTTTTCGCGCGACGTCGACGTTGCGGCGACAGTCTCCGCGACTCGGCGGTGGCGATAAGCCGACCAATCACAGCCGCTTTCCAAGCATTGTTCCGCGGCGTTGCGTGGATGGCCGGGACAAGCCCGGCCATGACGCGGTAGCCCTTCGGGAGAAGGAAGCGCCCTTGCCTGCGAGAGCAGCAGAGGCGGGCGGCCTATGACCTCCGCCTATCTCTCCGGCTTCGGCAATGAATTCGCGAGCGAGGCGCTGCCCGGCGCTCTGCCGCCCGGCCAGAACTCGCCGCAGCGCTGCCCTTATAAGCTCTATGCGGAGCAGATTTCCGGCTCCGCCTTCACCGCGCCGCGCGGCGCCAATCTGCGCTCCTGGCTCTATCGCATTCGCCCCTCGGTGCGTCATTTCGGCCGCTTCGAGCGCATCGAGATCCCCTTGTGGCGCAGCGCGCCGGCGCGCGAGAGCGATCTGCCGATCGGGCAATATCGCTGGGACCCGCCGCCCATGCCGCTCGGCGATCTTTGCTTCGTCGAAGGCGTGCGCAGCATGACCACGGCCGGCGACGTCGATTCGCGGCGCGGCGTTTCGATCGGCTTCTATTTCGCGACTCGCTCGATGATCGACGATTATTTCACCGACGCCGACGGCGAGCTGATGATCCTGCCGCAAGAGGGCGCGCTGCGCCTCGCCACCGAATTCGGCCGGCTCGAGGTCGCGCCGGGCGAAATCTGCGTCATTCCGCGCGGGGTGAAATTCCGCGCCGAGCTCGCCGGCGCCGCGGCGCGCGGCTATGTCTGCGAAAATTACGGCGCGCCCTTCACGCTGCCCTGGCGCGGGCCGATCGGAGCCAATGGCCTCGCCGAGGCGCGCGACTTTCTCGCGCCCGTCGCCGCCTTCGAGGACGAGCAGACGCCCTCCCGGCTCACGGTGAAATGGGGCGGCGGCTTCTTCGCCTGCAGCCTCGATCATTCGCCGCTCGACGTCGTCGCCTGGCGCGGCAATCTCGCGCCTTACAAATATGATCTGGCGCGCTTCTCGCCGGTCGGCTCGATCCTCTTCGATCATCCCGATCCGTCGATCTTCACCGTGCTGACCTCGCCCTCCGGCGAGCCTGGCGTCGCCGACATCGATCTCGCGATCTTTCCCGAGCGCTGGCTCGTCGCCGAGCACAGCTTTCGTCCGCCCTGGTTCCACGTCAATTTGATGAGCGAATTCATGGGGCTCATTCATGGGCGCTATGACGCCAAGCAGAGCGGCTTTGCGCCGGGCGGCGCCTCGCTGCATGGCGCCATGCTGCCGCATGGACCGGACGCCGAGGCCTTCGAGCGAGCGACGCGCGAGACGCTGGCCCCGGCGAAGCTCGAGGGGACGCTCGCCTTCATGCTGGAGACGCGCCTGCCGCAGCATCTCACCTCTTACGCAGCGACTCTGCCGACGCTGCAGAAGGATTACGCCGACTGCTGGTCGGGCCTGCCGCGCCGCTTCGACGGCGCGCCATAGAGCGCTATCCGATCCGATCGGATCGGATAGCGCTCTAGAATGCTTTTGTTTGAGCGAATTCTGATCGATCGAACGATTCCGTTCGATCGGAAAGCGCTCTAGGGAGACGACATGAAACTCGCTTCGCTGCGCGGCGGCCGTGACGGACGGCTGGTCGTCGTCTCGACCGATCTGACCCGCGCGACAGAAGCGGCGGCCGTCGCGCCCACTCTACAGGCCGCGCTCGACGATTGGGCGCAGGCGGCGCCGCGCCTGGCCGAGCTCGCCGAGGCGCTGGAGGCGGGGCTCGTTCCGGAAATTCGTTTTCGCGAGCGGGATTGCTTGTCGCCGCTGCCGCGCGCCTTTCAATGGGCGGACGGCTCGGCCTATGTGAATCACGTCGCTCTGGTGCGCAAGGCGCGCGGCGCCGAGATGCCGCCGTCCTTCTGGAACGATCCGCTGATCTATCAGGGCGGCTCCGACGGTTTTCTCGCCCCGCATGCGCCCATTCCCTTTCTCGACGAGAAATATGGGCTCGATCTCGAGGCCGAGGTCGCCGTCGTCACCGATGACGCGCCGCTCGGCGTGGCGGCCGGGGCGGCGCTCGGCCATGTCGCGCTGGTGATGCTGGTCAACGACGTCACTCTGCGCGGGCTCACCGCGAGCGAGCTCGCCAAGGGCTTCGGCTTTTTTCAGTCGAAGCCGGCCTCATCCTTCTCGCCGGTGGCGGTGACGCCGGACGAGCTCGGCGCCGCCTGGAGCGGCGGCAAGCTGGCGCTGCCGCTGCTCTCCTTCGTCAATGACGCGCCGCTCGGGCGGCCCGACGCCGGCTGCGACATGACCTTCGACTTCGGCGCGCTGATCGCTCATGCGGCGCGGACGCGCGCGCTCGCGGCGGGCTCGATCATCGGCTCCGGCACAGTGTCGAACCGCGCCGCCGACGGCGGGCCGGGCCGGCCGATCGCGGAAGGCGGGCTCGGCTATTCCTGCATCGCCGAGCAGCGCGTCGTCGAAACCCTGCGCGGCGGCGCGCCGCGCACGCCCTTTTTGAAGCCGGGCGACAGAGTGCGGATCGAGATGCGCGACGCGGCCGGCCGCTCGATCTTCGGGGCGATAGAGCAGGCGGTTGCGGCGCGAGGGGCGTGAGGAGGGGAGCCATGGCGGAGAAGACATCGGCGCTGGAGAGCATATCGATCGACGGGCTGCCCGTGCCGGCGTCGCGCATCGCGCTCGGCACTTGGGCGATCGGCGGCTGGATGTGGGGCGGCAGCGACGAGCGCGCGGCGATCGCCACGATCCATGCGGCGCTCGATCATGGCGTCACGCTGATCGACACGGCGCCGGTCTATGGCTTCGGCCGCGCCGAAGAGATCGTCGGCAAGGCGCTCGCCGAGGGCGGGCGCCGCCAGCGCGCGCTCATCGCCACCAAGGTCGGGCTCGATTGGCGGGACGGCAAGCCGTTCCGCAACGCCAGCCGCGCGCGGATCGAGACCGAGGTCGAGGATTCGCTGCGGCGTCTGCGCACGGATGCGATCGATCTCTATCAGCTCCACTGGCCGGACCCAGCGACGCCGATAGAGGAGACGGCGGCGGGGATGGAGGCGCTGCGCAAGGCGGGAAAAATCCGCGCCATCGGCGTCAGCAATCTCTCGCCCGCGCAGATGGACGCGTTTCGCGCCGTGGCCCCGCTGCAGACGGCGCAGCCGCCCTATAATTTGTTCGAGCGCGGAATCGAGGCCGATGTGCTGCCCTATTGCACGCGCGAGCGCATCGTCACGCTCTGCTATGGCGCTCTGTGCCGCGGTCTGCTCGCCGGAACGATCACCGAGGAAACCCGCTTCGAGGGCGATGATCTGAGACGACGCGATCCGAAGTTCCAGGCGCCGCGCCGCGCGCATTATCTCGACGCCGTCGCCCGGCTCGATCAATTCGCTCGGGATAATTACGGCAAGCGCGTTATTCATCTCGCGCTGCGCTTCGTGCTCGACACGGCCTGGACCAATATTGCGCTCTGGGGCGCCCGCCGGCCCGAGCAATTGGCGCCCATCGCCGAAATTTCCGGCTGGCGCCTGGACGAGGCGGCGATGCGGGCGATCGACGCGATTCTGGCCGAGACAATCGTCGATCCGGTGGGGCCGGAGTTCATGGCCCCGCCGCCGCGCGGCGAAGGGTGATCGTGAGGCGGCGGATGCGAGCCTGAAGACTCGCGGTCCGCCAGCGGCTCCCGATGGCGCAGATATTCGGCGTCGCTTCAATCTGCTGCAAAAACGGTTGTCTAGCCGTCCGAGGGCGGCGCTCCTCTCGGGAGATGAGGAGCGCCGCCCAGTGACGGCCGATCTGAGGAACGCGGCAAGGGACGCAAGGCGAGCGGCGCATCCTGCCGCGAGCCCGATCACGCTGTGACGCTGATGTCGGAGAAGATCCGACCCTTTCGATTCGGCCGACGGATTCCGCGAGCCTCGTCGGCTGCGAACCGCGTCTCGACGCCCATGATCGGACCACATTGGGGGACGCGCCGTGAGGCGCTGCGGGACGATCATGTCAGTGGCGTTCGAGACGCGGGGTCCGCCATCGCAGCCGGCGGGCGCCCGCGGAAATCCTCCGCTTATCGTTTCGTGTCAGGGGGAGCGCGAAACGAGGGCCCTTGGATTCCTGCACATCGGCTACGCCGGGAGAGGCGGTCGCATGCGAGCAGGAAAATTCAGGGAGTGTCGGGCGCGAAACGGCGCCGTCGACGGTCCGATGTCAGGCGAGGACCGGCGGCGCGCGGGAGCGGAGATTGTCAGGACTTTCGTCCAGATCGCGGCCGAGCCGCGCAGCGAATTCGAAACGGGTCGAAATCTCGAACCGATAAACGATATGGGTAATGATGCTCGGCAAAATCGGCGGAGCGCTGGACACACAGGCGTCGCAGCAGACGACGAACGGCGTCGGCGCAGTCCCCTGGGCCTTCTCGCCGTCATGGCAGAAATCAGCGCGATCAGCGAAAATACTGACCCCCGCCCCGCCATGAGCGCGATGAATAGCGAAGCCGAACGCGCCGACGACCACCGTGAGCGCGTAGAGCGCAACGGCGAGCCGTTTGAAAGGGAGCGATCGGAGCATCTCGGCCATAGGGGTGAGCTTTGCATTCAACGGAAGTGGAGTCAAGAAAAGCTTGCCGTCATCTGACGAAAGCCTTTTCACCGGCGCGTGGCGCGGCGCGCCCGCCGCTTCTGCAGCCAGCGAATGAGGCCGGTGACGAAGAGGAGCGGGCAGAGGAGGCCGCTCGCGAGCACCATCAGGCGCCCGGTCATGCCGAACGCCTGTCCCGAGTGGAGCGGCCATTGCCAGCGGAGAAAGGCGTCGCCGGCCGTGCCCTGCGTGACGTCGTGGACCCGCAGGACCGCCGCCGAATAGCGATCCACGGTCAAAGTGCGCGAGCGGATGAAGGGGCCGACGCCGGTCACATCGTTCAGATAGACGGTGAAGGCGCCCTGCGCGTCGCCCGGAAAATCGACCCGCTCGACATGTCCCTGCGGCGAGCGCGCGACCGCGGCCGCCACCGCCGCCGGAAAGCCGATGCTCGGACGTCCCGCCGCCGGCTCGGACAGGCTCGGGACGCGCCCGCCCTCGGTCAGAGGCGCGACATGATCGACGATCCAGAGGAAGGGCGTCGGCAAGTTCATATAGAGGCCGGACATCAGCACGGAGAGCAGCACGGCGGCGGAATAGACGCCGCCGAGCTTGTGAAGATCGTAATTGAGCCGCTCCGCGCGCGCGCCACGTTTCAAGGTGAGCGCCGACCTCCATTTACCCGGCGCCGGCCACCACAGGTAGAGACCGGCGAGCGTCGAGACCATCAGCAGAATCGCCGCGACGCCGACGATGACGCCGCCGTCGTCGGCGAGATCGCTGAGCAGCAGCGACCAGTGCAACTGGAACAGAAAGCCCATCAGCGCATGGCGGAACGGGCTCTCCTTCGAATAATAGAGTCGATCCGCCATCTTCGTCGCATCATAAGGATCGATGCAGAATCGGCGCGTGTCGCCGTCGAGATCATAATAGAAGAGATAGCAGGAGCGCTCATCGCGCGGCGTCCACACATGGGTGATGCGTCCGCCCGGCGGCGTCGCGGCCATCATTGCCTGCTCGATCGTCTCCAGCGTCGTAAAAGCGGCCGCGCCGCCGGGACGCGCCGCGACGACGCGCATTTGCGGATCGAGCCAAGCGTCGACCTCGTGCCAGAACACGAGAATGCTGCCGGTGACGCCGATGACCACCAGCATCGCGCCGGCGACGAGGCCGATGTAGAGGTGAATGTCGAGCCAGAGCTTGCGCCATTTCTTACGCCATGACGGGGCGGGACGCGCGCGCGCGTCGCCGGGTGTCGCATCGATCATGGATCGTCTTCCTTTTCGGCCTGAGGCCGTCATCGCGAAGCGCGGAGCGAAGAAACGATCCAGGGACTGCGGTGCGGCTCTGGATCGCTTCGCTGCGCTGGCGAAGACGGGTCTCGCCTTCACCGAGGCGTCACCATTTGAAGCTCACTTGGCCGAGGAAGGTGCGCGGCGCGCCATATTGGGCCGAGTCGTAGCCATTGCTGTTCACGAAATAGCGTTCGTCGCCGATGTTCTTCACATTGAAGCGGAAGGTCACATCATGCCCGTCCACGACTGTGCGATAGGCGGCCATCGTGTCGAATTTCACATAAGCCGGCATATACCAGCTGTTGTCGTTGCTGCCGTAGCGGCGGTCCATCGCATAGAAGCCGGCGCCGAACTCGAAGCCTTCGCGCGCGCCGGGCGCCGTGTCCCATTTCACCCAGAGATTGCCGACATTGGGCGCGGCGCCGTAATAGCGCTTGCCGACATTGCCATTGTCATTGTCGTCGGTGATCTTCACCGAATTGAAGGTGTAGCTGCCGATGACGCTCAAATTGTCGGTGATCTGGCCGGCGATGTCGAATTCGATCCCGCGGCTCGTCACCTCGCCGACGGCGAGAGAGAAAGCGGGATTGATCGGATCGGGCTGAAGCACATTCTTCTTGCGCAGATCGAACAGAGCGAGGCTCGTCGACAGGCGCCCGTCCATCCACAGCCTCTTGACGCCGACCTCCCATTGCAGGCCGCGCTCCGGCGGGTACATGTCCCCGGCGGCGCTGCGGCCGTTGTTCGTGCCGGCCGAGCGCGTGTAGCTGCCATAGACCGAGGTGTCGAGATCGAGCTTGACGAGAAGTCCGGCGCGCGGCGACAGTGGCGTCGTGTCCGGATTGCTCTTCAGCGGATAGGGCGAGCAGAAGGGATAGCAGCTCTCCCAATTGCCGCCATAAGTCGTGCCATAGCTTTCCTCGGCCTTGTCGTAGCGGCCGCCGAGCAGAAGATGCACGCGATCATCGAGAAAGCTGATCTGGTCCTGGACATAGGCTCCGAAATTGCGCCATCGGCTGGCCCACAGCGTGTTGTTGCGGGCGTTGTCGGCCGCCGAATGCATCAGCGGCCCCACGCCGCCATAGGACGGCGCCCACACGTTGATCGACGGGAACGACGAATAGGCCGTGCTCGGCCAGTCGTCGCCATAATGGAACCAGTCGACGCCAGCGAGGAGGGCGTGATGGACCGGCCCCGTGTCGACCTCGCCGATGAGATTGAGATTCGTCGACAGCTGATAGCGCTTCACGACACCGGCATAGAAGCCGCGAGACAAAGTGGAGCCGTCGAATCCCGTCGAATAGATCGCGTTCTGATTCTCATGCGCGTCGATATAATGAAAGGCGTTCGTCACCTTCCATTCGTCGGCGAAGCGCCACGTCCAGTCGAAGGCGTAGACGGTGCGATGAACGACATAGGGGAACTGAGCCCAGGATTCATTGTCCGCATGATTGAAGCGCCGAGGAAGATTGGCGGGCTGGTCGCTGACGCCCAAATTGACCGGTATCTGTCCTGGCCGGATCGTCTGCATCTGCTCGTAATGCTCGAACTGCACATTGGCTTCGAAATTCTCGGTCGGACGAAAGGTGAGATAGAGCGCCGCCGCGCCATTGTTGCGATGATCGAAATTCACGAAAGAATCGGCGCGATCATAGACGCCCATCAGCCGATAGAGAACGGTCTTCTCGGCGTCGACCGGCCCGGTCACATCGGCGATGCTGCGCGAGACGCCCCAGCTGCCGAATTGCGTGTCGAGCGACGCCGCGAATTCTTCCTGCGGCCGCTTGGTGACGACATTGACGAAGCCGCCGGGCTCGATGCGTCCATAGAGCATGGAGGCGGGTCCTTTCACCACCTCGACGCGATCGGTGAAAGCCATGTCGACCGTGCCTCCGGTTCCATCGACGCGCAGGCCGTTGCGATAGCTGCGCCCATAGCCGCTGCTGAAGCCGCGGATGAGGAAATTGTCGTAGAAGATTCCGGAATTGTCCGCCTGCACGCCGGAGACGTTCTGCACCGCCTCCAGCACGTTGAGAATCTGCCGATCGCGAATGACCTCGCGCGGCACGATCTGCACCGATTGCGGCGTGTCGATCAGCGGCGTTTGCGTTCGCGTCGCGCTGGTGGTCGCGGAGCGCGTATAGCCGGTCTCGCGGGAAGGATCGCCGGCGCCGCGCCCGCGGCCGCCGCCATTGCGCGCGCCGGGCGCGTTCTGCTCGGCGCCGATGTCGATCGTCGGCAGCGTCTCGGCGCCCGCGTCGCTGCGAACGCCGGTGTCGTTCTGCGCGAGGACGATCATCACGGTCTTGCCGTCGGCGGCGACGTCATAGCCGAGGCGCGTGCCGGACAGCAGCTCTTCGAGCGCCGCGTTCAGCGTGCGCGCGCCATTGAGGCCGCGCGTCGTGACCGATCGCGTCAGCGCCGTGTCATAGACGATCAGCACGCCGCTCGCATCCGCGAGGCGGTTCAGCGCCGTCGACATGCGTCCGGCGGGAATCGAATAGGCGCGCACGATCTCCACGATCTCGCGCTCGGGCAATTGCGCATGGGCGCGCGCGTCGTTCGCGCCGCCGAAAGCGAATGCGCTCATCGCCGTCACCAGGGCCGTCGCGCCCATCACTCCACCCTCGACGCCGCCACGTCGCCCCGAAAACCCGCTCCGCATCCACGCCCCCTCGTTCGATCTTCGGGGGCTCATCGAGCGCCCCCATCGAGTTGGACGCGGCTCGCATTCATTCGAGTAGGTCGCGGCGCGCAAATTTTTGCGCGCGCGCGCTCAGCCTCCGAGCAGGACGACGGAGCCGAGCGAATAGAGCTTCAGACCGAGCGATTTCTCGATCGCGCGCAGCGCCGCCATGGGATCGCGCGTCTCGAACACGCCGTTCACGCGACGGCCGCGGATGGTGGGATCGACGATGATGAGGAAGCCGTGATGATAGCGGGCGAGGATCGCGACCACCTCGCCGAGCGGCTTGTCGTCGAAGATCAGCTTGCCGCGCCGCCAGGCGGTGACGTGGTCGGCGTCGACGCCATAGGGCGCGACGGCGGCGACGCCCTTGCCGAAGGCGCTCTGCGCGCCCTCCTCGACGATGACGCTCGGCCCCGCGCCGGCGACGCGCACGCTGTGCCGGGTCACCGTCACCTCGGTGCGCGCGCCCTGGATGGCGATGTCGAAGGCGGTGCCGAGCGCCGTCACCGTCCCGGCCGGAACCGACACGCGGAAGGGGCGCAGCGGGTCCGAGGCCACGTTGAAAAAGGCTTCGCCCTTCAGCAGCGTGAGGCGCCGCTCGTCGGCGGAGAATTCGTTCACGACGGCGGTGTCGGGGCCGAGCTCGACGCGCGAGCCGTCCTCGAGCGTGATTGCGCGCAATTCGGCTGCGCCGGTCAGCGCGGTGGCCCGCCAGCGGATCGACAATTCGTCGAAGGAGAGGGCGAGCGCGAGAGCGACGGCGCCGAGCGCGGCCGCGCTGCGCCATCCCGGGCGCGGGAGCGCGAAGCCGGGGCGCGCCCGCGTCGGCGCCGAGACGGCCTCGCGGATGATCTCGACGTCGCCCCACAGGCAGCAGATGTCGTCGAAGGCGGCCTTGTTGGCGGGATCGCGCGTCAGCCAGGCGGCGAATTGCGCGCGCTCGGCGGGGGAGGGCGCGCCGGCGTCGAGCCGCGTCCACCAGGCGATGGCCGCGCGGCGTCGCTCCTTGGCGGCGATGTCGTCGGCGGCGTCCTTGGTCATGGTGAGGTCCGGGTCCTTTTGTCGCGCCGCGCGGGTCTCATAGATTAAGACGCGCCGCGCCGCCAAACAGGAGGCGCGGCGTGCAGAAATTCAGTCGAGCGCGGCGCGCAGCCGCTCCAACGCCAGCCGCAGATGCTTCTCCACCATATTGCGGGTGACGCCGAGGCGGGCGGCGATCTCGTCGTGCGACAGGTCCTCGAAGCGGCGCAGCACGAACGCCTGCCGGCATTTGGGCGGCAGCGCCTCGACGGCGGCGAGGAAGCGCCGCGCCCGCTCGCTCGCCTCATGCAGATCGTCGGGCGCGATCGTCGGATCGACGATGTCCTCGGCGTCCTCGCCGGCGACGAAATATCGGGCCTCGCTCTCCCGACGGCGGGCGAGGTCGCGTGAGAGATTGACGGCGATCTGCTTCAAGAAGGCGGGCGGGTCCTCGACCGTGTCGAAGCGCTCGCGCCGCAGCGCGCGCACGAAGGTCTCCTGCAGGAGGTCGGAGGCGTCTTCGGGCCCGACCCTGCGGCGCAGATAGTCGAGCAGCCCGCGCCGATGGCGCAGGAACAGCTCGCGAAAGGAGGTCGGCTTCTCGTCTGGCATGGCGGCTCGCGTCGCCGGGCGGCCGCGGCGCGGGCGCCTGTCGTGCAGGGGAGGGGGCGGTCGAGATGCGAGGGGTCGCGGGGAGCCGAGGCTCAGGCGTGCGGAGGCGCGCGCGAGGACCAGGCGCCGGCGCGGCCGGCGGGCGTCAGCGGCGCCGTGGCGGAGGGCGGGCGGCTCGCCGCTATTTCGGCGAAGGGGAGGGGCGCATCGGCGCTCCCGAGCGCCGGCGGCGCGGCCTCGACGATATGCAGGCAGGGGCAAAAAGCGCAAAGATGGGGCGCTTGCGAGGGCGCGGGCGCGCCGCCGCTCCGCTCGACGTGGCAGACGGACCAGCCCTGGCCCTGCGCCGCGACGGCGCCCGGGCCGGCGAAAGCGAGCTGCAGGAGCAGCAGAGCCGCGAGCGCCTTCGTCGCCAGCGCCGTCCAACCGCGAAAGAGCCTCGTTCTCGCCATGAGCCGACAGTCGGCAAAAGGAGGCCGCCCGTCAAGGCTCCGTCGGAGGCGCGATCGCTCATCCATCCCGTTGCCGAGAGTGGGCCAATGAAGCAGTTATTTCGCTGTGTCGCCTCAGAGGCTCGCTCTTCGCTCTCGATTTGCGAGCGTCGCGCCGAGACTCTTGACGCGCGCCCTCTCGCGGGAGTTATTTGCCGCCGCGGCCGTGATGGGGTCGCCATGGCTTCGGGAGGAAATCCAATGTCGTTCGTCGTCGCGCGCCGGGCAATGATCCTGGCGGCTCTGTCGCTCGCGGCGTTCGCGCCGGCCTCGACAGGATTAGCCCATGGCCCCTCGCGCCAGAAGGTCACGGAAACGATCGAGATCGCTGCGCCGGCCGAGAAAGTCTGGGCCATCGTCGGCAATTTCCAGGATCTGAGCTGGCTGCCTCCGGTCGCCAAGACCGAAGGGGCCGGCGGCAACGAGCCGGGCAAGGCGACGCGCCACATCACGCTGAAGAATGGCGGCGAGATCGACGAGCTGCTGACCAAATATGACGCCGCCGATTTCTCGCTCGCCTATCGCATCGAGAAGGTCGACGTGAAGGTGCTGCCGGTCAACAATTATTCCTCCACGATGACGGTGAAGCCGCAGGGCGACAAGAGCGTCGTCGAATGGAAGGGCGCCTTCTACCGCGGCTATCCCAACAACGACCCGCCGCCGGAGCTCTCCGACGAGGCGGCGCTCGCGGCGATCACCGGCCTCTACAAGAGCGGCCTCGCCGCGCTCAAGGAAAAGGTCGAGAGCGGCAAGTGATCGCTCGGCTGGCGAGCCCTTGGACCGCGAGCCTTCAGGCTCGCCGCCGTGGATGCGAGCCTGAAGGCTCGCGGTCCTGGCGCGGGTCGGCGGCGCGAGCCGCCGCTCTCGCCCTGGCCCTGTGCTCGCCGGCCGCGGCCGACGAGGCCTTCGTCACCAATCAGGGCAGCGGCGATGTGACCATCGTCGATCTCGCGACGATGCGTCCCGCGGCCACGCTCGCCATCGGCGGCAAGCCGGCCGGCGTCGCCGTCTCGGCGGACGGCGCCCGCGCCTATGTGACGAGCCCGGAAGGCAAATATCTCACGGTGATCGACGCCCGCGAGCGGCGCGCGCTGCGGCGCATCGCCCTCGAGGGCGGGCCGCTCGGCCTCGCCGTCGCGCCGGACGGCGGCCGCGTCTACGTCGCCGACATGTATGAGGGCCGCCTGTTCGCGGTCGATCCGGAGGCGGGCGCGGTGGTCGCGACGGCGCAGGTCGGCGTCACGCCCTCGGGCGTCGCGGTGACGCCGGACGGGCGGCTGATCCTCGTCTCCATCCGCGACGCCGATCGCATCGCCTTCGTCGATGCGGCGTCGTTTCGCAAGATCGGCGAGATCGAGGTCGGCCGCCATCCCTTCGGCGTCACCATCGACGCCGCCGGCGCGCGCGCCTATACGGCCAATGTCGAATCGGACGATGTGAGCGTCATCGACATCGCCGCGCGGCGCGTCGCCGCGACGGTGAAGGTCGGCAAGCGCCCCTATTGCGTCGCGCTGGCGCAGGGGCGCGGCTTCGTCACCGATCAATATGCCGAGGCGGTGAGCGTCTTCGATCTTACGACGCTCGCGCCGGTCGGCGAGGTGAAGGTCGGCGAATATCCCGAAGGGATCGGCGCCAGCCGCGACGGCAAGACCGTCTATGTCGCCAATTGGTTCACCAATGAGTTCTGGTCGATCGCCGCCGATAGCCTGACCGTGACCGGCAAGGCCAAGACCGGCGACGGCCCGCGCGCCTTCGGCGCCTTCATTCGCGCGATGAACTGACCGCGCCGGCGACATGCTCCGGCCTGACGCCGAGGCCGATGAGCCGCGCCGGCAGGCGCCGCAGGAAGGGGAAGCGGTCGAATAGCCGCAAAGGCAGCGGCGGCTCGATCGGCGCGTCGGCGGCGAGAACATTGCGAATGACGCGGTCCTGGATGATTCGCTGAATGCGCTGCGTCACCCGCGCCGGAAATTCACGGCGCTTCTGCACGGCCGCGAGATCGGCGTCGCGAAGCGTTCCCGCGCGCAGCGGGCCGGCGAGGAGATTGGCCGTCGCCACCGCGTCCTGAATGGCGAGATTGACGCCGACGCCGCCGACCGGCGACATCGCATGGGCGGCGTCGCCGATGCAGAGGAGGCCCGGCCGGCTCCAACGCTTCAGCCGATCCACCTGCACGGTGAGCAGATTGACCTTCTCCCAGCCGGAGATCTCGTCGAGCCGCCCCGCCACGAAGGGCACGGTGGCGGCGACCTCGTCGCGGAACGCCTCGATCGGCCGGCCGCGCAGCTCGGCCGCGCCGCCCTTCGGGATCACATAGCCGCATTGCCAAAAGGCGCCGCGCTCGATCATCACCATCATGCGGCCCGGGGCGATGCGGCCGAAGGTCTCCTGCGGGTCCTCCGGCTCGCGCCGCAGCCTGAACCACAGCACGTCCATCGGCGCGCCATATTGCTCGATCTCCAGGCCGGCGGCCGTGCGCATCACCGAGGTGCGCCCATCCGCCGCGACGACGAGGCGCGCGGCGATCTCGATCTCGCCCTCCGGTCCGCGGGCGCGAACGCCGGCGACGCGGCCGTCCGTCTCGAGCGGCGCTTCCGCCGCGGTGGACATCAGCAGCCGGAAATTCGGCAGCTTCGTCGCCTCGCCGGCGATGAAGTCGAGGAAGTCCCATTGCGGCATGAAGGCGATGAAGCCGCATTGCGTCGGCAGATGGGTGAAATCCGCCATCACGATCTTGCGGTCGCCGATCCAGGCGGCGATCTGACGGGCCTTGCGATGCGGCAGCAGCAGAAAGCGCTCGAGCAGGCCGAGCTCGTGCATCACCTCGAGCGTGGAAGGGTGAATGGTGTCGCCGCGGAAGTCGCGCAGGAAATCCGCGTGCTTCTCGATGACGACCGTGTCGACGCCGGCGCGGGCGAGCAGGAAGCCGGTCATCAGCCCGGCGGGTCCGCCGCCGACGACAACGCAGGTAGCCTCTATTTTTTGCGGCATGGGCCCTCCGAAGCGCGTCCGAGCCGGCGGGCGTGGATGAATGCGGCGGGTCGCGCGTCAAAGGAGATAATCGCGAAGGCTTGTCCGAGGCGCGCGCTTCAGGCGAGATCGGGAAATAATTGTCGCAGGCCTGCCTCGCTCGCCGCGCAGACGCCGCGCTCGGTGATCAGCGCGCCGACGAGCCGCGCCGGCGTCACGTCGAAGCCCCAATTGCGCGCCGGCGAGCCGTCGGGCGTCAGCTGCACGCGCGTCGTCGCGCCATCGGCGGCGCGGCCGCTGATATGGGTGACCTCGCTCGGGTCGCGCTCCTCGATCGGGATCTCGGCGACGCCGTCGCGCATGGTCCAGTCGATGGTGGAGCTCGGCAGAGCGACATAGAAGGGCACGCCATTGTCATGGGCGGCGAGCGCCTTCAGATAGGTGCCGATCTTGTTGCAGACGTCGCCGCGCCGCGTCGTGCGGTCGCTGCCGACGATGACGAGATCGACGAGGCCGTGCTGCATCAGATGGCCGCCGGCATTGTCGGCGATCACCGTATGCGGCACGCCTTCGCCTCCGAGCTCGAAGGCGGTGAGGCTCGCGCCCTGGTTGCGCGGGCGGGTCTCGTCGACCCACACATGCAGGGGAACGCCGTCGCGCGCCGCCTTGTAGATGGGCGCGAGCGCCGTGCCCCAATCGACCGCGCAGAGCCAGCCGGCGTTGCAATGGGTGAGAATGTTGACCGGGCGGCCCGGATGCTCGGCGGCGGCGGCGCAGATCAGCGCCGCGCCCTGATCGCCGATCGCCTCGCAGGCGAGCGCGTCCTCATCGGCGATGGCGGCGGCTTCGCCGAAAGCGAGCGCGCGCCGTTCCAACGGCGGGGCGGCGAGCAGCAGCGCGCGCAGCCGATCGAGCGCCCAGCGCAGATTGACGGCGGTGGGCCGCGCCGCGGCGAGCCGGGCGTGCGCCTCCTCGATGGCGCTATCGGCGGGATCGGCCGCGGCGGCGAGCGCCAGACCATAGGCTCCGGTCACGCCGATCAGCGGGGCGCCGCGCACCACCATTGTGGCGATCGCCGCTACGGCGTCGTCGAGCGCGGCGAGCCGGCGCGTCTCGAAGCGATGCGGAAGCAGCGTCTGGTCGATCGCCTCGACGGTTCCGTCGGCGTGGGGCCAGATCGTGCGGTAATGGCGGGATTGGATGCGCATCGAGATTCGTCGCTCGCGGTTCTGCTCGAGGCCTATCGCGAAAGCGATCCGGAGTCGACGCGCCAGCAGCCGAAAAAAGCACAGCCGAAAAAACAGCGGCCGGACGCCCGTCGTCGACGGGGCGTCCGGCCGCTCGGTCCGCCGGCGTTCAGGCCGCCTTTTTCTCGGGCGCAGAAACCAGCGCGCGCGCATGATCGAGCGCCGCGGAAAGATCGGCGTAGGGCGAGGAGGACTCGGCGGCGACGCTCGTCACGAGTCCGCTCGCGCTCAGCGCCTTCTCGTTGCGCCACCAGATGAAGAAGCAGACCGCTGCGATGCTCGCGAGCGCGGTGAAAGGTTCTCCGGGGAGGAAGGAGAGATCAGGCGTGCATTCCTTTGCGTAAATGCAGGCGTCGGACCAGTCCTGAAACCAGTTGCTGATCGATTCCATGATATACCTCATCCGCCTTCGACACCCTCGATGGCTCGCAAGGCTCGTCGTTGGAGCAGGTGGGAGCGACTGTTGCTCTCGCCTCGGTCGACTTGAATATATTGCGACGCACAAAACCCATCAAGGGATATTTCGTCGCACCCTGAGCGTGCGCGTGCATCCTTAAGATTTCATTAGAAAAAATCGCCTTCGGCGACTCTTCGCATTGCCATAATTTCATCGTGACCCGATTGAAAATTTCGATGGAGCGAAACGTTTTGTGGCGCTTGCAGCCGGACGCGCGAGCCGATGGAGCGTTTTACCCATCGGATGCGTTCGTGCTTCTCCGGCGTGCTCCGAGGATAGGACTGGCCGATGCCGCGCCGTGACTTCAGCTGGCCGTGGCTCTCCGATTTTTTCGTGACGCCTATTCAAGTCTCGGCTGGCTTCTACGAGGCGATGCGAGAGATGTTCGAGGGGCGCGCGCTCGCGTTTATTGTGCGTGCGGCGCGTTACTTCTCACGACGCCGCGCCGGAGCAGCCGGCCCCAGAACCATGCGGAGAATGCCGGACTTGTCTGCGCGCCGAGGCGGCTCCCTACTGCGGCGGGCGCAGCCGGCGAGCTCGCGCGACCGCGTCACATCATCAAAAATGCTTCGAGAACAGGTATTTCGATGCGAACCAACGGAAGCTGGTCCGTCATTGCGCACGCAGCGAAGCAATCCAGAGCCATGGGGCGGCCCCTTTGTCGCTGCGTCGCTTCGCTCCTTGCGCTATGGCTCGTCGCGACAGCGGAGCCGAGCAGCGCCTCGGCGCCGGCTGCTGCAGCGCGATGTCGCTCCATATTCGTCTCGCCCGAGGGCAGCGATCTCGCCTCGGGCGACAGCGGCGCCGCAGCCGTTCGAACTCCCGCTCGCGCAATCGAACTGCTGCGCGCGCTGCGGCGATCCGGGGCCGCCGAGGGCGCCGTCTGCCTCCGCTTCGCGCCGGGCGCCTATCCGCTGCGATCCCCCTTGATGTTGGACGCCGAGACCTCCGGCGATGCGGGGGCCTCGACTATTCTCATCGCGGCCGCGTCCGGCGCGGTCTTCAGCGGCGGCGTCGCCCTTCCTCCGCCTCGGGTCACACGGCGCGGCTTCTGGCGCTGGGACGTCGCCGGGGCGTGTCCGCTCGAAGTCCAACGCTCGCTGTTCGTGAACGACGAGCGCCGGATGCGGTCGCGGACGCCGAAGCAGGGATTTCTGCGCGTGGAGGCCGAGGTCGCCCGCGGCTTGGAGACGGGTGCGCCGCGCGATAAATTTTCCTATGCGCCTGAATTCGACGCGAGCCGCTACACATTCGACGCCGGCTCGGAGGTTGTCGCCTTTCATTATTGGTCGGCGTCGCGCTTTCCTGTTTTTCACATCGATGCGAAGAACCGCATCCTGACGGTGGACGGCGTCACCAGCCATACCGACGTCTGGGCGCGCTTCGGCAAAGGCGAGGATTATTACTTCGAGAACATCGATCGCGACGCGCTGGAGCCGGGCGAATGGGCCCAGTCGGGAACGAAGATCGATTATCGTCCGACATCGAGCGAGGAGAGCGAGCGCGCGGCCGGCCGGCTTCGCGCCGTGCTGCCCTGCACGCCGCAATTGCTCGAGATCGGCGACGGAGCGCATGACGTCGTGATCGATGCGATCGGCTTCGCTCACACCGGCGACCTCGTTCGCAACATCGACCGGACGCCCGCGCAAGCGGGCGTCAGCGTGAAATTCGCTGCAGCGATCGCGGTCGAGGACGCGTCTCGCATCAGTTTCGATCACATCGACGTCTTCGGCGTCGCGAGCCTGGCGATGAGCTTCGCTCGCGCCGCCCATTGTCCTGTCGTGACCAACAGCCGCATGACCGATCTCGGCGGCGGAGCCGTCATCATCGGCGACGCTTCCGACGCCTACACGCCGGTCGTCGCCGCTAAGGATGATCCGGAAACCTGCGGCGTCACCCTGAAGAACAACGTCATGAGCGACGGCGGGAAGATTTGGCCGGGCGCCGCGGCGGTCTGGATCGGCGACGCCGACCGCAACAAGATCGTCGAGAACGACATTCGTCGATTTCGCTATACGGGCATATCGCTCGGATGGATCTGGGGCGGGCGCCACAGAACGCGCCACAATGTGATCGAGCATAACCGGATCAGCGAGATCGGCATGGGCGCGATGTCCGATCTCGGCGGCATCTATACGCTGTCCGATCTCGAGGGCAGCACGATTCGCCATAACGTCATCGATGATGTCGTCGCGCGCCGCTATGGCGGCTTCGGAATTTATCTGGACCGCGGAACCTCCGGCGTGACCGTCGAGAATAATGAGATCAGCAGCGTCTCCAATGCGGGGATCGCTCTGCACATGGCCGGCGGCAACACGCTCGTCGGCAACGAGGTATGCGTTCGCGAAGGCCTGCCGCCGCTTCTCGTGATCAAGCCCGGCCAGTCCCCGAACAAGATCGAAGAGATCGCCTGCCCGAGCAAATAGCTGTTCCGCCGAGCGCAGCCGTCATTGCCAGGAGCGAAGCGATGAAGCATTCCAAAAAGCCGCCCCGCGGCAAGGAGGGAAATCGGGGTGAAGGATAAGAACCCGATCCTCGTCCTGAGGAGCCGCCGCAGGCGGCGTCTCGAAGGGCGGCCGTGGGGCGAAATCTTGAGGTTTCTCCCCGTTGCCGTCCTTCGAGACGCCCGCTTCGCGGGCTCCTCAGGACGAGGGTCGGGGATTTAGTCCGTCACCCGATTTAGCTGCGCCCCACGGCTCTAGATTGCTTCGCTTCGCTCGCAATGACGGCCCGGAGTCCGTGGCTCGTGAGAGCATGCGACGCCGCAGCGCTACACGCTGTTCTGGATATGGTCGCGCAGCACCGGATAGATCTGATTGTCCCAGCGCTTGCCGTTGAACACGCCATAATGGCCGACGCCCGCCTGCAGATGATGTGACTTCATATAGGGCCGCAGCCCGCTGCAGAGGTCCTGCGCTGCGAGCGTCTGGCCGACGGCGCAAATATCGTCCTTCTCGCCCTCGACGGTGAGCAGAAACGTCTTCTTGATCGCGCGTGGCGTCACCGGGCGCCCTTTGAAAAGCAGCTTGCCTGCAGAAAGGGCATTCTTATGGAACACGGTCTCGATCGTCTCCAGATAGAAGCGCGCGTCGAGATCCATGATGGCGAAATATTCCTCGTAGAAAGTGCGGATGCGGTCGGCCTTCTCGTGCTCGCCTTCGACGCGATGGCGGAACATGTCCATGAAAGCGTTGGCGTGGCGGTCGACGTTCATGCTCATGAAGCCGGCGATCTGCAGAAAGCCCGGATAGACCTTGCGTCCGGCGCCCGGAAGGCCGCGCGGCACCACGCCGATCACATTGTCGCGGAACCATTCGATCGGCTTCGACGTGGCGAATTCATTGACCTTGGTGGGCGCGACGCTGATGTCGATCGGCCCCGCCATCAGCGTGAGGCTCGCGGGCTGCGCCGGATCATTGTCCTCGGCCATCGCCGCGACGGCGGCGAGCGCGGCGACCGTCGGCTGACAGACGGCGACGACATGCGCGGGCTGCCCCAGAAAACGGATGAAATCGATGAGATGCTGGACGAACTCGTCCATGCCGAACACGCCTGCGGCGAGCGGTATGTCGCGCGTGTTGATCCAATCGGTCACATAGACGTCGTGGTCCTGCAGCAGCGTGCGGATGGTGCCGCGCAGCAGCGTCGCGAAATGCCCGGACATCGGCGCGACCAGCAGCACGCGCGGGAGATTTTCGGCGTCCTTGCGCGAGAAGCGCAGCAGCGTGGCGAAGGGCGTCGCATAGACGGGCTCCTCGACGACATCGACGAAGGCGCCGTCATGCGTGGCGATCCGATCTATGCCGTAGCACGGACGCTTATGCGTGAAGCCGAGCAGAGCGACGAGCTCGCAATAGGCCTGGAAGCATCGCGCGGGCGACGCATAAGGCGTGGAGGTCCACAGGCGAAGCAGTCGTTCGCCGCTGGCCGCCGCCAGACGGAGACGATTGCTCACGTCGGCGTAGCTCTGATAAGCGTCATACATCATGCGGCTCAGCGAAACCTTCCGTTGCCGATGGGGCGAGTTCAGCAAGCCCCATGCCATGCGAAGGCTCTAGCATGGCACACGCCTTGCTGCTGAGTCCATAACAGGAGGACGCCCCACCCATGCCGGCGACGACGCTCACGATCAGCAGCAAGAATTATTCGTCATGGTCCTTACGAGGATGGCTGATGATGAAGCTGTCCGGCGTCGACTTCGAGGAGGTCGTCGTCAGCCCCGACGATGTGGCGGCGCGGGCGGAGATTCTGCTGTTGTCGCCCTCGATCCTCGTGCCCTGCCTCACCTATGACGGCGCCAAAATCTGGGACACTCTGGCGATCGGTGAGTTCCTGAACGAGATCGCGCCGGCGGCGGGGCTGCTGCCCGCCGACCGCATGCGCCGCGCCCATTGCCGCTCCATCTGCGGCGAGATTCATTCGGGCTTCACCTCTCTGCGCTCGGCGCTGCCGATGAATTTGAAAGCGCATTTTCCGAAGTTCAAAGTCTGGTCGAAGGCGCAGGGCGACATTGCGCGGGTGACGCAGCTGTGGCGCGAATGCCTCGGCGCCTATGGCGGCCCCTATCTCTTCGGCCAGATCTCCATCGCGGACGCGATGTATGCGCCGGTGGCGACGCGCTTCCGCACCTATGACGTGCCGCTCGACGATGTGAGCCAGGCCTATTGCGACCGCATCCTCGCCTGGCCGGCGATGCAGGAATGGATCGCCGCCGCCCAGCTCGAGAAGGAGGAGATCGAGGAGCTGGAGGTCGAGTTCTAAAGACGGGCCATGCTTCGGCCGAAGCCCGGGGCTCCGGGGAAGCTGGGGACATCTCCCTCCGTTATCGAGAGAAAAGACAAACGGCCGCTTGCGCCTACGACGATCAGCGATTATACCCGCGTCACTCGCAGCGCCGCCCCCGGCGGCGCCGGAGGGCGCGTAGCTCAGCGGGAGAGCACTACGTTGACATCGTAGGGGTCACAGGTTCAATCCCTGTCGCGCCCACCATCAAATCAAAGACTTACAGCAAGTCCCCGCAAAGCCTCCAAGCAACTCACCAAAAACTCACCGCTCCTCGGAGAGCTATCGATGGCTCAGCGACCCCGCGCCAATCGGCTAGTTTACCTCGGCAAGAGACGCAATGTCCGAAAAGCATACTTGGATTGGCGATTAGCCCACGGGGAAGGTCCCGAGCGTTGCGACAATTCAAGCTGTCTGCTCCATTCTGGCTCTCAGGATTGGAACGGTAAAAAGATTCGTATGGTTCTAGACCATAAAAATGGAGTCAACGGCGACAATCGGCCCAAAAATCTGCGATTTCTTTGTCCGAATTGTAATTCACAATTAAGCACCCACGGTGGCGGAAACAAAGGAAGAGTGGAACAAAGCTCTGGCGGATTTTCAATTAAAGAGAGTGGAACGAAGCGCTACGAACTGCCTATCGAATCAGGCGATTTTTCATTGAACGGAAAGACAGTTCGTTTGTCGACCAATCAAACCCACAAGAACCCCTCCGGCCGTTCGGTCTCATAGACACTAGGCATGGCGCCATCATTTGACGCGCAAGAGATCGCGATAGCGCAGGCGACCGCGCCGTCGATTCTCTCCTTCGCCTTCCCCTTGGTGAAAAGCCGGTTGCCGGCGCGATCGGTCTCGACGACGACGTTATCGAAGCACCAGCGAAGCACAGGATGGCCGCCGTGCTGGAATTGCCGCCCGACGATCGCGCGTTCCAATTCCTTGATCGCCGGCGCCATGGTGACCCAGCCTTGCCGAACCTCCACAGCCGGGAAGCCGTCTTCGGCCAGATTGTTCAAGGTCGAGCGGGCGAGGTGAGGGTCGAGCCCGATCTCCCGCACGTTGAACCGACTGCATAGATCGCGAACGCAGTCCTCGACGGCCCGGAAATCGACGACGTTTCCGATGGTCGGCTCTATGTGACCTTCATCCGCCCATCGGACATAAGGGACGCCATCTCGATCTTGCCGGCCGCGAAGATTGTCGCCGGGACAGAAAAAATGCGGAAGGACCGCATAGCCGTCACCTACGCGCCAGAGCGCCACGACGACGGTAAGGTCGGAATTGCTGGATAGGTCGACGCCGAGGTAACAGGGCTCGTCTGCCAGCGCCTCGAGGTCGAGCGGTTCCGCGCCCTCGTCATAAATCTGCATGTCGACGAACGGGTCGACGGAATGGTCGAGCCAAACATTGAGGTGCAACTGTTTGAAGGCTTCACGATCAGCCGGGCGCGCCTCGGCCTCCCGCGCAAGCTGGCGTAGGCCCTCGATGTCCGGGAAGCCTTGGGCGAGGCCCGGATTCGCCCGCCGCCATATCCCTTCGTCGCGCCAGTCCGCATCCGCCGCCGTCTCGAATAGAATCGGCAGAGTGCCAGGGTCCTCTATCTCCCCGCGGGCGACCTTTCGGGCATAGTCCACGATCTCGTACGCCACGTTTTGCTGGCCTCGGCCCGCCGTGGTGATGACAACCAAGAGCGAGCCCGGCGTCTTCACCAAGCCCGTGCGCAGCACGTCCCAAAGATCGCGCTTCGGCCATGCGTGCAGCTCGTCCACCAGGGCGAAGGTCGGCGTGCTGCCGTGCTGGCGCGCCGCGTCGCAAGAGATCGCCCGCAAGCTCGCGCCGGACTTCGGATGCTCTATGCGATGGCGATAATCGATGAACCGGAGCGCCTTCTCTATGCGTTCATCCTCGCGGCAAATAGCCGCCGCTTCTTCGAAGGCAATACGAGCTTGCTCCCCATCGGACGCAGCGAACAGCGCCAGCCCGCCCGGTATGCGCTCCGGCCCGATCGCATGTAGCAGGCCGAGGCCCGCGCCGAGCGAGGTCTTTCGGTTGCCGCGGGGAAGCAGCATGACGACATTGCGCACGATGCGACGGCCGTCAGGATGGCACGGACCATAGACGCGCCGGACGATCCGCTCTTGCCAGGGCGTGAGATCGAAGGCTCGCTTCGATAGTCGGCTTTTCGGATGGCGCAGCCGGCGCAGAAAGCCGACCGCGCGCTCGCCGTAACCGAGAGGGTCGGCGATCGGCGAGCCGTCGAATATCCACGACGGGTAGGAGTCTGTCACAGGTCGAGGTCCGAAAGGTCGTCGTCATCCTCGGCGATCGGCGCCTTGTTCCGGCTCGCCGGTGTCAGGCCGAGCTCGGCCGCGAGCCGGCGGGATTCCGTCAAAGCCTGAAAGAGCGTCTGGTGCGCCGGGTGCCGCTTCTTCTCGCCTCGCGTCGTCTCGATCATATCGCCCTCGGCCGCGATGATCTTTTGAGATGAGCGGACCAACCCGCAGGCGAGGCAATAAGCCTCGAGGACCTGTAGGTCTTGGCGCGTGATCGTCTTGCGCTCTCGCAGGCCCGGAACCACGCGCCGCCATTCCGCTTTCGCCTCGGAAGGCAACCACGCGGGCGCCGGCGGAAGACGGGATAGGCCGCCGGCGATGGCTTCAAGCTTCGGTTTTGCTCCCCGCATATAAAGATATCCTTATGTGTGTTTGCTCAATTCTGGTCTATCGAGAACGAGCGGAGGCGTCCGGTTGCCTCTCGCCCGCTCGACCTCGGACCCACCCCCCTGGTGGCGGGTCGGGCGACGGGGCGGCGGGCGAGGGGGACGGGCGCGGCCGGTCATCGTCGGGTCCGGCCGCCGAAGCCGCCGCCGTCGCTCCGGTTCGTCTTCGTCTGGTGACAGGGGCGGCACAGCGGTTGCCAGTTGGTCCGCTCCCAGAACAGCGCCCGGTCGCCCTTGTGCGCTACCACATGGTCGACCACGGTCGCCGGCGCGCCGCATTTGCAGCACGTCGGATGCACCTCGAGGAACTGCGCTCTCGCTTTGCGCCAGTCGTGGTTATAGCCGCGCTCGGTCGCGCTCGGCCGTCTCTCTTCGGCGCGCACTTTCGACTCGCGTTCGCAGTCGGGGCAACGCGTTCCGGTGAACAGCCGATGGTGACGAGAGCAATGGCGAGGCGCGGCGTAGGGCATGTATGGACTCATGTTGAAGGTGCGGCCTTGCGCGATTGAACGGCACACTGCATCGGGAGCCCGCATCACGCTTCTCGCTATTCGGCTTGCCGCGTCGCCGTCAGAAGATGCTCCCGAAGTTTTGTGCGACGGCGCCAGTTCATCCGTGGTCGCCGTCGCTGCCATCGCTGGCAATTACGAAGTCGCCTGCGTCACAGGGGCGCTATGCGGATGGCCGAGCACGGCGACAGCCGACATGAGCGCGGCGCTCGCGTTGCTTGCGGGCGTGATCGTCAAGCGCGTGTAACGCTTCGATCCGATGTAGCCGAGCTTCCGAACCTGATTGTCGGAATCGAACTGAAAGCTCGCCGCAGTCTCCGGCGCAGTTCCACTCGTCTGCGAGATCATGTCAGCATCGGCGACGGCCGCAGCGCCGGTCATGTCCGAGGCGTCGCTCTCCTCGAGGAGAACCGCGAAGGTCGCATCCGCATCGGCGACCGAGCCGATATTGATGACATAGGCCAACGCATCATAGCCCGAGCGGTCGATGATTTGTCCGACCTGCGCCGTGTTGTCGGACACGGACACGGGCGAGAGAACTCGCTTGACGAGGATGTTGTTGCACATATCGCGCATGGCGATCTCTCCTTACGAAGTGGCGATTTTGAGCTTGCGGATAGCCTCGGCGCGAACAACAGCGCCGCCGACGCGACGGCGAGCGTGGAAGCGCGTTAGTCCCGAAGTCGCGACCGAATACGGATCGCGCAACAGCGACAGCGCCACGCGATCATAGATGCGATAGCCCGTCGAGAAGTCGCCAAACGCGAGAGGATAGGCGTTGCCGGTGATGTCGGGCATATCCACGGCCTCGATGAGAGGACGGCCGAGAAGTGTCTCCGGTTGTCCGAGCGCGAGCGACGGCTCCCACAAATAGCGACCCTGCGAATCTTTCAGCTTGCGAATCGCCGCGATGGTCGAGCCGTTCGCGATGAACGCCGCGCGCTGCCGATAGAAGGGCTTCAACCCGTAATAGAGATCGAATATTCCATCGGCCTTGATGAGCGATGCGTCGCCGCCGGGGGTGTAGGAGATATTCGCATCGGACATGAATCCGAGCGGCTTCTTGACGCCATCGCCGGACACGAAGGCGAGCCCTTCGATGCGCCCGAACTCTTCCGCGAGATCGAACGCCACTTCGGCCGCGATATCGACCGCAGCATCCTCGAGGAGCTTATTGCTCACGTCGACATAACACGCCGCCTCTTCGATCGGAATTTCGACCTGTCCGTAAGACGAGCCCGTTGCCGGTCGCGTCTCGGTTTCGCCGGTCCAGGTCGCAGTCGGCGCCCCAGTGCGACGCGGAACGATGACGGAACCGCTCGCCGTCATACCGACGCGCGCAGCCTGCCGAATGGGCGAGAATTGCACGATGTTCTTATCGACCTCGCGACTGAAGTCCGCCGGCGCGAGATAGCCGCCGGCCGTGTCGTCGGACACGCGAAGGCTCTTGAACTCGTTCGGGTCGAGCGCTTCGCGGCCTTTGCGGAGAAACACCGCGAAAGCCTTCGTCTCGATCGCCGGAGCATCATCCTTCGCAGCGGAGCCGCCGGGGCGTTTCAGCTTCAGTTCGAACGCATCCGCGCGCTTCTCCGCATCGGCGAGCTTCTTCTCCATCTCGTCGAGCTTCGCGGTCTTACCTTCCAGCTCCTCGAGCTTGGTCTTGATCTCGGCGACGCTACCGTTGTCGTCTTCATTTTCCATGTTCGCACCTTTGATGCTCGTCACCTTCGCCTTGTCATTCGCGGCGAGCGTGACGATGCTGATCTCGCCGAGGTATGCGTTCCTGATCGTGCGGACGCCGCGCGCATCGCGGGTCGCGTCGATCGTTCGAAAGCCGATCGAAAGGCCCTTGATCGCTCCGCTTTTGATGAGTGAATGCGCTTCCGCGCCGCGTCTCACATTGAGGTCGAGCCGACCTTTAATATGCAGGCCGGCGGGCGTCTCATGCAGCGCGTCGATAACGCCGATCGGCTCGTCCTGCATGTGTTGCCACAAGAGAACGGGCCATGTGCCGGCCGCTTTGTGGTCGGCGAGAGACGCAGCGAACGCGCCGGGCGCAATGACGTCGCCGGCGCTATCGATGTTGCCGTATGCCGCCGCGAGGCCTTCGAACGCGCCGGAATCTTGCGCGCCAGCGAATTTGAGTTCGAGCGTGATGTCTCTTGTTTCGAGCGTCACAGTGTCGGCTCCGTCGTCTGCGGTTGCGGAGCCGACGCGGCGTCGAGCGGCAGCACTTGAACCGATCGCATCGGCTTGTCGCCGCCCTCTACTGGCGGGAGCCCTTCACGCTGGCGCGCCTCGTTCAATGTGAGAACGCCCGATTCAATGCCTGTCTTCAGCGCGGCGAAACGCTTGTCGAGATCGACGCGAACGAAGTTATTGGTGCAGAACTCGATGCAATAGCCGCCGTCGCGCTCTTCGTCGGTCAACAGAGTGCGTTCGAGCGCATCTTCGAACAATTCGAGGATCGGCGATATCGTGCGGTCGAGGAAGAGTTGCGCCAGCGCGGCGCTATTGTTCAATGTCGCGTGCTCAAGATCATTGAGCAGCACGGCGGGAATGTTCAACAGCCGCGCGATTTCTAACGTCTGGAACTTCCGTAGCTCGAGGAATTGCGCGTCCACGCTGGACAATTGCAGCGGCGTGAATTTCACGCCTTGCTCTAGGATGGCGGTTTTGCCGCTGTTGTGGGTCCCCTGATAAACTTGCGCGAAGCTCTCCCGCAGACGAGACATCACGTCAGGGTGAATCTTCGTCGGCATTTCCAGCACGCCACCCGGCCGAGCGCCGCGAGAGAACAGGCGCGTCGCATGTCCCTCGAGCACCAGGGCGAGCCCGATCGCCTCAGCGCCGAGGCTGACAAGACCGAGCCCCTTCGCGCCGTCGAGCGTCTGTCCGCGGAGATGAACCACGTCCTTATATGTGAACGTCTCCGAGCCGCCTTGCTGAAGAGCGACAGTGTAACTCGGCTCGCCGGTCACCATGTCGACGATGATGTTGCAGCTACGCGGGTCGATACGCGGCAGCTCGCGCGGCTCGCCTCGGACGCGATTGACGAGCGCGAGGCCATCGCCCCAGAGCAGCGCATCGGCGACAATCTGGCGCTTCCATTCGGATTCACCGAGCCACGGGACGGGGCGCTCGAGCACGCGCGCGGCAGGATGATCGGTCGGCGCAATCGTCTCGCGGCCGGTCGAAGTCTCGCGAACCAGATGCGCGTCGAGCGTCGCGACCGCTTCGCTTATGAGCTTCACGCCAGCGGCAACAGCCGGCACCCTCAAAGCCGCGAGCGCGTCGACATACAGGCCCGAACCCGACGCAGGCACGCCGAAAACGTCCAACGCCATCGGAGAAGACAGCGGGACGTTGAAGGCTTTGAGAACCAGAGATTTGAGTGAGTCCAGCATCGCGACCATATCGCCGCGCACGCGCGCGATTGGTCAATACTGCTGACGTAGGTTGTTTTTCTGTTGTATTCTCAGGCGTTCGCGGCGTTTCTCAGTAGCTACCTTTCAGCACCAGCCCCTTCAATTCCTCTTGGAGACGTGACGACTCGTCTGCGTCGCCTGCGATGTCCGCCCGGTGAATCTCGACATGTCGCCACCAGACGCCGCCGGGCTGACACCTCGCCCATTCGGATCGATACGCGTCGGGATTGTCGACGCGCTCCTCGAGGTCAGCAAGTCGGACATAGCTCGACGTGCAACGCAGCTTCCCCAGCGCGTAGGAGCGGACGTTGAGCAGGTTGAAATAGACGTTCTCACCGCCGGGTCGCTCTGCATGTCGATATCGCCAGTGAAGGCGAGGCGCCACCTTATCCGCCGCCCGGATGACGGACACACGATGGCGCTTCTCCGGTTGGTTTATGCCAGGATAGGAAATGAGGCACAGTTCGCCGGCCGAGAATGTCGTCGTAGGATGTTGTTGGAACGCGGCCTCGATCGCCCGCTCTA
The DNA here is from genome assembly GCF_002752655.1 of Methylosinus trichosporium OB3b. NCBI lineage: Bacteria > Pseudomonadati > Pseudomonadota > Alphaproteobacteria > Hyphomicrobiales > Methylocystaceae > Methylosinus > Methylosinus trichosporium. Next base: position 1,156,212 of record NZ_CP023737.1, on the reverse strand, counting down.
TCCGCCCAGGCCCTCGACTCATTTAAGTGTTTCCTTTGCGCAATCTTTGCGGGATGGCAACACATAGCCGGCTAGAACGGCATTTCGTCGCGGAAATAGTCTTCGCTATCGCCGCCATGTCGGGAGAGGCCGCGATCGGCCGGAGCGGCGCGCTGCGGCTCGACCTTCTCTTTCATCTTGCGCGGCTTCGGCGCAGGGCGGAGCGGCAACATCGCGTCCGCGAACACGGTCAGATTGATGCGCGCCTCGCCGCCTTCCGGGTGATATAGTTCGGCGCGCATAGAGCCCTGGACGCTCAGGGCGTCGCCGTCCGCGAGCCGCATCAGCTCGGCGCTGGCGCTCTCGGAAAAGCACATGATGCGCCAAAACTGCGAACCGTCGCCTTCCTTGCATCTGATCGTGGCCGAGACGTAGGGCTTGCCGCTCTTCGCGGTCTTTTGCTCGGGCGCGCGGAACAATGTGCCGGCGATCAAGGCGTGAGCGGTCAATGCATTGTCCTTCCTGTTCGAAGATCGATCGTGATTTCGTCGCCGGTGACGATGCTGCGCATCGTGACTTTGCCGGAGCCGCGCTCCGGGTCCGGCTCGCGCCACCAATCGCGGCGAGCGGCGTTCTCCGCCGCCATCCCGTCCAGCAGGCGGGCGACAGCCGCCTCGGGCGTCTCGGCCTCTGCAACCGGCGGGCGAGCGGGAGGCTCGGGCGCGGGGAGCGGGGCGGGGAATTTTTCTGAGAAAGCACCCTTTGCCGAACTGACGAAACTGACGAAACCATTCGAGCCGCCGTCGGCCGGCCCCGAAATTTTTTCGGTAACGCCCGTTTGGCGAACTGACGAAACTGACAAAACCTCGCCGGCTGGGGTTTCGTCAGTTTTGTCAGTGCCGCCAAACGGCGTTTTCAGATTTTTTTCGTCCGCGTCGGCCCGGGCGAGGGCGAGCCATCGGCCCATGGTCAGCCCTCCACCTTAAGCTGCGGATGCCAGATGTAGGAGGTCGTCGGCCGCCCGCCCGCGGTAGAGGTCGGGACGGGCGCTTCGCGGCAATAGCCACCTTCGAGCAAGAGATCGATCGCAGCCCCGACCGAATCGCGATCGGCAATCCCCGCCCATGCCTTGCGTTGAACGTCCCGTGCCGTGAACGGCTCCGGCAACTGCGCCCTGCGCTCGACGATCAGCTTCGCGCCATTCTCGACCGCAACGGCGCCCGCCGAGTAGAGCCGTCGCGCATGGCTGCGCAGATATTCCGCGAAGTCGAGCGCCCGCCCCGTCGCCTCGGCGCCGATCGCATCGTGCCCGCCGTCCACAAGATGGAAGAGCAGCGCCAGCGACGCGACGGTCTTCGGCATTTTCAGAAGATGGCTCTCCAAGGCCGAGGGGAGCTTGCCGGAGCGCGCTTCCCTCTGAAGCTCGGTCATCCACAAGCGGAAGATATCCTGCGCCTTGGCGGTGAAGCCGAAGACGGCCGGTTCCGCGCATCCGTTCGCGAAGTCGTGAAGATCGCGAAACGCTTGATCGTATCGCTCCCGCGCCAGAGCGCCCGGACTGCGATCGGTCCATGTCCATGAGGAGAGGTCGTCGGGCCAGACGACAAGCTGAAGACGCTGAATCAGCCCGTCGTCGCGCTCGCCGGTGATCGCGCCCTTGACGAGCGGCGCGATGCGCGCCGGCTGGACGCCGCCGATCATAGAGAGTGTCGCGCTGGCGATGTGAATGGTCCCGCGGCCTATGCGATCATAGGTGAAAGCGCCGTCGCCGTTGAACGCCTCGAGATAGAAGGCGCGCTCGGACTGATATTCTTCGGACTCCATGCGGGCGAGGAAGCCGGGCAATTCGTCGCGTATCAGCAGCAGCCCGCGAGGATTTTCATTCAGCAGTTCGCCGAGTTTTTCGACAGAGGCGTCATTGACGATCAATCGAGGGCATGGCGCCTCCTCTTCGTCGTCTTTCGAATGCTCGGCGATCAGACGCTTGGCTTCTTCGCGGTCGCCGGCCTTGATCGCCTTCGCCGCCTTCTTGCGCGCATCGGCGGCGTCGAGATCGGACAGCGCATCCTCGATATCGGCTTCACGCTGCGCAGCCTCCCATTCCTTGCGCAGCGCATCCTGCAACGCATAGACGGGCGCGAGGGCGGAGCGCATAGCCGGCGACTTCATCGCGCTCGGTCGACCGATGATCGCGCCCCAGAGATTCGGGACGACTTCCCAATCATCATGCTGTTTCGGCCGGACGCGCGCAGCGTTGCCGATGATCGAAGCGAGGCCGCAGATTGCTGCGATAGCTGCGAAGTCGGGCGGCGCTTGCTGACGGTCCGCCACGTCGAGCACATAGTCCCTGATCGCCTCGGGGAGGAGATCAGCATCAAGACGCGCCACAGCGGGGAGAGAGGACTCAATCGGCTTCGGCGCGGGCCAGCTAGCTTTCACGCGCTGCTCTTGCTCGGCAAATATCTCGGCGCGGCGACGCTCATTCTCCGCCGCCCGCTTGGCCTCGCGCTCACCATAAGCGCGCGCGCCCTCCGCAGCCCAGGCGTCGCGCTGCGCCTGCGTCCAGGTATCGAATCCAGCGGGAGCGCCCATCAAGCAGCCTCCCCCACCGGAGCGCCGAGGATGTCGCGGAAGGCGCCACAGGCTGCGCGAGCGTGAGCCGCGAAGCGCGCGACGTGGTAGCGCCCGGCGATGACGTTCTTCGCTTCGATCGCATCAGCGGCGACCGTCGCCTCGTGCGCGGCCTCGTCGAGATTGTCGACGATGAATCGCAGCGAGCCGACAAGCTCGGCAATCTCCATTTTACCCTTGCATTCGCTGGCGTTCATGGTCATATGCCGATCGTGGTTTTTGGCGATTTCCGCGCCGCCGACTTCGCGAGAGTCGGCGGCGTTTTCGTGAAGATTCATGCGCGGCCTCCCGCCCTATCGCCGGCCATAGACAATTCAGTAATCCGCCGATCGAAAGCCTCCATCGCAATATCGCTAAGCGCATCGACAACTGCCGTGCGGCCGGCGCGCGGGAGCGGATAGCCGCGGATCAGCTCAGCCGCGCGGCGCTGGCAGGCGAGCGCGAGCCTCTTACCGGCGTTCATCGCGCGGCGCCGGCTCGGATTGCCCGACAGGTCGAGAGCGGCGTTCTCGGTCAGGGCTTTTGTGGTCGTCTTGATATCGTCCGACCACCGCGCCCAGGGGAGCGAAATATCTTTCCAGCCCTCACCCTCTACGATCTCGTCCCACGCAATGAAGCTCGCCTTATAAAGCTGCCCTTTGACGATGATGACGAAGGTCTCCTCCTCTTCGCGAGAGATCATGCCGCTGGAGACGGCCTCGGCTGCGAGCGCGACCGAATGATTGTCGACCGCATCGATAAGGAGCACGTCGGGAGAGCCGCCATCGAGAAACGCAGCTCCGAGAGCAAGCTTCACAAGCAGGTGCGCAGATTCTTCGATGCTCATTGCATGTCTCCAATGTCGGACGTGTTGCTCTTCAGCCGGCCGAGGCGGGCGAGCGCCCATTCGTCCAGAGCTTCGCGCGGGTAGACCGGCGAAACGCCGCACTTGTTGTAGCGAGCGCCGCCGCCGATGCTGCGGAGCTTCGCCATGGTCGCCGGCGCGCATTTCACGCCATGCTGCAACATCAAATATTCAGACGCCTCGAGGGTATTGAGGCGCGGCTTACGCAAGCGCGCGGGTAACTCGAACTGCGGGCAAAGCTCCGCCATGGCGGGTCCAGCCCGCAATTTTTGGATGGTCAAGTGTTTGATCTCCTACGAGGGATTAACCGTCGCCACGACGGACTAATTAACCCTTGAAGACGCGACTGATGCTCGTAAGAGTCGGATCAACCTCCTCAAGGCGAGTTTCCATTTTGATGGACGCCGCCCGATTAGCGACCTCCTGATCAAGAGCTTTCATCGCCTTGTTGAAGATGTGAGTCAGATTCAACGAAATCGTCACGACAGCGTCGGCCTCCGGAGGATCGGCCATAACGTCGTCGTTGTAGCGGATGGAAGTAGCGGAACTCTCGCCCTCATACTGGCGAATGATCAGCTCGCGGATGTTAGGTCCGTAGTGAAGGACAGCCTCAGCCGCCATCGGCGCAAAGGATGAGATTTCGGACGTGAGCACGCCATATGTCGAGGCGCATTTGATCAACGCCAAAGCGAGAACGTCCTTCCTCGAAAAGAGTCTCGCCTTCCCGCGCTCAGCAAAAGCGGCGTCGAAATTTGCGAAGTAGCCGCGATCAGCCCAAGTCGCGAGCGTCCCCTGGGGGATATCCAGCACGCGACAGATGACGCGGGGCGGAAATGTCTCTGATTGGTCGGTCATTCTATCCTCTTTCAAGCACATTAGGTGAATGAATGGATAGCGTTGTCATTGGCGTACGTCAATCACATTATGTGACCGAATGAGGTTTTGAACTAAGAAGGTTTTTCCCGGCTTTTCCAGCCTATTCCGCCGAGGCGCGCAGCCCCGGCGGCTCGGTGCGTTCACAGCCGCCGCAGCTCCGGCGCGAGCAGCCACTCGGCGATGGAAGCGAAGGCCCACGAGGTCCGAAGAGCCAGACGGCCGAAAAAAATACGGGCGGCGTTCATTGCAGCACCATTTTCTTCGGCTCGAAAGAGACGGCTTCGTCCGGCTCTTGATCGAGCCGGGCAAACAGGCGCGGATTGCGGCGGCGCACCTCCTCGAGGAGGTGGTTCGCGCCAGGATCGCCGGTCGCCGCTTTCGCAATGAGGAAGCGCGCCAGAGCCTCGGGGGTTAAGGAGGGGCGCTTTTCCTTGGGCGGGTCGATCAGGCTCATTTCCGCGCCTCCGTGATCGCATAGAACTTATCCTGCAATTCCTTCGCGAGCTTTTCGACTTGATAGATAGAAAACGTCATGAGGTTGGCTTCGCGGGCTGTCACCATGACCATAGGCTGATCGCCGTGCATAAACCGCCTATGCGTTCCGTTGAGTTTGTCTTCAACGAAGCTGCTAACTATGTCCGTTATGTTGCGCAAGTCGCAAATCTCGGATTCGATGTCTTCGTATTTCTCGACGATTTTCTTCGTGTCAGTCATGACCGCGCCCCTTCGATATCCTCGGCCACGGGAGCCGGAGCGGCTTTGTCGGCCTCTGCCGCCGCCTTCGCCGCGCGTTCGGCTTCGAGCGCATTGTCGCGGTTGAAGGCATATTTTGCGGCGCAGGCATGATCCGCGACGGACGACGCAAGCTCGTAAAGTGCGGCTTTGTCCCTGCTGTCGATATCGTTGACGCCCTCGATGGCGAGCCACAGGGCACGCGACAGACTTGCGGCGCGATAGATGTGTTCTTCCAAGGTTGTGACGGCGAGATCGGAATGGAGATCGTCGCGGTTCACCAACCCTGCGGCGGTTTCAGCGAACGCCGCCGCCAGCTCGGCCTTGGAGAGCGTGTCCGCCCAACATTTATCTGTCATTCTATCATCCTCCTATCGGCAAGCCGGGAGCGTTCGCCGGGGCTGAGTTGTCCGGCGTGGTAATCAGCTTGCGAAATCGCTCTGACAATGCGATAACGCTACGGAAACGCGCTTTCGTCAAGCGAAATCGCAATAGGAATGTGAAATGCTACCGGTCCAGTGTAGGATGGCGCGAACTGCTCTAAGCCTGAGCGTCAAACAACTTGCTGATTTAGCTGACGTTTCGACGAATACCGTCTCGCGACTTGAAGCCGGCGAGGAACTGAAGCCCCGCACGGTCGCCGCCATCCGCGCCGCGCTCGAATCCGCAGGCGTGATCTTCGTGGCAGAGAACGGGGAAGGGCCAGGCGTGAGGCTGCGAAAGGGGCAGTAGGCATTTCAGCGGTTCTGCGCAAAAATACGCCAAAGCTCCGCATGAGGCTGGAAGGCGCTTAATCGAATGGCTCTAAAGTTCCCGCCCAAAATGGGTATGATAGTTATTTGCGATTATACGACAGGGTTTCGTGAGCCTGAGATGGTGAAGGAAAGGCTTGCCGTCGTAATTTCCCCGCGGCTTCCATACCGGGACAGACTTTGCACCGTTGTCCCGTTGAGCACGACACCGGCGCGCGCGGGCATTCACTACCAATGCCGAATTGAATTGCCGGTCGACGCTCCTCCTCCTTACGAAGGGCGCATAAAATGGGCAAAAGCGGATATGCTTGCTACGGTCTCATTTGACAGGCTCGGCCTGCCCTATACGGGTAGAGACAGAGCGACCGGCATGCGCAAATATCTTCAAATCACTGTTTCAAATGAAGATTTGCGCCGAGTTCACCGTGCCGTGCTCTTTGCGATCGGACTTGATTCATTGACAAAAGGCATGTCTGAGCCTAGATAAACGACGATTGCGCTCGCGGGAACGTGGTGCGCCTCAAGTCCGCCTTCGGGCGGCGGGTCCTCATTGACGATAACAAGTCCGCAGGACCGACAACCCCGCCTTCCGAGGCGGGGTTTTCTTTTTCCGATAGCGCGTCCAGCCCTCACGCCGCCGTCGCCTCGAATCGTGCGATCTTCGCCAGCTCGGCGCCGGCGGCGCGCTCCACCGTCGCCAGCTCATAGCGGGTCTGTAGGTTCATCCAGAATTCCGCGGTCGTGCCGAAGAAGCGGGCGAGCCGAGCCGCCGTGTCGCCGGTGATCCCGATCTCTTCGGCGGCGATGCGCTCGATTCGCGTCCGAGGCACGCCGCAAGCCTTGGCGACGCGCCCGGCCGAGAGGCCGAGGGGGTCGAGGAATTCCTCTCGTAGCACTTCGCCGGGGTGCATCGGCGGAAGCGTCTCGACGATTTCCATCTCGCTCGCCATGGTTCTACTCCTACTCAGTGATAGTCGACGAACTCGACCTGTTCGGCGCCTGCGTCGGTCCAGACGAAGCAGATGCGCCAGCGGTCGTTTACACGGATCGAATGTTGCCCGGCCCGATCGCCGAACAGCGCCTCGAGCCGGCTGCCCGGCGGAATGCGCAGGTCGTCGAGCCGAGCCGCGGCATTGAGCATTTCCAGCTTGCGCCGCGCCACCTTGAACACGTCCGCGGGATAGCCTTTCGGAGCCGCCCGCGGAAAAGAGCCTCAGTCGCCGGGTCCCGGAATGATCGGATCATAAGCAGCCTTGTTACTGGCCTCTATGTATCGCTCAATGATACGGAGGGCAAGGCGTTTGTATCGCTTGCCGATACGCTTGGCGAGGTTTCGTCAGTTTCTTCAGTTCCCCAAACGGGCGCTTTCTCGGAAATTTTTGCCGCGCCGGGTAGCGAGAGTAGCAGGGGTAGCGGCCTCGACCTCGAAATTAGCGGCTTTAGCAACTTTAGCGGCTACGGACTGCCAAATCCGATTTCACGCCTCGTCCTTTTTCCCGCGCGGCAGCTCGACCACCTGCGCCTCTATCCCGTTCATGCGCCTCTCGATTAGCTTCGCCACCTTGTCCGCGGCCTCTACCAGCGCGGCGTCCGGCCGGCGGATGTAATGCCGAGCGGTGACGCCCCGGCTTGCATGTCCAATGATCGACCCGGCGGTCGCCTCGCTGTAGCCGAGTTCGTCGGCCGTGGTGGAGAAGGTCCGGCGGCAATCATGGCTTCTCGCGTCGTCGACCCCGGCGGCGTCGAACAGCTCGGCGATTCGCTTTTTGAGGTCCGCGGGGCGCTTGCCGCTGCGATTCGGGAATACGAATTCGTTTTCATCGCGGGGCAGGGCGGAGAGAATGGCGACCACCGGCGAGCCAATTGGACGCATAGACCGGCCGGTTTTCGTCTGCTCGAGGCGAAGGCAAGAGCCGGCTGCATCGAACTCGCTCCAGCGCAACCCGACAATCTCCTCGCGGCGCGCGCCGGTCAGCAAGATCAGCCGGACGGCCGCGACCGCGAAAGGAAGAGCCTCCTCCTTCTCCTTCAGCACGGCGCCGAGGCGGGCGAGTTCCGCCGGAGAGAGAATGCGATCCTTGGGGTCGCCTTTCTGCGTCTCGACGCCATGCGTCGGGCTTCGTCCGACGACATGACCGCGACGTTCCGCCCAGGTCCATATCCCGCCGAACAGCTCGACCACGCGGCGGGCGGTTCCGGCGCCGCCGGTCACCACGGCCTTACCGCGCAACTTCGTCTTGAAGGTGCCGGCCGTCTTTCCGGCCGCGATGTCGTCGGTCATCCGCTGGACATCCGCCCGCGTTAGCCGATCGGCCTTCTTTGATCCGATCAGCGGGACGATATGCCGGCCGATCCGGCCGCGGTCGACAGCGAGCGTCGAGGCCCGTTTCGGCTTGTGGAACCGCGTCGTCACCAGACCCTTGTCCGCCGCCTCGAGATAGAGGTCGCACAAATCGGACACGGTGAGCGCCGCCCGTCGAGACGATCGCTCTGTCAGAGGATCGGCGCCCTTCACCACTCCGCCGAGCGCCGCCATCGCCAGCTTGCGCGCTTCTTCGCACGTGATGACGCTATGCCGGCCGAGCGTCATTCTTTTGCGGGAGCCGTCCGCGTTCCGATAGTCCGCGAAATAGGTGCGCTTGCCGGTCGGAAGAATGTAGACGCCGAAGCCCTTCAGCTCGGAACACCAGATGGTGAACTGCTTCGGCCGAGGCTCGGCGGTTTCGACGACAGACTTCGTCAATTTCGGCATTGGGGCGACCCTTACGGTGAGCATTTAACTCACCATAAACTCACCACGAGATCGGAAACAGGGGAAGAGGCGAGCACAGCCGAGAAAAAGAACGAAAAGGGAAATGGGCAGCTAAACAGTTAATTATCGTAGCCGAGAATATGCTGGAAAAGGTGAGAAAACGGCGCAGCGCCGCGTTGACATCGTAGGGGTCACAGGTTCAATCCCTGTCGCGCCCACCATCAAATCAAAGACTTTCAGCAACTCCCCGCAAAGCCTCCAAGCAACTCACCGATGTGGTGAAGGCTGCGATCTGCCTCATGCCGAGCGATCTTCGCCAGCTGGCGCCGCGATGCGCTGGGCGCGACGGCGCAGTCGGGTCTATTCCTCCTGGAAGCTCGGGAAAGGACCGGGAACGAGCGCCGCCGTCGCGTTCGACACGCTGAAATTCTCCTCGAGCTGGGAGCTGGCGGCTTCACTCAGGCGCAGGCGACGGCCGCCGCCGAGGCTTTCGCCGAAGCGAGACGAAATCCGATTTGCGTGATGTCGAGGTCAGGCTCGAGGCGAAGATCCAGACGACGGCCGCGAACCTCAAAGTCGATAGTCTGCGCTGGCTGGTGGTGACGCGGGTTGCGCTCGGCGGGCTCATCTTCGCGGCGCCCAAATTCGCGAAATGACGCCATGTCGCGCGGCGACGGGCAAAAGTTCAGAGCCGCTTTCGGCTATCGTCGCGCGCGCCCGCACGCCGGCGTTCCATTTCCACATCGAGCTCGGCGCCGACGAGCAGCACGATCGTCGAGACCCACATCCACAGCATCAGGGCGATGACCGCGCCGAGCGCCCCATAGGTTTCGTTGAAAAAGATCGCGAGCAGCGCGTAGAAGCTGACGCCCGCCGCGATCGCGGCGGTGCGATGCTCCAGAAGCTTGCAGTGGTTCCGGCCGAGACTCTCGCGCCAGCCGGTCGCGGGATGATCGAAGCTCAAGACCTCCGCGCGCTCCGTCGAAGCCTGCTCTCCGGTCATTGTCGCGCTCCCGCAGGGCGCCCCTCGGAGAAACGATGGGGGAGGGCGTCCGTTCCGGCCGCCTCGCGTCCTCCTGTCCGGGGCGGGTGGCGCGCCCAATTCCTCTCGGACAGGAGGACGGTGGCCGCGAGCGGCGGCCTCTGCGGTTCCGCGAGAGACGATCGCGTCGCGGATCGAATTATTGATAGATGTGATATTGGATCGAGAAATTGCCGAGCTGCGCGCCCGTATCCGTATAGATGAAGGTGCGCAATGTGTGATCGCCCTCGGAGACCGCGCTCTGCTGCTGGCTGAATGCGGCGGATTGGAAATAGGACGGATTGACCAAGCCGAGGAACGGACAGCTCGGGCGATCCATGAACACGCCGTCGACCTGCGTGCAGATGGCCCAGCGATTGGAGCCGCCCGCGCCGCCGGTCACTTGCGCCGCCTGATCGGCCTCGATGCGGCAGACGCCCTTACCCTTCGGGCAGGTCAGCGTCTTGGCGCTGTCCATGGGTTGGAAGCCGGCGCCGACGGTGACCAGCTTGGAGCTCACGGAATAGGATGTCGTGACCAGCGCCGGCACGATCGGCGAGCCGGCGAGCGTCTGAATCGTCGATGATTCCTTCACCGGCATGGGCGCTGGAGACGTCGCCTTGGTGGATGTCGCGCTGTAACCGACGGTCGACGCGAGGCCGATCACGGCCGCGGCCGCCATGGCGAGCGCAAATCGAACAGTGTTCATTTCATTCCCCTATGCTCTTTGACGCGAGACAGGGCGCGCGCAAACGATGCGAGCGGGCGCCCGGGATCGGCTCTTGACTTTGCAAAAACGGCGATGCGCGGCCCCGGCGATGCGTGGACGGGGCCGCGAAACGATCACGTCAGCGAGTAGCAGTACGACGTGACGATGCTCTGGCCGACTGAATTGGTGCGCATGAACCGCACGAAATCACGCATGAGATTGCTCTGCGCGGTCGTGCGCGAGTGGTTGATGAGCATGATCGCGTATTGCTCGATGCGGCTGTGCTTGGGCGCCACATTGTAGGCGTAGGTGTGGTGATAGCCCGAGCTGAAGCGCTTGACGCCGCTGACCACGCGACAGATCGAGGACTGCGCGATGAAGCCCATCGGATAGGTCCCGTTCTTCACCGCGGTGTAGGTCGTGCTGATGTTGTTCTTCACGAACACATGCGCGGTTCCGACGGGCGGATAGGGCGTCGACGGCCACGGAATCGACCACGGCTTGGCGCTCAGCACCTGCGCGGCGGCGGTTCCGTAGGGAGCGGCGGCGGGATTGGCGAGGACGACATCCTGCGTCAGCGTCGCAGGGAGACCGGCGCTGACATCCGTCTTCGGCGACCACAGCTCCAATTCACCGACGGCGTATTTGAACGGCAGGCCGGTGATCAGCGTGGGATAGGTGGTGTAGAGCTGCTGCGGCCGGGTCTTGTCCGCCGACAGGAACAGATCATATTTGCGCGTGCCATTGATGATCTGGGTCTGCAGCACGCTGGACGAGTCCGACGTGAAGGTGATGTTGGTTCCGGGATTGAGCACTTTGTAGGCGGCGATCAGCGCATTCATCGTCGCGGTGAAATTGGCCGCGACCGCGACATTGATGGTCGTCGTGGCGGCGTCCGCTCGCGAGGCCGCCAGCGACGCAACGGCGAGGGCGGACAGCGCCAGGCCTTTGAGCTTGACAGAGGACATATTGACGTTCCCTTGAACTGATAGGTGGCGAAGAGCGCGGGTGCGCGTCGCGCCGCTCACGGAGCGCTCGGAAGCTTGAAGCAGTGCTGGGTGAAATTGATCGCGCCGTCGCCGGTCAGGTATTTGACGAACGCCGTCAGCTCGGCCTCGTCCTCCGCCGCGCGATCATTCTTGATCTTCACGCCGGCCAGAACGATGTCGATCGGCGTCGCGCTGTCTTTGAGATCATATGCATGAAAGAAGCTGCCGGGCTCGAACTCCTCGGTCCCGGTGACGGCGGTGCAGATCTGCGACTTGCCGGTGAAGCCGTAGGGCGAATCGACGAATTCGACCGCGGCGTAGGAGGAGGCCACGTCGTCGACCTTGAGCACCAGTCCACGCGCTTCGGCGTAGCGATAGGTGTCCTTGAGGACCTGCACCGCGGCGACGCCATAGGGATCGCCGTTCGCGGGATCGGGCATCGCGAAACGCTGCAGGCCGCGTGCGGGAAGGCCAGCGCTGATGTCGACATTCTTGCCGGCGCTCGAATAGAGCACCAGAGTGTCCTTCGCATAAGGAAACACATTGCCCGAGACGAGGTTCGGATATTTGCCGGCGAGCTCGAGAGGCGCGACATAGGACTGCGCCAGGAAGAGATCCGGCACGGGCGCCGCGCCTGCGATGATCGCAGTTTTCGTCTCATCGTCGGGAACGACATTGACGGACACCGAATATCCGGCGGTCGAAAACGCTGCGAGAAAATCGGAGACGATATCCGTCACCGCTCCCGCCGCCGTCGGCGCGACCGCGACAGTGATCGACGCCGCATGGGCGGGCGCGCCGCACAGCGCGAAGATCGCCGCCGCCGCCGCCAAAGGTTTGAGCTTGGACACTCGCATTCATCTCCCCTTCAATTACGCTCGATTCCCGCCCCGGCACGCGCGGGGCAAATCTAAAAATGCGACGAAGCCTCTTCGAGGCGTTCGCGCGCCGGATTGCGAATTGCCGCTGCAGTGGCGGCGCCTCGTGTGGGGGAGGAATGCCCGAGACTCGTCGTAGTCGACGACTGTCGTCGTCGACGGTGCGAATCTCTCGGATGAGCCCCCCTGTCGCGCGTCGAGCGCGGCCGCAGATGTGAAGCAGATCCGAAGACTGCGCTCGGAACGACTCATTTGCTGCGACGTGACACGCGCCAACGAACCGCGGCGCGGCTTCCCGACTGAAGCCGCGGATCGCTGTACAGTCACGCTATATAGCGATATAGATGTGGTCAAGTGGCAATTTCGTGCGGTTACTGCACGCGATTCCGGCAGGCGTCGCCGCTATTCCGGGCGATGGCGTATCTTTCCGCCGAATGAGAGCTCTGTTATATCAATTCAGAGCGGGCTTATATAGCGATCGTCGCAGGCGCTCGAGTGGTGGCGGAGTTCGGGGTGTGAAGCGATATATTCTCGTCTTTCGCCTGAAAGGTCGGCGCCTCGTCTCGACGTCGAATGCATGCGCCGCTCGCCTCGAAGGTCGGCTCGCCATTGGCGCGGCTCTCGGCTGTCTCCTCGCCGCTCCTTCGATCGCGTTCGCCGATCCCACCGGCGGGCATGTCGTCGCCGGCGACGCCGACATCGTCTCGGCGGGGAAGACGACGACCATCGACCAGCGCACGACGACGGCGATCATCGACTGGCAGAGATTTTCGATCGCAGTTGGCGAGACGGTGAACTTCCATCAGCCGACGTCGTTGTCGGCGACGCTCAACCGGGTCATCGGAAATGAGCGCAGCGTCATCGCCGGCGCCTTGAACGCCAATGGCAGAGTCTTCATCGTCAATTCGGCCGGAGTGCTCTTCACCAAGAGCGCGCAGGTCGATGTCGGGGGGCTGGTCGCGTCGACGCTTGACATTTCCAATCGCGATTTCAGCACGGGGAAATACGCCTTCTCGGGCGCTTCGACGGCGTCCGTCATCAATCGCGGAAACATTCGCGCGAGCTCGGGCGGCGTTGTCGCTCTGCTCGGCAAGACCGTCTCCAACGAGGGCGTCATCACCGCGACGCTCGGTTCCGTCGCGCTCGCCTCGGGGGAGAAGATCACGCTCAATTTCGACGGCGACGCGCTGCTCGACGTGACGGTCGACAAGGGCGCGCTCAATGCGCTCGTGCAGAACAAGGGCGCCATCAAGGCCGATGGCGGCCGTGTGGTGATGACGGCGCGCGCCGCCGACGCGCTGCTCTCCGCGCAAGTGAACAACACCGGCGTCATTCAGGCGCGCACCATGGCCGGGCTGACGGGCGGCGCGACCAAGGCCGGCGCGGTGAAGCTCACCGCCGTCGGCGGCTCCGTGCGCGTCGCCGGCCGCATCGACGCATCGGCTCCGCGCGGCGGCCGCGGCGGGACCATCGCGACCCGCGGCGACAAGGTGACGATCGCCAAGGACGCTGTCGTGACGACGAAAGCCGCTTCCGGCGCGCATGGCGATTGGACCATCGCCTCGCAGAGCGTCGTCATCGGCGAAGGCGGCGTCGTCGGCGGGGCGCAGCTCGGCCGTCTGCTGCAGTCGAGCAATATTTCCATCAGCTCCACAGGCGCGGGCCGCGAGGGCGATATCGACATCGAGAGCGCGGTGAGCTGGTCGGCGGACACGCGCCTCACGCTCGACGCCGGACGCAACATCAATATCGACGCCGATGTCGCTGCGAGCGGAGCCGGCGGCGGTCTCGCGATGAATTTCGCTGGCGATTACATCTTGGGCGCCGGCCGTTCCATCTCGCTCACCGGGGCGCAGGCGAGCCTCGCCATCAATGGTCAGAGCTATGCGATCATCGACACGCTCGCCGAGCTCGCGGCCCTCTCGGCCGATCCCGATTCTGACGCTGCAGGGTTCTATGCGCTCGGACGCGATATCGACGCCTCCGGCGTCGTATTCCATGGCCCGGTCATCGCTGCGCTGGACGGTGCGCTGGACGGCCTCGGCCACAAGATCGACCATCTCACCATATCGGACCCCGACGGCTTTCAGTCGGATGCGCTGATCGGGACTGCGGGCGCGTCGGCGACGATTCGCGATATCGGAGTCGTGAACGCCTCCATTTTCGCGGGCGATTATCTCGCAGGCGCCCAGCAGGGCTCGGCCGCAGCGCTCGTCTACGACAATTCCGGCGTGATCAGAAACGCTTATGTCGACGGCGGCGCCATCTATGGCGTCGCCAATGTCGGCGGCCTCGTCGTCACCAACAATGGAGCCATCGTCGATTCGTTCAGCAATATCGAAGTGCATGGACGCAGCGCCGTCGGCGGGCTCGTCGGCGTGAACGGACTCTTCGGCTCCATCTCCCGATCCTATGCGAAGGGTCCGATCTTCGCCGGCGCGCCGATGATCGTGAATGACGACCTCACGGTGTCGCTCGACGAGAGCCTCTATATCGGCGGCTTGGTCGGCCTCAATGGCGGGACGATCTCCGACTCTTACGCCGACGCATCGATCACGACGGTCAATAGCGCCAATGTCGGCGGATTGGTCGGCAACAACACGAATATCGGCTTCGGCCTGCCGGGCGGCGAGATCAGCAATTCCTATGCGACTGGATGGATCAATGCGACCTGGAACAGCCGGCTGACATTGGGCGACACGGGGATCGGCGGCCTCGTCGGCGTCAATGACGGCGGGACGATCAGCGATTCCTATTCGCGCCTCGACATCAGCCTCACCAATCAGGCCGGCCTGTTCACGCCCTCGGCCGGCTCCGGCGGCTTCTTCGTGCCGCTGACCGGCATAGGCGGTCTCGTCGGCGTCAACAACACCGCCAGCGACGGAACCGGCGGCGTGATCCAGCGCGCGCAATCCTTCACCAATATCTACAACGACGGCTGGGTCGACGCCGTCGGCGGCCTCGTCGGCAACGCCTATGGCGGCGTGATCACCGATTCCTTCGCGGCTGGAACGGTCACCGCCGGCATGTTCGTCTTCCCCGGCGGCGCGGGCGGGTTGATCGGCAATGTCTTCAATACGGACATCATCTCGGTCAGCGGCAACAGCTGGGACATCGGCGGAACAGGACAAAGCGCCGGCGCTGGCTTCGGCGGAAGCGGATTGAGCGGCGTCACCGGCGTCGGCTCGAAGGGCGCGTCGATCGACGTGGCCGCGGGCGTCTCGGGCGAGACGCGGCTCGCCGTGGCGCAGATCGGCACATCGATTGGAACGACCAACACGCAGAACGCCGCCTCGGCGCCGCCGAGCGCGGGACTCGCCGCTGCGGGCGCCGCTGCGACCGCCGCGCTCTCCGACGCGTCCTTCGCCGATCAGATGACCATAGTCGAGCCGCCCCCGGGGGCGCAGACCCCGAAGCCGTCGCGGAGCGCGTCGCTCGGCGCCGCGGGACGAGCGGGAGCGCAGTCCGAAACGTCGCATCGCGCCGCGCGACCGGCGGCGAAGGCGACGGCTCACAAGCCGAAGGACCCGGGCTATGGCGCGGCGATCCGCAGCATCGAGATCGACGGCCAGCGCTTCGATCTGCAAGAGAAGCCCGGCGGCCCAGGCAAGCCGAAGCCCTGAACATTCGCCAAGGAGCATAGGCGATCTGTCATGATGTCTCGTTATGTGCGCGCATGCGTTTTCGGTCCGACCGTCCTCGTCCCGCTGAGTTTCGCGCAGGCGCAGACGCCGACGCCCCCACCTTATAGTCTCGGCGACGCGGTTCGCTCCGCCGAGCAGGCGCGGCGCGAGGCGCCGCCCCCCGAGCAGCCCAATGTCGCCGTTCCGCAGAGCTCCGAGCCGCGCTTCACAATGCCCGAGGATCAGAAGCTGCTCGTGCGCCATATCAAGATCGACGGCCCCGATCTCGTCGGCGCCGACGAGATTCGCACGGCGCTGTCGTCTTATGAGAATCGCGAGCTGACGCTCGGCGAGATTTATGACGCCGCCGACAAGATCACCCATCTCTACCGAACAAAGGGCTATGTGGTCGCAAAGACCTATGTGCCCGAGCAGGACGCGCGCAAGGGCGAGCTCACTCTGAAAGTGATCGCGGGGAGCTACGGCGAGGTCACGATCGACAATAAATCGCTCGTGCGCAGCGATTATCAGCAGAATGTCATCGATCGCGCGCTGGCGGGCTCGCCCTATATCCGCAGGGAAGAGCTCGAGCGCGCCATGCTGCTCGACGCCGATCTCGCCGGCGCCGGCGCCCCGCGCATCGCGATCGCGCCGGGGCAGCGGCCGGAAACGTCCGATCTCATCTTCAGCCCGCCCGAGGCGCGGCGGATCGAGGGCTATGTGCTCGGCGATAATTTCGGCTCGCCCTATACGGGCCGCATTCGCACCAGCGGCTCCTTCACGCTGAATTCTCCAACAGGATATGGCGACCGCCTGACCGCTTTCGGAATCGTCTCGGAGACCGGCGGCCTGGTGAATGGCCGCCTCGCTTATGCGCCGCCTCCGACCTATGGCGGATTGCGCGGCGAGGTGAGCTTCTTCGAGACGACTTACAAGCTCGGCGGCGTTTATCGCGATTCGCGCGCGACCGGCGAGGCCAACGGATTTTCGATCAACATCGTCTATCCGTGGAAACGGATGCGCGAGGAGAGCATCTATCTGTTCTCGAACTTCACGCACAAATATCTCGACGACAGAGTGTTCGACATCTCGCTGGCGCGCCGCTACATCGAGGTCGGAACCATCGGCGTGACCCATGACATGCTCGGTTCGGTGTTCGACCTGCCCTTCGTCGCCGACACGAGCCTCTCGGCTTCGGGCGGCGTGCTGCGCTTTCCCGATTCCGCCGAGCGCATAGCCAACAAGGCCGGGATCGACACCGCCGGCGCCTATGGCAGGATCAATTTGAGCTTCAATTCGACGCTGGCGCTGACCTCGGATCTGTCGCTGTCCTTTCTTCTGCGTGCGCAAAAGGCCATCGGACGCAACCTCGATTCGAGCGAGAAGCTGGGGTTGACCGGCGTGTTCGGCGTGCGCTCTTTCAACGAAGGTCTCGCGGGCGACAGCGGCGTCGTCACCACGCCGGAGCTGCGCTACGCCTTGCCCACCGTCGACAATTATCGCCACTCCTTCGGCGTCTTTTCCGATTTCGGCGCCATATGGCTCGAGCATCCCGGCTACACATTCACGCAGCGCGCCTTCTCGCCATTGAGCGACATCGGCGCCGGATATTACGCGACCTATGATTTGACCGGTGTCGAATCTTCGCCGGCGCGCAGCCTGTTCTTCAAGGCCCAGGTCGCGCATTCGCTGGGCTGGCGCACGGTCGCGCCGAGCTACGACCAATATACGAAGGGGCTGGTGCAGCTCGGCGTCACTTATTGAATTCGAAACAGAAAGGAATCACGTCGATGAATATGGAATGGGCGTCCGGCCTGATCGATTTCGGCATTCTCGGACTACTTCTCGCACTCAGCGTCGTCGTTGTCGCCATTGTGCTAGAGCGACTCTTCTTCTTTCGATCCATTCGTCTCGACGGCTTCGAAAATGCAAAAATGCTGGAGCTGGCGTTGACGAAGCGGATTTTCATTGTCGCGCTGGTGGCCGCCAATGCTCCCTATATCGGACTGCTCGGCACCGTCCTCGGCATCATGCTGACCTTCTACACGATGGGAGTCGACGGAACGGCGGATGCGAGCCGGATCATGAGCAGCCTCGGACTCGCCTTGAAGGCGACCGCCGCCGGCCTCGTCGTCGCGCTTGTCTCGGTGACCGCCTACAACACGCTTCAGCGTCACATCAAGGTGCTGACCCTGCGCTGGGAGATCGATAATGGATGACAAATCCTTCGAGTCGATCAACGTCGTCCCGCTCGTCGACATCATGCTGGTGCTGCTGACGATCGTGCTGACAACGGCGAGCTTCATCTCCTCCGGGCGCATTCCCGTGTCGCTGCCGCAGGTGACCAAGGCCGATATCGAGAAGCGCAAGGACACGATCATCGAGATTTCGGGCGAAGGGCAAATCTTTCTCGAGGGCAAGGCCGTGTCGAAGGACGCGCTCGAGCAGCAGCTCTCGGCCACGACGGCGCAGAATGGCGTCCTGATCCGCGCCGATCGCTCCATCCGCTTTCAGAGCTTCGTCGATGTGGCCGATGTTCTCAAGCGATTGAAGATCACCAAGGTCGCCGTGCAGACCGAAAGCGCGCGGAAATAGGCGTCCGCGCGGGCTCATGATGCGAAAGTCGAATTTCACGCTCGTTCACGGGCTGCTCGTTTCCTGCGCCCTGCACGCGGGCGCGGCGCTGCTCCTCCTCCTGGCGCTCGAAGGCGCCGGGCCTCCCATCGACGAGACGCTCGTGGTCGAATTTCAGGGCGCCGACTCCGATGTGCAGGCGGAAGAGCAGAACCAGCAGCAGAACAATGGCGGCGACGGCGCCGATGAAGACCAGAATCGCCGTCGCGCCGAGGCTGTCGAGGAGCAGGAGACCGCTGAGCCGCAGCACGAGACCGCCGACGCGCTGCCCGCGCCGAGCAAGCAGAAGGAGGCGGGCGGCGCGAGCTCGAGCGCGCCGGCGGGAGCGCCCGGATCGGCTCGAATCCAGGGCGGCGAGCAGCAGCAGAGCGCGCAGACGATCGAGCGCAGCGCCGAGCGGCAGATGGACGAGCTGCGCAGCTATGTGCGCGGGCTCTCCAAGAAGATTCAGTCGAAGCTGGTCTATCCGAAGGAAGGGCGGCGCGCTGGAATGCAGGGGGTCGCGACCGTCTCCTTCAGGATCATGGCCGATGGAGCCATGCAGGCGCAAACGCTGAAGATCGTCGAGAGCAGCGGCAAGGCGGAGCTCGATGCGAGCGCGCTGAAAACCGTGCAGCTGTGCTCGCCTTTCGCGCCTCCGCCCAAGGAAATCTCGGTGACGATGGCGGTCACCTATGCGCGCAAGCGCGCGGCGCCGTGAAGCGAGCCTGAAGGATCGCTCCTAGTTTCGACTTGCATCCACGAGAAGCCGCAACGTTCGGGGCACCGTCATCTGCGAGGAGCGAAGCGCCGAAGCAAATCCAGGGGCCGCCCCATATGGCTCTAGATTGCTTCGCTGCGCTCGCAATGACCCCTGTTTTCGAACGTCTAGTTTTTGACCGGCCAATCGAAGTGGCGATTGACGCCGAACTGAAGCAGATGTCCGTCGAGCTGTGTCTCGCCGAGCGCGGCGAAACTGTAGAAGCCGGCGGGGTGGGCGACGTCGGTTCGCACGCGAATCTGGCCGAGGTCATAATGGAGATATTCGGCCTTGGCGGTCCAGTTCGGGGCGAGCGCCCATTCGACGCCGCCTCCCGCGGTCCAGCCGAGGCGCGTGTCCTGGTAGAGCGGATCGCCGACCGTCGTCGTGATGCCGCCGACGCGATCGGTCACCATCTCGGCGCTGGAGGTGAGGCCGGCGAAGGCCAGTCCGCCGGTGGCGTAGAGCTGCACATCCGGCGTCACGAGATAGCCGAGCCGCGGCCTTATCGTGCCGAGATAATTGAGCCGCACCGTGGTCTGCCCGAAGCTCAGAAACGTGTTGCCGATCGACGTGCTGGTCCCAAATTGCGAGCGCGAGCCGGAATTGCCGAAGGAGCCGCGAAGATCGGCCTCGAGGCCGGCGACGAAACGAGCGTTCAGCTTCTGGTTTCCGCCGATCTGAAAGCCGCCGACGAAGCCGGCGAGACCCACATCGCCGGACGGAATCGCCGAGGCGGCCGCCACCGGCGCGCTCGGCGCAGCGGAGGAGGTCGGCGCCGTTGCGACCGATGTGCGCGCATTCGCAAAGGCGCCGCCGAGATTGACGCCGACATAGATGTCCTGCCAGCTCGGCGGCGGCGCCTTCGGCTGCTTGTCCGGCTCTCGCGCGAGACCCATCAGCTCCAGCGCGGGATTGCCGGTGATCGGCGTTCCATCGCCGAAGGCGTTGGTGCTCATCTCTAGATAGAAGAAGTCGGTCGGCCGCGCGGTCAGGCCGTTGGTGGTGCTGGTCTCTCCCGAGATGGTCAGAGGATAGAAGGGCTGCTGCTCGAAGGGCGGCGCGAAGCTGGTCGTGAAGCTGCCGGGCCAGAAGCGCGAATAGCTCGCCGAGAGATTGACGAAGCGCGACAGCTTGTAGCGCAGCCGCACATCGACCTCCGTGCCGACGAATGTGCCGCGATCGCCGAGGGATGCGGAGAGATTGGCGCGATCCCATGGCGAGACGGCGCTGGCGAGCCAGAAGGCGCCGAAAGCGGAATCGATCTGCAGATCCTTGGCCGGCGAGAATTCGAGGCGCACCTTCGGCGCGCGTATGTTGTTCCAGGCGAAATAGTCATTGCGCGAGAACGGCTGATTGAAGCCGTAGAAAATGTCGAAGGTCTGATTGGCGTTGTCGTAGAGATTCTTATTGCCGGTTCCATAGGCGTAATTGGCGCTGACGCGCGGCTTCCACGGGTGATCGGGAAATGTGTAGCCGACCTCGAACGCATAGGCGAGCGCGTCCTGCTGCACCGTCGTCTCGACGCCCGGGGTATGGAACTCGCCGACCTCGCCGAACTGCTTGTTCACATCCATGTCATAGTCGAAATCGCCGAGCACGCCATAGACGCGAAGGCCGGGCGCGAGCGTCTCGCGATGCACGCGGAGGGACGCCGTCGTGCTCGACGGATCGGCATATTGCTTGCGGCCGAGAAAATAGGGCTGCAAAATCGCATATTCCGACCAGCGGCGAATGCTGACGACCGTGCCATAGATCCAGTTCTGCCAGTCGGGACGGTCGAAATTATAAGGATCGCGATTGACGGGCCGCATCAGGAAGCTGTCGACGTCCCAGTCATTCTCCTGCTTGCCGATCTTGAGGCGGAAGCCGTCGAAGGAGTTCGTCGTGTTGCGAAATTCGTTCTCGGCGATGAGGCGCTTGTCGAGCAGCTCGAAATGAAAACGTCCGGCGCGCACGAACAACGGACGCGCATTGCCGCGATCGTCCGCGCCGAACATGTCCTTGAAATGCAGCTCGCCATAGCCGGTGATCAGATCGGCCGTGTCGATGTCGTTGCCTTGCAGCTGATACAGATTGTTCAAGACGCGCGAATCCTGGACCTCGAAGGCGAAGCGGAACGGGTCGAGAATGTCATGCACGCCCAAATAGAGGCGCGTGCGCGAGAGCCAGGGCGAGTTGGGCAGATAGCGGCGCTTCTGTGTCGGGGTGGCCGCCGCCCATAGATCGGTCCAGGGACGATAATCATTCTTGCGACTTTCGAAGCGCACGCGATTGTCGAAACCGATGTCGAGCCAGTCCAGGCCCTCGAATTCCTCGTAAATCTTCGAGAGATTGCGGACATAGGATGGAATATCCGGCGCCGGCTCGAGCCGATAGGCCCGCGTCGCCACATAATAGCTTGACTTCGCATTGGTCGGCGCATCGGCCGACGTCTTCGCGCCGCGCATGGGCGCGGCGAAGGGGCGCGCCTCGTCGGGCTTCAGAAAGCGCTGCGCCAGCGTGTCGAGCTGCTCGATCGGGCGCAGCAGCGACGAGGGGTCGCCGTCGAAATGATAATTGACGCCGGCGCGAAGAATATGTCCGTTTATCGGGGTTCGCGGCCGGCCGGCGAGATAGGCGTAAGGAATGACCGGGTCGGCGAGCGGATCGCCGACGGAAAGCGCCATTCCGCCCGCCATGCCATAGAGCGTGTGGCCGCCGATGGAGCCGAGGTCGTAATGGAGATATTCGGCCTTCAGCGACCATTTCGGATCGAACATCCATTCGACGCCGGCGCCCGCCGCCCAGCCGAGCCGCGTGCGGTCGGTCTGGCTCTCGCCATATCCTCCGAAGACGCCGGCGCCCGGCTGCGTGATCTGCGTCCGCGTCGCCGGGCCGCCATAAGCGGCGCCCGCCGTTCCATAGACGAGCAGAGAGGGCGTCGCCAGAACGCCCAGCCTGCCGCGCAATGTGCCGAGATAATCGAGCTGGTTGGCGGTGACGAACACCGTCGACGGCGAATAGGTGGTCGCTTCGCCGTGTCCGCCGACGCTTCCCTGAAAATCCGCTTCCACGCCGACGACATATCTTTCGCCGAAGGCCCAATCATAGCCGAGCTGCAAGCCGCCGATGAAGGCGCCGGAGGCGCTGCGCGCGATGCTGCGCGTGGCGTCGCGCGCGAAGTTGTCGGACGGCGGCACGCGGTCGGGCGGAACATAGAGGAGGGGCGGCTCCAGCGGCGTCACCGTTAATTGCGCCTTGGTGTCGCTCGACCAGCCATAGCCGCCGTTGAGCCCGGCGTGAAAGCCCGTCCACATCGGCGGCGACGCGGCGCCCGCCGATTTTGCCGCCGAGGGCTCGGCGGCGATCGCCGAGCCGGCGCCGAGCGGGCAAAAAAGCGAATACGCAGCGACAGACGCAACGATTCTTTTCAGTTCCACGCTACGCAGCTCCTGATAGTCTTTACACGCACGCGTCTCGTAATGATAATGCATAAGCCATAGCTGTGGATCAAGCGCTATTTAAGCTGTGCATTGAACGCTTTTGCGGCGCCGGCGGGCGCGACGACAGTCGTCGAATCGCCGCGCTCTTGCCTCGCTCCGGGCGCGACGCTTATCTATCGAGCCGCGAGACCTCGTTCCCGGTGACTCGATGCGACTGACACGCCTGCTGCTTCTGCCCTTCACGCCGCGCCTCGTCGTCCTCACCCTCTGCGTCATCGGCTTCTTCGGCTGCGCGGTCGCGGCGCGCGGCGAATGGGGGAGCCCCTGGTTCGCGCCGATGCTGGCTTTCGGCGGCTCGTGCGCGCTCGGTCTGCGCGATCTCCTGCAGACGGAGCACGCCATTCTGCGCGGCTATCCGATCAGCGGGCATCTGCGCTTTCTGCTCGAGACCATTCGGCCGGAGCTGCGGCAATATTTCTTCGAGGACAATAAGGACGGCCGTCCCTTCAGCCGCGATCGACGCGCCATCGTCTATCAGCGCGCCAAGATGAATGTCGATAAGCGGCCTTTCGGGACCGAGGTCGACGTCTATGCGGAAGGCTATGAATGGCTGCGCCACTCCATCGCGGCGCGGCCCGTGTCGCATGAGCCTTTCCGCACGCGCGTCGGCGCGGCTTGCGCGCAGCCTTATGACATGTCGTTTCTGAACATCTCCGCGATGAGCTTCGGCGCGCTCGGCGCCAACGCCATTCGCGCGCTCGCTCTCGGCGCGCGCAAGGGCGGCTTCGCGCTGGACACGGGCGAAGGGGGCTTCAGCCCCTATCACCAGGAGGCCGGCGGCGACATCGTCTGGCAGATCGCCTCGGGCTATTTCGGCTGCCGCACGCGCGAGGGACTTTTCGATCCGGATAAATTCGCCGCCGTAGCGTCGAGCGAGCAGATCAAGATGATCGAGGTGAAATTGAGCCAGGGCGCCAAGCCCGGCCATGGCGGGGTGCTGCCGGGCGCGAAGGTCACGGAGGAGATCGCGCGCATCCGCGGCGTTCCGCAGGGCGAGGATTGCGTGTCGCCGGCGACGCATTCGGCCTTTTCGACGCCGATCGAATTGCTGCAGTTTCTCGCGCGGCTGCGCGCGCTCTCGGGCGGCAAGCCCGTCGGCTTCAAGCTCTGCGTCGGCCAGCCTTCCGAGCTCTTCGCCATCTGCAAGGCGATGGTGGAGACGAAGCTCGCGCCCGATTTCATCGTCGTCGACGGCAAGGAGGGCGGCACCGGCTCGGCGCCGATGGAGTTCATGGATCATATCGGCATGCCGATGCGCGAGGGCCTCGCCCTCCTGCATCACGCGCTGATCGGGATCGGCGCGCGCGATTCCGTCCGCATCGGCGTCGCCGGTCAGATCGTCACCGCTTTCGACATGGCGCGGGCGCTGGCGCTCGGCGCCGATTGGTGCAATAGCGCGCGCGGCTTCATGTTCGCGCTCGGCTGCATTCAATCGCAGTCCTGCCATACGGGCCATTGTCCGACCGGCGTCGCGACGCAGGATGCGAGCCGCGGCCGCGCGCTGGTCGTCTCCGACAAGGCCGAGCGCGTGCGCAATTTTCATCGGGCGACGCTGGTCGCGCTCGGGGAGCTCGCCGCCGCGGCGGGGCTCGATCATCCGAGCGAGTTCGGCCCGGAGCATTTCTGCCGGCGGTTGTCGATGCGCGAAATCGCGAGCTTCGCGGATCTCTATCCGACGCCGGCGCCGGGAGCGTTTCTCGCCGGCGAGATCGATCCGCGTCTCGCCGGCGACTGGCGGCGGGCCCGCCCTGATTCGTTTCGGCCGACGCCGAACGGCTGAGACGGGCGCGCCCGTCATTTAGGCCCGGCGGTTACTGGCAGGCCCCGAGCGGGTCGATGCAAAAGGGCACGTTCACCCAGCTGAACGGCATGGACTTGCTCGGATCGATCGTCAGCTTCAGCCACTCGGCCGGCTTGGTGGTCGAGCCCTGAACCGTGACGCGGGTCAGATTGGGCGTCGGCGCCGCGTTGTGGATTTTGCCGTGCAGGCTGGTCGGATTGGCGAGCGGATGATCGGTCCCATAGACGTGGGAATCGCCGTTGATGAGCAGCACGGGCTTGTTGAAGGCCAGCGTCAACCGGGCGAGCTCCTTGACCAGAGTCGTATAATGATTGAGCCCGTCTCCGCCGGCCGCGACAGCTGAGAGATCCCACATGTCGGCCTGGACGCCGATCACCACGCCGGTCGCCTTCTCCTTGTTGGCGAGACGGAAGGCGGCCTGCAGCCAGCGCGTGTCGGCGGCGGTGCGAGCCTTAACCTCGGCCTTGCGCGCCTCGAGATTCTCGAACGTGCCCCACTTCAAGCCGTCATTGTTCGAGCCGGGCAGGTTGAGCGTAACGAACACCGTCTTGGCGTCCATCCAGATCAGGTTCTCGACATAGGCGGCGTCGGCCGGAACGGACGCATAATCGGCTTGGCTGAACACTTCCCGGTCGGCGAGGCCGAGAGTATGGCCCGGACGAGCAAAGAACAGGGAGCGGATGCTGTCGAGCTCCTTGAGCGGATCGCCGGCGGCGCCGGCCTTGGTCTTGTGACAATCGGTCCACTCATTGTCGCCTGGCGTATAGACGACCGGCGCGTGGAACTTCTGGAAAATGGCGTAGATCTGCTGGTTCCAGCCGGGAACAGACGTCTGGATCGGCGGCAGGATGTCGGCGCTGGTGCAGGGCGCGCTGCCCGAGTGAATGTCGCCGACATGCATCACGAGTTTCACGTCGGGATCCGAATTGATCGAATCGAGCAGCAGATTGGCGTTGTTCAGCAGATTGGTGTTGTAGGGCCAATCGCCGAACACGGCGATCGTGGTCTTGCTCGAATTGACGATTTGCGGCGTGATGACCTTCTCGGCCGCCGTCGCCGAGACGCCGGCGGCGAGCAGAGCCGCCGCGAGCGTGATCGAAAAGCGTTTCGCGTGCATCGAATATTTCCCCCCATCGCGCGCCGGAAGCCGCACAGCGGCGATCCGGCGCTCGGTTTCGTGAGCGCCGGCGCATTCGTCCGCGGTAGCGGCGAAGGCCCAGCCGGTCGGGCCTCTAAGTCACGCTCGTGACAGAGGGATGTCGGCGCCGGGCGCGCTCGGGGAGGGGGAGGCGCCGCGAAAGCTTCTTGCTTTGCGTGGTCAGCAGCTTAACTTATAAGCAGCGTCGACCCTGAAACCCGATGAGAGAGACATTCATGACCTTCGTCGAGTCCCGCCTCGCGGGCTCCGGACGGCGGAGCGGCCAGATCAAGCTCCATGGACCCGAGGATTTCGAGGGCATGCGCCGCGCCGGCCGGCTGAACGCCGAGGCGCTGGACATGCTCGTGCCGCATGTGCGTCCCGGCGTCACCACCAAGGCGCTCGACGATCTCGTCTTCGACTTCGCCATCTCGCACGGGGCCTATCCGGCGCCGCTCGACTATCGCGGCTATCGCAAGTCGATCTGCACCTCGATCAATCACGTCGTCTGTCACGGCATTCCGGACGACAAGCCGCTGCGCGAGGGCGATATCGTCAATCTCGACGTGACGCTGATCGTCGATGGGTGGCACGGCGATTCGAGCCGCATGTTCGCGGTCGGCGAGATTCCACGCCGCGCTCAGCGCCTCATCGACGTCACCTATGAGGCGCTGATGCTCGGCATCGCCGCGGTCAAGCCCGGCGCCACCACCGGCGACATCGGCGCCGCCATCCAGCGCTTCGCCGAGGCGGAGCGCTGCTCGGTCGTGCGCGACTTCTGCGGCCATGGGCTCGGCCGGCTGTTCCACGACGAGCCCAATATTCTGCATTACGGCGTCGCCGGCCAGGGCGTGGAGCTGCGTCCCGGCATGTTCTTCACCATCGAGCCGATGATCAATCTCGGCCGTCCGCAGGTGAAGATTCTCTCGGACGGCTGGACCGCCGTCACCCGCGACCGCTCGCTCTCGGCGCAGTTCGAGCATTCGCTCGGCGTCACCGAGACGGGCGTCGAGATCTTCACGGCTTCGCCCGCGGGGCTCGACCATCCGACAGGGTCCGCCAGCGCCTCATGACCGACCCGGCTGCGCCCAAGGCCAAAGCGGGGGCCGGCCTGCGCGAGGAGGCTCCCCATTTTCACGGGCACCGGCAGCGGCTGCGCGAGCGCTTTCTGGAAGCGGGCGACGCCGCGCTCGCCGATTATGAGCTCCTGGAGCTGGTCCTGTTCCGCGCCATCGCGCGGCGCGACGTCAAGCCGCTGGCCAAGGCGCTGATCGCGCGATTCGGCTCCTATTCCGAGGCAGTGGCGGCGCGGCCGGAGCGGCTGCGCGAGATCGAGGGGCTCGGCGAAGCGGCGATCTGCGAGATCAAGCTCATCGAGGCGGCGGCGCGGCGCCTCGCGCGCGGCGCGCTGCAGAAGCGGCCGGCGCTCTCCTCCTTCATGGACGTCCTCGATTATTGCCGCACCGCCATGGCCTATGCCGAGCGGGAGGAGTTCCGCATCCTCTTCCTCGACAAGCGCAATGCGCTGATCGCCGACGAGGTGCAGGGCGTCGGCACGGTCGACCACACGCCGGTCTATCCGCGCGAGGTGGTGCGCCGGGCGCTGGAGCTCGGCTCCACGGCGCTGATTCTCGCGCATAATCACCCCTCCGGCGATCCGACGCCCTCGACCGCCGATGTGCGCATGACGCTCGACATCATCGCCATCGCGCAGCCCTTCGGCATCGCCGTGCATGATCATCTGATCGTCGGCCGCAACGGCCACTCGAGCCTCAAGGGGCTGAAGCTGATCTGAAGGCGGCGCTCAGTCGAGCCGCAGCGCCATCAGCGCCTCGTCGAGATATTCGCCCGCCGCCGTGCGCACGGCTCGGGGCTCGGCGCCATAAGTCGCAAAGCCCCATCGCTCATAAACCCGCTGCGCGCGCGCATTGCCGGCGATGACCGTCAAAGTCACCATCTCGACGCGCCCGCGCGCCTCGCCCATCAGCGCCGACATCAGCCGATCGGCGACGCCCGCGCCGCGATAGGCTTCGCGCAGATACATGCCCCAGACGAGCGCCTTGTGCCGGGTCTTCGCGCCGGTGGAGAAGGCGAGACCGGCGACGCCGACGAGAGCGTCGCCGTCGAAAGCGCCGAAAACGGCGTCGTGCTCGAGCCGCGCAGCGACCTCTTCGAGCGAGAGGCCGGCCTCGTCCTCGGGCGCGAAGCGGAACTCGCGCTCATGCAGGCGGAAGCCCTCGAGCCGCAGCGCGTGGAACGAGGCGGCGTCGGCGCGGCCGAGCCGCCGGATGGAGATGGACAAGATCTTCCCGGTGGTGCGAGAGCAAGCTTGGGGCTCGCGGTCCAAGCTCGGCCTCTGGACCACGAGCCTTCGAGGCCCGCTCCTTATTCGATGACGCAGACCTCAAGCAAGCTCCGGACCGTGTAGCAGGCCCTCCGATCACTCAAAGCTCGATATCCTCGTCGAAGCGCTCGAGCGGCAGCAGGCGGCGGAAGCGCACCGCGAAGCCCTGGTCAGTCTGGCGGGCGACCTCGGCGATCGTCTTGCGCCCGAGCGTCACCGCGGCGCCGTCGGGAACCTTCACCTCGGTGCGCAACAAGGCGCCGCTGCGGGAGAGGTCGAGGACCTCGCAGGGCAGAGTGACGCCTTGCACCGTGAAAGTGATGAAGCGTCGCCGCGGCGTCAGCCGCTCATGCGAGCGGAACGCCGCCCCCGCCGCATGGCGCGATAGCCAGGCGAGCTGCATCGCGACATGGGCGCGGCCGCGGTCGGCGACCTCGAGGCCGACGGTGAAGCCGCCGGCGAACACCCGAATCACCGCGCCCTCGAATTTGCCCCAGCGCTCGAGATGAAGAACGATGCGCGCGCCGACATCCGGCGCATAGTCGCAGCGCAAAGCCACGACCTCCGCCGACATGTCGATCGCGCGGCAGAAATAATCGCGCCGGTCGGGCGCGGTGAAGCGGCCCTTAAAACGCGGCTCGGCGGACGCCTTCGCCACGCTCCCGGGCTCCCGCCAAGGGCTCAAACTCGACTTTCGCACGGCCGTCGCTCCACATGCGCGGCGCACGCCGGCCGCAGATGGGCCGGAGCGCGAAATGGATCCCACCGACCAGTGGGCCGGTCGGCGCGATCTCCACTCGATTCCGATCCTGCTGCTCCGGGCGCGAGCGTCACATGCCGCGCGCCGGGAACGATCGGGACTCTATCATGGCGGCACGCGAGTAAACCGGTCTTGAATCCGCTCGCCTCAATTTGAAGCCAATCGACGCGAGAGCGACGTGTCGCATGGCGGTCGGCCGTCTCGGCAGTGACGAAGCGACGCGGCTGAGCTAAAAGAGCCCTATGCGCATTCTCCTCATCTTTGTCGGCGCCGGCCTCGGCGGTCTGCTGCGACATTTGGTCAACTCGTTCTGCACGCGCGCGCTCGGCGATCATTTTCCCTGGGGAATATTTATCGTCAATGTCACCGGCTGCTTCGCCATGGGGCTGGCGGTGGGCTATCTCGCCTTCAAGGCGGGTCATGGCTGGTCGCAGTCGCTGCGGCTGTTTTTGACCACCGGCCTGCTCGGGGGCTACACCACTTTCTCCGCCTTCTCGCTGGACGCGGCCAATCTCGTGGAGCGAGGCGACATCATCCAGGCTTGGCTCTATGTCACCGGCTCAGTCGGGCTCGCCATTTTGGCGCTGTTTCTCGGCCTGTCGATCATGAGGGCGCTGTCGTGACCGTGACTTCCCCCGGCTCGCCGTCCGCCTCGCCGGTGCAGACGCTCACCGTCACCGAGGATGAGGCGGGCCTGCGGCTCGACCGCTGGTTCAAGCGGCGCTTCCCGGCGCTCGCTCTGTCTCATCTCGCCAAAATCTGCCGCAAGGGCGAGGTGCGCGTCGACGGCAAGCGCGTCGACACCGCGACTCGGCTGGAGCAGGATCAGAAGATCAGGGTGCCGCCGCTGAAGCTCGAGGCGGCCGCCGCCGCGCCGACAATTCTGCGCGCCTCGCCGGAGGATGCGCGCGCCCTCGCCGATATGACCCTCTATGAGGATGCGAGCCTGCTGGTCCTGAACAAGCCCTATGGCCTCGCCGTGCAGGGCGGCTCCGGCATGACGCGCCATATCGACGGAATGCTCGAATCGCTGGCGAAGGGCGACACGCGCCCGGTGCTGGTGCATCGGCTGGACCGCGACACCTCCGGCGTGCTGCTCATCGCGAAGAACAGGCGGACGGCGGCCGATCTCGGTGAAATTTTTCGCTCACGCCAGGCGAAGAAAATCTATTGGGCCCTGGTCGAGGGCGTGCCCAAGCCCGCGCAGGGCCGCGTTTCGCTCTATCTCGCCAAGGGCGCCGCAATGGGCGACGACCGTCCGCCGCGGCCCGGCTCCGAGCGCCGCGAAGCCGCCGACGCGCGCGAAAAAATGCGGGTGGCGCGGCACGGCGACGAGGGCGCACAGCACTCGCTCACTTATTATGCGATCGTCGAGAAGGCGGCGCCGCGCTGCGCCTGGCTGTCGATGAAGCCGCTCACCGGCCGCACCCATCAGCTGCGCGCCCATGCCGAGGCGATCGCCTGCCCGATCTTCGGCGATCCCAAATATGGCCACAGGCCCGAGGACGAGGTGCGCCGGCGCGATCCCATGCGCGCCATGCCCGAGGGGTTGGAGCGCAAGCTGCACCTTCTGGCGCGCCGCCTCATTCTGCCTAATCCCAAGGGCGGAACGCTCGACGTGACCGCGCCGCTGCCGGCGCATATGCAGACGAGCTGGGACGTGTTCGGCTTCGACGCCTCGCGGCAAGACCCCATAATGTCGGCGCCGGACGCCTGACCCGCCGCGAAAGGAGCGCCGCATGGCCGCCGACAACGACAATTTCACCGATGGCCTGTTCGTCGCCGATGCGGAGCGCAACCCGCTGCGCATCGCCGCCCAGGCCGTGCGTCCCGATCTGCCCAAGCGATTCTATGAGACGGCGGAGGTCGGCGAGAGCGGCCACGGCTTCGCCGTGCTGCTCGACGGCAAAAGTGTGAAGACGCCGGCGCGCCGGCCGCTGGCGACGCCCTGGCGAGAGCTGAGCACGGCGCTCGCAGCCGAATGGGCAGGGCAGGGCGAGCGTCTCGACCCGGTCACCATGCCTTTGACGCGGCTCGTGAATTCTTGCATCGACGGGGTTGCCGAGCGCATGGACGAGGTGGCGGCCGACATCGTCAAATACGCCGGCTCCGATCTCGTCAGCTATCGGGCCGGCGAGCCGGAAGGGCTCGCCGCGGCGCAGGCCGAGGCGTGGGACCCGCTGCTCGCCTTCGCCAGAGACCGCCTCGGCGCGCCTCTGGCCTCGACCGAAGGAATCGTTTTCGTCGCGCAGCCGCCGCAGGTGACGGAGGCCGTGGCGAGAGCCGTGCGAGACTATGCGGGCGCGGACGCCGGCGCGCCGTTCCGCCTCGCGGCCCTGCATGCGATGACCACGTTGACCGGCTCCTGCATCATCGCGCTGGCGGTCGCCCTGCGCGAGCTCGAGCTCGACGCCGCCTGGGCGGCGGCCCATGTCGACGAGGACCATCAGATGCGGGCCTGGGGCGCGGATGAAGAGGCGCTGGCCCGCCGCGCCCGGCGCTTCGACGAAATGCGGGCGGCGGCCCGAATCGCCACCGCGAGCCCGTCCGCCTGAATTGCAGGCGCCCCGCGTAAAATTTCGCCGAGGTCCGGGCCGGCGCACGCGAAGCGGGCGCAAACCCTTTGGCGCGGACGAGCTTCTTCTCTTGCTTTGATCTATACGCTTTGTTACGGAACGCGCGGCCGGACGGCGCCCCGGGTCCCGACCCCCGTCGACACGCGCGCCGCCCTCCGCCGCCAACGTCGGACACAGCCATGCCAGGCCTTCTCGATCAATATCTGCCGCTCGTGATCTTCATCGCCCTCGCGGCGATTATTTCCGGCGCGCTGCTCGTCGCTCCGTTTCTCATCGCCTTCAAGGCCCCCGATCCGGAGAAGCTGTCCGCCTATGAGTGCGGCTTCAATCCCTTCGGCGACGCCCGCATGAAATTCGACGTGCGCTTCTATTTGGTGGCGCTGCTGTTCATCGTCTTCGACCTCGAGGTCGCCTTTCTCTTCCCCTGGGCGGTCGCCTTCAAGGAGGCGGGAGCCTTCGGCTTCTGGTCGATGATGTTCTTCCTCGGCGTGCTGACCGTCGGTTTCGTCTACGAATGGCGCAAGGGAGCGCTCGAATGGGATTGATCACGCGCCAGAGCCCGACTCTCGTCGCGCCATCGGCCAAGGGCCTCGTCGATCCGCGCACCGGCAAGCCGGTCGGCGCCGACGACCCCTTCTATCTCGGCCTCAATGACGAGCTGGCCGACAAGGGCTTCGTCGTCACCGCGACCGACGACATCATCAACTGGGCCCGCACCGGCTCGCTGATGTGGATGACCTTCGGCCTCGCTTGCTGCGCGGTGGAGATGATCCAGGCGGCCATGCCGCGCTACGACCTCGAGCGATTCGGCTTCGCGCCGCGCGCCAGTCCGCGCCAGTCGGATGTCATCATCATCGCCGGCACCCTCACCAACAAGATGGCCCCGGCTCTGCGCAAGGTCTATGACCAGATGCCCGAGCCGCGCTACGTCATCTCCATGGGCTCCTGCGCCAATGGCGGCGGCTACTATCATTATTCCTATTCGGTGGTGCGCGGCTGCGACCGCATCATTCCGGTGGACATCTATGTCCCCGGATGTCCGCCTTCGGCGGAAGCGCTCGTCTATGGCGTGCTGCTGCTGCAAAAGAAAATCCGTCGCAGCGGCACGATCGAACGCTGACGCTGCGCGCCTCGCCCGAGGCGCAGAGAAACGAGGACGAAGCGAACCGACGGCGCGACGAGCCGTCGGTTTCTTCTAGCGAGGTGAGCCTTTCATGAGCGCGGAACTCGAACTGCTCGGCGAGAAGGTGGCGGCGGCCCTGCCCGGGATCGTGACCGGTCTCAAAATCGCCTATGGCGAGCTCACCATCGAGGTGGAGCGGTCGCGCTGGCTCGACGCGGCGCGCGCGCTGCGCGACGATCCGGAGCTTTTGTTCGTCAGCTTCATCGACATCACCGCGGCGGATTACCCCGAGCGCGAGCAGCGATTCGACGTCGTGACGCATCTGCTCTCGCCGCGGCGCAATCAGCGCATCCGCATCAAGACGCAGACTGACGAGGCGACCCCGGTGACTTCGCTGACGAGCCTCTATCCCGGCGCGGATTGGTTCGAGCGCGAGACCTACGACCTCTTCGGCGTGATCTTCGACGGCCATCCGGACCTGCGCCGCATCATGACCGATTATGGCTTCGACGGACATCCGCTGCGCAAGGATTTCCCGATGACCGGCTATGTCGAGGTCCGCTACGACGACGAGCGCAAGCGGGTCGTCTATGAGCCCGTGAACCTGACCCAAGAATATCGGAAGTTCGACTTTCTGTCCCCGTGGGAGGGCGTTCAATACGACCTTCCGGGCGACGAGAAGGCGAGCAAGTGAAGGGGTGAGATGAATATCCACTCGTCCTTCGCCACTCGCTATTCGCTCTTCCCCCGCCTGGGACACACCCGATGAACGACCAGAGCCTCCGCAACTTCAACCTCAACTTCGGACCTCAGCATCCGGCCGCTCACGGCGTGCTGCGGCTGATCCTCGAGCTCGACGGCGAGGTGGTCGAGCGCTGCGATCCGCATGTCGGCTTCCTGCATCGCGGCACCGAGAAGCTGATGGAGGCGCGCACCTATCTGCAGAACGTGCCTTATTTCGATCGGCTCGACTATTGCTCGCCGATGAATCAGGAGCACGCCTTCTGTCTCGGCATCGAGCGCCTGCTCGGCGTCGAGGTTCCGCGTCGCGGTCAACTGATCCGCGTGCTCTACGCCGAGATCGGCCGTCTGCTCTCGCATCTTCTCAACGTCACCTCGCAGGCGATGGACGTCGGCGCGCTCACCCCGCCGCTGTGGGGCTATGAGGAGCGCGAGAAGCTCATGGTGTTCTATGAGCGGGCGAGCGGCGCGCGCATGCACGCCAATTATTTCCGTCCCGGCGGCGTCGCCCGCGATCTGCCCGACCAGCTCGTCGAGGACATCGGCGCTTTCTGCGATCCGTTCCTGAAGGTCTGCGACGATCTCGAGGAGCTGTTCATCGGCAACCGCATCTTCAAGCAGCGCAACGCCGACATCGGCGTCATCTCGCTCGAGGACGCGTGGAAATACGGCTTCTCCGGCGTGATGGTGCGCGGCTCCGGCGCACCCTGGGATCTGCGCAAGTCGCAGCCCTATGACTGCTACGAGGAGATGGAGTTCGACATCCCCATCGGCAAGAATGGCGACTGCTACGACCGCGCGGTGATCCGCATGGAGGAGATGCGCCAATCGACCTCCATCATGAAGCAATGCGTCGAGAAGCTGCTGAAGCCCGAGAATCGCGGCCCAGTGGCGGCGGTGAACAACAAGATCTGCTCGCCGCCTCGCGCCGAGATGAAGCGCTCGATGGAGGCGCTCATCCATCACTTCAAGCTCTACACGGAGGGCTTCAAGGTGCCGGCCGGCGAGGTCTATGCGGCGGTCGAGGCGCCGAAAGGCGAGTTCGGCGTCTATCTGGTCTCGGACGGCGGCGACAAGCCCTATCGCTGCAAGATCCGGGCGCCCGGCTTCGCGCATCTGCAGGCCATGGATTTTCTCTGCAAGAACCATCTGCTCGCCGACGTCTCGGCGATTCTCGGTTCGCTCGATATCGTGTTCGGGGAGGTCGATCGCTGATGTCTACCCGTCGTCTCGCCGAGGAGCAGCCCTCGAGCTTCGAGTTCACGCCCGAGAATTTGGCGTGGCTCGAGACGCAGATCGCCAAATATCCGGACGGACGTCAGGCGTCTGTCGTCGTGCCGGCCCTGTGGCAGGCGCAGAAGCAGAATGATTATTGGCTGCCGCAAAAGGCGATCGAGAAGGTCGCGCAGACGCTCGGCATGCCCTACATCCGCGTGCTCGAGATCGCGACCTTCTACACCATGTTCAATCTCGAGCCGGTGGGAAAGTTCTACGTGCAGCTCTGCGGCACCACGCCCTGCATGCTGAGCGGCTCGGATGATCTCATCGCCGTGCTGGAGCGCCGCGTCGGCCCGCAACGCCATGTGTCGGCGGACGGCCTGTTCTCCTGGCTCGAGGTCGAATGCCTCGGCGCCTGCTGCAACGCGCCGATGGTGCAGATCAACGATGATTATTACGAGGATCTGACGGCCGAGAGCTTCGAGAAGCTGCTCGACGATCTCGCCGCTGGCCGGCCGGTGAAGACCGGCTCGCAGACGGGCCGCATCTCCTCGGAGCCGGCGGGCGGACTGACGAGCCTCACCTCTCTCTACGGCGACGGCGCCAAAGCGCAGGCGGAGTGACCCACATGCTCGCCGATAAGGATCGCATCTTCACAAATCTCTACGGCTATGGCGACCGTGGCCTCGCCGGCGCGCGCAAGCGCGGCCAGTGGGACAACACCAAGGCGCTGCTCGCGCTCGGCCGCGATAAGATCATTCAGGAGGTGAAGGATTCGGGGCTGCGTGGACGCGGCGGCGCCGGCTTCTCCACCGGCCTCAAATGGTCCTTCATGCCCAAGACGCCCGATCCGGCGCGCCCCTCCTATCTCGTCATCAACGCCGACGAATCGGAGCCCGGCACCTGCAAGGATCGCGAGATCATGCGCAACGACCCGCATACGCTGGTCGAGGGCGCGATGGTCGCCTCCTTCGCCATGGGCGCGCACGCCTGCTACATCTATGTGCGCGGCGAGTTCATCGCCGAGCGCGTCGCGCTGCAGCGCGCGGTCGACGAAGCCTATGCGGCGCGGCTCATCGGCAAGGACAATGTCCACGGCTATCCTTTCGATCTCTATGTGCATCACGGCGCCGGCGCCTATATCTGCGGCGAGGAGACGGCGCTGATCGAGAGCCTCGAGGGCAAGAAGGGCATGCCGCGCCTCAAGCCCCCGTTCCCGGCCAATGTCGGCCTCTACGGCTGTCCCACCACGGTCAATAACGTCGAATCGATCGCCGTGGTTCCGACCATTCTACGTCGCGGCGCGAGCTGGTTCGCCGGCATCGGCAAGCCCAACAATACGGGGACCAAGCTCTTCTCCATCTCCGGCCATGTGAACAAGCCGTGCAATGTGGAAGAGGCGATGTCGATCCCGTTCCGCGAGCTGATCGACCGCCATTGCGGCGGCGTGCGCGGCGGCTCCGACAATCTTCTCGCCGTCATCCCCGGCGGCTCCTCGGTGCGCCTCGTTCCGGCCGATCAGATCATCGACTGTCCGATGGATTTCGACAGCCTCGTGAAGCTCGGCTCCGGCCTCGGCACGGCCGCCGTCATCGTGATGGACAAGTCGACCGACATCATCCGCGCCATCGCCCGCCTCGCTTATTTCTACAAGCATGAGAGCTGCGGCCAATGCACGCCCTGCCGCGAAGGCACGGGCTGGATGTGGCGCGTCGTCACCCGCATGGCGGAAGGGCGCGCGCATAAGCGCGAGATCGACATGCTGTTCGACGTGTCGAAGCAAATCGAAGGTCATACGATCTGCGCGCTCGGCGACGCGGCGGCCTGGCCGATCCAGGGCCTCATCAATCATTTCCGCGGCGAGATCGAGCGGCGCATCGACCGCTATGCCGCCAATCCGCATCCCGACCCGGTGAAGGTCGCGGCAGAGTAAGGCGCTCACATGACCAAGATTCTCGTCGATGACGTCGAGGTCGACGTTCCGGCCGAATATACGCTGCTGCAGGCCTGCGAGGAGGCCGGCGCCGAGGTGCCGCGCTTCTGCTTTCACGAGCGTTTGTCGATCGCCGGCAATTGCCGCATGTGCCTCGTCGAGGTGAAGGGCGGTCCGCCCAAGCCCGCGGCCTCCTGCGCCATGTCGGTTCGCGATTTGCGCCCCGGCCCCAATGGCGAGCCGCCGCAAGTCTTCACCAAGACTCCGATGGTGAAGAAGGCGCGCGAAGGCGTGATGGAGTTCCTGCTCGTCAATCATCCGCTCGACTGTCCGATCTGCGATCAGGGCGGCGAATGCGATCTGCAGGATCAGGCGCTCGCCTTCGGCGGCGACAGCTCGCGCTACGCCGAGAACAAAAGGGCGGTCGAGGACAAATATATCGGTCCGCTGGTCAAGACGGCGATGAACCGCTGCATTCATTGCACCCGTTGCGTGCGCTTCACGGCGGAGATCGCCGGCACCAGCGACATGGGCGCGATCGGCCGCGGCGAGGATATGGAGATCACCACCTATCTGCAGACGGCGATGACGTCGGAGATGCAGGGCAATGTCACCGATCTCTGCCCCGTCGGCGCGCTGCTGCCCAAGCCGCAGAATTTCCGCGCCCGCCCGTGGGAATATCAGAAGACCGAGACGATCGACGTGCAGGACGCGCTCGGCTCGGCGATCCGCGTCGATGCGCGCGGCCGCGAGGTGATCCGCATTCTTCCCCGCGTGAACGAGGCGGTGAATGAGGAGTGGATCTCCGACAAGACCCGTCAGGTGGTCGACGGACTCAAGGTCCAGCGTCTCGACCGTCCCTATATTCGCGAGAACGGCAAGCTGCGCGCCGCCTCCTGGCAGGAGGCGCTCGCCGCCGTGGCCGCCAAGACCAAGGCGACCGCTCCGCAGAAGATCGGCGCCCTCGTCGGCGATCTCGCCGCGCTCGAGGAAATCTACGCGCTGAAGCTGCTCGTCGAAGGGCTCGGCAGCGTCAATCTCGACGCGCGCCAGGATGGGACCAAGCTCGACCCGCGCTTCGGCCGCGCGTCTTATCTCTTCAACGCGACCATCGCGGGGATCGACGACGCGGATTCGCTGCTGATCATCGGCTCCAATCCGCGCAAGGAAGCCCCGGTGCTCAACGCGCGCATTCGCAAGCGCTGGCTGCGCGGCGACTTCCCCATCTCGCTCGTCGGCGAGGCGGCGGACCTCACCTATGATTATGATTATCTCGGCGCCGGGCCGGACTCGCTGTCGCGCTTCCTCGACAGCGCGCCGACCGGCTCCCACAAGCGCGTCGTTCTGATCGGCCAGGGCGCGCTGACGCGTCCGGACGGCCGCGCCATTCTCGCGCTCGCCGCGCAGATCGCCAAGAAGCACGGCGCGCTCGGCGACGGCTGGAACGGCTTCAGCGTGCTGCATACGGCGGCCGCGCGCGTCGGCGCTCTCGATCTTAGCTTCACGCCGGGGCAGGGCGGGCTCGACGCCGGCGAGATGGCCAAGGCCGGCGCGCTCGAGCTGATCTTCAATCTCGGAGCCGACGAGATCGCGATCGAGCCGGGCGCCTTCGTCGTCTATTTCGGCACCCATGGCGACAAGGGCGCGCATCGCGCCGATGTGATCCTGCCGGGCGCCGCCTATACGGAAAAATTCGGCCTCTTCGTGAACACGGAAGGCCGCGTGCAAGAGGCGCTGCGCGCCACCTTCCCGCCCGGCGACGCGCGCGAGGATTGGGCCATATTGCGCGCGCTCTCGGGGGCGCTCGGTGCGCCTCTGCCCTTCGACTCGCTCGCGCAGCTGCGCGCCGAGCTCGCCAAGACGCATCCGCATATCGCCAAGCTCGACCGGATCGAGCCGGCGAATATCGCCGATCTCGAGGCGGTGGCGCTGCAGCCGGCGACGGCGTGGAAGGACGATTTCGTCGCCGCCATCGCCGATTTCTATCTCACCAATCCGATCGCCCGCGCCTCGGCCACCATGGCCGAATGCTCGGCGCTGGCGCAGGGCCGGCTCAGCCGCGCTGCCGAATAGGAGCATAAGACGTGATCGACGGCTGGCTGCTCAATCTCCTCATCATCATCGTCAAGAGCGTCGTGCTGACGGTGGTGCTGCTCGTCTATCTCGCCTATGCGATCTATATCGACCGCAAGGTGTGGGCGGCGGTGCAATTGCGCCGCGGCCCCAATGTCGTCGGTCCCTGGGGCCTGCTCCAGAGCTTCGCCGACATGCTCAAATTCGTGCTGAAGGAGCCGGTGATTCCGGACACGGCCAATAAGGGCGTGTTCCTGCTGGCGCCCTTCGTCACCGCCATGCTCGCCGTCGCCGCCTGGGCGGTGATCCCGGTCAATGACGGCTGGGCGGTCGCCGATCTCAATGTCGGCATTCTCTACATCTTCGCCATCTCCTCGCTCGGCGTCTATGGCATCATCATGGGCGGCTGGGCGTCGAACTCGAAATATCCGTTCCTCTCGGCGCTGCGCTCGGCCGCGCAAATGGTGTCCTACGAGGTCTCGATCGGCTTCGTCATCATCACCGTTCTGCTCTGCGCCGGCTCGCTCAATCTCACCGAGGTCGTGCGCGCGCAGGA
This sequence comes from Methylosinus trichosporium OB3b, assembly GCF_002752655.1. NCBI lineage: Bacteria > Pseudomonadati > Pseudomonadota > Alphaproteobacteria > Hyphomicrobiales > Methylocystaceae > Methylosinus > Methylosinus trichosporium. The sequence continues at coordinate 1,117,305 of NZ_CP023737.1, read as the reverse complement.
CACGCAATATGGGATGCTCGGCTGGTATTGGCTGCGCCTCCTGCCGATGTTCGTGATCTTCTTCATCTCGGCGCTGGCCGAGACAAACCGCCCGCCCTTCGATCTCGTCGAGGCGGAGTCGGAGCTCGTCGCCGGCTTCATGATCGAATATTCGGCGACGCCCTACATGCTGTTCATGCTCGGCGAATATGTCGCCATCCTCACCATGTGCGCGCTGCTGACGCTGCTGTTCTTCGGCGGCTGGCTGCCGCCCGTCCACATCGCGCCGCTGGACATGGTTCCGGGCGTCATCTGGTTCGTGCTGAAGGTCACCTTCTTCTTCTTCATGTTCGCCATGGTGAAGGCTTTCGTGCCGCGCTACCGCTACGACCAGCTCATGCGGCTCGGCTGGAAGGTGTTCCTTCCCATCTCTCTCGTCATGGTGATCCTCGTCGCCGCCGTGCTGCAATTCGCCGGCTCGGCGGGCGCGAACTAAGGGGCCCGTGTCATGAAGCTCGATCAAGCAGCGAAATCGCTCTTCCTCACCGAGTTCATCGCCGCCTTCTTCCTGTCGATGCACTATTTCTTCAAGCCGAAGGCGACGCTGAACTATCCGCACGAGAAGAATCCGATCTCGCCGCGCTTTCGCGGCGAGCATGCGCTGCGCCGCTATCCCAATGGCGAGGAGCGCTGCATCGCCTGCAAGCTGTGCGAGGCGATCTGCCCGGCGCAGGCCATCACCATCGAGGCCGGCCCGCGCCGCAACGACGGCACGCGCCGCACGACGCGCTATGATATCGACATGGTGAAATGCATCTATTGCGGCTTCTGCCAGGAGGCTTGCCCGGTGGACGCCATCGTCGAGGGGCCGAACCAGGAGTTCGCCGTCGAGACGCGCGAGGAGCTGTACTACAACAAGGATCGCCTGCTCGAGAACGGCGCGCGCTGGGAGCGCGAGATCGCGCGCAACATCGCGATGGACTCGCCCTATCGCTGAGGGTTGAGAGCGCTTTCCGATCGAACGGAATCGTTCGGTCGATCAAAAACGAGAAAATGCTGGAGCGCGATCCGATCGGATCGGTAGCGCTCTAAAAGACCGCGGGACGCTATCGGGCTGCGAGAAGAGGAACGACCAAAGTGGCAGCAGCATTCTTCTATCTTTTCTCGGCGGTGCTGATCGCATCGGCTTTCGCGGTGATCGTCGCGCGTAATCCGGTCCATTCGGTGCTCTTTCTCATCCTCGCCTTCGTCAATGGCGCGGGTCTCTTCCTGCTCGCCGGCGCCGAATTCCTCGCGATGATCCTCGTCGTCGTCTATGTCGGCGCGGTGGCGGTGCTGTTCCTCTTCGTCGTGATGATGCTCGACGTCGATTTCGCCGAGCTGCGCCAGGGCTTCTCCAAGCATCTGCCGCTCGGCGCCGGGGTCGGCGCTGTGGTGCTCATCGAGCTCGGCATGATCGCGGTCGGCTGGCAGAGCGCGCCGAGCGCGCTCGAGGCGGCGCAGACGCCCATCGCCGCCGGCGTCTCCAACACCGCGGCGCTCGGTCAGGTGCTCTACACGAAGTATTTCGTGTTCTTCCAAGCCTCCGCCTTGGTGCTGCTCACCGCCATGATCGGCGCGATCGTGCTGACGCTGCATCACCGCCCCGGCGTCAAGCGGCAGAAGATCGCGGAGCAGAATGCGCGCACGCGCGAGAATGTGATCGAGATCAAAAAAGTGCCCTCGCGGGCGGGCGTCTGAAGGAAACGCAGCAATGGCCGTCGGTCTCACCCATTACCTCGTCGTCGCGGCGATCCTGTTCACGCTCGGCGTCGCCGGCATCATCCTCAACCGCAAGAACATCATCATAATCTTGATGTCGGTGGAGCTGATCCTGCTCGCGGTGAACATCAATCTCGTCGCCTTCTCGGCCGCGCTCGGCGATCTCACCGGACAAGTGTTCGCTCTGTTCATCCTGACGGTGGCGGCGGCGGAGGCGGCGATCGGCCTCGCCATTCTCGTCACCTATTTCCGCAACCGCGGCACCATCGCGGTCGAGGACATCAACTCTCTGAAGGGCTGAGCGCCGATGATCCAAGCTATCGTCTTCCTGCCGCTCATCGGCTTTCTCATCGCGGGCCTGTTCGGGCGACGCATCGGCGCGCGTCCGTCCGAGCTCGTGACGACGACGCTGCTCGTCATCGCGGCCGGGCTCTCCTGGATGGTGTTCTTTGACGTCGCGCTCGGCCATGGCCATGCGAGCGCGCCGGTGCTCGCCAACTGGTTCACCTCGGGCAAGCTCAGCGTCGACTGGGCGCTGCGCGTCGACACGCTGACGGCGGTGATGCTCGTCGTCGTCAACAGCGTCTCGGCGCTCGTCCATCTTTATTCCATCGGCTACATGCACGAGGATCCGCACCGTCCGCGCTTCTTCGCCTATCTGTCGCTGTTCACCTTCGCCATGCTCACGCTGGTGACCGCCGATAATCTCGTGCAGATGTTCTTCGGCTGGGAGGGCGTCGGACTCGCCTCTTATCTCCTCATCGGCTTCTGGTATCAGAAGCCCTCGGCCAACGCCGCGGCGATCAAGGCCTTCGTCGTCAATCGCGTCGGCGATTTCGGCTTCGCGCTCGGCATCTTCCTCGTCTTCCAGCTCACGCAATCGGTCGGCTTCGAGCAGGTGTTCGCCGCCGTGCCGGGCATCGCGGGGCAGAAGATCCATGTGTTCGGCGCCGATTTCGACGCGCTGACGCTGGCGACCTTCCTGCTGTTCACCGGCGCCATGGGCAAGTCGGCGCAGTTCCTGCTGCACACCTGGCTTCCGGATGCGATGGAGGGACCGACGCCGGTCTCGGCGCTCATCCATGCGGCGACCATGGTCACCGCTGGCGTCTTCATGGTCGCGCGCCTGTCGCCGATCTTCGAATATGCGCCGGACACGCTGGCTTTCGTCACGCTGATCGGCGGCGTCACCGCCTTCTTCGCGGCGACGATCGGCCTGGTGCAGAACGACATCAAGCGCGTCATCGCTTATTCGACCTGCTCGCAGCTCGGCTATATGTTCGTCGCCGAAGGCGTCGGCGCCTATTCGGTCGGCGTGTTCCATCTCTACACCCACGCCTTCTTCAAGGCGCTGCTGTTCCTCGGCGCCGGCTCGGTCATTCATGCGATGCATCACGAGCAGGACATGCGCAACATGGGCGGGCTGTGGAACAAAATCCCCGTCACCTTCGCGATGATGACGATCGGCACTCTGGCGCTGACCGGCTTTCCCTACACGGCCGGCTATTTCTCCAAGGACCAGATCATCGAGGCGGCCTATGCGGCGAGCGCCCATCATGGCGTCGCCTTCTTCGCCTTCCTCTCCACCGTGATCGCGGCGGGCCTCACCTCCTTCTACTCCTGGCGCCTCGTGTTCATGACCTTCTTCGGCAAGGCCAAGGAGGCGCATGGCGACGCGCATGCCCCGGCTGCGCACGCTGCTGCGCATGGGCATGACGCTCACGCTCACGATGATCATGCCCATGATGACCATGCGAAGGACGACCACGCGCATGGCGACCATGGCCATCACGCTCCGCACGAATCGCCGATCGTGATGCTGATCCCGCTGATCGTGCTGTCGGTCGGCGCGCTCGGCGCGGGCCTCGTCTTCGCCGGCTTCTTCTCGGGCCACGCCTATGAGGAGTTCTGGAAAGGCGCGATCTACACCGGCCAGGAGAATCACATCCTGCATGCGATGCACGAGATTCCGGAGTGGATTTCCTTCGTGCCGACCGTGATGATGGCGCTGGGCTTCCTCGTCGCGCTCTATGTCTACCAGCTCGCGCCGGGCACGGCGCAGAAGATCGCCGGAGCCTTTCCGAGGCTGTACCGGTTCCTGCTCAACAAATGGTATTTCGACGAGCTCTATGACGCGATCTTCGTGCGTCCCGCATTCGCGCTCGGCCGCCTCCTGTGGAAGGGCGGCGACGGCCGCATCATCGACGGGCTCGGCCCGGATGGGATCGCGGCGCGCGTCGTCGACGGGGCGCGGCTCGCTGTGCGTCTGCAGACTGGCTATGTCTATCACTACGCCTTCGCCATGCTGATCGGCGTCGCGGCGTTCGTCACCTGGTTCGTCGCGGGAGGTCTGCGCTGATGTTCGGTTTCGGCATTCTCACGGGCCTCACCTTCCTGCCGCTGGTGGGCGCGGCCTTCATCCTCACGCTGAAAGGCGAGGATGAAGCGACGCTGCGCAACGCCAAATGGGCGGCGCTGCTGACGACCGTCATCGTGTTCGCGCTGTCGCTCGTCGTCTGGGGACGTTTCGACACGGCGAGCGCCGCCTTTCAGCTCGTCGAGCAGAGGGCGTGGTTCGGCTCCGGCCTCACCTATAAGATGGGCGTGGACGGCTTCTCCATTCCCTTCGTGCTGTTGACGACCTTCCTGACGCCTTTCGCCATTCTCGCCTCCTGGGAATCGGTGAAGTTCCGCGTCAAGGAATATCTCGTCGCCTTTCTCGTGCTCGAGACGTTGATGATCGGCGTGTTCTGCGCGCTCGATCTCGTGCTGTTCTACCTCTTCTTCGAGGGCGGCCTCATTCCGATGTTCCTCATCATCGGCGTCTGGGGCGGCAAGCGGCGCGTCTATGCGAGCTTCAAATTCTTCCTCTACACGCTCGCCGGCTCACTCTTGATGCTGATCGCGATCCTCGCGATCTATGGCAAGACCGGCACCACCGACATCGCCGTTCTGTTGGAGACGCAGTTCCCGCCGGAGATGCAGACTTGGCTGTGGCTCGCCTTCTTCGCCTCTTTCGCGGTGAAGATGCCGATGTGGCCGGTGCACACCTGGCTGCCGGACGCGCACGTCGAGGCGCCGACGGCGGGCTCGGTGATCCTCGCGGCGATCCTGTTGAAGATGGGCGGCTATGGCTTCATCCGCTTCTCGCTGCCCATGTTCCCCGACGCCTCGGCGCAATTCGCGCCGCTCGTGTTCGCGCTGTCGGTGATCGCCGTCATCTACACCTCGCTGGTCGCGCTGGTGCAGGAGGACATCAAGAAGCTGATCGCCTATTCCTCTATCGCGCATATGGGCTTCGTCACCATGGGCCTGTTCACCATGACGACACAGGGCCTGCAGGGCGCGATGTTCCTGATGATCTCGCACGGCTTCGTTTCCGGCGCATTGTTTCTGTGCGTCGGCGTCATCTACGACCGCATGCACACGCGCGAGATCGCCGCCTATGGCGGCCTCGTCAATCGTATGCCGCTCTACGCATTCACCTTCATGGTGTTCACGCTCGCCAATGTCGGCCTGCCGGGCACCTCGGGCTTCGTCGGCGAGTTTCTCACACTCACCGGCGCCTTCGTCGCCAATAGCTGGGTCGCGCTGTTCGCGACCAGCGGCGTCGTCCTGTCCGCGGCCTATGCGCTCTATCTGTACCGCCGCGTGATCTTCGGTCCGCTCGACAAGCCGAGCCTGGCCGCAATCACCGATCTCTCGGCGCGCGAGCTCGTGCTCTTCGTGCCGCTGATCGCGCTCACCATTTATTACGGCGTGCAGCCGCAGCCGATCATCGATGCGTCGGCGGCCTCCGTCGCCAATCTCCTGCAATCCCACACGGCCCTGGCGGACGCGCTCAAAGTCGCGGCCCAGGCCGCTCACTGATCGGTCGCCGCCAATGTCGTTCACAACCGCTCTCGCGCATCACTTCCTGCCGGAAACCATTCTCACGCTCGGCGTGCTGGCGTTGATCCTCGTCGGCTCCTTCCGTGGATCGCGCGCCTTCGGCCTCGTCAATGAGCTGGCGATCGGCCTCTTGGGCCTCGCCATCCTCGCGCTGCTGTTCGGCGGCGACGCGCAGGCGTCGTTGTTCGAGGGCGCGTTCGTCGACGACGCCTTCGCCCGTTTCGTGAAGCTCCTCACGCTCATCGGCTCGCTGGTGACGATCCTCATGTCGCGCGACTTTCTGCAGCGCGCCAAGCTCGGCAATTTCGAGTTTCCGATCCTGGTGGTTCTGTCGACCATCGGCATGCTGCTGCTCGTCTCGGCCGATAATCTCATCGCGCTCTATCTCGGGCTCGAGCTGATGTCGCTCGCGCTCTATGTCGCCGCGGCCTTCGCGCGCGACGACGCCCGCGCCTCGGAAGCGGGCCTCAAATATTTCGTGCTCGGCGCGCTCTCCTCGGGGATGCTGCTCTACGGCTCCTCGCTGCTCTACGGCTTCGCCGGGACCATCTCCTTCGACGGCATCGCCAAGTCGATCACCGGGGCGCCGCCGCTCGGCGTCGTCTTCGGCCTCGTCTTCGTGCTCGCCGGCCTCGCCTTTAAAATGTCGGCCGCGCCCTTCCATATGTGGACGCCCGACGTCTATGAGGGCGCGCCGACTCCGGTCACCGCCTTCTTCGCCTCGGCGCCGAAGATGGCGGCGGTCGCCATCACCGCGCGCATCGCCGTCACCGCCTTTCCCGGCATCGCCGCGCAATGGCAGCAGATCGTCGTCTTCCTCGCCGTCGCCTCTATGCTGCTCGGCGCCTTCGCGGCGATCGGCCAGACCAATATCAAGCGCCTGATGGCCTATTCCTCGATCGGCCATATGGGTTTCGCGCTCGTCGGCCTCGCGGCGGGCGACGAGGCCGGCGTAAGGGGCGTCGCCATCTATCTCGCCATCTATCTGGTGATGACGCTCGGCGCCTTCGCCGCCATTCTGCAGATGCGCGTCGAGGGCCGGGCGGTCGAGAACATCGCCGATCTCTCGGGCCTTTCGCGCAACAATGGCGCGGCGGCTTTTTTCCTCGCCATGCTGATGTTCTCGCTCGCCGGCGTGCCGCCGCTGGCCGGCTTCTTCGCCAAATATTACGTGCTGCTCGCCGCGGTGGACGCGGGGCTCTACGCGCTCGCCATCTTCGGCGTGCTGGCGAGCGCCATCTCCGCCTATTATTATCTGCGCGTCGTGAAGGTGATGTATTTCGACGAGCCGGCTCCGGCTTTCGATCATTCGCCTTTGTCGCTGCGCGCCGTTCTCGCTGTCTCCACTGTCTTTCTGCTCGGCTTCTGGCTCTATCCGGCGCCGGTGGTGGAAGCGGCGACGGCGGCCGCGAAATCCTTGTTCTGACCGAAGATGGAAAAGGTCGAGCTCGGCCGCCGCGCCTATGCGCGCGGCGTGCGCCTCGCGGCTTTCGAGACCATCGACTCGACCAATGACGAGGCTCGGCGCCGCGCCGAGGCGGGCGATCCCGGCCCATTGTGGATTGTCGCGGCGCGGCAGACCAAGGGCCGCGGGCGTCTGGGCCGCAGCTGGAGCTCGCTCGAGGGCAATCTCCATGCGAGCCTGCTGCTGTCCGGTTTCGGCGCGCCGGCCATTGCGCCGCAGCTCGGCTTCGTCGCCGGACTCGCGACCATCGCCGCGCTGATCGAGATCACCGGGGCGCCGCATCGCCTCGCGCTCAAATGGCCGAACGACGTGCTGCTCGACGGCGCCAAGCTCGCCGGTGTGCTGCTGGAAGGGGCGCAGCCGGCCCACCCGGCCGCGCCTTTCGCCTGCATCATCGGCGTCGGCGTCAATTGCGCGGCCGCGCCCGAGGGGCTGCCCTATCCCGCGAGCGATCTCTCCCGCCTCTCCGCGCCGACGAACGCCGGCGCGCTTTTCGCTTGCCTCTCGGACCATATGGAAGAGACGCTGCAGCTCTGGTCGAGCGGCGCCGGCTTTCCGGCTCTGCGCGAGCGTTGGCTCACCTATGCGGCCGGGCTCGGCGAGGAAATCGAGGCGCGCTTGCCCGGAGAAACGCTGCGGGGACGCTTCGAGACCATAGACCGAGACGGGCGCCTCATTATTTCAGCCGAAGGCGGGCGCCGCGCCATCGAAGCAGGTGACATTTTCTTGCCGGCCCTGGCGGCCCGGCCCGAGCCGGAGCGACGCCCATGAACGAGGAAGCAGACGAGTTCGTGTTCGCGCCGCTCGGCGGCGTGGGCGAGATCGGCATGAACGCCGCGCTCTACGGCTTCGGCCCCCCGCGCGCGCGCAAATGGCTGATGGTGGATTGCGGCCTCGCTTTTCCGGGTCCCGAGCTTCCCGGCATCGATCTCATGATGCCCGACGTCTCCTTCGTCGAGAAGATCGGCCGCGATCTCGTCGGGCTCGTCATCACTCATGCGCATGAGGACCATATCGGCGCGCTGTCCTTCCTGTGGCCCAAGCTGCGCTGCACGGTCTATGCGACGCGCTTCGCCGCCGGACTGCTGGAGGCGCGGCGCCTCTCCGAGGCCGGCGCGCCCAATATCAAGCTCGTGACCGTCGCCACCGGCGACCGGCTCGACATCGGCCCGTTCAATGTGGAGCTGATCGCCGTCGCCCATTCCATCCCCGAGGCCAATGCTCTCGCCCTGCGCACGCCGCTCGGCCTCGCCATCCACACCGGCGATTGGAAGATCGACCCGGAGCCGCGCGTCGGCCATCGCATCGACGCGGCGCGATTCACCGCGCTCGGCGACGAGGGCGTCGACGCGCTCATTTGCGATTCGACCAATATTCTGCGCGAGGGCGACAGCTTCTCCGAGAGCGATGTGGCCAAGACGCTGATGCGGCTGATCGGCGAGGCCGAGCATCGCGTGATGGTGACGACCTTCGCCTCCAATGTCGCGCGCCTGCGCTCGGTGGCGGAGGCGGCGCAGGCGGCCGGCCGCAGCGTGGTGATCGCCGGACGGGCGATGGAGCGCGTCGTTCAGGTGGCGCGCGAATGCGGCTTTCTCGACGGCCTGCCGCCGTTCTTGTCGCTCGACATGTTCGCCGCGCTGCCGCGTGAAAAAATCGTGGTGCTGGCGACGGGCAGCCAGGGCGAGCCGCGCGCGGCGATGGCGCGCGTCGCCGATAAGGAGCATCCGGCGATCAAGCTCGCGGCGGGCGATCGCGTCATCTTCTCGTCGCGCGCCATTCCCGGCAACAACCGCGAGGTCAACCGCGTCGTCAACAAGCTCTGCGATCAGGGCATGGAGGTGATCACCGATCAGGATCATCTCGTTCATTGCTCCGGCCATCCGCGACGCGGCGAGGTGGCGCAAATGTATGACTGGGTGCGCCCGCGCGCCGCTGTGCCGGTGCACGGCGAGGGGCATCATCTCACCGTCCACCGCGCCTTCGCCGAGGCGCGCGGCGTCGGCCAGGTGCATGGCGCGCGCAATGGCGACATCGTGCGGCTGATGCCCGGAGAGCTCTGCGTCGTCGGCAAGACGCCGAGCGGCCGGCTGCTGAAGGACGGCGACGTGCTGGTCGGCGAGAATGACGGCGCGGTGCGCGAGCGCGCCAAGCTCGGCTTTTCCGGCGTCGTCTCGCTGGCTCTCGCCATCGACAAGCGGGGCGACATGGTCGGCGATCCCGACGTGATGCTGGCCGGCCTGCCGAAGCGCGGCCAGAGCGGCGAGGACATGGGCGAGGTGGTGGACGAGGCGATCTTCCGCACCTTCGACAATTTGCCGCGGCAGAAACGGCGCGACCTCGACGCCGCGGCGACGGCGATCGAGCGCGCGGTGCGGGCGAGCGTCAATGCGGTCTGGGGCAAGAAACCGCAGGTGCATGTATTGATCATCGAAGCCTGATGGCGCATGTAACGGCGAAGCTGTTCACGCCAGGAACGAGAAATGATCGGACGCCTCAATCATGTCGCCATTGCCGTCGCCGATCTCGCGGCGGCCGCCGCGACCTATCGCAACACGCTCGGCGCGAAAGTCTCCGAGCCCGAGGCGATCGCCGAGCATGGCGTGACGGTGGTGTTCGTCGAACTGCCCAACACCAAGATCGAGCTGCTGGAGCCGCTCGGCGAAGCCTCGCCCATCGCCGGCTTCGTCGCCAAGAATCCGGCCGGCGGCATTCATCACCTGTGCTATGAGGTCGAGGATATTCTCGCTGCGCGCGACACGCTGAAGGCGGCCGGCGCGCGCGTGCTGGGCGACGGCGAGCCGAAGATCGGCGCCCATGGCAAGCCGGTGCTGTTCCTGCACCCGAAGGATTTCAACGGCGCGCTGGTCGAGCTCGAGCAGGCCTGAGCCCGCGCGGGGAGGAGGGCCGCACCATGCCGTTCTCGACGCCGCTCGCGATCGCGATCTATCTGACAATGTGGTGGATTGTACTGTTCGCGATCCTGCCGATCGGCGTGCGCTCGTCGCAGGAGGAGGGCGAGACCCCGGAGGGCGGCGACCCGGGCGCGCCGGCGGCGCCGAGACTGTGGATGAAGGCGGCGATCACGACAGTGGCGTCGACTGTTCTGTTCGTGCTGTTCGCGCTCTATGTGAAGTGGATGGGTTGACCGGCGCCGCCGCAACGGTTAGGGGTCGGCGGTCCCATCGCGACGCCGAGAGGCGAGAACGCGGGCGGGCTTGGAGCGAGCGCGTAGCTCAGTCGGTAGAGCATCTGACTTTTAATCAGAGGGTCATGGGTTCGAGTCCCATCGCGCTCACCAAGCAAAACAAAGGCTTAGAGGCGATTTTCCCAGTCTAGCCGACCTTCTGAAAGCTAAAAATCGCCACCATGTCGCCACCGGTGGACGCGCGTCGGACAGGCTTTCACGGTCCCGCGGCGGGACCGTGAAGCACGTTCGGAAATGGTCGCAGGGTGCGACCATTTTGACCGGACAAAAGTCGCAGCGTGCGACTTTTGTCGCGCGAGGCTCGCCGTCATGCAGCGAGCTGCGGCGCCTCGGGAGGGAGTGCGGAGGGGAACCGCCAGCCGCCGAGCTTGTCGATCGGCGGGCTTCGTCTCTTGGTCGCGCGCCACCATGCCGACCATTCTTCCCACCCTGGCTTGCCGACCTCGATCCACACGCCCGCCGGCTCTGGCGCGGCTTCCGCGGCCTGCGGCGGCCCGCTGGCGCGCCAGCGGGCCTCGGACAGCCATCGCGCCGGCGAGCAGATGAAACGCCGCTCACGGCTCGCGATCGCCGCCGCATAGGCCTTCGCCGCGCGAATGAGCTGCGCTTGGTCGGCGCCGTCGTCGACCACGGCCCGGCGCCATGCCGCGAGCGCCGGCTCTCTCGGGCTTTCCTCGTCGCGAGCCGGGAAGGTTTCGAAGAATTCGTCAAAACGCTCATAGACCGCCGCACCGCGCGGAACGCGCGGGGAGTCTGTCTCTCCCTCTTGATCTTTCTCTATGCCGTCACCAAGCGTCACGGCCTCGTCACGCGGCCCGTCACCGCTGGCGCCGCGCCGGTCGCGCCAGCGGCGCGTTCGCTCGGCTCCGGACAGGACCTCGGGAGCCTCGGCCGCGCCCTCGTCGCCGGCGATCCGCAGCTCGCCGCCGGCCTCGGCGATCAAGCCCGCCTCGCGCAGGGCCGCGAGTCGGCGCTCGACGGCGGCAGTGCTCGAGCCGAGCAGAAAGGCGATTTCCGCGACCGGCGGCAGCGCGCCACCGTTGCAGGCGGCGAGGCAGCGCAGGAAGTAGAGATGCTTGAACAGCCCTGCTGGGAGCTTCCGAAGACGCATGTCCAGGAAGTCCGCGCCCTGCGCTTTGAACCAGCGATGAAACTGCATGCGGCAAATCTCCCGATAGCGTCGCCGGCGCGCTCACTTGCGCCGGCCGAGCCGAGCGCCGGCGGCAGCGAGCACTTCGACGAGATAGACCAAGCGGCGCAGTGCCGCCGCCACGGCGCGCAGGGCCATAGCGAGGCCCTTGCGAAGCAGCCGGCGCGCGCCGCGCCGGCCGCCGGAGGGCGGCGCCGACCTCATGCGCCTGCCTCGAGAAACGATTCCAGGAAGGCCACGCAGAATTTGTTGCGGAACTCGTCCGCGATAGCCGATTCCAAGATCGCCGCGGCCTTTATGCGCGCCTCTTCCAAGCTCCGGCAGCGATATGAGCAGAGAGCGAGCGCCGCCTCTTCTTCAGCCTCCTCCGCTTCGTGGTAGCGCCGTAGGGCGGGCCCGAGGCCGAAGGCTTCCTTGCGCTCGTCCTCCTCGGCAAAGAGCGCGCCCGCCATCGCGAGATTTTCCGCTTCCTTCGCGTCGAGCGCGCGGCGCATCTGCTCGGCCAGCTCTGGCTCGATGCAAGCCAGCCGCTCGAGCGCCTCGCGATTATGCCTGTAGGCGCCCGCTATGAATTCCCGAACTTCGTCCGGTCCATTCTCGGAGCCGGCCGAGCCGCCGATGAAAATCGGTATGGTGAAGCCGTGCTCGGATTTGAACCATGCTCGCTCCACGCGATCGAGTTCGTCATACGCGGCGCCGAATATTTCCCCGGCGCTGGAATGTCGAGCGATCAGCGTCGCCAGCTCGCCGCCGGCGGCGAGCGCGGGGAGCCCGGCGATCGGCGTCGCGGCAAGGCCGGCGAGGATCGTGCGGCGGGTCGAATGCGCTTTCATTCTCCAACTCCTTTGATGCGGGTCAAATCGGGATACGCATCGGCGACGGTGAAAACGAAGCGCGGCAAAGCGCGAGTCTCGGTGTCATAGTCGGCGAGGTATCGCAGCGCGGCGACGAGGCCGGCGAATGTGGTCGGCGCGGTCTTGGCGACGGTGTTGAGGGCTTCGGCGTCTCGCCGCGCTGCGCGCTCGAAAATCCGCTGATCCTCATCGGCGTCGATCCGCCCCTCGCCGTCGATATCGATGCGGTTGAGCAGGCGCACATAGACCTTGCGCAGCGCGTTGTGGCGCTCGATCGCCGCGAAGATCGGATCAGCCGCGCTGTCGAGGGCCGCGACGCTTTGGGCGAGGGCTGCGACGCTTTCGGCGAGGGCCGCGCCCTGCTCGTCGAAAAAGACGCGTCCGACGCGCGGTTCGCCGCGGGCGCGCTTTCTCGCGTCCTGTGAGCGCAGCGTCTCGCTCAGCGCGGCGCAGCGATCCCGCGCGTCGTCGAGGATGGCGGACAACGCCAGGAAGGCGTCGCTTGCGAGATCGGCTCCGGCGAACGCGAGCGAGAGCCCATGCAGGCGCTCGTCGATATTCTGGAGTTTCTCCACAATATCAAGCTCCTCTAGGTCGTCGGCGGGCTCGGGAGCGCCAGTCATCGGCAGCGCTCGGCGCGGATTGTGGCGACGACGCGGGCCGTCTCGACGACGAGGAAGGGAATCGCGACGAGCGCGAAGGGCATGAGAAAGTAGAGGGTTGCTGCGATTTTCCAGGGCATTAGACAAAGCTCCGGCGTGCGCAGGGAAGGGCTTTCCCGGCGGCGTTGTTGCTCGTGCGAGCGGATTGTGATAGCTCATGCAAAATACATGACCTTGCGGTAAGGTCAATACAATTTGCATGAGGTTCGATGAGCATCACGGCCGGACAGCTTAGAGCCGCCCGTGGCCTGATCGGGTGGTCACAAGACGAACTCGCCAAGCAATCGAAGGTCGGTCGCGCGACGATCGCTGATTTCGAGTCGGGAAAGCGGGAGCCCTATCAATCCACACAATCGGCGATCCGCGCCGCGCTAGAGGGGGCCGGCGTGATTTTTGTCGAAGCGAATGGGGAAGGTCCGGGCGTGAGACTGCGGAAGAACCCATGAGCCTCGTTCACAACGAGCGCGTGAAGCTCTTGGCGGCGGCGCTGAACACAGCGGCGGGCTCGTCGTTCACCGTCGGCGTGCTCGCGCCGGTCGCCGCCGCTTTCTACAACGTCAATGCAGCCTCGGGCGTCCCTCTTCCGACAATCGTCGCCGGCGCCGCCATTTGGCTTTTCGCCGCGGCGGCGCTACATTTGGCCGCGAGACGCGTTCTCGGGGGATTGAAAGAATGACCGGGACACAGCTTTTCGCTTTCGTGATCCTGCCGCTCGTCGTCGCGGCTCTCGGCTGGATTGTCGCGCTCGCCGCAGAGCGGCGCAGCCACAATCATTGACGGCCCCGACGCGTCGCGGGTCGACGGCGGAAAGGCTCTCCATGACGTTGCAGCCAACGGATTATCCCCTGATCGTCGAGCCGCTGTCCGCAGAACATGGCGGCGGTTTCGTCGCGACGGCCCCCGACTTGCCCGGCTGCATGTCGGACGGGGAGACGCCAGAGGAAGCGGTCGTCAATGCGCGCGATGCGGTCGCCGCCTGGATCGAAGCGGCGGAAGAACTCGGCCACCCGGTCCCGGCGCCCTCGCGCCGCCTCGCGCGCGCGGGCTGACCTTTTCAACTTCCTCCGTTTTCGGCAGTAAGTCCGTGCGGTCACGCCTCGCCGGCGCGCGCGAGGCTCCGCCTAGACGAAACGAACGAAAATTGTCGCTCGTTTGCCTCGGCCGCGCGCGCGGGGCTCCGCCGGTTTAGCAAGCGACAATTTGTCGTTTGTTAACGCCTCAACGAGACATCGACTCGCGATCTGAAAATTTGGCTCGGCTCGATCATGAGCGCCGCAACGGGAATCATTCTCGCCGCCATCCGCTATCTGCCCGCCGGACACTGAAGCGACCTTGCTGCAACTTCGTTCCCGAACGGAACGAAGTTTGCGCGCCCGCCGCGCGCCTCGGCGATCGCGAAGCGCCGTCATTCCATCTTCGCCAGCTCGCGCTCGAGGCTGTCGCGGAACGAGCCGCCGAATTCGCGGGCGATGGCTTCGATGTCGAGCCGCTTGCGCAGCGTCGTCTGCTTCGACAAGTAGAAAATGGGAACGAAGCGCTGGCCGCGCGACATGATGCGAGCGAGGATCGGCGAAAATTTTCGCCTGTGCCGGTATTTCGGCGCCTGCCTCTGCCAATAGGCGTGAGCGACGAGCAGCGCATGTTGCCCGCCGGCGAGCGGAACGAAGGTCAGCTCGATTCCGGTTGCCGCTTGCCATTCGCGGGGCGTGAGCGCCCGATTCCATTGCCTGACGCCCGCAGCAGGCGCGGGAATGGCGAGATACACGCCGTTGCGGGCGCGGATCGTCGCGCCTTTGTCAAACGCGTGAATGATCTTCGGCGCTTTCGTGTAGACGTAATAGGCTGGCTCGAGCGTCGTCGACGAGGCGTCCGGATAGACGTCGCCGCGCCATGTTTGCGCGAGCCGCGTCTTGGGCGGAAACGCCGCGTCCGTTCTTTCGCGCAGACGCAGCTTCAGAGCGTGGCCCGAGCGCTCTGTCGCGCGGCGCGTGGCGCGCGCCAGCTCGAGCTGGATTGCGTCCAACGTGCCTTTCATGGACGCCTTGGGGTCTTCCTCGAATTTTATCTCCACGGACGAACCTCGTTCCATTTGACGCGCGGCCGGGCGCCTGGCGCGCCGGCCGGGCGGCGGCGATCAGTTTGCGATGGCGCCCATGGACGCGCTTTCGAGCAAGCGCATCCGATCGGCGCGGGCGGCGGCGACTTCCTTTCGCAGCGCCGCCGCGAGATCGAAAATGACAATTCCGGGATCCTCGCCGCGATAAAGGCGCAGCATCGACGGCCGCGCGATGGCGAGCGTCTCCTCGGCCGCGTCCAGCGTCGCGCCGGCGGCGAGATGGCCCGCGCGGAAGGCCCGCTCATAAATGAGCCAGAGAGACGCGAAGCGTTCATCGTCGTCATTGTCCATCGTCATTGCCTTTCTCGGCGAGCTCCGCCGTCACCAACCCTTCAAGCCCGCATTGGCTTGCCCCTTGGCGACCTGCGACTCGCGCGCCGAGATCATCAGCATCACCTCGTCATGAGTCGCATAGACCTTCTCGACCTGATTGCCGCCGCGCGCGTCCATGATCTTGACCTCGACCGGTCGGCGCTCGCCGCCCGCGCCGCCACCGCTCGCCACAGCGACGGCCGCCGGAGACGACATGCGCAGCGGCGGCAGCGAGGAGGGCGCGGCTGCCGAGGCATAGGAGAGCGGCGCCGGGCCCGCGCTCGTCATCACGCCGCCGCCGGCGAAGGCATTGAGCCGCAGCGGCGTCGCGCGGCCTTCGCCGCTGCCCCCCGGCGTCGTCAGCCGCTCGCGGCCTTCGAGAACCGCAGGAATGCCGCGCCCATCCGGCAGCGTCACATGCGCGCGCCCGTCGGCGGCGACAGCCACATGCAGGCCGCGCGGATCGGGCATCGGGATATAGGCTTCCCTGTGCCGGCCCTCGCCAAAGAGCGCGAGCTGCGGCCGATCGGCGACGCCGCCCTTCTCATAGCGCTGCAGCGACACGACGCCGCGGCCGGACATGACGCCGCCGTTCGCGAAGCCAAAGAAGCCCCCGATCGTGCTGAAGATGGAAAAGACATCGCCCAGGACATCGCCGCCGCCGCTGGAGCCGCCGCCGCTTCCGCCGAAGATGTTGGACAGGAAGCCGCCCGAGCCTCCGCCGCCGAGGCCGCTGAGACTCCCGCCAGAGACATTGACGACATTCCCCTTGATCGTGATCGTTCCGGCCCCGCTTCCCGACCCGCCGAGCAGGCTTCCAAAGCCCTTCTCGAAAACAGAGGTTAGGCCTGGAAGCAGGTCGCCTCCGCTATTCGTCTGCTGAAACGGCCCGATCGCGCCAGCGGCTTGCCCAGCGAAATTGGCGTTTCGGTCCGGGCCGAACAGCCCGCTGAGCAAGCCGCCGCCGCTTCCGCCGCTGTCGAGCAAGTTCCCGAACAAACCGCCGCCGGAGCGCCCATTGTTGAGCGCTCCGCCGAGGAGCCCGCCGGAGCCGGCGCCGCCGATCGTGACGTTATTCGCCGTCATTTGCACGTCACGGCCGGTCTTGCCGTTCAGTCCGAGCACATCGCCGAAGAGGCCCATATTCGACGAGCCGCGCTCGCCGAGCAGCCCGCCGACGATGTTGCCGACGCTCTTGCGAATGAGGTCGTCTTCGACCTGCCGCAGCGACGACTTCAGCGCATCACCGACATTCTCGCCATGCGCGGCGGCGATGGCGGCGCTGCTGGCGACATTCGTCGTCGCGTCCCGGGCGAAGTCCAATTCGGCGATCTGCTTGCGCGTCTGCTCATTGATGCGCGCACTCTCCGCAGCCTTCTGCGACAGCTCGCCGACGCGGCGCGTCAATTCCTCCGTGAGCGGAATGCCGCGCTGCTGCGCTTCGTTTAATAGTCGCTGCCGCTCCTCGGCCGCAGCGAGCTGCTGGACATTCAGCCCCCAGGAGTTCGAAGAGAGATCGATCGCATGCCGCTGCATGTCGAGCGATTCATTCTCGCCCTTCAGCCATGTGTCGACCTGCTCGATATTGATCGCCTTGACCGTCGCATCATACTTCCGCCACGCCTCGCCGGCCTCGTCGAGCTGGCGCGATTGCGCGCCGAGCCCGGCCGTCTGCGCGGTCGCGCGCTCGGCAGGATGCGATTTGAAGCCCTCCCATGCGCCGACGCCCTGCGTCTTGAAAATCCAGTCCGCCATGCGGTTCTGATTTTCGGCGTTGAACATATCGTTCGCGCCGAGGCCGAGCGCGCGCATCGCGTCGCGCTGCGTCGTGTTGGTGATTTGAAACGCGCCCTTCGCGGAACTGTTGAGCCCTTGCGCACGGCGGACCTGATCGCCCCAGGCAAGACTTTCGCTCATCGTCATATCGACGAGCGGTTTCGGCGAGCGCATGTAACCCAGCGACGTGTTGTAGGGGTCGCCGAACCGGTCGGTTCCCTCGGCGCGCTGAATAGCGGAATAGAAGTCGCCGCCGTTGCGCGCGAAAAGTAGCGTCGGGCTCGCCGTCGCCGCTCGCTGTTCGGGCGCCGAGATCAGCCGGCCGATGCGATCGGCGGAACCCGTCAGCACATCGGCGAGCCGCGTCGCCGCCGTTCCAACGCTCGCAAAGCCATCGATCGCGGGCTTGGTGTAGATGTCCGTCCGCGCGCCGGCGCCGGGCGCGAGGTTCGCCTTTCGCAGGTCCTCACGCAGCGTCAACTCCGCCTCGCGCTTCGCGCGCTCATAGGGCTTCAGTCCCGCGAGCTCGACGCGCTGCTCGGCTTGCTTCGCCTGCTCGCGCATGACCCGCGTGCTTTCGGCGATGGTCGCATTGCGCGCGCCTTCGGCCGCCATTGCCGCGGCGAGCTTATCCTTGGAATTGTCGAGTTCCGCGCGATAGGCCTGCTCGGCCGCGAGCTGCGCTTTCTGGCCGATCGTTTCAGCCTCGATAGAGCGCATGCGCAGCGCATTCTCTTCGCCGACGCGCTGCATCGGCGTCTTCAACATCTCGAGGCTCGTCTTCAGCCGCTCGACGGCTTCGCGCGTCATGTCGCCCGAGACGCCGAGGTCGTCGAGCACTTTGCCGACGCCTTCGCGGCCGAGCGCGCGCTGGAAGCGCTCGACCTGCTGCTCGAGATCGCGTCGCGCGAAGAGGTCCGGCGCCGTCTCGCGCACGATGCTGTAAACGTCCTGTCCGGCGAGGTCGGCTTGCCTCGCGGCCTGCTGCCGTTGCAGCTCGCCGCTGCGCATGCGCGCGAAGACGGTCGAAGCAGATTCATTGCCCTGGACGCCGAACAGGCGATTGACGGTCCGGTTCGCGGGATTATTCGCGAGCGCTTCGCCGTAGGAGGTGAGCACGTCGCTAGCGCCCGTCTCGACGCGATCGATCAGGCGCGAGAAAGGCGAGCGCCGGTCGGCGATCCGATCGAGCGCCCCGCGAAGATCGCGCAGCAGCTCCGCCGCCGCGCCGCTGCGATCGCCGACCTTGGTCAGCTCGTCGATGTGGCGCCCCTGCGCGAGTGTGACGAGCCCATAGCGCTTCGCCAGCTCGTCCGCGCCCTTCGCGGGATCGGCAAGAGCGTCCGTCAGCTCCTTCGCCGCATCGTCGAGCCCCATGCCGAGCTTGATCGAGAATTGTTTCGACAGCGCCGCCACGCCGCCCGCCGTGTTGGCGTCGAGCCCCGCGCCGAGCGCGCCGGCGACGATATGCGACGACGAGCGCAGGGACATGCCCGACGCCGCCGATGCGTTCTCGGCGAGGCCGCGCGCGTCGGTCAGCGATACGCCGCTGAAACGGCCGAGGCCGTCGAGCGAAGCCTGCAATTCATCCGTCGTCGACTTGAAGCGGGTGAGCGCGATGACAGAAGTCGCAGCCGTCCCGACGATGGTCGCGCCGAGCAAGCGCGTCGGAGTGACGGCGCCGGCGACCGCAGAGGAGAACGCCTTCACGCCAGAGGCGGCGCCGCCCTTCGACGAAGCGAAGACGTCATAGACTTGGGCCGCCTGTGTCGAAAAAACCTGCATCATCGACGAGCCCGACGCGAGCATAGTGATCGCATCTTGCCCCTGGCGATTGAGATTGAGCCATTGGTGTTGCGCAAAGCCTCCGATCTGCGCCCGACCATCGTTTGTCGCCGCCGTATCGGGACGCAGCAGGGACATTCTGCTCGTCATTTGCGACCAGCGCGGCGCAGCGGCTTGCGACAGGCCGGAGACGAGCCGATCGGGCTGCAGCTCGGCGGCGACGTCGGTCACGGCCCGGCCGAAAGCGCGCGCCTCGGCCGCGCTTTTCTTGAACTGCGTCTCCGCGGCCGAGCTGATCTTCTCGAGCACGCGCACGACCTCTTCGCCGCCCGTCGTCTGAAGACGAATCCCAACGCTCGCTGCCATCGCCCCGCCCTCCGAACTTCAGCCCTGAACTTCAGCCTCCCGCTGAAATTTCAGCCTATCCAATCTCGCGCCTTGCTGGCCCCACCACGCGCCCCGCTTGCCCGTATTGGTTTCGGGTCCCGGGAGGACCCGCCGCGGGGCCGTCAGCATGTCCCGAAGTCGTGACCGCTCACGTCTCCTGGATTGGCGAGTCGTTCATGAGGCGGCATGGCGCGGCGAAGATTGTCCATCATTTGTCGCCGGATGGCGCGAACATTGATCCGCCTCCATTCCATCGAGTCGTGCGTCAGCACCATCGCGCGGCAGGGCACCAGCGACGTTTCGCTCGCGCCCGACGAGCGGACGCCGCGAACTTGCGCTCCAGGATCGGCCGGCACGGCCACGGCTGAAAGTTCGAAGGGCTCCCAATCGACGACGCTGTAAATTGGCATAGCGCCATCGCGCTCGACGATCTCGACGCGATGAATGGCGTAGCCGACACTAATGTTGCGGATGACGCCTTCCTTGATCTTCAGCACTGTGTCCGCGTCGCTGGGCGCCGGGGAAAGAGCGATCTTCGCGAGCCCGCGCCCGTCCGCTATGCGCGCCGATCCGGGAATTACACTCCCAATGATTGAGGAGACGCTTCCGTCGCGATGCGTATCGAGAAAAGACGCGCCAGCATTGAGACGCGCGAGGCGCACGGCGTTCGCCGATACGATCAGTTCCTCGTCGTAATAGCCATCCCGGCCCCGCTTCGTGACAGTCGCGCCTGTCGTCCAAATAACCTCGATTGTGTTGGTCGATTTGTCGAAGCTCTGCGCGCGCAAGCTCGCATCGCAGAACTGCATGGGCATGGGGAGGTCGCGTTTCTGGTTTGCCGTCATAGCAGGGTCTCCAACCTACCAAGGGGGAAATTTCTCACAACGTCCTCGCGGGCCATGAAAAGAGCGCGTCCATCGATGAGCGCGGCAACATCGTCACCGAAGAGCACCTTCCGTCGCCGGAGCATGACCGACAACGCGCGTGCCGACGCGCGAAACGTCGGATGTCGAAAAAGTAGGAAGGCGAGGAACGCCGCGTCTGACCACAGCGTCACAAGGTCGTCGTCGGCTGCGCCGGCGAAGGCGGCGACCAAGAGGGCCGCTTCCTGGCAGCGGTCACAAGAGCCGCGGTCGTCGTCCCGGACTTGCGCAAGCTTCTGTCGCATGGTTCCTTCGCTCATGAGGAACATGCGTCGGCCTTCGATCCCTTCGCAGGTCGAGCCCGAAATCAGCTCGACCAATCGGCCGAGCCGCGGTGTCTTGGCGCCGTCGGCGCGGATTGAGACGCAGAGCGGATAGTCGCCTATGCGCAGCGCTCGCACGGTGCGGCCGAATGCGACCGCGGCGATTGCATGCCCGGCCTCATGCGCGGCGGCGTTCTGCTGATCGCCGCCCATTTCGGGATATGTCGGCGGCGCTCGATGGTTCGATGCAGGCTCGCCCATGTGGTGCGGCGCGTGCTGACGCGGAGTCACGGGCAACCACCGGCGGCCGATGCAGGCGCAGGGCGAGGAGGCCATCACACGCCTCCGTTCAGACGGGCCCGCTCGGCGTCGTAGAGCGATTTGAGATTTACGCCGAGGTCGACAGTCTTCGGCGTCGGGAGCGTGGCGAGATAGCGCGGGTCGCCGCTCGGGCGCATCGCCGCGCGCGTCAGCGCTTCGCTCGCTTCGGGCGTGCCTGCGCGCAATGCGACCCCCAGCTCGAAAGCCTTCTCCGCGACAGGCTTCGGAACCTTCGCGAGCCAGGCTGTGGCGACCCTCTCTTGTGCAAAATCGTCGCGCCAAGCCACGTTGCTCGTGAAGACGACATCGACCTCGGGGAATGGCGCAGGCTCGATGGTTGCCTTCGGCGGCGCAGGCGGGTCGCGCAGATCGGCGGCGAGCTTGCGCAGTGGCGCCACGATGTTCGCGTGGAATGCGCCGCTCGCCACCAGCGCATTCCCGCCTTCGTCATTGATCGGCAGCTCCGAGCACAGCGCGCCCGCTTTCGTCCGCATCATCAACGTCGCCCGAATCGTGACCGCGCCGGAAATCTCGTCGAGCACGGCCTCGAATGCCTCGGGTATCGCCGCGTAGAGCGTCTCGATCAGCGCCGCGGCGGCGGCTGTCGTCGGCGTGATGTCGCGAAATCCGATAAGGGGGATGTAGCGGCGCGGCGTCAGTGAGTCCGGCGGAATGGCCTCGATGATCTCGGAGAATTCGCCAGCAAGAGCGGTGACGCTCTTTTCGAGACGAAGCGCCGCAAATTCGATCGCCCTTCCCGCCGCGTCCATCTCATCCGCGCGCTTCTCGCGACATTCGGCCGCTCGGGCTTCATCGAGGCGGCGGCGCATTTCCCGCTCGCGAGCGTCCAACGCGGCGAGGGCGTCGCAGATGGCGGCTTCGTTGCGCTCGGCCCTGAGAACTCGGTTGTCGGCAAGAGCGTGGTCTTCACCGTTGTCGCTTCCAATCAACAGCTCACGTAGCGTGTTCCGAGCGGCCTTAGCCTCATCGACCGCGGCTGCACTCCGAGTTCGCAAGCCAACCTGACGCTGAACGATCTGCGCCAGCTCCCCCTCGAGCGCCTCGACGGTGGATTTCTTCGGAAAGAATTTTTCGAGCATCTTCGTCTTGCGCTTTCCAAGAGGGCGAGTGCGAGCCGCCGCCGGCGGCTCGCGACGCGATACAGACTCATCACTTTCTGGACTTTGCGCGAGCAGGCGGCTGTTCGGCAAGCGAACGAACAGACCGAACATTTTCGACTTCGGCCTCCAACCAGGCGGATCGCACGAAAGCGCGTTGGCCAAAGCGAACAAGCTCTCCGCCTCGCGTCGCACGTTGCCGCACGGTGTCATAGGGCTGACCGAGGACTTGCGCCGCATCCTTCAGAGGTATGAGGCTCGACTGCGCAGCGCCGCCGTTGGCGCTCGGTTCTCCCGTGACCTCGGCGAGATGAGCGACGAGCCCCCTGATTTCGGCCTGATGGCGATCAAGCGCGGCATAGATCGCGCAGACCGCCGCCCCGATCATATCATGGCGCCTCATCCGGCTTTTCCCTTTCATCACCAATCACTTGTCAACCGCGGTCAACCGAGTAAACCCAGTCAACCGTATTTCCCGACACCCCTACTGGCGAAAAATCGCGCCCCGTTTGCCCGTATTGCGTTCCGGCGCCGGGAGGACCCGAGGGCGAGGCCGGCGGGTCGGCGGTCGCAATTCAGCGGGCGTCATCGGCTCGCCCCCCTCATCGCCGGCCGGCGGAGTGACGCCCGGCGGCCATTTGCTTCGGCGGCGGAAACCGATGCTGCCGTCGAGAGCGGAGAAATATTCGACGAGCGGCGTCGCGCCGCGCTCGGCGACGTAGGCGAGCCATGCGGCATGTTCCGGCGATCCGCGCGCGATCCACGCCGATGGCTTCGCCGCCTGCGCGACCGGCTGCGCGCGCCGCCTGCGCGACCGGCTGCGCGCGCCGCTTCGGACGGGCTTCCCTGCGCCAGCTCATCGTGCGCCTCCTTCGTGGGGCGCTTCGCCGCCCACGTCGGGAGGCCACTGCGACGGCCGATAGCAACCTATGCCATGAGCTGTGTTGACCGTTTCGAGATGCTCGCCCGCCTTCGCTCGCCATGCCTGCCACTCCGGCGAGCTGAGGGCGATGAAGACGCCCCGATCGGTCACGATTGGCGCATCTCGACGCGGCGTCGGCGGGGGCGAGGGCGCGATGTTCTGGAAGCAGCGGCCACGCAACCAGCGCGAGGCGCGGCCGAGCTTCTCCCTCGCCAAGCCCTTCTTCGCCGCAGCGCGCGCGGCGTCGATAGCTTGGCGCTTGTCCGCTGCGGATGGAAGAAGATCGAATGCCTTCCTCCCGGCCGATCTCGACTCGTTGGCCTCCCATGGCCAGACGGCTTCGAATGCGTCGAAAGCAGGCTCCGAGGGCGCAGGATCGCTGCCCGATTTTGCGGGGGCGTTTGGGGGAAGGTTCCTATCTAAAGGTTCCCCTGACAGACGTGTCAGGGTTTTGCGGACAGACGTGTCAGGGTTTTTAATAGGACACGTCTGTCCGAGTTTTTTGCGCCGCGAGCCGCGTTCGGGCGAGCTTGGAACGGGGGCGGCGCCCTGGCCCTTCAAGACGATGCTATAGACGTTCGGACGCGCACGTCCGCCGCCGATAGACACATTTACGTGTCCACGATCATGTAGCATTTTCAATACTCTGCGAATGTTTCTGTCTGATTGTCCGGTTATTTTCGCAAGTCGTTCCACGCTCGGCCACGCGGTCTCGCTTTGTGAATTGAGGTGTTTCGCGAGCACGATCGCAATGCGGCATGCGCTGTCGAGAAGCCAGACGTCCTCCGCAATCTGTTCCAGCCATTTCGCCTTGGTGACGTGGAACGACATCAGCGCACGCTCAGAACGGCATATCGTCGTTGAGGTCGTTATGCGTTCCTCGATCTTCTCCGGACTTCCGCTCGGCCGCCCGTGGCGTCGCCTTCGACTTCCGTTGCGCGGCTTTCAGGCTCGCGACCGTCGTCGCGACAATGGAGAGATTGACGCGCGCCTTGCCGTCGGCCGGCGCCCAAATCTCGGCTTTCATCGGGCCGCCAATCGCGACGGCGTCGCCTTCGACGAGCGCCAGCAGCTCGGCCGCGGCCCCGTCGTCGAAGGCGACTACGCTCCACCACATGACGCTGCCGCCGCCGACCGCACGCAACGACGCGGTGACGAACGGCTTGCCCGTCCGCGCCGTGCGGCGCTCTGGCCGCCGCCCGATCGTTCCGGAAATGAGAGCAAGCGCGGACATCTCAGGTCATCTCGAATTTCGGCGGGAGCGCCGCGCTGATCTCGCCGAGGAACGCGTTCCGCGCCTGCGCGCCCGATGCTGCCCACACCGCGCGCAGCGCAACCAGCTCGCCCGAGAGCTTCTCCCCGTCGGCCTGCTTTTTCTGCGCCGCTGCGGCCTTGCCTTGCGCGATCCGCGCTTGCACGTCCGGCCGGGCCATCGCCTCGCGCGTGCGGTCGCTAATGCGTTGCCGAATTTCGGGCGCCGCCAACGCCTCCCGCGTCCGGCGCGAGATCAGCGACTTGCGCTCCGGCGAGCTGTTCTCGCGAAGCTTGTCTTGCACGTCCGGCCGCGCCATCGCCTGGCGCGTTGCGTCGGAAATCTTCTTGCGCATTTCCTGCGTCGAATTTATCGACCGCGCTCGCGCGCGAACCGCCTCGCGCAGCTCGGGATTTTTTCATAGCGCGTGCGCAATGACGCGGAACGCTTCGCATTGGCCGCGGCGAGGCGCGCTGCTTTTTCGTCGGCGTGAGGTTGCGGGAGATCGTGCATCGGCTCACTCCGCCGCCGAGCGCGCGGGACGGCCCGTCTTCGGGTAGGGGAATTCCGAGGTCGAGCGATGCGCCGGGCCGATCTTCGATCGCGCCCAATCGTCGAGCGCCGCAGGCTCATAGAGGCAGGCCACGCCCGCCTTGTGGAAGGCGGGACCGCCGCCGACTGTCGCGAGCTTCGCGAGGCTCTTTTCGGAGCCGAAGCCGTAACGGGTCTTGAGGTATTCGCCGGCCTGCTTGCGGCGGAGATATTGCGTAGGATGCATGTGTCATTCCTCGAAAACGCGGGAATGACGCTATCAATCGCATGGACTTTCGCTTTTACGCTTCGCAATGTTCACAATGCAAATTTTGCGAATTTTGCGACGCTATTTATGCCGCGGAAAGGCTTTACTCAGCGCCGCATACATCGAGCTGTCTTGAAATTCTCCGAGTTCGGGGATTTCATGGCTTACGAGCGCCATCAGCTCTTTGGCCTTCATCGGGGGACGGGTCCGATAGCGTTGTCGAAGCCATTCTGCAATAGTTGCGATTTTTCCATTGTGTTCCGACGTAATCTCGACGGCGGGCGCTCGATCTTCGCGCAGCTCAGATGATCGATTACCAGTTGCGCCATTCGCGCGAGGTGTAGGACCATCTCTATCTCGCGGCGCTCTCAGCACGATCGAAGCCCATTCCACCGCGCCCGATTCCGCGTTCACGAGATCGCCGTTGTGGAGGTCGAGCTTCACGTCGGCGCGCGTCCAGAGCTGCGGATCGATCGGCAAGCGCTCGCGTGTGTCGCCACGCCAAAAGCCGTCAGAAAGTATTATGCCCCGAGCCAATCGATTGACGAACAGACTCGCATTCGACACCACTGCGGAAATACGCTTGTAGACGCAGCCTTTTCTCGAGTCGAAATTATGCGCGAGGTCGCGCGCCCGTCCAATGCAGCGCTCGGCGATATGCCAATTCTCGAATGAAATCGTGCGGTCCGCATCGAACAGCTTCAAAATATCGAAATCGCCGAACGCGCCATCGTCAGAGAACAGGCTATATTGCCGCAGATGAAACAGCGCGATTGGTTCATGAAGAACGAACCGATAGAACGCCTCTTTGAGCGACTTATCGGCCGCGATGCTTCCAATGTCCGGAGCCTCGAGGAGCGGAACGACTCTCACGTCGCGCCAGCGCTCTCCCGTCGCGCGCTCGACGATCGTCGAGCTTTCGACATCGAGGATCTGGAATCTCCTCGATTTGTCGAAAAATTCATAGCGTGCGAAATATAACCATTCGCCGTATTCTACGAATTGAACGACAGAGGGCTCCGCGCCGCGACGTCCCCAGAATTGGCAGTCCTGATAGGCCAGCATCGCTTCATCAGGACAGCCGGTCTTTTCGATCCATTCGGCTAGGAAGTAGCTCACCGGACCATTGATGGCGAGATAGTCTTCGAATTCCTCGCGCGTCGGATAGGAGTCGCTATTTAGGCCGAGCATGACATACTTCGCCCATGCGTCCCTCGGGTCCATTGTTCTTCTCACACTGATTGTGGTCGCGAAATCTCGTCACGCGGTCTTGCCGCGCGATCGGCGTTTCTTCAATGGCTCGACGACAGCGCCGCCCGCCTTCTTCCCGTCCAGCGCCGCGGCGATCGTCGCGCCGATCGTGTCGGCGGCGCGGCGCAGCGGGTCCGCGTCCAGATGCGCATAGCGCTCTGTGGTCGCCGCCTGCATATGCCCGAGCAGCTTGCCGATGATCGGCAGGCCGAGCGACGCGCCGGCGCCGACGCTGGCGAAGCTGTGGCGCAGATCGTGGAGCCGCACGCCCTCGAGGCCCGCGGCCTGCCGAACCGCCGCCCATGGGCGTTGCAAATCGGCGCGCGGCGCGCCGTCCTTCGCGCCGGCGATGATATGTGGATTGCCTTCTATGCGCGGCAGGTCCGCCAGCACGGCGAGGGCGGCGGCGCCGAGATAGATCGGCTTGCGGCCGGTCTTGCTGTCCGCCAGGAACAACATGCCACGCTGGAAATCGACCTGCGACCATTGCGCGTCCATGATCTCGCGAAGCCGCGCGCCGGTGAGAATGAGCAGCCGAATCGCCGCGACCGCGAAAGGGTCGAGCTTGACGAGCCGGTTCTCCGGCTTCGGCGCGTGCTTCGCCTTCGCCTTGGTCGCATCGACCGCATAGGGCAGGCCGGCCGTCTCGCCCTCGGCGAGCGCCGCGCCGAGCCGGCCGAGCTCGTCGCCCGTGAGGAAGCGCTCGCGCTTGCTCTCACGATAGCGATCGATCTCGCGCGCCGGATTGTCGCCCTTGGGAACGAAGCTGCGCGTCATGCCCCAGGCGAACAGCTTCGCCCAGGTCGAGAGCGCGCGATTGGCGACGTAGGGGCTCGTCGCCAGCTTCGCATGCAGCGTCGCGATTTGCGCGCGCGTGACGGACTCGGCCTTCGCCGAGCCGTGCGCATCCTTCAGCCGCGCGAGCGCCGCCTTGTAGGAGGCTCGCGTCGAAGGCTTGAGCTTGCCGTCGACATGCTCGACCTCGAAGGCGTCGCAGAGCGCCGCGACCGTCTGCGCCTTGCGCCGGTCGGCGATCTCCTGCGCCGGATCGGCGCCGAGCCGCGCCCGCGCCAGCAGCTCGCCGGCGGACTTCCGCGCCTGCTCTGGCGTGAGCGTTCCCACCTTGCCGATGGTGACGCGCCGCTTGGCGACGCCGCGCCCGCCGCCGTTCGGGCGATATTCGACGACGAAGGATTTCACTCCGGACGGCATGACGCGCAGGCCGAAGCCGGGAAGGTCGGCGTCATAGGCGACGAACGGCTTGGCGATCGGCGCCAGCGTGTCGACGGCGCGCTTTGTGAGCTTGACGATCATCCCCAAACCCCCGACATTCTTTCCCGTGTCGCCACATCAGCGCCCCCAGAAAGTCGCCACCGTGTCGCCACCGTGCGGGGTATGCCGGGAAAAGGTCGGAAATCATGATCGAACGAAAAGCACGATTTCGCAATGGGTTCGGTAAACGTCGTCCACAAGCGGAAAACGTGGGAAATGTCCCAAAATGGGACTTTTAATCAGAGGGTCATGGGTTCGAGTCCCATCGCGCTCACCAAGCAAAGACATAGGTGTGCAAGATAGCGGCGGCGCCGATTCTCCGCCACGAGAGTCGACGGCCAGCGGAGAAGCTCGAATGCGCGATCTCCTTTGTTTCGCTCGCGGCCATGCCGGCGAATGGGAGGGGATTTGCCTCGATTTCGACCTTGCCGTGCAGGGGCGGTCGTTCGACGATATTCGCCGAGCCTTGGAGGACGCCGTCGCCGATTATGTCGCCGCCGCGCGAGACGAGGACGACGCCACGCGCGACAGGCTGCTGAGCCGGCGAGCCCCGGCGTGGGTCGCCTTTGCTTGGACGGCGCGTGTCCTCTGGTCCGCATGGCGACGCGATGCGAGCGACGGCGACACGTCCGCGACCTTCCCCGTGGCCTGCCCAGCGTGACTTTCGACGCCTTCGTTCGGATTCTCGAATCGAACGGCTTCAGATTGCATCGGCAAGGGAAAGGATCGCATGCGATCTATCGCGGCGAAGCGAATGGCGAGGTTCGGCTCGTCACTGTCGCCGCGCATCGCATGAGCGACGACATAAAGCCCGGGTAGGGGGCGATCCATCGAAACTGGCGCCTCGAGAGCGAGCCTGAAGGCTCGCGGTCCGAGCGCGGCCCTGGACCGCGAGCCTTCAGGCTCGCTCTTTCAGCCCCGTCAAAATCGGCCGAGAAGGCTCATCATTCGAACCCGATTGGACGCCCGCCATCTAAGGCTCGCCATGTTCGATCTCGAATTCGCCATTCGCGCCTTGGCTCTCGCCGCTCTGGCGCTGTTCCTGACGCCGGTCGGCGCGCTCGGCTTCTCGGCGAAAGCGCGCCGCTTCTGCCGCCGCGCCGCCATTGCGCTTCTGGCCGCCGCGATGATCGTCGCCATCGGCGCGACGATCGACGGGGTCATGAGGGGTGGGTAGCGGGCGGCGAAACGCTTAACTACACCCCGTCGTCGCCCCGCACGTCTCGCACTTCAAACAAGTCCCATTGCGCACCAAGGTAAAATTCGCGCATTCGGGACAGGCCTCGCCCACATATCCCTTCATCCGCGCTTCGGCGCGCTTCTCGGCGGCGCTGTCCACTTGCTTGGTCGGCGCCGTCCAGCCGAGCTGCGACAAAGGCTCCGGCTCCTCCACGCTCTCGCGCAGCGCCGTCGCGCCGCCATGCACCAGCATCAGCCGGTCGGTCTTGGAGCGCAGCAGCCCTTTCGACACCACCGACGAGGCGCTCTCCGGCGCCTTGCCCTCATGCTCGCCCTTGCCGAGCGCGTCATGGCCCATGTCCTCGGGCGTCACATGGGCGAGATCGGTGCGGCCGAGATAGGAGATCGCCAGCTCGCGGAACACATAATCGAGGATCGACGTCGCATTCTTGATCGCGTCATTGCCCTGCACCGGGCCCGCGGGCTCGAAGCGTGTGAAGGTGAAGGCGTCGACATATTCCTCGAGCGGCACGCCATATTGCAGGCCGAGCGAGATGGCGATGGCGAAATTATTCATCAGGCTGCGGAAGGCGGCGCCCTCCTTGTGCATGTCGATGAAGATCTCGCCCAAGCGTCCGTCGGCATATTCGCCCGTGTGCAGATAGACCTTGTGCCCGCCGACCGTCGCTTTCTGAATATAGCTCTTGCGGCGGTTGGGCAGCTTCTCGCGCTCGCGCACCACTTGATGCACCACGCGCTCGACGATGCGCTCGGCGACCGCGGCGGCGCGCGCGGGCGCGTTCGCCGCGACGATCTCATCGGCGATCTCCTCGGCCTCGTCCTCCGCATCGGCGACGAGATGAGTGGAGAGCGGCTGCGACAGCTTCGAGCCGTCGCGATAGAGCGCATTGGCTTTCAGCGCCAGCTTCCAGGAGAGGAGATAGGAGGCTTCGCAATCCTCGATGGTCGCATCATTGGGCATGTTGATGGTCTTGGAGATCGCGCCCGAGATGAAGGGCTGCGCCGCCGCCATCATGCGAATGTGGCTCTCGACCGAGAGATAGCGCTTGCCGAGGCGCCCGCAGGGATTGGCGCAATCGAACACCGGATAATGCTCGGGAAGAAGATGCGGCGCGCCTTCGAGCGTCATGGCGCCGCAGATGTGGATATTGGCCGCCTCGATCTCCTGGCGCGAGAAGCCGAGATGCGTCAAGAGATCGAAGCTCGCGTCGTCGAGCGCGCTCTGCGGAACCTTCAGCGCGGAGACGAGGAAGTCGGCGCCGAGCGTCCATTTGTTGAAGACGAATTTGATGTCGAAGGCGGAGGCCAGCGCCTTCTCCACCACCTCGATCTTCTCCTCGGTGAAGCCGCGCGCGCGCAGGCTCGTCGTATTGACCGCCGGCGCATTGGAGAGCGAGGCGTGGCCGACCGCATAGGCCTCGATCTCGGCGATCTCGGCCTCGCGATAGCCGAGCGCGCGCAGCGCCTCGGGCACGGCGCGATTGACGATCTTCAGATAGCCGCCGCCGGCGAGCTTCTTGAATTTCACCAGCGCGAAATCCGGCTCGATGCCGGTGGTGTCGCAATCCATGACGAGGCCGATGGTGCCGGTCGGCGCGACCACCGACACTTGCGCATTGCGATAGCCATATTGCTCGCCGAGCGACAGCGCCTCGTCCCAGGCGCGCATGGCGCGGGCGATCAGCGTCTGATCGGGGCAGGCGGCGTGATCGAGCGGCACGGGCGTCATCGACAGGCCCTCATAGCCGGCGCGCTGGCCATGGGCGGCGCGGCGATGATTGCGGATGACGCGCAGCATCGCCTCGCGATTTTGCGGGAAGCAGTCGAAGGCGCCGCGCTCCTTGGCCATTTCCGCCGAGGCGCGATAGGCGACGCCGGTCATGATCGCCGACAGCGCGCCGCAGAGCGCGCGTCCGGCCTCGCTGTCATAGGCGATGCCGCAGGACATGAGCAGGCCGCCGACATTGGCGTAGCCCAATCCGAGCGTGCGATAATCATAAGAGAGCTGCGCGATCTCGCGCGACGGGAATTGCGCCATCAGCACCGAGACCTCGAGCACGACGGTCCACAGACGCGCCGCATGCTCATAAGAATCGACATCGAAGCGCTTGGTCTCGTCATTGCGGAACTGCAGCAGGTTCAGCGAGGCGAGATTGCAGGCGGTGTCGTCCAAAAACATATATTCCGAGCACGGGTTCGAGGCCCGGATCGGCCCGCCCGCCGGGCAGGTGTGCCAGTCGTTGATGGTGGTGTGGAACTGAATGCCGGGATCGGCCGAGGCCCAGGCGGCGTAGCCGATCCTCTCCCATAATTCGCGCGCCTTCAGCGTCTTCGACACTTTGCCGTCGAGACGGCGCGTCAAATTCCAATCGCCGTCGCTCTCCACCGCGCGCAAAAATTCGTCGGTCACGCGCACGGTGTTGTTGGAGTTCTGGCCGGAGACGGTGAGATAGGCCTCGCTGTCCCAATCCGTGTCATAGGTCTCGAAGGAGATGTCCTTATAGCCCTGACGCGCGAATTGAATGACGCGCTTGATGTAATTCTCCGGCACTTCGGCGCGGCGCGCGGCGCGGATCTCGCGCTTCAGCGCCGGATTCTTCTCCGGCTCGAAACAGTCGAAGCCCGGCCCCTCGCAATTGACGCAGGCGCGCATCACCGCCTTCAAATGCTTCTTCACGATCTTCGAGCCGGCGACGAGCGCGGCGACCTTCTCCTCCTCCTTCACCTTCCATTCGATGAAGGCCTCGACATCGGGATGATCGACGTCGACGACGACCATCTTCGCGGCGCGACGCGTGGTGCCGCCCGACTTGATGGCGCCGGCGGCGCGGTCCCCGATCTTCAGGAAGGACATGAGGCCGGAGGAGGAGCCGCCGCCCGAGAGCTTCTCCTTCTCGCCGCGCAGCCGCGAGAAATTGGAGCCGGTGCCGGAACCATATTTGAACAGGCGCGCCTCGCGCACCCACAGATCCATGATGCCGCCATCGTTGACGAGATCGTCCTCGACCGACTGGATGAAGCAGGCGTGCGGCTGCGGATGCTCATAGGCGGTCTTGGACTTGGTCAGCTCGCCGGTATTGTGATCGACATAGAAATGGCCCTGGCTCGGCCCGTCTATGCCATAGGCCCAGTGAAGGCCGGTGTTGAACCATTGCGGCGAATTGGGCGCGGCCATCTGGCGCGCCAGCATGAAGCGCAATTCGTCCTGGAAGGCGGAGGCGTCCTCCTCCGCATCGAAATAGCCGCCCTTCCAGCCCCAATAGGCCCAGGCGCCGGCGAGCCGGTCGAACACCTGCCGCGCCGAGATTTCGGAGCCGTTGCGCTCGTCCTGCGGCACAGCCGCGAGCGCCTCCGAATCGGGCGCCGAGCGCCACAGGAAGCTCGGGACCGCATGTTCCTCGATGCGCTTCAGCCGCGCCGGCACGCCGGCCTTGCGGAAATATTTCTGCGCCAGCACGTCGATCGCCACCTGGCTCCAATCGGCGGGGGCGTCGATGTCGTCGAGCTGGAACACGACGGAGCCGTCGGGATTGCGAATCTCGCTGCGCGCGGCGCGAAATTCAATATCCGCATAGGGAGACTGTCCGGCTCTCGTGTAGCGTCGCTCGATCTTCATCGTCTCGTCATCCTCGCAATAGGCGCGCGCGTTTCCGCGCTCGGCCGCAATGCCGGCCGCGCTGAATCTGGTTCTGTGGGGGACTCTACGTCTGGAGGAAACGCAGATACTGCCCGGCCGCAGGAGCGGCGGGCGCAGGGTCGGCGAGCAAGGAGGCGCGCGCCGCCCTTCCGGGCGCCCGTGCAAACCGCTTCGATCATCCGCCGCTGCGTCATCAGGACCACCGCACAGTGCGTCACTCCGCGAAGCGCGTCAAGACGCTATCAATATATAGTGTGCCTAATTAACAGCCGGACAACATGTTGAAAAAATCGTGGATTGCGGGGGAAAACCGGCTCTGGCTCTGCCGGATGGCTCGACGCGGCCGGGAGATTGGGCAAGGGGGGGCCGAATCGCGCGCTTGGACCGGTCGGCGCGCGGGACGCTCCTCGGCGGCTCGACGCGAGACAACTCCGTCATTGCGAGCGGAGCGAAGCAATCCAGAGCGGCGGGGCGACCCCTCTCGCCCCGATCCCGGGCTTCTCGAATGAGCGAGGCTCGGAGCCTCGCCGCCGGACCGCCCGTTTCGGCGCCGATTCTCCCTCGCCCGATCGCCCCGCCGGCCGCGGCGAAAGCCCTTTACTTCTTATTCACTATGTGCGCCCCCGCACAGACGTGCGCACGAAATCCGCGCAATCTGCCAGCGTTACAACCGATTCTCATCGCCGAGCCGATATTGAAAAAAGGATCATTCCAATGGCCGATTCTCTCAAAGATGCGTTCACCGCCGCCAAAAGCGCTTTTCTGCCGCTCACAATGCTCGCCGCGGTCGTCTCCGCCGGCGTGTTCGTCTGCAACAATCCGGATGTGGTGGGGACGCTGCTCGCGCGCGTGCAGACCGTCGAGCTCGGCGATCTGAAGATCGCGCTCGGCGAGCAGGCGTTCAAGATCAATTCCGCGCTGCAGGCCAAGCATCTCACCGCGGATGCGCAGGCCAAGCTGGCGAAGCTCGCCGCCGATCTCGGCCCGCGCGAGGTCGACCGCCTGCTGCATCTTCCCGAGGTCGAGCAGGCGAGCCAGGGCGATCGCTATCTCCATTGCGAGTTCGAGCGCTCCACGGCGCAGATGCGCTATTTTACGGCGGTCGATCACGGCCTCGCCGAGCGCGCGCTGGTCAAGATCGCGCCGCGCGCCGATCTCGCGACCAAGACGCCGCCGACGCCGAGCCTCGGCCGCGCGCTCACCTGCTATCAGATGGAGCTGACCGACGACGGCTATGACGTGAAATCGCTGATCGTCTCGGAGATGACGCGCTTCTTCCACGGCGGCTTCGAGGGCGAGTTCGAGAAGGGCGCGCCGCGCGAAGGCGCCAAATCCGCCGCCGCCGAAAGGCCGCGCGAAAAGGCCGCCCGCGCGGGCAAGGGCGAGCGCGTCGCGGCGCGGTGAGGTCGGCCTCGGGATGTCGGCGACAGGTCAACCGCGGTCGGGACGCTTCGGCCCCGAGACGAATTTTTATGCGCACCGGCCGAAACGGCGGCCGCAGCGTCCCGGCCTCCCTTTCGCCCCGCCGTCCTCGACGCGCGGGAGCGGCTTCGCGCGCTCTTTCCGCTGCGGGGATAAGCGCGCTAAGACGGCGGGCATGAGCGGCGCGGCGGACATGGACGAGCAGGAACTGGCCGAGGAACAGCGGATCGTCGAGGTGCTGCTGCCGGTCGCCGTCGACATCGCTTATTCCTATCGCGCGCCGGCGGCGCTGCGGCTCGCGCCGGGCGATTGCG
This sequence comes from Methylosinus trichosporium OB3b, assembly GCF_002752655.1. Lineage (NCBI taxonomy): Bacteria > Pseudomonadati > Pseudomonadota > Alphaproteobacteria > Hyphomicrobiales > Methylocystaceae > Methylosinus > Methylosinus trichosporium. The sequence goes on along the minus strand of NZ_CP023737.1, from coordinate 1,083,268 downwards.
TCGAGGTTCCGCTGTCGACGCGCAAGGCCTTCGGCGTCGTCTGGCGCTTCGCCGAGCCGGCGCGCGCCGGGCTGAAGACCGTGACGCAGCGGCTCGACCGGCCGCCGCTGCGCCAGGAGCTGCGCGATTTCGTCGATTGGGTGGCGCGCTGGACGCTGGCGCCGCGCGGCATGGCGCTGCGCCTCGCCACCCGCGCCGTGGAGGAGGCGGCGCCCGAAACGCCGCGCGTCGGCTATCGGCTCAAAGGCCCGCCGCCCGAGCGTATGACGCCGGCGCGGGCGCGGGTGATCGCCGCGGCCGAGGGCGGGCTCGTCTTCGCCAAGGGCGAGCTCGCCCGCGCCGCCGCCTGCTCCTCGGGCGTCGTCGACGCGCTGGTCGACGAGGGGACGCTGGAGGCCTCGGCGCTGCCGCCCGAGCCGGTCGCGGCGCCGCTCGATCCCGATTACGCGCCCTTCGCGCTGGAGAGCGCGCAGCGCGCTGCCGCCGATGCGCTGGCCGCGGCGGTGACGGCGGGCGGCTATCGGCCGTTCCTGCTCGAGGGCGTCACCGGCTCCGGCAAGACCGAGGTCTATTTCGAGGCCGTCGCCGCCGCCCTGCGCGCCGGCGGGCAGGCGCTGGTGCTGATGCCGGAGATTGCGCTCACCGCGCAATTCCTCGAGCGCTTCGCCGCGCGCTTCGGGGCCAAGCCCGCCGAATGGCATTCCGGAATCTCCGAGCGCAAGCGCGCGCGGCTCTGGCGCGGCGTCGCGCTCGGCGAGGCGCTCGTGGTCGCCGGCGCGCGCTCGGCGCTGTTCCTGCCCTTCGTCGATCTTCGGCTCATCGTCGTCGATGAGGAGCATGAGGCGGCCTATAAGCAGGAGGACGGTGTTTCCTATCACGCCCGCGACATGGCGGTGGTGCGGGCGCGGCTCGAGGGCGCGACCATCGCGCTCGCCTCGGCGACGCCCTCGATCGAGACGCGCGTCAACGCCGCGAGCGGGCGCTATGAGCATCTGCGCCTCGCCGCCCGCGCCGGCGCCCGGCCGATGCCGCGCATAGAGGCGATCGACATGCGCAACGAAGGGCCGGAGCGCGGCCGCTGGATCGCGCCGCGTCTGGCGGCGGAAGCGGCCGAGACCATCGCGCGCGGCGAGCAGGTTCTGTTCTTTCTCAATCGGCGCGGCTATGCGCCCTTGACCCTTTGCCGCAGCTGCGGCCATCGCTTCCGCTGTCCCAATTGCGACGCCTGGCTGGTCGAGCATCGCTTCCGCCGCGCGCTGGTCTGCCATCATTGCGGCCATGTCGAGCGCCGCCCGAGCAATTGCCCGGAATGCGAGGCGGAGGACTCGCTCGCCGCCTGCGGGCCGGGCGTCGAGCGCCTCGCCGAGGAGGCGGCGATTCTCTTCCCGGATGCGCGGGTGCTGGTCTTGTCCTCGGATTTCCCCGGCGGGCAGGAGCGGCTGCGGCGCGAGCTGGCCGAGATCGCCGCCGGCGCCTTCGATATCGTTATCGGCACGCAGCTCGTCGCCAAGGGCCATAATTTTCCGCTCCTCACCCTGGTCGGCGTCATCGACGCCGATTCCGGGCTCGGCAGCTCCGATCCGCGCGCCGCCGAGCGCACCTTTCAGCTGCTCGCGCAGGTGACCGGCCGCGCCGGCCGCGGCGACAGACCGGGCAGGGCGCTGATCCAGAGCTGGCAGGCCGATCATCCGGTCATTCGCGCGCTGCTTTCGGGAGAAGCCGAGCGATTCTATGAGGAGGAGACGGCGCTGCGCGAGCGCGCCGGCCTGCCGCCCTTCGGCCGGCTCGCGGCGCTGATCGTCTCGGCCAAGGACGCCGGCGCCGCCGAGACTCATGCGCGGGCGCTGGCCCGCGCCGCCCACTCCCTGCCGGCGAGCGAGCGCTATCGCGTTGCGCCGGCGGGCGGATTGCCGGAGGAGGGCGAGATCGTGGTGCTCGGCCCGGCCGAGGCCCCGATCGCGCTGATCCGCGGCCGCTATCGCTTCCGCCTGCTCATCAAGGCTCCGCGCAGCGCAGATCTGCAGGCGTTTCTCCGCGCGCTGCTCGTCGCCGCGCCCAAGGAGCGCGGCGGCGTGCGCGTCGCGGTGGATGTCGATCCGCAGAGTTTCTGGTGAGGGCGCGGAGCGCCCCGCCGCCGGCCGACGCCTCAGCCACGTAGGAGAAGCCGGGCCGGCGCGTGAGAGAGAGGTAGGAATAAAATCAGAATCTTGCGCCGTCGTCATTGAACCCAGCGAAGCCAGCATATATCATATTGCTTCACTGATGCCGGAGTGTCGCTTCATGCCGCGAACCATCGTCAGCCTGAGCGACTCCGAAAAGGAGTGGCTGACCCGACTCGCCGAGACAGAGCGCGTGCCCGTGACGGAAATCGTCCGCCGCGCCCTGGCGTTGTATCGCCGCCAGAGCGGCGAGCCTCCGAGCTTCGACGAGCTGCTCGACCGCAGCCACGGACTTTGGCGCGAGGGAGACGGTCTCGCCTATCAAAGGAGCATTCGGGACGAGTGGGAGACGTCGTGACGAGTCTACTTCTCGATTCGGTTATCGTCATCGATCATTTCAACTCCATCGCGGCGGCGACCCGATTTTTGCGCGACCACCGCGAGGAGATCGCTATTTCCGTCATCACGCGCGCCGAGGTGCTGACCGGCTGTGACGGCGAGCAGGAGGTATTGGTGAAGGCGGTGTTGGCGGAGCTCCGCCATTTTCCCGTCACCGCAGAGGACGCCGACCTCGCCGCGCGTCTGCGCCGCCAGAATCGCTGGAAGCTTCCCGACGCCTTGCAGGCCGCAATCGCCCTCAACCGACATCATCGGCTGGTGACGCGCAACAGCAAGGATTTCGATCCGTTGAAGCATCCCTTCGCGCTGATCCCCTACACGATCGGCGCTGACTCCGATCGAGAGAGATGAGCGAGCGGGGGACGATGGTGCGTCGTCCCCCCGGCGTCATTCGTCACCACTCGAATTTGAGCGTGCCGACGACCGTCAAGGGCTGCGCCGGATAGGCGCTCAACCGCGGCATGGGGACATTGAACAAAATATCCGCGCCGTAGAAATAGCGGGCATTGGTGATGTTGTTGAGATTGAGCTGCGCCGTCACGCGATGTCCTTCGAACATTGTCGCATAGCTGGCGAAAGCATCGAGCCGCGCCCATGCGGGAACGATGAAAGTGTTCTGAATGTCGCCCCATGCCTGGCTCGCCGCGGTGACGCCGCCGCCGACGCGCCAGCCGAGCCCGTTGTCGCCGAAATCATAGGTCGCGAAAACCTTGCCCGAATGACGCGGCACATTGTCGAGATGGGCGCCGAGAAGTCCGCCCTGCTCGCCATAGACTGTCGCATCGAGCAGGCCATACGGATTGAGGCGATTCATCGGATTGTCCGCGATCACCTTGGCGTCGATATGGGCGTAATTGGCCGAGAGCGTCAGCCGCTCGGTGACGCGGCCGAGAATGTCGAGCTCTATGCCGCGGCTGCGCTGGAGACCCGCGAGATTGGTGTCGGAGGGGTCGGGCGTGGCGTAGTTCAGCGTCGTCAGATTGGATTTCGTCAGCTGGAAGAAGGCGAGCGTGGCGGTAAGCTCGGGGAAGATCTGCGCCTTCACGCCGACCTCCCATTGCGTGCCGCGTTGCGGTGGGAGCGCCTGACCAGTGGAGGAATTATTGGCGCCGAAGGAGCGGGTGAACGAGCCGTAGACGCTCACTTCCGGCGTGAGGTCGTAGACGAGGCCGAAGCGCGGGCTCCAGCCGGTGTCGGTGCGCGACGGCGAGGCGAGGCGGCGCGCCGTCGTGAGCTCCTTGCTCGCGCTGGTGTCGCCGCCGAAGGTGAAGACGCCGGCCGAGGTGACGTCGGCGACGTCATAGCGAACGCCGAGCAGGACATGGGCGCGCTCATCGAGAAAGGTGACGTGATCCTGGACGTAGAGCCCTTTCTGCCGATTGAGCGTCGACGAATGGAATTTCGAGCCCATGCCGAGCAGCGCATTATAAAATGCCGAGGAGGGAACCGTTCCGTAGACGGGGGAATAGATGTCGATCGGATAGGAGCCGCCGTCCGAGGCCCAATAATAATCATTGAGCTTGTTCAAATATCGAGACCGAACAGAAATATGTGACGCGCGCCGAAGGTCTCGAACTTGCCTTGCACATCGAAGTTGGTCGAATAGGTCTCGACCGCCGTGTTCTGCGCCTGGGCGTAGCGATCGAGCTTGGTCAGATCGTCGCTCAGGCCGGAGTGGGCGACGAGGCTCTGCGAATACCACAGGCTCGAATAGAGAAAGCGGTTGGTGACTTTCCAATTTTCGTCGAGATTCTGCCGGAACACATAGCTGCCGACGAAGGAATCCGTGCGGTCGCGCGGGTCGTTCGGCTCCTGATAGGACCGCCACAGCGGAACATTCGCCGGAGCGGAGCCGACGACCGGAATGCCGGAGAGAACGCGCGGCTGATTGCCGTAATATTGCAGATCGACGGTCAGCTCGGTCCAGTCGCTCGGCTTGTAGGTCACGACAGGCGCGACCATCACGCGGCTCGCATGATCGAACTGACGGAAGACCCTGTTCTCCTGATAGGCGCCCGAGAGGCGCCAAGCGAGGCCCGGAACCTCTGCGACAGGCGCCGAGAAATCCCATTGCGTGCGATAATGATCGTAATTGCCGATTTGCTGCTCGACGACGAAGCGCGGCTCGGACAAGGGCGTCTTGGTGACGAGATTGATGAGGCCGCCGGGCTCTCCGCGCCCGAACAGCACCGAGGCCGGACCTTTGAGCACTTCGATGCGCTCGACATTCGCCATGTCGGAGCCGCTGAAATAAGCGGAGCCGGAGTTGAGCAGATTGCGATAGACGTCATAGCTGTCGAAGCCGCGGATCTTGAACAGATAGCCGCCGATCGCGTCATTGTTGGACCGCACGCCCGAGACATTCTCCAGCGCGCCCGACAGATTGGTCACCGCCTGATCGCGAATGAGCTGCTTTGGCACCACCTGCACCGAGGCCGGCGTCTGCTTCAGCGGAACATCGGTCTTCGTCGCCGTCGCCGAGTTGGTGACGACATATCCTTCGCTCGGCGTCCGCGGCTCGCTCGACCGCGCGCCGCGCGTCGCATTCGTCGCTCGAGCGCTTTCGGCCCCGATGTCGATCGTCGGCAGCGTCTCCGCGCCGGCGTCGCTGACGGTCACGCCGTTCTGCGCGACAACGATCGTCACCGCGCGTCCTTCCGGATCGACCCGATAGGCGAGGCTCGTCCCCGTCAGCAATTCGTCCAGCGCCTCTTCCAGCGTGCGCTTGCCATGCACGCCGCGCGTGACGACATGGCGGGCGATGGCGGCGTCGAAGACGAGATGGGCGCCGCTCTCGTCGGCGAGGCGGCTCAGCGCGTCGGCCATCGGGCCGGCGGCGATCTCGTAAGGCTGCGGGGCGAGGCGGGCGAGCGCGGGGCCGGCGTCGATGGCGAGCGCCGAGGGACCGAGAATGATGAGGCCGATCGCTGTCGCCGCGCCCGCTCTGTCTCGCTTCCTGTTCACCGTCTTCGTCCGCATCCCGGCCTCCTCATTCGATCGACGGAGCGCCTCGCCTCCGCCGCCTCCCAAGACGTGAGGATTCGAAAAACAGGAGTCGGGTCGAAAGAGATTTGTCTCACTGTGACTTTTATGTCACTCGGCGTATCTGTTCGGGCCCTCGTCCGACCCGGCCATAGCCCGTCGCTCGCGACGGGCGTGTCGAACGGACGCCATAAGGGACCACTTTCTCCCGTGAGCGGGAGAAGGATGCGCCAAGTCTTCATCGAGCGAGGGCCGTCATTGCGAGCGAAGCGAAGCAATCCAGGGCCGCGGGGCGACTCCCTGTGCTTTTTCGTCGCTACGAATGCAGCAGGATCAGATAATCGGAGAGCCGCGTCGATTTCAGCCCCAGCGATTTCTCGATGGCGCGCAGCGCCTCGAGCGGCTGATCGGTGCGGAACACGCCGGTGACGCGGCGGTCGCGCAGCGCGCTTCCGGCGACCAGCACATAGCCGCGATAATAGCGGGCGAGCGCCGCGATCACCTCGCCGAGCGGTTTGTCGTTGAAATAGAGGCGGCCGCGCCGCCAGGCGGTCACCCTGTCGGGATCGACCGCATAAGCATCGAGCGCCGGCAGGCCGGGGCCATAGGCGGTCTGGCGGCCGGCCTCGACGCGAATGGGCGCGCCGGCGCCGGTCACTTCGACGGCGTGCTCGGTCACCGTGACCTCGGTGCGCGACTCGTTCGTGGAAACGTCGAAGGCCGTGCCTCGCGCCAAAATTTCGCCGCCGGCGGCCTCGACCACGAAGGGGCGGCTCGGGTCGGGCTCCACCTCGAACAAAGCTTCGCCGGCGAGCAGCGCGACGCGCCGACGGTCGCCGCCATAATGAAGGGCGATGGCGGAGCCGGCCCCAAGATGCGCGCGCGAGCCGTCGGGAAGAGCGATGCTGCGCAATTCGCCGGTCCCGGTGCGCGCGTCGGCGCGGAGCCACAGCCACAGCGGATCGAAGCCGAGAAAGAGCGCGAGGCCGAGCGCGGCGAGCGCCGCCACAGGACGCAGCCGCCGCCGCCGCGGGGCGGGGGAGAGAGCCGCGACATAGGCGCTGGCGAGGGCCTTGGGCGCGCGCTCCCAATCGCCCCAGAGGTCGCAGGCTTCCTCGAACGCCGCCTCATTGCGCGGATCGGCGGCGAGCCAGGCGCGAAAGGCCTCGAGCTCGGAGCGTGGCAGCGCCCCGGCGTCGAGCCGCGCCCACCATGCGGCGGCGGCGTCGAAACGCTCGGCGTCCTGCTTCTCGGCGTCCTCCGGCTCGGCGGTCGTCATCTCGCGGCTTCGTCTCCCTGCGGCCAGGCGCGGCCGTCCAGCATGCGGCCGTCCAGCATAAGACGCGCGAGGCGGCGAAAACAGGAGGTCGGCGCGCTCATTTCAGCGCCCCGCGCAGCTGGCGGAACGCGGTGCGCAGATGCTTCTCCACCATATTGCGGGAGATGCCCAGCCGGCGGGCGATCTCCTCCTGGTGCAGATTCTCGAAGCGGCGCATCACGAATACCTGCCGGCAGCGCGGCGGCAGCGCGTCGAGCGCCGCCCGGAACCGCGCCAGCGTTTCCTCGGCGTCGAGCCGGGCCTCGGGCGAGAGCGAGGGAGCGAGGAGGGCGTCGACGTCGAGCCCGCCCACGATGGCCGCGCCTTCCGAGCGCAGCCTGCGGGCGTGGTCCTTGGCCAGATTGGCGGCGGTCGAGCGCAACAGCGAGCCGGCCTCGCGCACCTCCTCCCGCTCGGCGTAGCTCAAAACGCGGGCGATCGCCTCCTGCGCGAGATCGGGGGCGTCGCGCGCGCCGACGCGGCGGGTGAGAAAGCGCAGGAGGTCGCGCGAGTGGCGCGCGAGCGCCGCACGAAGCGAATCATCGTCTCGGTCGAACATGGGAGAGCTTCGCGATCGGACTGCCGCCTCGCGGGCGGCGACAACAGGGCGCGCGAAAGGGACGGCCCCGGGCGGCCGTCGATCAGCGGACGCCGGGCGGCGCCTGGGAGGACCAGCTGCTCGCCCAGCCGGGCGGCGCGCGGCTGAGGCGCGCCGGCGCTTGCGCCGCGGGCGCGACCTCGACCCGCCGAGCCGGCTCAGGGCGCGCTCGCGCCGGCGCGGGCAAGGCGACGCTCGCGGCGCAGAGCAGGCAGGGATCGGCGCAGGGCGTCGCCGGCGCGTCCGCATCTCCGTCGCCGCAGATCGCGGCCGCAGCGGACAGGCCAGAGCCGGCGTGCGCATGGGCGGGCGCGACCGCGAACGCCTGCAGAACGATGAGCAGGACGGCCGTCAGCGTCGCGACCGGGCGGCGCGAGCGGAGCCAGAAGCGCGAGGAGAGAGCCGCCATCGGCGCACAGCATAGCCGAAGTCGGCAGGGGAAGGAAATGGCTCGCCCTCTCGTCTATTCCGCCGCGATGTGCTGATATGGTGCGGGAAATTCCGCGGCCTCCGGGCCCCGCTTTGGGAACAGCATCCGACATGCAGGTCGAAAACGACTCCGCCGATTTCAGCTCCCCCGCCGTGCTCAGCGATCAGTCGCTGCTCGCCGACATCCGCCTGCTCGGCCGCCTGCTCGGCGACACTGTGCGCGAGCAGGAGGGGGCCGCCGCCTTCGAGCGGATCGAGACCATTCGCCGGCTCTCCGTCGCCGTCAGCCGCAATGGCGACATGGAGGCCGATCAGAAGCTCGACGCGCTGCTGCGCTCGCTCTCGGCCGCCGAGGCGCTGACCGTCATCCGCGCCTTCAGCTATTTCTCGCATCTCGCCAATATCGCCGAAGATCTCCATCCGCTGCAGCAGGAGAACGGCAGGGAGCCCGGCCTCGCCAACACCTTCGCGCATTTGCGCAAGGCTTCGATCGGCGCCGGCCGCGTCGCCAAGGTGCTCTCCAACGGCTGGGTGTCGCCGGTGCTCACCGCGCATCCGACCGAGGTGCGCCGCAAGAGCCTGCTCGACGCCGAGCACGCCATATCGGCGCTGCTGCTCGCGCGCCAGCATGCGAAGACCAAATCCGAGCTCGCCCGCAACGAGCTGCAATTGCGCGCGCGCGTCTCGCAGCTCTGGCAGACGGAGCTGCTGCGCGAGGCGCGGCTCACCGTGCGCGACGAGATCGCCAACACGCTCTCCTATTACCGCACCACTTTCCTGCGGCAGATTCCGCTCCTCTACGCCGAGATCGAGGAGCGGCTCGACGGGCTGCGCATCCCGCCCTTCCTGCGCATGGGCACCTGGGTCGGCGGCGACCGCGACGGCAATCCCAATGTGCGCGCCGAATCGCTCGCCACCGCGCTGCGCCTGCAGAGCGAGACGGCGCTGCGCTTCTATCTCACCGAGGTGCACGAGCTCGGCGCCGAGCTGTCGATCTCGCGCCGCTACGCCGGCTGCAGTGAGGCGCTGGGCGAGCTCGCCGCGCGCTCGGGCGACGATAATCCGCATCGCGACGACGAGCCCTATCGCCGCGCGCTGATCGGCGTCTATTCGCGCCTCGCGGCGACGCTCGAGGAGCTGACCGGCCAGCAGGCGCAGCGCCATGCGGTGGCGCCGGCCAATCCTTACGCCGACGCGCGCGCCTTTCTCGCCGATCTCGAGATCATCGACGATTCGCTGCGCTGCCATCACAGCGAGGTGATCGCCTCGCAGCGCCTGGAGCCGCTCATCCGCGCCGCGGAAGTGTTCGGCTTCCACCTCGCCACCGTCGATCTGCGCCAGAGCTCCGACCGCCATGAGGAGACCATTGCCGAGCTGCTCGCCGCCGCGCGGGTGACGGAGACTTACGCCGCGCTCTCGGAAGAGGAGAAGCGCGAGCTGCTGATGCGCCTCCTTTCCGATCCGCGCCCGGTGCGGCTCGTCGACGCGAGCTATTCGGACAACGCCGCGAGCGAATTGGCGATCTTCGAGACCGCCGCGGTCATGCGCAGAAAATACGGCCGCGAATCGATCCGCCATTACATCGTGAGCCATACGGAGACGGTGAGCGATCTTCTGGAAGTGCTGCTGCTGCAGAAGGAATGCGGCCTGATGCGCGGCACGCTCGCGCCCTGCGACGCGGCGAGCGTCGCCGCCGATCTCATCATCGTGCCTTTGTTCGAGACCATCGGCGATCTGCGCAACGCCGCCGGCATCATGCGCGATTTCTACGCTCTGCCCGGGATCGTCAAGCTCGTCACCAATTCCGGCGCGCAGCAGGACATCATGCTGGGCTATTCCGACAGCAACAAGGACGGCGGCATTCTCGCCAGCATCTGGGAGCTCTATCGCGCCTCCACCGCGCTCGCGGAATTCTTCTCTCAGCTGCCGTCGATCGTCATGCGCCTCTTCCACGGGCGCGGCGGCACGGTGGGGCGCGGCGGCGGGCCGAGCTATGACGCCATTCTGGCGCAGCCGCCGGGCACGGTGAACGGGCAGATTCGCCTCACCGAGCAGGGCGAGGTGATCGCGGCGAAATACGCCAATCCGCAGATCGGCCGCATCAATCTCGAGCTGTTGGTCGCCGCGACGCTCGAGGCGACGCTGCTCTCGCATGGCAAGACGCCGCCGCAGGAGTTTCTCGACGCGGCGGCCGATCTCGCGCAATGGGGCATGGACGCCTATCGCGGCCTCGTCTACGAGACGCCGAGCTTCGTCGATTATTTCTTCGCCTCGACGCCGATCGCGGAGATCGCCGCGCTCAACATCGGCTCGCGTCCCGCGTCGCGCAAGCCGTCGCGGAAAATCGAAGATTTGCGCGCCATTCCGTGGAGCTTCTCCTGGGGTCAGGCGCGTCTCGCGCTGCCGGGCTGGTATGGATTCGGCTCGTCGATCACGCGCTTTCTCGACGGCGACGACGGCGCGCGTCTGGCGCTGCTGCGGCGCATGTATCAGGAATGGCCGTTCTTCCGCACGCTGCTCTCCAATATCGACATGATCCTGTCCAAGACCGATCTGTCGATCGCCCACCATTACGCCGGCCTCGCGCCGGATCAGGCGCTGGCGGCGCGCATCTATGGGGAGATCGAGGCGGAATGGGGCCGGGCCAATCGCGCCCTCGCCGACATCACCGGCTCGAGCCAGCGCCTCGCCGACAACCCGTCGCTGGCCCGCTCGCTGCACCACCGCTTCCCCTATATAGCGCCGCTGAACTATCTCCAGGTGGAACTGATCCGTCGCTGGCGCGGCGGGCAGACGGGGGATGATATTCGCCAGGGGATTTTGATGTCGATCAATGGCGTCGCGGCGGGGTTGCGGAATACGGGGTGAGGGGGCATTTCGTTTCGCGGCGCGCAAGTTGTACCTGCTTAACGGCGGCCGGTTGGCGTCACATCGCTCGGCGTCGAAAAAAGGGGTAGATATTATGGACACGAAGGAAGCGATAGCTGTAGCTAAAAAATATATTTCCGATGTATATGCTGACGAGGGTGTAACGAACCTCGGGCTTGAGGAAGTGGAGCATGCCCAGTCTGCGGGGAACTGGGTTGTAACGTTAGGATTTTCTCGCCCGTGGAATACCCCTCGAACCCGGGCGCAAGAGGTTTTAGAAAGCATGGGTACGTTTTCTCCGTTAAAACGATCCTTCAAAGTGCTCACGATTGCAGAAGATGGAACGGTCTTGTCGATGAAAAGCCATGCGGTAAGGGAATGAGTTTTCATGCGAGGCATTGTTGTTGTTGACACAAATCTCTTATTGCTGCTTATTGTAGGCGCAGCATCACCCGCTTACATTGCAAAGCACAAGCGTCTTTCCGAGTATTCCGCTGACGATCTCCATCTGTTGCAGCTGATAATTTCAGAATTTGCAGAGATCGTCTGCATCCCGCATGTCCTCTCAGAAGTGTCAAATCTGGTGAAGGGAATCGACGAACGCTCTCGACTCGAAATTATGAGGAAGCTCAGGCACTTCATCGAAGTGACGCGCGAACTTCACGTTCCGAGCGTTCGGGGGACGGCCCGGTCTGAATTCGCCGATCTCGGTCTCACGGATGCGATCATTTTACATTTGTGTAATTTGTCCCTGGGCGGTTTGGCGCCGACTTTAGTCACTGCAGACCGCGATCTGGCAAACAGAGCGCTCGCCCTGGGTTGCAGCGTTATCGATTATCGACGGGATTTCATGGATCCGTAGCGACAGCGTGGCCGCAAGAGGAATGCGATGAAGGCATGGGTCGAGCGTCAGGCCGCGGGCTATGGCAATGCGGGCGATTATATTCGCGATCTGACCCGCAAGGATCAGGAGCGCGAGCCGTCGCTCGCTCTGCTGCAGGCGGCTGTCGCCGAGGGGATCGAGAGGGGCGCGCCGCAGCCTTTCGACGCGGAAACATTTAAGCTGCGCATGAGGGAGCGGCATGGCGTCCGGTGAGGCCGGACAATGCCGAGGTTTCGATCAATCGCCTGCTGGGAGGACGGCAGGATTGGGTTTCCGTCCTGAAGGCCGCCGATCTGTGAGAGCGCGGACCGGCGACCACCCGCGTCACAGCCCCGCATTGACCCCCAACCGCCGCGATCAAATATAAATCCCATCCGTCGGATCGCCGCGCGCGACCTCGCACGGCGGGCGCAGGCGTCGTGCGGCGTGAGCAGGGGAGCTTCGACATGAATGTGAATGTTCCGACCGCCCGCCCGCATGTCCCCGCCGCGCTCGCATCGCCCGTCAATTCCCACAATGAATGGGATCCGCTGGAGGAGATCATCGTCGGGCGGCTCGAGGGCGCCGTCATGCCCTCCGGCCATCCGGTCGTCACCAGCGTCATTCCCGGCTTCACCGCGCGGCTCATGCCGCTCGTCGGCGGCTTTCGCTATCCTCGCTTCATGATCGAGAAGGCGCGAGCCGAGCTCGATGGCTTCGTCGCGCTGCTCACTTCGCTCGGCGTCGCGGTGACGCGGCCGGAGGCGGTCGATTATCGCAAAAAATTCGGGACGCCCGACTGGTCCTCGCGCGGCTTCTGCAACTCCTGCCCGCGCGACAGCCTGCTCGTCGTCGGCGACGAGATCATCGAGACGCCCATGGCCTGGCCGTGCCGCTATTTCGAGACCTTCTCCTATCGGCCGCTGCTCAAGGACTATTTTCGTCGCGGCGCGCGCTGGACCTCCGCGCCGAAGCCGCAGCTCGTCGACGCGCTCTATGATCGCGATTATCGCATCCCCGAGAAGGGCGAGCCGATCTCCTATGTCGTGACCGAGTTCGAGCCGGTGTTCGACGCCGCCGATTTCTTCCGCTGCGGGCGCGATCTCTTCGTCACGCGCAGCAATGTGACCAATGCTTTCGGCATCGATTGGCTGCGCCGCCACCTCGGCGAGACATACCGCATTCACGAGATCGAGAGCCTCTGCCCGACGCCGATGCATATCGACACGACCGCGACGCCGCTCGGTCCCGGCAAGCTGCTCGTCAATCCCGAATATATCGACAAGGACCGTCTGCCGCCGATCTTCAAATCCTGGGAGATCTTGACCGCGCCGCAGCCCGATCCGATCGAGGATCCGTTGCTGAAGAAGATTTCGCTGTGCGGCAAATGGCTCAATATGAATGTGCTGATGCTGGACGAGAAGCGCGTGATCGTCGATCCGCATCACAAGAAGACCATGCGCGCGATGGAGCAATGGGGACTGGAGCCCATTCCCTGCTCGTTCATGCATTATGCGGCCTTCGGCGGCTCCTTCCATTGCGCGACGCTGGATGTGCGCCGCCGCGGCGGGTTGCAGAGCTATTTTTGACGCGTTTCGCCGGCGCGGGGGGAGGGGTCGCCCGCGTGATTGGGCTGCACCCGCAGCCCGACCACGCCGGCGAGAATGAGCGCGATCGAGACGAGGCGCAGCGGCGTCGTCGATTCGCCGAAGACGCAGATGCCGACCACCGCGGCGCCGGCGATGCTCGTGCCGGTCCAGACCGCATAGGCCGTGCCCATCGGAATGGTCTTGACCGCTATGCCGAGGCAGCCGACGCTCGCGCCCATCAGCGCCAATGTCGCGGCCGATGGCGCGAGCCGCGTGAAGCCATCCGTATATTTCATCGTGATCAGCCAGCCGACCTCGAACATGCCGCCGAGAAACAGGATGAGCCATGCCATGTGAGCGTCTTCTCCCCGGTCGCCGAGCGTCGCGCTGACGCGCCGCCGCGAAGATGATATTTCACCGGCGCCCGGCTCGGAAGGCTCGAGAAACAGAGACTGCGTCAGAGCGCTCGGGCGGATTTTGGCGATCGCGATCGCCTGCTCGGGCGTACGACGCTGCGGAAGCTCCATGGCCGCTCTGCGCCGCGGCTTGTTCCCGTCGCCCGGCCGTCTTATAGACCTCGCCAGCGGCGCAAAACCGACAAAGAGCTTCAAAAATGGACGAGCTGACTCCGATTCTCATCCCCGCCGCCGTCGGCGCTCTCCTCGGCGCCGGCTTTGTCGTGCTCGCGCGGCTCTCCGCGCGCTGGCCGCAGCTCGGCTCGCGGCGCATGCTCGGCTATGCGCTCGTCGCCACGGCCGCGCTCTATGTCGGGCTCGCCTTCGCCTCGGAGAATGTCAAGGCCTGGTTCGGCATAGAGATGACCGGCTTCGCCATTTTCGGCTCCTTCGGCCTGCTCGGCCTCGTCGGCTCGCCGTGGTGGCTCGTCGTCGGCTTCGCGCTGCATCCGCTCTGGCATGTGCAGTTCCATTATCTCGGCACCGGCGCGGTGTTCACGCCGGACTGGTTCGCGCTCGGCCTCTCCGGCTTCGACGCCGCCGTCGCGCTCTATCTTCTCGTCGCCATTCTCGGCGGGCTCGACGCCTCCCTGCAGCGCAAGGCGCCGGCCGCCCCGCAGCAGGAGAAGCTGACCCGCAATGAGCGCCGGTTGTCCAAGAAATCCTGATATCCCTCCCGACGAAGGGCCAGACATGAACGCTCCCGCCGATTTCGCGCTCCGTCACGATTGGACGACGGAGGAGATCGTCGCCATCCACGACGCGCCGCTGCTCGAGCTGGTCGCGCGCGCGAGCGCCGAGCATCGCCGCTGGTTCGATCCCAATGAGGTGCAGAAGGCGGCGCTGCTCAGCATCAAGACCGGCGGCTGTCCGGAGGATTGCTCCTATTGCCCGCAATCGGCGCATCATCGCGAGGTGAAGCTCGACCGCGTCGAGCTGATGGAGGTGGACGAGGTGCTGGGCGCGGCGCGGCGCGCGCGCGAAGCCGGGGCGGATCGCTTCTGCATGGGCGCGGCGTGGCGGCAGGCGCCGGAGGGTAAGCGCTTCGACGCCGTGCTCGAGATGGTGCGCGGCGTGCGCGCCCTCGGCATGGAGGCCTGCGTCACGCTCGGCATGCTGAACGAGGGACAGGCCGAGCGGCTCGTCGAGGCGGGGCTCACCGCCTACAATCATAATCTCGACACCGGGCCGGAGTTCTACGGCGAGATCATCACCACGCGCAGCTATGAGGACCGGCTGGGGACGCTGGCCGCGGTGCGCCGCGCCGGGCTCGAAATGTGCTGCGGCGGCATTATCGGCATGGGCGAGAGCGTGCGCGACCGCGCTGAGATGCTGCAGGTGCTGGCGTCCTTCGATCCGCATCCCGAGAGCGTGCCGATCAATGCGCTGGTCGCGGTGGAGGGCACGCCCCTCGACGGCCGGCCGCCGATCGAGCCCTTGGAGCTGGTGCGCATGATCGCGACGACGCGCATCGTGATGCCGAAATCGCGCGTGCGCCTCTCGGCCGGCCGCTCGTCGCTGTCCCGCGAGGCGCAGGTTCTGTGCCTCGTCGCCGGAGCCAATTCGATTTTCTATGGCGAGAAGCTACTGACGACGGGCAATCCGGGCGTCGATACCGACGCGGCGCTGTTCGCGGCGCTGGCGGCGCGGGCGTAGGCCGCGTCTGTAGGGGCGTCTTTCCGAAGCAATCGAGACTTCCAGCGGCGCTGGCCGCTTCCTCTCCCCGCCGCGGGGAGAGGTGAGGTGAGGGGCCAGGAGGGCTCACGCGGCGTCTCGATCTCTCGCACTCGCCCACCGCCCCTCACCCCGCGAGCGCGGGGAGGGGCGGCAGGCGCCGCGCCCTTCGATCAGCTCTCGTAATAATCCTTCACCAGACGGTCGAGCAGGCGCACGCCCCAGCCGGAGGCCCAGCTCTGGTTGGTGTCGGAGGCCGGCGAGCCCATGCCGGTGCCGGCGATGTCGAGATGCGCCCAGGGCGTCTTATCGACGAAGCGCTCCAGAAATTGCGCCGCCGTGATCGAGCCGGCGTGACGCCCGCCGGTGTTCTTCATATCGGCGAATTTCGACTCGATCAGCTTGTCATAGGCCGGGCCCATCGGCAGACGCCACAGCTTCTCGCCGGTCGCCTTGCCGGCCTCGAGAATGCGGCCGGCCAATTCGTCATTGTTGGAGAACAGCCCGGCGTGCTCCTGGCCGAGCGCCACCAGAATGGCTCCGGTCAGAGTCGCGAGATCGATGATGAAAGCGGGCTTGTATTTGTCCTTCACATGCCAGAGCGCGTCGGCCAGCACGAGCCGGCCTTCGGCGTCGGTGTTGATGATCTCGATGGTCTGGCCCGAGAGCGAGGCGACGATGTCGCCCGGACGCTGCGCCTCGCCCGAAGGCATGTTCTCGACGAGGCCGAGCACGCCGATCACATTGGCCTTGGCCTTGCGCGCGGCGAGCGCGTGCATGAGGCCGGTGACCGCCGCGGCGCCGGCCATGTCGCCCTTCATATCCTCCATGCTGGCGGCGGGCTTGATCGATATGCCGCCGGTGTCGAAGCACACGCCCTTGCCGACGAAGGCGATCGGCTGCGCATCCTTGGCGCCGCCGTTCCAGCGCAGCACGACGACGCGGCTCGCATGCGCCGAGCCCTGGCCGACGCCGAGCAGAGCGCGAAAGCCGAGCGCCTGCAGCGCCGGAACGTCGAGAATCTCCACCTCGACGCCGAGATCGGCGAGCTTGGCGGCGCGCCGGGCGAATTCCTCAGGGTAGAGGACATTGGCCGGCTCGTTGACGAGATCGCGCGCGATGATGACGCCGTCGGCGAGGTCGAGCGCGGCGGCGACGCTCGTCTGCGCCGCCTCCGGGGCGGCGACGGCGAGGGCGATGTCGCTGACGCCGTCGCGCTCGGACTCGTCCTTCTTCTTCTTGGTGCGGTAGAGGTCGAACTTATAGGAGCGCAGCGTCGCGCCGAGCGCGAACTGGCCGGCGGCGGCCGCATCGGCCGGCGCCTCGGGGAGGTCGAACAGGACGAGGGCGCTCGCGCCCTGGCCGAGCTTGGCCGCCGTCTGGCCGCCGAGGCCGAGGTAATCGTCGAAGCGCTCGGCGCTCTTGTCGGCGTTCTCGCCGTCGCCCGCAGCTCCGACGCCGACGAGAATCAGCCTCCCGACCGAGGGAAGGCCGGCCGGCGCATAGAGATCGAGCGCGCTGCCGCGCTTGCCGGTGAATTTGGCGGCGGCCGCGGCGCGCGCGATCTGCGGCTCGGCGTCGCGCAGAATCGTTCTCGTCTCGCCGCCGAGCGCCAGCTTGGCGCCGGCGAAGGCGATCAACACGAGCGGCCTCTCCCCTTCGGTCGGAGCGGCTGCGAGGCGCCGCTCGGCCTCCCCGAAAGACACGGCGTCGAACTTCACATTCACGGACATTTCCAACCTCTCGCGGGGAGACTGAGGCTCGGCGCGGCCGAGTCGAATTTCGGCCGAATATCCTCCCGCGACGCGCGAGGGTCAATTCGTTCCCGCGCCGCGCGCCCGTGAAACCGGCGCCGTCTTCGCTTAGGCGAATCGGGTGAAGGATAAGATCCCCGACCCTCGCCCTGAGGAGCCGCCGCAGGCGGCGTCTCGAAGGCTGCGCCGGCTGAAAAGGCAAGACGGGCTCGCCCGTTCCGCCTCGCCCTTCCTCTTCCTGAGCCCGAGGCCTGGCCGTTCCCTATCCGAAAACGCCTTCAACGTCGCGCTGCGCGCCATGGGCTTCGGCAAGGAAGATATCTCGGCCCACGGCTTCCGGTCGACGTTCTCGACCATGGCGAACGAATCGGGACTCTTCGCCTTCGACGCGGTCGAACGGGCGCTGGCGCATCAAGACGGCTCGGAAGTGCGGCGCGCCTATCATCGCGCCGATTATTTCGAAGAGGGTCGCCGGCTCATGCTATGGTGGGCTGACAAGATCGACGCCATTCGGTCCGGCGACGCCCTGGGATCTGTGGAAACGCAGCCGAGCGAAGTGGAAGCCGAATGATTATTCCTATTCCCCGGGTTCCGACTAGTCGTGGAGGTCCGAGAGCGTGATGCTGATCGTCATGGTTTCGAGAACGCGAACAAGTCCATAGGGCCTAGAATGGCATGATATCATCAAGGTCTGCGATTATCTCGTCGAGAACCTTTTCAGCTCCCAAAGCGGTCCTCCGTGCGGTGTTGTATAGCTCATGTATTATGGAATACCACGACTCTATTGACCCATTTGTCCCGTCATCTTTATCAAGAAGTTCGTCGTCAAAGCTTTCGACAACCTCTCCACTGCCGTTGAGCAACTCAATTTCATATATCGGCGCGCCTATATCATTTTCTTTTTCGGTCACCCGCACGGTGTTGTCGCGGAAGGAGACCTGAAACATATCAGGATGAACTGATGGCTGCCAATTTATTACGCCAGCTCTTGTCGAATCCGCCAGCTTCTTTACTAGACGCATTTGCTTCGCGTATTTCATCTTAGGCCCCTATCTCGGAGAACTTTAGTTCTGCCAGCACTCCCGCTAGTTCATCGACGTCCTTCGACAGAAGCTCATTGAACCTATGATGGGAGCCCTGTGGCATGTTCGGCAGAGACTTTTCCACTGCTTGTTCCATGTCCCGGAGGTTCGCTATCGCCGCCTGAAATACTGAGGCATGTTCGTCCGAAAGATCACTCGATCTCCTAATGCTGATAAGCGTTTTTCGGAGATTTGCATAGCGATCCGGGAGAGCCTCCCATTGTCGGTTTCTATGAGCCCGCTTGACCTCCTCTAGCATTTGTATCGCCGCGCTCAGGTCAACTACGGTCTCGAAAATCTGGATGCTGTTCTTGGCGTCTTGCGCTGCTTGTTGGGCCAGTTCGGCAGCCTTCCGCGAACGGCGAACGTCGTAAACCGTGACCATGAAGCCAATGACCGAAATCCCGACACCGGCGATGCTAGCCAAATCACCAACGTGATTTTCTCCAATCCAGCCTATAATCGAATCGTTGCCCACAATGCCGTCACCCCGCCAAGCCATTTGATATAAGATACCTGCGAGGCACGCCGCCCGCAACTATTCCCCGCCCCTTACGACCCCCGCAATTGGGGGCAGGTATAACTGATCTGGCAGGCGGGCCAAAGCCAATAAGAGCCGGGGAAGTCGCAAGTCAGAGACATCCTCACGTTCCAAGATAGGAGTGGCGCTTCTGCTCGAGCGCATGTTCGGCGTCTTCGATTGCATGATAGATGGTCACGACGGCTTTCTGTCGTTCGGTAGGCCGTCAATCCAAGCGTCGAGGTCCGACACTTTGATGAGCTCTCAGGACGAGGGTCGGGATATAGTCTTCCCACCTGCTTGCCCTGCGTCTTCGCCCCGGAAAAGCCTCGAGCGCGGATCAGCTTCCCAGTTGGCGCGGTCCCTCCGCCGATCGCCCGACTTGCGCGGAGCGCGGGGACGGTTTAGCGACCGCGCTTCGGAGGCGGCCGCAGCGTCGCGGTTTTTGCAAAGGGACAGCGGCCGAAGCGATGCCGGACAGCGTTGCGATTGCGGAGCGGGCGGCGCGCCTGGAGCCTTATCCGATCCGATTGGATCGGATAAGGCTCCACCATTCTTTCGTTCGAGCGAATTCTGATCGATCGAACGCTTCCGTTCGATCGGAAAGCGCTCCAGAGCGCGCGGAATGATCGGGCTCACTTTGTCCCGCTATCTCGCCGCGCGCTTCGCCAAGACCATATTGGCGATTTTCGCGACCATGTTCTGCCTGATGTTCGTCGTCTATTTCGTCGAGCTGCTGCGCCGCGCCGGCGATATTCCCCAGGCCGGGGCGGACACGGTGGCGCTGATGACGATCCTGCGCGTGCCCGCGACGGCCGAGACGATTCTGCCTTTCGCGGTCCTGTTCGGCGCCATGACGACCTTCGTCGATCTGACGCGCAAGCTCGAGCTCGTCGTCGCGCGCGCCTCCGGAGTCTCGGTCTGGCAGTTCCTGTTTCCGCCGGCCTTCGTCGCGCTCGTGATCGGCGTCGTGTCGGTGACGCTCTATAATCCGGTGTCGGCGGTGATGAAGCAGCGCTCCGACCAGATGGAGCTCGAGCTGTTCGGCGTGCAGGGCAGCGTGCGCGTCGATCACAGCAAATGGCTGCGCCTCACCGGCGTCGACGGCACGGCCATCCTGCATGCGACCGATTATCAGGCCGGCGGGGCGCGGCTGACCGAGGTCAGCGTCAATGTCTATTCCAAGGAGGGCCTGTTCCTCGAGCGTGTCGAGGCGGCGCGCGCGCGGTTGCTCGCCGGCGTCTTCGTGCTCGAGGAAGCGCGGGTCAATGCGCCGGGGGAGGAATCGCGCACGGTCGGCTCCTATCTGTTGGCGACCGATCTGACGCCGGAGCAGCTCGTCACGGCGACGACGCCGCCCCAGGGCGCGCCGTTCTGGAGCCTGCTCGAGCTCGGCGAGAAGACCGCCGACGCCGGCCTCGATCCGACCGGCTATATTTTGCAATTTCAAACTCTTCTGGCGCGGCCTCTGCTGCTGGTGGCGATGGTTCTGGTGGCCGCTTCCTTTTCGTTAAGGTTCTTTCGAATGGGGGGAATCGCGCGGACCGTTTCGGGTGGCGTCGTGGCCGGCTTCGTGCTTTATATCGTTACGAAACTCTTTTCCGACCTGGGCGGAGCCGGGGTCATCAGCCCGCTCGTCGCTGCGTGGTCGCCTGCTCTTGTCGGAAGCATGCTGGGCGCAGTCAGTTTGTTGTATTCGGAGGACGGCTGATGGGGCGCCGCCGTCGTCACCGTCATCACGAGCGCACGTCCGAGCGGCTCGGCCTGCTGGCGGCCGCGCTCGACTATTGGCCGTCGCGACGCATGCCGATCGCGATGCGGCTGGCGCTCGCCGTGGTGATCGGCAACGCCTTCGTTCTGGCCGGAGTCCTGCTCGTCGACGCCAAGCCGCGCGTCGCCGAGCCGCCGTCGGCGCCCCCCGCCAAAATGGTGGTCGAAGCCAAGGAGCTCGCCTATGACGAGACGCGCAACAGCGTCTCGGCGACCGGCAATGTGAAGATTTTCTACAAGGGCCGCACGCTCGAGGCCGACCGCGTCGTCTATGACCGCGGCTCGCAGCGGGTCTATGCCGAAGGCCACGCGCGGCTCACCGAGACCGACGGGACGGTGGTCTACGCCGACCGTTTCGATCTGACCGACGACTTCAAGGCCGGCTTCATGGACAGCCTGCGCGTCGAAGGGGCCGACAACGCCCATTTCAGCGCGCCGCGGGCGGAGCGCTCTGGCGAGACGACGACCTTCGATCTCGGCACTTACACCGCCTGCGACGCCTGCCGCGACGATCCGAGCAAGCCGCGCCTCTGGTCGGTGCGCGCCAAGCGCATCATCCACGACAATGACGAGAAAGTCATCTATTACGAGGACGCCTCGCTCGAGCTGCTCGGCGTTCCGATCGCCTACATGCCCTATTTCTCGTCGCCCGATCCGAGCGTGAAGCGAAAGTCCGGCTTTCTCAATCCGCAGCTGACCTATCGCTCGCAGATCGGCTACAGCGTCGCCATGCCCTATTATTGGGCGCTCGCACCCAATTACGATCTCACGGTCACGCCCACCGGCTTCACGCGGCAGGGGCCGTTCCTGTCGGCGCAGTTCCGCCATCGGGTCGAGAACGGCGGCTATTCGATCAATGTCGAGGGCACGCATGTCGGCGATCCGAGCGCTTTCGCCACAGCGCCTTATGGCGCGCGGGACAAGCGCTGGCGCGGCGCCGTGCAGAGCAATGGCGAGTTTCAGATCAACGACCAATGGCGCTTCGGCTGGGACGTGACCGCGCTCAGCGACCGCTATTTCCTGCAGGACTACAAACAGTACAACAGTCTGTATCAAAATTATTTCTTCCGCGAATCCTCGTCCACGATCTATCTGACCGGGCAGGGGCCGCGCAGCTTCTTCGACCTTCGCGGCTTCTACTTCCAGGGCCTCTCGCCCAATGACGTGCAGGCGCAGCAGCCCGTCGTGCATCCGCTCGTCGACTATAATCGCGCCTTCGACGTCGATCCGGAGCGCAGCTTCGGCATCGGCGGCCAGCTCGACGTCGACGCCAATTTCACCAGCACCTCGGCGTCCATCGCCAATTATGAATCGATCCAGCCGCGCACGCTCGACAGTGTCTACGGCCTCTACAATGTCTGCCAAAATTACGCGCCCTCGGCCGACCCCTATCAGAGCCGCTGCCTGCTGCGCGGCGTCGGCGGCAATTACGAGCATGCGACGGTGATGGGCTCGTGGAAGCGTAAGGCGATCGATCCGGTCGGCGGCGTGTGGACGCCCTTCGTCTTCGCGCGCTTCTCGGGCTCCTATCTCGACTATGACACCTCTAACTATTATGCGGCCTACAACGCCGCGTCGCAGCCGATCCCCAACTCGGCGCAGTCGCTGTTCTTCTATGGCGCCGACAATGCGTTCCGCGGCCAGGCGACGCCGGGCGGGGGCGTCGAATGGCGCTATCCGATCCTCGCCCGCGGCGCGCTCGGCGATCTCGTGGTGGAGCCGATCGCGCAGATCGTCGCGCGGCCCAATCAGTCCTCCATTCCTTCGCTCGTGAACATGGACGCCCAGAGCCTCGTGTTCGACGATTCGAACCTGTTCGAATGGAGCAAATATTCGGGCTACGACCGTTTCGAGACCGGCACGCGCGCCAATTACGGCGGGCAGGCGACTCTGACCTTCGGCAATGGCGGCTTCGTCAACGCCCTCGTCGGCCAGTCGCGCCAGATCGCCGGCAAGAACGGCTATTCGACCGCCGACGCGGCCAATGTGGGCCTCTCCTCGGGGCTCGACACCCGCACCTCGGACTGGGTCGGACGCTTCGCTTTCGCGCCGTCGTCGATGCTGAGCTTCGTCGCCAAGGGCCGTTTCGATCCGGACGGACTGCGCGGACGCCGGATCGATCTCATCGGCTCGCTCAATCTCGATCCGCTCAACTTGACGTTCCAATACGCCAATTACGCGTCGCAGCCGGTCATCGGCTTCGACCAGCGCCGCCAGGGCCTCGCGGCCACGGGACGCTATGATCTCACTGAGAATTACTTTCTGAACGGCTCTGTCACATTCGATATGAGCCGCTATCTCTACAACTCCTTGACCCGCGCGCCGGCAGTCACTACGACCCTGACCGGCGCCAATGTCACCGGCTCGGCGCCGCTGTTCTCGCTCGCCGCGCTCGGCCTCGGGGCCGGATATAAGGACGAATGCACGACAGTGGCGATCAACTATTCCTCGGTCTATCAGGCCCAGGCGTCCACCGGCCTGCCGGCGCGCAATCAGACGATCATGGTCTCGCTGCAATTGCGCACGCTGGGCGACGCAAAGTTCAACTACGGATTAGGCTCGATACTGCTCAAGGACGGCGTCCGCTCGCAACCTTGATTTGGCGCGGCGGCGGCCGCTCGAACGGGTCCGTTCGCGCGGAAAGCGCTTTGAAACCTGCAAGGAGACTCCCATGGCCTTCCGGCTCGTCGCCGATTTTCGACGTCTTCTCCACGCCGCCTCGGCCATCGCCGCGATCGGCGGCGCGCTGCTGGCCGCCGCCCCGTCGCGCGCCGAGGCGCCCGCGCAGAAGGCCGAGATCGAGAAGATCGTCCATGATTATCTCATCGCCAATCCGGAAGTGATCCGCGACGCGATCGAGGAGCTCGAGCGGCGCCAGAAGGTCGCCGAGGCCGACACGCGCAGCCGCGCCGTCGACCAGAGCTCCGATAAGCTGTTCAATTCCGCGGCTCAGGCCGTGGTCGGCAATCCTGCTGGCGATGTGACCCTGGTCGAGTTCTTCGACTATAATTGCGGCTACTGCAAACGCGCGCTCGAGGATCTCGCCAAGCTCGTCGACAGCGATCCCAAGCTGCGCGTCGTGCTGAAGGATTTCCCGGTGCTCGGACCGGGCTCGACCGAGGCGGCCGAGATCGCCACCGCTCTGCGGCTGCAATTGAAGCCGGACAAATTCTATGCCTTCCACCGCAAGCTGCTGACGACGCGTGGCTCGATCGGCAAGGCGCAGGCGCTCGCGGTCGCCAAGGAGCTCGGCGCCGACACGGCCCGGCTCGAGAAGGATATGAAGAGCGACCAGACGCATGCGGCGCTGAAGGAAACGGCGGAGCTCGCCGACAGCCTCAATCTGACCGGCACGCCGAGCTGGGTGGTCGGCAAGGAAGTGATCGTCGGCGCCGTCGGCTATCAGCAGCTCAAGACCAAGATCGACAACACGCGCAAATGCGGCAAGACCGTCTGCTGACGCGGCGAAGAGGACGGCCGAGCGCGGGGCTTCCTTCGTGAGGGCAATGCGGCTAAAAGGGGGCTCGCTCGCGCGGCGCGCGCCCTTCGTTCAGGATATCCATGCCCGCCGTCCACGTCATCAACGGTCCCAATCTCAATCTGCTCGGCGTGCGTGAGCCGTCCATCTACGGAACCGCGACGCTCGACGACATCAAGACGCGGCTCGCCGAGCTCTGCGCCGCGCGCGGCGTCGATCTCGTCTTCCGCCAGTCCAATCACGAGGGCGACCTCGTCGACTGGATTCAAGAGGCGGGCCGCGCCGGGGCTCCGGTCATACTCAACGCCGGGGCCTATACGCATACGTCCATCGCTCTCTATGACGCCATCAAAGGCGCGGGCGTGACCGTTGTCGAGGTTCACCTCTCCAATGTCCACGCGCGCGAGAGCTTTCGGCAGCACTCCTTCATCTCGCCGGCGGCGCGCGGCGTGATCGCGGGCTTCGGCCCCGCCTCTTATGTTCTCGCCTTCGCAGCCCTGTTCGAAAAGTAAGAAAGAAAGACCTGAGCAATCATGGCGCGCAAAGCTCCGACGCGACGCACCCCCCCAGCCAAACCGAGAGTCGCCGCCGCCGCCGAGACGGGCGTCGACGCCGCGCTGCTGCGCGAGATCGCCAAGCTGCTCGGCGAGAGCGATCTCACCGAAATCGAGGTCCAGAAAGGCGATCTGCGCATAAGGGCGGCGCGCATGCCGGCGCCGGCGCCGGCGATCGCCCATGGCGCGATCGCGCTGCCGCCCTATGCCGCGCAGCCTTATGCGCCGCCCTATGCTGCGCCGCCGCCGCCGGCCAAGCCCGCCGCGCCCGCGCCGGCGAGCCATGCCGACGCGCTGAAATCGCCGATGGTCGGCACCGCCTATCTGCGCCCGAGCCCGGACGCGCGGCCCTTCATAGAGGTCGGCTCGCGCGTCACCGCGGGCGATAAGCTGCTGCTCATCGAGGCGATGAAGACATTCAACGACATCGTCGCGCCCAAGGGCGGCGTCGTCACCGCCATTCTGGTGGAGGACGGACAGCCGGTCGAATATGGCGAGCCCCTCATCGTGATCGAATAGGGTGGGGCCGCCGATGTTCGACAAGATCCTCATCGCCAATCGCGGCGAGATCGCGCTTCGCATCCTGCGCGCCGCCAAGGAGCTCGGCATCGCCACGGTCGCCGTGCATTCGACGGCGGACGCGGATGCGATGCATGTGAAGCTCGCCGACGAATCCGTCTGCATCGGACCGCCGGCGGCGCGCGACTCCTATCTCAACATTCCCTCGCTGCTCTCGGCCTGCGAGATCACCGGCGCCGACGCCGTGCATCCGGGCTATGGCTTCCTCTCGGAGAACGCCCGTTTCGCCGAGATCGTGGCCGAGCACGGGCTGACCTTCATCGGGCCGAAGGCCGAGCACATCCGGCTGATGGGCGACAAGATCGAGGCCAAGGCGACGGCGCGGCGCCTCGGCATTCCGTGCGTGCCGGGCTCGGACGGCCCGATCGCCGACGAGATCGAAGGCGCGCGCGTCGCCGCGAAGATCGGCTATCCGGTGCTGGTGAAAGCGGCCTCGGGCGGCGGCGGACGCGGCATGAAGGTCGCGCGCAACGACACCGAGCTCGCCATCGCCATTCCCACTGCGCGCACCGAGGCAAAGGCCGCCTTCGGCGACGACACGGTCTATCTCGAGAAATATCTCGAGAAGCCGCGCCACATCGAAATCCAGGTGTTCGGCGACGGCAAGGGCGCAGCCATCCATCTCGGCGAGCGCGATTGCTCGCTTCAGCGTCGCCACCAAAAAGTGTGGGAGGAAAGCCCGTCGCCCGCGCTCAACGACGAGCAGCGCGCCGAGATCGGCGAGGTCTGCGCCGCGGCGATGCGCGAATTGAAATATGCCGGCGCCGGCACGATCGAATTCCTCTATGAGAATGGCGCCTTCTATTTCATCGAGATGAACACGCGCATCCAGGTCGAGCATCCGGTGACCGAGGCGGTGACCGGCGTCGATCTCGTCAGCGAGCAAATCCGGGTCGCGGCCGGCTCGCCGCTGTCGATGCGGCAGGAAGACATCTGGTTCTGGGGCCATGCGATCGAGTGCCGCGTCAACGCCGAGCACCCGTCGAGCTTTCGGCCCTCGCCCGGGCGCATCGCCTATTATCACCCGCCGGGCGGCGTCGGCGTGCGCGTCGATTCATCGGCCTATCAGGGCTACACGATCCCGCCGAACTATGACTCGCTGATCGGCAAGCTGATCGTGCATGGCCGCAATCGCACCGAGGCGCTGATGCGCCTGCGGCGCGCGCTCGACGAATTCATCGTCGACGGCATCGACACGACCTTGCCGTTGTTCCGCACGCTGGTGCGCAACGCCGATGTGCAGAACGGAGTCTATGACATCCACTGGCTCGAGCATTTTCTGGCGACGGGCGGCATAGAGCCGACCTTCTGACCTCGCTCAGCGCCGGCCGCCGCGTCTGTCCGACCGGCGGCGGGCGGCGAGCGCGCGGACGGCCGCGAGACGTTCGGCCATCGGGGGCTCGTTCGTCGCGGCCTCCAGCATCCGCTCCAGCAGGCCGAGCCGGCTCCAGCGCAGGAATTGGCGATAGACGGAGCTCCAATTGCCATAGCGCTCGGGCAGGTCGCGCCAGGGCGCGCCGCTCAGCGCGGTCCACAAGACGCCGTCGAGGACGCGCCGATGGTCTCGCGGCGAACGCCCCCGCTTCGGTCCTCTCTCGATCAAGAAAGGCGCGAGCAGCGCCCATTCACGATCATCGAGGCCGGCTTCGGCGTCGACTTGCGTGGATCGCTCAGGGTCGCGAGGCGCCCATGACGGCTGTGTCTGCGCGCAAGAGCGTTGCGCTGCGAGGCTGATGGGGACGGAATGGTCCATGTCGCGGGCTCGGGTTCGGCGTGCAGCCTATCCGTAGCACCCGCAGGACGAGCGCGTATCCCCCGAATGGGGGATGCCGCAGCACTCCGCTCACGCGCCCTTTCGGATTAGCGCGCCGCGGCTCAGGGCCGCTGGGACGCCAGCGGCGTCGCCGGAGCGGCGTCGCGCAGGCTCGCTGTGGCGATCGCGGGGAGGATGTGAGCCGGCGCGGCTTCCGCTCTCGGCGTCTTCGCCTTTTCGATCGACGCCTCGGGCTTTTTCGTCGCGATGGACGCCTGCGGCTTCTTCAGCTCGGCGCGGCGAGGGGGCGCTGGCGGCTTGACGGCGGCAGGCTGTGCGGGCGCCGGCTCGGACTTCGCGACGTCGCTGACGGTCGTAGCGGCGGGCGCCTCGGCCTCCCTGCGCAGGCCGAACAACCCGCCGATCGCGCCGGCGCCTGCGGCGAGGGCCGCGAGCTTGGTCGATTCGAGCTCCGTCTCCGCGACCGCGGCAGGGGCTGTGGGCGCAGGAGCTGCGGCGGCAGGAGCGATGGCGACGGTCGTCGCCGGCGAGGCTTCCGCCGCCTGGACGCGCGCGGCCTTGGCCGCGGCCAAGGCGACGACAGGAGATTTGGCGGCGGCGATCCGGATCGGCGCCTTGATGGGCTTTTCCTCTATGAGGATCTCGGTCGGCGGCGCGGTCAACGCGTCGGGCCGGCTGACCTCGGCGATGCGGGCGGTGAAGTCCGGATGTTGCCCGCCGTCCTGATAGACGACGCGCACCGGCTTCACGCCGGCGGCGACCAGCTCGGCGATCTTGGCGTCGTCCTTGGCCGCTTTTTCGGCGACCAGCGATTCGATCTGCGGGTCCTGCCGCAGCGCGGGGCAGGGCGCGCCGGCGTCGAGCGAATGGCCGGCCGTGGGCGCGGCGTCGAACACATAATGATGTCCGCACACGCCGACCGTCGGCTCGCGCCAGGCGGTCTCGAAATGATCCGAGCCGTTCTTGAGCTGCTTCCAGAAGCCGATATGCGGATCGAGGCGATGCTTGGCGAGATTTTCCGCCGTCATCTTGAATGGATAGGACTGCATCTGAATGGCGCGCTGGCCATTGTTGAAGGATGTGCGCAGGATCGCATAGATCTCGGAGATCTGATGGTCGGTCATCGAGAAGCAGCCGGCCGAGGAGCAGGCGCCATGCACCATGATGGAGCCGCCGCCATGGCCGAGCGCGCGGTCATAGGCGTTGGGATAGCCGACGTTGAAGGAGAGGTAATAGGACGAATTAGGGTTCATCTGCCCCGGCGTGATCGAGTAGAAACCCTCCGGCGCCTGACGGTCGCCCTCGCGCACCTTGGGGCCGAGCTGGCCGGACCAGCGGCACATCGGAAAAGTCTTCAGATAGACATAGCGGCCGTCGGGCCGCTGCTTCCAAATCTGAAACTCGGATTCCTTCTTGTAGCTGCGGATGAGCGTCGGCGATTCCTTGGTGACCCCGGCCTGCTCCATCAGCGCCAGCGTCTCGGGCGGGATCGGCTGCAGAGAGCGCTGCGAAAGCCCCGAGTCGTTGCAGGCGCTCAAGGCGAGCGCGCCGCCAGCGGCGACGCCGTAGGGGGCGAAGCGCCCGATCTTCCGGATGAGAGTCATTCTCGCCCCGCTTTTCCGACCCGATCCCGCGACGCGAATCACCTCTCGCAAGACCCTGTGACGACACTGGACCCGAAATTCCCAATAACCTTCTAACGCAGAACGCCCCATCTGGCCAGAGCGCGGCCGCTGAGGCCCCAAAGCTTCGAGTTCGGGGTAATGACCAGACTCTATTTCAGCGTTACGGCGGCGCTTGCACGGGAGTTGCTAAACGAGCTGTGAAGGCCTCGAAACCGGGCGCGATATTGCCGCCGCGGTGGGGAAGGCATAGGCTGCAAAAATGTTCGAGAGCAGATTCCAGAGCTTCGCCGACGACGCCGCCTCCGAGGACGGCGCCTTGCGCCTCATGCGGCTGCGCGCCGAATTGTCGCGGCTCGGCGTCGATGGGCTGATCGTTCCGCGCGCGGACGAGCACCAGAACGAATATGTGCCGAAATCGGCCGAGCGCCTCGCTTGGCTCACCGGCTTCACCGGCTCGGCCGGCGTCGCCGTGGTGCTGGAGAAGGAGGCGGCGCTGTTCGTGGACGGGCGCTACACGCTGCAGGCGCCCGAGCAGGTCGACGCGAAGAGTTTCGCCGTCATCGACATCGGCGTCACGACGCCGGCGCGCTGGCTCGCCGATCATGCGCCGGCCGGCGCGCGCGTCGGCTATGACCCCTGGGTGCATACGCCAGCGCAGATCGAGCGTTACGCCAAGGCGCTGGACGGCAAGACGGTCGAGCTCGTCCCGCTCGACGGCAATCCGCTCGACGCGGTTTGGAGCGACCGCCCGCCGGCGCCGCAGGGCGCCGTCTCGCTCTATCCGCCGCGCCTCGCCGGCCTCTCCGCCGCCGCCAAGATCGCGCGCGTGCGCAAGGAGATGGCGGGCGCCGACGCGCTGCTCGTCTCCGATCCGCATGCGCTCTGCTGGACCTTCAACCTGCGCGGCGCCGATGTCGCCTACACGCCGATCGCGCTCGGCTTCGCGCTGCTGCCGAGAGAGGGCCGGCCGCGGCTCTATTTCGACGCCGCGAAGCTCACGGCCAAGACGCGCGCGTCGTTGGAGCGCTTCGCCGATGTGGAGTCGGCCGAGCGGGTCGCCGAGGATCTCGCCGAGGCGGGACGGCGCGGCGAGACGGTGATGTTCGACTCATCCACCGCGCCGGCGCGGCTCGTCGATCTCTTCCGCGCGGCCGGCGGGCGCCCCCGCCTCGGCGACGATCCGATCGCGCTTCTGAAGGCGATCAAGAACGCCACCGAGCTCGACGGCGCGCGCGCGGCGCATCTGCGCGACGGCGTGGCGCTGACGCGCTTTCTGGCCTGGTTCGCCGGCGCCGCGCCCAAGGGCCGGCTCACCGAGATTTCCGCGGCGCAGGCGCTGGAGACGTTTCGGGACGAGACCGGCGAGCTGCGCGACCTCTCCTTCCCCACCATCTCCGCCTTCGGCCCGCACGCCGCCATTCCGCATTACCGCGTGACGCAGGCGAGCGATCTGCCGATCGGCCGCGGCGTCTATCTCGTCGATTCGGGCGCGCAATATCTCGACGGCACCACCGATGTGACGCGCACCGTCGCCGTCGGCCGGCCGACGAAGATGTTTCGCAACCATTTCACCCGCGTGCTCAAGGGTCATATCGGCGTCGCGAGCGCTGTGTTTCCCACAGGCGTCTCCGGCGCGCAGCTCGACGGCTTCGCGCGGCGCAGCCTGTGGGAGGCCGGCCTCGATTTCGATCATGGCACAGGCCATGGCGTCGGCGCCTATCTCTCGGTGCATGAAGGGCCGCAGCGCATCTCCAAAATGGGGACGACGGTGCTGCGTCCGGGCATGATCCTCTCCGACGAGCCCGGCTATTACCGCGCCGGCGAATATGGAATCCGCCTCGAGAATCTCATCGTCGTCGAGAAGCGCAGCGTCGCCGGGGCCGAGCGCGAGATGCTCGGCTTCGAGACCCTGACGCTCGCGCCCTTCGATCTCGCCTCGGTCGATCCCGCGCTGCTGACGCCGGAGGAGACGCGCTGGCTCAACGCCTATCACGCCCGCGTGCGCAAGGAGCTGTCGCCGCATCTCGACGCGCCGACGCGCAAATGGCTGGCGGGGGCGACGCGTCGCCTATGACGAGATCATCGACGCTGAAATTCGCCGCCGGGGCTCTGCTGCTGCTCGTGTTCCTGTTCAGCTTCGGACTGCGGCTCTGGTGGATGCGCTCCGCGCCTTCCATGCCCGAGCTGCTGCTGGGGCTCGGCGATTCGCAGGCGCAGGGCGCGCAGGAGGCGTTCCAGGCCCGGCTGCGCGAGCGCTTTCCGCCGGGCTCGCCGGAGACGGCGATGGTCCGCGCGCTGCAGGAGCAGGGCTTTCGCATCGACCTTCGCCGCAAGGAGGCCGGCTTCGACCGCGCCGCCGATCTGGAGGACCATTGTCGGCGCGGCGGAGCAGCGCGCTGGTCGGCGGACGCCGAGGGCCGCATCGCGGAGATTTCGGGCGGCTATTACATCCATTGCCCGTGAGGCGGGCCTCGGGCCGTCATTGCGAATGAGCCGCTGGGCGGCCCTTTTCTTCGTCGCTTCGCTCCTCGCACTGACGCCGCCTCATCGTCGCGTGACGCAGTCGAGCTCTCGCGGGTCAGAAAAAAGGCGCAATCGCGCGTCACAGCGCGCAGGCTGTCTTTGCGGGCTTGAACCTCGACCGCTTTTCTGTGATTCCTCTCGAAGATAACGGATCGCGCTCGCCGATGAGACCCCTTATCCGCATCGACGCGCCTCGCCGCGCTTCGGAGCGGCCCCCGGTCGGCGCGGACGGAGGCCCTCTCTCTTCATGACGTCTCAGGCGGATCCGGTCGAGCCTCCCGCGCCCGCGCCCGACGCGATCGTCACGGCGCCGGAGCGGCGCCGGCACGCGCCCCTCATCGTCTCGGCCATTGTGCATCTCGTGCTGCTGGCGATCGTGCTCTACGAGCAGGCGAGCACTTTCGACAACGCGGAGCAGGAGGTTCCGGTCGAGGTGATCGTCGAGCCGCCGCCGCAGCAACCGCCGCCGGAGCCCGAGCCGCCGCCGGAGCCCGAGCCGGAGCCTGAAAAGGAACAGCCGAAGCCCAAGGAAAAGCCGCCGCAGCAGAAGCTCGTTCTCGACGAGAAGCCGGCTTATGACGCGCCGCGCGCCGCCAATCAGGAACCGCTCGAGCGCGAGGCGCCCGACCAGGAGACCAAGGCGCAGCATCAGGCGCCGGCCAACGCCGCGCGCGCCGCCAAGTCCTCGCCCGAGGCCGCGGCCGATCCGCAGCGGCAGAAGGAGGCGACGGCGGAGCTGGCTCCCGAGCGGCCCAAGGCGGAGGAGGACAAGAAGGACGCCGAAGTGGTGGAGGAGGCGAAGCTCGAGCCGCAGGCGCAGCCCGAGGAGACGCAAGGGCAGGTGGAGATCAAGGCCTCGCCGGAGCCCAAGCCGAAGTCGATCGCCGAGCAGCTCGCCTCATTGGAGCCCTTGCCCGAATTCAAATTCGGCGGCAAATCCAAGCCGTCCCCGGTGAGCGGCGGCACCGCGAACCCAGGCTATTTGACCGTCCTCTACGGGATCATCATGCCGCATATGCGCACTCCCCCGTCGCTGCGCGGAAAGCCGACACCCAATCGCGGCGTGGTGGTCTTCTATGTCGATGGCGACGGCCATCTCGTTCATCAGGCGATCGCGCGGTCGAGCGGCTTTACGGAGCTGGACGCGGCTGCTGTGGCAGCCGTTCGTCGCGGCGCGCCCTTTCCGGCGCCGCCCGGCGGGCGCTCAATCGGCATTCAGTTCCACTTCGGCCATTGACGTCGCGCTCGTCTCACGACACCGCCTGCGCGAGCGCGTCGATCTGCGCAGTGGTCATGCTCGCGAGCTGCGTCGTCGTGAACGCCGCCACCTGATTGCCGTTCAGCGCCTCGAGCTCGGTGGTGGTCAGCGCCGCGATCGCCGTCGTCGAGAAGGCCGCGACCTGCGTCGTCGTCAGTCCCGAGAGCTGGCGGCCGGAGAAGGACGACAAGGTCGTCGCTTCGAGATTGTTGAGCTGCTGCGTCGTCAGCGCGCCGACCTGGGTCGAGGTCAGCGCTGAAAATTGCGCGCTGGTGAGAGCGGAGAGCGACGTCGTCGTCAGATCGACGATCTGCGTCGTCGCGAGCGCGGCCACTTGCGTGGTGTCGAGAGCGCCGAGCTGCGTCGTCGTCAGCGCGCGCAGCTGCTCGCGGATCAGGCCGGAGAGCTGGACCGCCGTCAATGCCTGGATCTCGGTGGTGGTGAGCGCTTGCGCCTGCGTCGCCGTCAGCGCGCTGATCTGCGTCGTTTCCAGTCCGGTAAATTGCGTCGTGGTGAGCGTCGCGATCTGCGTCGTGGTCAGCCCGGCGATTCCGTCGCTCGACAGCGCGCCGATCTGCGTCGCCGCCAGCGCGGAAAACTGCGTCGACGACAGCGTCGCCGTCTGGGTCGCCGTGAAGCCGCTCATCTCCGTGGTCGACAGCAGCGCGATCTGCGTCGTGGCGAGGCTCGCCAATTGCGCCGTCGTCAGCGCCCCGAAGGCGGTGGCCGAAATGCTGGAGAATTGCGTCGTCGTCAGCGCGGCGAGCTCCGATGGATCGAGACCGGCGATCGCCGTCGGCAAGAGCGCGGCGATCTGCGTTGCCGTCAAGGCGGCGGACTGAGTGGCGGAGAGCGCGGCGATCTGCGTGACGACCAAGCCGGAGACTCCGGTCGAGGAGAGCGCGGCGATCTGCGCGGCGGAGAGCGCTTGCAGATCAGTGGAGTCGAGCGTGGCGACCTGTGTCGAGGTCAATCCACCGAGCTCGAACGCGGTGAGCTGCTTGAGCTGCGTCGTCGTCAGCGAATCGAATTGCGTCGTGTCGAAGGCGCCGATCGCGGTCGAGGAGAAGGCGGCGAGCTGCGTGCTGGCGAGCGCCCCGATGCGCGTCGTCGTGAGGCCGGCGACGCCAATCGTGGTGAAGCCGCCGATCTGCGCGGCCGAGAGCGCGGAGAACTGCGTGGTCGTGAGCGCCCCGACGTCGGTCTGAGTCAATCCGCCGATGGCGTCGCTCGTCAGCGCGCCGATCTGCGTCGTCGTCAGAAGGGCTAGCTGTGTCGTCGAGAAGGCGCCCATTTGCGTCGCCGTCAACCCGGCGAGCTGCGTCGTGACGAGCTGGCCGATCTGCTCCGATGTGAGCGCGCCGATCTGCGTCGTCGTCAGCGCCGCGATTCCGGTGGCGGCGAGGCTGCGGAACTGCGTCGTCGTCAGCGCGCCGACCTCTTCCGGCGTCAGCCCGGCGACGGCCGTGGTCGAGAGCGCGGCGATCTGCGTCGAGGTGACATTGGCGAGCTGAGTGGTGGAGAAGAGGCCGATCTGCGTCGCCGCGAGTCCAGCAATGGCGGTCGACGTCAACGCGCGGATCGTCGTCGTCGTCAGCGCGGCGATCTGCGTCGCGCTGAGCTCGCCGATCTGGGTCGAGACGAGGCCGCGCGACTGCGTCGCGGTGAGCGATGCGATTTCCGTCGTTGTCATCGCGTCGATCTGGGTCGTGGCGAGCGCGCCGATCTGCGTTGCGGTCAGCGCGCCGATCTGCGTCGAGGCCAGAGCCGCGATCCGTGTCGCCGTCAGGCCGGCGATCGCGCTGGTCGAGAGCACGGCGAGCTGCGTCGTGGCGAACGCGTCGAATTGCGTCGCGGCGAGGCTTGCGAGCTGTGTCTGCGTCAGTCCGCCGAGCTCGGTCGTCGTCAGCGCCGCGACATCGGCGGTCGTGAGGGCGGAGAGCCCGGTCGTGGTCACGGCGCCGAGCTGAATGGAGGCCATCGCGCGCAGCTGTGTCGTCGCCAGCGCGTCGATGGCGCTAGTCGTCAAGGCGGCGACGGCCGTGGTCGAGAGGCCGGTGATTTGCGTGCTCGTCAGAGCCGCGAGCTGATCGAGGCCGAGCGCGGCGATCTGCGTCGCGCCGAGGGCATTCATCTGCGTGGAGGTGAGCGCGCGCAGCTGCGTCGTCGAGAGGCCCGCGACGACGGTCGTGTTCAGCGCGCCGACGGCGGCGTAGCCGAGCGCGGAAATCTGCGTCGTCGTCAGCGCGCCGATCTCTGTTGTCGTCAGCGCCGCCGCCTGTGTGGAAGTCAGTCCGCCGATCTCCGTCGTCGTCAGCGCGGTGAGCTGCGTCGTCGTCAGCGCGCCGATCTGCGATGTCGTCAGGGCGCCGATCTGCGTGGCGGCGAGGCCGCGCAATTGCGTCGTCGTCAGCGTCGTCAGAACGCTCGTCGAAAGGCTCGAAATCGCGTCCGACGAGAGGCCGGAGATCTGGCGTGAGGACAGAGCGGCGATCTGCGTCGATGTGAGCGCGGCGAGCTGCGTGTCGACCAGCGCCGCCATCTGCGTCGTCGCCAGGGCGCCGATCTGCGTGACGCTGAGCGTGGCGATGTCCGTGCTCGACAATCCGCCGAGGCCGGCCGTCGACAGCGCCGCCATCTGCGTCGTCGTGAACGCGGTGAGCTGCGACTCCCCGAGCGCGGCGATCTGCGTGTCCGCGAGGGCGCGCAGCTGCGTCGCCGTCACGGCGCCGATCTGCGTCGTCGACAGCGTCGCTATGTCGGTGGTCGACATGGCGCTGAAGGCGGCCGCTCCGATGGCGGCGATCTGCGTCGTGGTGAGCGCGCCGAGCTGCGTGGTTGTCAGCGCACGGATTTGCGTCGTCCCGATGCCGACCAGCGCCGTCGACGCCAGCGCGCTCACCTGCGTCGTCGAGAGCGCCGCGATCTGCGTCTCCGCCATCGCCGCGAGCTGCGTCGATGTCAGCGAGCCGATTTGTCGCGTCGTGAGCGCGGCGGCCTCGGTCGCCGAGAGTCCGGCGACGGCGGTCGACGAGAACGCCGAGATTTGCGTCGTCTGCAGCACCGCGAGTTGTGACGCGGTCAAGGCCCCGAGCTGATCGGCGGAGAGGCTCTTGAGTTGCGTCGTCGACATTACCGCGATTTGCGTCGTGGAGACGCCGGCGATCTGCTGCGTCGAGAGGCCGGCGAGCGCGGAAGAGGCGAGCGCGGCGAATTGCGCCGTCGTCAGCGCGTCGAGCTGCGTCGCCGAGAAATCATCGAGCTGTGACGAGGTGAAGGCGGAAATATCGTTCGTCGTGAGCGCGGCGAACTGATCCGGGCCGAAGGCGGCGATCTGCGTCTCGTTGAGCGCGCGCAGCTGCGCGGCGGTCAGAGCGTCGAGCTGGCTCGAGGCGAGGCCGTCGATCTGATCGCTGGTGAGGCCGCTGATCCCGGTGACCGAAAGGCCGGCGATCTGCGTGGTCGAGAGCGCTGCGAGCTGGGTCTGCGTAAGCGCCTCCACTTGCGTGTCGACGAGGCCGGTGAGCGCGCGCGACGCCAGCGCCGACATTTGCGTCGCGGCGAGCGCGCCGATCTGCCTGGTGTCGAGCGAGGCGAGCTGCGCCGCGCCGAATCCGCTCGTCTGCGTCGTCGTCAGCGCGGCGATGCGAGTGGTCGTGAACGAATCGAGCTGCGTCGAGGTCAGAGCGGCGATCTGCGTGGAGGTCAGCGTGGAAAATTGCGTGGTCGAGAACCGCGCCAGCGTATCGGCGTCGGCGGCGGCGATCTGCGCGGAGGAGAGGCGTTCGGCCGGCAGCGCCTGCACCTCGGTCGTCGTCAGCGCGGCGATCTGGGTTTTCGTCAGCGCGCGCGTCTGCGTCGTCGTCAGATCGGCGAGCTGCGACGTCGACAATCTGTGCAGCGTATCCGTTCCCAGCGCGCCGATCTGCACGGCGGTCAGCGCCGCCGCCTGCGTCGCCGTGAACGCCTGAATCTCGGTGGTCGCGAGCGCGTTGAGGAATGTGCTCGTCAGCGCGGACATCTGCGTCGTCACGAGCGCCGCGAGCTGAGTCGCGGAGAGCTCGCCCCGCCCGTCCGCGGTGAGGGCGGTGATTTGCGCGGCCGAGAGCCGCGTGGCCGGCAGCGCTTCGATCTCGGTCGCGGACATGGCGCCGAGCTGCGTCGTCGTGAGCGCGCGCGCTTGCACGGTCGTCAATGCGCCGAGCTGCGTCGTCGTGAGATTGTCGATCTGTGTCGAGGTGAGTCCGGCGACCTGCGCTGCGGTGAGCGCTGCGGCCTGCGTCGTCGTCAACGATTGCAGAAGCGTCGCTTCCAGGCCGTTGAGCGCGGTCGTCGACAAGGCGCCGATCTGCGTCGCCGAGAAAGCGGCGATCTGATCCGTGGAGAGATTGCCGAAAGCGGTGGTCGAGAGATTGGCGATCTGCGCATAGGAGAAGCCGGCGACAGACAATGATTGCATCCGCGTCGCCGTCATGCTGGTGAGCTGCGTCTGCGTGAGGCTGCGAACCTGCGTGGTCGTCAATGCTGCGAGCTGCGTGGTGGTGAGATTGGCGAGCTGCGTCGTGGTGAGCGCGGTGATTTGTGACGCCGCGAGTCGCGCCGTCTGCGTCGTGGTCAAAGACTGCAGATCGTCGACGGTGAGGCTGTTGATCGCGGTCGTCGACAGAGCGGCGATCTGCGTCGCGCCCAGCGAGGCGAGCTGCGTCGTCGTCAGATTGTCGACCTCGGTCGCGTCGAGCTTCGCGATCTGGCCGGCCGAGAGATTGCCGACGGTGAGCGCGATGATCTGATCGAGCGACAGCGCATTGAGCTGCGTCGAGGTAAGGCTGCGCGCCTGCGTCGTCGACAGCGCGCCGATCTGCGTCGTCGTGAGATTGGCGAGCTGCGTCGTCGACAAGGCGCCGATCTGCGACGCGGCCAGCGCCGCGAGCTGCGTGTCGGCGAGCGAGTGGACTTGCGTCGTGGTGAGGTCATTGACTTCAGTGGACGTCAGCGCGGCCATCTGCGTCGTCGTGAAGGCGGAAAGATCGTCCGCGGCCAACACCTCGAATTGTCCGAGCGAGAGCCCCATCAGCGCGGCGCGCGAGAGCGCCGCCACCTGCGTCGAAGACATCGTTTCGAGATTGGTGGTCGAGAGATTGTTGAGCTGCGTCGCGGTCAGCGCGGCGATCTGCGAGGTGGAGAAGGCTTCGATATCCTCCGTGTCGAGCTGGCGCATGATGGTCGTCGTGAGATGGGCGACCTGCCAAGTGGTGAGGGAGGAGATGACCGACATGGGAGCCCCGCTGCTCGGGCGTCGGCGCGCGCGACGAGCCGCGGGCCACAAACGCTCCGCTCCTCGCGCCGGACCGGCGACGCGCGGATCGCCGCAGGCTAACGGCGCGACGCTTGCGCGAGGCTGGCCTCGCGCTCTGAATCTCTATAGGAACGCCGCGCGCGTGATCGCGGGGAGACGCTCGCGTGCGAAGGGCAGCTGCGACAGCCAGCCGAAGATGAGCCCGCGCCATCCGCGATAGAGCCGGTAATCGAAGGTCTCGACCTGCTCGATCCCGGCCCAGTCGCGCAGGGCCGGCGCGATCTCGCTGCGGTTGAGGCCCCAGGGCATATGCGGCACGGTGAAATTCGGCCCCGGCTTATAGCCTTCGAGCGTCTGCTTCGAGAGCCAGCGCGGCACATGATCGAAGCAGAAGGACGCGCCGGGAAAGCGCTGCGCCATATCTGCGATCAGCGACGCCACCTCCTGCGGCGGCAGATACATCAGCAGTCCTTGCGCGGTGATGTAGACCGGCCGTCCCGGCGGAACCGCGTCGAACCAGCGGCGGTCGAGTGCGCTCATCGCGATATGGAGATGATGATCGTCGGGCGCGATGAAGCGCTCGCGGATGGCGATCGATTCGGGAAGGTCGACGGTGATCCACAGCGCGTCGGCGCCGCCGACGCGATAGCGATGCGTCTCCAGGCCCTCGCCGAGATTGACGATGACGCCATCGGGATGCGTGGCGAGAAAGCCGCGCAGCTCCTCGTCGAAGAAGGCGGCGCGCGCGGCGTGCGACGGCGTCGCAGGCCCGAAAGCGCCTTCGTAATCATAATCGAGCGCGCGATAGATCTCGAGCGTCTTGGCGTCCTTCAGCACGCCGTCCGAGCGCATCGCCTCGCCGGCGCGATTGTGCAGCGTCCACAGCATGGTCTCCGGCACGCCGGCGAGAGCGGGCGTGATCTTGTCGGCGCCCGCGCGCTCGCGCGCCGCAGCGCGCCAGCCGATGTCGCGGCGGCAGAATCCTTCCGGCCAGTCGATCGCGTCGACGCCCGCATAGGCGCGGCGTTGCGCCTCGCTCACCGTGTCGGCGAGAGCGGTGACGTTCAGCACGCGCCCGCCCGCTGCGAGAAGCCGCGCGCCGTCGCGGCGCGTCCCTGCATGAGTGACGACGACCCCTTCGAGCGCGCCCGCGCGTTCGAGCCCACGGATTTCGGTTCCCGTCAGCGGCGTTCCCGGATAACCCCGCGCCGCCAGCACCACGGTCAACGCGACGCGCGGCGAGAAGCGCGGCCTTCGCGTCGGCAGCGCGCCTGCCGCTGCGGCGCGCATCAGCTCCAGCAGATCATCCTCGAGCCGCGGCAGCATCGCCTGCGTCTCCGGATCGCCGAAGCGGACATTGAACTCGATCAGCTTCGGCCCATCCCGCGTCAGCATCAGCCCGGCGAACAAGACGCCGGAGAAGGGCGCGCCCATCTCGCGCATCGCCGCGAGCGTCGGCGCGACGATGCGGCTCATGATCTGCGCTTCCACCTCGGCGGTCGCCGCCGGCGCCGGCGAATAGGCCCCCATGCCGCCGGTGTTGGGCCCGGTGTCGCTTTCGCCGACACGCTTGTGATCCTGCGCCGAGGCGAAGGGGAGCGCGCGGGCGCCGTCGCAGATCGCGAAGAAGGACAGCTCCTCGCCCTCGAGCTTCTCCTCGATCACCACCTCGGCGCCCGATGCGCCGAAGGCGCCGGCGAACATTGCCTCGACGGCGCGCTCCGCCTCTTCCAGCGTCTCGGCGACGACGACGCCCTTGCCGGCCGCGAGCCCGTCGGCCTTCACGACGATCGGCGCGCCGTGCGAGCGAACATGCGCGAGCGCCGCGTCCTTGTCGGAAAAGCGCGCATAATCGGCGGTGGGGATGGCGTGGGCGCGGCAGAGATCCTTGACGAAGCCCTTGGACCCCTCGAGCCGCGCCGCCGCCTTGGACGGGCCGAACACGGCGACGCCGGCCGTGCGCAACACATCGGCGAGGCCGTCGACGAGCGGCTGCTCGGGGCCGACGACGACGAGGCCGATGTCCTGCTCCGCGCAGAAGCGGGCGACGCTCGCATGATCGGCGGCGTCCAGCGCGACGATCTTCCCGACCTCGGCCATCCCCGGATTTCCGGGAGCGATGTAGAGGCGCGTCAGCGAAGGGCTGCGGGCGAGCGTCAGCGCGATCGCATGCTCGCGCCCGCCGGAGCCGATGAGGAGGACATTCATGTGTTGCGTCTCGGAAGAAGTGTGGGCCCGCCGCTGCATAGGCCTTCGCGCGCCCGCGCGAAAGGGCGCGCGCCGAGCCTCGGCCTCTTCGCGAGTGATGCGAGCCTGAAGGCTCGCGGTCCAAGCCCGCGGCCCCTGGACCGCGAGCCTTCAGGCTCGCTCTTGCGCGATCACCGCCAGAACGGCTCCAGCGACTTCAGTGATTTCTCGATTCTGCGCCAGTCGGCCGTGCGGGCCTCTTGCGCATGGGCGCACCAGCCGGCGGCGAAGGCGCTCGCCGGCGCGGCGGCGGGCTGTTCCTCGCCGATCGCACGCAGCAGATCGGCGGCCACGGCCATGTCATTGGCGGCGCCGAGCGCGTCCTGCAGCGCCGCCGAGCGCTTCAGATATTTGCGCGCACGGGAGGGGGAGTCGAACAGAGACTCGAAGAATTCGGCGCCGTAGCGCGCCTTCTTGAAGGCGATGCGCGCCCCGTGGCGCTGCTGCGGCGTCAGCTCGGCAAGGCCGCGCGCCTTCTTCATCGCCTTGCGATGCAGCCGGTCGAGCGAACGCAGCGCGAAGACGCGCGCTGAGCCGGCCGCGGCCGGATCGAGCGTATGCTCGCCTTCGGCCACGGCGGGGCGCCAGTCGCGCGCGGCGAGGGTGGCGCGCAGGTCGAGCGCGAATTGCGTCGTCTCCGGCGCGGCGATCAACGCCTTCGCGGCGGCGTGACGCTCCGCCCTGCGGCATTCGACGGCGTCGAGCAGCGCATAATAGCTCGGCTCGTCCTTCGCCTTCGCCAGCGCTCCGTCGGCGAGCATGTCCTTCAGCACGTCGAGATTGCGCGCCTCGCCCAAGGTCGCGGCAATTTCCTTGGCGCGCCCGCTCGCGCGCCGCAGCCCCTCGCTGTCGACGCCGCGCCTCAGCAGGCCGAGGCCGGCGCGCAGACGCCGCAGCGCCACGCGCAGCTGGTGAATGGCCTCCTCCGGCGCCGGGGAATGCACGAGCGCGGGCCAATTGGCGAGGAAATGGTCGAGGCAGGCGCCGGCCATGGCGACGATGGCCTCGTCGAGCGTGGCGCGGGGCGTGAGCGTCACGCGCCTCGTCTTGACGGCGCGAATCTCCTCGCCCGCCATCTCGTGCAACGCCATCTCGGCCGCGCTCGTCGGCAGGCAGCGCAGCGGCGCGCGGCGCGCCAGCTCCGCGGCGAGCCGCCAAAG
The DNA here is from genome assembly GCF_002752655.1 of Methylosinus trichosporium OB3b. Classification (NCBI taxonomy): domain Bacteria; kingdom Pseudomonadati; phylum Pseudomonadota; class Alphaproteobacteria; order Hyphomicrobiales; family Methylocystaceae; genus Methylosinus; species Methylosinus trichosporium. The sequence goes on along the minus strand of NZ_CP023737.1, from coordinate 1,042,315 downwards.
CCGCGCCTCCTCGCCCTCGACGAGCGCGAGCTCGAGCTCGTGAAAGCTGGCGCGTCGGCCGCAATAATCGAGGGCGCCGTCCTCGAAGCGCACGCGCACGCGCGCGTCGGCGAGCTCGATCATCCGCTCGCGGCGCTCGGTCTCGGCGATGCAACGCGCTTCGAGCGGCCGGTCGGCGATCTGTCGGCGCAGATCCTCGGAGCAGCCGAGCAATTCTCCGACCTCGAGCGAGGGCACGCGCAATTCGATCGTGCTGCGCGCGCCGGCGGCGTCGGCCGGGCGGCTCCAGCTCAGCTCGACGAAGGAGGCGCCGTGCATCTCATAGCCGCGCAGCAGAATATTCTGCCGGCGGAGGTCGTCGGCGGCGGTGTCGAAAATGATCGAGCGCAGGCGTCGCGGCGGACGCGAGACCGCGCCGGTCGACAGGCAGTCGCTGCGCATGGCCGCGGTCATGCCGGCGCGATCGACGCTGAAGCGCACATGCGGGCCGTCGCTGCGGCGCTGGCGCGGGCCGCGCGCGGCGTCCGCGGGCGCGGGGATGGCGGACGGGCAATTCATGACAACCGTGAAGGCCCTTTCGGCAGGACGGAAGCAACATCGACCGCCCCCGCGTCCGGGTCAAGAGAATCCGACGCGGACACGATCTCCGAGCGTTCGGAAAATCGCTATTTATCATTAAGTTCTATTTCTGCTGCGGCGCAAGGAGGAGGGGCCCTTACAAGAGCGCGCGAAAATCGGTATATGCCGAGCCGCGGAGATTGGCGGGTAAATGTCGAACATAGCGGATCTCTTTCGTGACGGAGCGGCCAATGCGTGGCTGTTCGCCCCGACCGCGGTGGCGCTCGGGGCGCTGCACGGACTTGAGCCTGGCCATTCGAAAACCATGATGGCGGCCTTCATCGTCGCCGTGCGCGGCACTGTGGCGCAGGCGGTGCTGCTCGGCCTCGCCGCGACGCTCTCGCATACGGCGATCGTCTGGATCATCGCGCTCGGCGGAGTCTATTTCGGCTCGCGCTGGAGCACGGAGGCGAACGAGCCTTATCTGCAGATCGCCTCGGGCGTCCTCATTCTCGCGGTCGCGGCATGGATGGCGTGGCGCACATGGGCGGATCGACGCGAGGTCGCGGCCCATTCGCATCATGAGCATGATCACCACCACGATCATGATCATCATCATGAGCATTCTCACGATGCGCTGCTCGCGCTCGACGAGGAGACTCTCGGCGCGCATGAACGCGCCCATGCCGAGGAGATCGAGCGGCGCTTCTCCAACCGCCGGGTGACGACCGGGCAGATCCTGCTGTTCGGGCTGACCGGCGGGCTCATCCCCTGTCCGGCCTCGATCACCGTGCTGCTGCTGTGCCTGCAGCTCGACCGCATGATTCTCGGCGCGGCGCTGGTGCTCGCCTTCAGCATCGGCCTCGCCCTCACCATGATCGCCGTCGGCGTCGCCGCGGCGATCGGCGTGCGTCACGCCTCGACGCGCTTCTCCGGCTTTCAGCAGATCGCCGCCAAGGCGCCCTATTTCTCTGGCGCGCTGGTCTCGCTGGTCGGGCTCTACACGATCTATTCGGGCTTCGCCGCGCTCGTGTGACCGGGCGCGAAGGACAGCGCCCGCACGCCGCGCGTGATCGGCTCTGCGAGGAAGAAATCCAAAATAGCGTCGACCTTCGGGTCGACCGCATATTTGGAGAAATCCGTCTCGCCTTCCTCCTTCAACACATTCACATCGACGAAGAAATTGCCGGTGCAGGCGCGCGCCTCGCGCGTCAGGATCGCATGAGCGGCGTCGGCGACGATCCCGGGCTTTCGCGCGCGGCGTAGCGCCTCCTGCCCGCCGAGCAGATTGCCGACCGCGGCGGTGGCGATGGCGGTCTCCGGCCACAAGGAATTGACCGCGATTCCCTTGGCCGCGAGATCACGCGCGAGGCCGAGGGTGACGAGGCTCATGCCATATTTGGCCATCGTATAGCCGAGGTTCGGCGAGAACCAGCGCGGATCGAGATCGAGCGGCGGCGACAGAGTGAGAATATGCGGATTCTCGGCCCTTGCGAGATGTGGCAGAGCGAGCTTGGCGCAGAGATAGGTTCCGCGCGCATTGATCTGATGCATGAGATCGAAGCGCTTCATCTCGAGCTGGTCGATCCCACGCAGATCGATGGCGCTGGCGTTGTTGACGAGAATATCGAGCGCGCCGAACACGCCGACCGTCTTCTCGATCGCCTCCTCGACCTGCGCGTCGAAGCGAATGTCGCAGGGCAGGGCCAGCGCGCGGCCGCCCGCCGCCTCGATCTCCGCCGCGGCGGTGAACACCGTGCCGGGGATTTTGGGATTCTCGGCGACGCTCTTGGCGGCGACGGCGACATTGGCGCCGTCGCGCGCCGCGCGCAGAGCGATGGCGAGACCGATGCCGCGGCTGGCGCCGGTGATGAACAGGGTCTTGCCGGCCAGCGATCCCGTCATTGTCGTCGTCCTCGTTTTTCTCGTTCACTAGCTTCGTCATTGCGAGCGGAGCGAAGCAATCCAGGGCCGTGGGGCGGGTTCTTCGTCGCTGCGCTCCTCGCAATGAAGCCGCCCTTTATGTCGCGGCTTGTCGTGACGTGTTGAAATCACGCCGCGACGCGCGCGGGATAGCCGGCGTCGGTGATGACCTTGGCGAGAGCTTCCGGGTCCTTGGGCGAAGGCGACACCTGCACCTTGCCCGTCGCGAGATCGATCGCCACCTGCGCCTCCGGCTCGACCGATTGCACCGCTTGCGTCACATGCTTCACGCATTTGCCGCAGGACATTTCCTGAACTTCGAACGTCGTCGTCATGGAGGCTTCCTCTTCTTGCAGTGCTTCGAGATGCGAGCCCGAAGGCTCGCGGTCCAGAGGGCGCGCGTCGGACCGCGAGCCTTCAGGCTCGCTTCCCACAGCCTCGACCGGCGGACGGAACCGTCGCAGCCTCAGCGCATTGGTCAGCACGAACACGCTCGACAGCGACATGGCACCGGCGCCGAGCATGGGCGACAGCAGCATGCCGTTGATCGGATAGAGCGCGCCGGCGGCGACCGGAATCAGCACGATATTATAGGCGAAGGCCCAGAACAGATTTTGCGCGATATTGCGCAAGGTGGCGCGCGAGATGGCCAGCGCCGCCGGCACCTTCGACACATGGCCGGACATCAGCACGACATCGGCGGCTTCGATCGCTATGTCGGTTCCGGTGCCGATGGCGACGCCGACATCGGCGGCGGCGAGGGCCGGCGCGTCATTGACGCCGTCGCCGACGAAAGCGATTTTGCGCGTCCCGCGCAGACGCTGCAGCGCCTCGACCTTGCCGGCCGGCATCACGCCGGCGATGACTTCGTCGATGCCGAGCTTGGCTGCGATGGCGCGCGCCGTGCGCTCGTCGTCGCCGGTGATCATCGCCGTGGCGACGCCCTGCGCATGCAGCGCGGCAATGGCGGCGGCGCTCGTCTCCTCGAGCGGATCGGCGACGCAGAGGATGGCGGCGAGGCGCTCGTCGATGGCGACATAGAGCGGCGTCTTGCCCTCGTCGGCGAGCCGCGCGGCCGTGTCGGCGAACATGCCGGCGTCGAGGCCGAGCGAGGTCATGAAACGCAGCGCGCCGACCGCGACCCTGCGCCCATCGACGCGCGCCGTGACGCCCATGCCCGGCGTCGCGACGAAGCTTTGCACAGCGCCGAGCGCGAGGCCGCGCGCCTTGGCCGCGGCGACGACGGCGCCGGCGATCGGATGCTCGGATTGCGCCTCGACGCTGGCCGCGAGCCGCAGGGCTTCGTCGGCGTCGATTCCCGCCGCCGCCTCGAGATCGGTGAGCGCCGGCTTGCCGCGCGTGAGCGTGCCGGTCTTGTCGAAGGCGATGAGAGTCACATCGCGCAAGCTCTGCAGCGCCTCGCCCTTGCGGAACAAAATGCCGAGCTCGGCCGCGCGGCCCGTGCCGGTCATGATCGCCGCGGGCGTCGCGAGCCCCATGGCGCAAGGGCAGGCGATGATCAGCACCGCCACGGCGGCGACGAGCGCATAGGACACGTCGCGCTGCGGGCCGAAGGCGAGCCAGACCGCGCAGGTGAGCGCGGCGATCCCCAGCACCGCGGGCACGAAGACGGCGGTGACGCGATCGGCCAGCGCCTGAATGGGCAGCTTCGCGCCCTGCGCCTGCTCGACCATGCGGATGATGCCGGCGAGCGCGGTGTCGGCGCCGACGCGCGTCGCGCGGAAGGTGAAGGCGCCGGTGGTGTTGACCGTGCCGCCGGTGACCTCGTCGCCGATGTGCTTTCCGACCGGCAGCGGCTCGCCGCTGATCATGGATTCGTCGACATGCGACGCGCCTTCGACGACGACCCCATCCGTGGCGATCCGCTCGCCGGGGCGGATGACGACGAGATCGCCGACGGCGACCTCGTCGATCGGCGTCTCGATCTCGGCGCCGTCGCGCTTCACCCGTGCGGTCTTCGGCTGCAGCTTGGCGAGCGCGCGGATCGCCTCCGACGTGCGGCCCTTGGCGCGCGCCTCCAGCGTGCGGCCGAACAGGATCAGCGTGATGATGACGCAGGCGGATTCATAATAGACATCGGCGGCGCCGCTCGGCAGCAGCGCCGGTGCGAAAGTGGCGACGACCGAATAGAGATAGGCGGCCGATGTGCCGAGCGCGACCAGCGCGTTCATGTCCGGATGGCCGCGCCACAGCGAGGGAAAACCCTTGGCGTAGAAGGGGCGGCCGGGACCCGCCAGCACCAGTGTCGTGAGGACGAAAGCGATGATGCGCGGGAGCTGATGGCCGAGCGTGGCCATGATCCACTCGTGGAAGCCGGGGATCGTGTGCGCGCCCATCTCGAGGATCAGCACGGGCGTGGTCAGCGCGGCGGCGATCAGGAGGCGCCGGCGCAGCTCGCTCGCCTCGGCGTCGCGCGTCTCGCTCTGCCGTTCGGCCGAGGCGCCGGCGATGTCGCGCGGCTCATAGCCGGCCTGCGTCACGGCGCGCTTCAGCGCCGGGGCGACGTCGCCGAGCGTGCGCAAGCGGGCGCGCTCGGTCGCCAGATTGACCTCGGCGGAAATGACTCCGGGCACGGCGCGCAGCGCTTTCTCGACATGGGCGACGCAGGAGGCGCAGGTCATGCCGCCGACGCCGATCTCGATGGTCTCGACGGACGGCTCATAGCCGGCGTCGCCGACCGCTTTCGCCAGAGCGGCGAGATCGGCGCCGGGTGCGAGCGCGACATCGGCGCGCTCGGTCGCGAGATTGACCGAAGCCTCGATGACGCCGGGCGTCGCCCGCAGCGCTTTTTCGACATGAGAGACGCAGGAGGCGCAGGTCATGCCGCCGACCCCGAAGGAGAGGCGGCAGGCGGCGCCTTCATCGGCGGCGGCGCGCGCATCGGACATGAGGCTTACTCCTCGAGACAGCGAATCATAGCCAACGCCGCGTGCGCGCGACATAGGCCTCATAGTCGCGGCCGAAGCGGCGCGCCAGATGACGCTCCTCCGGCTCTATGGCGAGCCTTTTGAGAGCGACCGCCATCACCGGCGCCAGCAGCAGGATCGCCGGCGCGGCGAGGACGAGGCCGAGGCCGGCGACCAGCGCGACATTGCCGACATAGATAGGGTTGCGCGAGAAGCGGAAGGGGCCGTTGGTGACGAGGCTGGAGACGGCGCGGTCCGGCCGCACGGTGGTGCCGCGCCTCCACATCAGCCGCACGCACCAGACGTCGATGGAGAAGGCGAGGACGATCAGCAGGACGCCGAGCGTCCGCGCCCAATCGGGCCAGGAGGTCGGCCCCGGCAGCAGCGAATCGACGAGCGCGCCGCCGCCGATGGCGCCGACCAGCAGCAGCGGCGGCCAGGGAATGCGGGAGGGCGGGGCGGTCCCGGTGTCGTCTGCGGTCATGGCGCGCGTCCTTTCGCAGTGGAGATTGCGATGGCGGCGCGAAATTGCAAGCGGCGGATCAGATCGCGGCGATCTTCGCGCGGGCCGCGCTGGCGAGAAAGGCCGAGCGGGTGACGCCGCTGCGCCGCGCCGCTTCGTCGATCGCCTCGAGCAGGCCGGCGTCGAAGGTGACATTGGCGCGCACGGTTCGCCCAGAGTCGAGGAGGAGGGGAATCATCACGGTCGCTTCGCCGGCGCCGACCTCGCCGGAGGCGAGGATATCGGCGAGATTGCTGGCAGGCGGTATCGTGAAGCCGCCGTCCCGTTTATACGAGACGACATCGCGCAGCGCGGCCACGGCCGAGGTGATCGCTTCTTCAGGCGTCGATCCGCCGCCTTGAGCGCCCGGAATGTCGGGAATGCGCACGCCCCAGACATCGTCCGAGCCGTCGATGATGCCGACGTAATGAACCATTCTGGGCGTCTCCTACTGGTCTGCTTCATCGAGATCGATAGCTTCGAGAGCGAGCCTGAAGGCTCGCGGTCCAAGCGCGGCCCTGGACCGCGAGCCTTCAGGCTCGCTCTTTTGCTCCCTTCAAGCGAGATGACGCCGCCCTCTCGGCGGCTCCGTCCCGAATGAGAAGGCGCCTCGGTGCGATGCCGGACCCCAAAGCGCCGACGCAGTTCGCGACAGCGCTCGCCCGTCCACCCTGCTCGCCGGCGATCGGGAAAAGGAAAAATCCCTAACCCTCGTCCTGAGGAGGCGTGAATTTTGATGCATATCGCGCGGTGCTTATAGTCAAAACTTCATATCTAGCTGAGTTGATCTCTAATCCATTTTACAAACTCTGGCCTATCGTCTTTTGAGCCACCTTTTAATACCATTTCTTCAAAAAATAGCTGCCGCGTTTCTTTGCTTTCCTGTACCAATTTTAATTCACGAGGAAGAAGGTCTACATTTGACTCGAACATGAAGCCCGTATCTATAGGATGCCTTGGCGAGGGGTTCATGATTGGCTCTAGGTGGATAAGCCAAAAAAAACCTTCCCCAGCATTTCCGCATATCTCGACCTGAAAAATAACCGCGTTATATCGTTTTGATCTTCGGAAGAACTCAAATGTAGTTTTCATGAGGTAGAATGAGATATCGTTCAGATCATACCATGAGGAAGGAACATGTAGAAACAATATTGCTGGATCGTCTGGTGGCACTTGTTTGCGTTTTGACAATAGCTTGTTGTTAAGCGCTTTTTTACTAAAAGTTTGGCTGAGAAATTCGCTTACCTCAACATTTATCAGCGTGCCAGCTGGTGCTTGTACTATAAAATCAAAGTCTTTCCCCTTTATGCCCGTTTCCTCGTTGAGGGTAACTCTGAAGCCTCTGCGCTTAAAGAATCCTGTTGCTGATAGTTCGAAGAAAACTGGCCTGACATCCCTTTCTAAGAGACGCCTTATCGCAACTCCGAACGTCGGCTCATCACTCATGTAAAACAAGCACTCTGCCAAATGCGTTATTCGTTCAACATAGGCTGGATCAACGTGGCCATTGTGATCTACTTTTTTCTTTATGAAGGGGTCGTTGAATTGATCGGGGAACTTCCCGCTATAGTCAGCTATGATGAAGGTCGACATCAAAGCGTTGCGACGCATTCGGTCACCCGGGTCCACATATTCGTGATATAATTCAATCAGTTTGTGGCGCAGTCGCGGGGAGACGAAAGCCATGATGGAGCCAGCAAGAGAGAAATACAGTGATGCCGAAGCGCAGCCGTGAATGAACGCGGCCCTTCGTGGTGCGCGCCTTGTTGGCTATGCCCCAGCTACCGTGACTCCGAAAAAGGAAAAAGGAAAGCCCGTTAAGGCTTCCTCTCCAAAGAAGGCTTCCTCCCGCGCTCTCCCGCCAGCGCAAAAAGCGAGCAGCTTAAACCGCCATATGGGCGCTGGTAGACTGGTTATAGGTGAGGCGCTTGCCTTCGGCGCCCTTCACCGCGGACACGGTGCGTTCAACGTTGCCGTGGCCGAAGCTTGACGCGGTGATTGTGGCGGAAGTCAAATTCCCAAGGTAGCAGTGCAAGTGCTTTTCGCCACAGTGCTGATAAACGCCGCTGCTCGCCTCCCTCCCTTGCCGCATCCCCCCACGAGGGCTAACATCATGGCAATGGCGAGGGGCGCCGCTCTCTTCGAGCGGCTGAGAAGCACCCGTCGAACCTGATCCGGGTAATGCCGGCGCGAGGGAAGGCCAGATCGACGTCGCTCCGACGATGCGGGGCGGCGTCCGTCCTCCTCGCGCCATGCCTCGAGGAGAGCGACGATGAATCATCACGACAAGCGGCCGACCAGCGTCACCACCGGCCCCATCGGCGCCTCCCAAAAGCACTATTGCGCGCCGCAGGGCCGCGCCGACATAAAAGTCCCCGTCCGCGAGATCGCGCTGCATCCGTCCTCCGGCGAGCCGCCGCTGCGCGTCTATGATTCCTCCGGCCCCTATAGCTGCGCGGAGTTCTCGCCCGACCTCTCCGCCGGCCTGCCGGCGGCGCGGCCCTGGCTGGCGACGCGCGCCGGGCTCGAGACTTATGAGGGCCGGGCGGTGAAGGCGGAGGACAATGGTTTCGTCGGCGAGGATCGGCTGGTCCCGCCCTGTCCGGCCGCGCGCGCGCTGCGCCGCGCCAGCGGTTCGGCGCCGGTCACGCAGCTCGAATTCGCGCGCGCCGGAATCGTCACCGAGGAGATGATCTATGTCGCCCATCGCGAGAACCTCTGCCGCGAGCGCGCCTTCGCGCAGGCCGCCGAGCGCATCGCGGCGGGAGAGAGCTTCGGCGCCGAGATCCCCGCTTTCGTGACGCCGGAATTCGTGCGCGAGGAGGTCGCGCGCGGCCGCGCCATCATTCCCGCCAACATTAATCATCCGGAAGCCGAGCCGATGATCATCGGCCGCAATTTCCTGGTGAAGGTCAACGCCAATATCGGCAATTCCGCCATCACCTCCTCGGTCGCCGAGGAGGTGGAGAAGATGGTGTGGTCGATCCGCTGGGGCGCCGACACGGTGATGGACCTCTCCACCGGCCGCAACATCCACAATATCCGCGACTGGATCATCCGCAACGCGCCCGTGCCGATCGGCACCGTGCCGATCTATCAGGCGCTGGAGAAGGTCGGCGGCGACGCTGCCAAGCTCGATTGGGAAGTATTCTCCGACACGCTGATCGAGCAGGCGGAGCAGGGCGTCGATTACTTCACCATTCACGCCGGCGTGCGCCTCGCCCATGTGCCGCTGACCGCCAACCGCGTTACCGGCATCGTCTCGCGCGGCGGCTCGATCATGGCGCGCTGGTGCCTCTCGCGCCATTGCGAGAGCTTCCTCTACGAGCATTTCGAAGACATTTGCGACATCATGCGCCGCTATGACGTCTCCTTCTCGCTCGGCGACGGCCTGCGTCCGGGCTCGATCGCCGACGCCAATGACGCCGCGCAATTCGCCGAGCTGGAGACGCTCGGCGAATTGACCAAGATCGCCTGGGACAGAGGCTGCCAGGTGATGATCGAAGGCCCCGGCCATGTGCCGATGCACAAGATCAAAGTGAACATGGAGAAGCAGCTCGCCGAATGCGGCGAGGCGCCCTTCTACACGCTCGGCCCGCTCGTCACCGACATCGCGCCGGGCTACGACCACATCACCTCGGGCATCGGCGCGGCGATGATCGGCTGGTTCGGCACGGCGATGCTCTGCTATGTGACGCCCAAGGAGCATTTGGGTCTTCCCGATCGCGACGATGTGAAGACCGGCGTCATCACCTATCGCATCGCCGCCCACGCCGCCGATCTCGCCAAGGGGCATCCCGCGGCGCAGGAGCGCGACGACGCCATGAGCCGCGCGCGCTTCGATTTTCGCTGGGAGAACCAGTTCGACATCGGGCTCGATCCCGACACGGCGCGGCGCTATCACGACGAGACCTTGCCCAAGGAGGCGCATAAGGTCGCGCATTTCTGCTCCATGTGCGGGCCGAAATTCTGCTCGATGCAGATCACCCGCGATCTGCGCGACGAGGCGGCGGCGATCGCCGAGCAGGAGAAGGGGTTCGCCGAGAAGAGCGCGGAGTTTTTGGCGAAGGGCGCGAAAATCTACGTCGAGGGATGAGCGCGCGCCCCGTCGCTTTCGATGGCGCAGCAGGGCGCCGCATTCGAGGCGATGAGCCGAGAGTTTCCAGCGTCATGGCCGCGACAAGCGCGGGCATGACGCGGTTGCACGGAAGTTGTCAAACTGGACTCTGAACTCTGATCGCTCAGTGACGAATATTGATTTTCATCATTGTTCAAACTAGTGGTCTGCGTCGGCCGTCTTGCGGTCTTTCGAGAGCGCGCCAGGGCTCGCTCTCTTGCGGACATTTCGAATGGGATCACGCGAGCCGCCAGAGCCGCCTCATCGTCGAAATGCGCGGGGATGCGGCGAGATGCGAAATATTTGCTTTTTTCTCCTCGTCTCCCTCGCAGCCGGCGCGCTCGCCGGCTGCGACGATTCGACCAAGGGGTCCGAGGCGCCGCAGCTGCGCGTGGCGCTGGTCGCGCCGGTGCGCTTCGCGCCGCTGGCGCCGCCGCGCCGTTTCATCGCGACGATCCGGCCGCGCATCGAGGCGGATCAGGGCTTCCGCGTCGCCGGCAAGGTGATGCGGCGCGTCGTCGAGAACGGCCAGCGCGTGCGCGAAGGCGATCTCCTCGCCACGCTCGACGAGACCGATCTGCGTCTGCAGAAGGAGCAGGCCGACGCCGAGCTCGCCGCCGCGCGCATGGCGCTGAAGCAGGCCGCCGCCGACGAGGGCCGCGCGCAGAAGCTGCGCAAGGACGGATGGACGCCGCAGGCGACGCTCGACCGCCAGCGCGCGGCGGCCGAGGAGGCGCGCGGGCGCGAGACGCGTGCGCTGCGCGCCGTCGAGCTCGCGGCCAATGCGCTTGGCTACGCCGCGCTGCGCGCCGAGGCCGACGGCATAGTGACCGCGGCGCTCGTCGAGCCGGGGCAGGTGGTCGCCGCCGGACAGCCGGCGCTGCGCCTCGCCCGCTCCGGCGAGCTCGAGGCCGTGGTCGCTCTTCCGGAGGCCTTCGCCGCTCTCGCCGGCGCCGGCTCGGCGCGGCTGACGCTCTGGCCCTTCCCCGACAAGACTTATCCGGCGCGCCTGCGCGAGCTCGGCGCCGCCGCCGATCCCGTCACCAAGACTTATCCGGCGCGCTTCTCGATCGACGGCGCCGACGCCGCCGTCGCCATCGGCATGAGCGCGACCCTCGCGATCGAGAGCGCGGACGCGCGCAAGGCGGCGAGCGTTCCGCTGGCGGCTCTCTTCGATCAAGGCCAGGGACCGAGCGTCTGGAAGGTCGAAGGCGACGGCAGCCTGACGCTCGCGCCGGTCGAGGTGCTGCGCTACGAGGCGCGGACGGCGCTGCTCGCACGCGGCGTCGCCGAGGGCGACCGCATCGTCGCGCTCGGCGCGCATAAGCTCGCCGCCGGCGAGAAAGTGCGGCCGGTCGCCGCCGACGCGCTGTGAGGCGGTGATGAGCTTCAATCTCTCCGCCGCCGCGGTTCGCCGCCAGACGCTCACCCTCGCGATGATGCTCGCCATCGCCGTCGCCGGGCTCTACTGCTATCTGCGGCTCGGGCGCGCCGAGGACCCGTCCTTCACCATCAAGGTCGCCAATGTCACGACGCTATGGCCGGGCGCCGATGCGACGGAGATGCGCGATCAGGTTTCGGACCTGCTCGAGAAGAAGCTGCAGGAGCTACCCTTTCTCGAGAAGATCGAGACCTATTCCAAGCCCGGCGTCGTCATGATGCAGGTGACCTTCAAGGACACCGCCCCGCCGGCGCAGGCGCCTTATCTCTTCTACCAGCTGCGCAAGAAGCTCGGCGACATTCGCGGCGAGCTGCCGCGCGGCGTGATCGGGCCCAATGTGAACGACGAATATGGCGACGTCGATTCGGTTCTGTTCGCCGTCAGCGGCGAGGGCGCCGATTATCACCAGCTCGACCGCATCGTCGAAATGTTCCGCCAGCGCCTGCTCGCAACGCCGGACGTCGTGAAGGTCGACGTGTATGGAACGCAGGACCGCAAGATCTTCGTCGAGCTCAGCGAGGCCAAGCTCGCCAATCTCGGCGTCGCGCCGCAGGCTCTGTTCGACTCGCTCGCCAAGCAGAATGCGGTGAGCGCCGCCGGCGTGTTCGAGACGACGACGCGCGTGCCGGTGCGCGTCACCGGCGCGCTTTCGGGCGTGGAGGCGATAGCGGCGACGCCGGTCGAGGCCAATGGCCGCGTGTTCCGCCTCGGCGATGTCGCCGATGTGGTCCCGGGCTTCGAAGATCCGCCGAGCCTCTTGGTGCGGCACAAGGGCGCGCCGGCCATCGTTCTCGGCGCCGTGATGGCGAAGGGCGGCAATGTGCTGAGCTTCGGCCGGGAGATCGCCGCGACGCTCGAAGCGGCGCGCGCGGAGACGCCGGTCGGCATCGACATCGAGCAGATCGCCGATCAGCCGCAGGTGGTCGCCGCGGCGGTCGGCGAGTTCACCCGCTCCTTTGTCGAGGCGCTCGGCATCGTGCTGATCGTCAGCTTCGTCTCGCTCGGCTTTCGCACCGGAATCATCGTCGCGCTATCCGTGCCGCTGGTGCTCGCCATCGTCTTCGTCTTCATGCATGCGACGGGGATCGATCTCCAGCGCATCTCGCTCGGCGCGCTCATCATCGCGCTCGGCTTGCTCGTCGACGACGCCATCATCGCCGTCGAGATGATGACGGTGAAGATAGAGCAGGGCCATGACCGCGTCGCCGCCGCCACCTTCGCCTGGAGTTCGACCGCCTTTCCGATGCTGACCGGCACTCTGGTCACGGCGGCGGGCTTCATGCCGGTCGGCTTTGCCGCCTCCTCGACCGGCGAATATACGGGCTCGCTGTTCGCAGTGCTCGGCGTCGCGCTCGTCGCCTCCTGGTTCGTCGCGGTGATCTTCACGCCTTATCTCGGCGTGAAGCTCCTGCCCGAGATGCGCCGCGCCGCGCATCACGATCCGGAGGCGATCTACGAGACGCCGCTCTATCGCACGCTGCGCCGCCTCATCACCTGGAGCGTCGACAATCGCCTCCTCGTCGTCGCCGGCACGGCCGCCGTGCTGGTTCTGGCCGGGCTCGGCTTCGTCCATGTGCAAAAGCAGTTCTTCCCCATTTCCGAGCGGCCCGAGCTGTTCTTCCAGCTGCGCCTGCCCGAGGGCTCGTCGATCTTCACGACTAGCGCCGCGGCGCAGGAGGCCGAGGCGCTGCTGAAGGGCGACGCCGACGCGGCCGCGTTCACCACCTACATCGGCCAGGGCCCGCCGCGCTTCTGGCTCGGCCTCAATCCGGCTCTGCCCAATGACGCCTATGCGGAGATCGTCATCGTCGCCAAGGACGTCGCGGCGCGCGAGCGCGTCAAGCGGCGGCTCGACGCCGCGCTGGCCGCGGGCGCCGTGTCGCAGGCGCGCACGCGCGTGGATCGCTTCAACTTCGGTCCGCCCGTCGGCTTTCCGGTGCAGTTCCGCGTCATCGGCCGCGATCCCGCCGAGGTTCGCGCCATCGCCTATCGGGTCCGCGACGTCATGCGCGCGGACGCGGCCGTCGTCGAGCCGCATCTGCAATGGAACGAGCGCGCGCCTTCGGTGCGCCTCGTCGTCGATCAGGACCGCGCGCGGCAGATGGGGCTGACGCCGCAGGAGGTGGCGACGCGCCTGCAGATGTTGATCTCCGGCGTCACCGTCACCAGCCTGCGCGACGGGATCGACCGCGTCGACGTCGTCGCCCGGGCGAAGGCGGAGGAGCGCGGCGATCTCGGACGGCTCGCCGATATGGTGATCTTCTCGCGCGAGGGCGCCGGCGTTCCCGTCGCGCAGATCGCGCATATTTCCTACGAGCAGGAGGAGCCCATCTTCTGGCGGCGCAATCGCGACATGCTCATCACCGTGCGCGCCGATGTGCGCGACGGCGTGCAGGCGCCCGATGTGACGAGCCGCATCTGGCCGCGCCTCGCCGAGCTGCGCGCCTCGCTGCCCGCGGGCTATCGGATCGAGATGGGCGGGGCGATCGAGGAATCGAGCAAGGCCAACGCCTCCATCCTCGCCGTCTTTCCGGTGATGATCCTCGTCATGCTGGTCATCGTCATCGTGCAGCTGCAGGATTTCATGCGCCTCGGCCTCGTGATGATGAGCGCGCCGCTCGGGCTCATCGGCGCCTCGCTGGCGCTCAATCTCGCCGGGGCGCCTTTCGGCTTTGTCGCTCTGCTCGGGCTCATCGCGCTCTCCGGCATGGACATGCGCAACTCGATCATTCTCGTCGATCAGGTGCGCCAGGATCTCGAGCATGGCGCCCTTTATCGCGAGGCCATCATCGGCGCGACGGTGCGGCGCGCGCGCCCGGTGGCGCTCACCGCGCTCGCCGCCATCCTCGCGATGATTCCGCTGTCGCGCTCCTCTTTCTGGGGGCCGATGGCGCTCACCATCATGGGCGGCCTGTTCGTCGCGACCTTCCTGACCGTTCTCTTCTTGCCGGCGCTCTATGCGTTGTGGTTCCGGCGCCGGCTCGATCTGCGCCTCGGCGAGACGCCGGCCTCGACCGCGCGCGCCCGCATCGGTCATCTCATCGGCAGAGCGGCGCAATGAGCGAGACGGAAACGCGCGCGCGTATCGTCGCGACGACCGAGCGCCTGCTCCACGAGATCGGCTTTCAAAAGACCACTGCCGCCGACATTCCGCGGCTCACGGTCGAATGACCATCTCGGCCCGGCCCGGGCCGAGATGGTCACCTTCCGCCTCGCGGCGCTACGCGCGGGCGCTCGATCAATCGTCGTCGTCGCCGAAGCTCGGGCCGTTGTCCTCGAACATCTTGGTGACCATCGGCATGAAGGCCATCGCCGGCCCGGCCATGCTCGCGAGCTCGCCGAGGCCGCCGAAGCCCGAGCCGGAGCCGTGATGGCGATGATGGCGGCGGTGCTGCGCATAGGCGACATGACGACGATGATGACGCGAATAATGGCGCCGGCGTGTGGGCCGCTCGTCGTCCGCGACAGTCGGGTCGGCGGCCGAGGCGACGGCGGCGGGGAGCGCGTCGGGCGCTTCGGCCGGCTGCGCATAGGCGGGCGGCGTGATCGAGCGGCTGGCGCGGCGCGTCGTCGCCTCGCCGGGCGCGGGAACGCCCATCACCATTTGGCAGGCCGACGACAGGCTGCGGCTGTTGCGGCGCAGGCAGGATTCGATCGCGGTTTCGTCCGGAATGTCGCCGGAGCAGAATTTGAAGGCGTCGCTCATGCAGGCCGAGCGTTGCTCGCTCGTCCCTCCCGCGAGAGCGGGGGCGGCGGCGAAAGAGATCGTCACGGCGGCGATGGGCAGGATGAGCGCGTGCAAGCGGATCATGGGCGTGTTCCTCTTTTAAAAATAGCGAAGCGTTGGACTAGCTCTCTCACTACTCCGGCCGCCCTCCTCGCAATGTGCGCTGGCGCACATTGCGAGGAGGGATCGTAAAAAAGGGCGCTCCCTTTTCCCGCAGGCTTGCGGGGAAAAGAGGGCAGGCGCCGTCGCCCTCGTCCGAATCGCTCGTCGCCAAGCCAGCGGCGCCGGCCGCCCATCTCCCGCTTTGCGCGAGACGCGCGTCGAGAGTCGGCGAATGAAACAGTTGCGCCGCCTCCACGCTTCAATATTGCCCGGCGAGCGAGGTTTCGACCGCGGCGATCTCCGCGGCGGAGAGGTCGAACAGCGCATAGACGATAGCGTCGATCTCGCGTTCTGTCGCGTCGACCGCGCTCGAGCCGGCGCCGTCCGGCGCGAGCGCGGCCTCGTGATTGGCGCGCGCCGCCGCCGCCAGCCTTTCGCGCATCGGCGGAGCGAGCGCCGGGACCGGCACGAGCCCGACATATTGCGCCTTCAGCCGCAGGCGCCATTTGCCGCCGCGCAGCGGATTCGACACCGAATGCAGGAAGAACCAGATGAGCCGCGAGTTGAGCAGCGCCAGCAGCGCGAGATCGGCGCAGGGCAGGGCGAAGGCGGTGGCGTCGATCAGCGTTCCGCTTTCATCGAGCGCGAATTTCGGCCCTTGTGAAATATCGGGGAAGACGACCTTCGGCCCGGCGAAGGCGGCGCGATAGGCGCGCTGCGGCTGCTGCAGCTCGAACCAGGCCTGGCGCGTCGCTCGCGCCTCGAGCCGCGCGCGAAACGGCGCGAGATGCGCCGCGACGGCGGGGAAGCGGTCGATGTCGAGGCCGCCGCCCTTGGGCAGATCGAGCAGCCAGAGCCGCGGCGCGGCGACGCGCCAGCGGCGGATATGCGCGCCACGCCGATAGGGCGTCACGATCTCCGCGCTTTGCGGATCAGCGGCGAGAAGGCGCGCGCGCGTCGCGGCGTCGATGACGAACGCCTCGTTGAGTCCCGTCTTCACGCCCCACAGCGGCGCGCCATGGACCTCGGCCAGCGTGCGGCGGCCCGTGGCGATCTTGTCGCGCAGCCGCGCCAGCGCCTCCTCCTCGAAACGCCAGAAGCCGGCGCCGAGCCGCGCCCGCGGCATCGGCCGGGCCGTCTCGCGAAAGGTCGCGCAGAGATCCGGCGGCGCCGCGTCGAGGCGCAGAAAAGAGAGATCGCCCTGCGTCGCCGCGCCTTTGCGCAGCGTGACGATCGCCGGATAGGCGACGACATCGTCGAAGACGGGAAGATCGCCGAAATCGACGACGCATTCGACGGCGCCGCTCCGCGCGAGCAAGCCGCGTAGCCTCGCGCCGGCGCCGGTGCGAAAGAAGGTCGACGAAGAGATGTAGCCGAGGCGGCCGCCCTCTCTCAGCAGAGAAAGCCCCTTCTCGAAGAAATAGGCGTAAAGATCGGCGCGCTCGGCGGCGACGTGATAGCGCTGCGCCAGCCAGGGTTTCAGCGGCTTCAAATATTCCATCCGCACATAGGGCGGATTGCCGATCACGATGTCGAAGCCGCGCGCCGCCTGCGGAAAGGCCGCGCGCCAATCGAAGGCGCCGGCGCTCGCAGAGGGGTCGTCGACGAGGCTGTCGCCGGCGCGGATCGTCTCCTCGAGACGCAGCGCCGCCTCCGGCGACGGCGCGAGCCGCGCCAGCGCGCGGCGGGCGCGCGCCGCCGCCAGCGGGTCGATGTCGACGCCGAAGAGATTGTGCGAGATCGCCTCGCGCGCCGGATCGAGATCGACGTCGACGCCGAGCTTGCGCAAATGCTCGGCGGCGTCACGATAGCGCCGCGCCATTTCCTGCGCGGCGGCGAGGAGCAGCGCGCCTTCGCCGCAGCCGGGATCGACGATGGAGAAGGAGCGCAGCGCCGCCAGCCATTCGCGCCAGAACGCCGCTGTCTCGCGCCCGCGATGCGCCGCCGCGAGCGCGTCGCTCATCTCGTCGAGCGAGACGGCGATGGTGCGTTCGGCGAGGAAGCGCGCGATCGGCTCCGGAGTGTAGACGATCCCCTGGCGCTTGCGCCGCGTGAGAGAAGGTCCGCTCGCCGCCGCTTCATCCATCGCCGCTCGTCGATCCCAACCGGCCGCCGAATCGCCGCGCAGCCGTTGCGCGAAGGATAGCATCGCCGCGTTGGGCCAGGGAACGGCGCCGAGTGGCGCCGAAGAGCGAGCCTCTAAGGCTCGCGGTCCAGAGGCCGGGTTTGGACCGCGAGCCTTAGAGGCTCGCTCTTTGGACTGAAGCGACACGCTAGGCCGCGTCGGGCGCCCGTGATATCGTCGGTCCATCGCGAACCGGGCGCTTCTCGAGGACATGGCATGAAACATCTTCACCCATGGGACCTCTCGCGGCGGCGGATGCGGGGGGCGCTCGCGATCATTCTCGGCGCGGTTCTTCTCGCAGCGGCGCTCCCGCGCGCGAGCCACGCGGCCGAGAGCCTCGCGCAGGCGAGTCCCTATGCGACCGTCACGCTCGTCGCCGATGTCGACAGCGTCGCACCGGGACGGAGCTTTCGCATCGGCTTGCGGCAGAAGCTGGCGCCGCATTGGCACAGCTATTGGAAAAACCCCGGCGACGCGGGCGTGGCGCCGACCCTGACGCTCACTCTGCCGGAGGGCGCCGTGGCGAGCGCGATCGCCTGGCCCGGGCCGGACGCCATCGCGGTCGGGCCGGTGCGCAATTTCGGCTATGAGAACGAGGTCGTTCTGCCGGTCACGGTGACAGTCCCGCGGACGGCGGCGCCGGGCGACACCTTCTCCATCCGCGCCAATGCCGAATGGCTCGTCTGCGAGAAGAAATGCGTGCCCGAATCCGGCGCGTTCCGGCTCGATCTTCCGGTCGCCCCGACTGCTGCGCCGGTGGGCGGCGACGTCGCCGCGGCCTTCGCAGCGACCGACGCGCGCACGCCGACGCCGAGCCCCTGGATTATCGAGATCGCGGAAGAGGGGGCCGATCTCGTCCTCGCCGCCTCGGGCGACGGCCTCTCCGCCGATCGCATCAAATCGGCCTTCTTCTATCCGGTGGAAGGCGGCGTGATCGACCATGCCGCGCCGCAGCGGCTCGAGATCGCGGAGGGGCGGCTGCGTCTCGCGATCGAGAAGGCCCCGGATTTCGACGCGCGCGCGAGCCGCGCCGGCGTGCTCGCGATCGTCGACGGCGAGGGGAGGACGCGCTGGCTGGAGACGGAGCCCGCGCCCGTCGCAGCTGCGTCGACGCCCGCGCCCTCCGACAGCCTGCCGCTGTGGCAGGCGGCGCTGTTCGCCTTTCTCGGCGGCATGATCCTCAATCTGATGCCTTGCGTCTTCCCGGTGCTCGCCATCAAGGCGGCGTCGCTCGCCCGACTCTCGGGCGGCGATCTGCGCGAGGCGCGGCTCTCCGGCGCCTTCTACACATTCGGCGTGCTCGTCGCCTTCGTGTCGCTCGCCGGCGTCCTGCTCGCCATGCGCGCCGCCGGCGGGGCGGTCGGCTGGGGCTTTCAGTTCCAGTCGCCCACTTTCGTCGCCGCCATGAGCTGGCTGCTGCTGGCCATCGCGCTCAATCTCTCCGGCGTCTATGAGATCGGCCTCGGCGTCGTCGGCGCGGGCCAGGGCCTCGCGGAGAAGCCGGGCCATGTCGGCAGCTTCTTCACCGGCGTGCTCGCCGTCACCGTTGCGACTCCTTGCACGGCGCCGTTCATGGGCGCGGCGATCGGCGTGGCGCTCACCCTTCCGGCGCCGTTGTGCCTCGCACTGTTCGCCGCCATGGGGCTCGGCCTCGCGGCGCCCTTCGCGCTGCTCGCGGTCGCGCCGCGCCTCGCGCGGCTGTTGCCGCGTCCCGGCGTCTGGATGCTGCGGCTGCGTCAGGCGATGGCCTTTCCCATGTACGCCTCGGCGGCTTGGCTCGTCTGGGTGCTGGGCCGGCAGGCGGGCGATGCCGGCGTCGCCATCGGCCTTGCCGGCGGCCTGCTGGTCGGGTTCGGCGCCTGGACCTATGGGATCGCGCAGCAGGGCGCGGGACGCGGGCTCTTCAGCCGTGGGCTCGCCGCCGCCGCCGCGGTCGGACTCGTTGCGCTGCTGCCGCAGCTCGGCGGCGCGCAGGCGCCTCACGCCGAAGCCGCGACCGCCGCCGGCGCGGAGCCTTTCACCAACGCCCGCCTCGCGGCGCTGCGCCGCGAGGGCAGACCGGTGTTCGTCAATCTGACCGCGGCCTGGTGCATCACCTGCCTCGTCAATGAGCGCATGGCGCTATCGACCGCAGCGGTGAAGGAGGCCTTCGCGACCCGCGGCGTCGCTTATCTGAAAGGCGACTGGACCAGTCACGATCCCGAGATCACCGCCTTCCTGCGCAGCTTCGAGCGGGACGGCGTGCCCTTCTATGCCTATTATCCCGCCGGCGCGCGCGAGCCGGTGGTGCTTCCGGCGGTGTTGACGGAGGCGGCGGTGGTAAGCGAAGTTGAAGGCTCGGTCTTAAACTGAGCCTCTCGGGGCTCCTTTCGAACGAGACGCGAGACCGACCAGAGACGCGGCGTTCCGTAGCCCGGAACGCAATATCGAGCAGCAATCAGAGCAGGCGGAGATTGCTATGATGTTTTCGTTTCGACTGAGGCTCGCCGCAGCGGCGGCGACGATCGCGCTGGCCAGCGCAGCTCTCGCCGAGGACGCCGCGCCGGAGCGGCCGAGCGACGCCAGTCGGCTGGCGGTCTCGGATGCGCGGACGGTCGCGACCGGCCGCAATGCGACGGTCGCGGTCGACCATCGCACCGGCGCCGTCTATCTCGCCTGGGCGAAAGAGGTCGCGGACGCCGCGGCGCCGGCTGCCGTGAGCGGCAAGACGGCGGATCCGCAGCTCGAGGCGCGGCTCGCCCGCTCCACCGACGGGGGCCGCAGCTTCGGCCCTTCGGTGGTCGTCAGCACGCCCGAGCAGCGCGTGAAGTCCCACACCGTCAGCCCCACCCGAGCGGCCGTCGGCCCCGGGGGCGATGTCTATGTGCTCTACAACAGCGAGGCTGCGGACGGCTCGTTCGTCGGCATGCGCTCGCGCAATATTCTCACCTTGGCGCGCTCGAGCGACGAAGGCCGCAGCTTCGCCGCGCCGGTCGAGCTCGCCAGCGAGGCGGTCGAAGGCGCGATCGGCTCGCCGGGCATGATCAATCTGTTCGCTGCGCCGGACGGGGCGCTCTACGCCTCCTGGCTCGATTATCGCGAAACCATCGACTACATGCGGACGCATCAGAAGATGCCTCCGAAGACCGAGAATATCGCCACGCAGCTGCGCGTCGCGCGTTCCGGCGACGGCGGCAGGAGCTTCGCCAGAAGCGTGCTGGCGTCGAAACCCGTCTGCGGCTGCTGCGGCACATTCGCGGCGCAGGGCGAGGGCGGCCCCGTCTACGCCGGCACGCGCGGAGCCTGGAGCGAGCTCAAGGGCTCGGTCGACGCCGTGCGCGACATCGTCGTCGCGACGTCGCGCGATCAGGGCGGGAGCTGGTCGAGCGCGGTCAAGGTCCATGACGACGGCTTCAAGATCAGCGGTTGTCCCGATGTCTCGCCGGGAGTCGCGGTGGACGGCAAAGGGCGCCTGCATGTGGCCTGGTACACCGGCTCGGAGCGGCATCCCGGCGTGTTCTACGCGGTCTCCTCGGACGAAGGCCGCAGCTTCTCCGAGCCGATCGCGCTGCTGACCGACGATTGGCTGCCCTATGCCGATGTGAAGCTCGCTCTCGACTCGAAAGACAACGCCTGGGTCGCGTTCGAGGATCGGCGCGGCGATGTCGATCTCGTCCGTCTCGCGCGCATCGGCGCCGACGGAAGCCTCGCTTTCGCGGAGCCCTGGCCCGGCACGATTCCCGATCTGGCGGCGCTGGGCGACGCGGTCGTCGTCGCTTCGGGCGCGCTCGCGCCGGAAGGCGAGGAGAAGAAGAGCGCCGGCATCGAGATACGCATCGCCCATCCTCCGGCGCCCGAGCCGAAGGCCTCCGGCTCGCGATCCTGAGCCGTTCGCGATCGATCGGAGACGGGTGAGCGCATCGCCCGTCGCCTCTCTCTTCTTCTCGGGACGATTGTCATGACCTTTGTCAAATCCATCGCGCTCGCCGCGATCGTGGCGATCGCGGCGCCGGCCGGGGTCGGCGCGCAAAACGCGCCGAAGCTGGCGCGCTCCGAGCCGGTCACGCTGAGCGCCAAAGGCGGGCATGGCGCGACGGTCGCGGTCGACCCGCGCAACGGCGCCGTCTATCTCGCCTGGGCCCAGAAAGACGCGCAGGCTCCGAAGACCGGCGAGGGCCGGGAGAAGAGGAAGAGCGACGCTTCGCTCGGCGTCCTCGTCGCGCGCTCGGACGATGGGGGCCGTCGCTTCGGCGCGCCGGTCGCAGCGAGCCGGCCGGGCGATCATGTCCGCGCCTATACGGTCAGCCCCGCGCGAGTGGCCGTCGGCCCGCAGGGCGACGTCTATGTGCAATATGGCGACGAGGACCCGGATTTTACTCTGGAGGGCAGCTATCTCGGTCGGATGTTCCTGCGCATGGCGCGCTCGCGCGACGGCGGCCGCAGCTTCGAGCCGCCGGTGCAGATCGGCGGCGAGGCGGTCGAGGGCGCCGTCGCCTCGCTCGGCATGACCAATCTGTTCAGCGCGCCGGACGGGGCGATCTATTCCTCCTGGCTCGATTCGCGCCAATCGATCGCCTATGTTCTCGCGAACAAGAAACATCCGCCCAAAAACATCTATTCCTCGCAGCTGCGGGTCGCGCGCTCCGACGACAGAGGGCTGACGTTCCAGAAGAGCACGCTCGTCACCGAGCCGGTCTGCGTCTGCTGCGGCACCGAGGTGGCGCAGGGGAAGGATGGCCCGGTCTACGCCGGCACGAGAGGTCTCGCCTGGGGAGCCGTGAAAGGCTCGGCCGATCCGGTGCGCGACATCGTCGTCGCCGCCTCGCAGGATCGCGGCGCGACGTGGCAGGGCGCGGTGAAGCTGCATGACGACGGCTTCAAGGTCAGCGCCTGCCCCGATGTGACGGCGGGCCTCGCGGTCGATTCCAAGGGGCGTCTGCACGCCGCCTGGTACACCGGCTCCGACCGGCGGCCGGGCGTCTTCTATGCAGTGTCGTCCGACCACGGCAAGAGCTTCTCCGAGCCGGTGGCGCTGCTCACCGATGATTGGCTGCCCTATGGCGATGTGAAGCTGGCGCTGGACTCCAAGGACAACGCCTTCGTGGCCTTCGAGGATCGGCGCGGCGATGTCGATCTCATCCAGCTGGCGCGCATCGGCGCCGATGGCGCGGTCGTTCACGCCGAGCCCTGGGCCGGAACCGGCCCCGATCTCGCCGTCCTCGGCGATTCGGCGCTGGTCGTCTGGGGCGGCCTCAGCCCCGAGGGCGAGGAGGAGGGCGGCGGCGTCGAGCTCGCCACCATTCGCCTGGAGCCGGGCTCGTGAGAGCGCTCGCGAAGCTCCTGGTCGTCGCGCTCGTCGCTTGCGGCTGCGCGCCGGCGCTCGCCGAGGATGCGCGTCCCGTCTCGGATTATTCCGCGCGCCTGCTCGGCGGCGAGCAGACCGCATCCCTCGCCGATCTTCAGGGCAAGGTGGTTCTGCTCAACAGCTGGGCGACCTGGTGCGCGCCCTGCCTCACCGAGCTTCCCGATTTCGAGACGCTGCATCAGCGCCTCCACGATCGCGGGCTCGAAATCATCGGCGTCAATATTGACGAGGGCGAGGTCGACGAGAAGGTCGCGCGTCTCGTCAAGAAGATCGGACTCGGCTTTCCGATCTGGCGCGACCCGCGCAATAAGTTCGCCAAGCGCTTTCGCGTCCTCGGCGTTCCCGAGACGCTGCTGATCGGCCGGGACGGCGTGATCCTGCGGCGCTGGAACGGCCCCATGGACCCCGCCGAGCCGGACAATGCGGCGAGCATAGAGCAGGCGCTGGCGCAGGTTTCGGCCGGCGCCGCGGAGCCGCAGGCGGACGCCAAGGCGCTGATCGCGCGTGGACGCCGTCTCGCCGAGCAGCGCGGCTGCGTCACCTGCCACTCGACCGACGGCTCGCCGGGCGCCGGGCCGAGCTGGAAGGGCCTCGCCGGCCAGGAGGCGACGCTGGACGACGGCCGCCGCGTCCTGCGCGACGAAACCTATCTCACCCGCGCGATTGCGGAGCCCGACGCCGAGATCGTGCAGGGCTATGCGAAAGGCGTCATGAGCGGCGCCATCCCCGGCAAGCCCCTCACAGAGTCCGAGTTGGCGGCGCTCGTCCGCTATCTGCAAAGCCTGTAACGAGATCTTCCGGGCGCGGCGGCGTCCGGCCTCGTTTCTTCTCCTTCGAAGCAGAGGGCGTCCTCGCATGTCATCTTCGCGCATTCTCCTCGCCGGGGCGGTCGCCGCGGCGTTTTTTGCGGGCGCTGCGGGACCGGTCCTCGCCGAGCCGATCCGCGTCGCCGAACCGATCGTGGTCGCACCGCGAGGTTCGGACCCGTCCATCGCTCTCGACCGCAGCTCGAAGGAATTTTTCGTCGCCTTCGTCCGGCCCGGAGCCGCCGCCGAAGCCGTGGTCGCGCGGCTGCCGGCGCAGGGCGGCGGCGCCCTCGCGCCCGTCGTCGTCAGCGCCGGCGACGCCGACATCCTCTCCTCGGCCGTCGACCCGGCTCGGGTCGCCGTCGGTCCCAAAGGCGAGGTCTATGCGCTCTATCGGCGGCGCGTCGCGTCCGAGATCGTCGAGAGCGGCCGCGGAATCCTGCGCCTCGCACGCTCGATGGACGGCGGGCGCAGCTTCGCTGCTCCCGTCGATGTGGTCGCCGATGGCGTCGAGACCAGCGTCGGAATGGCCGATCTCGCCATCGCCCCGGATGGCGCGCCGCTCGTCGCATGGCTCGACAGCCGCGACGCCTTCGCGCGGGCCCGGCTGCCCGAGGACCAGCGGCCGAAGGATGTGCGTTATATCGACTCGGACGATCCCGCCGTGGAGCTGCGCATTGCCCGCTCGCCCGACGGCGGCGCCAGCTTTGCGCCGAGCGCGCTCGTCGCGCGCGGCGCGTCCGAGCGCAGCCATGTGGCGCTCGCCCTCGGCCCCGACGGCGCCTATCATGTTTCCTGGCGCGCCAAGCTCAATTTGTTCAAAGGCTCCTATGATTCCGTGCGCGATGTGCTGACCGCCGCCTCGACGGATGGCGGCGCGAGCTGGTCGTCGCCGATCAAGGTTCACGACGACCGCTTCAAGGCCGGCGCCTGCCCGGAGCTGACCCATGGCCTCGGCGTCGACGCCAAGGGGCGCGTGCATGTCGCATGGTATACGGGCTCGGGCCGCAAGCCCGGCGTGTTCTACGCCGTCGCTGAGCCGGGGAAGGGTTTTTCGGAGCCGGTGACGCTGCTCTCGGCGGCCTGGATTCCCTATGCCGACGTCAAGCTCGCGGTCGACGCGAGCGGCGCCGCTTGGGTGGCCTATGAGGACCGCCGCGAGGATGCGAGCGAGCGGGTGGCGCTGGTTCGTCTCGATGCGCAGGGCAAGGCCGAGCCGGTCGGCTCCTGGCCCGGCCGGTCGCCCGATCTCGCCGCGCGCGAGGAAGAAGCCCTCCTCGTATGGAACAGCCCGGCGGGCGACGTCAGGCTCGTTCGGGCGACGTCCAAATAGGCGGCTGGACCGCGAGCCTTCAGGCTCGCTCTTCGCGCCGTCCGTCGAATTGAAGAGGGAGGAGGCAGCCGCCGGCGCCGACCTCTGCGGCGAATCTACGCATTTTGCACCTGCGTTGGGTCCTGTAGCGTTCGAGCGCTCACGTCTCGCGGGCGCGGCTCCGCTCCGACAGGAGGATCTCATGGTCGTCGTCGATTTCGCCGGCCGCGCCGGCCGCCTTCAGGAGCCTGCCGCCGAGGCGTCGCCGAATCCGCCGGCTCCCGTCGAGGAGCCGCCGCGCCGCGCCTATCCGATCGGCGAGGTCCCGTCCTTCGACACGCTCGACCGCGCCGCCCGCGCCGTTGCGGCGCGCTTCACCCAGGGCGTTTCGCCGCTCGCGCAAATGTCCGCCTGGCTCGACTTTGCGACGCATCTCGCGCTCGCGCCCGGTCGGCAGATCGAATTGGGGCTCGCCGCCGCGCAGAGCGCAGCCGCCCTCGCTTATTTCTCCGCCGAGACTCTCGCCGGCCGCGCCGAGGCCGGGCCCTTCGTGAGCGAGCCGCATGATCGGCGCTTCGTCGATCCGGGCTGGGACGCGCCGCCCTTCTCGCTGTGGAAGCAAGGCTTTCTCGCGACCGAGCACTGGTGGCGCCTCGCGACGCGGGAGACGCGCGGCATGACGCGGAGCGACGCCGCCCGCGTCGGCTTCATGGCCGAGCAATGGCTCGGCGCCTTTTCTCCCTCCAACATCGCCTGGGCGAATCCGGCCGTCGTCGAGCGCACCCGGGAGGAGGGCGGCGCCAATCTCGTCCGCGGGGCCGAGAATTTCGCCGAGGACCTGCTGCGCCTCGTGTTGCGCGCGCCCAATGGCCACGGCGAGTTCGAGGTCGGCGTCGACGTCGCCGCGACGCCGGGCGAGGTGATCTTCCGCAACGAGCTCATCGAGCTCATCCAATATGGGCCCTCGACCGAGACGGTTCACGCCGAGCCGATCCTGATCGTCCCGGCCTGGATCATGAAATATTACGTGCTGGACCTGCGTCCGCAGAACTCGCTCGTGCGCTATCTCACGGCGCAGGGCTTCACCGTCTTCATGATCTCCTGGCGCAATCCCGGCCCCGAGGATCGCGACCTCACCTTCGACGATTATCGCGTTTCCGGCGTGCTGGCGGCGCTTTCGGCGATCGACGCCGTGCGCCCCGGGAGCAAGGTCCACGCCTGCGGCTATTGCCTCGGCGGCACGCTGCTCTCCATCGCCGCGGCGGCCATGGCCCGCGACGGCGACGCGCGGCTCGCCTCGATCAGCCTGCTGGCGGCGCAGACCGATTTCAGCGAGCCCGGCGAGCTGATGCTGTTCGTCGATGCGGCGCAGGTCGCCTTTCTCGAGGATATGATGTGGGATCAGGGCGTGCTCGACACGCGCCAGATGGCCGGCGCCTTCGCCGCGCTGCGCTCCAACGATCTCGTCTGGGGCAAGGCGGTGCAGGATTATCTGCTCGGCGAGCGCCGCAAGCCCAATGATCTCATGGCCTGGAGCGCCGATCAGACGCGCATGCCCTATCGGATGCATTCACAATATCTGCGCGGCCTGTTCCTCGAGAACCGGCTCACCGCGGGGCGTTATGCGGTGGAGGGGGAGGTCGTCGCGCTGAAGGATATTTCGGCGCCCATGTTCGTCGTCGGGACCACGTCCGATCACATCGCGCCCTGGCGCTCGGTCTATAAGGCGAGCTTGTTCACCGATTGCGAGCTCACCTTCGTGTTGACCAGCGGCGGCCACAACGCCGGCGTGGTGTCGGAGCCCGGCCGGTCCGGACGCTCTTATCATGTCGGGCTGCGCCGCCCCGGCGATTTCTATGTGGGTCCGGACAAATGGCTCGCCGCGGCGCGTCTCGCCGAAGGCTCCTGGTGGCCGGAATGGGCGGCCTGGCTCGCCGCCCGCAGCGGCGACGAGCGCGTCGCGCCGCCGACTATGGGCGCGCGCGGCTATCCGCCGCTCTATCCGGCGCCGGGCCGCTATGTGCATCAGGCGTGAGGCAAGCTCGATCGTTCGAGGGTGATCGAAGATAGAGGCGCGGAATTATCGCCGACGGCGCTAAGGCCTCGACACGCGCGCCCTCGATCGCGATTCGCGGGCAAGCGGCGACGCCCCGCCTTCATTCGCCTGACGCTCGACGCGGCGGAAAAACTTTGGCAATGTTATTTCTCGTAACCAATTGACGGACGATATGGGCTTCTCGGCGCTCTCCGGGGAAGGGACCCGGTCCATGGCGAGGAAGGGCGGACCGCGGTGAACTCGCTGCAGCGCATCCCGTTTTTCGAAGGACTCGACGCCGAGGAGGCCGAGCGCGTCGCGCGCAAATGCGTGTTTCGCCGCTATGACGAGCGTGAGCTCGTCGTCGATTATGACGATCCCTCGAATGACGTTTATTTCATCGTCTCGGGCGAGCTGCGCGTGCTGATCCGCACGCCGGCCGGCAAGGAGGTCATATTGACCGATCTGCGGCCGGGGCAGATCTTCGGCGAGATGGCGGCGGTCGACGGCGCCGTGCGCTCGGCCAATGTTTCCGCGCTGACGCGCGCCGAGCTCTGCATCATGTCGGCGGCGGTGTTCAAGAATGTGGTGTTCTCGCAACCGGCGGTGTGTGAGCGGCTGCTGCGCCTGCTCACCAAGCGCGTGCGCGACCTCAACGCCCGGCTGTTCGAGCGCTCGGTGCTCGATCTCAAGCATCGGCTCTATGCGGAGCTGCTGCGTCTCGCCGCGCCGCGCAAGGGCTTCGACGGTCAGTCGATCATCTCGCCGCCGCCGCTGCAGCACGATCTCGCCGCCCGCATCGGCTGCCGCCGCGAGCAGGTCAATCGAGAGGTGCAGGCGATGGTGCAGGAGGGCCTCGCCGAGAAGGTGAGGGGCGGGCTGGTGCTGCTGCGTCCAGCCCTGCTCGAGCAGCGCGTGTCGGAGAGTCTCGAGCAGGCGGGGTGACGCGGGGGAGAGCGTCCGAAGAGCGAGCCTGAAGGCTCGCGGTCCAAAACCCGGCTCTGGACCGCGAGCCTTCAGGCTCGCTCTTTCAGTCCCGGCCCGGTCCCCCAAACGAAGAACGGCGCCCGTGGGCGCCGTTCGCTTGCTGCGGATGGGCGGCTTCCGATCAGTAATTGTAGGCGCGCTCGCCGTGCTCGGCGATGTCGAGACCCTCGCGCTCCTGATCCGGAGCGACGCGCAGGCCGATGATCACGTCGACGAGCTTGTAGAGGATCGCCGAGCCGATGCCCGAGTAGAGGATCGTCGCGCCGACCGCGGTCGCCTGCGAGATCATCTGCTGCGCCATGTCGTATTTGCCCGCGAAGTTCTCGCCGATATTGGTGTAGTCGACGACGCCGGTGCCGCCGAGATCGGGGCTCACCAGAATGCCGGTCGCGAGAGCGCCGGTGATGCCGCCGATGGCGTGGACGCCGAACACGTCGAGCGAGTCGTCATAGCCGAAGAAGTTCTTCACCTTGGAGACGAAGAACAGGCTGAGCGGCGAGACGAGGAGGCCGAGGACGATGGAGCCCATCGGGCCGGCGAAGCCGGAGGCCGGGGTCACCGCGACGAGGCCGGCGACCGCGCCCGAGATCAGGCCGAGCAGCGAGGGCTTGCCCTTCAGCGCCCATTCGGTCAGCAGCCAGGAGAGACCCGCCGCAGCGGTCGCCACCATGGTGTTGACGAAGGCGAGCGCCGTCGTGCCGTTGCACTCGAGGTTGGAGCCGGCGTTGAAGCCGAACCAGCCGACCCACAGCAGCGAGGCGCCGATCATGGACAGCGTCAGCGAGTGGGGCGGCAGCGCCTCCTTGCCATAGCCGATGCGCTTGCCGATGATCAGCGCGCCGACGAAGCCGGCGATGCCGGCGTTGATGTGGACGACTGTGCCGCCGGCGAAGTCCAGCGCGCCCGTGCCATGCATCCAGGGCGCGAGGCCGCCGGCGATCCAGCCGACGGAGGCCAGGATCGTGTCGATATCGCCCTGAGCCGCGGCTTTCGCCTCTTCCGTGCCCGCCGCGGCGAGCTTGGTGGCCGCGTCGACCAGCGCGTTCGGATCGGCGACGCCCCACACCCAATGCGCGACCGGGAAGTAGATGATGGTCACCCAGAGGATGACGAACACGAAGGCCGCCGAGAATTTGATGCGCTCGGCGAAAGCGCCGATGATCAGCGCCGGCGTGATCATCGCGAAGGTCATCTGGAACACCATATAGGCGTATTCCGGAATGACGACGCCCGGCGTGAAGGTCGGCACATTGGACGAGACGTCGACGCCCTTCAGGAACAGCTTGTTGAAGCCGCCGATGTAATTGTTGAGCGGGCCGCCGTCGCCGAAGGCCAGCGAATAGCCGTAGAGCGTCCACAGGACGCCGACGAGCGAAACGATCGCGAAGGTTTGCGTCAGCACCGACAGCGCGTTCTTCGAGCGCACGAGGCCGCCATAGAACAGCGCGAGCCCGGGGATCGACATCATCAGCACGAGCAGGGTGGAGGTGAGCATCCAAGCCGTGTCGCCGGGCTTGGGCGTCGGATCGTTGCCAGCGAAGGCGGGTTCGGCGGCGACTGCGGCGATCGCGAC
This sequence comes from Methylosinus trichosporium OB3b, assembly GCF_002752655.1. Classification (NCBI taxonomy): domain Bacteria; kingdom Pseudomonadati; phylum Pseudomonadota; class Alphaproteobacteria; order Hyphomicrobiales; family Methylocystaceae; genus Methylosinus; species Methylosinus trichosporium. The sequence goes on along the minus strand of NZ_CP023737.1, from coordinate 1,012,836 downwards.
GCCCATGAGTATCGAAGCCGCAGACAGGCCTCGAGGCAAACGAAGTCTCATTGGGAACTCCTGGTGATTTTTCGGGAGAGTGTCAGAGCGCGTCGGCGTCGCGCTCGCCGGTGCGGATGCGGATCGTCTGCTCGAGCGGAAGAACGAAAATCTTGCCGTCGCCGATCTGGCCGGTATGCGCCGCGGTCGTGATCGCCTCGATCGCCTTGGCGACGAGCTCCGAGGTCACCGCCACCTCGATTTTCAGCTTCGGCAAGAAGCTCACGGCGTATTCGGCGCCGCGGTAGATCTCGGTATGCCCTTTCTGCCGTCCATATCCCTTGACTTCCGTCACGGTGAGGCCGTGCACGCCGATATTCGTCAACGCGTCGCGGACCTCATCGAGCTTGAAGGGCTTGATGATCGCTGTCACGATTTTCATCTGCCTATCCTTGTTTTTTCGACCTGCATGGCGTGCGCCGACGCGTCGAGAGCGACGGCGTCGGTGCGGCAATGGCCAAGACGAGCACCGTCGTGCTCACGGCCATGGCCTTCAAATGGCGTGCCAGAGGTAATAAGGCGCCGCCGACGCCGGGAGTCGCACGGTCCCGGCCGGAAAACAACGAGGTCGGTGGAAGATCATTCCGTCTGCGAGACGTCGTGCCCGCCATTCGCCGATGCGCGAGAGCGGTGAGACGGTCGAGCGGCGCCTGAAATCATGCAGCTGGCGCCTATCACATAAGCAGATGCGGGCTCACCCTCGCGGCGGACGCTCGCGGATGAGACCTTCCTGCGCGACCGAGGCGACGAGCCGTCCGTCCAATGTGTAGACGAGCCCGCGCGTCAACGCCCGCGCGCCGGCGGCCGTCGGGCTGTCCTGCGCATAGAGCAGCCATTGGTCCGCGCGGAACGGCCGATGGAACCATACGGCGTGATCGAGGCTCGCCACCTGCAGATCGCGATCGAAGATGGAGCGGCCGTGAATGACCAGCGCGGTGTTGAGCAAGGTCATGTCGGAGAGATAGGCGAGCACGCCGCGATGGGTCGCGTCGTCGTCGGGCAGGGCGCCGATCACGCGGAACCAGATGAATTGTTGAGCAGGCGTCTGGGGTGTGTGCGAAAAATAGGCGCTCGGATCGGAAAAGCGGATGTCGAGCGCCGACGTTCGAGCGATGCATTCGGCGGCCATGGGCGGCAGGAAGGAGGCGAAGCGCTCGGCGAGCGCGCTCGTCGTCGGCAGGCTCTCGGGCGGCGGCGCGTTCGGGGCCGGAAATGCGTGCTCGAAACCCGGCTCGACGATCTGGAACGAGGCCTCCATCGAAAAAATGGCGCGGCCGTGCTGGCTGGCGACGACGCGCCGCGTCGTGAAGCTCGCCCCGTCGCGCACGCGCTCGACCGCATAATCGATCGGCGCAGCGGCGTCGCCGGCGAGGATGAAATAGGCGTGCAGCGAATGGACGACGCGCTCGCGCGGCGTCGTGCGCTGGGCCGCCACCAGCGCCTGCCCGACCGCCTGGCCGCCATAGACGCGCCCGGTCGCCCAGGGGCTGGAGCCGCGAAAGCGATCCTCGCCGATCTCTTCGAGGTGAAGGACCCGGAGCAGGGCGCTCGGTTCAGCGGCGGCGCTCAATCGATGCGCCGCGCTTCTTCCGGCAGCATGATCGGAATGCCGTCGCGGATCGGATAGGCGAGGCGCGCCGGGCGCGAGATCAGCTCCTGCCGCGCGGCGTCATATTCCAGCGTCGATTTGGTCAAGGGGCAGACGAGAATCTCGAGGAGGCGCGGATCGACCTTGGTCGCCTCGGGAGCCGGCGCCTCGTCGGCGGGCTCGCTTTGCTTGTCTGCGTCTTCCATCATAGCCCTGCCTCCCGCCATGGCGAAGCGCTGGCGCGCGCGTCAGTGGAAATGCGGCGGCTCGTCGCTGTTCTGCGCGAGATCGAGCTCGGCGAGCGCGACGAGCATCTCCGCACGCGATTTGAGGTCGATCGCCTCGAGCAGCGCTTGCTTCTCATTGGCGCCGAACGGGCTCATCATCGCCAGCGCATTGACCAGCGCCTCATTGGGCGCCGCGTCTATGCTGCTCCAATCGACCTCGAGCTTGGAGCCTTCGGCGAATTCGCGCAACATGCGGATCATACCGGAACGGTCGACGTCCTCCTCGCCGGCGCCCGGCTCGAGATCGAAGAGGAAGCGCTCGTAGCTGACGCGGCATTTGCGATAGGGGAGCGTCGACGGCAGCTCCTCCATGATGTCGAAACGGGCGATTCCCGTGAGCGAGATCATATAGCGGCCATCGCCCGTCTCGAGGAAGCGGGTGATGCGGCCGGCGCAGCCGGTCCGGTGCAGCGCCGGCGCCGCCTCGCGCTCATCCTCGCCGGACAGAGGCTGAATCATGCCGATCACGCGCTGCGACGCGATGGCGTCGTCGATCATGGCGAGATAGCGCGGCTCGAAAATATTGAGCGGCAGCTCGCCGCGCGGCAGCAGCAGCGCGCGCGTCAGCGGAAACACCGGAAGCACTTCCGGCAGTCCGTTCGCATCTTTGTAGGGACGGTTGACGCTCATTTGGGCCGCGCAGCGATCGACGCCACTCCTCTCTCAGGAGAACAATAGCGACGACAGGCGTCGTCTGGCGCCGATGGTCGCCTTATCGAGCGGACCCCAGGCGTCGAAGAATTGGATGAGCTGCTTCCTCGCCCCATCGTCGCTCCAACTACGGTCCTTGCGGATGATGTCAAGGAGCGCCGTCGCGGCGTCATCGCGCTTGCCCTTGGCGTTGAGCGCCAGAGCGAGATCGAAGCGCGCTTGCAGATCATCGGGATCGAAGGCGATGCGCCTTTGCAATTCGTCGACCTCGTCGAGCTCGGAGGCGCGCAGCGCATTCTCGAGCGTCGCCGCCGCGGCCGCGACGCCGGCGTCTCCGGCGAGCTCGGCCGCAAGCCCCTCGAGCAACGCCTGCGCCTCGGCGAGGCGATCCTGCTCGACGAGCAGCCGGGCGAGCTCCGCCACGGCTTTCGGCAGCGGCGGGTCGCGCGAGACGAGATCGGTCAGAATGGCTTCGGCGCCGGCGAGATCGCCTTCGCCGATCAGCGCCTCGGCGACGAGGAAAGCGTCAGCGCCCTCGTCCTCGAGCGGGCCGACGAGCCGCTCGACGAAGCCGCGCAGCTGAGTCTCGGGCAGGGCGCCGACGAAGCCGTCGGCGGGTCGGCCGCGCACGAAGGCGATCACGGCGGGGATCGATTTGATCCCGAGCTGGCCGGCGATCTCCGGATGGTCGTCGATGTTCATCTTGACGAGCTTCACCTTGCCGCCGGCCGCCTTGACGGCGCGTTCGAGCGCCGGCGCGAGCTGCTTGCAAGGGCCGCACCACGGAGCCCAGAAGTCGACCAGCACGGGCTGGCGCAACGAAGCTTCCATCACATCGGCGCGAAATCCCGCCGTCGTCGTCTCTTGCGCGCCATCGCCCGCGCCGAATGCTTCCGTCGCCATTGTAGCGAATCTCCCGCCGAGACGGCGTCATCGACGCCTTTGGAACATCCCGCGTCCTCAACGCCTCGCGAATGTCAGATAGACCGGTTTGCGGCCGGCCGCCATCGCTTTCGCCTCGTATTTCGTCTGCGTCCAACCGTCCCAGGGCGAGAGCCAGTCCTGCGCCGACTGCGCGCGCCAGTCGAAATCGGGCGAGGCGGCGAGGCGCGCCAGCGTCCAGCCGGCATAATCGTCTATGTCGGTCGCAAAGCGCAATTGCGCGCCCGGCGTCATGACGCGGGCGAGCTTGGCGAGATTGTCCGGCGAGACGAGGCGGCGCTTGCGGTGGCGCCGCTTCGGCCAGGGATCGGGATAGAACAGATAGACGCGCGCGAGGCTGGCGTCCGGCAGCCAGTCGACGACCTCGATGGCGTCGCCCTGGCGCAGGCGAATATTGCCGAGGCCCTCCGCGGCGATGCGCGCGAGCAGGCGGGCCATGCCGTTGACGAAGGGCTCGCAGCCGATGAAGCCGACGTCCGGGTTGCGCGCCGCGGTCGCGATCAGATGCTCGCCGCCGCCGAAGCCGATCTCGAGACGCGTCTCGCGCACTCGCGAATCGAACAGCGCCCGCGCGTCATGCGGCGCGGGCGCGCTGAGATCGAGCAGCAGCTTCGGCAGCAGCTCGTCGATGAGGCGGGCCTGGCCGGGCCGCAGCGCCTTGCCCTTGCTGCGCCCATAGAGGCGGCGAGGCGTGAAATCCTCGCCCGCCGCCGCCCCGCTCCGCCCCTGCGTCTTGTCTCCGCTCAGGAGAAATGCGCCTTCAGCGCGTCGGCGAGGTCGGTCTTCTCCCAGGAGAAGCCGCCCTCCGCGTCCGGCGTCCGGCCGAAATGGCCATAGGCCGAGGTGCGGGCGTAGATCGGCTTATTGAACTGGAGATGCTCTCTGATGCCGCGCGGCGACAGCCGCATGATCTGCGGCAGCACCGCTTCCAGCTTGTCCTCCGCGACCTGACCGGTTCCGTGCAGATCGACATAGATCGACAGGGGCTCGGCGACGCCGATCGCATAGGAGAGCTGCAGCGTCGCGCGATCGGCGAGGCCGGCGGCGACGATGTTCTTGGCGAGATAGCGGGCCGCATAGGCCGCCGAGCGGTCGACCTTGGTCGGATCCTTGCCCGAGAAGGCGCCGCCGCCATGCGGGGCCGCGCCGCCGTAAGTGTCGACGATGATCTTGCGGCCGGTGAGGCCGGCGTCGCCGTCCGGGCCGCCGATGTGGAACTTGCCGGTCGGATTGACGTGCCAGACCGTCTCCTTGGTGATCCAGCCGGACGGCAGCGCCGCGACGATATAGGGCTCGACGAGCTTGCGAATATCCTGCGGCGAGAGGCTCTCGTCGGTGTGCTGATGCGACAGCACGATCTGCGTCGCCTCCACCGGCTTGCCGTTCTCATAGCGCAGCGTCACCTGGCTCTTGGCGTCCGGGCCGAGGCCCTTCTCCTTGCCGGAGTGGCGCGCCTGGGCGAGGCTCTCGAGAATCTTGTGGGCGTAATAGAGCGGCGCCGGCATCAGATCCGGCGTCTCGCGCACGGCGTAGCCGAACATGATGCCCTGGTCGCCCGCGCCTTCGTCCTTGTTGCCGGCGGCGTCGACGCCCTGGGCGATGTCCGCCGACTGGGCGTGCAGCAGCACCTCGACATCGGCGTGCTGCCAGTGGAAGCCGTCCTGCTCATAGCCGATCGCGTGAATGGCCTTGCGGGCGACGTCGACGATCTGCTCCTTGGGAATGGCCGGGCCGCGCACCTCGCCGGCGATCACCACGCGATTGGTGGTGGAGAGAGTCTCGGCCGCGACGCGGATCAGATAGGGATCGACGCCGAATTTGGCCCCCTCACGAAAGAAAAGATCGACGATCTCGTCCGAGATGCGGTCGCAAACCTTGTCGGGATGACCCTCGGAAACCGACTCGCTCGTGAAAAGATAGTTCTGTCGCGTCACGTCCATCTCCGTCTGCGCGTGGAACCGTCCTCGGGCCATCGCGGTTCGGTAGATCAGTACAGGCGCGAGCCCGCTCGTCAAGTCGCGCTCTATCGGAGGCTCCGTACGCCGGCGCCGTCCGGCGCGGCTATTTCGCGGCGTCCTCGCCGCCCGCGGGGACGCCGTCCTCGCTCTGGTCGGCGAGGGTGGAGATGAGATCGATCACCCGCTTGCGCACCTTCGGGTCCTTGATGCGGGCGAAAGCGCGGTTGAGATGCAGCCCCTCGGCCGTGGACAGGAACTCGACCACATATTGCGACGAGGATTCCTCGGCGAAGCCGTCGCCCGGCGCGCCCACCGACGGCGCGCCATCGAAGAAGAAGGACGGCGGGACGTTCAGCGTCTTCGAAATCTGCTGAAGCCGGCTCGCGCCGATGCGATTGGTGCCCTTCTCGTATTTCTGCACTTGCTGGAAGGTCAGCCCCAGCGCTTCGCCGAGCTTCTCCTGGCTCATTTTCAGCAAGACGCGCTGCATGCGCACGCGGCTTCCGACATGCCGGTCTATCGGATCGGGCGCCTTCTTCACTGCGTTTGATCTCCCTTGCCCAACTCACCGACTTCGGTCGGATAGAATTGAATTACCATCGGGTTCGACAGCCTGTCACGTCGGCGCCCGCGCGGCGCCGACGGTTCGCCATTAAGCACCCGCTCGAGCCGTCAAGTCAAACCCGCAAACCCGCGAACACGCCCCAGAGCCGCAAAAATTATTGTGAAGAACCAAAGCGTTGAAGTCCAGAGAAAAGGATGGAGGGCAAAGGGAGGCGGGCTCGCCGGCTTGGGCAGACGGCCGTCGAGCACATCTTCGACTCCGAGTGGCAGAGCGCCGAGAATTCGCCCATATGGATCGACGATGGCGGAGACGCCCGTATTGGCCGCGCGCACCAGCGGCAGACCCTCCTCGATGGCGCGCAGGCGCGCCTGGGCGAAGTGCTGATAGGGCCCGCTGGTCGCGCCGAACCAGCCGTCATTGGTGACGTTGAGCAGAAATTGCGGCCGCTCCGGCCCGTCGGGCTCGACGGTCTCGCCGGGGAAGATCGCCTCATAGCAGACGAGCGGCGCGGCGAGCGGCAGGCCGGGCGCGCGCAGGCGCCGCGGGCCGGCGCCTGCGTCCCAGACTCCGGGCACGAGATGGGTGGCGCCGAGCGGCCCGAGCAGGCCGGCGAGCGGCAGATATTCGCCGAAGGGCACGAGATGAATCTTGTCATAGGCGGCGACGATGCGGCCGCGCTGCAAGGCGAGAATGGCGTTGAAGATTTTCGTGCGGCGCGCCCCGCCCGGCGCGTCCTCGACACGCGCGGCGCCGGTCAGCAGCGTCGCATTCTGCAGCGTCGCGGCGATGCGCGCCATTGCCTGCGGCTCACGCGAGAGGATGAAGGGAAAGGCCGATTCCGGCCAGATCACATGCGTCACATCGGCGACGCCGGAATGGCCCGGGGCTATGGCTCGGTCGGTGAGCTCGAGATAGCGGCGCAGAATCTCGCCGCCGTTCTCCGGCTTGAATTTGGCGTCCTGCGGCAGATTGGGCTGCATCAGCCGCAGCGTCACGCCGTCGACGAAGCCGCTCTCGCCGCGCAGGAGGCGCAGGCCCCCGTAGACGCCCATTGCGGCGGTGAGGATCAGAGCGACGAGGATCGCCGGCGTCATCCGCCGCCTTCCGCCGTCGGCGAGCGTGGCGGGCGCGGCGAACAGGATCACCGCGAGAATGTCGAGCCCGTGCAGGCCGACGAGCGCCGCCGTCTGGTCGAGCACGGGGACGCTCGCCAGCGCCATGCCGACATCATTCCAGGGGAAGCCGGTCATCACATGGCCGCGCAGCCATTCGGAGGCGGAGAGCCCGGCGGCGAGCGCGAAGACGCGCAGCGAGCCCGGCGTCCACAGCAGCCGGGCGAGGGCGAAGCCGAGCGCGGTGAAGCAGGCGAGGCCGGCCGGCACGCCGATGACGGCGAGCGGCAGCGCCCAAGCGAATTGATCGGCCTGCACCAGCAGCGCGGCGCCGAGCCACCAGAGGCCGGCGAGGAAATAGCCGAAGCCGAGCCACCAGCCGGCCGCCGCCGCGGACAGCATCGAGCCCCGGGCGAAGGAGAGCGCGCCCGCGCCGCGCGCCGCCGCCGCACCGTCGAGCAGCCAGACGGCGGCGCACATGGGGACGGCCATCGCGGGCGCGAAATCGATCGGCGCGAGGGCGAGCGCTCCGCAGGCGCCGGCGAGAAAGGCGATCCCCCGCCGCGTCCAGCCCTCGGCGAGGATGACGCGCTGGGGAAGAGTGAGGGCGGGCCGCGCGCCCGCGCCATCCGTTGTGATCGAAGCCTGCGTCATGGAGTCCTGCTCGATTCGAGACAGGGCGATCCTAGCCGCTTCCCGCCCCGCGCCCTAGAGCTTCGCGCGAGCGGGCGACGACGCGCTCATTTCGGCGCGATCTGATAGACTTTCATGATCGTGGGAGATTGTCGCTCGAAGAGATACCAGTTCGGATCGGCGACCTGGAAAGTCTGGCCCGGCAGTTTTATTTCTTCGTGCTTGCCGACGTCGTTGGAGGAGTAGGTCTCGTATTCGTCCACGAACATTTGGATCATGGATGAATCGGCGATCCCACTTTCAATGTACAACCAGCGTGCGACTCCGTCCGCGCTCGGGTCGAAGACATACAGAAAATATTTCGAAACGAAGCTCGTCCCGCGGCGAACCGGCTTCAACATCATGAAAAGCAGTCCGCCCGGAAGCGCCGCCGCAGGTCTCGCCAGTGTGTAGAGATTAGGGCAGAGGTTGTGGGCCTCATTATAGGACAAGATGCAGTCGCTGGCGGTGATCTGAACCGCGTCCGGCAGGTTTTCCTTGATCATGGCCGACGAACGGGAAAGCGAGATCAGCGTCACGCCGACAGGCGGCGGCGGGACCGTCGGAAGCGGTATGGACGGCGTCGAAGGCGTCCTCAGAACAATCTGGTTCGAGATCGCATAGACTGCCGGCGACGCGGAGCCGATCGGCGTCGCCGCCCCATAGGTGAATTTGTTCTGGGCCCAGCCCGCCGGCGGCGTGGCGACATAGCCTTGCAGCTGGGTCTCGTCGATGGTGCGCCTCAGCGTTTTCGTCGCCGCAAGCACTGTCGACGCCGAGATCATCAGTCCCGCGACGACGCAAATCGTTTTTTTCATGGATGCGATCCTTCGATCATCCCTGATGAATGTCATGATGCGGAATGGCGCGCGGCGCCCTTACTTCGGCGCGATCTGATAGGCCTGCACGACGGTGGGAGACTGTCGCTTGAAGAGAAGCCAGTTCGGATCGGCGACCTTGAAGGTCTGGCCCGGGATGTTCATTTCGCTCGAGCCTACGCGCACCCCGGAAGGGTCGATGGACTCGTCCCCGAGCAGGTCGAGAATGGCTTTGTCGGCGAGCCCGTCCTTCACGAGCAGCCAGCGTTCGGCGCCGACCGCGCTCGGATCGAACACATATTCCCAATATTTCGGTGAGGTGCTTTTTTTATACAGAACCGGCTTTATGATCATAACAACGAGGGCGCCCGGCAGCGCCGCAGAGGGCCTCGCGACGACATAGAGAGCAGGGCATGTATCGGGTGTGCCGTAGACCAGAAGGTTGCAGTCGCTGGCCTTCACTTGAACGGCGTCCGGCAGGTTTTCTTTTGTGAGAACGTTTCGCGACAGCGAGATCAGCGTCAAGCCACTGGGCGGCGGAGGCGCCGTCGGGGGCGTGGCGTTGGAGCCGGCGGTTTCCAGCAGCGAGCTTTGTCTCGAGATCGCATAGACTGCCGGCGACGCCGAGCCGATCGGCGTCGCGGCCCCGTACACGAAGCGGGTGGGAGCCCAGCCGGCCGGCGGCGTGGCGACATATCCTTGCAGCTGGGTTTCGTCGATGGTGCGCTTCAGCGTCGCCGTTCCCGCTGGCGCGGTCGACGCCGAGATCATCAGTCCCGCGACGACGCAAATCGTTTTTTTCATGGATGCGATCCTTCGATCATCCCTGATGAAAGTCATGATGCAGTATGGCGCGGCTCATTTCGGCGCGATCTGATAGACCTGCACGACGGTCGGAGACTGTCGCTTGAAGAGATACCAGTTCACATCGGCGACCTTGAAGGTCTGGCCCGGGATGTTCACTTCGCTCGCTCTGCCGCGCGCTCCGGAAACGTTGTCGGCAGCCTCGTCCACGAACAAATTCACCATAGGGGTGTCGCTGAGACCGTCCTGCACGAGCCGCCAGCGGTCCGCGCCGACCGCGCTCGGATCGAAGACATATTCCCAATATTTCAGATAAGCGCCATTCCTGTACACGACCGGCTTCATGACCAAGACGACGAGGCCGCCCGGCAGAGCCGCTGCGGGCCGCGCGGCGGTGTAGAGATAGGGGCACACTTTGGAAACGCCATAGGCCGAAAAAACGCAGTCGCTGGCCGTTATCTGGACGGCGTCCGGCAGGTTTTCTCTGGTCAGGGCGTAGCGCGAGAGCGAGATCAATGTCAGACCGGCGAGTGGCGGAGGCGTGGTCGGAGGCGGGGCGTAGGGATTGAAGGCGTTGCGCAGGAACATGCGGTTCGAGATCGCATAGACCGCCGGATTCGCCGAGCCGGTCGGCGTGGCGGCGCCATAGATGAATGCTGTGGGCGCCCAGCCGGTCGGCGGCGTCGCGACATATCCCTGCAGCTGGGTCTCGTCGATGGTGCGTTTGAGCGTTTTCGTCGCCGTCCATCCCGGCGCGGCGAAGGTCAGCAATGCGACGATGCAGATCGATTTTTTCATCAATGTGGTCCTGTGCAATGAATATCGCGCGGCGGAAGCGGAAGCGCCATGCGCGAGCCGAACCATAAGAGACATGGCCGCGATTGTCGAGCTTACGTTCGGGGAGAAAAGCGCGAATGACGACAAAACGCCTGCTCGTCGTCGCCCATGCGCCGTCGCCGAACACGCTGCGGCTGCGTGAGGCTGCGCGCGCCGGAGCGGACGAGATCGCCGGCGTCGAGACCTTGTGCCTCGCGCCGCTCGCGACGACGCCGGACGATGTGCTGGGCGCCCACGCGATCCTCATCGGGACCACCGAGAACCTCGGCTATATGAGCGGCGCGCTGAAGGATTTTTTCGACCGCTGCTATTATCCCTGCCTCGAGCGCACGCAGGGGCTCCCTTATGTGCTCTATGTGCGCGCCGGCAGCGACGGGACCGGAGCGCGGCGCAGCGTCGAGAGCGTCGCGACCGGCCTGCGCTGGCGCAAGGTCCAGGAGCCGCTGATCCTGCGCGGCGAATGGCGCGAGGACTTCGTCGACGCTTGCCGCGAGCTGGGGATGGCGATGGCGGCGGGTCTCGAGGCGGGGATCTTCTAGTCTAGTGGCGTGCTTCAGCCGATTTGAGAGGGCTGAAAGAGCGAGCCTGAAGGCTCGCTCTCTGAGCTTATCAATTTCGATGACGCAGACCACGAGTGCTCCGCGAGAGCGCGCAGAGGAGTGGGCGATGCAGAACCGGCAGATTTTCGCTTTGCTGCTGCTCGGCGTCGTCGTCGGGCTCGGCCTCTTCGTGGTCAGCCCGTTTTTAACGCCGCTGGCCTGGGCCGCCATCCTCGCTTATGCGACCTATCCGGTCTATCGCCGCATCTTGCGCGCGAGCGGAAATCGCCCCTCGCTCGCCGCGACCTTCGCCACTTTGCTTCTGGTGGTGGTGCTGGTGGTCCCGGTGGCCTTTCTGCTGGTGCGCCTGCAGTCCGATCTCGCCGAAGCCTATCGCGAGCTGTCGAGCCAATTCGCCGATGAGCCGATCGTGCTTCCCGATGCGGTCGCCCGCTTTCCCGTCGTCGGCCCAGCTCTCGACGACATGCTGAACACGATCTGGAACGATCCGGAGCGGCGCCGCGAGCAGGTGAAGGAGTGGATCGAGCCGTGGATGAGCGGACTCGCCAGAACGCTCGGCATGATCGGCCGCAGCCTCGCGCAGATCGCGCTGACCGCCATAGCGCTGTTCTTTTTCTACCGTGACGGCGCGCTCGTGGTCGAGGAGCTGCGCGCCGGCCTGCGGAAGGTGGTGGGCGCGTCCGCCGATAATTACGTCCGCGCCATCGGCGCCACGACGCAGGCGGTGGTGTCGGGGGTGATCGTCAGCGCTTTGTTTCAGGGCCTCATCGCCGGTGTGGGCTATGCCGTCGTCGGCGTCGGCACGCCCATTCTGCTCGGCGCGCTGACCGCGGTGGCGGCGCTCGTGCCCTTCATCGGCACCTGGGCGGTCTGGGCTCCGGTCGGCGTCTATCTGCTGGTCGTCGGCCAGACCGGCGCCGGGGTCGCGCTGCTGGCCTGGGGCGGGCTGGTGGTGAGCTGGGTCGACAATATCATCAAGCCGCTGCTGATCAGCAGCGCCGCCGACATTCCTCTCGTCATCGTGCTGTTCGGCGTGCTCGGCGGCCTGCTGGCCTTCGGCTTCGTCGGCCTGTTTCTCGGGCCGCTGATCCTCGCCGTGCTGCTCTCGATTTGGCGCGAATGGCTGGCCGGCGACGCGCCCGCGGGCGGCGCCTGACCGCGGACCTCAATCGAAGGTCACGCTGAGCCCTCGCCGGTCCAGCTCCTCCTCGATCGCCTCCAAAATCTTCTGCAACTCGACGATGTCGATCGAGATCTCGTCGTCGGGGGCGTCCCAATTGTCGATCTCGTCGAGGCGGATGAAGAAATCGCTCTCGTCGTCGGCGTCGGGCGGCGGCGAGGAATTCACGATCGTCAGCGTCTTGCCCTGCGAGCGGACGCGGATCGCCCCTTCCGTCATTTCCACCGTGATCGCCTTGCCCCGCGCCATGCAGCCCTCCGCTCTCGCATTTTTTCCTTCGAGCGAATTCTGATCGATCGAACGACGCCGTTCGATCGGAAAACGCTCTACTCCAAACCCAGCCCGGCGTGCGCCGCCACCTTGCGCATCAACGTCGGCAGGCCTTCGGCCTCGAGACGCCCGAGCTCCGTCCAGCGGCAATTCTCGATTCCGGGCCGCGGCGGCGGGAGCGTCGCGCGGAAGATGGTCAGCCGCAACGAAAAATGTGTGAACACATGCTCGACCATCCCCGGCAATTCGCGCCATGGCGCCGCGGCCGGCGCATGGGCGCGGGCTTTCCTCGGGTCGAAATCGGCGCGGAAGGGGGTCGAGGGAAATTCCGCCATGCCGCCGAGCAGGCCGCGCGGCGGCCGCGTGCGGATCAGCGCCGCCCCATCGCTCAGCAGCACGAAGGCGGCGCCGCGCCGCTCGGGCTTTTGCGTCTTGGGCGGCTTGACGGGAAAGGCCTCGGCGTCGCCGCTCCGCTCCGCCGCGCAGGCGCCGTGGAACGGACAGTCCCCGCAGCGCGGCCCGCGCGGTGTGCAGACCGTCGCCCCGAGGTCCATCAGCGCTTGGGTGAAATCGCCGGCGCGCCGGCCGGGAAAGAGGCTCTGCGCCTGCTCGCGCAATTCGGCCTTGGCCTCGCGCGCCGGCCGCTCGATGGCGAAGAGCCGCGCGACGACGCGCTCGACATTGCCGTCGACGGCGACCACGGGCGCGTCATAGGCGATAGCGGCGATCGCCGCCGCCGTATAGGGACCGACGCCGGGCAGCGCCAGCAGCTCGCGCTGCTCGCGCGGAAAGGCGCCGCGCGCGGCGATCGCGCGCGCGCAGGCGTGGAGATTGCGCGCCCGCGCGTAATAGCCGAGGCCGGCCCAGGCCTTCATCACCTCCTCCTGCGGCGCGGCGGCCAGCGCCGCGACATCCGGCCAGCGGGCGAGAAAGGCGGCGAAATAGGGCTTCACGGCCTCCACCGTGGTCTGCTGCAGCATGATCTCGGAGAGCCAGACGGCGTAAGGGTCGGCGGTCTCGCCCGCGCGCGCGCGCCAGGGCAGGGCGCGCCGGCGCCGGTCGTACCAACGCAGCAGGGCGAGCGGATCGGGCTTGGCGGGGGCGCTTCGCATGAGATAACGTCCATAGAGCGCTTTCCGATCGAACGAAATCGTTCGATCGATCAGAATTCGCTCGAATGAAAAAATGCTAGAGCGCTTTCCGGTCGAACGAAATCGTTCGACCGATCAGAATTCGCTCGAAGGAAAGAATGCTGGAGCGACATCGCGTCCCCTGCCGCGAGGAACGAGCCAATGGCGGAGAAATACAGAGGATCTCGGACGCTCGGCGAGCTCGTCGACCGAGCGATCGATCCGCTGGCGGCGCGCCAGGGTTTCGGCGAGGCGGCGCTGATCCTGCGCTGGGAGGCGGTGGTGGGCGCGCGGCTCGCCGCCATTTGCGAGCCGATCAAGCTGCAATGGCCGCCGCGGGCGAAGAACCGCGCAGCCGAGAAGAAGGATGAGCCGGCGACGCTGATTCTGCGCGTCGAGCCGGGCTTTAGCCTCGACATCCAGCATATGGCCGGGTCGATCCTCGACCGGGTGAACACGCATCTGGGCTGGCGCTGCGTCGCGCGGCTGACGATGCGCCAGGAGCGGCTGACGGCGCGCCGCAAGGCGCCGCATCGCGCTCCCCTGGTCGACGCCGCGACGCGCGCGCGCGCAGCCGCGGTGACGGATGGCGTCGCCGACGAGGCGCTGCGCGCCGCGCTCACGCGCCTCGGCGAGCAGGCGCTGCGAGCGCGGTGACTTGCGGGCGCCCGGACCGCGAGCCTTCAGGCTCGCCCCTTTCACACCCAATAAAAATATCTCGATGTGAACCCGCGGAAGCTGCGGCCGTCATTGCGAGCGCAGCGAAGCATTTCAGAGCCGCGGGGCGACTTCTGGGTTGCTTCGTCGCTTCGCTTCTCGCAATGACGCCGCCCCGATCATCTCGGCTTCTCGTGATGCGGTAGAATTACTGCAGGATCCAATAAATATCCGGATTGCCGCGGATATGCGCCTTGACCACCCGCATGAAGAGCGGCGTCATCTCGATGACGACGTCGTCGCCCGCCAGCATCCGGCAGTCGTCGCTCTTGACGCCGCGCGCGAACAACTCCTGCGCGGCGGCGAGGTCGCCCAGATCGGTGAGCTCGACGAGGCGTCGCATATTGTCCCGGTCCTTGCAGGCGGCGAGGCCGGGAACCAGCGCCACTTGCGCCAGCGCGCTGGAAACGAAAAGCGGCGCGAGCGCCGTCAATGAGAGAAGGCGAACCCGTTTCATCTTCAAGTCTCCATCTCGAAAAAAGCTTTCGCCGGTCGAAATGAGCGAATCGGCTATCCTATCGTCGCTCATTCGCGACGAAAAAGCGCTCCGAAATGTCGCGTGGGGCAGGGGCCCGGCGCGTGCGCCGAACAAAGAAGAGGGCGGACGCCGTCTCCGGCGTCCGCCCTCTCGAATGCGAGGAGGGACGCGCGTCCCTCCGTCTCGTCCTTGCCCGCGTCAGGCGATGGCGGGGAAGCCGCTCCGGGCGAAAGCCGGATCGCTGGTGCTGACCTTGCCATTCTCCACATGGCCGGCGAGGCGACGCGCGAAGCCCCGATCGGAAGCGACCGAGATCGAGAGGTCGTACCAGCCATGGCTGGCGCCGAGCCGCCACAGCTTCACGACGCGCTCGGCCGGCGTGAGCAGCTTGCGGAAGGCGCCCGTCACGCCATAGGCGTCGGCGACCGATATCGAGACCGGGCCGAGGCCGCGGTTCACGATGGTCAGCTCGATCCCGACCTCCGGCTGCGTCACATATTTCGCGCTCACCTCGAGAGTGGCGCGGCTGGCCTCGGAGCCGCCCTTGAAGCGGCGGAAGAAGCCGTTGGGGCCGTGGACCGTGAAGGCGTAGTCCTTGCTCGTCTGGAATCTGAGGCCCGAGACCAGCGACTTGCCGGCCTCGACCGTATAGCTCCAGGGGCCGGCCGAGGCCTGCGCCGAGCGCACATGGAAGCAGGCGGCGGCGGCGCCGGTATTGACGAATTCGAATTTGAGCGAGGCGCGATCCGTGGTCAGGGAGCCCTTCGCATCCAGCTCATAGGGCAGGGGCCGGGCGTAACGCAGGCCGGGCTCCTGAACGGGGACGGCCTGATTGGCCGGCGGCACGGGCGTATAGCTCGGATGACGCTCGCGATCGCGCGGCCCGAAGCCCGTCGTCGACGGCAGGAAGACGACGCCGGTGAAGGTCTTCGAGAAATCGAAGGCGGAGGTCAGATCGCCGCAGACCGCGCGGCGCCAGGGCGAGATCTGCGTCTCGGCGACGCCGAAGCGCTTCTCGATGAAGCGAAGGACCGAAGTGTGGTCGAACACTTGCGAGCACACATAGCCGCCCTTGCTCCAGGGCGAGACGACGATCATGGGAACGCGTGCGCCGAGGCCATAGGGGCCGGCGGCGTAGGTCGAGCCGCCCGGATAGATTTCATTGGTCGTCGCGACGGTGGAGCGCCCCTGCGCCGATGTCGCCGGCGCGGTCGGCGGCACCACGTGATCGAAGAAGCCGTCGTTCTCGTCGTAATTGATGAGTAGAGCGGTCTTGCTCCACACATTCGCATTGGCGGTCAGAGCGTCGAGGACCTTCGAGATATACCAGGCGCCGAAATTCGACGGCCAGTTCGGATGCTCTGTGTAGGACTCGGGCGCGGCGATCCAGGAGACCTGCGGCAGCTTGTTGTGCAGCACATCGTCGCGCAGAATCTCGAACAGATTGCCGCTCGCGGAGATATTGGTGCCGCGCCGCGCCTTCTCATAGAGCGGCGAGCCCGGCAGCGCGTTCTGATATTGATGGAAGTAGAGCAGCGAGTTGTCGCCGTAATTGCCGATATAGGGATTGTCGCCCCAGCCCCACCAATGCTCGCCGTCGAGCCCCGCGCCGATATCCTGATAGACCTTCCAGGAGACGCCGGCCTGCTCCAAGAGCTCCGGATAGGTGCGCCAGTCGTAGCCGGCTTCCGAATTGTCGACGACCGGACCGCCATTGGCGCCATCGTTGCCGTCCCAGCCGCTCCACAGATAATAACGATTGGGGTCGGTCGCGCCCATCACCGAGCAATGATAGGCGTCGCAGATGGTGAAGGCTTCCGCCAGAGCGAAGTGGAACGGAAGGTCGCCGCGCGACAGATGCGCCATGGTGTGGCGGCCCTTGGCCGGGACCCATTGGTCATATTTGCCGTTGTTCCAGGCCTGATGCGCATCCGGCCAGTTATGCGGCGTGCCTTCGAGGAACTTGTCGCCGAGCGGACGCGTGTCGGGCCGGAACGGCAGCACCTCGCCGGCGCCATCGGGCTGGCGCCACACCGGCTTGCCATTGGGCAGCAGCACCGGACGCGGATCGCCGAAGCCGCGCACGCCGCGCAGCGTGCCGAAGTAATGATCGAAGGAGCGGTTCTCCTGCGTCAGCACGACGATATGCTCGATGTCGTTGATCGTGCCGGTCGCGGCATTCGCCGGAATCGCCAGCGCGCGCTCGATGCTCTGTGAAAACGCCGTGGCGAGAGTGGCGCCGCCGACGAGGCGCAAGAAATCGCGACGATCTGGAGTTGTCATGGTTGTCAGGCCCCTTTTGGTTTCCCCGGGAGGCCGAATAAGCCGCACGCGCTACATAGCGGTGACGTTCCTGTTCAAGGATGATGACAGTCGCAAACGAGCGAGCCTTCAAGCTCGCTCTCCCGACGCGAGCTCGCTCGGCCGCGCATTCCACAGCGCGATGGAGAATCCCTGCGCGTCGGTCTCGACGATCGACAGGCTTCCCGTCCGCATCTTCGCGTCTCGCCGCGCGAGTCCGTAGATCTCGCCGAAGCATCGCAGCACGCCGCCGCTGGAGACGAGCATGATCGTGTCGCCGTCCGTATGAGCCGCGCGCAGCGACGCGAGCAGGCCCTCCAAGCGCGCGCGCAATTGCGCTTCATCGGGCGACCAGCCGGCGCCCTGCGGCCAAATTCCATCCCGCTCCCATGCGTCGACTTCCGGCGCGCCGCGCAGCGAACGAATCTCGTCCGAGGTGAGGCCCTCCCAGGCGCCGTAATCGATCTCGATCAGCCGCGGCTCGATCTCGATCGACGCCGGCGCAAAGCCGGCGGCGGCGAGCGCGGCGCTCTCGCGTGTGCGCGTGAGCGGCCCCGCGATAATGCGCGCAGGATGGACATGCATCGCGGCGAGCGCGCGGCCGACCGCCTCGGCCTGCTCGCGGCCTGACGCGACGAGCGCAGGATCGCTTCGCGCGCCGATCCAGCGCACGGCGTCGCCGGGACCAAAAGTGTTTCCGTGCCGCGCGAGGATCAGCCGCATTCAGCGGCGCCCGGCGACGAGCTCGCCCTCGGCGGCGATCAGCGCCTCGACGAGCGCGACATCCTCGCGCGTGTCGACGGAGGCGTGCGTTCGGCCCTGATAGTCGATGAGCACGATGCGGATGCGCATCCCATTCTCGAGCGCGCGCAGCTGCTCGAGACCCTCGGCGCGCTCGAGCGGCGTCGGCGCGGCGCGCGCGTATTTGTCGAGCCCGGCGCGCCGAAAGCCATAGAGGCCGATATGGCGGTGAACCGGCGCGGCGGCGTCGCGGCCCGGAAATGGAATGACGCTCTTGGAAAAATACAGCGCGTTGGCGTTGCGGTCGAAGACGACCGTGGTTCCGCTCGTCGGCGAGATCTGCTTATGCGCGATGAAGTCGCCGAGCGCGCGCGCGTCGAGCCGGATCGCCGGCGTCGCCATGTCGATGTCGGGATCGGTCTCGAGCGCGTCGATCAGCGCGTCGAGCACCCAGGGCGGCGTCAGCACGGCGTCGCCCTGCAATCCGATGATGATTTCCGCCTCGAGGCCGAGCGTCGCCGCGGCTTCATGCACGCGCTCCGTGCCATTGCGGCAGCTGCCCGAGGTGAGCACGGCCTCCGCGCCGAAGCCGGCGGCATGGGCGAGAACGCGCTCGTCCTCGCTGGCGATCACGACGCGCGAGCAGAAGCGCGCGGCGCGGGCGATGCGCCACACGCGCTCCAGCATCGACATGCCGGCGATCATCTGCAGCGGCTTGCCGGGAAAGCGGGAGGAGCCGTAGCGCGCCGGAATGATGATCGCTGCGGACATGTCTCGTCTCAAAAAGAAGCGAGCCTGAAGGCTCGCGGTCCAGACAAGGGGGTTCTGGACCGCGAGCCTTCAGGCTCGCAATTCGCGCAAAGCGCGTCGCTTCGTCAATTGTCCAGGAAGCTCCTGAGCTTCCGCGACCGGCTCGGATGCTTCAGCTTGCGCAGAGCTTTCGCCTCGATCTGGCGAATGCGCTCTCTCGTCACCGAGAACTGCTGGCCGACTTCCTCGAGCGTATGGTCGGTGTTCATGCCGATGCCGAAGCGCATGCGCAGCACGCGCTCCTCGCGCGGCGTCAGCGACGCCAGCACGCGGGTCGTCGTCTCGCGCAGATTGGACTGGATCGCCGCCTCGATCGGCAGGATGGCGTTCTTGTCCTCGATGAAATCGCCGAGATGCGAATCCTCCTCGTCGCCGATCGGCGTCTCGAGGCTGATCGGCTCCTTGGCGATCTTCAGCACCTTGCGCACCTTCTCGAGCGGCATGGCGAGCTTCTCGGACAATTCCTCCGGCGTCGGCTCGCGGCCGATCTCGTGCAGCATCTGCCGCGAGGTGCGCACGATCTTGTTGATCGTCTCGATCATATGCACCGGAATGCGAATCGTGCGCGCCTGGTCCGCGATGGAGCGGGTGATCGCCTGGCGAATCCACCAGGTGGCGTAGGTCGAGAATTTATAGCCGCGGCGATATTCGAATTTGTCGACCGCCTTCATCAGGCCGATATTGCCTTCCTGAATGAGGTCGAGGAACTGCAGGCCGCGGTTCGTATATTTCTTGGCGATCGAGATCACGAGGCGGAGGTTCGCCTCGACCATCTCCTTCTTCGCCTGCCGCGCCTCGCGCTCGCCCTTCTGCACCATCTGGACGATCTTGCGGAACTCGGCGATCTCGAGGCCGGTCTCGGTGGCGAGCGCGTGAATCTCGCCGCGCAGCTCCCGGATACGGTCCTTCTCGTTGGCGACGAACTCCTTCCAGCCGCGCGAGCCGAGCTTGGACACGCGGTTGATCCATTTGGGATCGAGCTCCGACCCCTGGAACTTGTCGATGAAGTCCTCGCGCTGCACGCCCTGCGCGTCGGCGAGCATGAACAGCTTGCGCTCATAGCCGACGAGGCGCTTGTTGATGTCGTAGAGCTGCTCGACCAGCGCCTCGATGCGGTTCTGGTTCAGCGAGAGAGACTTCACATCGGTGACGATCTCTTTCTTGAGCTGCTTGTATTTGCGCTCCTGCGCCGGAGTCAGCGTCTCGTTCTTGAGCTTGTTCTCGACATTTTGATCCTGCAGCCGGCGCAGCTTCTTATAGGCGTCGGCGACGCGGGCGAAGGTCTCGAGCACGCGCGGCTTCAGCTCGGCCTCCATGGCCGAGAGCGACACCGAATTCTCGAGATCGTCCTCTTCCTCGAAGCTCTCCTCGGCGGGCGCGCCCGGCTCGTCGAGCGCCGCCGGCGGCGAGCGCGGCGCGGTCGCCGGGGCGAGGTCGTCCTGCGGCGCCGGGGGCTTGGCGTTCTTGCCCTCGGGCCCGGCGTAGGTCGCCTCGAGGTCGATGATGTCGCGCAGCAGAACCTTGCCGGCCTCGAGCTCCTCGCGCCAGATGATGATGGCCTGGAAGGTGAGGGGGCTCTCGCAGAGCCCGGCGATCATCGCCTCGCGGCCGGCCTCGATGCGCTTGGCGATCGCGATCTCGCCCTCGCGCGACAACAGCTCGACCGAGCCCATCTCGCGCAGATACATGCGCACGGGATCGTCGGTGCGGTCGGCGGGCTCGGAGCTGCGCGTCGCGACGGCGGTGGCGCGGGCCGATTCGACGACCTCGCCGCCGGTCTCGGCCTCCTCCTCCTCCTGCTGCTCCTCGCCTTCGGCGTCGTCGGGATCGTCGCCCTCGGAGACGGTGATGCCCATCTCCTGCAGCATCGCATAGACGTCCTCGATCTGGTCGGAGGAGACTTCCTCCGACGGCAGCACCGCATTGAGCTCGGTATAGGTGACGAAGCCACGCTTCTTGGCGAGCTTGATCATCCGCTTGACGGCGGCGTCGTTGAGGTCGAGCAGAGGACCGTCGGCGGTTTCCACCGCGACCGCGCCCTCGGTTTCGACTTTCTCGTCGTCTTTTTTCGCCATTCCTCGCTCCAAAGCCCGCGATGCGGTTGCCCGCGGCCGCGCCTGAGGTTCCGCCGTCCTTGGCTCGTTCTTTACGAAAACCACAGGAGCAAGCACAAGACAAGCCGCGGACGGCCCTGCCGCCGCGGCGATTCGCCGGTCGCCCCACACTCGGAGCGTCGGCTTGACACTCCGTTAACCGCACGCCCCGCTTTCGCTCGGAGCCCATTGTCCCCGGCGAATCAAAGCGAGCGAGACGTCCGACCGGACAGAGAACCGAACCCGTCGAGCATGGCTTCGGTTCCCTCGATGGCGTTCAATTGCGCTTGAATATCGCTCAGGCGGGCGAAATCATGGTCGCTCGGCGCGTCCGCCAGCCTCTGCTCGATTTTTCTGAGTTCTTTATGTAGCGCCCGCACCCGATGTTGCAAGACCAGAGCTTGACGTAGGCTTTCGGCGGCGTCGGTCGTCGCCGCCCCGCGGCGCACGTTCCACAGCGAGGCATGCGCTCCCATCCCGGCGAGCCGCGCGCAAAACGCCTCGAGCCCGGCTGCGGCGATCTCGCGCGCGACGCTCTCCTCGTCCGGCGCGCCGTCGTCGGCGGCGCGGAACAGCGCCGCCAGCAGCTCGCGCGCCTCCGCCGAGGCGAAATCGAGCGCCGCGATCTCCTCCAGCCGCTCCAGCAGCAATTGCGGGTGGTTGAGCAGGATCAGCAGGATCAGCGCCTCGCGCGGGGCGATGGCCGCGCCCTCGCCGCGGAAGAGGGGCGAGCGGGCGAGCGAGGCGCCGATGGTCACCGGCCCGCGCAGCGAGGGCTGCTCATTGCCGCCGAACCGCCGCATCGGCCCGCGACCGCCCCCGCCCCCGCCGCTGCGCTGCTCACGCCGCGGCGGATAGTTCCGCGAGCGGCCGAACAGCGTCGCGCAGCGGTCGATGAGCTCCTGCGAATAGTGCCGGCGCAGCGCCTCGTCGGCGATGTTGCGGGCGAGCTCGGCGAATCGGCGCTCCAGCGCGGCGCGCCGTTCTGGCGTGTCGAGGCGCGCCCCTTCCGTCTCGCGCGCCCATAGCAGATCGACGAGCGGGCGCGCCGCGCCGATCGCCTCGGCGATGGCGGCCGGCCCGCCGGCGCGGAACAATTCGTCCGGGTCCTGCCCGTCGGGCAGCAGCGCGAAGCGGAAGCTGCGGCCGGGGCCGAGCAGCGGCAGGGCGGTGTCGATCGCCCGATCGGCGGCCTTGCGGCCGGCCTTGTCGCCGTCGAAGCACAGGATCGGCTCCTCGGCCATGGTCCACAGCAGGTTGCACTGCTCGGCCGTCAGCGCCGTGCCGAGCGGCGCGACCGTCTGCGCGAACCCGGCCGCGGTCATGGCGATCACATCGACATAGCCTTCGACCGCGATGACCGTGCCCGCCTCATGCGCCGCCTTGCGGGCGTTGTGGTGGTTGTAGAGCGTCGCGCCCTTGTGGAAGAGCGGCGTCTCCGGCGAGTTCATATATTTGGCCTGCGCGTCCTTCTGCATCGCGCGGCCGCCGAAGGCGATGACGCGCCCGGCGCGGTCCAGGATCGGAAACATGATCCGATCACGGAAGCGATCGTAGGGGACGACGATGTCCTCGCCATGGACCAGCAGACCCGCCTCGATCATCGCCTCGACGCTCGCGCCCTTGCCGGCAAGATGATCGCGCAGCCCATGGCGCTCGTTCGGCGCGAAGCCGAGGCGAAAGCGCGCCCGATCCGTCTCGCCGATCGACCGGCCCGCGAGATAGGCGCGGGCGGCGCCGCCGGCCGGGCCGCGCAGCTGCGCCTCGAAATAGAGCGCCGCCCATTCGAGCACGTCGCCGAGCGAGGCGCGCTTCGCCTCGGCCTCGCGCGCCTCTGTGGTCTCGACCGGCATGGGCAGTCCGGCCATGCCGGCGAGCTTCTCGACCGCCTCGGGGAAGGTGAGCCCCTCGGTCTCCATCAGAAAGGTGAAGCCGTCGCCGTTCTTGCCGGAGGAGAAGTCATGATAGAATCCCTTCTGGTCGTTGACATAGAAGGAGGGAGTCTTCTCGGCGTTGAACGGTGACAGCCCGCGCCATTCGCGGCCCTGCTTCTTCAGCTTGACCTTCTGAGAGACAACGGCGGAGACCGGCACGCGCGCTCTGATCTCGTCGAGGAAGGAAGGGGGGTATCGCATGGCGGCCAGAGTCGGAGTCGAAGCCTTGTAGCACCTCGCCGGTCGCCCGTGCGATGCAAAGGCTCCTCGTCACCGCTACCCACAGCCGGGAGCGGCGCAAAAAAAAGGGCCGCCGGAAGCCAGCGGCCCAAGTCAAGGGAGGAAACGCCCAAGGAGGGCTACGGAGCGAGACACCAATCTCGCTGCGTCGCACTGTTGTAATGCTGCGGCGCACAAGTGTCAAGCGTAAAAAAATCGAACATGGCCGAGCTCGCGTCGACGCCGATGATTTCACGGCCATTCCGCCAGCGGCCGCCGTCGCTCTGTCGGCGGCCCGCGGCGCTGGCCGCCGCCTCTCCCCGCCAGGGGCGGGGAGAGGCGGCGGCGGGCGCCGTCGTCTTTCCTGAAGGCGCCGCCGTCTTTCCTAATTCTGCCGCTTGCCGCCGCTGTCGGCCAGCGCGTTAGGGAAATATTCTCCCGTCGTCGCGAACAAATGACAGACGCCCTCGTCGAGGCGGAAGGTGAAGGCGACGCAGACCGCATCGTCCCGGCAGAGGGCCTCGCAGGCCTGCGGGCCTTCGCTCGCGTCGATGCGATAGCCCTCGCCCGGAAACGCCCTGGACGGATAGCGCTCCATCGCGATCGGCCCTGCCGGCGCGCGCGGGAGCGGCGAATCGTCGCGCAGCCCGCTCGTCGCGCGCGGATTGAGGGTGAAGGCGATGGCGTCAGCCTTCAGCCGGCACGCGTGGTTCCATTTGTCGAAGACATAGGCGCGGCAGTCCGCACGGCGGCGGCAGGCGGCGAGGCAGCCGGGCTGATCGACATTGCGTAGCGCCGCGATCTGCGCGCCGGCGATGTCGCGATTGTCGAAGGCGAGGCGAAAAGCCGCAGTCCGCTCCGGCTCGGGCGCGGCCGCCGGCGCAGGCGACGGGGCGGGCGGGGTCGGCGCTTCGGCCGGCGCCTCCGCGCGCGCCTCCTCGGCGGCGGGCGGGGTCGGCGTTTCCGCGGCCTGCTGGGTCGGCGCGTCCGCCGTCCGGCGCGAATCGGCGAGGCGCGGCGCGAAGGCCGCCGCCGCGAGCATCGCGCCGAGCGCCGCCGCCAGCAGGACGGCGACGACGCCGGGCGTTCGTCCGCGCCGCGGCGCGGGGGGAGGGACCGCCGCCTCGGCCTCGCGCAGCCGGCGCTCCAGCTCCTCGGCCCGCGCCGTTTCGGCGCCGAGCCGGTCGCGCAGGGCCTCCGCCTCGGCCTCGGCGGCGCGGCGCTTCGCCCGCTCGGCGGCGGCGTCGGAGGAGCGCGGCGCGCGCTCGAGCCAAATCTCGAACAAAGTGGAGAGGTTCGGCTTGGGCGACGCCTCGCCACGTCGCTCGCGCGCGAGCCAGGCGTCGAAATCGCGGGAGAAGCCCGCGAGCGCATTTTCGATCTTGGCCTGCTCGCCGGCGACGCGCTGCTCGAGATGGCGCCGCGCGTCGCCGAGCAGAGCGGCGCATTCCTCGCGATATCGCGCCTCGAGCTCGTTCCAGTCGCGCTCATCCGCCTCCTGCATCGGCCGCCGCGCCGATCCATCCAGTGCAACCATCATCTCTCCCTCGGGCCGCGCCCATGGGGCCCGACCTCGGTTCGGCTTCGGCTTCCTCGATTGTCCGGGATCGCCACGCGAGCCCGGCGGGAAAAGCGACGCGTGCGCGCAATCGGATCGGCGCAGGCGCGCCGCATGGAAATGACAGGCAGGAACGGCAAGCGAATCGAAATGGGCGCGCGCATCTTACGACGCGCGCCGCCCTCATAGCGAGCCTCGGAGTTCCGCAGGCGCCGGCCTCAGTCGCGCAGCGCCGCGCGTCCGCAGCGCACCGCCTCGATGAGACGCAGCGCGACATTGGGGCCGTCGAGCCGTCCGCAGCCCTCGGCGAGCTCGGCGGCGGCCTTCGGCGTCAAAATCTCGCGATAGGATTCGATGCGCCTCACCTTGTCGCGCATCGCCGCCTCGACGAAGCCCAGCGCATAGGCGCGCGCCGGAATGGCGCCCTCGACCACGGTGGCGTGATCGTCGGTGACGAGATGGCTCGCCCGCAGCGAGCCGCCGATCTCGAAGCGCCCGGCGCCCTGGCTGTTGAACACCGGGCCATGGGCGCGCACATCGCCGAGCACGACGACCTCGGCGCCGCCGAGCGTGATCGTCGTCGCCTCGAGATCGCCGCGCGCCAGAATGAAGGCGGCGGCTCCGTTGAAGGAATTATCCTCGAGATTGCCGTCGATGGTCAGATCGCCGTCGACGACGAGCCCCGCGATCTTGTCGCGCCACATCCATTCATAGAGCTCGAGCCGTCCCGGATGGAGAAGATCGCCGGGACAATGAGCGACGCGGAAGGATGAGAGATCGATCGAGCCGAGGCCGATCCATCTGTCGAAGCGCAGCCTGTCCCGCGCTTCGTCGAAACCAATGAACTCGCATTCCTTCGTCGTGACCATCTTCGCCTCCCAGAGCGTTGCCGCAATCTGAAGCGAGAGGGCGGAACGGTCTGTGCGCCAGCGCACAGACGGGGAGGGACGGCGGGCGGTAGCCAGATCATCTCGAGTTTTTGAAAAACAGTCCCGTCATTGCGAGCGAAGCGAAGCAATCTAGAGCCGTGGGGCGGCTTCTGGATTGTTTCGTCGCTACGCTCCTCGCAATGACGGCGCGACTTCAGCGATTTCCAGCGACGCGGTGGAGCCAAGAGGCGGACGGCCCGCCGCTCGCCCTCAGCGCTTCGTCATCGGCAGATAATCGCGTTGCACCTGGCCGGTGTAGAGCTGGCGCGGGCGGCCGATCTTGGAGCCCGGGTCCTCGATCATCTCTTTCCATTGTGCGATCCAGCCGACCGTGCGCGCGACAGCGAACAGCACGGTGAACATGGTGGTCGGCAAGCCCATCGCCTTCAGCGTGATGCCGGAATAGAAGTCGATGTTGGGATAGAGCTTCTTCTCGATGAAATAATCGTCGTGCAGTGCGATGCGCTCGAGCTCGATGGCGACGTCGAGCAGGTCGTCCTTGACGCCGAGCTCGGCCAGCACCTCGCGCGTCGTCCGCTGCATGATCTTCGCACGCGGGTCGTAGTTCTTGTAGACTCTGTGGCCGAAGCCCATCAGCCGGAACGGATCGTTCTTGTCCTTGGCCTTGGCGATATAGATCGGAATGCGATCCGGCGTGCCGATCTCGGCGAGCATCTTCAGCACCGCCTCATTGGCGCCGCCATGCGCCGGTCCCCACAGCGAGGCGATGCCGGCGGCGACGCAAGCGAAGGGATTGGCGCCGGACGAGCCGGCGAGGCGCACGGTGGAGGTCGAGGCGTTCTGCTCGTGGTCGGCGTGCAGCATGAAGAAGCGGTCGAGCGCCCGCGACATCACCGGATTGACCTTATATTCCTCGCACGGCACCGCAAAGCACATGCGCAGGAAGTTCGACGTATAGTCGAGATCGTTCTTCGGATAGACGAAGGGCTGGCCGACCGAATATTTATAGGCCATCGCGGCGAGCGTCGGCAGCTTGGCGATCATGCGCGTCGAGGCGACCATGCGCTCGACCGGATCGGCGATATTGGTCGAGTCGTGATAGAAGGCCGAGAGCGCGCCGACCGAGGCCACCATCACCGCCATCGGATGCGCGTCGCGGCGGAAGCCCTGGAAGAAGCGCGCCATCTGCTCATGCACCATGGTGTGGCGCGTGATGCGATAGTCGAAATCGGCCTTCTCGGCGACCGTCGGCAGCTCGCCATAGAGCAGCAGATAGCAGGTCTCGAGAAAGTCGCCATGCTCGGCGAGCTGGTCGATCGGATAGCCGCGATAGAGCAGGATGCCGGCGTCGCCGTCGATATAAGTGATCTTGGATTCGCAGCTCGCCGTCGAGGTGAACCCCGGATCATAGGTAAACATTCCGGTGTCGTTGTAGAGCTTGCGAATGTCCGCCACAGCGGGGCCGATCGTTCCCTCTATGATCGGCAGGCTCACGGTCTTGTCGCCGGCATGAAAGGAAGCGTCTTTGGTCGTCATGGCCCCACCTTTGGTTGCGCGCGCCGCGCTCTAGACGAGCTTACGATCTGTGATCGCAGCATAATTTGCGCCAGACGCGGCTAAGGCCGTGCGGGCGCCCGCTGCTTGGGCGAGCTCGCGGGGGAGCGGAGGCGCAGGGCGGCCGACCTCGGCGAGCGAGCCATCGAATTGCTGTCGACTCATGTCATTCGGACAGCGCGCCCGGGGCCGGGGTTTCGCCCCGTCGGCTCGAGCGCGGGTTGCGACGCTCGCGTCGCAACCTCAGGGTTGTGCGTTGCACAAACTATAGCATTCCCCGCCTATCCTTCAAGCGACATGCGCGCTCGCGGCGGGGGAATCGGGAGACCGCGGATGCGCCTGATCGGCGAGGCGGGCGAGGCTCTCCTCGCGTCCGAGGATCGCCAGCACGTCGAAAATGCCGGGCGAGGTGGCGCGGCCGGTGAGCGCGGCGCGCAGCGGCTGCGCCAGATCGCCGAGCTTGACGCCGAGCGAAGCGGCGGTTTCGCGCACCACGGCCTCGGTCGTCGCCGCGCCCCACTCCTCGAGCGCGGCGAGGCGCGGAGTCAGCGCCGCCAGCCCCTCGCGCGCCTGCGGCGAGAGCAGCGCCGCTGCTTTGGGCTCCAGCGGCAGCGGCCGCTCGGCGAACAGGAATCCGGCGCCGTCGACGAGCTCGTTGAGCGTCTTGGCGCGCGCCTTCAGCCCGGACATGGCCGCGGCGAGCTGCGTCTTCCGCCGCTCGTCGAGCTTGTCCGCGATCGCCTGTCCGCCTTCCAGATAGGGCAGGGAGGCGAGCAGCGTCGCCAGCAATTCGGCATCGTCCGCATCGCGCAGATAATGCCCGTTCATATTCTCGAGCTTCACGAAGTCGAAGCGCGCCGGCGAGCGATGAATGCTCTCGAGATCGAAGGCCTCGATCATCTCCGCCGTCGAGAAGAACTCGCGGTCGCCCTGGCTCCAGCCGAGACGCAGCAGATAATTGCGCAGCGCCGCCGGCAGATAGCCCATGCCGCGATAGGCGTCGACGCCGAGGGCGCCATGGCGCTTGGAGAGCTTGGCGCCGTCCGGCCCGTGGATCAACGGAATATGCGCGAGCGCCGGCGCCGTCCAGCCCAGCGCCTCGTAGATGTGCTTCTGCCGCGCGGCGTTGGTGAGATGATCGTCGCCGCGAATGATCTGCGTCACGCCCATGTCGTGATCATCCACCACGACCGCGAGCATATAGGTCGGCGCGCCGTCCGAGCGCAGCAGCACGAAATCGTCGATATCCTTGTTGGGGAAGGTGACGCGGCCCTGCACCGCGTCCTCGATCACCGTCTCGCCCTCCTGCGGCGTCTTCAGCCGGATGACCGGCGCGACGCCGGCGGGCGCCTCTTCGGGCGAGCGGTCGCGCCAGCGCCCGTCATACCGCGGCGGGCGCCCCTCGCGCCGCGCCGTCTCGCGCATCTCCTCCAGCTCCTGCGCGCTGGCGTAGCAGCGATAGGCCTTGCCCATCGCCAGCAGCTGCTCGGCGATCTCGCGATGGCGCGGCGCGCGCGAGAATTGATAGGTGACGTCGCCGTCCCAATCGAGCCCGAGCCAGCGCATGCCGTCGAGAATGGCGTCGATCGCGCCTTGCGTGGAGCGCTCGCGATCGGTGTCCTCTATGCGCAGCAGAAAGCGCCCGCCATGGCGCTTGGCGTAGAGCCAATTGAACAGAGCGGTGCGCGCCCCGCCGATATGGAGGAAGCCCGTGGGCGAGGGGGCGAAGCGCGTGACGACTTGGGGCGCGGTTTGGGGCATGAGCGCGGCGGAGGTCCTTAGAAACCGGAGAGCGGCCCCGTCTAGCACGCTGCGGGCTGAGGGGGAACCGAGGCGCGTCCGCTCGCACCTTCGGCCGATGGCTGGGGTAGAGGTCTCGAAGCGGGCGCGGGGCTCGGGTCGAACCGCCGCGCGGCCTCGCCTCGCGCATGGGCGGCTCGCACCGGCTCACGCGGACGAACCCACGCCCGCGCGATGCCAGGATCGAGAAGCGCAGCGACGCCCGCCGAGCGGCGGAACGGCGCGAACAATTTCATCTCAGCGCAAAGGGAGCTGATAGACCACGCCGGCGTTCGCGCCGCCGCCCTGATAAGTCGTGCCGTAGAGCAGGCCGCCGTAACCGAGGGTGAGACCTGCTTGCGGCGAAGACCCATCCGTTCCGCCGCTGAAATTATGCAGAACGGTTTGGGTCCAGGCGTCGTTGGGGCGATTCGGCGGCGTCAGCTTGAACGCGACGCCCTGCCCGAAGCTTCCGCCTTGCGTCGTCGCTCCGTATAGCGAGCCGTTGAAAGCGAAGGTTACGCCTCCAAAGGGTCCATAACCACTGGCGGCGGTGGTCAATGCGTAGAGCACGGTCAGATCCCAGAGCCCATCGGGATCTGATCGACGCCGGGACAAGCGATACACGCCTCCTCCGCTTTGCGTCGTCCCGAACAGCGCGCCGTTCGGGCCGAACACGACACCCGAACCGGGAAACCCGCCGTCGGCCCCACAAAAATGATGCACGGCAGACTTCGTCCAAGTCTCGCCGCCGAATGGCGCGGGCGTCAATTTGAAAACGAGCCCATTACCGCAATTTCCGCCCAGCACCGCTGTTCCGTATAATGAGCCATCGTCGTCGAACGCCAGCTTCGCATAGCTATGATATCCGTCGGCTCCGCCTGTGAAGCTGTGCAATTGCGTGAACTTCCAGGGATCACCGGCTCTGCGCGGCGGCGTCAATTTGAATACACTGCCGAGATTCGCGCTTCCGCCATTAAATGTCGTCCCGTAAAGCGCTCCACGCGTATCGAACGCCAATGCTCCTGCCGGATTTGCTCCGTCTGCGCCTTTGAACGAGTAGAGGACTTTTTCGCTCCAGCTTTCTCCGGCTTTCGACGGCGGCGTCAATTTAAAGACCGTCCCGCATCCTGCCGGACAATTCGAAGACCCTCCCCCTTCCCAGCTCGTGCCATAGAATGCGCCATATCTGTCGGAAACGACGCCGCCTTTCGGATTAGCCGCGTCGCTGCCGCCTCTGAAGGCGTAGAGCACGTCGCGCGTCCATTGCGACCGGTAGCCTCTTGGAGGCGTCAGTCGATACGCTGTCCCGGCATTGTTGGCGCCTGCGGCCTGAGTCGTCCCATAGAGCGCGCCATTGGCGTCTACGGCGAGGTCGCTATTAGAAGGATACCACCCGCCATCGCGATCGACGAGGTCGTAAATCTTGGCATATGACGGAAGTGATAGAATATTATCTTCAGATCTAGCGTCGATTGCGCAAGCAAATAAAAATATTGTTGCTGATAGGAGTGTTTCTCCTGCACGACGAGTCAAAGCCGTGCGGAAAATAATGCATTCGTGAAACATTTCTGTCTCCATCTCGTTCGAGTTGACGAAACTATCATGCATATAGTACCGTATATATCGAATATATCTAGCACGACTTCTAAATTGCGATCGTTCGATCACAGAAGTTGCTTAGATAACGAGAGGTTACTCTATCCGCGGAGGTTAATTTTTGCGATGTATATCGGCAATTCGGCGTTTTCCATAGGTATTGTTTGCTTTTAGGAGAGTTTGTCTCAGCATCTCCTGTCGCCGAGCCGAATTTGCGCATGAGTCGCTCGACGAAGCTGGGTCGGTTGAGCGTCCGGCAGAATAGGGCGACACGAAGCCGAAATTACCCGCGGTTCTCGCTTTCGAGTTTCAGCCGATCGATGTGGTCGTGCGGCCGACGCGCGTGCTTTCGGTCACCGAGGGCCCACCCCGTTCGGCTTCGCCGGCCGCCCCCTCGAGGGGAGGGTGGCGCCCCCTTGACAATTTTCGGAAAATATTCCTATGCTCCGTCACCCTCGCCGAAACGGCAAGGGCTTCGCCCGGGCCGGGGCGGGGCCGGCGTGGGTGCGGTTTTCGAGAGAAGCGGGGCGGCTGCCCTCGTCCGCGCGCTCGAACGCTCCTCCGCCGGTCCGGCTTCTCCTTCGTGCGGAGGCCTTTGGAAACAAAGGCGAAAGTCGGCCGAATGTCCGAGGGTCGCGCGGGGATAGACTACCCGAGAGGGGAAAACAACCCTGGCTCCGGAGGCGGTGAAAATAACAGGCGAACCGCGTCCGGGACCTCGAGGCTTCCGCATCGCGCTTCTTTTGCAAAGGCCGTGGCCATTGGAAGCCGCGGCGTCCCGGACGACCTTGTCCAACCGGCGCGCAACGCGCGGCGGGGGCGCCGCCGCGCGTCTATCCAGGGCTCTAGAATTCCTTCGTTTGAGCGAATTCTGATCGATCGAACGATTCCGTTCGATCGGAAAGCGCTCTACGTTCGCCAGGGATGCGCCGGCAGGTCGCTGACCCCGACGGGCGCGACGCCCGCCACAGCGACCGCATGGTCGTTCTCGACCGAGCTGCCGCTGACGCCGATCGCGCCGACCAGCACGCCGTTCTCGTCCACGATCGGCAGGCCGCCGGGAAAGGTGATGAGGCCCTGGTTGGAATGCTCGATGCCGAAGAGCGGGCCGCCCGGCTGCGACAGCTTGCCGATCTCGCCGGTCGGCATGCCGAAGAACACGGCGGTCTTGGCCTTCTTGATCGCAATGTCGATGCTGCCGACCCAGGCGTCGTCCATGCGATGGAAGGCCTTCAGATCGGCGCCGGAATCGACGACCGCGATGCACATTTTGGTTCCGAGCTCTTCGGCGCGCCGGCGCGCGGCCGCGATCGCGGCTTCCGCCGCGGCGATATCGACATGCATCGAGAAGCCTCCATGCCTTCATGAGGAAGGCGTATCCCACAAATGGCGGGAGCGAGGCCGGGTTTCAAGCGCGGATCGCTGTAACGCGCCGCTGGTCGCCGACGAAGACACATTTCGAGCGGCCTCGGGCCGTTCGAACAAAAAGGAAAGGGAAGTCTCATGCCGTCTCGCTTCGCTCTGGCGCTCGCCGCCGCTGTCGCGCTCGTCGCCGCGCCGCTCTCCGCCGCCGAGCGCCACGCCTATACGGCGAAGGCCTTCGACGCCGCTCAGGCGGCGGGCAAGCCGATCCTCGTCGAGGTTCATGCGCCCTGGTGCCCGACCTGCAAGGCGCAGGAGGCCGTGCTGGAGAAATTGGAGGCGCAGCCGAAATTCGCGTCCCTGCAAGTGTTTCGCGTCGATTTCGACAGCCAGAAGGACGCGTTGACGCGCTTTCGCGCCGGTCGCCAGAGCACTCTGATCGCTTATCATGGCAAGGAGGAGAAGGCCCGCTCCACCGGCGAGACGCGCGAGGAGCAGATCGCCGCGCTGCTGGGCGAGACGCAGTGAGCGCCGCCGATCTCGCCGGCCCTAGCCTCGCCTTCGTGGCGGGGCTGCTCTCGGTGCTCTCGCCCTGCGTGCTGCCGTTGCTGCCGATCATTCTCGGCGCGGCGGCGAGCGAGCACAGGCTGGGGCCGGCCGCGCTCGCCGGCGGCCTCGCTCTGTCCTTCGTGGCCATCGGCCTCGTCGTCGCGCTCATCGGCTTCGGCTCGGGCGTCGATGGCGACAGCTTCCGCTTCGGCGCGGCGCTGCTGATGATCGCCATCGGCGTCGTGCTCGCCGTCCCGGCGCTGCAAGTGCGGCTCGCGGCGGCCGGCGGGCCGCTCAGCAATTTCATCGACCGTCGCTTCGGCGGCTTCGCGACCACGGGCCTGCGCGGGCAATTCGCGCTCGGCCTGCTGCTCGGCGCGGTGTGGAGCCCCTGCGTCGGGCCGACGCTCGGCGCGGCCTCCGCGCTCGCGGCGCAGGGCCGCGATCTCGCCGCGGTCGGCGCGACCATGGCGCTGTTCGGCCTCGGCGCCGGGCTGCCGCTCATCGCGCTCGGCGCTTTGTCGCGGCGTGCGCTGATGGGCTGGCGCGAGCGGCTGATGAGCGGCGGCAAATGGGCCAAGAGCGCCTTCGGCGTCGCGCTCGCGACGATCGGCCTCGTCGTGGCGACCGAGCTCGACAAGCCGCTCGAGGCCGCCCTCGTCGCCGCCTCGCCGGACTGGCTGACACGCCTGACCACCTCATTCTGAGGAGGGTCGGCCTATCCCCATCCGCCGCGATCGGTCTAGCATGAGCGCATTCGTTGAACGGAGTGCGCGTGGCGGGGCGGGGTGCGAGAGCGGCGGGCGCAGTCGATCGGGCCGGGGAAGCGGTGCTCCCCCGGCTCGCGCTCGCGCGCGTCCTCGGCGACGCCTGGCGCGCCGCGATCGCGCGCGAGATCGCGCTGCGCCGTCCGTTCCTGTGGCTGCCGGTCGCCGCCGGCGCCGGCGCGCTGCTCTATTTCGGCGCTGATCGCGAGCCCTCGCTCGCCGTCGCGTCCGGCGCTTTCGCGATCTGCGCCGCGCTGGCGATCGCGCTGCGCGATCATCGCGCCGCGCGCGCGCTGTTCCTCGCGCTCGCCTGCCTGTCGGGCGGTTTCCTCTCGGCGGCCTGGCGCGCGGCGCGGGTCGATGCGCCGATCGTCCCGCGCGCCGGCGTCGGCTTTCTCACCGGCTTCGTCGAAGAGCTCGATCCACGCCGCTCCGGCGCGCGCTTCATCCTGCGCGTCGCCAGCGCCGAAGGCCTGCCCGGCGACGCGCGGCCGCGGCGGGTGCGCCTGACGACCCGCGGCGAGCCGAAATTCGCCGCCGGCGATTTCATCGCGCTGAAGGCGCGCGTGCTGCCGCCGGCCCATGCGGCGCTGCCGGGCGGCTATGATTTCGCCCGCGACGCTTTTTTCGCCGGGCTCGGCGGCGTCGGCAATGCGCTCGGCCGCGTCGAGATCATGCCGCCACCCGATCCGCCGCCGCTGTCTCTGCGATTCTTCGCGAGCGTCGACCGGCTACGAAATGATCTCGCACGGCGCGTCTATGATCGGCTCGGAGGCGACGCCGGCGCCATCGCCGCGGCGATGGTGACGGGCAAGCGCGATTTTCTGAGCGAGGAGGCCAAGGAGCTGATCCGCCGCGCCGGCATCTTCCACATCATCACCATCTCCGGTGTGCAGATGACTCTCGTCGCCGGCCTGTTCTTCGTCGGCCTGCGCCGCCTGCTGGCGCTGTCGCGCACCTTGGCGCTGAATTATCCGATCAAGAAATGGTCGGCCGCGCTCGCCATTCTCGGCGCGATCTTCTACGACATCGCAACAGGCTCGCGCGTCGGCACCGAGCGCGCGCTGGTGATGACCTCGGTGATGCTGATCGCAGTGATATTCGATCGGCCGTCGCTGTCGATGCGCAATCTCGCCTTCGCCGTCTTCTTCGTCGTCGCCTTCGAGCCGGAGGCATTGCTCGGCGCGAGCTTCCAATTGTCCTTCGCCGCGGTGGCGGCGCTCGTCGCCGTCTATGAGGCGCGCGGCGAGATGGCGGCGCCGCGCCGCGAGCCGCCCCTCTCCGCCGCACGCGGCGCGCCGCCCTGGCGTGAGAATTTGTCCGGGTTGCTGCTGCGCGGGCCGGGCGCGCCTTTGTTCGCGACCTTCTGCGCCACCTCGGCGACGGCGTCCTTCATGGCCGGGAACTTCCATGAGCTCAGCCCCTATGTGCTGATCGGCAATCCGTTGACGCTCGCCATCATCGAATTCTTCGCCGTGCCGGCGGCGCTGCTCGGGGCCATGCTCTATCCGTTCGGACTCGACGCGCTGGTCTGGTCCTATCTCGGCTTCGGCATCGATCTCGTCACGCGCATCGCCGGATTCATCGGCGCGGCGCCGGGCGCGAGCCTGCCGGTCAGGAGCTTTGCGCCCTTCGCGCTCGTCTTCCTCTCGCTCGCCGTGCTGTCGGCTGTGCTCTGGCGCAGCTGGCTGCTGCGCGCGAGCGCCATTCCCTTCGCGGCGATCGGCCTCTATGGCGCGGCCAATGGCGAGGGCTTCGACATGGCGGTCGCGCCCTCCGGCGAGGCGGCGGCGGTGCGGCGCCCGAGCGGCGAGCTGGCGCTGCTCGGGCGCGGCAAGCTATCTTTCATCGGCGAGCAATGGCTGCGCGCGGACGCCGACGCCCGCGCGCCGGCCGATGCGCGCGGCGTCTCCTGCGACGAGCTCGGCTGTGTGACGACGACGATCGACGGCCGTTTCGTCGCGCTCGTCTTCGATCGGCGCGCGCTGATCGAGGATTGCGCGCGCGCGCAGATCGTGATCGCGTCCTTCGATGCGCCGGCGGGCTGCGGCGCGCCGATCGTGCTCGATCGCCGCAAGCTCGCCGAGACCGGCGCGGTGACGCTGCGCTTTGCGAGCGAGCGCATCGACTGGCGCATGGCGCGCGCGCCGGGCGAGGATCGGCCATGGTCCAGGGCGCCGCTTCGGCGACCCGAACGCGAGACGTCGGCGTCCGCGGATGAGGAGGAGCGCATTGAATAGCGGCTCGCTAATTCCCCTTCGCTGTCGCAGGAGCGCGAACGCGAGCTCACTCGCTCTGGCGGTGGCGGTAGTGTCGGCGTCCGCTCAGGCTGCGATGCTCGCGCGGCGTCGCCGCGGCGCGGCGCTCGGCGGAGCGTCCGCGCACCGAGGCGCGATCGAGCGCGACGAGCTTGCGGCGCATTCCCTCCGGAACGTCGCGCGTTTGCGACAAGGGCCGAAAATCATTCGCTGTGAACGGATAGCGCCCGCCGCCATGGAACACCTCCACGCCATGGGCGGTCATCACCGCATCGCCGCGGCGCAGCGTCGGATCATGGTAGAGCGCGCTCGCCGGCGGTTCCGCGGCCGCGGTCTCGGATTGGCAGGAGCAGCGCTTGTCCTTCTCCGCGTCGCCGCGACGGCGCAGCGACGCCGTGAGGCGCGAATAGGAGCTGCGGCCGCGCGCGGCGACGGCGTCCTCGATTTTGTCGGAGCCCGAGCGCAGGATGAACAGCGTCGTCCGCGCGCCGGGGCACAGGCTGCCGCAGGCGCGCTGATGCGCCGTCGTGTCGGCCGAGCCCGTGTAGACGCCGACGGGGAAGAAATAGCCGTCGCAGTCGCGCACGCAGTAGGACTGCAGTCCTCCTGGCTGATCGACGACGACGCCGCGATCCGGCGCCGGATCGGGCGCCGCCGTCCGGCGCAGGCGCGGCGTTTCCGCGAGACGCGCGGCCAACGGCGTCGGATTGCGCGCGGCGCGACGAAGACGCCGGGCGCGGGTCTCGCGCATCTGCTGCTGGGAAGGCCGATAGCTCTGGTCCGGAAAGGCGCCGAACACGTCTTGAAAGAAGCCCTGGGCGAGAGCGTCGGAGGAGGTGAGGCGACCGCCCGCCCCAATGGCGGCGAGCAGCAGAACGGCGACGAGAACCACTCCGCGCCGGCCGGGAGGAGCCGACGCTCGGAACAAACGCAAACGCATGACCAGACCTTCGCCGAGCGCCCGGGCGGAGGCGCCCAGGTCGAGGATACCCCCATACATGGCGCAGCGCGGCGTTCGGCAACCCTCGATGTCTGGTTTGGTTTACGCCTCGCGCGACGATCGCCGCAGCGCGCTGCGCAGCGCGTCGATCACCTCGTCGCAGTAGAAGGGTTTCTCGACCATGGCCCGGGAGGCGTGCGCCTCCGGCAGGCCGGCGCGGCCGTAGCCGGTGGTGAAGATGAAGGGACAGTCGCGTCCGGCCAGCAGCTCGGCGACCGGATCGACCCGCTCTGGACCGACGCTCACATCGAGCAGAGCGACGTCGATCTGCTCGCTGGCGGCGAGATGCAGGGCCCGCGCCACGGTGCGGGCCGAGCCGATCACCACGCAGCCGTGCTCGGTCAGCATGTCCTCGAGCGCGGAGGAAATGAAGGGATCGTCCTCGACGACGAGGACGCGCCTTCCCGTCAGCGCGTCGGCCGCCTGCGCGCGCCGATCGTCGTTCACGATCGCGTCCCGTCCGTCGCTCGACTCCGCCATGGCGCTCATGGTGGGGCGGAATCCCGCGCCTGTCCAGACAGGAGCGACCTCGTGACGAGACGCAGGGGCTCGCACGGAGCAGCGGGCGGTCGCGCTTCAGAATTGGCGGTTGACAAGGGGTGAGGATCGCTTTAACAGCAGTGATGCTGCAATGCGGCATCAAAGCTCCAGTCGCGTAGATCGATCCTGTGGGTCGAATTCCTGTCGAGCGCCACCTTTTCCAGACGACGGGCCCTTACGCGAGGCAAGTCACCCTCTCACCGTCGAACTCCTTCGGCGATAGGCGCCGGAGTGGCTTCGATCCACTCGAAAGATCAAACGTGACAAAATTTGCCGATCTCGGCCTCGCCGAGGTCATTTTGCGCGCGCTCGCGCAAGAAGGTTATGTCGCTCCGACGCCGATCCAGGCGCAGGCGATCCCCTCGCTGCTCGAGGGAAGAGATTTGTTGGGCATCGCTCAAACCGGCACCGGCAAGACCGCGGCCTTTGCGCTGCCGATCCTTCATCGACTGCTCGACGAGCGGCGCCGTCCTGCGCCGCAGACGGCGAGGGCGCTCGTGCTCGCGCCGACCCGCGAGCTCGCCGCGCAGATCGCCGACAGCTTCCGCTCCTATGGCCGCTTCGCCCGCATGAGCGTCGGCGTCATCGTCGGCGGCGTCGGCCATGGCCCGCAGATCAAGATGCTCGCCAGCGGCGTCGACGTGCTGGTGGCGACGCCCGGTCGGCTGCTGGATCATATCGCGAGCGGCGCCCTGCGGCTCGACACGACGCGGACGATCGTGCTCGACGAGGCCGATCATATGCTCGACCTCGGCTTTCTCGCGCCGATCCGCAAGATCGTGTCGCGCCTGCCGAAACAAAGGCAGAGCCTGTTCTTCTCGGCGACCATGCCGAAGGAGATCGCCGCGCTCGCCGCCGACATGCTGAACAATCCGGTCTCCGTGCAGGTGACGCCGACGGCGACCACCGCCGAGCGCGTCGATCAGCGCGTGCTGCTGGTGGACGGCGCGGCCAAGCGCGACGTGCTGGTCGAGCTCTTCGCCGATCCGGCGCTCGCCTGCGCGATCGTGTTCACGCGCACCAAGCGCGGCGCCGATCGCGTGTCGCAGCATCTCGAGGCGCATGGCGTCGGCTCGGCGGCGATCCATGGCAATAAGAGCCAGAGCCAGCGCATGCGCGCGCTCGACGATTTTCGTCGCGGCCGCACGCGCGCCCTCGTCGCCACCGATATCGCCGCGCGCGGCATCGATGTCGACGGCGTGACGCATGTCGTGAATTTCGAGCTGCCCGAGACGCCCGAGGCCTATGTGCATCGCATCGGCCGCACGGCGCGCGCCGGCGCCGGCGGCGCCGCGATCTCGCTGTGCGACAATAGCGAGCGGCCGCTGCTGCGGGCGATCGAGAAATCGACGCGGCAGTCGTTGCCGGTCGTCGATCGGCGCAGCGCGCAAGCGGGACAGCAAGCAGGGCAGGAAGAAGGCGCGCCGCGCCGCGCGCCGCAGGAGCATCGCCGCCCCCATGAGCCGCGCCCGGATGCGAGCCGCAAGCCCGCGGGCCGCGCCCATGCGCATGGCAAGCCGGCCGCCGGCGGACGTCCTGGCAAGCCCTCCGGCGCCGGTCGCCCGCAGAAGAGCGGCGCGAGCTCCTCCGGCCGTCGGCCGTAAGTCCAAACGTGACGCGAGCCCTCGGGCTCGCGTCCGCTTCGCTTATCGATCCGTCCGGGCGCGAAGGGCGCAGACGAGCGCAAAAACCGCCAGCGCCGCCCAGCTGGCGATGAGCAGCGATCCGCCGATGGGCGCCGCATAGGGAAAGAGCCGCGTTCCGGCGAGGGCCCTGACGGCGAGGTCGCCGGAGAACAGGGCCGCCCCGGCCTGCATCGCGAAGGTCGCGGCGAGCAGCCAGCGCAAGGACGAGCCGACCGAGGCCGCGAGCGCGGCGAGGGCGAGGCCCGCGGCCGCATGGATCATCAGAAAGCGGCTCGCCGTGTCGAGCAATGGGCTCGCTTCCACATGGGCGGCGGCCGCCGCCGCCACGACGCCCGCGGCGCCTTCGAGCGCCGCGACGAAAACAATGATGAACATCGAGCGCCGCATGGCCGGGCCTTTCGGAAACGCGCCGAAACTCAGTGCATGAACAGTCGCAGCGCGACCGCGGAGAGCAGGATGAGGGCGAGGCCGAGCATCCATTTCAATAGCGCGAGCTCGCCATGAATGACGACGAGCTCCGCCTCGATCTTGACGACATGGCCGTCCTGTCCGCTCAGCGCCTCGGCGGCCTTGCGCGCTTTTTCCTCCGGCGCGCCCGCGGAGACGAATGCGTCATAGGCCTCGGAAATCATAGTGCTCATGAATGGCCTCTCAGATCTGTGGTTGAAATCACTGGCTGCGCCGATCGCGCAAAAATCCTTCAATAGGCGTTCTCCGCCTTCACGAGAGCGAGCGGCGTCAGCGCCAGAATATAGATATCGAGCAGAATAGACCAGTTCTCGATGTAATAAAGGTCGCACTCGACGCGCTTCTGGATCTTCTCCGGCGTGTCGGTCTCGCCGCGCCAGCCGTTGATCTGCGCCCAGCCGGTGAGGCCGGGCTTCACGCGATGGCGCGCGAAATAGCCGTCGACCACCTCGTCATAGAGGCGCTCCGCCGCGCGCGCATGCACGGCGTGGGGGCGCGGGCCGACGAGCGAGAGATTGCCTTTGAGCACCACATTGAACAACTGCGGCAATTCGTCGAGCGAGGTCTTGCGGATGAAGCGCCCGACGCGCGTCACGCGCGGATCGCCGCGCGTCACCTGCTTGGCCGCCGTGTGATCCAACTGGTCCACATACATGGAGCGAAATTTATACACCTCGATCTTCTCATTGTTGAAGCCGTAGCGATCCTGCTTGAACAGCACGGGACCGCGCGAATCGAGCTTCACGGCGATCGCCACCGCCGCCATCACCGGAGCGAGCAGCACGAGGCAGAGGGCTCCGACGATCTTGTCGAAAGCCGTCTTGATCAAGACGTCCCAATCGGCGATCGGCTTGTCGAACACGTCGAGCACCGGCACATTGCCGATATAGGAGTAGGAGCGCGGCCGAAAGCGCAGCTTGTTGGTGTGGGCGGCGAGACGAATGTCGACCGGCAGCACCCACAGCTTGCGCAGCATCTGCAACAGCCGACCCTCCGCCGAGATCGGCAGGGTGAAGATCACGAGATCGAGACGGGTGTGGCGCGCGAATTCGACGAGATCGTTGACGCCGCCGAGCTTGGGATAGCCGGCGACGACATCGGGAGAGCGGCTGTCGGAGCGATCGTCGAAAATGCCGAGGATGCGCAGGTCGCTGTCCTGCTGGGCGGCGGCGAGATCGCGTAGCACCGGCTCGGCGGCCGGGCCGCCGCCGACGATGACGGTGCGGCGGTCGAGCCGTCCCTGCTGCGTCAGCGCCCGCACCAGAGCGGCGACGGCGAAGCGCTCGGCGGCGATGAGGCCGAGGCCCGTCGCATACCAGCCGGCGAGCCAGACGCGCGAGAGAGCGCCGTCCAGCTTCAGGAAGAAGATGGCCGCGAGCGCGGCGAGAAACACCGAGGTCCAGCCGCAGACGAGCCGAACGCCATGGCCGATCGGCGCGCGCAGCGCCTGCGTCGTGTAGAGCTCGAGCGCCTGCAGAGCGACGACGGCGAGCAGCGCCATGCCCGGAATGACGATGAAATATTCCGCGCTATAGCCCCAGGTCGGCGCGACATGGAGGTGATGCACGCCGAAGCCGGAGACGATGATGATCGTGAGCTCGAGTAGCCGCACGAGGCCCGACAGCACGATCGGCGAATAGGCGCGCGTCGGCGTCGCATCGGCGGCGATCTCGGCGAGAAGCGCGCGCGACGCCGTTCGCGGCCCCGGAGCGGCGGCGGACTCATCGACGGATTTCATGTCGCGCAGCGCGAAAGCGCACATTTTTTCCTCCGTTCAAGCTTTCT
Organism: Methylosinus trichosporium OB3b; assembly: GCF_002752655.1. Classification (NCBI taxonomy): domain Bacteria; kingdom Pseudomonadati; phylum Pseudomonadota; class Alphaproteobacteria; order Hyphomicrobiales; family Methylocystaceae; genus Methylosinus; species Methylosinus trichosporium. The sequence continues at coordinate 972,375 of NZ_CP023737.1, read as the reverse complement.
GCGGCGCTGTCGCCGCGTCGGCGCGGCTTCGCCTTGTCGTTGTCGCGAGCGCGTCGCGATAGCCGCGCACCACCGATTCCGTCATCGCCTCGAGGCTGAAGGTCTCTGCGACGCGCGCCGCCAGCGCGTCGCAGTCGCTTCGCAGCCTCTGCGGCTCCGCGTCCCGCGTGCGGATCATGGCGGCCGCCAGCGCGGAAGGATCGTCGCGGGGAACGAGCCTGTCGGCGAACGGACCGAAGATCTCGGGAATGCCGCCGACGCGCGTCGCCACCAGCGGCGCGCCGGCGGCGATCGCCTCGAGCACGATGTAGGGGAGAGACTCGGCGCGGCTCGGCACGACCAATATGTGGCCGAGCCGCAGCGCCTCGCGCGCCGGAGTCGGCGGGCGAAAGGTCAATTGCCCGAACACGCCGCGGCGCTCGGCGAGCATGCGCAGCGCCGCCTCGTCCGGCCCCGAGCCGACGAGCGCGAGGCGCGGCGCGGCGCCCGTCTGCGCGCCGACGAGCGCGAGCGCTTCGATCAGAGTGTCGACCCCTTTGCAGCGGCGCCATTCGCCCACATAGAGAAAATCGGCGGCGCCGTCGGCGGGCGCGACCGGCGCGAATTCGTCGCGGCGCAGCCCATTGGGCACGACGCGCGTCAGCGCGCGCGCGACGCCGATCGTCTCGCAAAAGCGCGCCTGTGCGAAAGCGCTCTCGAAGGGGATGAAATCGGTGACGCGCTCGAGCGCGGCCTCGACGGCGAGATAGAGTCGATGCGCGAGCGCGTCGGGGTCGTAGTGCAGCGTGCCGCCATGCGGCGTGTAGACGCGGATCAGCGGATGCTTCGGCGACGGGAAAAACGGCAGCAGCGCCGGCAGGCGCGCATAGAGTCCGCCCTTGGCGCCATGGCCATGCACGACGTCGGGCTCCAGCCGGCGCAGCACGGCGGCGATGCGGCAGGCGATATAGGCGTCGCTCCAATGCGGCTCACGGCGCATGCCGATGCGCGTGACGCCGAGCGCCAGCGCGGGCTCCAGCCGTCGCAGCACTGTCTCGGCGCGCTCATTGCCGGTGGTGGAGTCGACGATCAGCCCGATCTTGTGGCCGCGCGCCGCCTGCTCGCCGGCGAGATCGACGACATGGCGAAACAGTCCGCCGATCGGCGCGCGCATCACATGCAAGATGCGCAGCTTGTCGTCGCCCGTTTCGCGCCGCGCCGTCATGTCGTCAGAAAATCCGCTCGCGCACGGTGAGCGTGTCGCCCGGCCGCACCGCCTGCAGCAGCGGCACGCGGCCCGTCACCGAAACGCCGCCCATGTCGCGGGTGAGATCCACCGCGTCCTGATAGCCGCGCGGGCTGAAGCCGCCGGCGATGGCGATCGCCTTCTGCGCGGTGAGCCCTTCGACATAAGGATATTGGCCGGCGTTGATCACCTCTCCGAGCACATAGAAGGGCCGATAGGCCTCGACCTCCACCGAGACATGCGGATCGCGAACGAAGCCGTTGCGCAGCTTGGCGGCGATCTCGTGCTGCAGATCCTGCGTGGTTCGGCCGAGAGCCGGCACGAGGCCGATCAGCGGCATGGAGATATGGCCGGAACCGTCGACCGTATAGCTGTTGGACAGCGCATCCTGTCCGAACACGATGATGCGCAGCCGATCGCCGGCGCCGAGCAGATAGGGCTCGTCCGGCGTGGTCGCCAAAAGCTCCGGGACAGTCGCGCCGGGCAGGGCGCAGCCGGCCATTGTCGCGCTCATGATCAGCCAAAGAAGGAGGAAGCCATATCTCGGCATTTTTGACCTTGATCTCGAGGAACGGCTTATCGCCGTCTTCCGCGCGGGGATTTTTAGGGCGGTATGGTTAACAAAGATTGATCGCCGCGATTAACCGCGCGGAAACCATGATCTCGCTATCAATCGGTGCGGATGGGGAGAGGACGATGGACGCCGGCGATTCGCGAGACGTGGAGCCGATGGGCCAGGGCGAGATCGATCTCGCTCAGATCGCGGCGGCGTTGTCGCGGCGTCGGCGCGTCGTCATCGGCGCGACGCTCATCGCTTGCGTCGGCGCGCTGGCCTATGTGAATCTCGTCAAGCCGCGCTACACCGCCGAGGCGCGCGTCCTGCTCGAGAATCAGGAGAGCTATCTCACCCGCGCCGACAAGGGCGAGCGTTCCGACGCCGCTGCGGCGCCGGACGCCGAGGCTGTGCAGAGCCAGATCCAGCTCCTCACCTCGCGCGATCTGGCTCGCAGAGCGTTGAAGGCGCTCGAGCTCGAGGGCAATGTCGAATTCGATCCGCTGGCCGGCGGGCCGGGGCTGCTGACGCGCATCGGAGTCGCGCTCGGCGTCTCGCGCGACCCGACGCGGCTTTCGCCCGAAGAGCGGATGCTCGACGCCTATTTCGATCGGCTGACCATTCTCTCGCCGACCAAGACGCGCGTGCTGCAGATCGAATTCTCCTCGCGCGATCCCGACCTCGCAGCGCGCGCGGCCAACGCCATCGCCGCGCATTACATCGAGATTCAGCGCGAGGCCAAGCGCGAGAACGCCCGCGCGGCGGCGCGGGCGCTGAGCCCGCTGGTTTCCGATCTGCGCGTGCGCGTCGCCGAGGCGGAGGCCAAGGTCGAGGCCTTCCGCATCAAATCCGGCCTGCTCGCCGGCAGCAATAATATGTCGATCGCCACGCAGCAGCTCGGCGATCTCACCAATCAGCTGTCGCTGTCCCGCACCGCCCACGCCGACGCCGAGGCGAAGGGCAAGCTCGTTCGGGAGATGCTGCGGCAGAACCGTGTCGGCGATATTCCCGACGTCGCCAACAATGAGATGATAAGGCGCATCGGCGAGCAGCGCGTGGCGCTGCGCGCGCAGCTCGCGCTCGAGTCGCGCACCTTGTTGCCGGCCCATCCGCGCATAAAGGAGCTGCATGCGCAGCTCAACGACCTCGAGGGCGATCTGCGCCGCGCCGCCGAGCGCACTGCGCGCACATTGGAGAACGAGGCGCAAATCGCCGCATCGCGGGTCGACAATCTGACGCGGGCGATGGAGCAGCAGAAGAAGCTCGCGGGCGAGGCCGGCGCGGAGGAGGTGCAGCTGCGCGAGCTCGAGCGCGCCGCCCGCGTGCTGAAGGAGCAGCTCGAGGCGGATTCGGCGAAATATCAGGAAGCGCTGGCGCGCGAGGGCGCGAAATCATCGCCCGCAGACGCACGCATCATTCAAGCCGCCGTGGCGCCGCCCAATCCGTCCTTCCCGAAGAAGCTGCCGATCCACCGCCTTTGCGACGATCGCCGCTCTGGTGCTGTCGGCGGGCGGCGTCATCGCCATGGAGCTGTTGTCCGGGCGTCCGCGCCGATCCGCGAACCGCGCGCTTCCCGCCGCTGCGCAGATGCGCATCGAGCCCGCGTTGATGAGCGTTCCGGCGCCCGACGAGGAGCGCGAGCAGGATCGTGACGAGGAAGACATCGACGACGATCTCGAAGACGACGTCGAGGACGACGACATCTTCGACGACGTCGAAGAGGAGGAGGGGCCGACGCTGTTTCGCCGCGCGGCGGTTCGGGTCGAGCCGGAAGCGGCGCCTCGGAGCGAGGCGCGAGCGGAAGACATGGTCGAGGTCGTCGGTCGCATCGCGGATCGCGACGAGGCGGCCTCGGTCGCCGTCCTGCTCGTCGGCTGCGCGCCGGCGCGAGAGAGCTGCGAGGCGGCGACGCGATTTGCGCGCGCGCTGGCGCGGCGCGGCAGCGCTATTCTCGTCGCTGTCGACGACGACGATGAATATGACCGGCTCGTCGCTGGCGATGATCCGGAGCCGCCGCACGGCTTCGCCGATCTCGCGGCGCGCGAGATCACTTTCGCCGATGCGATTCATCGCGACGCCCGCTCGCGGCTGCATGTGATGCCCGGCGGCTGCGCGGAGCCTCCGCCCGACGAGGACACGGCCTTCGCGTTGGAGGCGCTGACGCGCGCCTATGATTTCGTCGTCTTCGCCACGCGCCGCTATGAGCGCGCGCTGGCCGTCGCTCATTGTTTCGACTTCGTTCTGGTCGGCGGCGACGACGAGATCGCCGCGCTCGTCCGCGACGAATTGGAGCAGGCCGGAATCGATGATGTCGTCCTGCTCGAGGATGAAGCGCTCATGAGCGCTTCGGCGGCCTGAATCCGCGCAGGCGCGCGGCCCATGCGAGCAGAATGGGCGTCTGCTTGATCTTGCGCTTGGCCTGCGTCGCTGCGACGAGCAGCGGCGCGGCGACGAAGCCGAGCGAGCGTGTCGGAATGATCGTGTCGACGAGCACGATCGTCTCGTCGCAGACCGCATCCTTGTAGCGCGCTTCGCCGATTCCGAGATCGAAGCGCGTGAAGCCGCGCGCGACGAGATCGCGCATCAGCGCATGCAGCAGCAGATCGCCCGGCGACGAGCGCGCGATCTCCTCGTCGGCGATGAAGGAGTTGAGCATGGCCGAGAAGCAGCGCTCATGCGCGAGGCCCGCATAAGCGGCGATGATGCGCCCGTCGAGAGTGAGCGCATGGATCTCGAGCGCGCCCGTCTCGGAGAGGCGCAGAATGAAATCGCGCATCTCCTCCTGCTCGAAGGACCTGTCGACGCCGCGCAGCCGCTCGGCTTTCTGCGCGATGAGCGCCTCGGCGATGTCGCGCGCGCGGCGCCCGCTCGCGTTATGCTCGAAGGCGAGCGCGCCGAGCGCTTCGAGCCGCGCCTTCTTCTTGCGCAACTTTTTGCGCGCGTCGCCGCTGAGCCGCGCGTCGAGGTCCGCGGCCGCGGCGGGCAGAGCGCGCGCATGGGCGAAGCTCGGACTGGCGGAGGAGCCGGGAAAGGCCAATGGGTTGGCGGCGCCGGCGAAGAGCGTCGGCTGATTGCGCAGCACGAAAAGATCGACGCTCGCCATGCGCGCCGCCCGTCGCAGCAGCGTGCGCGGATCGCCGAGCGCAGCGTCGCGGTCGATCAGCGCCGCATTGAGATTGCTGTCTCTCCCGCCGATGAAGCGCGCGACGCGCAGCGGGCCGACGCGTCCCTGTGCGAGCGGCAGCAGAGCCAACGGCCGGCCGGCGCTCGTCCGGGCGACGACGATCATCGGCGCGAGCCCTTGCGCGCGGCCGAGCGTCTCCAACCAGAGGCGACAAAAATCATAGGATTGATAAGGGCTCGCCGGCGCGCGGACGAAAAGCTCGCTCCAATCCGCGCGCGCATCCTCGAGCCGCGTGAAAATATCGAGCGCGAGGCGCGCCGGCGCGGCCGCGCGTGAAACAGTCGTAACGCCGCAATCGATTGCATTTACCATGTTTCGACGGTCCCGTTGCCGATCTTGTCCTTTGCTTCAAGCTAGCAGGCAAAGGTCAACGAGACGTGCGCGGGGGAGGGAGGGGCGAGGCATGGCCAATTGGCGCCGGCTGGCGATCGACGCAGGCATGGCTTTCTTTCACGCGAGCGGAGCCCACCGCCTCGCCGAGCCGTTTACACGCGGTGTGGGCGTTATACTAACGTTTCACAGCGTGCGGCCGCGGCGCGACGACGGCTTCGAGCCCAATCGGCCGATCGAGATCACGCCGGAGTTTTTCGAAGCCACGTTGACGCATCTGCGCCGCCGTGGCTTCGAGATCATCACGCTCGATGCGGCGCTCGCGCGTTTGCGCGAGGGCGATTCCGATCGCGCGCCTTTCGCGGTGCTGAGCTTCGACGACGGCTATCGCGACCTCGCCGTTCATGCGCTGCCGATCCTCGAGAAGCATCAGGCGCCCTTCGTCGCTTATGTGACGGCGGGCTTCGCCGACGGCTCCGCGCGCCTTTGGTGGGCGGAGCTGGAGCAGGCGATCCGTCGGCTGGATCGCATCGATGTCGTCGCCGGCGGCCTGCGCATCGCCCGTGCGACGACGACGGCCGCGCTGAAGCAAGCGGCTTTCGCCGATCTCTATGCGCGGCTCGACGCCTGCGAGGACGACGAGCGTCTGCGCATCGTCGCCGCGCTGGCGGCGCAGGCGGGATTTGAGCCGGAGGCGCTGACGCGCGAGCTGTGTCTGGGATGGGACGAGCTGCGCATGTTGGCGCGGCGCCCATTGGCGACGATCGGCGCGCATACGCTCAATCATCCGCGGCTCGCGCGTCTCGCGCGCGCGAGCGCCTGCGAGGAGATGGCGGAGAGCCGTCGCCGGCTGCGCGACGAGCTCGGCGTCGCCGCGGCGCATTTCTGCTATCCCTATGGAAATCGCGCCGCCGCTGGCGAGCGCGAGTTCGCGCTCGCCGCGACGCTCGGTTTCGAGAGCGCGGCGACGACGCGGCCGGGCATGATCTTCCCCGCTCATCGTGAGCGGCTGCACGCCCTGCCGCGCCTTTCGGTCAATGGTCATTATCAGAGCGTCGCTGCGCTCGACATTCTCCTGTCGGGCGCGCCCTTCGCTCTGATGAATGGCGGGCGCCGCGTCGCCGCCTGAGCCGTCACCAGCCGAGCCGCTGACGCAAGTCCTGCCACATCTGCGTGAGCGTGCGCTTCTGCGCCAGCGAGCGGGCGCGCGAGGCGACGGCGCCGGGCGTGATGGCGCCGGAATAATTGCAGTCGCAGAAGAGATGATGCGCTTCGCGCATCGACAGGCCGAAGAACTGGATGGCGTCGCCGAGCCGATCGCCGGCGAGCCCGTCCTGGCGAAACTGCGGATCGCGATAGGCGATCGACAGCGGCGACTCGTCCTGACGCAGCTTCACGCGCTCGCGCACCGGAACATATTCCATCATGGAGAACAGCCGAATGCGTCCCGAATAGGCCGAGAGGATGTCGGCGAGACGCTCGAGCCGCGCGCGACGCGGCGGCTCCTCCTTCTTGGCGATCGGCTCGATCGCCGCAATTTTCGTCACTTCTTCCAGAGTTCTGTGCTTCATCACGCCCTCCGTCGCCAATGGGCCGCTGCGCCCGCGAAATCCGATCCCCAGCCTTTGAACACGCTTGGCCCGGATTGGTTCCGGCCGAAAATCCTGCGCCGACGCGAGCTGCGCCATGCGGCGTCGGCCCGGCCTTCCCGCGCGGCGAAGGACGCTTGTCGCGGCTGACGCTTCGACTATTTGGAGCGCCGGGGCTGCTGGCAATGGAGTGTCTTCGATGTCCATGTCCTTCCGAGAGGCAACTACTCAGGAGAACGCCGCAGTCTATGGCGGCCTCGTCGACGCCGTGGGAGGCATCGCGACGATCGTCCTCGCGGTCGTCGGTCTCGCCGGCGTCAATCCCCAGCTGTTCGCGTCGATCGCGACGATCGTGTTCGGCGTCGCGCTGCTCATTCAGGGCGGAACGATGCTGTCCGAATATGCGCAGATCATCTTTCCAGCCGGCTCTCAGTCCTCGACTGTCGAGCATTTCGGCGGCGGCAGCCTGTCGGCGGTGTTCCTCGTCGGCGCCGCCGGCATCGTGCTCGGCGTGCTGGCGCTGCTCGGCATCAGCCCGCCGGCGTTGACGCAGATCGCGGCGATCGCATTCGGAACGGCTCTCGTTCTCAGCAGCAATGCGGTTTGGCAGCTCTATGTGCTTCGCCATGCGGCCGCGAAGAGCGAGACGACGCAGTCTCAGAGCTTCGGCGGCGAGTTCCTGGCGAGCGAGATGGCGTCCGGCTCGGCGGGCATTCAGTCGCTCGCGGGTCTCGGCGCGATCGTGCTCGGCGTCCTGGCGGTCGCGGGCGCCAGCAATGACGTGGTTCTAAACCTCGTCGCCCTGCTCGCGCTCGGCGCGACGCTCGTTCTGACGGGCAGCACGTTGAGCACCACGGTGCTGAGCTTCATGCGTCCGTGGTCGTCGCAGGCGTGACGCGGGCTTGCGCTTCTCCCGAGGTCGTCGCTTTGCGACGACGCTCGGGTGAAGGATTCACGTGTCGCTCGCAAGGGTAGGCCGCCGCGCGAAGACAGCGGCGTCGAAGGCGGCCGCATCGAAGGTTGTCGCATCGAGGTCGTCGCGACGCAGAGCCGTAGGCTCCCGGCCGTCGAAGAGATCGAGGAAAGCCTTCCTGTCGGCGCGCAGCTTCGTCAGATGAGCGGCCGCCAGCTCCGTTAGCCGGCGGTCGCCCGAAGGCGTTATGACGACGAGAGAACGGCGACGGTCCTCCGGGTCGGTCTTTCGTCGCACGAGCTTCGCCTGCACCAGGCGGGAAACCAGCTCGGCCGCGCTATGATCGCGTATGATGAGCTGCTCGGCCAGCTCGCCGACGCTGATATGATCGCCGCCGCGATACGTCTTGATCACCAGAAGCGCCTGATAGCGCTGCATTGTGAGGCCCACATCGGCGGCGGCCTGCTCGCTGAAAGCCAGAAATCGCCGCAGCGCATGGCGGAATTTGGCCAAAGCGATCAGCTCGTCCTCGCTGGGGCGCGCCTTCGGCGCCTTTGCGGTGGGCGCCTCCAGAATATCGCAATCTGCCGGGTTCACGCTCGCTCCTCGTGCTCGCGACCTCGTCGACGGGTGGAGAATGATGGCCTTCGCGTCCCGCTTGGTCAAGGCGCCCAGTGGGTCGCGCTTCCGAATCACCTGCGCCGAGGGATGAGACGCAAAGCCCCGCGCGCCCTGCGACAATAGGGCTCGATCTCGAAGCTTGTCGATATATCGTAGCACGATTTATAGTGACGCGGAACCGCGAGCGGCGCGCGGCGCAAGATCAACGAGCGCTATCGAATGCGCGAGCGGGGAGAGAGCGGAATGTTCGTCAAATTCATCGTCGCCACATTGCTGGCGACTGGTTTTTGCGTGTCGCAAGCCTGGGCCCATGGCGGCGTCAGCATCGACGAAGGCCAGTGCAAGATGAAGATCGGCCCGGATCAGATGAACTTCACGGGCTATCAGCCGCTGAAGTCGCGCGAGCAATTCTGCGACGATATCCCCGATGTGGGGCCGACCATCATCGTGCTCGACGCGGTGCAGGACGAGCTGCGCGACATGAATCTCGAGATTCGCGTGCTCCGCGACGTTGGTCAGAAGAACGACGACGAAAATCTCGAGCAGAACACCGAGACCTATGTTCCGCCCAAGAAATATCGGACCGGAACGCTCAACTTCGAGTATAATTTCGCGCAGAAGGGCAAGTTCATCGGCCTCGTGAAGGCGTCGAACGATGACGGGACGAAAGTCTATGTGTCGCGCTTTCCCTTCTCGGTCGGTGAAACCGCCACGCGCGACATCACGGTCATGACGTTTTTTGCCGCCCTGGGACTGGTCGGATTCGGTCTCTGGTACAAAAACTCCTTCAACAAGAAGCCGTCCGCCAAAGCGTGAACCGAGCCGAGGGGCCGCGTCAGCGGCCCTCTCGTCTTCGTTCGCCGGGCGCGCGGCGATCCACGGAGGCGGCGATGAACATTGATCGACGACGCATTCTCACGGCCGGCGCTGCGGTCGCGGCCGGCCTTCTCGGCCGGCCGTTCGCGGCGCGCGCGCATGAATATGCCGTGGGCAAGATCAAGATCGAGCATCCCTGGCTGCGCGCGCCGCTCGAAGGCGAGACGCGCGCGCAGCTCTACATGCTGGTCGTCAACTCCGCCGACCGGCCCGACCGGCTGATCGGCGTCAAATCCGCCGATTTCCGCTCGGTACAGTTTCATATCGCTCCGCATCTCGTCGCGCGCGAGGACGCGATCTATCTGCCGCCGCTCTCCCGCGTGACCATGGCGCCCGGCGGCTCGCATGTGGAGCTCGTCGACATATCGAAGATGAATCCGGTGGGCTGGGCGGCTGAGATGACCCTGGTCTTCGAGAAGGCCGGAGAGGTCACGATCGACGCCGCGGTCGAAGCGCCGGACGCGATGCATGCGCATGACGCCGAGGCGATGGAGCGCTGGCGAACGCGCGGCGAGGCGTCGTCGGGACGAAGCGAGCACGGGGGTGACGACACGAAGGAGCGCCGCGACGACGAGCGGGCGCCGGAATCTGAATAATCACGCGCTCGAGAAGCGTGTCGACGGAGCGAGTTCGCGTCAGCGATCCGCTTCGCGGCGCCTGCTCGCGTGTTCGCATAACTATTTGAAATAAATGATTTAATGCAAAAAATGTGGTTGCGTATCGTGAGATTGCATCGTAGTACGATTAAAGAGGTGGCGTTCGACGGTTCTCCGCTCGGTGTCTCGAGGAGAAGCGTCGGCGGAGATTTAAACATGTCTGATAGTCCCTTGAAAATGTCCTGCAAGGAAACGGTGAGGTCGCTCGCCTGGTTCGTCGGAGCGACGAGCAGTCCGGGAGACGTTCCCGGCGGGGCGGCTCCCGGATACGTATCGGGATAGGTCACGATGAAACCGGGGCCAGACTCCAATTCACTCTGACCCGCACGAGCGTGCTCGCGGCGCGATTCCGCATTAGCGGCGCGCCGGGGGCGCGCGCTCGAACATTGTCAGAACCATTTGAAAGAAAAGCACATTTAGCTCAAAAAAAAGGCTTGCTCCGCACAGCGATGCATCGTACTGCGACGAAACATGCTGGGGCGTCTCGACGCTTCTGCGCTCAGCATCCTTCTGTCGTGAGCAGAAGCGTCGGTGGAGATAAAATGATGTCCGACAATCCCATGCAGCGGTCCGGCAAGGAGATGGTCAAGTCGCTCGCTTGGTTCCTCGGTGCGGTGGGCTTGATTTTCACGCTCATCCATTACGCGCCGATCATTTCGCACGGCGGCTTCTGATTCCGAGCGACTAAGCTTCGACAAAAAATCCGGGAGCCGTCCTGCCGGGCGGCTCCCGGATTTTGCGTCTGTCGCGGGGTGCGATCATTTCCACATGCGCAGGCCGACCGCGACAGCCATGGAGACGACTGCGACAATCGCTATGATGGCGGCGAGCCGCACCATCTCTCTGCTGTCATCGGCGTTCCGCATGAGCTCCTCTCGACCGGCGTCTCGCGATCCAGCGCTTGTCCGCAGCTTACGCGCCTGCGGCCGCCGAGACGAGGCGCGAACGGCGCGACGATCTGTCGCAAGGTGGAAAGAGCCGGGGAGGGCGCGGCCCGTCAGAAGGGGTTCCAGGTCGCTTCGCGCGTGAATTTCAGATAGCCGAAGCTGACGCCGAGGCGCGCGCCGACGCCCGAGCGGATCGGCGCGAGCACGATATCGCCCGCCATCAGCTCGGTCAGCCCGAGCCCGCCGACGAGGTAGGCGGAGCCGTCGACGCCGCCGAAGCGCGTGTAGATCGCCTCGGCCGAAGGCAGGTTGTAGACGAGCATCATGGTGCGGTCGCCGTCGGCGCCGGCGTCGAAGCCGAGCGTCGGTCCCTGCCAATAGACGCGTTTCTTGCCGGCGTTGCGGGTGAACATCACGCCCTCGCCATAGCGCAGCCCGCCGACGAAGGCGCCCGAGGCCTCCTGGCCGAGCACATAGGCGTTGGGCTGGCCCCAGCGGCGCGCGGCCTCCTGTACGGCGAGCGCCAGATTGCGGGCGATGGAGCCGAAGAAGCGGTGGCCGCTTCGAACCACCTCGTCGCCCGACATGTCCTCGGGCCGCTCTTCACGGGCTGCAAAGGCGGGAAGGGCCGGCGCCAGCGCGCAGGCGCCGGCGAGAGCGAGAATATCCCTGCGGGAGGACGAAGACGCAGCGCTCATGCGGAAAACTCCTCGGCGAGGCGCGAGCGCCGAGCCGGCTCCACGCTTGCCGAGGCCAAGAATCTCGCGCGAAGCTTAACAAAATCTTGCGTCGGTCGGATCTCCCAGCGCGATGAAGGGGCCGTTGCGATAGCCGGCCTCGGCCTTGCCGTAACGCAGCGGACGGCCGGAGGGATCGAGCACGGCGCCGCCGGCGGCGCGCAGCACGGCGTCGCCCGCGGCGGTGTCCCACTCCATGGTCGGCCCGAAGCGGGGATAGAGATCGGCGCCGCCCTCCGCGAGCCGGCAGAATTTGACCGAGGAGCCGGCGTCGCGAATCTCCGTCACGCCATGCGCGCGCAGAAAGGCCTGGGTCTCCGCGTCGATATGCGAGCGGCTGACGAGAGCCGTCGGCCCGGTCGGCGGAGTCTTCCGCGTCGCCAGCCGGCGCCATGCGTCCGGCGGCGGCGCCGGCGCGCCGGGGGCGGCGGCGGCGCCATAGGCGAGCGCGCCCGCGAACCATAATTGCCCGAGCGCGGGCGCGAACACGGCGCCGGCGCAGGGGACGCCGTCGCAGACGAGCCCGATATTGACGGTGAACTCGCCGCTCCGCGCCAGAAACTCGCGCGTGCCGTCGAGTGGGTCGACGAGCAGGAAGAGGTCGGCGGCGCCGGGAATCACGCCCTTGGCGGCCGCCTCCTCGGCGACGATCGGAACGCCCGGTGCGATGATGGCGAGCTCGGCGAGCAGCATGGCCTCGATCCGCTCGTCGGCCTCGCTGACCGGGCTCGAATCGTTCTTGAGCCGTGCGACGATATCGGGCGCCGCGAGAACATCCATGGCGATGACGCCGGCGCGCGCCGAAAGATCGGCGAAAGCCAGTGCGAGGCGATCGCGCTCGCGATCGTCGATCATCATGCGGGCGGAAAGCCGATGTCGCCCGCGCCCTCGCGCAGGACGGCTTCCTCGGCGTCGTCGCAGCGCAGCGCGTCGACCCGGGCCGCCGGCGGTCCGCGCCGCGCGGCGGCGACGAGCGCCTCGATCGCCGCCGCGGGACCGCCCGCGACAATCTCCACCGAGCCGTCGCGGCGGTTGCTCGCCCAGCCTTCGAGCGCGAGCCGCCCGGCCTCGCGCGCGACGAAGGCGCGAAAGCCGACGCCTTGCACGCGGCCCTCCACGATGATGCGTAGAATGCGGCGATCCTGGAAATTCATCGGGCCTCCTCGACGGCAATGTTGTCGATGAGCCGCGTCGCGCCGAGGCGCGCGGCGGCGAGCAGCCGGGCGGGGCCATCCTGCCGACGCGCGATGCGCGCCAGCGTCAGCGCATGGCGCGCCTCGAGATAATCTATGGCGAAGCCCGCCGTCGCGACCTCCTCGCGCGCTTCGCCCATCACATGGCCGATCGGCTCGCCCGCCGAGATCCGCCCGGCCGCCGCGACGAGCGCGCGATGCAGCGCCGGCGCGACTCGCCGCTCCTCATCCGAAAGATAGACGTTGCGCGAGGACATGGCGAGCCCGTCGGCTTCGCGCAATGTCGGCGCGCCGACGATCTCGGCGCGCAGGTCGAGGTCCCGCGCCATGCGCCGGATCACCAGCAATTGCTGGTAATCCTTCTCGCCGAACACGGCGATGTCCGGCTCCGCCTGATTGAGCAGCTTGGCGACGACGACGGCGACGCCGGCGAAATGAGTCGGTCGGAACCGGTCCTCGAGATCGGCTTCGGCGGGCCCGCCGACGGTCACGCCGGTTGAAAAACCCGGCGGATACATCTCCTCCACCGCCGGCGCATAGCAGAGGTCGGCGGCGACGCGCGCGAGCCGGTCGAGATCGGCCTCGAGCATGCGCGGATAGCGGCCGAAATCCTCATTCGCCGCGAATTGGGTCGGATTGACGAACACCGAGACGACGACGCGCTCGGCGCGCCGCCGCGCCTCCTCGACGAGCGAGAGATGGCCGTCGTGCAGCGCGCCCATGGTGGGGACGAAGCCGATTCTCTCCCCGCGCGCGCGCCAGTCCGCGACGCGGCGCCGCAGCTCGGCGAGCGAGCCGACGAGGGGAACGGAAGGGGCGGAACTGGTCATGGCGCGGCTCACGAAGACGCGCCGCGAAGGGGCGCGCGAGGGACGAGGCTGTCGAGATGAGCGACATAGGCGGCGGGCAGCGCCGCCGCGTGGGCGGCGGCGGCGACGCTCTCCATATAGCCCGGCGCCGGCGCGCCTTCACGCGTCGCGGCGCCGACATAGACGAGCGCATGGACCGAGCCGGCCGCGCGCTCGCGCAGCACCGGCAGCACGAGCTTTCGATAGAGGCCGCGCGCCACATCCTCATAGCGGTCGAGCGCCGGCGCATCGGCGAGGGAGAGATCCCATAGAAGACCATGAACATCGGCGCGATTGTCGCGCATCACGCCGGCGAAGCCGGTCTCCAGCACCACGAAGCGATGACGGGCGAGCCGGGCGCGGCCGAGCGGGCGCGAGCGCGGGCAGCGCCGCGCCATCGCGGCCGTGTCCATATTGGCGCCATAGGCGAAATAGAGCGGCATGAGAGTGGCCCGTTGCGATGGGTCGTTCTAGAGCGCTTTCCGATCGAACGGAATCGTTCGATCGATCAGAATTCGCTCGAGCGAAAGAGCGCTAGAATCTTATCCGATCCAATCGGATCGGATAAGATTCTAGCGCATTGCGAGCGCGCCCGCGAGAGCTTCGCGCGACAGAGCTCCCGGCGAAAGCGCGGCGCGGTCCGCTTGCGCGAGGGGCGGCGTGCTGCTAGAACGAAAATAGAACATAAGCGGGCGCTTTACTGTGGACAACGGAACCTATATCCGCCGGCGTCCATTGGTTCGAATTAAAGTAGCCGGGTTCTGAAGGGAGAAGGCGATGGCGGGCAGCGTCAACAAGGTGATCCTGGTCGGCAATCTGGGGCGTGATCCGGAGGTGCGCACGCTTCCTTCCGGCGACCGCGTCGTCTCCTTCTCGGTGGCGACGTCGGAAAGCTGGCGGGATCGCAACACCGGCGAGCGGCGCGAGCGCACCGAATGGCACAATGTGTCGATCTTCAACGAGAATCTCGCGAAGATCGCCGAGCAGTACTGCCGCAAGGGCTCCAAGATCTATCTCGAGGGCCAGCTGCAGACGCGCGAATATCAGGACAAGGATGGGATTCAGCGCCGCGCGACCGATGTCGTTCTGCAGCGCTTCCGCGGCGAGCTGGCGCTGCTCGACAGTCGCGGCGGCGGCGCCGGCGCCGGTGATTATGAAGGCGGCGGCGGGGGCTATGGATCGAGCAGCGGCGGCGGCTCCAGTTTCGGACGCTCCTCGCCGATGGAGCGCTCGTCCGGCGACCGCGCGCCCGCGCCCGCTCCGGCCGGCGGCGGCCGCCTCTCCGATCAGCTGGACGACGACATTCCCTTCTGATCGTCGGCCTCGACAGCGCGTTGCATTGCAGGACTTCGAGCCGCTCGCGAGACGCGCGTAACGAAACTGTCGTCTATTGTTGACAGCTCCGTAGAGAACGGCCTATTTGCCCCACGGGGCAACGCGCCCGAGAACAAGAAGAAGGGTCGAACCCCCGAAGAGAAGAGGGAAGGAAGAATTCGCGTCCCGGCGACGGCGGCTGCGGCTTTCGTGGAAACACGGCTTCGGCTTTCGCACTCGGCGGGTCCCGACTGTTCGTGCGTCGAGCCCGACGACCGCGACCGGCGCGAGGCCTCGCACGAGAACGATTTGGCTGTCCGTTCGGCGCACGGCGCAAGACCCAAGGTCCGACGCCGCTCCGCCGCGCTTGCCAGAAGCGAAGGATTTCTAGAGGATCGACGACGCCGAGGTCACGCTGACAAGGGTGGAACGCCGGCGTCGAAAAGCAAGAATGAAGTCAAGAGAAGAAGAGGGAAGACAGAGATGAAATTCTACGCCCTTATCGCCGCCGCCGCTCTGTTCGTCGGGGCTTCCGGCGCCGCTTTCGCGGAATGCGACCCCAAGAAGGCCGACGTGGATGTGGACAAGCAGGCGAAGTGCTCGGAGAAGTGCGAGGACGGCTGGATCAGCGGCAAGCAGCACTACAGCTCCAACATGGCGAAGCTCAAGGCGGACTCCGCCGCTTGCTTCCAGAAGTGCGATTGCGTCGCTTATGGCGACAAGGTTCTGCAGGTTCAGTAAGGATCTGACGTCCGCATAGCGGAAGCGAATCGGCCGCCGCTGGACGCCACCCGTCCGGCGGCGGTTTTTTTGCACCTATCGTCCGGCTCGGGTCGCCGACGTGATATTGCAGGCTCGATGATCAGCGCCGATCCGCCCCTCGCCCCACGCGTGCGCCGGCTGCGGCTCGCCGATTTCCGTTCCTACGCCGCGCTCGATATCGCGATCCTGTCGCCGCTCGTCGCGCTGACCGGCGAGAACGGCGCCGGCAAGACCAACATCCTCGAGGCTCTGTCGCTGTTTTCTCCCGGCCGCGGGCTGCGCGGCGCCGAGATCGCCGAATGCGCGCGGCGCCAGGGGGCGGGGGGCTTCGCAGTCTCGATCGATCTCGACAGCGACGACCGTCTCATGCAGCTCGGGCACGGCTTCGAGATCGGCGCGCCCGGCGAGACTCCCGCGCGCCGCTTCCGCATCGATCGCGTTCCGGTCTCCTCCGCGCGCGCTTTCGCCGATCATCTGCGGCCGCTATGGCTGACGCCGGCGATGGACGGACTCTTCGCCGGATCGGCGGGCGATCGGCGCCGTTTCCTCGATCGGCTGACGATGAGCGTCGACGCCGAGCATGGCGCGCGCGCGGCGCGCCTCGAGCGGGCCTTGCGCAACCGCAATCGCCTGCTCGCTGAGGAGCAGGCGGACAGCCGCTGGCTCACGGCGGCGGAGCGCGAGATCGCGGCGCTCGCCGTCGCCGTCGCCGCGGCGCGGCGCGACACGGTGGAGCGCCTGCGCGCTCTGATCGCGGCCGAGCGCGACGACGCCTCGCCCTTTCCCTTCGCCGAGCTGTCGATCGACGGCGAGCTTGAGCGCTTAGTCGGCGAGGAGCCGGCGCTGCGCGTCGAGGATCATTACCGCTCCGTGCTAGCGGCCATGCGCCGCCGCGACGCCGCCGCCGGCCGCACGCTGAGCGGGCCGCAGGCGAGCGATCTTCTCGTGCGCCACGGTCCCAAGGACGAGGCGGCTCGCGCCTGCTCCACGGGCGAGCAGAAGGCGCTGCTGACCGGCTTGGTGCTCGCGCATGCGCGCCTCGTCGCGGCGACGACCGGGACGGCGCCGCTGCTGTTGCTGGACGAGATCGCCGCCCATTTCGACGCATTGCGCCGCGAGGCTCTGTTCGAGGCGCTGGCGCGCATCGGCGGACAGGTGTGGATGACGGGCGCCGACCCGCGCGTCTTCGATTCGCTCACTGGCCGCGCCGATCTATTGCGGGTGACGCCGGGGCGGGTCGGTTAGGACTCCTGCGTCACAAACAAGCACAACGATAGGGCGGTCGCCATCGCGAGGACCGCAGCGACGAGGGGCACGGCTCTAGATTGCTTCGCTGCGTTCGCAATGACGAGCCGGCTTCCGTTGGCGCATATCAGAATATCTGTGCTCGAAAAATTTCCGATCGAACGGATTCGTTCGATCGATCCCTGCCGCCGAATCAATCGCCGTGTTCGAACGGCCGCTTCATCTCCAGCCGGAAGCGATGTGCGGGATAGACGCCGATGATCTCGAGCTCCTTGGAGAAGAAGCGCAGCTCCTCGAGCGCGCGGGCGAGCGCCGGCTCGTCGGGATGGCCGTCGACATCGGCGAGGAAGCGCGTCGCCGCGAACTCGCCGTCGACCATATAGCTCTCGAGCTTCGTCATGTTGACGCCATTGGTGGCGAAGCCGCCGAGCGCCTTGTAGAGCGCCGCCGGCACATTGCGCACGCGGAACACGAAGCTCGTCATGGTCGGGCCGTTGTTCGGCGCCGGCCATTGCGGCGTCTTCGACAAAACCACGAATCGCGTGGTGTTGTGCGCCGCGTCCTCGACATTCTCGGCGATGATGTCGAGGCCGTAGATGTCGGCGGCGAGGCGCGGCGCCAGCGCCGCCTTGCTCGCGTCGTTCCACTCGGCGATCTCGCGCGCGGCGCCGGCGGTGTCGCCGGCGGTGTGGGCGGCGAGGCCGAGCTCGCGGATGGCGCGGCGGCACTGGCCGAGCGCATGCACATGGCTGTAGACGCTGCGCAGGCTCTCACGGGTCGCGCCGCGCGGCGCCATCAGCTGAAAATGAATCGGCAAAAAATATTCGCCGATGATGTGCAGGCCGGAATTGGGCAGGAAATGATGGATGTCGGCCACGCGGCCAGCGATCGAATTCTCGATCGGAATCATGCCGAACGCGGCGACGCCGTCGGTGACGGCGGCGAAGGCGTCCTCGAAGCTGGCGCAGGGCAAAGGCTCGAGCTGCGGATAGGCGTCGCGGCAGGCGATGTCGGAATTGGCGCCGGGTTCCCCCTGATAGGCGATTTTCGGCTTATTCGTCATCCAACGCATCTCCACATCGAGCGAAGGCCGAAGCCGGCCTTCGCTGGAGCGCTCGTCGCGCACGGCGTCAATAGGCGTTCTGATCCTCGCCGACCCAGCCCTTGTCGGAGCGAACGAAATGCAGCGTGCCCTCGCTCTTCAGCACCTCGCCCTTCTTGAAGCTCTGATCCTGGGCGAGGCCGAGATAGGCGCAGCGGCCGCGCAGCTTCTCATCGGCGCAATGCGCCTCGTAGTCCTCGGGGAATTGCACCTCCGCCTCGTACCAGAGCTCATAGGCCTCGGCGCTCGGCGTCTTGACGTCGCGTCCGTCGACCTTCTTGAACGCGATCAGCTTGGCGCCGACATCCTGCTTGGAGAGAAGATTGCGCAGCACCTTGGCGCCGACGGCGTCGCCGGGCTCCCGACCGCCGCTGCAACCGCCGAGCGCGATCGTCGCAGCCGCCGTGACCGCCAAGAGAAGGACTCTCATCGTCATCGAACTTTCCTCCCGCGCCCTCGCAGCGCTGCTTTTTTTGCCGGCGGTCGTCGTTGTCGCGGCTCCGGCCCGGCCGATTTGCCACAAAGCGCCAGTGCGAGCAAAGGGCGAATCTGCGGCGCGACGCAGCGGCGACGCCCGCGCTCGGCCGCCGCGCCTCGTCGAAGCCGTCGGACCCTCTCCGCAAGTGACTGATTTTATGTCGGCGTGTGGAATTTTGTAGAAAATCTTGCTGGAAGGTTGCATTTTTATGCGGCTGAGCTAACCTCATCTCTGCCAAAACGAGGTGCGCGTCTGGCGGCGTCAGCGGTCGAGAAGAATAAAAGCCCGTGGCGTGACAGTGCGTTCGATGCGTATCGGCAAACAACTTCGAATACCCTGCGGAGTGCTCAGGTCCGCCGCATCTCCTGGGTCCGTGGGGTTGGCCGGCTGGCGTTGGTTGGAGTGGCCTCCTTAAAGCCAGCGTCAGTCGGCCGCCTTCGTTTCTCTCCCGAACGAAGGCTGGAAGAGCGAAGCAGTCGCTCTAGAGAGGGAGACGTTCCACCCGAGATGAAAAGTTCCGCCACTGGGCGGAGCGAGCCTTCACGTTGGCTCGGTGTCGCCGAAGCGCTCGCCGTGATCGGCTGCGCGACGGTTCCCTTCGCTATGCGCCGCTTTTGCGGTGAGGAAAACGTTCAGCGAACGGTCCGCGGCTCTGGATTGCTTCGCTCGACACGCGGCCGTCGTTGGAGGAGCGACGCGACGAAGCAATGCAGAGCCGCTGGTCGGATTCTCGACGACTTCCCTTCGCGACGCTCCCGCATTGTCTCGACAGCGAGGCTCCAAAGGCGCGTTTCTTTGCGCCTTGACGCCGGGAGGCGACGATCGGGCAAGTCGCGCTTTGCAGTGCCATGACGCGAAACGCCCCCGCAAGCCACAGGGCTTCGGGGGCGTTTCGCAACACCGCTACGGATGCGTCACTTGATCTTGGTTTCCTTGAACTCGACATGCTTGCGCACGACCGGGTCGTATTTCTTGAACACGAGCTTCTCGGTCTTGGTGCGCGCATTCTTCTTGGTGACGTAGAACGTGCCCGTGTCGGCGGTCGACAGGAGCTTGATCTTGATCATGGCGGATTTTGCCATCGGGTTCGGTCCTGCATGTCGAGGGGACTGGTCGCTCCGGTCCCGATTCAACCCGAACCCGGCGGCGAATTGCGCGCACCATACGAAGGCGCGCCGCATTGTCAAGACGGCCGCGCGACAGACGGCCCGGCGGCGCCGAATGCGCCGAAGAGAAGTCGCGATGCCTGTCGATGAGGGCTTGGCAAGGCGACGCCGAGCGGCTATATCGCGGCCACCGTTCCCCGATAGCTCAGCCGGTAGAGCAAGCGACTGTTAATCGCTGGGTCGCAGGTTCGAGTCCTGCTCGGGGAGCCACTCTTCCAACAGAAATGTGAATGGGCTGTGTCGCTCGGCTGATGCGGGCGGCGCGATCATGTCCGATTCCGGCTGGGCCGGCGTTTCGGCGTCGCCCGCCGATGGACGAATCGATCGGGTCTCGATCAGCAATGCGAAATGGGTGGGCGTCGAGGTCGGTGGAGCAATCACGTGTCCATCGCCGACAGATCGGCGGCCAACAGCGAGACCAGTATTTCCGCTGGGGCGAACAGCAAGATCGTTCTTTCCCATTCCTTCGTCGCCGAGAATAAGACCAGGGTCGTTCGCTTCGGCGCGACGCCGATGTTGGAGAGCGCCGGCGACAACATGATTCGCGACAATGTGACCAATGTGAAAGGCGTCATGGCCATGGTGGGAATGCAGTGAGGGCGAAGGGCGGCGACGAAAAATTGACGTTCGCCGCGCCTTTGGGCATGGTCTGCGCCCTATCGACCGAGTCTCGCGGCCGTTGTCGGAGCCGTCGCCGCCGGCCCTGCGAGAGGGAGAGCCACCCATGAGCAATGACCGCCCGCCGATCCCGCACGACGGCGTGCCCGCGAAGCCGCCGCAGGATGGGGACAAGCATCCGCAGGATGCGTTGGAGCCGGCGCCGGAAGAGAGCTGGATCGAGAAGGTCGAGGAGGAGATCGAGGAGGTCGTAACGCAGCCGCCGCCGGTTCTGTTCCTGCGGGTGCTGAAGATCGATCTGCCTTATATCATCATGTTGACGGCGGCCTTCCTCGGCATCGGCGTCGCCACCTTCACAGGCGAGCTGACGCCGCTCTATTGGGAAGCGCTGGCCCCGGTCTATTGCATCACCTGCATTTATGCGGGATGGCGCCACGCCAACTCGCGCGAGGAGCGCGTGCGGCTGGTTTGGAGCCAGGCGGCGCATTGGTTCGCGGTCCTGCTGACGATGTATGTCGTCTATCTGCCGCAGGTGCGCGACGTGATGAACACCAACGCCGCCGGCCTCACTCTGATGGCGATTCTGGCGCTCGCCACCGTGCTCGCCGGCATTCATGCCGAAGCCTGGCAGATCTGCGTCGTCGGCGTCGTTCTGGCGGTGGCCGTCCCGGTGGTCGCCTGGATTCAGCAATCGGCGCTGATGATGACGGTGCTGGTGATCGGCGTGGTCTTCGCCGGCTTCGTCGGCGCGTCGCTCTGGTGGACATCGCATACGGAAAAGCGGCGCGAGTCGACCTGAGCCGCGTCACCCAGCCGGCGAGCCATGCACATGGACGTCATGGCCCGAGTGCCGGGTCATGATGTCGAGCGCCCGCTTCTCGTGATCCTCGTCCCAGGCGCGCACCCAGAGCAGCAATCCGCCGCGGTCGAGCTGCTCCTGCAGCGTCTGCGCATGACGATCGCCGATCAGCTTGCCGAGCACAGCGCCGATGACGCCGCCCGCTCCGCCCGCGGCGGTCGCGGCGAGGATCGCAGCGGCCATCGTGCCGCCGGACGCGAGGATCAGCCCTGCCGCTCCGACCGCGCCGACATAGAACAGCCCCCCGACCAGCGCGCCCTGCGCCTCGCCGATGGATTCGGGCGCGACATAGAAAGTGCGCGGGACATTGGCGTCGTCCTCCATCTCCGAGACTTTCTTGTAGCGGTGGCCGAGCTTCTCCTCGACGACATGCTCGCTGGTCATCAGGCTGATGTCGGCGCGATCGAATCCCGATGTCTGCAATTCGTCGATCGCGGCCTGCAGCGCGTCGGCCGTGTCGAACACGCCGACGGCCTCGCGGACATCGCCGCTGTCATTTTCGGACGGCATGAGAACCTCCCTCGGGCGGAACGCCTTCCTCTTATCTAGGGCGTTCCAAGGCGAAAGCCGGAGGGGGCGAGGGAGCTATTGGTGGGGGGCCGCTTTCAGGCTGGCCTCGATCGCCACGATGGTGGGGACAATGGCGTCTTTCTCGCGTTGCAGATGCATATTCAGGCTCGCGCCGTCCCGCCCCTCGAGCTCATGGATGGTTTCGAGGCGGTATTCGAGAATCTCGAGGACGATTTCCGCGTTTCTTCGTTCCAGCTCGATTTTGACCATGGCGGCCTCGGCGCTTTGTCGGTCAACGACCGTGGGCCGGGAGGCGTTCCGCAATCTCTAGAGCGCTTTCCGATCGAACGGAATCGTTCGATCGATCAGAATGCGCTCTATCTGATCCAATTGGATCAGATAGCGCTCTGAGAGACGGCCGTTGCGCGCGCGCCTCACGTCTGTCCCGGGCGCAGTCGATAGAAGATATGATTGCCGATCCGATCCGTTCGCTTCAACGCTTTCGCCCAGCGCGGCTTCACATAATTGGCGTGGTAATGCGTCGAGCGGCCGACGTCGGAGAGATAGGTCTCGCCGGTCATGACCTCGTCGGCGATGCGTGTCGCGCTCGCCCAGGCTTCCGGCTCATTGATGCGCAGCCTGCGGCCTTCGCAGGCGAAGGAGAATTGGCAGGCCTTGTAATGGGTGCGGTTCTGATAGACGACGCCGCAGACGCTCGCAGGATAGAGGCCCGAGGAAACACGGTTCAGCACCACTTGCGCGACCGCCGCCTGTCCCGCTTCGGGCTCGCTGCGCGCCTCGAAATAGACCGCCTCGGCGAGGCAACGCTTCTCGCGCTCGAGCTTGGCGGGGTCGATGAGCGCCGCGTAATCCGGGCGCGCCGGCGTCGCGGGCGTGAGCGTCGCATGCGAGAAGGAGGCGACCTCGATCGGCAGAGCGTCGCGCCGCGCCGGCGTCGATGAAACGAGCGCGGCGGCGCGCGGCGTCTGCGGCGTCGCGCCATGGGCGGCGCGCTCCTTGGTGGCCTCGTTGGAGACGACGCGCTGCGTCGTCGCCGAGCCGCGCTGCCGCGGCGACGCCTGGCCGGCTCCGCGCTGCGTGGTCGGAGCGCCGGGGTCGTCGGCGCCGAGCCCGTCTTCGCCGGGCGAGAAGGCGGCGACCGTCGATTCGCCATCGGCGCCGGGCGCCAAGGCCACCGTCTCGACTCCGTCCGCATTCCACGAATCGAAGCTCGGCCGCAGCGCGATCAGCGGATCGCCCTTATGCGCGCGATTGACCGCGGGAAAGCGCTGGACATTCTGCTTGAGCACGACATGCGGCTCGCGCTCGTCGGGCGGCTCGGCGAGATCGTCGGGGGCGCCGATCTCGAGCCGCGCAATATGAACGCGCGAGCGCGCGGACGAGCGGGCGGCGAAGGGCGAGAGGCTCCAGCCATCCGCGGGCCGCTGGCCGGCGTCGGCGGTGAAGGACACCAGCAGACCCGTTCCCAGCCACCAGGGCGCGATCACGCCGATGGCCCAGCTCACTCCCGACCGACGCCTCATACGCAGACTCCCGCGTGGCTCCGTGGCGCAAAAGCCACAGCGCTCGCCGATACGCTCGACGCTGAAACTATCGCTTGTTAGGCTTGCGGCTCCGTTACAGGGCTTGCGCGATTCGCGTCTCAGAATGGATCATTCGCCGAGGAGATGGGCGACGATCTCGCGGACGTGCGCGCCGCGCCTGTGCTCGAAGAGATAGACGCCCTGCCAGGTTCCGAGGGCGAGCGCGCCGCCGGAGAGCGGAATGGAGATCTGCGTCTGCGTCAGCGCGGCGCGAATATGGGCGGGCATGTCGTCGGCGCCTTCGCTGTCGTGCTCATAGAGCCCTTCTCCCTCCGGCGCCAACCCGGAGAAGGCGCGTTCTAGATCGCGCAGCACGGCGGGGTCGGCGTTCTCCTGAATGACCAGCGAGGCGGAGGTGTGCCGGCAGAACAGGGTGAGGAGGCCGGTGGTCAATCGCTGCTCGCGCGCAAAGGCCGAGACGGAGCGCGTGACGTCGTAGAAGCCCTTGCCGCGCGTCTCGACGCGGAAATGATGGAGCGCTTGTCGCATCACGCCAATGTGCGGGCGGGGAGGGGCGTTTGTCCAGAGCGGGAACGACGGGGCCGGCGCCGACGAGAGACGGGAAACATGCGGCCGGATTTCGCTCGTCAAATCTGGAACAAGGGCAGCGCGACCGTGATGCGGCCGCCGCCCGTCGCCGAGCGCCCGATCGCCACCGCGCCGCCATGCGCCTCGGCCACAGCGCGCACGATCGAAAGGCCGAGCCCCGCGCCGCCGGCGCCGCGGCTGCGCGAGGCCTCGAGCCGGCTGAACGGCTCCAGCATCAGCTCACGCTGAGGTTCCGGTATTCCCGGCCCTTCGTCCTCGACCACGATCTCGATCGCATCGGCGCGAGGCGTCAGCGAGACATGCGCGACATGGCCGTATTTCAGCGCATTGTCGACGAGGTTGGCGAGGATGCGGCGAAGCGCCAGCCGGTCCCCGAGCACGATCGGCGCGCTCGCCGGAAGCGCGCCGCGAAGATCGACGGCGGCGTCCTGCTCGCGGCGGTCCGCGATCTCCGTTTCGACGAGCGCCGCGATGTCGACCATTTCGTGCGTCAATTCGCCTGCGCCGGCGCGGCTCGACAGCAGCGCGTCGTCGAGCAGGCGAATCATGTCCTCTATGTCGCCGATGGCGCGGCGACGCTCGGTCTCGTCGGCGATCTGCTCGACTCGCAGGCGCAGCCGCGTGGCGAAAGTGCGCACATCATGCGATATGCCGCCGACGAGCGCGAGCCGGGCCCGCAGCAGGGCGGAAAGCCGCGCCTGCAGCCGCTCGAAAGCGGCGATGAGCGCGCGCGCCTCGGGCGCCCTGCCGCGCGGTTGCGGCAGCGGCGCCGGCGACCCCGAAAGATCTATCGCATCGACTGCGGCGGCGAGACGCGCCAGCGGCTTGGTCTCGCGATACGTCACGATCAGCGCGCCGAGCGCCACCAGAGTGCCGAACAGCCCGGCGCCGAGTCCGATCGGCAGGCCGGTGCGCGCGAGAACCAGCGCGCCGCGCGTGTCGATGAGCAATGTCTCGCCGCTGCGCAAGGCGATGCGAAATTCGAGCGCATTGGTGAGCGCGCCAGCGAGGCGAGGGGCGAAGCGCCCGAGCGGCGTCGTCGGCCGCCAGACGAGATCGAGCGAGCGATCGCCGAGCGCGGCTGCGTAATCGCGGCGAATGAATTCGGCGACGCGCGGATCGGCCGGCAGAGCGCGCGCCGACTCGCCCGCGAGCAGCTGCGCCGAAAATTGCGGCGAGGCGATCGCCCGCAGCGCCAGCGCGCGCTCGGCCGGCGGCGCACGCTCGACGAGGTCGACGACGGCGGCGACGCGCTCGGCCGAGGGTCGTGCGCGTGCGCTCTGCGCGGCGGTGAAGCGATAGAAGACGGCGATGCCGACGATCCACGCCGCCACGAGGCTCATGACGACGATGAGCGTGATGCGCGCGGCGATGGTGAAGCGGGACGTCATCAGATTCTCCTGACCTCGGCTCTGAGCAGATAGCCGCCGTTGCGCACGGTTGCGATGAGATCGCCGCTCGCGCCGGCGGCGTCGAGCTTTCTGCGCAGCCGCGAGACCAGCATGTCGATCGAGCGGTCGAACGGATCGGCGGCGCGCCCATGCGTCCAGTCGAGCAATTGGTCGCGCGTCAGCACGCGGCGTGGATGCTGCGCGAAACAGGCGAGGAGATCGAATTCGGCGCTGGTGAGCGCAATCTCGCTCCGCTGCGGCTCGATGGTTTCGCAATCGCGCGCGTCGAGATCGAGAATGAAGCGATCGAAGGCGAGGCGCCGACTCGCCGGCCGGGTCGGCGCGGCGTGCGCACGCCGCAGCAGCGCGCGCACGCGGGCGAGCAACTCGCGTGGCCCGAAAGGCTTCGTCAAATAATCGTCGGCGCCCATTTCGAGCCCGACGACACGGTCGATCTCGTCGCTCTTCGCCGTCAGCATCAGGATCGGAATTGTGTCGCGGGCGCGCAGGCGCCGGCAGATGGAGAGTCCGTCCTCGCCGGGCAGCATCAGATCGAGGATCACGAGATCGGGCCGCGCGCGCGAAAGCTCGGCATCCATCGCCGCGGCGTCGGGCGCAACGATGAGCTCGAAGCCCTCGCGCCGCAGAAAATCGCCGACGAGCCGGCCGATTTCCGGATCGTCCTCCACCATGAGGAGCCTCGCCGCAGGAGCGTTCATGGCGACACTGTCGATCTTGCGCCGTTGCGAAGCAAGACGCGCGGCGTGACTGTTACGCATCGTTACAAATGGGCGACAAATCACGACAAAATGCTTTTCCCTGGTGATCGGCGCGCGACATCGCCGGCCGACTCTCCTCGGGCCTTCGACGCGAAGCGGCGCCGATGGCGTGAAACGAGGAGTTCGATAAATGCCGAGATTTGTCGTTGCATCGGCGCTCGCCGCCGTTCTTTCCCTCGCCGCAGATTCCGATGCGGCGGCATGGACGAGGTCCGTTTCCGCCCATGGCCCTCGCGGCGCCTCCTACGGACGAACCATGAGCTGCGGGGGTGGCGGCTGCTCCTGGTCGCGCAGCGTGCGCGGTCCACATGGAGCAGCATGGAGCCGCTCCGGCTCCGCCTCCTGCGGCGGCGGCGCCTGCAATGTCTCGGGACGCGGCGTTGGCCCGCACGGCTACGCCTATGGCTATTCCCGCTCTGTCTACCGTTGAACGGACGCCCCGAGCGAGCGCGGCGAGACGTCGCCCTTCATTCTCTTCCACGAGGCCCCATTATGCTCAGTCTCGAAAGCTCATCCCTCGATCTGCGAATGCGCATGATCATTCTCGCCGCGGCCATCGGCTTCATGACGCTCGAATATCTGTTCTCACGCCATGCTCGTCGCGATGAGCACGATCTGCGCGAGAGCGCCGCCTCGCTCGGCGTCGCGTTCGGCCGCATACTGCTGCGCGGCGTCGAAGGCTTCGCCGTCGTCTGGCCCTTCGCCTTCGCCTATGAGCACAGGCTGCTCGACTTCGATCAGATGAGCGCGCTCGCGCTCGTCGCGCTCTTCGTCGGCGTCGAGTTCTTCTATTATTGGCATCATCGTGCGTCGCATCGCGTGCGCTGGCTATGGGCGACGCATTGCGTCCATCATTCGTCCACCCGGCTCAATTACACCGCGGCGGTGCGCCTCGGCTGGACAGGCGGCGTCTCGGGCGGTTTTGTCTTCTTTCTGCCGCTCGCCTTTATCGGCTTTCATCCGGTCGCGATCGTCGGAATGCTGACCTTGAACCTCCTCTATCAGTTCTTCATTCATACCGAGCTCGGCCCTCGGCTCGGCTTTCTCGAGCATGTGCTGAACACGCCGGCGCATCACCGCGTTCATCACGCCTCCAACGATTCTTGCCTCGACAAGAATTTCGGCGGCGTGCTGATCCTGTTCGATCGCCTGTTCGGCACTTTCGCCGAGGCCCCGCGGCGCGAGGCGATGCGATATGGGCTCGTCGGCGCGCGGCCGAGCTATAATCCGCTGCGCATCGCCTTCGGAGAATGGCCGGCGATGCTCGCCGACGCCCGCGCCGCGCGCGACTGGCGCGGCGTTCTCGCGGCGCTCTTCGCGCCGCCGGGCGCCGCCCGCCCTGCATCCGAGTCCGTCCATGACCGCCGCTTCGCGATTTGATCGCATGATCGGAGTTGAGAAGATGATCCGTAGAACCATCCTGATCGCAACGCTCTTCGCCGCCGCCTATGCGCCCCTTGCGAGCGCGCAGGACCAGCGCGCCGATTTGAAGGAGGCGCTGAAGAAAGCCTGTCGCGACGATTATCAGCAATTGTGCAATGGCGTCATGCCGGGCGGCGGCCGCATTCTCGCCTGCCTGCGCAGCCATTCGAGCGAGCTATCCCCGGCCTGCGCGGCGGCGCTGCCGAAGTAGGGCGCAGAAAAAAATGCGAGCGAGCGCGGCTGTCGGTCGCGCTCGTTTTTTCGCGTCAAGCCGTGCTCGTCGCCGTCTTCCCCAGCGCCGCCTGCGCCGCGGCGAGGCGGGCGATCGGCACGCGGAAGGGCGAGCAGGAGATATAGTCGAGGCCGACGCTCTCGAAGAAGGCGATCGAGGCCGGATCGCCGCCATGCTCGCCGCAAATGCCGAGCTTGATGCCCGGCCGTTCGGCGCGGGCGCGCGTCGCGGCGAGGCGCACCAATTCGCCGACGCCCTCCTGATCGATGGTCACGAAAGGATCGGCGGGGAGAATGCCCTTTTGGGAATAGACGCCGAGAAAGGCGCCGGCGTCGTCGCGCGAGACGCCGAGCGCGGTCTGCGTCAGATCATTGGTGCCGAAGGAGAAGAACTCCGCCGTCTGCGCGATCTCGCCGGCGCGCAGGCAGGCGCGCGGCAATTCGATCATCGTGCCGACTTTGTAGGAGGGCGTGAGGCCGGTCTCCTCGGTCACTGCTGCGGCTGTCGCCGCCACTTGCGCGCGCACGAAATCGAGCTCGGGCCGGCCGAAGACGAGCGGAACCATGATCTCGACCGTGGCGGCGACGCCGGTCACGGCCGCGGCGGCGATGGCCGCCTCGAGAATGGCGCGCGCCTGCATCTCGACGATCTCGGGGAAGGCGACGGCGAGGCGCACGCCGCGAAAGCCGAGCATCGGATTGAACTCCGAGAGCTCGCGCGCGCGCTGGCGCAGCTTGGCCGGGTCGGCGCCCATGGCGCGGGCGACCTCGGCGATCTCGGTGTCCGAATGGGGCAGGAACTCGTGCAGCGGCGGATCGAGCAGGCGGATCGTGACCGGGAGGCCGGACATGATCTCGAACAATTCCTGGAAATCGGCGCGCTGCATCGGCAGCAGCTTGGCGAGGGCGGCGCGCCGTCCCGCCGCATCGTCGGCGAGGATCATCTCGCGCACCGCGACGATGCGCTCGCCCTCGAAGAACATATGCTCGGTGCGGGCGAGGCCGACGCCTTCGGCGCCGAATCGTCTCGCAGCGCGGGTGTCCGCCGCGGTCTCGGCGTTGGCGCGCACGCGCATGCGCCGCGCCTTGTCGGCCCAGCCCATCAGCACCGCGAACTCGCCGGTGAGCTCGGGCTGGCGCATCGTCACGGCGCCGGCGATCACACGGCCGGCCGAGCCGTCGATGGTGATGAGATCGCCCTTGGAGAAGCGCCGGCCGGCGACCGAGAAGCTCTGCTCCTCGTAATTGACGCGGATCGCGCCGACGCCGCAGACGCAGGGCTTGCCCATGCCGCGCGCGACGACCGCCGCATGCGAGGTCATGCCGCCGCGCGTCGTCAGAATGCCCTCGGCGGCGTGCATTCCGCCGATGTCCTCCGGGCTCGTCTCGACGCGCACGAGAATCACCTTGCGCCCGGCGGCGGCGAGCTTCTCCGCCTCGGCGGCGTCGAACACGATCTCACCAGCCGCGGCGCCGGGGGAGGCGGGCAGTCCGCTCGCGAGAATCGCCGGCTTGGCGTCGGGGTCGATGGTCGGATGCAGCAATTGGTCGAGCGACAGCGGATCGATGCGCAAAATCGCTTCCTCGCGCGAGATCAGCCCCTCGGTCGCCAGGTCGACGGCGATTTTCAGCGCCGCCGGCCCGGTGCGCTTGCCGGCGCGGGTCTGCAGCATCCACAGCCGGCCGCGCTCGACCGTGAACTCCATATCCTGCATGTCGCGGTAATGCGTCTCCAGCCGCTGCGCGATGGCGCGGAACTCGGCGAATATCTGCGGCAGGGCCGCCTCCATCGACGGCCGCTCCGACCCGCCGGCGCGGCGCGCCGCCTCGGTGATCGACTGCGGCGTGCGAATGCCGGCGACCACATCCTCTCCCTGCGCATTGATCAGGAACTCGCCATAGAGTTCGCGCGCGCCGGTCGAGGGATTGCGGGTGAAGGCGACGCCGGTCGCCGACTGATCGTCCATATTGCCGAACACCATGGCCTGGACAGTGACCGCCGTGCCCCAATTCTCCGGAATATTGTGCAGCTGCCGGTAGATGATCGCGCGAGCATTCATCCAGGACGAGAACACCGCGCCGATCGCGCCCCATAATTGCTGCCGCGCGTCCTGCGGGAAGGGGCGGGAGGTCGCTTTCTCGACAATCTCCTTG
The DNA here is from genome assembly GCF_002752655.1 of Methylosinus trichosporium OB3b. Lineage (NCBI taxonomy): Bacteria > Pseudomonadati > Pseudomonadota > Alphaproteobacteria > Hyphomicrobiales > Methylocystaceae > Methylosinus > Methylosinus trichosporium. The sequence continues at coordinate 942,579 of NZ_CP023737.1, read as the reverse complement.
AACAGAGCGGCCACCTTGCGCCAATCCTCGGCGGTGAGCTCCGTGTCGAGCGTCTGGCCCCGGGCCGCCTTGTAAGCCTCGAGCGCGTCCTCGAACTCGTGATGCTCGAGGCCGAGCACGACGGTCGAGTACATCTCGATGAAGCGGCGATAGGAATCATAGGCGAAGCGCTCGTTGCGGGCGATCTTCGCCAGGGCCTCGACGGTCTCGTCGTTGAGTCCGAGGTTCAGCACCGTGTCCATCATGCCGGGCATGGAGGCGCGCGCGCCCGAGCGCACCGAGACCAGCAGCGGCCAGTTCGTCTCGCCGAAGGCGTGGCCGGCGATCTCGCCGAGCCGGGTCAGCGCCGCTTCGACCTCCGCTTCGAGATCAGCGGGATAGGTCTTGCCGTTCGCGTAGAAATGCGTGCAAACCTCGGTGGTGATGGTGAAGCCGGGCGGCACCGGCAGGCCGAGAGCGGCCATTTCGGCGAGATTGGCGCCCTTGCCGCCGAGAAGGTCGCGCAGGGCGGCCGAGCCGTCCGCGGCTCCCGCACCGAAATGATAGACCCATTTGGTCATCGCATCGCTTTCCGAGGCGCCATTGTGCAGCGCACTCCAAGTCGCGCCGCTCCATACAAGAACCGGACCGTCGGGCGCGGAACGGCCGCGCCGAGGGCGATATATCGCATATAGGAGCTTAAGCGCTCGACGGCGCTGCAGGAAGAGGCGAAGGCGGGTCGTTGCGCGTCAAGGCTAACGGGGCGTCCCCCGCAGGGAGTTTTTGGACGGCGCCGCAGCAGCGGCGCGGCCCGGGCCGGCGAGGGTTAATCGCCCCTTAACCCCGCTTTCCTAGGCTCGGAATCGACATCCGGCGGAGGCTCGGGTCGCAGGCCGCCTCGCTGTCGTTTTCGCATAAGACCATCGGGCCTCTCCTCATGCCGCGCAGCAACGCTCTTCGCCGAGTTCCTGAGCCCGTCCGCGAGTTCGTCGCGCGGCGGTCGGCCGAGCTCGCCGGCGCCGCTCTGCTCGCCGGCTCGCTGGCGGCCGCTTTGGCGCTCGTCTCCTGGTCGGCGCGCGATCCCTCGCTCAACCATGCGACGAGCGGCAAGGTGCGCAATCTGCTCGGCTCCGGCGGGGCGATCGTCGCCGATATCTCGATGCAGATGCTCGGCGTCGCCACCATCGCCGCCATTCTGCCGCTGGCTCTGCTCGGCGCGCGGCTGCTGACCCAACGCATGGTCCACCGCCCTTTGTTGCGAATCGGCCTGTGGATCGTCGGAGCCGGCGCGGCGGCGGCGGTGGCCTCCTTCCTGCCGGTCACCGATCGCTGGCCGCTGCCCACAGGGCTCGGCGGCGTCCTCGGCGACGCGATTCTGTCTCTGCCCCGGCGCATCGCCGGCGAATCGACCGCGATCATGGCGCTGGTCGCCGCGCTCGCCTGCGGCCTCGCCATCATCGCGCTCACCGGCGCCGCCGGCTTCGGCTTCGAATCGCGGCCGGAGGTCGCGGCTGACGACCTCGAGCCCGAAAGAGAGAGCGACGAGGATGCGGACGAGGAGCCGGGCGTCGCGCTCGTCTCGCTCGGCGCGTTGATCCATGTGGCGCTGACGGTGAGGACACAGGTCTCCATGCGGCTCGCGCGGCTGTTCGCGCGTCGCCCGGCGGATGCGCTCGACATTCCGGCCGGACCGCCCCTGCTCGGCGCCCGCCGCGAGCCGGTGTTCGACACATTCTCCTTCGCGCCCGCCGCCTTCACGCCTGCGCCCCCGGCGCCGTCCCGCACCCGCGCTGCGCCCGCCGCGGCGCCCGTCGCCTATGAGGAAGAGGACGTCCCGCCGCCGGCGAGCGCCCGGGTGATGGAGCCGGCCGGTCCGCTGAAGCTCGGCAAGCGCGTGCTGCGCGAGCGCCAGCCGTCGCTGTTCGAGGGCAAGGGCGCGGCGCATTACGAGCTGCCGGGCCTGCTGCTGCTGAGCGAGCCCAAGAAGCCGGCCGTCGGCGCCAAGGTCTCGCAGGACGCGCTGGAGCAGAACGCGCGCCTGCTCGAGGGCGTGCTCGAGGATTTCGGCGTCAAGGGCGAGATCATCAATGTACGCCCCGGCCCGGTCGTCACGCTCTATGAGCTCGAGCCCGCGCCCGGCATCAAATCCTCGCGCGTGATCGGCCTCGCCGACGACATCGCCCGCTCCATGTCGGCGGTGTCCGCGCGCGTCGCCGTCGTCTCGGGCCGCAACGCCATCGGCATCGAATTGCCGAACCATCGCCGCGAGACGGTGTTCCTGCGCGAATTGCTCGCTTGCGAGGATTTCGAGAAGACCAAGCATCGCCTCGCCATCGCGCTCGGCAAGACCATCGGGGGCGAGCCGGTGATCGTCGATCTCGCGCGCATGCCGCATCTTCTCGTCGCCGGCACCACCGGCTCCGGCAAATCGGTCGCCATCAACACCATGATCCTGTCGCTGCTCTATCGGATGCGGCCGGAAGAGTGCCGCCTCATCATGGTCGATCCGAAAATGCTCGAGCTCTCGGTCTATGACAATATTCCCCATCTGCTGACGCCCGTCGTCACCGACCCCAAGAAGGCGGTGGTGGCGCTGAAATGGGCGGTGCGCGAGATGGAGGACCGCTACAAGAAGATGTCGAAGCTCGGCGTGCGCAATATCGAGGGCTTCAACCAGCGCGTCGTCGAGGCGCAGGCGAAGGGCGAGGTCATCACCCGCACCGTGCAGACGGGCTTCGACAAGGAGACCGGCGAGGCCGTCTTCGAACATGAGGAGATGGATCTGCATCCGCTGCCCTTCATCGTCGTGATCGTCGACGAGATGGCGGATTTGATGCTGGTCGCCGGCAAGGATATCGAAGGCGCGATCCAGCGCCTCGCGCAAATGGCGCGCGCGGCCGGCATTCATCTCATCATGGCGACGCAGCGTCCCTCGGTCGACGTCATCACCGGCACGATCAAGGCCAATTTCCCGACGCGCATCTCGTTTCAGGTCACCTCGAAGATCGACAGCCGCACCATCCTCGGCGAGATGGGCGCCGAGCAGCTGCTCGGCCAGGGCGACATGCTGTACATGGCCGGAGGCGGCCGCATCTCGCGCGTGCATGGGCCTTTCGTCTCCGACGCCGAGGTGGAGAAGATCGTCGCGCATCTGAAGACGCAGGGGCAGCCGCAATATCTCGATTCCATCACCACCGAGGACGAGATGGCCGAGGAGGCGGTCGAGGCCGCCGCGCCCGGCTCGATGGATGCGGAGGAATCGGGCGATCTCTACGACCGCGCGGTGGCGATCGTGCTGCGCGACCGCAAATGCTCGACCAGCTACATCCAGCGGCGCCTGTCGATCGGCTACAACAAGGCGGCCTCGCTGGTGGAGCAGATGGAGAGGGAGGGCGTCGTCGGCCAGGCCAATCACGCGGGCAAGCGCGAGATATTGGTGGGCGGCGGGATCGACCGCGGGGCGTTCGACATAGAGGCGGCGGAGTAGGGGCGCGCGGGCGGGAACTCGGATGCAATGGTGGCTGCAATTTTCTGAAGTCGTTCGGAATCTCGGCCTCGTGCTCGGCGGCGCCGTCGGCGTTTATCTGGGCTGGAAGCGGGTGACGGTCGCCAATCGGCAGGCCGAGGCGCAGACCCGTCAGGCGGAGTTGACCCGCCGGGACCATGTCGCGGAGCTTCAACCGGGCGGTGGGGCAGCTGAGAGACGAAAAGCTCGAGGTGCGGCTGGGGGCGATCTTCACGCTCGAGCAGATTTGTCTCGATTTCTCCGACTTGTCTGGTCCCGTGCTGCAACTGCTGACTATATATCTGCGGGAAAGCGCTGTAAACTATGGAGAAGCCGAGCCCCCGCCGGATGTTCGCGAGATCGTCCGGCTGGTGCGCGACCGGAGAGGACGTAGAGGATGACGCAGGCAGCTCGCAGCGCGGCGCCCCGTGAGTTCAAGATCGATCTGAGCGGGACGTTCATTCGGCGGACCGATCTCAGCAACGCCGATCTCGAAGGCGCCGACTTTCGCGGCGCAGATTGCGCTTTCGTGAACTTCCGCGGCGCGAATATGCGTGACGCCAAGCTGGACGGAGCCAATCTGAGAGGCGCCGACTTCACAGGCGCCCGCAACCTCACGCGCACGCAGATCGCGACGGCGATCGTGGACGAGCGAACCATCCTTCCCGACGATCTCGGGGATTGATCTCTTTCCAGAGCGAGCTTCTGAGGCTCGCGGTCCAGACCGCGCTCCCAGCGTGACCGGCGCGGTTCTTGCCATTAGTCTCCGGACGCATCGAACCGGAGATACCGAAAGCCATGGCGGATCTCGCGCGAGCCGCGCTCGCCTTCCTCTGCTTCTTCCTCGTCGCTTATGCCGTGAGCGAGGATCGCGCGCGCATTCCCTGGCGCGTCGTGATCGGCGGGCTCGCCCTGCAATTCGCCGCCGCCGCGATCCTGATCGGCTTCCCGCCTGCGCAAAAAATCGTGCTCGTCGCCAATGACGCCGCTCATGCGCTGCAGGCGGCGACGGACGCGGGCTCCAGCTTCGTGTTCGGCTATCTCGGCGGCGCCGCGCCGCCTTTCGAGGAGAAGAATGCGGGCGCGAGCTTCATTCTCGCCTTCAAGGCGCTGCCGATGGTGCTGACCATCTCGGCGCTCGCCTCGCTGCTGTTCCATTGGGGCGTGCTGCAGAGAATCGCCGGCGCCTTCGCCTTTGTGCTGCAACGTTCCCTCGGCGTCTCCGGCCCGTTGGCGCTCGGCGCCGCCGTGCACATCTTCGTCGGCATGATCGAGGCGCCGCTGCTGATCCGCCCCTATCTCGCGCGCATGCAGCGCGGCGAATTATTCGCGCTGATGAGCTGCGGCATGGCCGGCGTCGCCGGCACGGTGATGGTGATCTATGCGGGATTTCTCGCGCCTCGCCTCCCCGATGCGCTCGGCCATATTCTCGTCGCCTCGGTGATCGCGACTCCGGCCGCCATCGCCGTCGCCGCGGTGATGACGCCTTGGGTTCCCGGCGAGAAGCGCGACGCGCAGCTCGTCGTCGAGCATCCGCCGACCGGCGCCTTCGACGCCATCGTCAAAGGCGTCGCCGACGGCGTCGGCCCGCTGGTCGGCGTCGTCAGCGTGCTGCTGACGACGATCGCGCTGGTGACGCTCGTCAACATGGCGCTCGCGCATCTGCCCGTCGTCGGCGGCGAGACGGTCAGCCTGCAATGGGCCTTCGCGTTTTTGTTTCGCCCCGTCGTCTGGCTGATCGGGGTGCCCTGGAGCGAGAGCGCGCCGGCCGCCGCGCTGATGGCGACGAAGACGGTGGTCAATGAATTCGTCGCCTATCGCGACATGAGCGGCGTCGGGCCCGAGACTCTGTCGCCCAAGAGCCGGCTGATCCTCACCTACGCGATGTGCGGCTTCGCCAATTTCGGCAGCATGGGCATATTGGTCGGCGGGCTCAATGTGATGCTGCCCGAGCGCCGCGCCGAGATCGCCCGCCTCGGCCTCTTGTCGATCGTGTCGGGCACGCTCGCCACCGCGATGAGCGGCTGCGTCGCGGGAGTGCTGTTCGATTTGGGCGCGATTCACTTGCCGGGATGACGCGCGCGGCCATGAAGACAAAGGCGCATTCCTTCTCCCGCAGGGCGGGAGAAGGTGGCCCGGCGTAGCCGGGTCGGATGAGGGTCCATCCGATATCGCGCTATTCTTCGAGGCCCTCATCCGACCTCGCTTCGCGAGGCCACCTTCTCCCGCCCTGCGCACGGCTGTCCGGGGAATGAGTCGATAAGTCGCGGGCGCATGCCTGGTACTTCCGAAGGTTTCGGGGTATTTTCCGGTTGTCGAGACTGGAAAATAAAGGACCAGACATGCGCTTCCAGAATAGCGTTTTTGTCGACTTGCTCAAGCCGATCGATCGTCGCGCGTTCGGCCAAATCGTCGCGCGCCACAAGGGCGACGCCTACGACAAATCCTTCAAGAGCTGGGATCATCTCGTCGTCCTGATCGCCGCTCAGCTCGGCGGCGAAACGAGCCTGCGCAGCCTCGAGGCCGCCTTCAACGCCAACAGCGGCTCCCATTATCACCTCGGCGTCCGCAGGATCGCCCGCTCCACCCTCGCCGAAGCCAACGCACGCCGGCCCGTCGGCGTCTTCGCCGATCTTTTCGCGCGCCTCTCCTGCGAACTCGACCGCAGAACGCGCCGCGACGGCGCCGAGCTGCTGCGCCTCATCGATTCGACGCCTATCCCGTTGAGCAAATTCCACGACTTCGCCCGCTCGAACGGCCGCATCCACGGCATGAAGATGCACGTCGTCTACGATCCCGGGGTCGACCGCCCCTTCTGCGTCGAGGTCACGCCCGCCAATGTCAACGATGTCGAGATCGGCAAGAAGACGCCGATCGAGGCCGGCGCGACCTATGTCTTCGACAAGGGCTATTATGATTTCAAATGGTGGAGGGACATTCACGAGGCCCGAGCCTTGTTCGTCACGCGCCCCAAGAGCAACACCCGCCTCACCGACCTCGCGGATCGGGAGATGCCGCAGACGCGCGGCGAAGGCTACACCGTGCTCAGGGATTGCGAGGTCGAGCTCGCCAGCAAGGGCGACTCGAAACTGCCCATGCCGCTGCGTCGCCTTCATATTCAACGCGATGCGCTGAAGGACGGCAAGCCGCAGCTGATCGTCGTGATCACCAACGACATGACGCGTTCGGCGGTCGAGATCGCCGCGCTCTACAAGGCGCGCTGGGCCATAGAGCTGCTGTTCCGCTGGATCAAGCAGCATCTCAACATCCGCAAGTTTCTCGGCGAAAACGAGAACGCCGTGCGGCTGCAGCTGATCGCGGCGATGATCGCTTTCGTGCTGCTGCGCATCGCCGCCCACCGCCACGATATCGAACTCGCGCATCTGCGGTTCTCGGAGCTCGCCGGCAGGTTTCTGTTCGAGCGGCGACCGATCGACAGACTCGAACGGCCGCCGCCCAAATATCAGGCCGCGCGGCGGCGCATATCGCCGAGGCAGCTGGAGCTCGCCTATGCCTGATTTTCCCCGGACAGCCGTGCGCCCTGCGGGAGAAGGAAACGCGCGGCGAGAGTCGGAGAGCCGTCAACGCTTGCGCCTTTGCGGCGTGCGATTGCCGCTTTTCGCATGCGGAGCGGTCTTTTCCGCGCGGTGAGACTCGCGCGGTGGCGATGACTCGCTTTCGCTCTTCTCGGGCGCGCTCGGCCTTTCGCTCAGCTTCGCCGGCGCGCCGTCCTCGATCGCCTTTCCGAGATCGCGAGCGACGCCGCCCACCTCCTTCAGCAGCTTGATTTTCGCTGGCGCCAGCTGATCCACCAGCGTCGAGAGACCAAATGCGAAGAGGCTGATCCGCGTCAGCGTGCCGACGACGGGCGGAACCTTCTTTCTTATATCGACCCAGCAGTCTCCTGCGAGACCGCCGGCTTCTTTTAAGACGAGCGCAAGGCCGGCCCGCGCGAAGTTGCGAAGATCGAGCACGAGATAGGACAATTGCCGCGCCCGCTCGTCGGCGTCGCGCGCAATGGTCACGGACTTTTCCGTGTCCTGCAGCGCGCTCGCAGCGGCCGGCGTGACGTGCGGCGACTCGCTCGCCGCCGCGATCGCCCTCCTGCCTTGCTCGGCGATGTCTTCTTGCAGCTCCGGCTGCTGAACGATGCGCAGCGCCAGCGCCTCGGCCTCAATCAGCCGCACCTTCGGAAACAGCGAGACGAAATCGCGCACGGCGCCGGCGGCGTCGCCGAGCGCGGCGATCAGCTCGAGCGAATGCTCCTTGCGGCCGTCCTGCGAATTATAGACGTTGAAATCACGCTCGAGCGAATAGAGCGACGGCAGCAGATGCCCGACGCTCACATCGGCGAGCGCGGCGCCGAGCCGCGCTTCGAGCAGGGCGAGATTGGCCTGCAATCTCTTATCCGCTTGCGCGCGCTCCAGCCGCTCCCGCAACTCGCGCGCCTTGCGCTTGGCCTCGTCGTAGAAGGCCGCGGCGATCGTCTCGTCGATGGAAGCCGCCGTCTCCGGCGCCGCGTCGATCTTGTCGCCGACGATGCGAAAGCTGGTCGGCGCCGGAGATTGCTCGGCGAACTCGCGATCGTCGAGCGCTCGGTCCTCACGGCGCGGCTTTTTCTGCTTCAGGTTCTGCAGCTCCTCGTAAATCCAAGTGTTGGCGGCGACATGGCCTTGCTCCCAGATATTGAGAGGGACGCTCGCATAGATCAGTTCTCTTTTCATGCTCCAGCGAGATTTCTTCAGGCCGGCCTCGTACCAGTCGATCCAAACTTTCCAATTCTGGTCCTCTGGCAGGGTTGATCGGAGCCGCGACCAGTTTGTAGGTATTGGCTGCCATGCGTCGCCGAACCAAAGCGGTTCTGCTATCAGTGTGCTCGCCGACCCACCATTGGCGAGAAAATGGGCGTCACGTGACACAGCCTTCCAGTTGGCGTCGAAGGCGGGAGTAAAGGAGGTGCCAGCAGTCACCGCGAATGCAGCGTCGGCGGCGGCATCGGTGGCGTAGGCGGCGCCTGCAAACTCATCAGTGCGGGCGGTGAAGGCCGCGACGCGAGCTGCATAGCCGGCCGCGTCGACTGCGGCGCGATCAAACGGTCGAGTAGGGTATTTTGCAGCAATCCGCCCAATAGCGACGCAGCGAAATGCCGCAGAAGACAATAGAAGCAGGAGGGAAATTCGGTCATTCATCTCCTGTTGTGATATCTCTGAAACGAGAGGTAGCACCCGCATCGCCGCCCTCGTGGCGAGCACGATGCGCCACTCGTGTGGCTTGTCCTTCAGCCAAGCTTCTGACTCGCTAGTTGTCCGAAAAGTTGGTGCAATTCCATTCAAAATCTCGTTCATGCAAACCCGGCTCCCCCGGCCAATCTGAAGTCGCCGCGTTAATGTCGCAAGCGTCTGTTACGTCAGTCGAGACGAACAGCAATCCCGGCCATGGCGCGATAGCCCTACACCGCCTCCTCCCCCACATCCACCACCACGCTCTCCTCCCCGAAATGCGCGGTGATCTCGAGCCTTCCGCCGAGCGCCTCCACATAGCGCCGCAGATTGCTCAGCCGCATGTCGGCGCGCTTTTCGAGCTTCGCGACGGCCGGCTGGCCCACGGCGAGCGCCGCCGCGACCTCCTCTTGCGAGAGGTCGCGTGATTTGCGCAGCTCCTCGAGCGTCATCTGCTCCCGCAGCGCCGCCGCCTTCTCGGCGATCCGCGCCCGGCGCGCGGGCGTTAAATCTCTGCTGAGATCGCTGAACTTGGCCGGCGTCCGGTCATAGGATCATCCCCTCGTTCCGCTGTTCCTCGATGTCGATGTCGTCGAGCCGGTCGGCGACCGGGATCGTGCGCTCGTAGAAGCGGTCGTCCCAGGTCTTGTCGCCGCCGACGAGCAGAATCGCCGACGAGCGCCGTCACGTCATCCTGCCGCGCCTCGCCGAGTTCGTGAAACGGCCTCAGGCGTCGGCTTCGAGCAATTGCAGCGCGCGCGGGGCGTCGGCTGCGCCGCTCGGGCGCCGGTCTCGCGGCAGCAGCGATTCGATGAGGGCGACGCCGGCGCCGGAGCGTTCCGCTTCCGCGAAGCGCGCCCGCATGATCCGCAGCTGCGCCTTGATGAACAGGCTCGTCGTCGCGTCGTCGATCAGGGACTTCATCGAGGCGCTCGTCACCGTCCCGAAATCCCCGCAGACGGCGAGGCCGTGATAGCGCGCTCGCGCGGCGATGCCGGGGTGATCCGCGCCGAGGGGGAACAGCACCGACGGCACGCCGAAGAAAATGCATTCCTTCACGCTGTTGGCGCCCGCATGGCCGATCATCACATCGGCGTGCTGCAGCATCTGCAGTTGGGGCGCATAGTCGACGAGCCGGGCGTTGGCGGGCGCTTCGCCGAGCTCCTCGGGCCGGACATGTCCGCCGAGGGCGATCACGAAGCGGCGATGCGGAGACGCCGCCGCTGCGCCCAGCACGGCGCGGAAGAAGCGCAGGTAATCGCGCTTGGGACGCCATTTGTAGGTGCCGAGCGCGCAATAGGCGAGCGGCCGGTCGTCCGCGATGTCGCTCGAGACGAAGCCGCCGTCGTTGCGCTCGAGGCTGATCGAAGGCTCGATGAAATATTGGTCCGGCGCGTCGTAGCCGGGAAAGTCGAAGCATTTGGGAAACGGGATGATCTGGGGCAGCGTGACGGCGATCTCCATCGGAAAGTCCGCGTCGCGCCTGTAGCCGACGACGCCGTATTTGGCGGCGAGCCGTCGAGTGAGGACGGCGTGTCGGCCCTCGAGCAGGGCGAGCGTGATTTCTCGCCTCGTCCAGGCCGCGCGAATCCTCAGCGCCTGCCATATCGAGCCGTCGGGCCTCGGAATGAGGCCAGAACTGATCGGAGGAAGTCCAGAACCGCGTCTTGGAACCAGAGTGCTGCCGAGAAAGGCCGCTGGGACGCCGAGAGAGTGGACCATCAGCGCCGGCCATTCGGCGTATCGGCCCCCGGACAGCAGGACGAGGTCGGGCTTGGCGCGTTCGAAGGCCTCGAACACCTCGGCGTCGGCCCCGGCCACCAGCGCGTCGATGAAACGGGCGAACATCGCGTTCCTGGCGAGCCGAGCCGAAAGCCGCCACGGCCTCTCGGGCTCGACGAGGCCGGCAATGCTTCCTTTCGGAAAGAAGCGCTCGAAGAGGCAGATGAACTCGAATCCGTTCGCCTCCACGCTCGCGCGCGAATCGGCGACGCCGGCGTAGGCGACGCCGTGTCCCCGTTCTTTCAGGTCCAAGGCGAGCCGAAAGCTGGCGTTGAGCGAGCCGACTTCGTGCACGATGAAGAACAGAATATTCGCCATGTGGTCGATCCTCGAGATTGCAGCGCCGCGCTCGCTGCGGCGGCGCGGCCTGCTCGAAGACGTGGCGGCTGGACTCATCGCGCCAGCAGCGTGAGCCCGCTGGCACGCTTTCGCTCGTCCATGCGTCTTGGTGGCGCATAGGGACGCCGCCGGCGCGCCCGCTCTTCGCAGGATCGCGACGTGCCGCTCCATCGCGCCGACGCTCGAACATTCGACTCTAGAGGCCGCAGGCCACGTAGAGCGCCCGCCGCGCGGAGGCCGCGTCATGCATGATCGCCGCGCGCGGCCGCGACGCGCCGGCGCCTGGAGCCTGTGGAGCGTCTTCGCCGCGTCGAAGAGCACGCTCGCGGTGTCGCTCGTCACCGGCGTGATCGCCGGCGCCGCCAGCGCTGGCCTCCTCGATCTTCTCACGCGCGGCATTGCCGCGGGCCGTGAGCAGACGACGGAGGTCGTCGTCGGATTCTTCCTCCTCTGCGTCGTCTTCCTGGCGTCGAGCGCCGCCTCGCTGCTGCTGCTGTCGCGCCTCGCGCAGGACAATCTCTTTCATCTGCGCCTCGGCCTCGCGCGCCGCATTCTGGAGACGCCGCTGCATGTCGCCGAAGCGCATGGCGCGCATCGGCTGCTCGCGGTGCTGACGGAGGATGCGAACAGCATCGTCGCGGCGCAGAAGCTGCTCCCGACGCTGGTGATCGAAGGCGCGAAGGTCGTCGCCGTGTTCGTCTATCTGCTATGGCTGTCGCCGCTCCTGTGCCTGTTCATTCTGCTCTATGTCGGCGTCGTCCTCTGCGCGCGGCGGCCAGCGTTGACGCGCGCGCAGGGCTGGCTCGACAGCGCGCGGCGGACCGAGAACGCGCTGTTCGGCGCGCTCCGCTCGCTCGTCGAAGGCGGAAAGGAGCTGAGGATGAACGCCCGCCGCCGGCGCGCCTTCCTCGACGAGGAGCTCGCTCGCGCCGCGGATGATTTCCGCGGACACAGCATAAAGGCGCAGACGAGCTTCGTTCTGGTGGAGCGATCGTCGGACACGCTGTTCTTCCTGTTCCTGGGGCTGCTGCTGTTCTTGGTTCCCCGCTTCCTCGCGGTCGCGCCCGAGACGCTGACCGGCTTCGCGCTCGGGACCATGTTTCTCAGCGGGCCGCTGGGGATGGTCGGCGCCTGGCTGCCGATCATCGGCAAGGGCGTGGCGGCGATGCGCAACATCGAGGCGATGGGCCTCGCCGAGCCGGCTGTCGCCGCGCCGGTCGATCGCGCCGCCCTCCCGCCCGGCGCCATAGAGCTGCGCGGAGTGACCTATCGTCGGCGCGGGCCGACCGACGACAGCTCCTATGATCTCGGCCCGATCGATCTTCGCATCGAGCCGGGCGAGATTCTGTTCGTCACCGGCGGCAATGGCGGCGGCAAGACGACGCTCGCGCTCGTGCTGCTCGGCCTGTTCGCGCCGGACATGGGGGAGATCCGCATCGGCGGACGCCCCGTTGCGGCGGCCGACCGCGAAGCCTATCGGCAGAATTTCGCCGCTGTCTTCGCCGACGCCCATGTCTTCGAAGCTTTGCTCGGCTATAGCGACGAGCCGTCGCGGCGGCGCGCCGAGGAGCTGCTGGAGCGCTTGCGTCTCGCCGAGAAGGTCGAGGTCCGGGACGGACGATTCTCGACGGTCGAGCTGTCGCGCGGACAGAGAAAGCGGCTCGCTCTGCTCGCCGCCTGCCTCGAGGACAGGCCGATCCTCGTCTTCGACGAATGGGCGGCCGAGCAGGACCCGGCCTTTCGCGAGATGTTCTATAGACGCCTGCTTCCCGAGCTGAAGGCGAGCGGCAAGACGATCATCGCAATCAGCCACGACGACAGATATTTCTCCTCGGCCGACCGCGTGCTGCGCATGTCGTGCGGCCGCATCGAGCGCGAGGAGACGCCCGTCGTCGACGAGACGGCAGGGAGCCCCGCATGAAAATCCTTCGCGTCGCGACGATCTCGCTCGCGCTTCTCATTCTCGCCGTCGCGGCGACGGCGTTCGGCGCGCTGCGTCTCGCCTTGCCGGTCCGCAGCGGGACCCATGGTCTGCCCGGGCTCGCGCAGAGCGTGACCATTCGTTTCGACGACTCGGGCGCGCCGCACATCGCCGCTGCGAATCGCGAGGACGCTTTCGCCGCGCTCGGCTATGTCACCGCCGGCGATCGGCTGTTTCAGATGGATCTCCTGCGCCGCAAGAGCGCGGGGCGGCTCGCGGAGGTTTTCGGTCCGGCGCTGCTCGAGAGCGACCGCTTCGCCCGCACGATGAATTTCGATCGGCTCGCCGATGCGATCCTCGAGCGGCTTCCCGACGATGAGAAGCGCGCGCTCGACGCTTATGCGCGCGGCGTCCAGCAAGCGATGCGGGACGCCGTCGTGAAGCCCTGGGAGCTTCTGGCGCTCGGTTATGATCCGGAGCCCTGGCGCCCGCGCGACAGCATTCTCGTCGCGCTCACTTTCGCGCATATGTCGTCCTCGATCGAGAGCGAGCGCGCCGCGACCGTCATGCGCGCCGCGCTGCCCGCCGCCGTGGTCGAGTTTCTGACGCCCGAGAGCGATTGCTACAACGAAGCGCTCGCGCCGCGCTCGCCCGAGCGCTGCGCCGCCGGCGCGCATCCGCCCGAGGAGCTGCGCCCGTTGCTGCGCGCAGGCGTCCGCGCGTCGCGCGGCGCGGCGATCGTCGGCGTGACCGCTCCGATAGGGTCGAACGCATGGGCGGTGTCGCGCGCGCGCACCGCCGACGGCCGCGCCATTCTCGCGAGCGACATGCATCTCTTCCTGCAGCAGCCGAATGTCTGGTATCGCGCCCATCTCGCCTATGGCGACGTCGCCATAGAGGGCCTCACCTATCCGGGCGCGCCGCTCGTCGTCGTCGGCTCCAATGGGCGCGTCGCCTGGGGCCTCACCAATCTCGACGCGGATTTCACCGATCTCGTGAGGCTGCGTCCCGCCGGCGAGGATGGGACGAAATATGCGACCGCGGAGGGACCCCGCGACTATTCGATCCGCCGCGAGCGGATCAGCGTCCGCGGCGGCGAGGACGCGCTCCTCGACATCAAGGAGACCGTGTTCGGCCCCGTGCTGCCGGACCGGCTGCTCGGCGACGAGACCGCCTTGCGCTGGACCATGCTCGACCCGGCCGCGACCAATCTCGACCTCATGAACATGGACCGCGCCGTCGATGTGCGCAGCGCGCTGCGCATTCTCCAAGGCGTCGGCGTTCCCCCTCTCAACGCGATCGTCGCGGATGCGGGCGGTTCGATCGGCTGGACCCTCATCGGCAAGATTCCGAAGCGGCGCGGCTTCTCGGGTCGTTTCGCCGAGTTCTGGGACGATGGCGGCCACGGCTGGGACGGCTATTTCTCACGCGAGGAGCTGCCGGTCGTCGTCGATCCGCCCGAGGGCTTCATCGTCAGCGCCAATCAGCGCATGCTCGGCCGCGCCGATTTCGCGCCGGAGATCGGCCACGACTATTCGGGCGGCGTCCGCGCCTGGCGGATCGCCGAGCGGCTGCGCTCCGGCGCCTTCGTCGAGGCGGACATGGCGGCTCTGCAGCTCGACTCTTCCGCCGAATATTACCGCTACGACCGCGACGTGGCGCTCGAGGCTCTGCGCGCGTCGAAAATCGCCGACGCCGAGACCGAGGATCTTCTGCGCGCGCTGGAAGCTTTTGACGGACGCGCCGAGCCGAGCAGCCTCGGACTTCGTCTCGTGTTCGAGTTTCGCAGCGAGCTGAAGGAGGCGATGCTGGCGCCGATCCTCGAGCGATGCCGCGCGCTCGATCCGACGTTCCGTTATTTCTGGTCCAATGTCGACACATCGGTTCGCGCGATGATCGACGCGCGGCGGGCCGAATCGGACCGGGAGGAGTGGAACGGCGTGGTCGTCGCGGCGCTGAGGCGGGCGGCCGCTCGCCTCACCGCCGCGAGCGGCGAGACATCGATCGCGGGCCTCCGCTGGGGCGAGGAGAATCGCGTGCAGATGTTCCATCCGCTCTCCGGCGTCTCCTCTCTGCTCGCGCCTTTTCTCGATATGCCGAAGGCGGAGGTGGCGGGCTGTCCGGAATGCGTCCGTTTCCATGCGGTGTCGCAGAGCGGCAATGGCGTCGGCGCCAATGCGCGCCTCGTCGCCTCGCCGGGCCATGAGGACGACGGATTGTTTCAGATGGCGGGCGGCCAGTCGGGCCAGCCCGCCTCGCCGCATTATGCCGATCGCCATGCCGATTGGGTCGCCGGCCGCTCGCGCCCGTTGCGCGCGCGAAGCTTCGAGAGCGAGCTCGTGCTGGAGCCGGCGAAGGGCGCGCCGTGACGCGCGGCGAGGCGGCTCTCGCGCGAGGCCGCCGCCGTCACGCGGCGTGGCGCTCGCTCTCTGCGGCGCCGCCGAAATAATCGAGATAGCGGGCGTCGAGCTCGGCGACCTTCACGATGACGAAAACGTCGGTCGTGTTGAACTTTCGGTCGACCACGGCGCCGTCGCCGAACTTGGCGCCGACACGCAAATAGCCCTTGATCAGCGGCGGCAGCGCATTCATCGCTCTGCGCGCGTCGACGGCCTCTTTCGCCAGAATGGCCATCGGCACATGTAGGTCGCGCCGCGCGCTGACGCTCCACTCGTCCTCGGCGCTCGCATGATGCGCGAGGAAGCTCAGCGCCGCCGCATGAGCGAGCGGATTGGCGCCCTCGAAGCTGGCGCAGCCGATCATGGCGTCGATGCGATGATGGCGCACATAAGCCAATATGCCGCGCCAGAGCAGCTCGATCGTGCGCTTGCCGCGATATTGCTCCAGCACGCAGGAGCGTCCGAGCTCGAGGAAGCGCAGACCCGGATGGCGCGCGAGCAACGGCTCGAGATCATATTCGCTCGCCGAATAGAAGCCGCCTTTCTTCTGCGCGACCTCGCTGCGCAGCAGACGATAGGCGCCGACGACCTTCGGCTTGATCTTGCCGAAGCGGGTGCGCGCGGCGTGATCGATGACGATGAGATGATCGCAGAATTTGTCGAAGCGATCGGCGTCGCGGCGGGTGATCGCCGCTTTGGCGTCGGGGATGGCGCCGCCCTTGCGGAAGAAGACTTTGAAGCGCAAGCGCTGCGCCTTGCGGATTTCCTTCTTGCCGCAGGCGAGGCGAACCTCGAGCGCGCCGAGCCGCGCGAGCGGTCCGTCGAGTCCGTTGCTCTTTTTTTTCGGTCGCAGCAAAGGAAAAGCGCCGGCGATAATCTTGCGGCCGGCGTCGGCGTCGATCGCCCACATGTTTTCTTCAGTCCCCGCTTCCGAGCGCGCTCGCCTCGCGCAGCGCCGCCGGTGTGGGCTTTAGACCATGGACGGGCGAAGCTTTTGTGACGGCGCGCGTATCGCGCGCCGTCCGAGAATCGCGATCGTCGCAATGCGCGATCACTGCGACTGGGAGGTCGATTGTCCCTGTCCGTTGAGCAGCGGCGTGATGCGTCGCACGGTCACGCGGCGGTTCTCCCGCGAGGGACCTTGAACATCGACTTTTGGATATTGCTCGCCATATCCTTGCGTCGTCAGATTTTCCGCTGGCACGTCGAAGTCGCGCGTCAACAAGGTCGCGACCGATTGCGCACGGCGATCCGACAGCGACAGATTGTCGACATCCGAGCCGGTGGCGTCGGTGTGGCCCTCGACGAGAAAGACTTCGCTCGGATTATTGCGAATCGCCTGGTTCAGCGCCGTGGCGATGACCGAGAGGCGCTGCGCCTGATCGGGGGCGACCGTCCAGGAGCCCGAGTCGAATGTGATCGTGTCGATGTCGACGCTGCGCGTGTAGGCGCGCAGGCTCGGGCTCGCGCGCACCTCGTCCAGCGTGTAGCGACGCGGCACCGGCGCCACCGGCGGCGCCGTCAGCGTCTCATAGACGACCTGCTCATTCGCCGCGCCATAATCGACGACATAACGCTCGCGCGGAATGACGACGGGCGGCGGCGGCAGCATCACGACATCATCCGCATAGCCGCGCGGCGGCCCGCGGAACGAGTTGTCGATGAGGATGATCTCGCGTCCGTCCGGCAGGCGGCGGATGCGGCGCAGCAGAACGCCATTGGCGTCGGTGTAGGTGACGACCTCGCCGCCGTCTCGCCGCGGATAGACGGTGACGAATTCATCGCCGCGCCGCTCGCTGCGCAGGTCGACGCCGAGATCACGAAAGCGCTCGTTCTCGTCGTGGCGGATGTGAACGCCGTAAGGGTCGCGCACGATGGTGCGGCCGGGCTCCTCGATCACCGAGTAGCCGTCGTGGTCGAATTGCCGCCTATGCGTATGGACCTGATCCACGCGCGCGACGCCGGGTTGCGACAGCATGAAGCCGCCGACGAGGCCAGCCGCGGCGCCGATCGCCGCAGCGGCGGCGGGCGAGAGGCCGGAGCCGCCGCCGCGCTGCGGAGCGCCGGGCCGTCCACCGCCGCCGGCGACGGGTGGAACGCCAGGCCCGCCCGGTCCGCCCGGAGGCTGAAAGCGGCCATGCCCATCGAATCCTCGGCCGTCTGGCGCGGCCGCGATCGGAGGAGCGTTCGGGGGAGGAGCGGGTGGGACGCTCGCGCCGGGCGCCGGCGGGACGCCTGCATGGCCGCCCAAGAAATGGCCGGGACCGCCTTGGCCCGCGGGTCCGCCCAGCGGGTTGGTGGCGCCGAGGGCTGGGGGCGTATCGGGGCGACCTCCGGGAATATGTCCGGGACCGCCGTGGCCGGCGGGCGGGTCTCCCTGTGGGTTGGTGGCGCCGAGGGCCGGGGGCGTATCGGGGTGACCTCCGGGAATATGTCCGGGACCGCCGCGTCCGGCGGGCGGGTTTCCCTGTGGGTTGGTGGCGCCGAGGGCCGGGGGCGTATCGGGGCGACCTCCGGGAATATGTCCGGGACCGCCGTGGCCGGCGGGCGGGTCTCCCTGTGGGTTGGTGGCGCCGAGGGCCGGGGGCGCGTCGGGGCGACCTCCGGGAATATGTCCGGGACCGCCGCGTCCGGCGGGCGGGTCTCCCTGTGGGTTGGTGGCGCCGAGGGCCGGGGGCGTATCGGGGCGACCTCCGGGAATATGTCCGGGACCGCCGCGTCCGGCGGGCGGGTTTCCCTGTGGGTTGGTGGCGCCGAGGGCCGGGGGCGTATCGGGGCGACCGCCCGGAATATGGCCGGGACCGTTGCGGTGGGCTGGCTGATCGCCCTGTGAGTTCGCGGCGCCGATGGGAGGCGGCGTTGTGGGCCGACCGGCTCGCCTATGATCGAAAGCGCCGCCGGTCTCCCCGCCGCCATGAACCGCGCCAATCGGGGCGGACTCCGGCGCACGCCTTGCGCCGCCGGGGATGGCGTCTTCGACGGCGCGAACGGGCGCGGGGGGCCGCGCTGCGTGCGGCTGCGGCGCGGCCCGAGGAATAGCGAGGTCGGGACCGCGCCCGCCGAAGGCCGGGGCTCTGTGCGCCGGCGGATCGTCGAACGCCGGCCGCTGCGCCTGCGCAGGAGCCGGACGCGGCGCGATTTGCGGAGCGGGCATGGCCGCCGCCGGAGGCCGAGCCATCGGCGCATGTGGCTGGGGAGCCGCTCCCATGGGCGCGTGAGCCGGGGGCGGCGCGGCGGGACGAGGGGCTGCGGCGGGAGCCGCGCCGTGCGGCGGCGGCTTCTTGTCCTTGTCGTGAGGGTCGGGCGCGGCTTGCGCCAGTCGGACGGGCTCGAGCGCCTGCGCCGGAGCGATGGGGGTCGCGCCGAGAATCAGCGCCGGCGTCATGACGCCGGCCAGCAAAATATTTCTTGTTCTGCGCATGAGCTGTGTCCTCCCGGCTCCGCGGCGAATCGGTCGCCTCCCGTCAGATCGTGACTGGCCTATGACGTAGCCGATAGGCGAAATTCGCGCGAATCTATGGCCGTGGGGCTCGGCGCTCAGATCGCCGCGCGGGCTTCGCTTTCTCCTCCTCTGGAAGCGAGAGCCGCGCCGATCGCGGCGGACAGGGCGGAAAACTCCACCGGCTTGGTGAGCAGCGCGTCCACCCCCGCGCCGAGCGCCGCGCGCTCGTCCTGCTCGAGCGCGCTCGCGGTGAGGGCGACGATCGGCAGGCGTCGCGCCCCGGCGCGCGATTCTTCGGTACGAATCAGGCACGTGGCCTCGAGCCCGTCGAGATCGGGCATGAAGAGGTCCATGAGCGCGACGTCGAAGGTGCGAACTCGGCCGGCGCGCGCCGCGCGCGCGAGCTCGACCGCCTTGGCGCCATTCTCGGCGCGCGTGACCAGCGCGCCGAGCTTCTCGAGACGCCGGCATACGATCCGCGCGTTGATCTCATTGTCCTCGGCGACCAGAATATGCAGTCCCGCGAGCGTCGGCTCGGGCGCGACGAATTCGGTTTCGCTGCGGGCGGGCGGCGGCGCCGGCGACAGGCGCTCGACGAGCGAAGCCGCGCGCGCCGGCTTGACCAGCCAGCCGTCGAAGCGGCGCAGCGCCGCTTCGCCGAAGGCGCGCCGCTCCGCCGGCGAGAAGAGCAGTAGAGCCCGTCCGGCCCCGGCGCGTCGCGCCGCATGGGCGAGCCGTTCAGTCGCCTCCTCTCCGAGCGCGCAGTCGACGACGACCGAATCGAAAGGCTCGGAGCCGCCGAGATGGCGAGCCGCCTCGTCCTCGTCGCCGGCGATCTGCGCCAGCGCTCCGGCCTCGCGCAGAACCTCGGCTATATAGGGGCCCTCGAACAAGGTCGCCGAAACGATGAGCGCCCGCGTTCCGGCGAGGCAGACCTCGGCGCGAGCGCGCGTCTCATAGACGGCGTTCGCGCCGCGCGGGAGGGTGAACATGAAGACCGAGCCCGGACCCGGTCGATCCTCGATCTCGAGGCGTCCGCCCATGAGCTTGGCGAGATGGCGCGAGATGGCGAGGCCGAGACCGGTGCCGCCGTGACGGCGGGTCGACGAGCCGTCGCCCTGCTCGAACTCCTCGAATATGATCTCGCGCGCTCCGGGCGGCACGCCGGGCCCGGTGTCGACCACGCGAAAGACGAGCGCGCCTTCGGCGTCGATCTCCACTCTGAGGCCGACGCCGCCCTCGGAGGTGAAATTGACCGCGTTGCCGGCGAGATTGACGAGCACTTGGCGCACGCGCGCGGCGTCGCCTTCGATGCGTTCCGGCGCATTCGCCGCGATAAAGCCGGCGATCTCCAGATTTTTGGCTTCGGCGCGCGGGGCGAGCAGCTCCACGACCCCTTCGACCAAGGGCGCGAGCGCGAAGGATTCGATGCGCAGCTCGACCTTGCCGGCCTCGATCTTGGAGAAATCGAGAATGTCGTCGATGAGCTGCGCGAGCGAGCGCCCCGACGCCCCAATGGCGTCGACATAGCTCGCCTGCTCGGCGTCGAGCCGCGTCGCCGCCAGCAATTGGGCGAGCCCGAGAACGCCGTTGAGCGGCGTGCGGATCTCATGGCTGACCGTGGCCAGAAAGCGGGACTTGGCGAGGCTCGCCGCCTCGGCGCGGTCGCGCGCCGCCGCCGCCGCCCGCAGCTCCCAGATCTCGTCCCGCAGTCCCTCGAGCTCGGACTCGACCGCCGAGCGTCGCCGCATCCGCAAGAGGCGCGCGCAGCAGAAGGTTGCGCCGGCGAGCAGGCTGGCGGCGGCGAGACTGGCGAGCGTCTGCAAGAGAAAGGACATCCGGATTTCCCGATAGGCTGCGACCATGGCGATCATCCGGTACGGAATGGGAGAAAGTATGAATCCTGAAATTGAACGCGTTGTTCAAGCCGCGGCCCGCGCTCCCCTGCGCTCGCCGCGATAGGCGAGAGCTTCGGCGAGATGGCGGCGCTCGACGGCTTCTGCTCCGTCGAGATCCGCGATCGTGCGGGCGAGCTTCAGCACACGATGAAAGCCGCGCGCGGAGAGCTGCAGCCGGTCCGAGGCGTCGCGAATCAGCGCCGTCCCGCCGGCGTCGAGCCGCGCTGCGGCTTCGATCGTGGAGGCGGGCGCCGAGGCGTTGGTGGTGGTCGGGGTGAGGCCCATGCGCTCATAGCGCAGACTCTGACGTTCGCGCGCGGCGGCGACGCGCCGCGCCGCCTGCGCCGAGCCTTCCGCCGGAGGCGGCAGCACGAGGTCGGCGGCCGACACAGCGGGAACCTCGATGCGAAGGTCGAAACGGTCGATCAGGGGACCGGAGAGCCGGGCGGCGTATTGCGCGACGCAGCGTTCATTGGGCTGGCGCCGGCAAGCAAAGCCCGGATCGAGCGCATGGCCGCAGCGGCACGGATTCATCGCCGCGACGAGCTGGAACCGCGCCGGATAGACGGCGCGGTGATTGGCGCGCGAGATCGCGACCTCTCCCGTCTCCAGCGGCTGGCGCAGGCTGTCGAGCGCCTGGGCGTGGAATTCGGGCAATTCGTCGAGGAACAGCACGCCATTGTGGGCGAGCGAGATCTCGCCCGGGCGTGCGTGCGTTCCGCCGCCGACCAGCGCCGCCATGGAGGCGGAATGATGCGGCGCCCGAAACGGCCGCCGGTCGGTGAGCTCGCCGCCCGCGAGCTCGCCCGCGACCGAATGGATCATCGACACTTCGAGCAGCTCGCGCGGGCGCAGCGGCGGAAGAATCGAGGGAAGGCGCGCCGCCAGCATCGACTTGCCGGCGCCCGGGGGGCCGTTCATCAGGAGATTATGGCCGCCGGCCGCCGCGATCTCCAGCGCCCGCTTGGCGCTCTCCTGGCCTTTGATGTCGCAAAGATCGGGCAGGTCGCCGGCCGGCGCGCGCACCGCGGGTAGCGGCCGCGCCAGGACCTGGATTCCCTTGATGTGGTTGACGAGCTGAATGAGCGAGCGCGGCGCGATAACTTCCATGTCGCTCGACGCCCAGGCCGCCTCCGGCCCGCATTCACGTGGGCAGATCAGGCCATGGCCGCGCGTGTTGGCGGCGACCGCGGCCGGCAGCACGCCGGCGACCGGCGTCAAGGTCCCGTCGAGCGCCAGCTCGCCGAGCACGGTGAAGCCGTCGAGCGCATCGGACGGGATGGCCCCGATCGCCGCCATCACCCCGAGCGCGATCGGCAGATCATAGTGGCTGCCTTCCTTGGGCATGTCGGCCGGCGCCAGATTGACGGTCAGGCGCTTCGCCGGCAGCGCCAGTCCCGAGGCGGTGAGCGCGGCGCGCACGCGCTCACGCGATTCGGCCACCGCCTTGTCGGCGAGGCCGACCAGAGTGAACACGACATTGCCATTGGCGATCTGCACCTGCACGTCGACGGGTTTCGCCTCTATCCCCTCGAAGGCCACGGTTGCGACTCTGACCACCATGCCCGCGTCCCCGCCCGCTGCGCGCGCCGAATAAAGCTCGACCCTCACAATGCTAGCGCGCTCCGCTCGCCCGCGCAAGAACAATATGGGAACAGACCAAGGCGGCGCGGGGGCCGAGCGGATGGCGCCCCTCGGAGGGCCGATTCTCGCCATCCCGGCAACGTCGTGCTAACGCCTCGGCGCCAGACTGGGGCGAGCTTGCTCAGGCGGATGTCGCCGTTCGAGCGCGACGCTCCGGCATGGCCGCGCGCAAAAAGGCCGTGAATCGGCGTCAGTCTGAGCTGCGGACGACCATGCGACGCGCGAAGGCGCGAGATCGGAAGACGTGAGATGAGCGGGCACAGTCATTTTCGAGGGATAGTTCTGGCGGCGGCGCTGCTGGTCGGCTCGGGCGCGGGGGCGGCCGAGGGCGGCGTCGATTGCGGCCGCAGCGCCGAGGGCTTCGAGCCCTGGCTCGACTCCTTCAAGCGCGAGGCGGCGGCGGCGGGGATCTCGCAGCACGCGATCCAGGCGTCCTTCGCCGACGTCTATTACGACCGCTCCGTGATCTCCCATGATCGCGGCCAAAAAGTGTTTCGGCAGAGCTTCGAGCAGTTCTCCGCGCGCATGGCCAATTCGTTCCGCATCAACAAGGGTCGTCAGCTGCTGCAGCGTCATGCGGGATTGTTCCGGCAGATCGAGCAGCGCTATGGCGTGCCGGGCCCGGTGCTGGTGGCGATCTGGGGCCTCGAGACGGATTTCGGCTCCTTCAACGGCAGCTTCGCCACGATTCGCGCGCTGGCGACGCTCGCCTATGATTGCCGTCGCGCCGAGCGCTTCCGCGGCGAGCTGCTCGACGCGTTGCGCATCGTCGATCGCGGCGATCTCTCGCCGGACAAGATGCGCGGCGCCTGGGCCGGCGAGATCGGCCAGACCCAGTTCATGCCGTCGTCCTATTTGAAATTCGCAGTGGATTTCAACGGCGACGGCTCGCGCGACCTCGTTCACGACACCGCCGATGTTCTCGCCTCGACCGCCAATTTCTTGCATGGCTCCGGCTGGAAGGCGGGCGCCGGCTGGGACGAGGGCGAGCCCAACTTTCCCGTTCTGCTCGAATGGAACAAAGCGAAGGTCTATTCCAAGACCATCGCCCTGCTCGCCGATCGCATCGACGGCCGCTGAGTCGGCGCTACTCCGCCGGCTCGGGCCGCGTCGTCGTCGTCTTGAGCGGCGCCGTCGGGCGATGCTTCAGATAGACGAAGAAGAGGCCGATGACCCCGAGGCCCATCAGAATGTAATAGGGCAGGGTGCGAAAGAAGCTCTCGCCGACCGAGAAGGGAAAGCGTGAGACCCAGCGCTCGCCGTGCGGGCCGGTCGCCGTGACGATGCCGACGAAGAATCCCGCCTCCGGGAACACATGCTCGAAGTTGATCGTCCCGTTCGGGTAGACGTGAGGCGGGCGATAGGCGACGGTCACCGCGTCGAGATCGGCGTTCTCCTTCGCTTCGCCGCCAACATCCTTGACGATGCGGAAGTCGATCGCCATCTCGCGCAGCTCGTCCTGCTCGGCGTCGAGCGCGATGATCATATGGCCGGTGGAGGGAATGTCCTCGCAGAACTCGTTCTTCGAGGCGTCCGGCAGATAGCCGGTGAAGTTCATGATGTCCGGCCCGATGAACAGCCGGCAGCGACCCTCCGCCGCGCCGAGCCGCCCATGGGCGGAGGCGGGGCCGGCGAAGGCGACGAGAAGCAGCGCCGCGCCGAGGAGGCCGGCGAAGGGCGTGGACCAAAGGCGGCGAAACCCATCGATCGACCGCCGTGACGGGACAAGACCGTCGGGCATGATAATTCTCCCTCGCGCTCCGTTTCCGGCCTCGGCTCCGCCTCTGCGCCGCGGCCGTCAGCCTTCGACGAGGCTGAAGTCGCGCGCAGCGCGCCCCCTGTCGCCACAGGAACGGCGCGCCGCGCTCGAGGGAAAATCATATCCGATAATCGGGCGTTTTCCAGCGCCAGTTCCCGCTCCCGCTCACGTTGCGGAGGGCGGCGTCTGCGCGCGGCGTCTCGAGATAAAGAGGGAGGGTTGGTGCGGGCGGTCGGAGTCGAACCGACATATCCGTGAGGATGGCGGATTTTGAGTCCGCTGCGTCTACCAGTTCCGCCACGCCCGCGATGTTCGATGGTTATAGCGAGTCGGAGCGGTCGCGCAACGGGGAATCGGCGGATGGAGCCTCGGCCGAAACAGCCCCCTCTCTGGGCTCCTAGGCCATCCAGGTGTATAAACCGCCTATGCGTTCCAACTTGCGACCCGCTGACGAGATCCCGATCGGAATCGGCTTTTACACCATTCCAGAGGCGTCTCGGCTCATCAAGACGCCTGCGCGGAGCATCCGGCGGTGGCTCGGCGGATATTCTTACAAGAACGATAGGGAAGTGACGGAAGTTCCGCCCTTGTGGACGCCGCAGCTCCCTCGATTCGAGGATCGCCTGGAGATTGGATTTCGGGATCTGATCGAGCTGCGATTCGTGCGAGCCTTCCTCGATGCGGGGCTCGGGCTGAAGACGATTCGCGATTGCCTAGCGCTCGCGCGCGACTGCGCAAAGGACGATCGACCGTTCTCGACGCGACGCTTCCAGACAGACGGTCGGACGATCTTCATGGAAAGCCTCGAGCTTTCGGGCGAGGGCGAGTTGCTGGACTTGAAGAAGCGGCAATATGCGTTCAAGCGAGTGGTCGAGCGCACGTTTCGGGATTTGGATGTCTCGGACGAGGTGGTCACGCGCTGGCGGCCTTTCAATGGAAAGGAGTCGATCGTCGTCGATCCGGGCCGAGCCTTCGGCCAGCCGATCGCGGCGGAATTCGGCGTTCCGACAGTCGCGCTCGCGGAGGCGGTCGAAGCGGAGGGGTCGGTCGAACGGGTCGCGATGATTTACGACGTCTCTATCGGCGCTGTCCGCGACTCGGTGAAGTTCGAAGCGTCATTGCGGGCGGCGTGAACATTCTCATCGACGAGCATCTTCCTCCGGTGCTCGCGCGAGCCCTCGACGAGCTTTTCAAAGGCGAGCACAGCGTCGTGCATCTTCGCCAGAAATTCGGGCCATCCGTAAAAGATATCGAATGGATCGAGGCTTTGAGCCGCGAGGGCAGGTGGGTGATTATCTCTGCAGACCGCCGCATCACCAAAAACAAGGCCGAGTATCACGTTTTCAGGAATTCGAGGCTGATCGGGTTTTTCATGTCCCGAGCCCTGTACAAGAGCAAGCTCACGAAGCAGGCGGAGCGCCTCCTCGCCGTCTGGGA
This sequence comes from Methylosinus trichosporium OB3b, assembly GCF_002752655.1. Lineage (NCBI taxonomy): Bacteria > Pseudomonadati > Pseudomonadota > Alphaproteobacteria > Hyphomicrobiales > Methylocystaceae > Methylosinus > Methylosinus trichosporium. The sequence goes on along the minus strand of NZ_CP023737.1, from coordinate 917,255 downwards.
CGGGATGATCGATTTGGCGACGAGGGTCGAGGGCGGGGCGATGTTCGAATTGCCGATGAAGAGCACGACGCGCTTCCCGCAGCTCAGGCCCTAAGAGAAGGATATGTTAAGGCCTCACTTACCGCGATGGTTCGTCTGCTTCGCTCGAGTGGGGATTGCCGGGAATGTTTGGCGAGGCCCGGTTGCAGTCACTTATTTTTGTCGATGGTCTTTGGTGGAGCCAGACGGAATCGAACCGACGACCTCTTCAATGCCATTGAAGCGCTCTCCCAACTGAGCTATGGCCCCACTTTTCCCCTTTTTTGGAAGGGGTATTCCGGCCCTCTTGGGAAAGGGCGGAGCGTTCCGGCGACTCGTCGCCGCCGGCGTGAGGGCTGTATAGTTCAGCCCGCCGCGCGCCGCAAGCCCGTCTTCGCCATTTTGCGATCAGAGAATGAAACGGCTCAAATCCCTGTTCTTGGCGAGGTCGCCGATGTGCTTCTCGACATAATCGCCGTCGATCGTCACCGTCTCGCCGGCGCGGTCGGAGGCCGAGAAGCTCACCTCGTCCAGCACGCGCTCCATCACCGTCTGCAGGCGCCGCGCGCCGATGTTTTCGACCGATGAATTTACCTGCACCGCGACCCGGGCGATGGCGTCCACCGCCGAGGGCGCGAAATCCAGGGCGACGCCTTCGGTCGCCAGCAGCGCCACATATTGCTTGGTGAGGCAGGCCTCGGTCTCGGTGAGGATGCGGCGAAAGTCCTCCTCGTCGAGCGAGGCGAGCTCGACGCGGATCGGCAGGCGGCCCTGAAGCTCCGGCAGCAGGTCCGAGGGCTTGGCCACATGAAAGGCGCCCGAGGCGATGAACAGCACATGGTCGGTCTTCACCGGCCCGTGCTTGGTCGCGACCGTCGTGCCCTCGATCAGCGGCAGCAGGTCGCGCTGCACGCCTTCGCGCGAGACATCGGCTCCCCCGCGTCCTTCGCGGGCGCAAATCTTGTCCAGCTCGTCGAGGAAGACGATGCCATTGTTCTCGACCTCGGCGATGGCCTCGCGCACGCTCTCCTCCTGGTCGATCAGCTTCTCGCTCTCCTCGGCCAGCAGCGGCGCATGCGCGTCCTTCACCTGCATCTTGCGGCGCTTGGCGCGGCCTTGAAACGCCTTGCCGAAGATGTCGCCGATCGAGAAGGCGGAGACGCTCGCTCCGGGCATGTTCGGCAATTCGAACATCGGCATCTGCGCGCCCGATTGCGCTATCTCGATCTCGATCTCCTTGTCGTTCATCTCGCCGGCGCGCAGCTTCTTGCGGAAGGAATCGCGCGTCGCCGGCGAGGCGGCGGGGCCGACGAGGGCGTCGAGCACGCGCTCCTCGGCGGCGAGCTGGGCCTTGGCCTCGACATCCTTGCGGCGCTTGTCCTTCACCAGCATGATCGCCACCTCGACGAGGTCGCGCACGATCTGCTCGACGTCGCGGCCGACATAGCCGACCTCGGTGAATTTGGTCGCCTCCACCTTGAGGAAGGGCGCATTGGCGAGCTTGGCGAGGCGGCGCGCGATCTCGGTCTTGCCGCAGCCGGTCGGGCCGATCATCAGAATATTCTTGGGCAGAACCTCCTCGCGCATGGACCCTTCGAGGCGCAGGCGCCGCCAGCGGTTGCGCAGAGCGACGGCGACGGCGCGCTTGGCGTCCTTCTGCCCGACGATGAAGCGGTCGAGCTCGGAGACGATCTCGCGCGGCGAAAAATCGGCCATGTTCAAAGTTCCTCGGCGGCGGGCGCGATCAGATCGCTTCGACCACGATGTTCGTATTGGTGTAGACGCAGATCTCGGCGGCGATCTCCATCGCACGGCGGGCGATGGGCTCGGCGTCGAGCGGCGTGTCGAGAAGCGCGCGCGCCGCGGCGAGCGCATAATTGCCGCCCGAGCCGATCGCGGCGACGGAGCCGTGCTCGAAGGCTTGCGGCTCCAGCACGTCGCCGGCGCCGGTGAGCGTCAGCCCCACCTCGCGGTCGGCGACCAGCATCATGGCTTCCAGCCGGCGCAGATAGCGGTCCATGCGCCAGTCCTTCGCGAGCTCGACGCAAGCTCTGGTCAATTGTCCGGGATATTGCTCGAGCTTGCCCTCGAGCCGCTCGAACAGAGTGAAGGCGTCGGCTGTGGCGCCGGCGAAACCGGCGATCACATCGCCCTTGCCGAGGCGGCGCACCTTCTTCGCATTGGCCTTGACGATGGTCTGACCGAGGCTCACTTGTCCGTCGCCGGCGATGACCGTTCTGCCGCCCTTCTTCACGAGGACGATGGTGGTCGCATGCCAAACCGCCGGCGGCGCATTTTGTTCCAGAGTCATCCGAGCCTCGGCCTGAAAAGAGTCCTGCGGATGTAGGGGCTCGCGAGCGCCTCGGCAAGAGGCGCTAGGGGAGGGGGCGAGGGTAGTGGCGGAACAGGATCAGCGCGCAGCGCTCATCGCCGCGGCGCGGGAGATGAATGCGCTCGGCATCAATCAGGGCACTTCGGGCAATCTCTCGATTCGGCACGGCGACGCCATGCTGATCACGCCGAGCGGAACGCCCTATGACGCGCTGACGCCGGAACAGATTCCGCTGGTTTTCCTCGAGGACGGCCGCTTCGAGGGCCCGCTCGCGCCGTCGAGCGAATGGCGCATGCATCGCGACATTCTGCGCGCGCGAAAGGACGTGAATGCGGTGGTGCATACGCATTCGACCTATGCGACCGTTCTCGCTGCGCTGCGGCGCGACATTCCCGCAGTGCATTATATGATCGGCGTGTTCGGCGCGTCGCGCATCCGCTGCACCGGCTATGCGCCCTTCGGCACGCAGGCGCTCTCCGATCTCGCGGTCGAAGGGCTCGGCCGTGCGCATGGCGTGCTGCTCGGCAATCATGGAATGATCGTGACGGCGGACGGGCTCGAGCGGGCGATGTGGCGCGCCGTGGAGCTCGAGACGCTGGCGCGGGTCTATTATCTCGCTCGCCTCGCCGGCGAGCCGGTGATTCTTCCCGAGGAGGAGATCGTCGCCGAGATCGAGCGCTTCGCCAGCTACGGGCTGAAGACGACGGAGGCGCGCTGACAGCTCGTATCGCGAGGCCTCGAGAGCGAGCCTGAAGGCTCGCGGTCCAGAGGCCGGGTTTGGACCGCGAGCCTTCAGGCTCGCTCTTCGAAGAAGGATGGAGAGTGGCTTTCACCTCCCTGGCGCGGCGCTTGCTTCGCGCCGCCAGGAGGCGCGCGATGAAATTCTATATGACGCCGGGGTCCTGCTCGACGGGCATCCATATATTGCTGGAGGAGATCGGCCTCGTGTTCGAGGCCTATGTGCTCAATCTGCCGCGTGGCGACCATCTGAAGCCGGAATATCTCGCCATCAATCCGCATGGCACGATTCCGACGCTGCTGCGCGACGACGGCGTCGCGCTGACGGATTTTGTCGCCATAGCGACATGGCTCGCCGAGACCTATCCGCGCCGCAAGTTGCTGCCGGAGGACGCGGAGGCGAAGGAGCGAGCGATGGTCTCGCTCAATTTCGCCACCCGCTATATCCACGGCGAGGGCTTCCGCCGGGTGTTCACGCCGGAGCGTTACGCCGCCGCGGGCGCGATCGAGGCGGTGAAGGCGCAGGGACGTGAGATCGTCGCCGAGGCGTTCGAGAAGGTGAATCGTGAGCTCGACGGCAAGTCCTATGTCGTCGGCGCCTTCTCCATCGCCGACGCGGGGCTCTTCTATGTCGAGTTCTGGGCGGACAAGATCGGCATGGAGCTGCCCGCCAATTGCCGCGCCCATTATGAGCTGATGAAGACGCGCCCCACCGTGCGGCAGGTGCTGGCGGAGGAAGGCTATCGGTGAGGTCGCGCGACAAAGCTCGCGCGACAACTTGCCGCATGACCGGCGCCGGCACTTGACCCGTCCTGCCCGGTCTCATAGCGTGAACTCATAGCCGAGAGTGTGCGGACGTGAGAGCAGCAGCCCGAAGACAGATGAACAGCGGACGTGTGACCGTGAATGCGGTCGCTGCGATCCTGTTCGTTCTGCAGGCTCTCGCTCTCGGCTTCGCCGGCTCGGCGATGGCGGGCGTCGCGAACAGCCCCTTCGGGGTCGTCTGCGTCACGCTCGACGGCGATGACGGCTCATCGGGCTCGGTTCCGGTCGAACGGCAGCATGTCTGCCCCTGCTGCGTCATCCATAGCAGCTCGGCCATAGAGATCGATGGCGGCGTCGTGACCGTCGTCGTGCTCCGGCGGGAGCGGCCTGTCGCGAGCCCATGGTCCGAATTCCGGACCGATGTCGCCGGCGTGTCCCCCGAATTGCGGCCTCTATCGCCCCGCGCGCCTCCGGCCGTTCTCGCCTGATTTCTCCCTGACGAGCGCCGAGCGGCCGGTTGTGGTCGCTTCCAGATCGAAGAGATGGCGACGTGTCCCGTCGTCGCCTGACCTCCGTCCTCTCGTCAGAAGCGCGCTTTGCGCGTGCGCCCCGCGTCAGTGCAATGGCCCCCTCCTGCCATTCCGGCCTGTTGGCGTGTTTCTTCCGAGAGATCGACTCCCTCTTCGAGAGTTGATCTTCCTCTTCTCCGGCATCCGCGGCGGCCCCCGGGCCGCGGCGTCTCCTCTTCACTCGGATGCTCTCCTCCGAGTGGGGCTCCCAACTCTCCCTGCCCGAGCATCTCTCGGGCAGGTTTTTTTTGTCTGTGGGGGAGGGGGAGGTGCGCGTCAGGCCGTGGCGAGAAAATTCCCACTGTCCTTTACCTGCGGTCGCAGGCAAACGCATTTGCCGACTCTCGACGCTCTCCCTTCTCCCGCTCGCGGGAGAAGGTGGCCCTCGCGTCAGCGAGGGTCGGATGAGGGCGCCTCCGGCTCGGCGTTTCTTGAAGCATCACTTTGAACGACAGCAGTCTATGGCGCGAACCCTCATCCGACCCCGCTTTGCGGGGCCACCTTCTCCCGCAGGCGGCACGGCTGTCCGGGGAAAATCAGGCATAGGCGAGCTCCAGCTGCCTCGGCGATATGCGCCGCCGCGCGGCCTGATATTTGGGCGGCGGCCGTTCGAGTCTGTCGATCGGTCGCCGCTCGAACAGAAACCTGCCGGCGAGCTCCGAGAACCGCAGATGCGCGAGTTCGATATCGTGGCGGTGGGCGGCGATGCGCAGCAGCACGAAAGCGATCATCGCCGCGATCAGCTGCAGCCGCACGGCGTTCTCGTTTTCGCCGAGAAACTTGCGGATGTTGAGATGCTGCTTGATCCAGCGGAACAGCAGCTCTATGGCCCAGCGCGCCTTGTAGAGCGCGGCGATCTCGACCGCCGAACGCGTCATGTCGTTGGTGATCACGACGATCAGCTGCGGCTTGCCGTCCTTCAGCGCATCGCGTTGAATATGAAGGCGACGCAGCGGCATGGGCAGTTTCGAGTCGCCCTTGCTGGCGAGCTCGACCTCGCAATCCCTGAGCACGGTGTAGCCTTCGCCGCGCGTCTGCGGCATCTCCCGATCCGCGAGGTCGGTGAGGCGGGTGTTGCTCTTGGGGCGCGTGACGAACAAGGCTCGGGCCTCGTGAATGTCCCTCCACCATTTGAAATCATAATAGCCCTTGTCGAAGACATAGGTCGCGCCGGCCTCGATCGGCGTCTTCTTGCCGATCTCGACATCGTTGACATTGGCGGGCGTGACCTCGACGCAGAAGGGGCGGTCGACCCCGGGATCGTAGACGACGTGCATCTTCATGCCGTGGATGCGGCCGTTCGAGCGGGCGAAGTCGTGGAATTTGCTCAACGGGATAGGCGTCGAATCGATGAGGCGCAGCAGCTCGGCGCCGTCGCGGCGCGTTCTGCGGTCGAGTTCGCAGGAGAGGCGCGCGAAAAGATCGGCGAAGACGCCGACGGGCCGGCGTGCGTTGGCTTCGGCGAGGGTGGAGCGGGCGATCCTGCGGACGCCGAGGTGATAATGGGAGCCGCTGTTGGCGTTGAAGGCGGCCTCGAGGCTGCGCAGGCTCGTTTCGCCGCCGAGCTGAGCGGCGATCAGGACGACGAGATGATCCCAGCTCTTGAAGGATTTGTCGTAGGCGTCGCCCTTGTGGCGCGCGACGATTTGGCCGAACGCGCGACGATCGATCGGCTTGAGCAAGTCGACAAAAACGCTATTCTGGAAGCGCATGTCTGGTCCTTTATTTTCCAGTCTCGACAACCGGAAAATACCCCGAAACCTTCGGAAGTACCAGGCATGCGCCCGCGACTTATCGACTCATTCCCCGGACAGCCGTGCGCAGGCGGGAGAAGGGAGCGCCCTTATTTCAGCGGACGGGTCGTCCATCGCCCGCTCACGCCGCCGCGGCGGTCACCCGATTGCGGCCGGCGCTCTTCGATTCATAGAGCGCCTTGTCGGCGCGGCGCAGCAGCGAGTCGGGATTGGCCTCGCGGCCGCGCTCGGCGATGCCGATCGAGGCGGTGACGGGAATCGTCCGGCCGGCGGCGTCGATGCAGAAGGGCTCGGATTGAATGGTCGCGCGCACGCGTTCGGCGACGCGCGTGGCGATGGCGAGCGGCGTGTCCGGCATCACGATGACGAATTCCTCGCCGCCCAATCGGCAGATGAGATCGGCGCTGCGCACCACGCGGCGCATGCGTCGGGCGAAGTTCTTCAGCACCTCGTCGCCGGCGTCATGGCCGAAACTGTCGTTGACCGATTTGAAATGGTCGATATCGAGGATCATCAGCGTCAACGCCCGGCCCTGATGCGCGGCATTGTCGAGCAGCGAGGCGAGATGCGTCTCGAGATAGCGCCGGTTGTTGAGCCCGGTCAGCGGATCGACGGCGGCGAGCTCGATCGCCGCCTGCACATCGGAGCGCAGCGAGTCCGCATAGCGCTTGCGACGCAGCTGGCTGCGCACGCGCGCGACCAGCTCGTTGCGGTCGATCGGGCGGACGATATAGTCGTTGACGCCGAGATCGAGGCCGCGAAGAATGCGCTGGCGATCGTCGAGGTCGGCGATGATGAGAATGGGCAGGGCGCGGGTGCGCTCGAGCGAGCGCATCTGGCTGCACAGGCGCAGCGCGTCGAAATCCGACAGATCGAGGCTGACCGCCGCCATGTCGAACCCGCCCTCCGCGGCGCGGAACAGCGCCTCCTGCGGATCGGCTTCTATCGTCACCTCATGCAGGCCGCGCAGGGCGGAGACGATTCGCTCCGCCGAGGCGGCGCGGTCCTCGATGAGGAGAATGCGGCCGTTCTCGCCGGCGTCCAAGGAGCTGCGGGTCAGCTCGACGAGGCCGAGGCTCGCCGTGGTCACGGCGCGCGAGCGCAATTCGTCGAGCATCATCTTGAGGCGCGCCAGCGAGCGCACGCGGGCCAGCAACGCGACCTCGTCGACAGGCTTGGTCAGAAAATCATCGGCGCCGGCGTCGAGCCCGCGCACGCGGTCGGAAGGCTGGTCGAGCGCCGTCACCATGATCACCGGCAGATGCGCCGTCGCCGGATCGGCCTTCAATCGGCTGCAGACCTCGAATCCGTCCATGCCCGGCATCATCGCGTCGAGCAGCACGATGTCGCAGCGGTCGTCCCGGCACAATCGCAGCGCGTCCGTGCCGTTGGTCGCGGAGAGCACGTCGAAATATTCGGCCGTGAGACGGGCCTCCAGCAATTTGACGTTGGCGGCGAGGTCGTCGACGATCAGAATGCGTGCGGTCATGGCCGTGGGTCTTTCATCTATCCGCGAGGAATGCGTTCACGGTCTCGAGAAAACGCGCCACCGAAATGGGCTTGGAGAGATAGGCTTCGCAGCCGCCCTGGCGAATCTTCTCTTCGTCCCCCTTCATCGCGAAGGCGGTGATGGCGATGATCGGTATGGAGCGCAGCTCCTCGTCGTCCTTGAGCCAGCGCGTCACCTCGAGGCCGGACACTTCCGGAAGCTGAATGTCCATCAGGATCAGATCCGGAGAATGGCGGCGCGCGAGCGCGATCGCCTCCACACCGCTCTTCGTCTGCAGGGTCGCATGCCCATTCGCTTCGAGAAGATCGTTGAAGAGCTTCATATTGAGTTCGTTATCCTCGACGATGAGGACGGTCTTCTGCATGGGCTCTCGGCTTTCGCTTCCTCATCTCGCGTCCTCGGCCGGCGCGAGCCGCCTCGGATGCGTCTTCCCCGACCTCCGCCGACACGGCATATGCGGACGGAACGGCCAGATGACGAGTTCGTCTTCTGGTTAGCAGAGGAAGATTGATGAAATGAAAATCGGAAAGACTACACACCGCGGAGGTGGCGAAAAGCGGGCGATGCGCCCGACGATTGCCGAGGCGCGCGCCATCGCGTTGCAGATATTGATTTTTTTATCGAATGACGATGAGCGGATGGAGCGCTTTTTGGCGCTCACGGGAACAAATCCCGGCGCGATTCGCGCGCTCGCCGGCGATGATGGCTTTCTGCGCGCCCTGCTCGAGCATGTCTGCGCCGACGAGCCGTTGCTCGTGGCCTTCTCGGCGGCGGAAGGCGGCGATCCGCAGATCGTCGCCGCCGCTTGCGTCGCGCTCGGCGGAACCGGCTTCGAATAGGGCGGCTTTGCGGCGGCGCGCGTTCAGCTGTCCTCGGCGACGATGGCGGCGCCCGCCGCAGCGACGATTCCATCCTGGAAGGATTGCACGCCGGAGACGCCGATCGCGCCGACCAGCTCGCCGCGGTAGAGAATGGGCGCGCCGCCCTCCACTGGCGTCAGGCCGGGAAGGGCGAGCATCGCCGTGCGGCCGGAGGCGACCGCCTCCTCGAGCGCCTTGGTCGGCCGCTTGAACAGCGCCGCCGTGCGCGCCTTGGCCGTCGCGATCTCGCTCGAAGCCGGCTGCGTGCCGTCGAGCCGCTGCAGCAGCATGAGATGTCCGCCGTCGTCGACGATGGCGATGACGACATTCCAGCCACTCTCGCGCGCCTTCGCCTCGGCGGCCTCGGCGATCCGCCGCGCATCGGCGAGGGTGAGCGCGAATTTGGTCTGCATGGTCCGCTCCTTTCCGCCCTGCCGGGCCGCACGGCGAGGCTTGCATGCCCGCGTCGGCTCGCATAGGGAGGATCATGAATCCGCCGGCGGAGCAAGCCGCGTCGCGGGTCCTCGAGCGAGACCATGCCTCTCACAATGCCTCTGCCGGAGCCCGCGATCCTCTCGCGTCGCGACGAGATCGTCGCGCGCCTGCGCGAGATTTTGCCGCCGGCCCATGTCATCGCCGATGAGACGGCGCGCCGCGCCTATGAATGCGACGCGCTCGCCATGTATCGCGCGCTGCCGCTGGTCGTGGCGCTGCCGGAGACGGTGGCCGAGGTGAGCGCGATCATGGCGCTGGCCGCCGAGCTGAATGTGAAGATCGTGCCGCGCGGCGCCGGCACCTCGCTCTCGGGCGGCGCGCTGCCGCTCGAGGACGGCATTCTGCTCGGCATGGCGAAGTTCAACCGCATTCTCGAGGTCGATTTCGAGAATCGCTGCGCCCGCGTGCAGCCGGGCGTGCAGAATCTCGCCATCACCCGCGCGGTGGAGCACGCCGGCTTCTATTACGCGCCCGATCCGTCGTCGCAGATCGCCTGCACGATCGGCGGCAATGTCGGCGAGAACGCCGGCGGCGTGCATTGTCTCAAATACGGCCTCACCACCAATAATATTCTCGGGCTCGAGATCGTGCTGATGGGCGGCGAGGTGCTGCGCCTCGGCGGCAAGCATCTCGACAGCGAGATGTATGACCTTCTCGGGCTGATGACTGGCTCCGAAGGCCTGCTCGGCGTCGTCACCGAGGTGACGGTGCGCCTGTTGCAGAAACCGCTCACAGCGCGCGGCCTTCTGCTTCCCTTTCCGAGCGTCGAGGCCGGCGCGCGCTGCGTCGGCGCCATCATCGCGCGCGGGATCATTCCCGGCGGGCTCGAGATGATGGACCAGGCGACCATTGGCGCGGTCGAAAGCTTCCAGCCCTGCGGCTATCCGCTCAACGCCGGCGCCATCGTCATCGTCGAGCTCGATGGAACGCCGGCGGAGGTCGACCATCTCGTCGCTGTCGTCGAGGGAATCGCGCGCGCCGAGGGCGCGATGGAGACGCGGGTCTCGCAGAGCGAGGCGGAGCGGCTGCGCTTCTGGGCCGGGCGCAAGAACGCCTTTCCGGCGGTCAGCTGCATCGGTCCCGATTATCTCTGCATGGACGGCACGATTCCGCGCCGCCGCCTGCCCGATGTGCTGACGCGCATGGATCGACTGGCGAAAGCCTGCGGCCTGCGCGTCGCCAATGTGTTTCACGCCGGCGACGGCAATCTGCATCCGCTCATTCTCTATGACGCCTCCAAGGACGGAGACATCGAGCGCGCCGAACAGCTCGGCGCCGATATATTGCGTCTTTGCGTCGAGGTCGGCGGCGTGCTCACCGGCGAGCATGGCGTCGGCGTCGAGAAGCGCGATCTGATGGGCGAGATGTTCGACGAGACCGATCTCTCGCAGCAGCAGCGCGTCAAATGCGCCTTCGATCCGCAGCACCGGCTCAATCCCGGAAAAGTGTTTCCGACGCTGCACCGCTGCGCCGAGCTCGGCGCGATGCATGTGCAAAGCGGGAAGCTGCCGTTCCCCAATCTGCCGAGGTTCTAAAGGTGGGAGGTCATCGTCAATCCCGATCGGGCGCCTTCCTTCTCCCGCTCGCGGGAGAAGGTGGCCCGGCGCAGCCGGGTCGGATGAGGGCTCCCCGAGATTGGCGCGCCCTTTGTCGCACGCCGCAAGCTTTGATGGACCCTCATCCGACCCCGCTTCGCGGGGCCACCTTCTCCCACGAGTGGGAGAAGGGTGCGCGAGCTTTCTAGATGACGCCGAGCCCCAGAGACGAAACCGACGTTCGCGATGCGATCCGCGACGCGCTCGCGGCGGAGACGCCGCTCGCCATTCGCGGCCATGGCTCGAAGGCAGGGCTCGGGCGCGCCGCTGCGCCCGCGCAAATTCTCTCGCTCGCGGCGCTCTCCGGCGTGACGCTCTACGAGCCGGAGGAACTGGTGCTGACCGCGCGCGCCGGCACGCCTTTGCGCGAGATCGTCGCTCTGCTCGACGCGCATCGCCAGCAATTGGCGTTCGAGCCGATGGATCATGCGCTTCTTCTCGGCGGCGCGCGCGACGACGCCACCATAGGCGGCGTCGTCGCCGTCAACGCCTCCGGCCCGCGGCGCATCAAGGCGGGCGCGGCGCGCGATCATCTGCTCGGCTTTCGTTGCGTCACCGGCCGCGGCGAGATCGTGAAATCCGGCGGCCGCGTGATGAAGAACGTCACGGGCTATGATCTTTCCAAGCTCGTCGCCGGCTCCTATGGCACGCTCGCCGTGCTGACCGAGACGACGTTCAAGGTTCTTCCCCAGGCGGAGACCGAGCAGACGCTGCTGCTGTCTGGCCTTGGCGAGGAGAAGGGTCTCGCCGCTCTGCGCAAGGCGTCGGGCTCGCCCTATGAAGTTTCGAGCCTCGCCTTCGATCCGCGCGAGAACATCGCCGCGCTGCGGCTCGAGGGGCCGGAGATTTCAGTCGTGAAGCGCCGCGACGATCTCGTCGCTCTGCTGGCGCCGCTCGGCGCCGCGGCGCAAACGTTGGAGGCGGAGAGCAGCCGCGCCTTCTGGATGCGCTTGCGCGATGGGGAGCCCGTCGCGGCGGGAGAGGGCGTCGTCTGGCGCATATCGCTCGCGCCGAGCGACGGTTTCACTTTCGTCGAGAGCTTGCGGCGCAATGGCGCGCCACTGCTCGCGCATGTGTATGATTGGGCCGGCGGCCTGGTCTGGCTGCGGCTCGAGGCGGCGCCGGACGCTCATGCGGGCGCCATTCGCGCCGTCGTCGATCGGCTCGGCGGCCATGCGACGCTGATCCGCGCCGATGAAGCGACGCGAGCCACAGTGGACGTGTTCCATCCGCAGCCGGCCGCGCTCGCCGCGCTGACGCGGCGCGTGAAGGACGCGTTCGATCCGCTCCATATTCTGGAGCGCGGCCGCATGAGGGCGGATTTCTGATGGCTTGCGAGCAGCGAACGGATGTGCTTCGAGAAGCGAGCCCGCGGGCTCGAGGTGCGACGCGCGCCCTGGACCGCGAGCCTTCAGGCTCGCACTTCTGGCGATAGCGATGCAGACGCATTTCTCACCCCGTCTCCTCGCCGATTCCGACATGTCGCAATCGGAGACGATTTTGCGCGCCTGCGTGCATTGCGGCTTCTGCACCGCGACCTGCCCCACTTATCTCCTCACTGGCGACGAGCTCGACAGTCCGCGCGGGCGCATCTATCTCATCAAGGAAATGCTGGAGAACGACCGTCCCGCCGACGCGCGCACGGTTCGGCATGTCGACCGCTGCCTCTCCTGCCTCTCCTGCATGACCACATGTCCGTCGAGCGTGCATTACATGCATCTCGTCGATCATGCGCGCGCGCATATCGAGAAGACCTATCGCCGTCCGCCGCTCGAGCGTCTGCTGCGCGCGGCGCTCGCCTTCACGCTGACGCGCCCCGCTCTGTTTCGGCAATCGCTGCGCGCCGCCGCTCTGGCGCGGCCGTTCGCGCGCCTTCTGCCGCTGCGCTTCGCCGCGCTCTTCGACATGGCGCCGGCGCGTCTGCCGCCGCCTTCGCCCGTCGATCGGCCGCAGGTCTTCGCGGCGAAGGCGCCGCGGCGTATGCGCGTCGCTCTTCTCTCCGGCTGCGCGCAGACCGTGCTCGACACGCGCATTCATGAAGCGACGGTGCGCCTGCTGACGCGGCTCGGCGCCGAGGTCGTCGTCGTGAAAGGCGCCGGATGTTGCGGCGCGCTGCCGCATCATCTCGGCAGAACGGACGAGTCGCACGCGCTCGCGCGAAAAAACATCGAAGCCTGGACGCGTGAGGTCGAGAGCAGCGGATTGGATCGCATCGTCATCGATGCGTCCGGCTGCGGAACGACGGTCAAGGACTATGGCCATATGTTCCGCGACGATGCGGCGCTCGCGCAGGACGCGGCGCACGTCGCATCGCTGGCGCGCGACGTGACGGAAGTGGTCGCCGAGCTCGGGCTGGCGCCGCAGATCGATGTCGGCGCACTGCGCGTCGCCTATCACTCGGCCTGCTCGCTGCAGCATGGGCAGAAGATCGCGGATCTGCCGATGGAGCTGCTGCGTCGCGCCGGCTTCGATGTCGCAGCGGTTCCCGAGAGTCACATCTGCTGCGGCTCGGCCGGAACCTATAATCTGCTGCAGCCGGAACTGGCGACGCAATTGCGGGCGCGCAAGATCGCCAATATCGAGACGCTCGCGCCGCGCGCCGTCGCCGCCGGCAATCTCGGCTGCATGATGCAGATCGGGCAGGGGACGTCCATTCCGATCCTGCACACGATCGAGCTCATCGACTGGGCCTGCGGCGGGCCGCGGCCGGCGGCGCTTCAGGGATAATCGCTGCCGTAGCGGAAGGCGACGAGCCGATCGTGACGAAACGTGTATTCGGCGAAATAATTCGGCATGTGGACGCGCTGCAGGAACGGATGGCTCGGGTCCTCGGTCTCGTAGCGGATGGTCATGCGGCCGCCCTTGGTCTTCTTCTGCGTGAAGCAGAGTCCGAGCAGGTCGATCACGAATTGTTGCGGCACGCCGAGCCTCACGCCGCGCTCGCTCGCAAGATGCTCGGTCTCGAGCAGCTTGCCGGGACGCCGCGAGGCGCCGACCGCCGAGCGCACCTCGATCACGGCGAAGGCGCCGCGCACGGAGCCCGGATATTGCGTCATCGTCGCCATCTCGCTCTTCTCACGATTGAAGAGCAGCAGCGTCGGCATGTCGTCGCCGGTGACGGGAAGCTGATCGAGCGCGCCGAGCACGCGCTCCGCGCTCGCCTCGTCGTCGAGCCCCACGCCGGCGATGTCCGTCTCGGCGTGAGTGATCTTGCAGCCGGCGAAACAGGATTCGCCGAAAACGAGCAGCGCCGCCAGCGAGCAACCGATGCGATTCATGCGTCTCTCCATCGCGTGAGAGAATAGCAGGAGATTCGATTCGCGATGTGTCTCGACGTGGTCTCAGCGCAGGAAGCCGACGATATCCTTTACCGCGTCCATATTGGCGCGCGCCAATTCGCGCGCTCGCTCGGCGCCGTCGCGCAGCACGCCGTCGACATAAGCCTCGTCGGCCGAGAGGCGGCGCATCTCGGCGGTGATCGGCGAGAGCTTCTCGACCGCGAGATCGACGAGGGCGTTCTTGAAGGTCGAGAAATTGGCGCCGCCGAACTCGGCCAGCACATCGGCCTTGGCGCGCTGCGACAGCGCAGCGAAAATGCCGACGAGATTTTGCGCCTCCGGCCGGCCCTCGAGACCCTTCTCCTCCGAGGGGAGGGCGTCGGGATCGGTCTTGGCCTTCTTGATCTTCGTCGCGATCTGGTCGGCGTCGTCGGCGAGATTTATGCGCGAATAGTCGGACGCGTCCGACTTCGACATTTTCTTCGAACCGTCGCGCAGGCTCATCACCCGCGTCGCCGGGCCGGAGATCAAGGGCTCGGGCAGCGGGAAGAAGGCCTCGCCGAAACCATTGCGGAGAATCGACTCGGCGAAGTCGTTGTTGAACTTCTGCGCGATGTCGCGAGAGAGCTCGAGGTGCTGCTTCTGGTCGTCGCCGACCGGCACATGAGTCGCGCGATAAATGAGAATATCGGCGGCCATCAGCACCGGATAGTCGAGCAGGCCCATGGAGGCGTTCTCGCGATCCTTGCCGGCCTTGTCCTTGAACTGCGTCATGCGGTTGAGCCAGCCGATGCGGGCGACGCAGTTGAGCACCCAGGCGAGCTCGGCGTGCTCGGCCACCTGGCTCTGATTGAACACGATGTTCTTCTTCGGATCGATGCCGCAGGCGATGAAGGCGGCGGCGATCTCGCGCGTGTTGGCTTTGAGCTTGAGCGGGTCCTGCGGCACCGTGATGGCGTGCAGGTCGACGACGCAATAGAGGCAGTCGAAGCTCTGCTGCAGCTCGACGAATTTGACGATCGCGCCGAGATAATTGCCGAGGTGCAGATTGCCGGTGGACTGCACGCCGGAGAAGACGCGCCGGGGAAAGCTGGTCATGTATGAGCGCCGACTGGTTTGAGGCCGGCGGCTCTTATGGCAATGAGAGGACCGGAGCGCAAGTATCGGCGCTCCGGGGTCCATGGCAAACGGGTGAAGGAATGCGCTCCCGTCATCCTCGTCCTGAGGAGCCCGCGAAGCGGGCGTCTCGAAGGACGGCAACGAGAAGAAACCTATCACTTCGCCCCGCGGCCGTCCTTCGAGACGCCGCCTGCGGCGGCTCCTTCAGGACGAGGGTTGCGAATTTGTTCCTCGACCCGATTGCCGGGCTCCGGGCGGCTCAGCCGCGTTTGGCTCGCGCGGCGGCGCGCATCAGCGTCAGGCACTCTTCAGTCGCGGCCATTTCCAGCGCCGAGAGGCCGAGATCGGTCTCCTGGGCAGGATCGGCGCCGGCGGCGAGCAGCGCCGCGACCGCCTTGGCGCGGCCGGAGGAGGCTGCGAACATCAGCGCCGTGGCGCCGGTGAGATTGACATGGCCGATGTCGATTCCCGCTTCGACGAGCAGGCGGATGTTGTCGACATTCTCGCCGACGCAGGCGAGCCACAGCGCCTGATTGCCGTCGGCGTTGATCGCATGGAGGTCGGCGCCGGCTGCGAGCAGCTCCTTCACCAGCTCCGGCGGCGCGAGCCGCGCGGCGGCCATCAGCGCCGTCGCGCCGGTCTTGTCCTTGGCGTTCACATCGCCCGGCGGAAAGCCGTTCTCGACAAGAAACGCGCTCAGCGCGGCGCCGAGGGCGGGCGCCGCCGTCGCCGCGGCGCGTTCGGCGGCGGCCCAGGCCTCATAGCCGCCATCGAGGCTGTAGACCTGCGCAAAGCCCATGTCGGCGAACACTTTCGCATAGGCTTGGCTCGAATTGCCATGATAGCAGCAGACGACGACCGGCGTTTCCTTCGGCGTCTCGAACAGATAAAAAGACAGGTCCTCCTGCGAGGCGTTCTCGGCGCCGGCGATGTGCCCGCGGGCATAGGAAGCGGGGTCGCGCACGTCGAGCACCAGCGCGTCGCCCGCGCTCAGCACGGCGCGCGCCGCGGCCACGTCGATCCGGCGAAATCCTTGCCCCTCGGTCATGTTCCATCCTCGCTCTCGAGAGCGAGCCTCGAGGCTCGCGACGAGCGCAGCTATGCGAAGTCGGGGCCAAATGCGGCGCCGGGCCCGAATTTCGAAGCGATATCGCGCTGCGTTCGGAGCTTTGGCTCTAGAGCGCTATCCGATCCGATTGGGTCGCATAGCGCTCTGGCAGCCTCTCGTTTGAGCGAATTCTGATCGATCGAACGATTCTGTTCGATCGGAAGGCGCTCTAGCCGAGGTCGCCGCGGGCGAACGACAAACGGAACGTCGCGCCGCCGCCCGGCGTCTGCAGTACGGCGATGCGGCCGCCCATCTTCTCCATCAGCTCCCTGGCGACGGCGAGGCCGAGGCCGGTTCCCGGCGTCGCCTCGCTCTTGCGCCAGAACGGCTCGAAGATGGTCTCGCGATCGGCGGGCGCGACGCCCTCGCCATGGTCGATCACCTCGATGCGCGCATCGCCGACCGTCACGAGCACCGTGCCGCCGCGGGGCTCCGCGCGCAGCGCATTGTCGATGAGATTGGCGACGATGCATTCGATGGCGCGCCTGTTGCCGCGCGCGACGACCGGCGTCGGCCCGCCCTCGAAGGCGATCTCGCGGCCGCATTCGATGACGAGCGGCATGTAATCGGCGACGATGCGCCGGATCGCGTCGACGAGATCGACCCATTCGTCGACCGGGCCCTGACGCTCGCCGAGCCGCGCGGCGGCCAATAATTGCTCGACGATCGCCTGCAGCTGGCTGGCGTCGCGCATCAGATCGCTCTTGAAGGTCGGGTCTTCCTTGTCTTCGAGCCGCGCGCGCAGAATGGCGAGCGGCGTGCGCAATTCATGCGCGGCGTTGGCGGTGTAGCGGCGCATGCGCGCAGCGCCCGCGTCGAGCCGCGCCAGCGCGCCGTTCATCGAATCGACGAGCGTTAGAATTTCTGCGGGGACGCCGCGCAGAGGCAGTCGCTGATGCAGCGAATCCATGTCGATGCGCGCCGCCCCCGCGGCCACCGAGGCGAGCGGGCGCAACCCCTGGCGCACGGCGAACCAAGCGGTTGCGGCGGAGATCAGCACCACGGCGACGATATAGGCGTTGAGCCACGCGAACTCGTCTCGCATCGAATAATAGAAGTCGTCGAAGCGGAATTTCTGCCGATAGGTGGCGATATGCATTTGTCCGAACGGCGTGCGCGTCACAGCCATGAAGCCGAGCTCCTCGGTCTTCGGGTCCTCCGGCAAATTGAAATGCGCATGAGTCGTGCTGAGATCGACGATTTTCGCCAGAAGCGGGACCAGCTCCGGAGCCGAGCCCTCGACTGCTCGTCCGGTCATCGCCTCGAAGGCCGCATAGCGCATGAGGGGGGCGCGTGCGATCTCCGCGCGCAATTCCGCGTTCGGCTCGATTCGCAACCGCCGATCCTCGCCGCGCGTCAGCGACATGACGATCATATCCTTGGTGCGCGAAGCGGCCAGAGCGTCGAACGAATAGACCATATAGCCGAGGCCATAGGCTCCGAGCGTGAAGGTCGCGATCCAGCCGATGGCGAAGGCGAAGATTTGCGCGACGATGAGAAAGCCGACGATGCGAAGGGCGAGGGACGGCGCTTTGGTCAATTCCCGCCCTTCGGCTTGGCTTCGGAGAGCATGTAGCCGAGCCCGCGCGCCGAATGAATCTCCACGCCGGCGCCGTGCTCCTGCAGGCGCGTTCGCAGCCGCGAGACGAGCGTCGTCAGCGTATGCTCCTCGATCTCCTCGTCGGCGCCATAGATCCCGGCGATCAGCGCCTCGCGCATCACGACGCGTCCGGCGCGACGCGCCAGCGCTTCGAGCAAGGCGAGCTCGCGCCGCAGCAACACGACGGGACGGCCGGCGACGCTCACCGTGCGCGCGTCGAGGTCGAAGGCGAGAGCGCCGATCGCGATCGGCGGCGTCACCTCGCCGCCGGGACGTCGAAGGCTCGCGCGGATGCGCGCCATCAGCTCGTCGAGGTTGAAGGGCTTCGTCAGATAATCGTCGGCGCCGGCGTCGAGCCCTTCGATGCGGTCGTCGACCGCGTCGAGCGCGGTCAGCACCAATATGCGCCCGCCCGGCTGCCTGGCGCGCATCAGCGGGATCAGCGACAGGCCGTCGCCGTCCGGCAGGCGGCGGTCGAGCAGAGCCACGGCGAAAGGACCCGCCTCCAGCGCCGTCTTCGCCCGTTCAATGCTGTCCGCATGATCGACCGCATAGCCGGCGCGCCGGATGCGCCGCGCAATCCGGCTCGCCAATTCGTCGTGATCCTCGACCAGCAAAATTCGCAAGGGGCGCCGCTCCGCAACCTGAGGTCCAGTCGAATTCACGATGAAAAGGGCGCCATTGGCAAGCCCCGTCGGGGGCGCGACCGTGATGTTTTTGCCACAGTTCCAAGGCTTTCGAGCGCGCGCGCAAAAGCGTAACTTTGAGGGGACGGAACCTGCCTAAACCAGAAGCGCAGCAACTCGGCGACGCCGGGGCGGACGGGAGAGCGGCGGGTGGTCGTGCGGTCGAGCGGAGATCGGAGGCGGGTGGGGCCGACGCAATCGGCGGCGATGCTCGTCGCCGCGCTGGCGATGGTCCTGCACGCGCTCCTCGCCGGCTTCGGCGCTTCGGCGCAGGCGACGCCCGGCTTTCGCGCCGTCGCCGCGACGACGATCTGCATTCCCGCTTCCGGCGACGGTCATAGCGCGCCGTCTTGCGACTCCTCTAGGTCGCACTGCTGCCTACGCGGCGAGTCCGGCGATGCGCCGATCACGCCCATCGCTGCGCTCGAGACGCCCGCGCCGATGTCGATCGTCGTCCGCGCCGGCGCGCTCGGTTTCGAATCCCTGGCCGAGCGCCGCCTGGCGGGCTGGGCCAGCTCCTGGTCGGCGCAGGCGCCGCCGCGCTTCTCCTGATCGATCCGCGGCGCCCGCGAGGACCCGCCGCCAAGCCGATGTCGAGACGAGGCTCGGGGACGAGCCGTTCCAGGAGATTTCCATGTTCCGCACTCTGCTACAGTCCGGCGCCTCCGCCGGAGCGCTCATGCTCGCCCTCGCCTCCGCCCAAGCGCAGGAGGCTCTGCCCGAGATCGATATCGCGGCCGCCGGCGGCGGCCGCGGCGCCTCGACTGGCCCGGCGGCGAAAGGCAGCCAGAAGGATCCATCCGCCTACAAGGTCTGGAACGCCAGCTCGGGAACGAAGACCGACACGCCGATCATGGACACGCCCATCAATATTCAGGTGGTGCCGCGGCAGGTCCTCGATGATCAGCAAGCCGTGGTGATCGAGGAGGCGACGCGCAACGTCAGCAACGTCTTCGTCGCGCCCTATAACGGATTTCAGGGCGGATGGAATATTCGCGGCTTCCTCGAATACGCCTATTATCAGGATGGCGTCCGCGTCAATCCGTTCACGCCTCTGCCGCCGCGCGACACGGTCGACGTGCAGCAGGTGGAAGTCGTCAAGGGGCCGTCCTCGATCCTCTACGGCCGCATGCAGCCGGGCGGCCTCGTCGAGGTGACGACGAAGAAGCCGCAGGCCGAGCCGCATTACGAGATGCAGCAGCTCATCGGCTCCTACAATGAATATCGCACCACATTGAGCATGACGGGCCCGCTCAATGAGGACAAGACGCTGCTCTATCGCCTCGACGCCGCCTATCAGAACGCCGACTCGTTTCGCGAGGGGCTGCACAATAATCACATCTATGTCGCGCCGAAGATCACTTTCGAGCCGACGCAGGACACCTCGGCGACCGTCTATCTGCAATTCTATCGCGGTCGCGACGCCCAGGACACCGGCATTCCCGGGATCTACAGCTCCGGCGTCCCGAAGTCGTGGAATTCGGTCGGGGCGGTTCCGAGGTCGCGCACCTTCGGCTCCTATGACGCGGCGCTGCTGACCAAGTCGGAGTTCCGCTTCGGCTATCATTTCTCGCACGCCTTCGATAGCGACTGGAAGATCGTCCATCGACTGGATATCGATCTCCGCGACGTTCCGAACCCATGGGTCGACGTTTATAATCCCGACCCGGCCAATTGCTCGCCGGCGTCCTGCCCGCTCGCGCGGGACTTCTATATGTTCAACGTTCAGGAGCAGAATTATTTCACCAGTCTCGAGCTCACGGGCCATTTCGACACATTCGGCCTCGCGCATACGCTGCTCGTCGGCGCCGACGGCTACAAGACCAACGACGATTACAATTGGACCGCCAATTTCTCCGGCGTCCCTTCGACCGATCTCTATTCTCCGACGCGCATGGATTTGCGGCGATTTGCGACCGCGGCGGCGGAATGGGCCGAACACGACATCTATCGCGAGAGCTGGTACGGCGTTTATATGCAGGATCAGGTGAAGCTGCCCTTCGACTTTCAGCTCCTGACCGGCTTCCGCTATGATTCGGCGCGCAACTCGACCGCATTCACCTCCTTTTATCCGGCCTATTCCAGCTCGTCGTCCTCGCTCGCGGCCGACGCCGTGAAGCCGCGAGTCGCTCTGTTGTGGCGGCCACTCCCGCAACTGAGCCTCTATGGCAATTATGTCGAGGGCTTCGGAATGAGCAATGGCGTGAGCACGTCGCTCACGCCGCTGCCGCCGGAGCAGGCGCGGCAATGGGAAGGCGGCGCGAAGGTGGAGCTGCTCGACGGCAGATTGTCGGCGACGGCCTCCTATTTCGACATCGTCAAGAGCAATGTGCGCTCGCCGGTTCTCGGTGCCGGCCAAGCTTTCGGCGTCTCGGAGGTCTCCGGCGCCGTGCGCAACTCGGGCGTCGAATTCGACGTTCAAGGACAGGTGACTCCCGAGCTGAAGATCATCGGCAGCTACGCCAATATCGACTCGCGGATCATTTCCGACATTCAGGGCGGCAAGGTCGGCAATCATTGGTGGGGCGTGCCGCGCAACGCCGGCAGCCTGTGGGCCGTCTATGAGCCGGATTTCGAGCCGCTGCGGGGCTTCGCCTTCGGCGCGGGATTCGTCGCGCGCGGGACGATGGAGGTCGACAAGGCGAACAGCTTCGCTCTGCCAGCCTATACGGTCGTCGATCTCATGGGGCGCTATAGCTTGGAGGTCGAGAAGCGGAAGATCACTTTCCAGCTGAACGTCAAGAATCTCGGCGACGTGACCTATTACACGACCTCCGGCGGGACGGCGAATTTCATCCCCGGCGCGCCGCGCACGTTCCGTGGCTCGGTGAAAGTGGAGTTCTGAACGTCCCCATCGACGCGCGGCGTGATCCTCGCGCGATATCGGGACAATTTCCCGATATCGCCGCTCATCGTGTTCCTCGCCTGCACTTTGCTTTTCGCGTGCGGCGTCATACGCTGGGTTGCGGGAGCGGCGGATGAAGCGAGCGGCGCGGCGTCGATGCGCCGCACGTCCAATTCATGCGGACATCTGGAGGCCATTCGATGACTCGCGCATTTTTTGTCTGGTTGCATCGCTGGGTCGGACTGACCATGGCGGTCTTTCTCATCATCGTCGGATTGACGGGCAGCCTGCTCGCCTTTCTGCCCGAGCTGGACCATCTGCTCGCGCCGCAAGTGCATCCGGGGGCTCACCCGGGAATCGAGCTCGACCCCGCGACGCTGCTGCGGCGGGCCGAGGCTCTGGCGCCGGAAGCGCTCGTCAACGCCGCTTATCTCGGCGAGCCGGGCGTCGCCCATATCGGCGTCGAGCCGAAGCCGGACGGCAAGCCGCTCGCCTTCGACGGCCTCATTCTCGACCGCGTCACCGGCGAGGAGCTCGGCCGCCTCAAATGGGGCGGCTTGCCGACGACCGCCGCCGCCATCATGCCCTTCGTCTACAGCCTGCATTACGAGCTGGCGATGGGAACGGTCGGCGCGTGGATTCTCGGGCTGATCGCGCTCGCCTGGACCATCGACTGCTTCGTCGGCTTCTATCTCACGCTGCCGCCGCCGGGCCAGGGAAAGGCCCGCAGCGGCTGGCTCGCGCGCTGGAAGCCGGCCTGGCTCGTCAAGCTGCGCGGCTCCTTCTACCGCATCAATTTCGATCTGCACCGCGCGAGCGGGCTGTGGCTGTGGGCGGCGCTGCTGATCTTCGCCTGGTCCAGCGTGTATTGGAATCTGACCAGCGTCTACACCAAGGCGACCAGCCTCGTCTTCGAATATGAGCCTTCGGTCTGGGCGCGGGATTTCAAGATCGATCCGCCGCCGGGCAAGGCGCTTCTGCCCTGGGAGGAGGCGCAGGCGATCGGCGCGCGGCTGATGGACGAGCAGGCCCGCGCCAATGGCTTCACGGTGGAGGCGCTGAACGCCTTCTATCTGCTGCGCGACAAGGGGCTTTATCAATATCGCGTGCGCTCCACGCGCGACATCGGCGACAAGGGCGGCGGAACCTATGTCCTGGTCAACGCCTATACGGGCGAATTCGTCGGCCTCGACATGCCGAGCGGCCAGCACACCGGCAACACCATCACCAGCTGGCTCGCGGCGCTGCATATGGCCGCCGTCTTCGGCATGCCCTATCGGATCTTCGTCAGCGTGCTCGGCGTCGTCATCGCCATGCTCTCGGGCACCGGAGTCTATATCTGGTGGAAGAAGCGCAAGGCGCGTGTGGGCCGCAAAGCGGGTGCGACGGCGCGAGCGTTCGAGGCGATCGACGCCTGACGGGAGAGGCGGCCCGCGTTGAGCGATCCGTGAACTGCGTGTAAGACCCGCTTCAATGTCGGGGGCCGGCGCCGCCGCTCCCCGCGAAGCGAGGATTCATGTCCGATAAGATGACCGTCTATATCTGCACCGTGTGCCGTCAGAAGGACGAGCCCGAGGTGCGGCCCGGCCAGCAGCTCGTCGAGCGGCTGGAGGCGCGGCTGACGCCGCAGGATCGCGAGATCATCGCGGTGGAAACCGTCGAATGTCTCGGCGTCTGCACGAGGCCCTGCACGCTGGCCATGGCCGCGCCGGGTAAATGGACTATCGTGCTCGGCGATTTCGACGCCGAGAAAGATGTCGAGGACCTCGTCCAGTCCCTGCATCTCTACGCCGCCTCGGAAAACGGCCGCGTGCCGAAGAAGGATCGCCCCGAGGCCTTCCGCAGGGGCGGCGTGTCGCGCACGCCGCCGCCGCCGAAGTGAGCTGGCGGTCGGCAGTGGGCGGTCGTTCTGTGTGAGCGGAAGCCGGGGCCGTCATTGCGAGCGGAGCGAAGCAATCGAGAGCCGCGGGGCGGCCCCTGGATTGCTTCGTCGTTTCGCTCCTCGAATGACGGCGCCCCGAGTGTTACGGCTTCTCGTGACGCAGAAGGCAGCCGGTGAGGGCGCTACTCCCTAGCGCCCTCATTCCTTCTTCGCACGCTCGATCGCTTCGACGATGATCTTGCGCGCCGCGTCGGCGTCGCCCCAGCCGGCGGACTCGACCCATTTGCCGGGCTCGAGGTCCTTGTAGTGGGCGAAGAAATGCTCGATCTGGCGGGTCGTGATCTCCGGCAGGTCGGTGTAGGTCTCGACCTTCTCGTAGCGCTTGGTGAGCTTGGGGGCCGGCACGGCGATGATCTTCTCGTCGCCGCCGGCCTCGTCGCGCATGTAGAGCACGCCGATCGGACGCACGGCGATGAGGGCGCCGGGCGCGATCGGCCGCGTGTTGGCGACCAGCACGTCGCATGGATCGCCGTCCTCCGACAGAGTATGCGGAATGAAGCCGTAATTGCCCGGATAGCGCATGGACGTGTAGAGGAAGCGGTCGACGACCAGGGTCCCCGAGGCCTTGTCCAGCTCATATTTGATCGGCTCGCCGCCGAGCGGCACTTCGATCACGACATTGACTTCGAACGGAGGATTGGCGCCGATTTGGATGGCGTCGAGACGCATGCAGCAAGCTCCTGTGGGGGGAATGTCAGCGGACGGGCGCGGAGACGAATCCGAACGCGACGCGCGTCAGCATATCGTCTCCGAAGCGCTCCTCCGCCTGACGGATCGGCAGTCCGCCGAGCCGGCGATAGAAGCCGAGCGCTTTGTCATTGTCGGCGAGCGCCCAGACGACCGTGGAAAGATAGCCGTGCTCCGCCAGCTCCTGCCGGGCGGCGTTGAACAATTCACGGCCGAAGCCGAGGCCCTGATATTCCGGCAGCAGATAGATCTCGAAGATCTCGCCCGAATAGGGCATGGAGGGGACGCGATTGCGCCCATAGGTGACATAGCCGACGATCGGGCGGCCGAACTCCAGCACCAGAATGCCGCTGCCGCGCACGATCGCCCGCGCCCACCATTGGGGTCCGCGGCGAGCGATCATCCGCTCGAGCTCGCCGCCCGGAATCACGCCACGATAGGCGTCACGCCATGAAAGATCATGTACATGGGTGATCGCCTCGGCGTCGCCGGGTCCGGCATGGCGAATGGAGGAGGCGATCTTGACCATGGGTCGATGTTAGGTCCCGAGGGCCCTGTTCGGCAAGAGCCGGGCGCCGACAAAGCGAACAAAAAAGAAAGATCGCGGGCGCGCCGTTTCGCCGCTCCATTTCAGCCGGAAGCGGCGCTGCGCGGGCCGCTCAGACGAGCAGGCCCGTCGAGGCGCCGACGAGCAGCACGATCCCGATGAAAGCCCGATAGGCGACGAAGGGCCAGGCCGAGAAGCGCTCGAGGATACGCAGCAGCCCCCAGATCGCCGCAAAGGCGGAAATGGAGGCGACGACGAGCCCGACGGCGAGCAACGACCAGCCCTGCGCGTCGAGATGCGCCTTGTAGAGCTCGTAGAGTTCCTTCACGCCTGCGACGGTGATCGTCGGCAGGCCGAGCAGGAAGGAGAATTGCGCCGCCTGCTCGCGCTTCAAATCGAGAAACAGGGCGGCGGTCAGCGTCGAGCCGGAGCGGGAGACGCCGGGGATGAGCGCGCCGACCTGGGCGAAGCCCACGATCAGCGCGTCCTTGAGGCTCACATGATCGAGGGTGCGCGAATGGTTGCAATAGAGCTCGGCGATGGCGAGCAGCGCCGCCATGACGAGGCAGGAGATGCCGATGACCGGCAGGCTGCGCAGCGGCGAGCCGCAGGCGTTGAGCGTGTGCGAGAGGGCGATGCCGGCGATTACGATTGGAATGGTCGCCAGCGCGATCCAGACGACGAAGCGGAAGCTCCAATCGCGGAAATCCCGCCGCAGCAGCGCCCGCGTCGAGCCGATCGCGAGCGAGCGGATGTCGCCCCAAAAATAGCTGACGACGGCGGCGAGGGCCGCGAGCTGCATCGCCGCGGAGAAAGCCGAGCCCGGGTCCTTCCAGCCGAGCAGGGCCGGCACGATGCGCATATGAGCGGTGGAAGAGATGGGCAAGAGCTCGGTTATGCCCTGGACGACGCCGAGCGCCGCGACCTTGGCGTAGCCGAGCTCGATGAAGCCAGTGTCCAGTCCGGCGGTGCAAGCCGAGGCCATTGACGCGTCTCCGAAACGAGGCCTGTGCCGCATGGCGCGAATCGCCCGGCGCGGCGTCTGCCGCTTTGTCTCAGACCGCTGGTTAAGGATCAACCTAGTGCGGAACCGAGATCGAGCCGCGATCGCGCCATGGCCTCGGGCCGGCCGGGTCGAAGCAAGCGGACAGGGTGTTCGCGCCGCGCGATCCGGGAAGGCGCGAGGATGACGACAAACTGTCATGAGACTCGGCCAAGCTCCCGTCGCCGTAGCCTCGGGCGACCGTCCCGACCGGCTTTCTCGAGGGGGAGCGCCAAGGTGGCCGTCCGTTTCAACTTCTGCCGCGGGAGCGCTTCGCGTCTCGCGCTGACGATTTCATTTCACAGCATGGTCATGATCGGGGCCGCCGCGGCCGAAGACGGCAAGAACGCGCATCTGCGGCCCGGCAATTTGATGGTCAGCCGAACAGTCTACGACAACAACCCGAACAATATCCGGGTCGGCGCTCCGCTGCCGCCGAACTGCGCGCCGGCGAACTGCGTCGCCGCGACCGACGACGGAACCTTCCCATTCGTCTTCAACAATGTTCTCTCGGACGATTATTTCGGCGTCACGTCGAAAATCATCCTCGATCAGCTGACGCCCGACGGCGCGCTCGTCGGTTCGCTGGAAGCGCCCAACAGCTCGCAGCGCGGCGTCTCGTCGGTTAAAGATCAGATCGTGGCGAGCTTCTCGTCCAGATCGGAGCTCGCGCTCAATCTGTCGCCCGATGGCGAGCGTCTCACCTTCATGGGCTATCTCGCGCCGGTGAACGCGATCGACGTGTCGAACTCCAATACGCCCAGCGTTGTCGATCCCACCAATCCCGTCCCCAACCTCTATTATCGGGTCGTCGCAGCGCTCGACAAAGAGGGCGAATTCCATTTCACCAAAACGAACGCCTACACCGGCGACAATGGCCGGGCGGCGATCTCCTATTCTCGCGGCAATACGACTTTGCTCTACGCCGCCGGCAATGCGGGCAACGGCTCCAATCCTCAGCCGGCGGGCGTGGTGCTCGGCGCCGGAGCGCAAATCATGGCGGCCGAAAAGCGCGCGCTCGTCGCGCAGCAGCCGGGCGCGCCGACGCCGGTCGCGAGCTTCAACATCACCGAGCTGCCCGCCAACACGAAACCCGACAAGGTCGGCAAGGACGACAATTTCCGCGGCCTCGCCATTTTCCACAACACGCTGTTCTTCACCAAAGGCAGCGGCAGCAATGGCGTCAACACGGTCTATTTCGTCGACACGACGGGGACCGACGCCAATGGCCGTCCGCTCCAATGTCCTACCGGCGTTGGCCTTCCGAACTCTTCCGCGGGTCTGCCGACCGCGCCGCTCGCCTATGACGAGGCGACGCTGGCGACGGATGGCCTTCCCAACAACATGTGCATTCTGAAAGGATTCAACACGACATTGGCGAAGACGACGACCAATGTCTTCCCCTTCGGGCTGTGGATCGCCGACGAGAAGACGATCTATGTCGCGGATGAGGGCGACGGCTCGACCAAATATGACGCGACCTCGAATCTCTACACGAAGGCCGCCGCGCAGACCGCCGCCGGCCTGCAGAAATGGGTGTTCGACCAGACCGCGGGAGAGTTCAAGCTCGCCTATGTCTTGCAGGCCGGCCTCGATCTCGGGGTTCCCTACACCGTTCCCGGCTATCCGACCGGCACGAACGCCAAGAACAAGGACCTGCCATGGTCTCCGGCGACGGACGGCCTGCGCAATCTGACCGGGCGCGTGAACCGTGACGGGACCGTCACGATCTGGGCCGTCACCTCGACGGTGAGCGGCGCCGGCGATCAGGGGGCCGCTCCCAACAGACTGGTGAAGATCGTCGACGATCTCGCGGCGACGACGCTGCCGGCCGGCGAGGCGTTCACGACGGTGAAGACGGCGCGCTTCGCCGAGGTGCTGCGCGGGGTCTCCTTCACGCCCGGAACGCGGACCGACCATCATCATCGGGACCGTTTCTGATCGCGAAGGCTCTGCTCGGCGACGCGAGCCTCGACTTCTATCGGGCCGGAGCAGTCCTCCGGCCCGAGCTCGCACGCTGTATGGCGTCCGGGTGTGACGCGTCGACCGGCGAATGGTCGGCGGCAAATGAACGCCGGCGGAAAATGCGCTGGTCGGCTGCGCCGCGCGCATTCTTGACTTCCGGCTCCGATACGGCCAGTTTCCGCGCCTCTTCGCCCGGCCTCGCGCCGCAATCTCGGTGTCCGCCCCAACCATGCGTTTCTATCTCGACTTCGAAAAGCCCGTCGCCGAGCTCGAGACCAAGGTCGAGGAGCTGCGCGCTCTCGCCTCCAAGGGCGACGGCGTGTCGATCGGCGAGGAGCTGGGCAAGCTCGAGGCCAAGGCCGCCAAGGCGCTCGCCGATCTCTACGCCACTTTGACGCCCTGGCAGAAGATCCAGGTCGCGCGCCATCCGCAGCGGCCGCATTTCTCCGATTATGTGCGCCAGCTGTTCGACGAGTTCACGCCGCTCGCCGGCGATCGCGCCTTCGGCGAGGATTTGGCTATCGTCGGCGGCTTTGCGCGCTTTCGCGGCGAGCCGGTCTGCATCATGGGCCAGGAGAAGGGCTCGGACACGTCGAGTCGGCTCGAGCATAATTTCGGCATGGCGCGGCCGGAGGGCTATCGCAAGGCGGCGCGGCTGATGGAGCTCGCCGACCGCTTCGGCCTGCCGGTCGTCTCGCTGGTCGACACCGCGGGCGCCTTCCCGGGCATAGACGCCGAGGAGCGCGGCCAGGCCGAGGCCATCGCCCGCTCGACCGAAGTGTCGCTGTCGCTCGGCGTTCCCAATGTCGCCGTGGTGGTGGGGGAGGGCGGCTCCGGCGGCGCCATCGCCATCGCCACCTGCAACAAGGTGCTGATGCTGGAGCACGCCGTGTACACGGTGGCCTCGCCCGAGGCTTCGGCCTCGATCCTGTGGCGCGACGCCACCAAGGCGCAGGATGCGGCCACCAGCATGAAGATCACCGCGCAGGACCTGCTCAAATTCGGCATCATCGACGTCATCGTCGCCGAGCCCGCGGGCGGCGCGCATCGCGAGCCGCAGGCCGCGGTGACGGCGGTCGGCGAGGCGATCGACCATGCGCTCGCCGGCCTCGGAAACCTGTCGCGGGCGCAGATCATCGACGCCCGCGCGGAAAAATTTCTGTCGATCGGACGCAAGATCTGACAGCTTTCGGAGCCGCCCGGTCGTCTTGGAGCGTGAGCCTCGAGGCTCACTCGACGATGCGCGCGGGAGGGGCGGGCATCGATGATCGGCAAGCTCAAAGGCGTCGTCGATTCCTACGGCGATGATTTCGTGATCCTCGACGTGCAGGGCGTCGGCTACGTCGTCCATTGCTCGACGCGCACGTTGCAGAAGCTGCCGCGCGCGGGCGAAGCCGCTTCGCTCGCCATAGAGACCCAGGTGCGCGAGGATTCGATCCGCTTGTTCGGCTTCTCCGCCGACGCCGAGCGTGACTGGTTCCGCCTGCTGCAGAGTGTGCAGGGCGTCGGCGCCAAGGTGGCCCTCGCCATTCTCTCCATTCTCGGCCCCGGCGAGCTCGCCTCCGCCATCGCCGGGCAGGACAAGGCGATGGTGGCGCGCGCCTCCGGCGTCGGGCCGAAGCTCGCCGCCCGCATCGTCGCCGAATTGAAAGATAAGGCGCCGGCCTTCGCGGCGCTCGATCCGGCGCTGGCGCGCCTCTCGGGAGAGACCGAGGCGAGCGCGCCGCAGGCGGCGCAGGACGCGATCTCGGCGCTGGTCAATCTCGGCTATGGCCGCCCGCAGGCGGCGGCGGCCGTCGCCGCGAGCTTGAAGGCGCTGGGCGAATCCGCCGATACGGGCGCGCTGATCCGGCGCGGGCTGAAAGAGTTGGCGAGCTGAACGCTCACCAAACGCTAAGCATGGCGACGATTCGGATGGGAAGGCGCCGGCGCCGCGCCATTTGACGAGCGAGGCCGCGATGGGCGGCCGCACGGAGGCTCGTCATGTCGAGGTCGCTCTTCTCGATCGGCCCGCGCCAGATCGGCGCGCTCTTCCTTTGCTTTGTGGCTTTCGCGCTGTTCGCGATCTTCGTTTCCGTCCAGCGTGCGGCGGCGGCGCCGTCTCGGGAGGAGCCGCTGTTCGCGCAATGCGGACTGGAAAATCTTCTGCCCGTCCCCGGCAAGGACCGCGTCGCCGCGCGCGTCAAGCGAGAGGAGGGCCGCAGCGCCATCGCTTTCCGTCGCTGGCTCGACGCGGCGCCGCCGGTTCTGCCCGGCGTGAAGGCTTTTCATGTCGACCGGCGGCAATGGCCCGCCGCCGATCTCCTCGTCGCCGCCGATCCGACGGCGCGTTATTGCCCGTCGGGCGTGCAGCTCTGAGTCGTCAGGCGGCCTTGCGCTCGAGCTGGCGCAGGCAGGCGACGATGGAGGCGATCGAGCCGAAGCTCTGGCGGCGCAGCATGCGCTCGGGGAACTGCAGGCCGAGCGCCTCCTCGAGCGCCAGCATGACCTCGACCGCGGCGAAGGAGGTGAGGCCGATCTCATAGAGATCGGCATTGGGCGACAGCAGCCGCGCGGGCGTCGGCAGTCGCCCGTGTTCGTCGATCATTTGCCGAACGAGCTCGATCATTTCCGCAAGTCCTGTGTTCCGTTTCGCCGACGCCTCGGCGCGTCGCCGACTTTCGTCATTCACGACGATTTATCGATCATTCGAGCGATCGACCGTGAATCCGAGGTTAAGATTGCCGCGCCGGTCCTGAACGCTGCATGAATTGACGCGAAACGCGTGCCGAACGGTTAGCGAAACCTTTTCCTGTGGAAAATGCGTAGGCGTAGGGCGCGGGTCCGTCATTGCCAGGGGCGAGCCGCGTTTCTATATTCATGGCCATCGATTATTCGGCCTGACGACTTGGCCGCG
This sequence comes from Methylosinus trichosporium OB3b, assembly GCF_002752655.1. Taxonomy (NCBI): domain Bacteria; kingdom Pseudomonadati; phylum Pseudomonadota; class Alphaproteobacteria; order Hyphomicrobiales; family Methylocystaceae; genus Methylosinus; species Methylosinus trichosporium. The sequence goes on along the minus strand of NZ_CP023737.1, from coordinate 886,904 downwards.
CTTCGGAGACGAAGCCGCTGACGACCTCTCCCAAATATCGATCGACCCCGGTCCGCGCGCATGCGGACCCTTATCTTCCTATGGGAGAGACTGATGGCGACTGGAACCGTGAAGTGGTTCAACGCTCAAAAGGGCTATGGATTCATTCAGCCCGACGACAATGGCAAGGACGTTTTCGTCCATATCAGCGCGGTGGAGCGCGCCGGCCTTCGCGATCTGCGCGAGGGGCAGAAGCTCGATTATGAGCTCACCCAGGACCGCCGCACCGGCAAGTCCGCCGCGGATCGGCTGAAAGCCCTCTGATTTTTTCCGAAAGGCCGCCTCCGGGCGGCCTTTCTTTATGATCGGCCGTTCCGTCATCGGCGAGCTTTCTCGCCATCGGAGTGTGAGCTAAACTCGCGCTCATGCGCGCCATATCCGTCATCTCGCTGTCGCTCTGCCTCGCTTGCGCCGTTGCGCCCGCCGCCCTCGCGCAGACGCAGGAGCGTTATCTCGACATTCCCGGCCTCGGCCGCATTCCGATCCCTCTGCCGCCCGGCGTGCGCGTGTTCGGCCCATCGCATGAGGCGCCGGCGGCGGACGAACCATCGCACGACATCGGCGCGACGGCGCCGCGGCCGACCGGACTCGACTCGTTGTTTTCCCGCCTCGCGCAAGCCGGCAGCGCCGAAGAGGCCGAAGCATTCGTGCAGGCGATCGGCCGGATCTGGGCGCGCTCCGGCTCGCCGACCGCCGATCTCTTGATCGCCCGCGCCGCCCATGCCGCCCGTTCCGGCGATCGTCGGCTGGCGCTCGACCTCCTCGACCATATCGTGACGCTGGAGCCCCGCTGGCCGCAGGCTCTGGTCGCGCGCGCCGAGATGCGGCTCGCCCTCGGCGACGCCGAAGGCGCCGAACATGATCTCGACGCCGCCATTGGGCTGGAGCCGCGCCGCTTCGACGCGCTGGGCGCGCTCGGCGTGCTGCGCGAGCGCGCCGGCGAGCCCGCGCGCGCGCTCGAGGCGTTTCGCCGCGCTCTGGCGCTGCATCCGCGGCGCGAGGACTGGCGCCGCGCCGAGGAGCGTCTCGAGCAGGAGGTCACCGGCCGGGACATTTGACGCGGGCGAGCGTTGTTCCCCGCGATATCGCGAAGGAGGCAGGGATGACGCAGGCTCCGCTCACCGATCACCAGACCCTGAGCGACGAGGCGCTGGCGCAGCTGTTCACGCAGGCGCGCACGCATAATGGCTGGCTCGACCGGGAGGTTCCCGACGCGCTGCTGCGGCAGGCGGTGACGCTCGCGCTCTGGGGCCCGACCAGCGCCAATTGCCTGCCCGCGCGCTTCGTCTTCGTCCGCTCGAAGGAGGCCAAGCAGCGCCTCGCGCCGGCGCTCGCGCCGGGCAATCTCGACAAGACGATGGCGGCGCCGGCGACGGCGATCGTCGCCCATGACCTCGCCTTCTTCGAGCATCTGCCGCGCCTCTATCCGGCGACCGACGCGCGCTCCTGGTTCGCCGGCAATCAGCCGCTGATCGAGACGACGGCCTTTCGCAACGCTACCCTGCAGGGCGGCTATTTTCTTCTGGCGCTGCGCGCGGTCGGGCTCGACGCCGGGCCGATGAGCGGCTTCGACAACGCCAAGGTCGACGCGGAGTTCTTCCCCGATGGGAAGGTGAAATCGAACTTCCTCATCAATATCGGCTATGGCGATCCGGCCAAGCTCTATCCGCGCGGCCCGCGCTTCGCCTTCGAGGAAGCCGCTTCCATTCTGTGACGGAGAGCGACATGAGCTGGAATCGTCGGGCGTCGGATCTGGCGCCGGTTTTCCTCGGCGTGCTGCGCATCGGCGCGGCGCTGCTGTTTCTGCAGCATGGGACCGCCAAGCTGTTCGGCGTTCCCCATGTCGCCATGTTCGACGGGCTGCCGTTGTTGTCGCTGCTCGGCGCCGCCGGCGTCATCGAGCTCGGCGGCGGCGCGTTGCTGCTCGTCGGACTGTTCACACGCCCGGTCGCCTTCGTCCTCGCGGTGCAGATGGCCTTCGCTTACGGGATCGCCCATGCCGGCAAGGCCGCGCTGCCGATTCACAACCAGGGCGAGCTGGCGCTGCTCTATCTTCTCGTTTTCCTCTATTTCGCCGCCGCCGGCCCGGGGCGTTTCGCGCTCGATCGCGACGATGCGGCGCCCCAGAATTGACAGAATCGGCGCCTCTCGCACAGCGAAGGCGCCGATTCTCGGGCGGCGTTGCAATTTTGTCACATAAAGTAATCGCGGCCTCCGAATATTTAAAAATTCATCCCGCGCTACTCGAGCCTATAGTATAGATTACTTGGAAATATTGTTCGTCGTTGCTTGCCGCGCCGCAGCGAAAATCCGGGGAGATGATCCCGGGGCTTGGCTGCCACTATTCGATCACATCTTATCCTTAGCGCAGGTCTACCTGACCACTGCGGCGCTCGAGGCGTCGCGATTGGCGCGAGGAGGGTGTTGAGTGAAGCGTTTGATCATCGGTTTGGCGGTCGTTTCCGTTTCGGCGAGCACAGCGCTCGGACAGTCCATTGTCGGCAAGGCTTCCTATTACGGCTATGGCGGCCGCACGGCGAGCGGCAGCCATGTCGGCCATATGACCGCGGCGCATCGCTCGCTGCCTTTCGGCTCCAGGGTGCGCGTCACCAATCTCGCCAATGACCGGTCGGTGATCGTCACCATCAATGATCGCGGCCCCTTCGTGCGCGGGCGGGTCATCGACGTGTCGGTCCATGCGGCCGAGAGCCTCGGCTTCCGTTCGGCCGGCGTCGCTCGGGTCAAGGTCGAGCGGGTGTCGGAGCGTTAGAGCCATTTCCGATCCGACGGGATCGGAAATGGCTCTGGGGTCTGCGTCGGATGAGACGGGGCCGCGATGAATGCGCGGCCCTGGACCGCGAGCCCCCGGCGTCTCGAAGGGTGGCCGTGGGTCCGCTTTGCGGGCTCTTCAGGACGAGGGTCGGGGATGAGGCGGCTTCGGCTTCTTCCGCTCGTCGGCTTCGAGATGCGAGCCTGAAGGCTCGCGGTCCAGGAGCTCGCGGTCCATGAAGCCGGCGCTTCGAGCGCGGCTTCCGGGCTCGGCGGCGGCGCTCTCATACGTAAAATCCTAAGCATAATTGTCCGCAAACACAGGAGTTTCGCTTAGGCAAATATTAAATCCGCACGCCTATGAATCGGCCAGTCGAGTATGGTCGAGAGTATGCGAGTACCACAATGACCGAGACGCATCGTCCGCGTGTCAAATATGTGATCGGGCCCGATGGGAGTCCCCTGACGATCGCCGATCTGCCGCCGCCCACGACCAAGCGCTGGGTGATCCGCCGCAAGGCCGAGGTCGTCGCGGCGGTGCGGGGCGGGCTCCTCTCGCTCGAGGAGGCGTGCAGCCGTTATACGCTGACGGTCGACGAGTTCCTGAGCTGGCAGATGTCGATCGACCAGCACGGTCTCGCCGGATTGCGCACGACCCGTCTGCAGCAATATCGCGTCTGACGCGCAGGACGAAGCGCGAAAAGAGCCGGTCCCGCGGAAGGCGGGCCGGCTCTTTTCGCGTTTGAAGCTTCTCAGCCGCGCTTGCGCAGCGCCTCGGCGAGGCGTCCGCGCTCGAACAGCACCACGACGACCAGAGCGAAGAGCAGCGGCACGATGAGATAGAGCAGCCGGAACACGAGCAGCGCCGACAGCACCTGCAGCCGCGGCACATCCGGCATCGCCTTGATGAACACCAATTCGAACACGCCGAGCCCGCCCGGCGCATGGCTGACGAGGCCGGCCGAGAAGGACAGGAGGAAAGTGCCGAGCACCACGAGATAGGATATGTCGGTCCCCTCGGGCAGAGCGAAATAGATGATGCCGGCCGCGCCGATCAGCTCCATCGGCGCAGCGAACATCTGGCGGATCATCACCTGCGGGCGCGGATAGAGGATGTGCAGCTTGCCGATGTCGATCGGCTTGAAGTGCATCAGCGAGCCGACGACATAGAGCGCCACCGCGCCCAGGGCGGAGAGGCCGGCGATCATCGCCGTATGCTCATTGGTCAGCATGTCCGGCAGCAGGCCGGAGAGGCGGCCGAGCAGGCTCGGCTGAAAGGTGAGCAGCAGGCCGGCGAGCAGCACCGTGCCGAGCCCGAAAGTGTACGAGCAGAGCACGACGAGAACAGCCACTTGGCCAGCCGTCAAGCCCTTCGTCGAATAGGCGCGATAGCGCACCACCGCGCCCGAGAACACCGACGCGCCGATATTGTGCGACAGCGCGTAAGTGGTGAAGGAGCACAGCGAGATGAACATCCAGGAGATATGCGTCACGCCGAGATGCAGCAGAGCGATGCGGTCGTACCAGGCGAGCGCGGCATAAGCGAGCAGCGAGCACAGCGCCGCCGCCCCCCAATGCGTCATGGGTATCGCCTTCAGATCGGCCCAGACTTCTTCACCGACCGCCTCGCCGCGAAACTCTCCGTAGAGCAGATAAAAGGAGCCGACGACCGCCAGAAGGCCGACGACGGGCCAGACATATTCCAGGATCTTTTTCATGCGGCGACGCTTTGACGCTTTCTTAAGGCGAGGCGCTCCCCGCTGGAACGCGGGCTTTCAGTCGCACGGCGACGACGCGACCGCAAGTCCCTCACTCCTCCATCTTCAGCGCCGCGATGAACGCCTCCTGCGGGATCTCCACGCGGCCGAACTGGCGCATCTTCTTCTTGCCTTCCTTCTGCTTCTCGAGCAGCTTGCGCTTGCGCGTCGCGTCGCCGCCATAGCATTTGGCGGTCACATCCTTGCGGAAGGCGCGCACCGTCTCGCGCGCGATGATCTTGCCGCCGATCGCCGCCTGGATCGGCACCTGGAACATATGCGGCGGAATGAGCTCCTTGAGCTTCTCGCACATCTGCCGGCCGCGCGAATCGGCGCGCGTGCGATGCACCAGCATCGACAGAGCGTCCACCGGCTCGGCGTTGACGAGAATGCTCATCTTCACGAGATCGCCGGCGCGATAATCGGTGATGTGATAATCGAAGCTGGCGTAGCCCTTGGAGATCGACTTCAGGCGATCGTAGAAATCGAACACCACCTCGTTCAGCGGCAGGTCGTAGACCGCCATGGCGCGCTTGCCGACATAGTTCAGATCGGCCTGCACGCCGCGCCGATCCTGGCAGAGCTTCAGCACGGAGCCGAGATAATCGTCCGGCGTCATGATCGTCGCGCGGATCCAGGGCTCCTGAATCTCGGCGATCTTCACCACATCCGGCATGTCGGCCGGATTATGCAGCTCGATCTCGTCGCCATTGGTCAGCTTGATCTTGTAGACGACCGAGGGCGCCGTCGCGATGAGATCGAGATTGAACTCGCGATGCAGCCGCTCCTGAATGATCTCGAGATGCAGGAGCCCCAAAAATCCGCAGCGGAAGCCGAAGCCGAGCGCCGCCGAGGTCTCCATCTCATAGGAGAAGCTCGCGTCGTTGAGGCGCAGCTTGCCGATCGCCGCGCGCAAATCCTCGAACTCGGCGGCGTCGACCGGGAACAGGCCGCAGAACACGACGGGCTGCGCCGGCTTGAAGCCGGGAAGCGCGGCGTCGCACGGCTTCTTGTCCTCGGTGATGGTGTCGCCGACGCGCGTGTCGGCGACCTGCTTGATCTGCGCGGTGATGAAGCCGACCTCGCCCGGGCCCAGCGAGGCGACATCGAGCATCTTCGGCTTGAACACGCCGATCTTGTCGATCTCATAATGGGCGCTGGTTCCCATCATCAGAATCTTCTGGCCCTTGCGCATGCGCCCGTCGATGACGCGCACCAGCACCACGACACCGAGATAGGCATCATACCAGCTGTCGACCAGCATCGCCTTCAGCGGCGCGTCCTCGTCGCCCTGGGGCGGCGGCAGGCGGGTGACGATCGCCTCCAGCACGTCGGGAATGCCGATGCCGGTCTTGGCGGAGATCAGCACGGCGTCGGCGGCGTCGAGGCCGATGACGTCCTCGATCTGTTGCCGGATGCGGTCGGGCTCGGCCGCCGGCAGATCGATCTTGTTCAGCACCGGCACGATCTCGTGACCGGCGTCGAGCGCCTGATAGACATTGGCGAGCGTCTGCGCCTCGACGCCCTGGCTGGCGTCGACGACCAGCAGCGAGCCCTCGCAGGCCTTCAGCGAGCGCGACACCTCATAGGCGAAATCGACATGGCCGGGCGTGTCCATCAGGTTGAGGACGTAATCCTTGCCGTCCTTGGCCTTATAGTCGAGCCGCACGGTCTGCGCCTTGATGGTGATGCCGCGCTCGCGCTCGATATCCATCGAATCGAGCACCTGCTCCACCATGTCGCGCGCGGCGACGGTCCCCGTCGCCTGGATCAGACGATCGGCGAGCGTGGACTTGCCATGGTCGATATGCGCGACAATGGAGAAATTGCGGATATTGTCGATCTTGCGCGTCGTCATGGCGGCGGGATAGCAGCGCGGGGCAGGGAAGGGAAGCGGCGATTTGACAGCGGCGACGGCGCTCTGGTCTTCTGTGGCGCGTCTTCCGCATGTGAGAGCCGCTGCGATGATCCCGTTCCGACTCCTGCTCGCCGCGCTGCCGCTCGCGGGCCCCGTCCATGCGCAGAGCTTCGATTGCGCCGCTGCGCGGACAATGGTCGAGCGGCTGGTCTGCGCGGACCGCCGTCTCGGCGCGCTGGACGCGGAGCTCGGCGCCGCGGTGAAGGCGTCGCTGGCCGCCGATCCGGCGAAACGCGCCGAGCGCCTCGCCGAAGCGCGCCGATGGATCATCGAGCGCGACCGCCTGTGTCCGCCGCCGGCCCGAGAGCCGGTCGGCGAAGCGAAGGCGCAGGCGGTCGCTTGCCTCGCCGCCGCCTATCAGGCGCGGCTCGCCGCGCTGCGGGCGCCGCCTGCGGATGATTCGAAAACCGCGGCCTGCCGGACGCTCGGCGAGCGCTATCGCGCCGTCCTCGCGTCGGATCCCGGCGCGCCGTTCCGGACGTCCTTCTATGCGGCGAGCCCGCTGGCGGTGCTGAGCGCGACGCAGGGCTCCGGCGTCACGATCGCCTCGCCGGTCGCCGAGCTCGGCCAATATTCACGGCGCGCCTTCACCGATTGGTCGAAGGCCCAGCCGCAGCCCTTCACTGTCACGGAGCCGGTGCTGAAGGCGCTGGACGAGCTGAGCGCATTCGGTCTGCGCATCGAGCGCCTGCCCGGCCATAATTTTTATTCGGCCGGCGTGATCGAGGGCACTGCGGCCTGCTACTCGACGGTCTATTTCATCGTCGAAGGCGCTCGCGCGCACCTCGCCGTGGGGCCCGCGAGCTGGGAAGGGGAGGGCGGGGCCGGCTGCGGCGTCTCCCGATCCTTCGGATCGATCGACGGCGCGCCCGCAGCCTTCGAAGAATCGCATGACTACACGCCCTCCCTGATCTCCGCCGTGAGCGTCACCCCCTGGCGTGACGCAGCTTTCGGTGAGACCTGCTCCGTCGATCTGCGATTTGCGCCGCGCTTCACGGCGGCCTCTCAATATAATGATTGGGACGTCCATTGCGATGGGGCGGATTGTGAGCGGCTGCGCGGCGCCGCCCTCGCTCTGGTCGAAGCGGCGCAGGCTGATCCGCTCGGCGCGCGCGCAAGGGCGCTCGCGCGATTGACGGCGGGGCAAATATTGGAGTTCTCCCGCGCGGAGGCGGTGAACGGGCCGCCCGCGGAGGCGCTCAGTCCCGCGGAGGCCGCCGAGCCGTCCAGTTATACGGATAATGCGCCGCTGCTGCTGCCGCTCGTCGACGAGGGCCGAGTCTATCTGGCGGCGCTCGGCCATTTCACGGTCGGGTGGCGCGTTTTTGCGGACTGGCGCGTCGGCCTGAAGCAAATCGATAAAGACGCCCTCACCGAACGGGCCGTCTTTGCGATCGGCATGACGAAGGGCGAGCTGCGCAGCGTCGAGACGAGGTGAGCTCTTTCGTTCGAGGAAGAGCCATCATCACGAACGCAGCGAAGCGATCCAGAGGCCGGCGGCCCTGGATGGCTTCAGTGCGCTTCTCTTAACGACGGCCCCGCTCGAGGCGCGGGGGTCAGCCCTTGTTCTGCAGCGCTCCCTTGGCCTTGCCATAGAGCTCCAGCGCATGGGGCTTGGCGAAGGCGTAGGCCGCGGCCAGACGCGGAGCGAGCCAGACAGAGACGTCGCGGGTGGTCTTCACCGTGACGCAGCCCGCCTTGGTGAGAAACGCGACCGTACGGTCGAACTTCTCGAGATGCGGGCTGTCGGCCGGTATCTTCGAGCGCAGCCAGGCGACGAGGGCCTTGGTCTTCTCGCTCGCCAGATCGGCGAAGACGACGGCGGGATCGGGCTTCGGCGCGCTCGCCAGCATGTCGTTCAGCCGCGCGATCTCCTGCGCGGCGGCGGCGAGCTCGTCGGCGCGCCGGTCACGCTCGGCGAGGGCGGTCTCGCGCTGCGCGGCGGCGGCGTCGCGCTCGCTCCGCAGGCTGTCGCGCTGCCCGGAGACCGAGGCGATCTCGGCGCGCGCGGTCTCGAGGTCCTTGGTGAGGGCTCCGACCTTGGCGACGAGCTTCGTCTTGTCGGCCGCGAGGCGATCGCGATCGGCTGTGATTTCCTTCACCTGCGACTCGAGGCCAGCCACGTCGGCTCCGCCCGTCGTCTCGTCGACGACGGGGGCGGAAGTCTCATCGGACAGGTTCATCTCCTACCTCTCTTCGTGGCCTAGAGACGCATCTGTCGCAGACCATAGGAATTTTCACGATTCGGCAAAAGCGGAATTTTTTGCTTCTGCTCGGACAGAGGCGCCGCCCGCTCTCAGCGCGGGGCGAGCAGGGGCGTCACGCCCTCTGTGTCGATATAGACGACGCCGTCCTCGACCTTGACTGGATATTGGGCGAGCGCGCTTTCCTGCGGCTGGACGGGATCGCCGGTGTGCAGGTTCCAGGTCCAGGCGTGGAGCGGGCAGGTCAGAACCTCGCCGTCGAACTCCGCCTCCTCGAGCGGGTAGTTGGTGTGCGGGCAGACCCCCTGAAAGGCGCGGATTTCGCCGCCGAGCGGCCAGGCCAGGATGATCACATGCGAATCTGCGATGACGAGGCGCATGCCGCCTTCGAAGATCGTGTCATCCTTGCACACTCTCTGGAACATGTCGGACCCTCCGGATCGGCGCGTCGGCCGCGATCGTTTCGTCGCAGCCTCTAGCAAAAGCAGCGCCGCCGCGGCGAGGCCGCATTGATTTCCCGGCGCGACCAGCGCATTCTCGGGGTGTGAGCGAATATCCCGTCACATTCTGCATCGTCGTCACGACGATCGACAGCGAGGCCGGCGCCAAGGAGCTCGCGCGGGCGGCATTGGCGGCGCGGCTCGCCGCCTGCGTGCAGATCGCCCCGATCCGCAGCCTCTATGAGTGGAACGGCGAGCTTCGTGACGAGCCGGAGCTGTTGGTGCAGATGAAGGCGCGTGTCGAGGATTTCGGCGCGCTCGTCGCCGCGATTCGCGCCTCTCACCCTTATGAGGTTCCGGAAATTCTGCGCCTCGACATCGCCGCCGGCGACGCCGATTATCTCGATTGGGCGGCCAAGGCGACCGCGCGCGATCGCGACGCCTGATCGTCGCTCGAAAAAGCGCGCCTTCAGGCTCGCACTTTCTTACGCGTCACTGAAAATCGTCAGCCGCTGCGCCGCAGCGCGCGGCCGTTCGAGGCCGGGTCGGGCGAGAGGCTCGCCAGCGCCTGTCCGCGCAGCTGCTCGGCCTCGCTCCGCGCCACTTTGGCGTCGGCGCGCGCCGCGCGTGCGGCGCGGCGATAGCGTCCATGCGCGACCCAGGAGGAGAGGCCGCCCGCCAGCACGCCGAGCCCGATCGCCGCGAGCACGATGAGATAGAGCGGCGCCTCGAATGAGGGGCCGGTCGCGTCGCCGCCGGGCAGGGGATCGAGAAACACCCGCACCGGCGCGCGATTGGCCATCGCGAAGAACAGGAACAGCAGCGCGAGCGGCGCGAAGACGATGATGCGTAGAACCGATTTCATCTCACCCACCCGTTGCGCGCCGCATGACGGCCAAGTCGTCTTGTGTCGAGCGTCGTCCCGGCGGCTCAGCCGTTGCTCGTTTCGTTCAGCCGCTCGCGCATTTCCTTGCCGGTCTTGAAGAAGGGCACGGATTTCTCTTCTACCGAGACCTGCTCGCCGGTGCGGGGATTGCGGCCGGTGCGCGCCTCCCGCCGCTTGACCGAGAAGGCGCCGAAGCCGCGCAGCTCGACCCGGTCGCCGCGCGCGAGCGCCAGGGCGATCTCGTCGAGAATCGTGGTGACGATCGTCTCGACGTCGCGTTGATAGAGGTGCCCGTTACGGGAAGCGATACGTTGGATCAATTCGGACTTGATCATGGGATGTTCCAGATTGACTGACGCGCCGCATCCGTCCTCAGTCGGGAGTGGGAGCCTGCCAAATCGCGACAACACCGTCAAGCAGGCCGCGCTCCGCGACCGTGCCGACGCGCTGCAGCGCCTGCGCCAGCGCGTCGAGCCCGAGCGCTGCGGCGACGCCGGCGGCCGAATCGACGAGGCCGAATCTCTCGATCGCGTTCTTCTTCTTCCAGTCGACGACCGGCAGGCGCTTGGCCACGCCCTTCTCCGTCTCCAGCCATTCGATCGCCTCGCGCTCGCCGCCGATGAGGTCGACGAGCTTCAGCGGCAGGCCCTGGCGGGCGGTGAAGACACGGCCGTCGGTGACCTTGGCGAGCTCGGAATCGTCGAGCTTGCGCCGCTCCTTCACCAGCCCCTTGAACCAATCGTAGGAATCGGCGACGAGCGCCGCTATGGCCGCGCGCGCCTCCTCGCTGGTCGGCTCGAAGCCGTTGGGCGCGGCCTTCAACGGCGAGGACTTCACCGTCTCCATCTGCACGCCGACATTGTCGAGCAGCTTGCCGACATTGGGGAATTGAAACAGCACGCCGATCGAGCCGACGAGCGAATTGCCATGCGCGACGATCTCGTCGGCGGCAATAGCGGCGATATAGCCGCCCGAGGCGGCGAGCGTGCCGACGACGGCGACGACCGGCTTCTTCGCCGCGAGCCGGCGCAATTCGTCGTGCAGCCGCTCGGCGCCGGTGGTGGTGCCGCCGGGGCTGTCGATCGCCAGCAGCACGGCGCTCGCCTTCGCATCCTCCCCGATCGATTTCACGAGGTCGAGCGTCTCCTTGTCGCCGGTGATGATGCCGCTGACGGAGAGCCGCGCGATATGAGGAGAGAGCTTGGCCGCCGGCCCGAGGGCGCCGTCGCCATAACGGGCGAAGAGGGCGAGCGCCGCGGCGGTCGCGCCGCCGATGGCGAGAATGCGCCAGAGCGAGAGCTTGCGCCGCAGGCGGCGGCGATCGATCAGATAATCATGCGGAAGCGACATGCCGAACCTTGAGAGAGTGCGAGCGCGCCGCACTCTATCCTGTTTCGCATCGCCTGTGAATCGCATACGTGAGGGCGCGGGAGCCTGTCTGCTGCGTCTCGACAGCGAGCTTGAAGGCTCGCGCTCCAGGGGCGGGGAGTGGACCGCGAGCCTTCAGGCTCGCTCTTCACGCCGTTCGGCTCGCGAGCTCTTCATCACATCTTGTTGCAGCTGGACGAGGCCGGCAGCATCGCCAGATCGGTCATCTCGCCGGTGAGGACGAAGTCGCCGTAATCGAGCTTCAGCGCGCGCGAGACGCCATTCTCATAGAGGTCGAAGGACAGCACATAGACCGGCTGCTCGTCGCGCTTGCCCGGCTCGAAATAGGAGATCGCCACCGGCCAGCGGCGCAGCCCCTCGAGCGGCTTGATCTGCGCGGCCTTCTCGCTGACCGCGCCGCTCGTCGGCTTGCCGATCACGGCGAGCGTGTCGAACACTTTCTCGCCGTCGCCGGAGCCGTCATAGACCTTGGCCTCGAGAATCGACTCGCCGGCGCTCGCCGCTCCGAGAATGTGGCGCAGATGCTCGGTGGGGAACAGCGCGCCGCCGTCGAGCGCCAGCGAGGATTGCTTCGGCTTGGCGAGATCGACCGACATGGACGCGCCGCCGGTCTTCTTCGCCTTGCCGTCGATGTCCTCGGAGGGGACATTGTCGAGCCGCGTCTCGATGCGGAAGCGGAAATCCTTGCCGTCGCCGCCCTCGAATGTGGCGGAGCGCATGTCGGAGAGGCGGGCGGGGCCTTCGGAGGGCTGCAGCTCGGTGATCTGGCGGAAATTCTGAACATAGCCTTCGCAGGCGGAGCCGGAGAAGTCGAAGGCGATGCGGCCGCGCGCCGAGGCGGGGGCCTTGCCGCCCGAGGCCTGGCCGAGCGTGAGATCATAGACGGCGCGATGCGGCGCGAGCTGCGCCGGCGAGACGACCGCCGCCGCCGCGGACTCCGCCAGCGCCGCGCCGGGGGCGATGATCGAGGCGCAGCCGATGATCGCGCCGAGGATGCGTGCTGGGGTCATCGGGGGTCGTTCTCCCTTGCTCGAAATATTGGTGCGTTCGTTCGCGCGGTGCGAAAGCGCAGCTTGCGGATAGAACGACGACCCTAGGGCGCCGTCGAGGGCGCGCGCTATTCTTGGTAAACGGCGCGCCGCCGGACGCCGGCCTGTCGAGGCGTCGTCGTTCTGTCATCGATTGCCTCCCGACCTTGACCAAATTACGGTCGGGGCCGAGCGAAGGCAAATTTTGCCAGTTGAGAGGACCATCATGACATCGCAATCGACCCCTGCGGCGCGGCTCGAGGCGCTCGGGCTCACGCTTCCGACCCCGGCGGCGCCGGTCGCCAATTATGTGCCTTGGACGCGCGCGGGAAATCTCGTTTTCGTCTCGGGCCAGCTGCCGATCGGCGCCGGCGGCGCCATCGATGCGGCGCATAAGGGCAAGCTCGGCGCCGGCGTCGCGCTCGAGGCCGGGCAGGGCGCGGCGAGGATCGCGGCGCTCAATGTGCTGGCGCAGGCGGCCGCGGCCGCGGGCGGCGATCTTTCCAAGCTGCGCTGCCTGCGCCTCGGCGGCTTCATCAACAGCGCCGGCGATTTCGGCCAGCTGCCGCAAGTGCTGAACGGCGCCTCGGATCTCGTCGCGACCGTGCTCGGCGAGAACGGACGCCATGCGCGCTTCGCCGTCGGCGTCGCGCAGCTGCCGCTCGACGCGGCGGTGGAGGTGGACGCGACCTTCGAGGTTCTGGGGTGAACCGACGATCCTCTGCGCTGCTCTCGCAGAAAAGGGCGCGTCCCTCTCCCAAAGGGAGAGGGTGGCCGCGAAGCGGCCGGGTGAGGGGTATCCCTCTCGCCGATTTTCACCCGGCGTTCCCCTCATCCGACCCGGCTGCGCCGGGCCACCTTCTCCCTATGGGAGAAGGACTCGCGCTCCATCATGACTGGTCTTTTTTCGGCTGTGCAGGCGGCTAGCCATGCGCGATCCCTTTTTCTGGCTGGTCGAGCGACCGATCGCACATCGCGGGCTGCATGACGCCGCGCAGGGAATCATCGAGAACTCCCTCTCGGCGACGCGCGCCGCGGTCTGCGCCGGCTATGCGATCGAATGCGACGTTCAGGCGACCGCGGACGCCGAGGTCGTCGTGTTCCACGACGAGACGCTGGAGCGCTTGACCGACGGCGTCGGGCGTCTCGACGCGCTCGGCCTCGCCGATCTCCAGCGCCTCACGCTGCGCGGCGCGCGCGAGCAGATTCCGACCTTGCGCGAATTGCTCGCGGCGATCGGGGGAGCGGTTCCGCTCGTCATCGAGATCAAGAGCCGCTTCGACGGCAGTCTCGCGCTCGCGCGCAGCGTCGCCGAGATCGTCGCCGATTATCGCGGGCTGGTCGCGATCGAGAGCTTCGATCCCGATCCGATCGCCGAGCTGCGGACGAGCGGCGCGGGATTCGGCCTCTTCGGCGTCGCGCTCGGCATGGTGGCCGAGGCGTCCTATGACGGCGCGGATTGGAGCTTCCTTTCCGCGGCGCAGCGGCGCGAGCTCGCGCAATTCGCCCATGCTGCGCGCACGCGCCCGGATTTTCTCTCCTGGAGCGTCGCCGATCTCCCGCATGAGATCCCGCGCCTTTGTCGCGCGTCGGGGCTTCCGGTCACGGTCTGGACCGTGCGCTCGGCGGCGCAGGCGAAGGCGGCGCTCGCCTTCGCCGATCAGATCGTGTTCGAGGGGTTTTCGCCGGCGAGCGGCGGCGCGTCATAAAATCATCGTCGTTTTCGAAATAGCATCGACGGAATTTTTAGTGATCGGAGCATGCGATGATTATCGAGTCGCGTTTCGACGACGCCGAATTGCGTTCGGAGCTCAAATCCGGCCGGGCCGACGCCCGCCCGTCCGCGGACCCCGCCAAAATGGTCGATCAGCTCGTGCATCGCATGCGCGCTGGCGCCGGCGCGGATTTCGACGCTTATGAAGCGCTGCTCGGCATGAACGATCTCGTCGAGATCAATTATCTCGAGCGCGGGCTGATGGCGGCGCGCGCGGTCTGCCGCATCAGCGCGCCGGCGCTGGTCGGCGACGGCAATGAATGGGGCACCGGATTTCTGATCGGCCCGCGCCTGCTTCTGACCAATAATCATGTGCTGCCGACGCCGGAGGACGCGCTGCGGGCGACGATCGAGTTCGGCTATGAGCTGGACGGCTCGGGCCGACTGAAGCACAGCACGCGATTCGTGTTGACGCCGCAGGACGGCTTCGTCACCAGTCCGCGAGACCGCCTCGACTACACGATCGTCGCCGTCGCCGAGCGCGGCGACGACGGAACCGCGCTCGCGGATCTCGGCTTTCTGCGGCTCGACGCGCGCACCGGCAAGATCGACGTCGGCGATTTCGTCACCATCATCCAGCACCCGGACGCGCGCACCAAGCGCATTTCCCTGCGCGAGAACAAGGTCGTCAAATATGGCGACGAGCGCAACGCCGCACTCGACGATTTCCTCTGGTATTCCTCCGACACCGCGCCCGGCTCCTCCGGCGCGCCCGTCTGCACCGACGCCTGGCAGGTGGTCTGCCTTCATCACGCCGGCGTGCCCTCTCGCAGCATAGTGGACGGAGTCGAGCATTGGGCGCTCGTCGACGGCGATGTGGCTCCGGCCGCCGCCGCGCGGCGCCTGCCCGCCGACAAGATTCGCTGGGTCGCCAATGAGGGCGTGCGCGTCTCCAAGCTTCTCGCCGATATCGAGCAGCAGGTGAAGGCGACGCCGGCGCTCGGTGCGCCGCTCATCGCCGCGCTCGTCGCCGACGCGTCCGGCATGAAGCCTTTCGCTGGAACGCAGCCGTTCCAGAGCCTCGTCGGTCCGCCCATTTTCGGCGCGCCGGCGATCATCGCCGCGCCGACGCTCGCGTTCGAAACCGCGAGCGCGCCGCGTCGCCGAACCCATCCGGCGAATTATTTCGACGACCGCAAGGGCTATGATCCGGAGTTTCTCGGGCCGACCGTGCCGCTGCCGGCGCTCGGCCCGAACGCGTTGCGCTTTGGAACGCCGGCGAAAGTCGCCGGCGCGAGCGACGACGTGCTGCGCTATCGGCATTTTTCCGTCGTGCTCAACGGCGCGGTCGAGCGCCGCCTCGCCTTCTTCACCGCCGTCAATATCGACGGCGCGAGATGGCTCAACCTCGAACGAGGTAACGACGCTTGGTTCTACGATCCGCGCATACCGGAGGACTTGCAGATCGGCGACGAGCTCTACGGAAACGAGCCGGGGCCGCGAAACAATTATTTCGATCGCGGCCATCTGGTGCGCCGGCTCGATCCCGTCTGGGGCGACATTCGCGAGGCCAAGCAGGCGAATGACGACACGTTTCACTGGACCAATTGCTCGCCGCAATATTTCGGATTCAATCAGGGCGCCGATCTCTGGCAGGGGCTCGAGAATTTCATTCTCTACAACACCGACGAGGAGGATGTGCGCGCCAGCGTCTTCACCGGACCTTTGTTTCGCTCCGACGACGAGGAGCATCGCGGCGTGCTGATTCCGCAATTCTTCTGGAAGGTCGTCGCGGTGGTCGACCGCCGCGGCCAGCTCTATGCGAGCGGCTATCTCGTGAGCCAGCAGGACTATGCGCTCGACATTCCGTTCGAGCGGCTGCCGGTCGGCCCCAACAGCACGGAGCCCGGACAGAATTTCCAGGTCTCCGTCGCCAAGATCGAGGCCGAGACGGGGCTCGTCTTTCCGGACGCGGTGCGGCAGGCCGATGTCTTCAACGGACCCATGGCGGGGCGGCGCCTGCGCACGCTCGCCGATGTGCAGCATCCGAGGCGCTGAATTTCTTCAACGCCTCGGCGTCGACGATCAGGGCGTCGCGGTGGAATCGGGCGCGGCCGACACATGCGCCGCCAGCGCGTCGCGCAGCGCCTGCTCCTTGTTGTGGTCCAGCGAGGTCTTGAGCACGACGCCGCCCGTTCCCTTGACCGCCTCCAGCACCTTGTCGGTGGTCAGCTTGCGGATCAGCACGAACAGCGCGGCGTTGCCGGGCTGCAGCGTCTCCGACAATTGCTTCATGAAATCGTCGTTGATGCCATAATCGGTGAGCGCGCCGCTGAGCGCGCCGGCGCCGGCGCCGATCGCCGCGCCGAGCAGCGGATTGAGGAAGATGAGCCCGATCAGCGCGCCCCAGAAGGTGCCGCTGACGGCGCCCGCCGCCGTGGTGTTGAGCAGCTGGTTCAGCTTGATCTTGCCGTTCTGCTCCTTCACCGCGATCACGGCGTCGGTGATCTCGATCACATATTCCTTCTGCAGATCGAACAGGCGCTGACGAATATCCTCGGCCTTGGCCTCGGTCGGATAGACGATGACGACGAGATCAGACATGAAAGTCTCCTTTTGCGGGGAAGACGCGCGCACGCATCGAAGCGCATGCACATGTCGCCCGAACGACGCCGCGGCGGGAAGCGCGCGGAATGTCGCGGGGGGATGCGCCGGTTTCGTTCGGCCGCCGCCGCAGGTCTAAGATTGCGTCGCGGTGAGCCTTCGCCAAGCCGCCGGGAGATGATTTATGATGTCGTCGGCGATGAGGCCAGGGCCGAAGTCCTCGGCCGCGGCGGCGTGCATCCAGACGGCGCAGCTCGCGGCGGCGAAAGGCTCCATGCCCTGCGCCAGCAGGCCGGCGACAATTCCCGTCAGAACGTCGCCCGAGCCGGCGGTGGCGAGCCAGGGCGTGGCGTGGGGCAGGATCGAGGCGCGCCCGTCCGGCGCGGCGACCACAGTGTCCGGCCCTTTGAACACGATCACCGCGCCGACCTCGCGCGCCGCGTCGCGGGTACGCTCGAGCTTGGAGATCGGAGCGCCGGACAGGGTCCTCTCCCAGCGTTGGCCGTGGAAGAGGCGCGCGAACTCGCCGCCATGCGGCGTCAGCACCACCGGGCCGGGCGCGTTCGCGATCGCCTCTTTCAACCGCTCGGGCGCGAGGGCGAAGCTGGTCAGCACATCGGCGTCGAGCACCGCCGCGCGGGGCTCGGGCGAGGGGGCGAGCGCCGCCTCGACGAGCGCGCAGCAATCCTCGCCGACGCCGAGCGCCGGGCCGAGCGCGACCACATTCTTGCGTCTGTCCTCGAGCAGAGCGGAGAGGCCGGCCGGACCGTCGGCGACGCGCAGCATCACCGAGGTGAGGGCCGGCGCATTGACGGCGACGGCGTCCTGCGGCGTGGCCAGAGTGACGAGCCCGGCGCCGGCCCGGAGCGCCGCCGTCGCCGCGAGCCGCGCCGCGCCGGTGTGCGAGGCGCCGCCCGACACCACCACCGCATGGCCGCGCGCATATTTATGCCCCTCGACGCTCGGCAGGCGCAGCGCGGCGCCCCAGGCGTCCGGCTCGTTGACGAAAGTCTGCGGCGCGATCTGCTGCAGCACGGTCGAGCGAATGCCGATATGGGCGCAGGAGATGGCTCCGCAGCGCAGCCGCCCCGGCAATAGCAGATGACCGCATTTGAGACGAAAGAAGGTGACCGTCGAATCGGCCTGCACGGCGACGCCGCGAATCGCGCCGCTGGTGCCGTCGACGCCGGAGGGAATGTCGACGGCGATGATCTTCTGCCGGGTCTCGGCGCGCCAGGCGTTGAGCCGCTCGATCAGCACGGCGGCGGGACCGTCGATATCGCGGGCGAGGCCGGTGCCGAACAGAGCGTCGATGACGAGATCGACGCCGGTGAAGTCGCAGCTCGTCGCATCCTCGACGCGGCCGTCCCAGGTCGAGGCCGCCTCGCGCGCGTCGCCGCGCAGCGATTCGGGCGGAACCAGCGCGGCGACGCGCACCTTGAAGCGCTGGCTGCGCAGCATGCGCGCAGCGACATAGCCGTCGCCGCCATTATTGCCCGGCCCGCACAGCACCAACACGCGGCGCCCGGCGGTCTTCACCAGAAAGGCGGTGGCGGCGGCGGCGATGGCGGCGGCGGCCTTCTCCATCAGCGCCATGCCGGCGACGCCGCTCTCTATGGTGAGGCGGTCCGCCCGCGCCATCTGCGCGGTGGTGAGGAGCTCGGGCGGGTAGGGGCCGTGCGGCATGGCGGGATGGTGGCGGAAGGCGCATCTCTCCGCAACGCCCTTTCGCGAAATAAGGCGAATTTGCCGCGCAGGGCGCGAGTGTGGAATATGTGGAGCGGCCCCTCGAACCAAAGACGGAACCTCCGCCTATGCTCTCGGCCGTCATACTGGCCTTCGACGCAGCTCCCGCCGGCGCCCGTGACGGCGCGGCGCGCGAGGGCATCGTGCGCACGCTGGCCTCGCTGGTCGAGGCCTGCGTCGCCGGCCTCGTCGCCGACGCGATTCTGGTCGGGCCGCCCGATTCGGGGCTCGGAGTCATCGCGGACGAAGCCGGCTGCGGACTCGTCGAGGCGGTCGACGCGCGCTCGGGCCTCGCCCGCGCTCTGCCTGGCTTGCGCTATCCGGACGTTCTGGCGCTGCGCGCCGGCCATGCGCCAGAGCGCGGCTTCGTCGACGAATTGCGCGACGTCCATGAGCTCGGCGACCGGGCGCTGGCGCATGTGCTGCGCGCGGCCCCGCATTCGCTGCTGACGCGTCTCGTCCCGCGCTTCTGCGAACCCGTGGGCCTCATCGCGCCGCGCGCGGCTTTCGGCGCGGCGGGAGATCTCGCAGTGCTGGCGAAGAAGCTGCGCGCGGGGGAGATGACGACGCGGGCGAGAAGGACGATTTGAGCGCTCGTTTCGAAAGGATCATGATCGAATGCCGCTCATTTCTCTCGATATCCCACGGCCCGCCATCGTGAGCGGCTCCAGCGGCGGCATCGGGCGCGCCATCGCGCTCGCAATCGCCGAACTCGGCTGTCCGGTCGTCGCGCACTACGGCAAGAGCGCCGAGGCCGCCGGCGAGACCGTTCAGCAGATCGCCCGGGCTGGCGGGCGCGCGATTGCGGTGCGCGCCGATCTCACCAACGTCGCCGACGCCGAGCGCCTCGTCGAGAAATCGCGTCGCGCTTTCGGCCGGATCGGCGTGCTCGTCAACAACGCCGGCGTCGCGACGCGCCGGGACGTGTGCGCCAATACGGTCGACGACTTCGACGGGGCCATCTCGGCGAATGCTCGCTCCGCCTTTCTGCTGACGCAGCTCGTGCTGCCCGACATGCGCGAATTGGGATGGGGCCGGTTGATCTTTCTGTCGTCGATCGCAGCCCGGACCGGCGGGGTGATCTCCACCCCCTACGCCGGCTCGAAAGCCATGGTCGAGGGCATGATGCATCACTACGCCGCTCATGCGGCGCCATTCGGCGTCACCGCCAACGCCATCGCGCCCGCCTTCATCGCAACCGACATGATCGCCGGAAGCGCGCTGCCGCCGCACATGCCGATCCGACGCTATGGGTCGCCGGAGGAGGTGGCGATGGTGGCGCAGACGATCATCGCCTGCGGCTTCATGACGGGGCAGACCATAGAAGTGAATGGCGGCCTGCATATGAGTTGAGAGGCCGGCTCCTTCTCCGCTGGTGCGCACGGACGATACGAGGGGCGTTCCGCGAGCGGAGGAGGGACGCCTCAATAATGATAACGGCATTGCGCGATCATCAGGCTTTCGCCTTCCACGCGATAGACGAGCCTGTGCTCGAGCGTGATGCGCCGCGACCACCAGCCGCGCAGGCCGCCGCGCAGCGGCTCGGGCTTTCCCGTCCCGGAAAAGGGCGTCTGCAGACATTCCTTCACGAGTTGATTGATGCGCTCGACAATCTTGGGGTCCTGCGCCTGCCAATACAGGTAATCCTCCCAGGCCTGCTCGGCGAAGACGAGCTTCATTCCGCGAGCTTGCGCTCTTTTCCCTCGCCCGCGTCGAGCGCCTCGATCGCCGCCTGCAGCCGCTCGGCGTTGCGGGGGCTCTTCAGGAGGTGGGCGGTCTCCTCATAGGAAGCGAAGTCCTCGAGCGATATGAGCACGGCGGCCGGCTTTCCGCGGTCGCGCGTGATCACCACGGGCTCGTGATCCGCGGTCACGCGGTCGAGCGTCGCGGCGAGATTTTTACGGAGGTCGCTGTAGGAGGTGCTGCGCATGGCTCCAATATGTACGCGAATCCGTACGTCTGCAAGCAGCGCGTCCCTTCTCCCACTCGTGGGAGAAAGTGGCCCGGCGAAGCCGGGTCGGATGAGGGTCCTTAAATATTGGCGAAGACGGACGGGCCCTCATCCGACCCCGCTTCGCGGGGCCACCTTCTCCCGCCCTGCGCACGGCTGTCCGGGGAAAATCAGGCATAGGCGAGCTCCAGCTGCCTCGGCGATATGCGCCGCCGCGCGGCCTGATATTTGGGCGGCGGCCGTTCGAGTCTGTCGATCGGTCGCCGCTCGAACAGAAACCTGCCGGCGAGCTCCGAGAACCGCAGATGCGCGAGTTCGATATCGTGGCGGTGGGCGGCGATGCGCAGCAGCACGAAAGCGATCATCGCCGCGATCAGCTGCAGCCGCACGGCGTTCTCGTTTTCGCCGAGAAACTTGCGGATGTTGAGATGCTGCTTGATCCAGCGGAACAGCAGCTCTATGGCCCAGCGCGCCTTGTAGAGCGCGGCGATCTCGACCGCCGAACGCGTCATGTCGTTGGTGATCACGACGATCAGCTGCGGCTTGCCGTCCTTCAGCGCATCGCGTTGAATATGAAGGCGACGCAGCGGCATGGGCAGTTTCGAGTCGCCCTTGCTGGCGAGCTCGACCTCGCAATCCCTGAGCACGGTGTAGCCTTCGCCGCGCGTCTGCGGCATCTCCCGATCCGCGAGGTCGGTGAGGCGGGTGTTGCTCTTGGGGCGCGTGACGAACAAGGCTCGGGCCTCGTGAATGTCCCTCCACCATTTGAAATCATAATAGCCCTTGTCGAAGACATAGGTCGCGCCGGCCTCGATCGGCGTCTTCTTGCCGATCTCGACATCGTTGACATTGGCGGGCGTGACCTCGACGCAGAAGGGGCGGTCGACCCCGGGATCGTAGACGACGTGCATCTTCATGCCGTGGATGCGGCCGTTCGAGCGGGCGAAGTCGTGGAATTTGCTCAACGGGATAGGCGTCGAATCGATGAGGCGCAGCAGCTCGGCGCCGTCGCGGCGCGTTCTGCGGTCGAGTTCGCAGGAGAGGCGCGCGAAAAGATCGGCGAAGACGCCGACGGGCCGGCGTGCGTTGGCTTCGGCGAGGGTGGAGCGGGCGATCCTGCGGACGCCGAGGTGATAATGGGAGCCGCTGTTGGCGTTGAAGGCGGCCTCGAGGCTGCGCAGGCTCGTTTCGCCGCCGAGCTGAGCGGCGATCAGGACGACGAGATGATCCCAGCTCTTGAAGGATTTGTCGTAGGCGTCGCCCTTGTGGCGCGCGACGATTTGGCCGAACGCGCGACGATCGATCGGCTTGAGCAAGTCGACAAAAACGCTATTCTGGAAGCGCATGTCTGGTCCTTTATTTTCCAGTCTCGACAACCGGAAAATACCCCGAAACCTTCGGAAGTACCAGGCATGCGCCCGCGACTTATCGACTCATTCCCCGGACAGCCGTGCGCCCTGCGGGAGAAGGGAGCGCGCGCTCTGCTACCTCTGCGCCGAAAATGTGTTGCAGCTGTCGATCTGGCCGCTCTGCAGTCCCTTCTGCAGCCATTCGGCGCGTTGCGCGGAAGATCCGTGCGTAAAGCTGTCCGGCACGGCGTAGCCCTGCGCCGAGCGTTGCAGTCGGTCGTCGCCGATCGCCTGCGCGGTGCGAATCGCCTTCTCGACGTCGCCGGGCTCCAATATCCGCCAGTTCTTGTTAGCGTGGGCGGCCCAGACGCCGGCGAGACAGTCGGCCATCAGCTCGGCGCGCACCGAGATCGAATTGGCCTCGCTGCGGCTCGACGCCATTTGCTGGGCGCGCTGCACCTTGGGCAGAAGGCCGAGCTCGTTCTGGATGTGATGGCCCATCTCATGGGAGATCACATAGGCGTAGGCGAAATCGCCGCCGCCGCCGAAACGCCGGTCCATGTCCTTGAAGAAGGAGGTGTCGAGATAGATTTTGCGGTCGATCGGGCAGTAGAACGGCCCCATCGCCGATTGCGCGCGGCCGCAGGCCGAGCCGGTGACGCCGTTGAACAGCACGAGACGCGGCGGCGTGAAGCGCACGCCCTTCTGGTCCGGCAGCACATGCGACCAGACATCCTCGTTCTCGGCCAGCACCGCCGCGATGAACTGGCCCTGGCGGTCGCTGGGCGCGCCGCTCGGCGCCTGGCGGGTGGGGCGGTCGGCGCGCTGCTGCGCCACCTGGCCGCCGCCGCCCATCTTGTGGAGCATTTCGGCTCCGCCGATCAGCACCGCCGGATTGATGCCGAGCGCATAGGCGATGATGCCGAGCACGACCATCGTGCCGAGCCCGAGCCCGCCGCCGCCGATGCCGAAGCCCGAGCCGGCGCCGGCTTCCGCATAATCGGAGTCGCGGCGATCCTCGATATTCTCGGATCGGCGAAAATCTTCCCATCTCATCGCTGCGGCGCTCCGCTCTCCAGCGCTCGCTCGGGCGCCGTCTCTTTTTCCCAGAAGAAGGGCGCAGACTGCGCCAGCCGCCCGCCGAGCCGCACCGGCGCCATTCGCAGCGCGAGGCCGGCGGCGTCGAGCTCGACCGCGACGCCGCACAGCGTCGCCTCGCCCTGGGCGGGCTCGAGGCGGGCGCCCGGCGTCTTGCGGGTGAAGCGGCGCAACGGCTCCTCCTTGTCCATGCCGATGACCGAATCATAGTCCCCGGTCATGCCGGCGTCGGTCATATAGGCCGTGCCATTCGGCAAAATCTGTCCGTCCGCGGTTGGCACATGGGTGTGCGTGCCGACGACCAGCGAGGCGCGGCCGTCGACGAAATGGCCCATCGCCATTTTCTCGCTGGACGTCTCCGCATGTATGTCGACGATGAGCGCGTCGCAAGCCATGCCCAACGGACAGGCGCCGACCTCGCGCTCTATGGCGGCGAAAGGATCGTCCATAGCGTCCATGAACACGCGGCCCATCACATTGACGACCAGCACCTGTCGGCCGTTCGCCGCCGTGTAGAGATTGGCGCCGCGCCCCGGCGTGCCGGGCGGATAATTGACCGGGCGC
Organism: Methylosinus trichosporium OB3b; assembly: GCF_002752655.1. NCBI lineage: Bacteria > Pseudomonadati > Pseudomonadota > Alphaproteobacteria > Hyphomicrobiales > Methylocystaceae > Methylosinus > Methylosinus trichosporium. The sequence goes on along the minus strand of NZ_CP023737.1, from coordinate 863,448 downwards.
AGAAGGCGCGGCTGGCGCTCGATGAACACCATCGCCTCGCGCTGGTCGAAGACATGATTGCCGGTGGTGACGCAATCGGCGCCGGCGGCGAGAATCTCGTCGCAAATGGCCTCGGTGATGCCGAAGCCGCCAGCCGCGTTCTCGCCATTGACGACGATGAAATCGAGCGCCCAGCGGCGGCGCAGCTCGGGAAGCCGGTCCGTCACCGCCTTGCGGCCCGCGCGGCCGACCACGTCGCCGAGGAAGAGGAGGCGCGTCGCGGCGGTGGGCGCAGGGGCGGCGAAGGTCATGGGGGCTCGCTTTGTTTCCCCTGTCATATAGCGCCGGGGCCGCGGCGGCAATTTTGGAGGGGTCCTCCGGCAGTTCTGGCCGTCGCAGTTCTTGCGTCGATCAGAGCAGGCTCGTGTTCGACGCTGCCCATTCCATCGCGTCGGCCACCCTCACCGCCGAGGTCTTGATCTCGACGATGGCGCGAAAGCCCCGGCTTTCGATGTAGAGACTGGGAAAAAGATCATTTGAAAACAGTAATTTGATGTGGGTAAACAGGGGAAGCTTGGGCCGTCATTGCGAGCGGAGCGAAGCAATCCAGAGCCGTGGGGCGGCCCCTGGATTGCTTCGTCGCTTCGCTCCTCGCAATGACGGAGCCCTAATCATTGCGGCTTCTCGAGATGCGTCGAGGTAGATCGCGATCTTGCAATTGGCGAAACGTCGGATCGGCGGCGTCAGTCTTCCGGCTTTTCTCATGATAGGCAGCCATTGCCTCTTCGCCAAGGGCGAAGCCGATCTATGTTTCGGCCGGGTGCGGCACTCTTGGGTCCCGCTCGCAGGCGCGGGCCGCGACTTGCGGCTTCATACGGAGGCCCGGCTGATATAAGATCGCGGTTCCGGCGTTCGCCCGAACGTCGGACCTCGAATAGGAGGGCGAAGGCGCTCCCTCGCTGCGAACCGGAGTTCCGCGCTTGTTCCATATCGCCGAGATACGCGGGCGCGAGCCTTATGATCCGAGCCGCGCCCCGGATGGCCCCTTCGTCGTGTTCGAGGACGGCCGCGAGGGCGGGGCGCTGCTGTTCGACGCTCCGGAGGAGATCATCGTCGCCCATGAGGCGGACGAGGTCGCCGAGGCGTTCGCACGCATGGAGGCCGCGTCAGGGCGCGGGCTCTATCTCGCCGGCTATGCCGGCTATGAGCTCGGCTATGCGCTGGAGCGCAAGTTTCTCGGCGGCCCGCTCCCTCGCGCGCGCACGCCGCTGCTGCTGTTCGGCGCCTTCCGTACGCCGCGGCAATATGAGTGGCGCAACGCCGCCTCGCTCGCCGCCGGCGATCCCTCGATCGACATCGCGCTGACGCCGGCCTGGACCCTCGCCGACTATACGCGGCGTTTCGACGCCTGCCGCGAGTTCATCTATGCGGGCGACGTCTATCAGATCAATCTGACCTTTCCGCTCTATGGCCGCTATGAGGGCGAGGCGACGGCGCTCTATCGCGCGCTGCGCAAGCGCCAGCCGGTCGCCTATGGCGGCGTCGTCGCGCTCGGCGAGGAGAGAATCGTCTCGCTGTCGCCGGAAGTGTTCTTCGACGTCTGCGACGGCGTCATTCGCGCGCGTCCGATGAAAGGGACGGCGCGGCGCGGCTATGTGCCGAACGAGGATATGGCGCGCGCGGCGTTGCTGACGCAGGATGAGAAATCGCGCGCCGAAAATCTGATGATCGTCGATCTGCTGCGCAATGATCTCTCGCGTCTCTCGGAAGTCGGCTCGGTGCGCGTCACCGATCTCTTCACCGTCGAAACCTATCCGACGCTGCATCAGATGACTTCCGGCATAGAGGCGAAGCTGCGCCCGGGCGTGACGCTCGCCGATTTGTTCGCTGGGCTGTTTCCCTGTGGCTCGGTGACCGGCGCGCCGAAGATTCGCGCGATGGAGATCATTCGCGATCTCGAATGCGCCCCTCGCGGCGTCTATTGCGGCTCGCTCGGCCTCATCGCGCCGGACGGGGCGATTCGATTCAATGTGGCGATCCGCACGCTCACTTTGTTCCCGGACGGAGAGCTCGTCTGCAACGTCGGCTCTGCGGTGGTGGCCGATTCGCGGGCGCGCGAGGAATATGAGGAATGTCTGATCAAGGCGAAATTTCTGACCGGAGCGCTGACGAGTTCGGTCTGATCGAGACCTTGCTGTGGACCGCGGGGGGCGGCTTCTATTGTCTCGAGCAGCATGTCGCGCGCCTGCGCGCCTCCGCGCGCGCGCTCGGCTTTCAGCATTCGGACGAGATGTTTCTCTCCGCTCTGAAGGAAGCGGTCGACGACCCGATGGACGATCGGCTGCGCGTGCGCTTCGTGCTGGCGCGCGACGGCCGTTATGAGACGAGCGCTCTGCCCTTCGAGGAGACGTCGTCGGACACGGTCTGGCGCGTCGCCGTCGCCGAGGCGCGCTTCGCCTCCGACGATCCGATGCTGCAGCACAAGACCACGCTTCGCGAAATCTACGAGCGCGAGCTCGCCGAGGCGAAGCTGCGCTGCGGCGCCGACGAGGTGCTCTTTCTCAACGAGCGCGACGAAGTGTGCGAAGGCGCGCGCACCAATGTGTTTCTCGTGCGCGACGGCGGGCTGCTGACGCCGCCGCTCGCCTGCGGCCTGCTGCCGGGAACCTTGCGCGCTTATCTCCTCACAATGGGCGCCGTGAACGAAAGCCTGCTGCGCCTCGAGGATTTCGCCCAGGAGGAGTTTTTGATGGGCAATTCGCTGCGCGGCCTGACGCGGGCGATATTGATCGAGGAATGAATCAGCGGGCGCTGGCCTTCTCCTCTCCCCGCTTGCGGGGAGAGGCCGGGTGAGGGGCTGGGGAGATTAGCGGAGACCTTTCATGCGCGGGCTGCGGTTGATCGAAACGCGTCGCGCTCGCGAGCTGCGGCGCGAGGCGACCTCGGCTGAAAAAACCATCTGGGGGCGCCTGCGGAATAGAAGCCTCGGCGGTTTCAAATTCGTCCGGCAAGAGCCCATCGGTCCTTTCATTGCGGATTTCGTTTGCAGAGACGCAAAGCTGATTGTCGTGATCGATGGGGAGACACATTCGAGCGCGGAGGAAATCGCCGCTGATGCGCGCCGGACGGCGTTTTTGAACGCCGAGGGCTATCGCGTCATCCGTTTCACCAACCAATATGTTTACAAGAATGCCGAGGCGGTCGCCGAGGCCGTGCTCTGCGCGTTGAGGGAAGACAGCGCGTAATCTCCCGAGCCTCTCACCCAGCCTCTCCCCGCGAGCGGGGAGAGGGGTAGGTTGCGCTCCATGTCGTGCGCGTCAGCTCTCCGGCTCCGCCACCGTCTCGCATTTCACCATGCGCAGGCGTTGCTCGGCGCGGTCGCGGTCGCTCATGCGCTTCGCCAGCGAGCGGATCAGCACGAAGCCGCGCTTGGTCGGCGAGGTCACGCGCACCTGGGAGGGCGGCGCCTCTTCGTCCTGGCTCTCGAGGTTCTCGATCTGCGCGGCGTCGCCGATCATCACCTCGATCTTTCCCTTGATCGCCGAACGGTCGGTCGCGGCGTGAAACACGCGTCCCGTGCGCGCGTAGAAGGACAGCGCCAGATAATCTTCCGGGTCGGCGTCGGCGACGACGCGCATGAGGCCTTTCGAGAGATCGAACAGGCAGACGCCCTCGGCGAAGGCCGGGTCCTCGAAGGGCATGACCTCGGCGCCCGGCGTCTCGCGCGGCAGCAGCGCGACGCCGGCCTCCGTCGTCGGCGCGGCGCGCGCCGCCGCCGCGAGACGCGCGAAGGCGTTGCGCGGCGCGACTTCCGGCATCAGCAGAATAGAAATGATATGAACCGAGCCGGCGACGCAGATCGTCGCCAGCGTCCAGGGCAGCCAATCGAGCAATCGATCGAGGAGTTTCATGCGCAGCCGAGCTTTGTGATTTGCGGAAAGGTCGCGGGGTCGGGCGCGACTTCCGTGTCGAGCGTGGTGTCGTAGAGACGCAGGATCAAGATGAAGGGGCCGCGGCGCGTCGGCAGCCAATTGCCCGGCCGCGCCTCCTCGGCGGTCTCGATCGCGAAGCCGCCGCCCTCATGGCGAAGAAGCTCGGCGGAGGTGAAGACATAGCGTTGCGCCGGATTGTCGATCAGCGCGCCATTGGTCGATGCGGCGCCGAGCGTCCAATAGCGCGCCGCGGGCGTCGGATCGGTGATCGAATAGACGCAGCGACCGTCGAGCGCCGCGCCGCTCGAATCGGCGTGGGCGATGAAGGCGAGGCCCTGCTCGCGGCCGAGCGGCGCCTCGCCGGTGCGCGCGAGCATGGCGCGCGCATAAGGATCGATATCGGCGCCGCCGTGGCGCGGCCAGGCGATCCAGGGGCCGGCGACGATCTGGCCGAAGCCGCGGCCGAGGCCGAGCGAGACGGCGGTGAGCGCGAAGCCGATCAGAAGGCCGGCGATCATCACGGCGAAGGCTTTGAGGTAATTGGTCATGCGCGCGGCGTCTCGCTCATCGCCGGCGGCCGCGGCTCGGCGCCGGCGGCGGCTCGACATTGGCGGCGGTCGGCGCGGCGGCGCGCTTCACATCGACGCCTTTGATCTTCGACTCGATATCGCTGAGCGCGTCGAGCGCGCCGCGCGACAGCGCCGCCGGACGCGCTGGCGCGCCGAGCTCCACCGTCTTGGCCGGCGCCGAGTCGAGCGCGGCGAGCGTCGCCGGGCTCGCCAGTCCGCGGATGGGCTTGATCGCTATGCCCTGATGCGCATAGGCCATGATGTCGTGCCAGGTCTTGGCCGGCAGCGTGCCGCCGGTCATGTTGTTCATGGTCTCGTTGTCGTCGTTGCCATACCAGACGCAGCCGCCCATATTGCCGGTGAATCCGCAGAACCACGCATCCTTATAGCCGTTTGTGGTGCCGGTCTTGCCGATCACGTCGACGCCCGGGCCGAGCTGCGCTCGACCGCCCGTGCCTTCCTCGACGACGCGCTTCATCATCGTGTCGAGATCGGCGATCTTCTCGAATGGAACGACCTGCTCCTGCGGCGGCGCATCGCGATCATGCTCATAGAGCAATTCGCCGCGGCTGTTGCGAATCTCGGTCGCGGCGTAGGGGATGGTCCGCTTGCCGCCATTGGCGAAGGCGGCGTAGCCGGCCGCATGCTCGAGCAGGATCACGTCGCTCTGCCCGACCGGCAGCGAGGGCGTGTCCTCGAGCGGCGTGGTGATGCCGAGCTTGCGGCAGGTGTCGATGATCTTGGCGCGACCCGCATGCGAATCGCCATTGCCGATCGCGATCGACAATTGAATGGCGATGGTGTTGAGCGATTTGGCGAGCGCCAGCGAGAGCGGCAGCGAGCCGGCGTAGCCGCCGTTGTAATTGTGCACGCAATAATTGCCGATGCAGGTCGGCCGATCGGTGACGATGGTGGTCGGCTTGAATTTGCCGCTCATCAGCGCAGTGAGATAGACATAGGGCTTGAAGGAGGAGCCCGGCTGGCGCGCCGCCTCGGTCGCGCGGTTGAACTGGCTGACGCCATAATCGCGCCCGCCGATGATGGCGCGGACGGCGCCGTCTATGTCCATGAAGGCCGAGGCGTTCTGCTTGACGTGATAGGCGCGTCCGCTCTCGCGCAAATTCTCCTCCACCACCTCCTCGGCGCGCTTCTGCACATTGGGATCGAGCGCGGTGCGGATGACGAGCACGCGATTGTCGCCGAGCTTGCCGGATTCGGCGAGACGCTGCGCCTCCTTGAAGGCGAAGTCGAGATACCAATCGTGGCTCTGGTCGCGGCTGCGCTCGATCGGCGTCGCCGGATTGCGCTGCGCGGCGACGATCTGGCTCTGCGTCATGAAGCCGGCGACGACGAGATTGTCGAGCACGTCATTGGCGCGCGCGCGGGCGGCGGGGAGGTTGACATGCGGCGCATATTTCGCCGGCGCCTTGAAGAGGCCGGCCAGCATGGCCGCCTCGGCGAGATCGACGTCGCGCACCGATTTGCCGAAATAGAACTCCGCTGCGGCCTGAATGCCGAAGGTGCCGCCGCCCATATAGACGCGGTCGAGATAGAGCTTCAAAATCTCCTGCTTGGCGAGGCGCTGCTCCAGCCAGAGCGCGAGAAAGGCCTCGTTGATCTTGCGGGTGATGGTGCGCTCGTTGGAGAGGAAGACGTTCTTGGCGAGCTGCTGGGTGATCGACGAGCCTCCCTGCACGACGCCGGCGGAGCGGGCGTTGACGGTGACGGCGCGCAGCGTGCCGATGACGTCTATGCCGAAATGCTCGTAGAAGCGCCGGTCCTCGGTGGCGAGCACCGCCTTGATGACGTAATCGGGATATTGGTCGAGCGGGACGGCGTCGTCGTGCTTGATGCCGCGCTGGCCGACCACGGCGCCATAGCGGTCGAGGACGGTGATCGAGAGATCCTGCTTCTTCAGCCAATCGTCGCTGGTCATGCGCATGGCCGAGACCGCGAGCGCCGCCGCCACCACGGCGCCGCCGAGCGAGAGCGTCAGCGCCTCGCAGCCGAGCTCGACGCCGATGCGGCGCAGGCCGCGCACCTGGAAGCGGTGCATGAAGGCGGAGAAATTCTCGTAAGTTTCGCGCGCCCCGCGGCTCGAGTCGAACAGGCTCGAGTCGATATAGGCGTCGAGGGCCAGCAGAAGCCTGGCGATGCGCTTGTATAAACGCGAGGATCGAATACGCTCGAGCAATTCGCCGCTCCTCAGCCTGTCGATGGGCGCCGGTGAGCGGATATAGCACTTCCGAAGCCGTCTTGACGATGGCCCGCTGTCGCTCGCCGACAGAATGAAATAAGAGCGCTGAGCGCCAGGGACGAGGGTCGAGCGTAAGGGAATGACGAGCCGCGGGGACGACGAGACGAAGGAGCCGTTCTGGACATTGCCGCTGGAGCGCCTGACGCGCGCGCAATGGGAGAAGCTCTGCGACGGTTGCGGGCGCTGCTGCCTGGTCAAGCTCGAGGACGAGGACTCGGGCGCGATCCACCACACCAATGTCGGCTGCGACCTGCTCGATCCGGCGAGCGGGCGCTGTCGCGACTATGCGAAGCGCAAGGCCAAGGTTCCGGACTGCGTGCGGCTGAGCGTCACGGCGCTGAAGACCATCTCCTGGCTGCCGCCGACCTGCGCCTATCGCCTGCGCGCCGAGGGCAAGCCGCTGCCCGACTGGCATCCCCTGCTGACCGGCGATCCCGACAGCGTGCATCGCGCCGGCGTCTCGGTGCGCGGCCGCGTGGCGGCGCTGGAAAGCGAGGTCGAAATCGACGATTTGCCGCATTTTATCGTGCTGTGGCCGAAACGCTGGCCGCGGCGGCGGAAGGGTGGGGTGGTGTGAACTGATTATGAAAATAGTCCTTGACTGCGGGACGCTGTTCCTATAGACAAGGGCCATGCTCCAGAATTGCGCTTGGGGGCGGCGGACCAGAGGGCCGGCTCGCAACCACGCTCCTTCTCCCGCATGGCGGAAGAAGGTTGCCCGAGGAAGTCGGGGTGGATGAGGGCGCCGCCGCCCGGAGCATGATCAATCGAGTTCGCGTCGCGGATCCACCGCGCGCACGCCGTAAATCGCGCCTTGCTTTCAGAGCCCTCATCCGACCCCGCTACGCGTGGCTCCCTTCTCCCGCCCTGCGGGAGAAGGGAGCGCCCTATTTTGCGAGCGGTCGGTCGTCCTCGATTCGAACGGAGATCGCATGGCGCGCAGCAGCGCCGCGCCTTCGCGCGCGGACATCGACAAAGCAAAGCTTCTCTATGACGCCGGCGTCGAGCCTCTCGGCAAGCTGCGTGAGATGCTCGGAATGAGCGAGCGTAAATTCCACGCCTTTCGCATCGAGCATGGCTGGCCGATGCGCGCCTCGCCGATCAAGCGCGCCGAAGCGCCCAAAGCCGGCGAGCACGCGAAAAAAAGACCCTCGAAGAGCCTCATCGCGCGGCTCGAGGATGCGGTGGAGCGCGAGTTCGCAAGGGCCGAGACGGCGCTCGAAAGCGGCGGGACGAAGAGCATCGAGCAGAGCGCGCGCGTGCTCGCGAGCCTCGTGCGCAGCCTCGCCGAATTGAAGCGCATGAGCAGCGACGCGTCGCGCGGCGAAGAGGAGGAGCGCAATGGCGCCGAAGCGATCGACGACGAGCCTCCCCGCCAATTGGCCGAGCTCCGAGAGGAGCTTGCTCGCCGCCTCGAGCGCCTCGGCGGCTGCGGGGAGACTGCATGAGCTCATCGCCGGCTTCTCCGCGCGCGAGCTCGCGCTGCTGCTCGCCGACTGGGAGTTTTGCGCACGCGCGGATCAATGGCCGCCTCTGCTGGCGCCGGACGGGCGCCCCTGGCGCGTGTGGATGATCCTCAGCGGACGCGGCGCAGGCAAGACGCGCGCCGGCGCCGAATGGGTGAAGGGAATAGCTCGAGGCCGCCCGCAATTTGCGACGCGTCCGCTGTCGCCGATCGCGCTGATCGGCGAGACGGCGGCCGATGTGCGCGATGTGATGATCGAAGGCGTCTCCGGCATTCTCGCTGCGCATTCGCGCAGCGAGCGGCCGCTATGGGAGTCCTCGCGCCGCCGTCTCACCTTCGACAATGGCGTCGTCGCGCAGGCGTTTTCCGCCGAAGATCCGGAGAGCCTGCGCGGCCCGCAATTCGCCGCCGCCTGGTGCGACGAGCTGGCCAAATGGCGCTATGCCGAGGAGACCTGGGACATGCTTCAATTCGGGCTTCGTCTCGGCGACTGGCCGCGCCAGCTCGTCACCACGACGCCGCGCCCCATGCCTTTGATCAAACGCCTGCTGACCGAAAATGGCGTCGCGGTGACGCGCGCCAAGACCCGCGCCAACGCCGCCAATCTCGCGCCGTCCTTCCTCGAGACGGTGCTGTCGCAATATGGCGGCACGCGATTGGGACGCCAGGAGCTCGACGGCGAGATCGTCGAGCAGCGCGCCGACGCATTATGGACGCGCGACATGCTTGAGCGCGCGCGCATCTTGGCGCCGCCGCCGCTGGAGCGCATCGTTGTCGCCATCGATCCCCCGGCGTCATCGGGCAAGCGCGCCGATCGCTGCGGCATCGTCGCCGTCGGCATTGCGCAGAATATCGTTCATGTGCTCGCGGATGCGACGGTCGAAGCGGCGCGTCCGGCGCAATGGGCGCGCGCGGCGATCGCGCTCTATCACAAGCTCTCCGCCGATGCGCTCGTCGCCGAGGTCAATCAGGGCGGCGAGATGGTGCGCGCCGTCATTCATGAGGCGGATCCGAGCGTGCCGGTGAAGGAGGCGCGCGCGACGCGGGGAAAATATCTGCGCGCGGCGCCGGCGGCGCAGCTCTATGAGCAGGGCAGGGCGCGCCATGTCGGCGCCTTTCCCGCGCTCGAGGACGAAATGTGCGACTTCGGCCCCGACGGACTCTCCTCTGGCCGCAGTCCCGACCGGCTCGACGCGCTGGTCTGGGCGATCACCGCGCTGGCGCTGAGCCCACGCGTCGCGGAGCCGCGGATGCGGCGGATGTGAATGCTCCATCGGCGCCGCTGTTGTCGACTCTCGACGCGCGCTCCTTCTCCCGCTTGTGGGAGAAGGTGGCCCTCGCGTCAGCGAGGGTCGGATGAGGGCGCCTGCAGATCGTCAGGTTCTGCGACGCTTCACTTTTGCATTTCGGGCGTATCGGCGCGGACCCTCATCCGACCCGGCTGCGCCGGGCCACCTTCTCCCGCCGAGCGGGAGAAGGGAACGCCCATGCTTGCGACAGTCGGGAAATTCACTCGTCCACCCTCACGAAATCCCCCTTTTCCAACGGACATCCCATGCCCTCCTTGCTCTCCCGCCTGTTCGGCGCGCGCGCGCCCGAGCAGAAGAATTCGCGCGCCGCAACGCTCGCGCTGCATTCGCTCGGCGCGCCGCAATGGACCGCGCGCAGCAATGTGGCGCTGACGCGCGCCGGCTATGAGCGCAACGCCGTCTGCTATCGCGCCGTGCGCATGATCGCCGAGAGCTGCGCCTCCGTGCCCTGGCTGCTCTATGAAGGGCGTGAGGAAAATCCCGAGCATCCGTTGCTGAGGCTGATCGAGCGGCCCAATCCGAGCGACACCAGCGTCTCCTTCATCGAGGCGCTGTGCTCCAATCTTCTGCTGCATGGCAACGCCTATGTCGAAGGCGCCTTCGTCGATGGACTGCTGCGCGAAATCTATTGCCTGCGGCCCGATCGCATGAGCGTCGTCATCGGGCGCGACGGCTGGCCTGCGGCCTATGTCTATTCCGCAGCGGGTGAGAGCCTGCGCTTCGACATGCGCCATGAGGGCGTCGAGCCGATCCTGCATATCCGGCTGTTCCACCCGCTCGACGACACTTACGGCTTCGCGCCGCTGGCCGCGGCGCAGACGGCGCTCGACACGCATAACGCCGCGAGCTTCTGGAACAAGGCGTTGCTCGACAATTCCGCGCGGCCCTCCGGCGCGCTGGTCTATGCGGGGCCGGATGGCGGACATCTCACCGATGCGCAATTCGACCGATTGAAGCAGGAATTGGAAGAGAATTTTTCCGGCGCCGACAATGCCGGGCGCCCACTCTTGCTCGAGGGCGGACTCGATTGGAAGAGCTTGTCGCTGTCGCCCAAGGACATGGATTTTTCCGAGACGAAAGCCGCCGCCGCTCGCGAGATCGCGCTCGCCTTCGGCGTGCCGCCGCTGCTGCTCGGCCTTCCCGGCGACAATACTTATCGCAATTACGAGGAGGCCAATCGCGCCTTCTGGCGCCAGACGGTGATTCCCCTCGTGCAGCGTTTGCAGAAAGCGTTCTGCGCATGGACGCAGCCCGGCTTCGCGCCGTTCCGGCTCGATTACAACGCCGACCGCATCGACGCGCTGGCGCAAGAGCGCGCGCAGGAATGGAGCCGCATCGGCGCCGCCGCCTTCCTCACCGTGGACGAGCAGCGCGAGGCGGCAGGCTATGGCCCGATGGGCGCGCGCGGACGCGGCGAGCCCGAGAGCTAGCGCAGTTCGCACACGCAGCCGCGCCGTCTTCCCCGTGGAAAGCCCCTCATGAACGAGATCGTCGCCTCAATCATCGAGCGAGGCGATCTCGCTCATCTCGCGCTGTTCCTCTGGGCGAGCGCGGCCACCGCCTTCTCCTTGCGCGCGTTGCGCGAGCTCGGCGCCTCGACGCGCCGGCTCGACGCTTTCGTGCGAGAGCTCGCACGTTTCAACCGACGTCATGGGAGCGAATGATGAGCTTCGTCGCCTTGCCTTCTCGCCTCGGCAAGCGCCGTCCCGCGCGCAAGACTCCGCGGGTCGACGCCGAGATCGTGTTCAAGACTTTCATACGCGTGCTCGCGCGGCTGCGCGCGGCGCCGCGCGCGCCGATCCGGGAGAAAGTCTGATGGAGGCGGCGCGCGAAGCGCGCGCCTTCGCCTTCGCGCCGCTCGAGACCAAGCGCGCGGGACTGCGCGTTTCGGTCGGCGCCGACGGCGCCTTCGAAGGCTATGCGAGCCTCTTCGACATTCGCGACACCTGCGGCGACGTCGTCGCGCCCGGCGCTTTCGCCTCCAGCCTGCGCCGGCGCGGCGCCGCCAACGTGAAGATGTTGTGGCAGCATCGTCCCGAGGAGCCGATAGGCGTCTGGGCGAGCATCGAAGAGGATGCACGCGGCCTGAAGGTGAATGGCCGTCTCGACCGCGCCGTTGCGCGCGCGCGCGAAGCTTTGTCGCTGATCCGCGCCGGCGCGCTCGATGGTCTGTCGATCGGCTTCCGCACGCTACGCGCGACCGAAGAACGGCAAGGCGGCCGACGTCTCATCGAGGTCGATCTCGTCGAGATTTCGATCGTGACCTTTCCCGCGTTGCCACAGGCGCGCATCGGCGCGCCGACGCCGTCGCAAGTCGCAGATGATTTCGGTCGCAAGCTCGCGCAGCTGCGCATGCGCGAGGCCGCGCTCGGCTTCGAGGCCGCGCTGCTGCGCGTGCGCTGATCCGCGCGAGCCTCGAGGCTCGTATGAATCGTCACCAGAAAGAGGTTGTCCATGTCTCTCGAACTCAAATCCGCCGCCAGCGATGACGTGCTCGCCGATCTCAATCGCGCCTTTGTCGCTTTCAAGGACACGAATGAGGAGCGGCTCGCGCAGCTGGAGACGCGGCTCGGCGCCGATGTGGTGACCGAGGAGAAGCTGCAGCGCATCGATCGCGCCATCGATGAAACGAAGCGCCGTCTCGACCGCGTCGCGCTCGATCTCGCGCGGCCGCGGCTCGCCGGCGCGCCGCGCGAGGACGACGCTGCGCGCGAGCACAAATCGGCCTTCGCGCTCTATATGCGCGCCGGCGAATCCGCGGGGCTGAAGGCTCTCGAATCGAAAGCGCTGTCGGCGGGCTCTGGTCCCGACGGCGGCTATCTCGTGCCGACGCCGGCGGAGCAGGAAATCCTGCGCCGTCTCGCGCGGCTGTCGCCGATCCGCGCCATCTCCAGCGTGCGCGAGATTTCCACCGCCTCGCTGCGCAAGGCGCGCGCGACGCAGGGACCGGCGACCGGCTGGGTCGCCGAAACGGCGGCGCGTCCGCAGACGACCAATCAACAGATCGTCGACCTTACGTTTCCGGCGATGGAAATCTACGCCATGCCGGCGGCGACGCAGACTCTGCTCGACGACGCCGCGGTCGACATCGAGCAATGGATCGCCGAAGAGGTGCAGACCGCATTCGCCGAACAGGAAGGAGCGGCCTTCGTCGGCGGTTCGGGCACGGATCGGCCCAAAGGCTTTCTCTCCTACACCACTGTCGCCGATGCGAGCTGGAACTGGGGCAATATCGGCTATATCGCGACCGGCGTCTCGGGCGGCTTCGCGGCGAGCAATCCCTCCGACGCATTGTTCAACCTCGTCTATGCGCTGCGCGCCGGCTATCGTCAGAACGGCAAGTTCGTGATGAACAGGCAGACGCAATCGACGATCCGCAAGTTCAAATCGACCAGTGGCGAATATCTATGGGCGCCGCCGGCGAGCCTCGATGCGTCGGCGACGCTGCTCAACTTCCCTGTGGTCGAAGCCGAGGACATGCCCAATGTCGGCGCCGACAGCCTGTCGGTCGCCTTCGGCGATTTCGTCCGCGGCTATATCGTCGTCGACCGGCTCGGCGTGCGTGTGCTGCGCGATCCCTATTCGGCCAAGCCCTATGTTCTGTTCTACACGACGAAGCGCGTCGGCGGCGGCGTGCAGGATTTCGAGGCGATCAAGCTCATGAAGTTCGGCGTTTCCTGATCACGCTGGCCGCGCGGGCGCGCTCGCGCGGCCTTTTGCATGGCTTCGTTCGGGAGTTTCACATGATGCTCACGCTTCTATCCGGTCCGCAGGTCGAGCCCGTGTCGCTCGCCGAGACCAAAGCCTGGCTGCGCCTCGATGCGAGCGACGAAGATCCGCTCCTTTCCGCGCTGATCGTTTCGGCGCGGATGACGCTCGAGGCCTATACGCGGCGCTTCTTCGTCACGCAGAGCTGGCGCATGAGCTTCGACGCCTGGCCCGCTGCGACGATGCGCCGACGCATCTTGTCGGTTCCGCTCTCGCCGATGCTCGGCGTCTCCGCCATTCGTGTTTTCGACGAAGCCGATGTGGAGACGACGCTCGCATCAGGCATCTATCGCGCAGCGCCGGCGCAGGATCGCGGCCGCATCGTGTTCACTGAGGCGCCGCCGACTCCGAGCCGCTCGAGCGATGGCGTCGAGATCGACGTATTCGCCGGCTATGGCGAAGCGTCGAGCGATACGCCCGAGCCCTTGCGTCGCGCCATGCTCGCGCTGGTCGCGCATTGGCATGAGAACCGAGGCGACGAAGTGGAGGGGCCGACGCGGCTGCCGACGCTCGTCGCCGCTCTTGCGCGCCCCTATCGGCGCGAGCGGCTCGCATGAGCGTCACATCGATCGGCGCGCTGCGGCAGCGCGTGACCCTCGAGGCGCCCATCGACACGGCGGACGATAGCGGCTCGATGACGCGCAGCTATGCGTCGGTCGCGCAAATCTGGGCGAAGCTGACGCCGGCCGCCGGCGAAGCGCGTTTCGTCGCCGAGCGCGAGGAGCAGGCGATCACGGTCGTCGCGCTCATTCGTTGGCGCGCCGATGTGACGAGCCGCATGCGCCTCGTCGTCGGCGCACGGACGTTGCTCATTCATTCTGTCTACGATCCCGATGGGCGACGCCGATTTCTACTGTGTCGCTGCGAGGAGATCGAAATGTGAGGAGAGGATATGAGCGTGTCGCCGGCTGTCGCCTTGCGCAAGGCGATCATCTCGCGTCTCGCGAGCGATACCGCGCTGACCGGGGCGCTCGGCGGCGCAAAGTTCTACGACGAGGCGCCGCGCGCGGCGGAGCCTCCCTATGTGGTCTTCGCGGAGACGCAGACGCGCGACTGGTCGAGCGCGCTGTCGCCTGGCGCCGAGCAATTCTTCGTTCTGTCGGTGATCTCCGTGCAACGCGGCGCGCGCCAGGCGCTCGACCTCGCCGAGCGCATCGTCGCGCTGCTCGACGAGGCGCCGCTCAGTCTCGACGGTCATCATCTCGTCGATCTGCGTCATCTCTCCAGCGCGACGCGGCGCGAGCAGAGCGGCCGCTTCGCGCGCGCCGATCTGCGCTTTCGCGCCACCACCGAAACGCTCGGCTAATCGGGAGCTCATGCAATGTCCGCCCAGAAGGGAAAAGATCTGCTGCTGAAGCTCGATGACGGGAGCGGGACCTTCCTCACCGTCGCCGGTCTGCGCACGCGGCGTTTATCGCTCGCCTCCGACAGCGTCGACGTCACCGACGCGGAGTCGGCGGGGCGCTGGCGCGAGCTGCTGGAAGGCGCGGGCGTCAAGCGCGCGAGCCTCGCCGGAACCGGAATTTTCAAGGACGCCACATCGGATGCGCTGATCCGGCAGCTGTTCTTCGACGGCGTGCTGCGCGCATGGCAGATTATCATTCCATCCTTTGGCAGTATTTCGGGCTTGTTCCAGATCATCAGCCTCGATTATCGCGGCGAGCACGCCTCGGAAATCACCTTCGACATAGCGCTCGAATCGGCGGGCGCGCTCACCTTCGCAGCGATATGAGGAGCCTCATGGCGAATGCGCGACGGGGCGAGGTCGAGGCGACGCTCGACGGCCAAAACTTTTGTCTCTGCCTGACGCTCGGCGCATTGGCGGAGCTCGAGAGCGCGTTCGGCGCGAGCGATCTCGTCTCGTTGGCCGAGCGCTTCGATCAGCGGCGGCTGTCGTCGCGCGATCTGTTGCGCATCATCGCTTGCGGCCTGCGTGGCGGCGGCCATGCGGCGAGCGACGAGGAGGTCGGACGGATGAAGGTCGACGGCGGGCTCGCCGAATATGCGCGCATCGCGGCGGCGCTGATCGCCGCGACCTTCGGCGAAGGCGAGGCGGCAAACCCTTAGCAGCCGCAGGACGCGAGACGCAAAGGCCGCCGCCCTTTCCCTGGGAGCGAGCGATGGCCTTCGGTTTCGGCGTTCTGCGGCTCTCGCCGGCAGCCTTCTGGTCGATGACTCCGCGTGAGCTCGCCGCGGCGGCCAATGGACTCTATGGCCGACGCGCCGTCGCGCCGTCGCGACGAACTTTCGACGAGCTGATGCGCGCCTTTCCGGACGGAGCACGAAGATGACGACGCAATCAGATTTGTTCGCGGATGCTTCGCCCGATCTACAGAAGACGGCGGAGCTGTTGAAGGAAGTCGATGCGGCGGCGGCGTCCGCGTCGAAGACTTTGTCCTCGGGATTCGCGAATGCGATCGTCACCAGAAAGAGCTTCGACGCCACGCTCGCCTCGATCGCGCAATCCTTGGCGAAGCTCGGCGCCAAGGCCGGCGCCGCGTCCTTGACGCAAGGGCCGACGAGCGAGCTCGGCTCGCTGTTGTCGCAATCCTTCGGCTCGAGCAGCGGCTCGCTGCAACTCTTCGCCGATGGCGGCGTCGTCGCCAGTCCGACCTTCTTCGGCGCCGATGGATCGGCGGGCCTGATGGGCGAGCGCGGCGCCGAGGCGATCATGCCGCTCGCGCGCGGGGCCGACGGACAGCTCGGCGTGAAAATGCAGGGAGAGCAAACGCCGCTCGCCGTCACGGTGAACATCGCCGCGCAGGATGTCGATAGCTTTCGCCGTTCTGAGGGGCAGATCACCGCGGCGCTGGCGCGCGCGGTGGCGCGGGGACGACGAAATCTGTAGGGGAGGCGACATTGGCCGGCTTTCATGAAGCGCTGTTTCCGCTCGACGTGTCGTTGCAGGGCCGCGGCGGACCGGAACGGCGCACCGACATCGTCGCGCTCGGCTCCAATCGCGAGGCGCGCAACGCACGCTGGGCGCATTCGCGGCGGCGCTATGAGGCGGGCTATGGCGTCAAATCGCTGGCGCAGCTCGCTGCGGTGATCGACTTCTTCGAGGAGCGGCGCGGACGCCTCTATGGGTTTCGCTGGCGTGATCGCGCCGATCATTCCTCGGCGGCGCCGGGCGTGGCGCTCTCGCCGTTGGATCAGACGATCGGCGTCGGCGACGGCGCGACGGCGAGCTTTCAGCTCGTCAAGCGCTATGGCGCGAGCTTCGCGCCCTATTCGCGCACCATCGTCAAACCTATCGAAGCGAGCTTGCGCATCGCCGTCGCCGGCGTCGAGAAGATCAAGGACACGCATTTTGGCTGCGACGCCGCGACGGGAGTGGTGACTTTCGTTCCTGCGGAGCTGCCTGCGAGCGGCGCGGCGGTGACCGCTGGATTCCTGTTCGACGTGCCGGTGCGCTTCGACGCCGATTATCTCGAGATCGACATCTCTTCTTTCGAGGCGGGAGACATCCCGCGCATTCCGATCATCGAGATCAGCCTTTGAAGCTCGGAGCCGCTCATGCGCGCAGTTTCACCGTCGATGCAGGCGAAGCTCGACCGTTCCGCCTCTACATTCTGCAGTTGCTGGCGCCTCGCGCGCAAGGATGGAACGGTGATGGGCTTCACCGATCATGATCGTGATCTCGCTTTCGGCGACGTCGTCTATCGCGCCGACTCCGGGCTCTCGGCGACGCAGGCCGAGGCGAGCCTCGGCCTTTCCGTCGGCAGCGGCGAGGCGCTCGGCGCGCTGCGGTCGGACGGGCTCAGCGAAGCGGATCTGTTCAATGGACTCTATGACGGCGCCAGCGTCGAGATTTGGCTCGTCGACTGGAGCGAGGTGGAGGACCGGCTACTGATCGACGTGGCGACGATCGGCGAGGTGACGCGCAGCGAATTCGCTTTTTCCGCTGAGCTTCGCTCGCTCGCTCATCTGTTCGATCAGCCGCGCGGGGATTCGTTTCAGCGAAGCTGCTCGGCCGATCTCGGCGATGCGCGCTGCAAGGTCGATTTGTCGGCTTCCGCTTTTCGCGCGTCAGGCGTCGTGCTCGGCACAGCGAGCGACGCGGTCACAGCGAGTCTCTCGCAGGATTTCGACGACGGGTTTTTCACGGGAGGGCGCTTGACCTTCACCAGCGGCGCCAATGCAGGCGCGCGCGCGAGGGTCAAATCCCATCGCCGCGCCGCTCATGTCCATCTGACGCTGTGGTCGCCGCTCGCCGCTGCGATCTCACCGGGGGATGCATTCGATATTGTAGCCGGCTGCGACAAGAGGGCCGAGACGTGCCGGATGAAATTCGACAATCTTATCAATTTTCGCGGCTTCCCGCATATGCCGGGCAATGATCTCGTGATCGGCTATCCGAGCTCCGCGGCGCCGGCGATGGATGGCGGGAGCCTTTTTCGATGAGCGCCGAGGCGCTGTCGCGCGCGGCGATCGTCGCCGAGGCGCGGCGCTGGGTCGGCACGCCCTATCGGCATCAGGCGTCGCTCATTCATGTGGGGTGCGATTGCCTCGGCCTCGTGCGCGGCGTATGGCGCGCGCTTATCGGGCCCGAGCCGGAGGAGCCGCCGCCCTATACGCCAGATTGGGCGGAGACGAGGGGCGAGGAGACACTCGCGCTCGCTGCGCATCGGCATTTCATCGCCGTGGACGCGCGTGCATTCTGCGCCGGCGACGTGCTGTTGTTTCGCTTTCGCGACGGCGCGCCGGCCAAGCATCTCGGCATTGCGACCGACGCGGCGCACATGGTCCACGCTCATGGCGGCGCCTGTGTGGCCGAGGCGCCGATCGGCCTCTGGCGGCGACGTGTCGTCGCGGCTTTTGCTTTTCCCGGCGTGAGCGACTGAGAGGATGAAATGGCGACGCTGCTGCTGCAATCGGTCGGTGCTCTCGTCGCGCCGGTGGGCTCTCTCTTGGGCAATGTCGCCGGCGCGGCGGCCGGCGCCGTGGCGGGCGCGCTCGTCGACTCTGCGCTCACGCCCAATGTCACCCGCTATGCGGTCGGTCCGCGACTCAAATCCATGGATGGAATCGCTTCCACCGAGGGCGCGGCGATTCCGCGAATCTATGGTCGCGCGCGCATTGGCGGTCAGCTGATTTGGGCGACGCGCTTTCTCGAGCAGACGAGCGCGTCGGTCGACAGCTCGAGCAATAGCGGCAAGGGCGGCGGCGGGCGCGTCGAGACCGTCGATGTGACCTATTCCTATTTCTCCAATTTCGCCATCGGCCTGTGCGAAGGGCCGATCGCCTTCGTGCGCCGGGTGTTCGCCGATGGCAATGAGCTCGACATGACGAGCCTGCCGATGCGGATCTACAGAGGCGACGAAGAGCAGCTCGCCGATCCGCTGATCGTCGCCAAGGAGGGGGCGGAACATGCGCCGGCCTATCGCGGGCTCGCCTATGTGGTGTTCGAGCAATTGCCGCTCGCCGCCTTCGGCAATCGCATTCCGCAGCTGACGTTCGAGGTGGTGAAGCCGGTCGCGGGCGTCGGCGAGATGATCCGCGGCGTCGACATTATTCCCGGCGCCACCGAGGCCGGCTATCAACCGACATTGCAGCTCGATTTCTTCACGCCGGGTGAGACTAGCGCAGAAAATCGTCATCAGCTGACAGCGTCGACCGATTGGGCGGCGTCGATGGACGCCCTGCAGGCGCTCTGTCCCAATCTCGAGAGCGTCGCGCTCGTCGTCGCCTGGTTCGGCGATGATCTGCGCGCCGGCGAGTGCACGATCACGCCGCGCGTCGATGCGACGTTCAAGACGATCGGCGAGTTCGATTACATCGTCGGCGGCTCCTGGCCGCCGGATTGGTCGGTCGCGGGATTGGATCGGGCGGGCGCGCGACTGGTGTCGCTGATCGATGGACGCGCGGCCTATGGCGGCACGCCGAGCGACGCTTCGGTGCGCGCCGCTATCGCCGATCTGCGAGAGCGCGGGCTGTTCGTCACTTTCTATCCGTTCGTGATGATGGATGTGGCGGCGGAAAATGCGCTCGTCGATCCCCATACGGGCGCAGCGCCGCAGCCGGCCTTTCCCTGGCGGGGGCGCATCACTTGTGATCCGGCGCCGGGACGCAGTGGAACGGTCGATGGAACCAGCGCGGCGGCGACACAGGTCGACGCGTTCTTCGCGCATTATCGCAGCTTCATTCTCCATTACGCGAATCTGTGCGTCGCGGCTGGCGGGGTCGACGCTTTTCTCATCGGCTCCGAGCTGGTCGAGCTGACGCGCGTTCGTTCGGTTGGCGGAGCCTATCCGGCGGTCGCGGCGTTGCAGACGCTCGCCGCGGATGTGCGCGCGATCGTCGGGACGACGACGAAGATTTCCTATTCGGCGGACTGGACCGAATATGGCGTTCATGTTCCAGCTCCTGGGGAAGCGCGCTTTCCGCTGGATTCTCTTTGGGCGTCCTCGGCGATCGACTTCGTCGGCGTCGATGTCTATTGGCCCTTGTCGGATTGGCGCGATGGCGCCGAGCATCTCGATGCTTCGATCGCGTCTAGCGTCTTTGATGTCAATTATCTCGGCGCTCGCGTTTCCTCCGGCGAGGGTTTCGATTGGTTCTATGCGAGCGGAGAAGATCGCGAGGCGCAGCTGCGCACGCCGATCACCGATGAGCTCGGCAAGGCGTGGATGTTCCGCCAGAAGGATCTCTTGTCCTGGTGGAGCAATGCGCATGTCGAGCGCATGGGCGGAGTGGAGCTGGGGGCGCCGACGGCCTGGACGCCACGCGGCAAGCCGATCTGGATCATTGAGACAGGTTGTCCCGCCGTCGACCGCGGCGCCAATGCGCCGAATGTGTTTCCGGATACGCATTCGTCCGAGGGCGGCATTCCCTATTTCTCGCGCGGCGGACGCGATGATCTGATGCAGGCGCGCTTCATCGAGGCGATGCTGACGCATTATGATCCGGAGGCGCCGGGCGGCGACGCGCGCAATCCGCTGTCGCCGATCTATGGCGGGCGCATGGTCGATGCGTCGCGGCTGCATGTCTGGTGCTGGGACGCGCGACCATTTCCGGCGTTTCCGGCGTGCAGCGACGTTTGGGCCGACGCGGCGAATTGGGAGACGGGACATTGGCTGAATGGGCGTCTCGACGGCGTGCCGCTCGATCGATTGGTGGGCGCCTTGGCGGGGGCGGAGACGGAGATCGTGACGGCGTGTCCGGCGATCCACGGCTTTCTCGACGGCTATGTGCTCGACGCGACGATGTCGCCGCGCGACGCGATCGAGCCATTGGCGGATCTCTTCGGTTTTGATGCGGTCGTCTCGGCGGGAGCGATGCGCTTCGTCGCGCGGGCGGGAACGCCTGCGCGTGAGATCGGCGCCGATGATCTCGTCGCGCAGAAGGATGGACGTCTGATCGATCTGCGGCGCGCTCAGGAGAGCGAGCTGCCGCATGAGATCGCATTGTCGTTTTGCGATTCGGAGTTCGACTATCGCACTGGATGCGTGCTGTCGCGGCGGCTCGAGGGCTATTCGTCGCGGCGCAGCGAGACGCAGGCGGCGGTGATGATGGGAAGGTCCAATGCGCAGCGGCTCGCCGACTCCTGGCTCGAAAGCCTCTGGGCCAGCCGTGAGACGGCGAGCTTCGCGGTGCGGCCCGGGCTCGTCGCGCTCGAGCCGGGTGATGTCGTCGCGCTCGCTGCGGCGCCGGGTCGGCTGTTCCAGATCACGCGCGTCACCGATGGCGCGGAACGGGCGATCGAGGCGCGCGCCGTCGAGCCTAGCGTCTATGATCTCGCGGCGCGCGCGGTTGCGCGGCCGGCGCTGACGCCGCCGGCTTCGATCGGGCCGCCTCTGGTCGTCGTGCTCGATCTCGCGCTGGCGCGGGCGGAGACGTCGCCGCTCTCTCATGTCGCGGCGTTCGCCGATCCATGGCCCGGCGCGCTCGCCGTGCTGCGCAAGGTCGGCGGCTCCTTCGAGAGCGTGGGCGTTATCGAGAAGCGCGCGACGATCGGCGTGACGCTGGACGCGCTCGCGCCGGGGCCAACAGGGCGCTTCGATCGCGGGGCGGGCGTCACTGTGCGATTGTTTTCCGGCGCGCTCGCTTCGGTGAGCGATGCGAGCGCTTTCGCTCTGCGCTCGGCGATGGCGATCCGCGGCGCCGATGGCGCATGGGAGGTGTTCGCCTTCACGAGCGCCGAGCTCGTCGCGGAGAGAACCTATCGGCTCTCGCATCTGCTGCGGGGGATCGGCGGCGAGGATGCGCTGGCGGCGCGTAGCGTGGCGGCGGGCGCGATGGTCGTGCTGCTCGACGATGCGGTCGTTTCGCTCGCGAGCGATATCGCCGAAATCGGTGCGTCGCGCATCTATCGGATCGGGCCGGTGGGACGTGATCTCGGCGATCCGACCTTTGTCGAAGCGAGCGTTGCGGCGACGCGCAAGGCCCTGCAGCCCTACGCGCCGACGCATGCGCGCGCGCGGCGCGGGGAAGCAGGCGTGACGATTTCGTTCATGAGGCGCGGGCGCCTCGACGCCGACGCTTGGGAGGCGGTGGACATTCCGCTCGGGGAGGCGAGCGAAGCCTATGAGATGGACATCGCTCTGTCGGGCGGGGGCGTGCGCACGCTCGCCGGGACGACGACGGCGCTTCTTTATTCGGCGAGCGCCGAGATCGCGGATTTCGGCGCGCCGCAGACGAGCCTGGACTGCCAAATTTTTCAGATCAGCGCGCGTGTGGGACGCGGTTTCCCGCTCGCGGCGGTTCTCGACATCGAGTGACCTCTCATGACGCAGACGACCCATCTCGCTTTGCCCTATATCGACGCGGCGCAGGCGCAAAAGCATGTGACGCATAATGAAGCGCTGCAAATTCTCGACGTGCTGACGCAGCTCTCGGTGATCGCGCGCGCCGCCGCCGCCCCGCCGGCTTCTCCCGCGGAGGGCGATCGCTATATCGTCGGCGCCAGCGCGTCAGGCGCCTTTGCGGGGAAGAGCGGCATGGTCGCCGCCTGGCTCGCCGGCGGTTGGAGTTTCTTTACGCCGCGCGCTGGTTGGCTCGCTCATATCGACGGCGAGGGATTGTCCGTCGTCTTCGACGGATCGGCTTGGGTCGAGCTCGGCTCGGCGCTCGGACCGGTGCAGAATGTCAGCCTGCTCGGCGTCGGCGCTACAGCGGATGCGGTCAATCGCCTCGCGGTGACGTCCAACGCCGCGCTTTTCGCCGCGAAGACGACGGCGGCGGGCGGATCGGGCGATTTGCGCGTCGCCTTCGAGAAAGAAGCGGCGGCGTCGACAGTCTCGCATCTCTTCCAGACGGGTTTTTCGGCACGGGCGGAGATCGGACTCATCGGCTCCGACGATCTGCGCGTGAAAGTGTCGGCGGACGGCGCGTCGTGGAAGACCGGGCTCGAGATCGACAGGACCTCGGGCCGGATCGCTTTTCCGAGCGGCGCCGGCGATGGCGCGCCCGCCGGCTTTCGCAACCGGCTGCGCAATGCGCGTTTCGAGATCAACAATTGGCGTATTCCCGCGACGGCGACGCTCGCCGCCGGCGCGCCCGGCCATGACGGGCTGCGCGCCGGCGCTTCGGGCGCGACCTATTCGTGGTCGCGCTCCGGCGTCGATGTGATGTTGACGATCTCGGCTGGCTCGATCGTGCTGCCGATCGACGCGGCGTTGATCGAAGGCGGCGCCTATGTCCTCTCCCATGCCGGAACCGCACAGGCGCGCGTGTGGCAGACGAGCCCGTCGGGCGCCTTCGCCAATGCGCCCGCCACGGGTCTCGTGGTCACGGGCTTGGCCGCGGGCGCGCCGACGGCGGTCGAGTTCTCGACCGGGACCGTGCTGCGTCCACAGCTCGAGCCCGGGATTTATGCGACGCCGTTCGAGCGACGCCCGCGCGCGGTCGAGCTGGCGCTGTGCCATCGTCGCAACGCGGCGCTGTTGACGCGGGCGAATGCGACGCAGAGAAGCTGGGTGACCGGCAACGCCTGGCTCGCCTCGACGAGCGCAGCGGATAATCAGTGGTATTTCGTCTGCTGGTCGCCGGAGCTCGGGCTCTTCTGCGCGATCGCGACGAATGGAAGCGGCAATCGGGTGATGACCAGCGCCGATGGAGTGAGCTGGGCCGTCCGATCGAGCGCCGCGGACAACAGCTGGCGAAGCGTCTGCTGGTCGCCGGAGCTCGGACTCTTTTGCGCGGTCGCCTCGGACGGAACCGGCAATCGAGTGATGTCCTCGCCGGATGGAGCAAGCTGGACGATCCGCGCGAGCGCGGCCGACAATCAATGGCTTTCGGTGTGCTGGTCGCCGGAGCTCGGGCTCTTCTGCGCGGTCGCGTCGAGTGGAAGCGGCAATCGGGTGATGACCAGCGCCGACGGAGTGAGCTGGACTCTCCGATCGAGCGCCGCGGACAACAGCTGGCGATGCGTCTGCTGGTCGCCGGAGCTTGGACTGTTCTGCGCCGTCGCGACCGACGGAAGCGGCAACCGGGTCATGACCTCGCCGAACGGAATCATCTGGACCGCGCGCGCCAGCGCCGCGGACAATCAGTGGTTTTCGGTGTGCTGGTCTCCAGAGGTCGGGCTCTTCTGCGCAATTGCCAACAGTGGCGCCGGCAATCGCGTGATGACCAGCGCCGATGGGGTGAGCTGGACCATTCGCGCGAGCGCCGCGGACAACAGTTGGCGAGGCGTCTGCTGGTCGCCGGAGCTCGGCCTCTTCTGCGCCGTCGCGACCGACGGAAGCGGCAATCGCGTGATGACGTCGCCGGACGGCGTCGCCTGGACGCTCCGGACGAGCGCCGCGGACAATCAATGGCTCTCCCTCTGCTGGTCGCCGGAGCTCGGGTTGTTTTGCGCCATCGCCACCACCGGTTCAGGCAATCGCGCGATGACGTCGAAATCGGCTTTCAGCTCTGTCTACAGGTGATGATATGGCGACTCGTGAATTGGGCGCGCAGGTGTTTCTCGCGGGGTCATCCGGGACCGCGACGATCGTCGAGATCGCGGAGGCGAGCGTGGACGAGCCGACTTGCCGCGTCGCCTATGCGGAGGGCGGCGAGGGATGGTGGCCGCAATCCTCTCTGTTTGCGACCGAGGAGGAGCGGCGTGTCGCCGAAGCGCCGCAGCTCGCCGACAGAAAGGCGCGCTCGCTCGCAGCGCTCGCGGAGCGGCGGCGGCGGGCCGAGACGAGCGGCGTCGTGATCGGCGGCATGGGCTTTTCCACCGATGTGGAGTCGCAGGCGAAATTGACCGCGGTCGTCGTCGCCTCAGTGCTCGACAATGAATATGCGGTGCGCTGGAAATTGTCCGACGGCTCCTTCGCGTCTCTCGATCATGCAGCGCTGATCGCCGCGGCGCAGGGCGTGCGCGCCCATGTGCAGGCGTGCTTCGATCGCGAGGCGGCGCTCGTGCAGGACATCGCCGCGGCCGCCGATCTCGATGCGCTGGCGGCGATCGACATCGCGAGTGGCTGGCCGGACGCGCAGACGCTCTGATCCATCCTTTTCGCTGGCTTCTTTCACGCGCCGCGTCTCGCCGCGGCGCGCGCTTCGTCGTGTCTTTTGCGAGGAGAAAGGAAATCTCATGTCGGAAGCCGAACTCGTCGCTGCGAGACCTTCGCGCGGCTTTGCCCTCGAGAGCGCCTCCGAGGCGAAGCTCGTCGGCGTTCATCCCGATCTCGTGCGAGTCGTGCGGCGCGCGGCGACGCTGTGCGAGCAGAAGTTCGTGGTCTTCGAGGGCGTGCGCTCGCTGGAACGAGAGCGCTCGCTGATCGCGCGCGGCAAGACGGCGCTGAAAAATCCGTTCCGCTGCCGGCATGTGCCGACGAAGGACGCCAGGCACGGACTCGTCGCCCATGCTGTCGATCTCGTCCCCATCGTCGACGGACGGCCGCAATGGCTGTGGCCGCAGATCTATCCGATCGCCCGCGCGATGAAGGCGGCGGCTCTTTCCGAACATGTGACGGTCGAGTGGGGCGGCGATTGGCGGACCTTCAAGGACGGTCCGCATTTCCAGCTGCCCTGGTCGCTCTATCCGTGACGTTTTTTTCGCGGGCGAGCGCGCCCGCGCCGCGCCGGGCGGCCTCCCGGCGAAACAGCGAGGATGAAGATATGCAATTGTCATATTCCGCCGCCTGGAAATGGCTCGCCGCCCGCATGGCGGAGCCGAGCACCTGGGCGGGAACCGGCGTCGTCGCCGCACTGGCGCACTCCATCGCGCCGGGTGTGCTCGGCGACAGTCTGATCACGCTCGGCGCGGCGATCGGCGGCGTTCTCGCCGTGGTGGTGCCGGAGCGGCGCGGCTGACAAGGCGAGCGGCGGCGCCGCCGCGTCGCCGCTGTCCCCGCGTTCACGCATCGTTCAGACGGGGCTCGTCATAGTGGCGGATGTGAAGATACGCGCCCCGTCCCCGTTCTGGCCTCGGCTCGCCGCCGCTTTCGCCTTCGCCGCTCCCGTCGCGGCCCGCGGCGAGGGGGCGGAGTTTCAATGCTTTCCCATGGCGGAGACGCGCCATCTGATCGCCGACCGCCGTCTCGCCGATCCCTTCGCCTCGATGCAGGCGGCGAGCTCGGCCGCCCATGCCGAGCCGATCGCCGCCAAGCTGTGCCGCGACCGTGACGCGCTGGTCTATGAGATCAGCATGTTGCGGCGCGACGGGCGCGTCTTGCGAATTTATCTCGACGCGACGAACGGGCAGCCGCATCCTGGTCACAAATGACGGTGACAAGAATGCGATTCGAGCGGGGGAGGGGGCGTTGCGTCTGCTGGTCGTCGAGGACGACAAGGATTTGAACCGTCAGCTCGTCACCGCGCTGGAGCAGGCGGGCTATGCCGTCGACCGCGCCTTCGACGGCGACGAGGGGCATTTTCTCGGCGACACCGAGCCCTATGACGCGGTGGTGCTCGACATCGGCCTGCCCAAGAAGGACGGCGTCAGCGTGCTGGAGCAATGGCGCAAGGCCGGGCGGACCATGCCCGTGCTGATCCTGACCGCGCGCGACCGCTGGAGCGACAAGGTGCAGGGCTTCGACGCCGGCGCCGATGATTATGTCGCCAAGCCTTTCCATATGGAGGAGCTGCTGGCGCGTATGCGCGCGCTGCTGCGGCGAGCCGCCGGCCATGCCACCAGCGAGATCGTCTGCGGGCCGGTGCGGCTCGACACCAAGGCCGGCCGCGTCGTCGTCGACGGGAATGCGGTCAAGCTGACCTCCCATGAATATCGGCTGCTCGCCTATCTGATGCATCACAACGGCCGCGTCGTCTCGCGCGGCGAAATCGTCGAGCATCTCTACGATCAGGATTTCGACCGGGACTCGAACACGGTCGAGGTGTTCGTCGGGCGCCTGCGCAAGAAGCTCGGCGTCGATGTGATTCAGACGGTGCGGGGCCTCGGCTATATGGCGGCGCCGCCCTTGGCCGGCGGACGCTGACGCGCGCCAATGCGCTGGCTGCGCTTTTCCGGCCGGTCGATCGCGGCGCGGCTGTTCCTGACGGCGGCGGCGCTGAGCTCCGCCGTGCTGATGCTCGCGGGGCTCGCGCTCACCGAATATTACCGGACGACGGCTGAGGATGTGTTCGAGCAGCGGCTCGACGTGTATCTGCGCGCCATCGTCGCCGATGTCTCCGAATCGGGTGAAGAGGGCCGCACCGGTCCCGGTCAGCTCGGCGATCCACATTTCGAGCTGGCGCGCTCGGGCTGGTATTGGCAGATCACGCGGCTCGACGACGAGGCGCACGAGATCAAGGCCTCGCGTTCGCTGTTCGCGGCGCGCCTGCCCAAGCTCTCCGATCTGCATGTGCCCGCCGAGACCGGCGGCATGCGGCGCGGCGTCGCCATGGGTCCGGACGGGCGCATGCTGCGCATCGTCGAGCGCGTCATCGATGTCGGCGACATCGGCGTCTATCTGGTGCAGGTGGCGGCGACCACCGAAGAGACCGAGAGCCAGATCGCGCGCTTTCGCTGGTCGCTGATCGTCGCCTTCTCGCTGCTCGCCATCGCGCTGGCGCTCGGCTCCGCCTTTCAGGTGCGCTTCGGCCTCTTGCCTCTGCGTTTGCTGCAGGGCGAATTGTCGACCATCCGCCGCGGCGAGCGCGCGCGCATCGAGGGCGCCTATCCGACCGAGATCGCGCCGCTCGCCGACGAGCTCAATCTGATGATCGCCGCCAATCGCGACATCGTCGAGCGCTCGCGCACGCAGGTCGGCAATCTCGCCCATGCGTTGAAGACGCCGCTCAGCGTCATCATCAACGAGGCGGACGCCGCGCCGTCGCCGCTGGCGGGCAAGGTGAGCGAGCAGGCGAAGGTGATGCGCGACCAGATCGCCTTTTATCTCGAGCGGGCGCGGGCGGCGGCGCGCGCCGGCGCCATCGGCGCGACGACCGAGGTCGCGCCGGTGGTCGAGGCGCTGCTGCGCGTCTTCGCCAAGATTTATGGCGAACGCGGCGTCGCCTTCGCCGGCGGCGCGCCGGCGGGCTGGCGCTTTCTCGGAGAACGGCAGGATTTCGAGGAGATCGTCGGTAATCTGCTCGACAATGCGGGCAAATGGGCGACCGGCGCGGTGCGCCTCGAGGTCGCGCTCGAGAGCGGGGCGGCGGGGCGCAGCGTGCTGGTCGTCACCATAGACGACGACGGGCCGGGCCTCGCGCCGCATCTGCGCGAGCGCGCCATGGCGCGGGGGCAGAGGCTCGACGAGACGCGGCCCGGCTCGGGCCTCGGCCTGTCGATCGTCACCGAGCTCGCCGCCGATTACGGCGGCTCGCTGCGCCTCGGCGAGAGCCCGCTCGGAGGCTTGCGGGCGCAGGCGCGGCTCCCGGGGCTTTGACAGAGCGCCCGCCTCGAGCCATGACCAAATTGCGGATGCACATGAAGGGGAAAGCGTCCATGCGGTCGATCGGCGGTTGCTTCTTGGTCTTCGGCTTCTTCGCGGCGCTCGGCGGCTGCAACAGCTCCGCGCCCGAGGCGGCGAAAATCGTGGCCGCCGCGCCCGAGCCTCCTGCGCCGGGAGTCATCGGCTCGGCGGTCGGCCGCGAGCTCGGCGCGGCAGATCGCGCGATGGCGATCGCGGCTCAGCAGGAGGCGGTGAATTCCGGCGAGCGCAGGAGCTGGCGCGGCGCGCATGGCGCCTATGGTTTCGTCGAGCCCGCGGCGGAGAATGGCGTCGGCGGCTGCCGTGACTACACGCATAAGGTGTTCATCGACGGGCGCCCGCAGCAGGCGAAGGGGCAGGCGTGCAAGCGGCCGGACGGGAGCTGGCGCGTCACGGGGTGATGTCGCCCAATTCGATGCGTCCGAGAGCGTTCAGGCTCGCTGCTCGTCTAATGGTGCGGACGGCGGGGATCGAACCCGCATGGGCATGGCCCGAGGGATTTTAAGTCCCTTGCGTCTACCAGTTCCGCCACGTCCGCATCGGGGAGGCTTGCGACCGGTCCGCCCCCTCTTCGTTCGTCTGATAGCGCAGCGTTGCTTCCGCAGCAAATCCGCGCGGCGCGCCGGTTCAGCTCACCCATTTCAGCAGGCGAATGACGCCCATGCGCGCGGCTTGCTTATGGGCGGAGACGTCGCGGCGCGATTGGATGGCGGCGCGGTGCTGCTCGAAATAGCGATAGGCGAGCCAGAGCATATCGGCGTTCGACAGAGTGGGGCGCCATTGCAGCGCGGCTTTGATCTTCGACGTGTCGAAGACGAAGTCCTCGGCGATCATCCGATATTGATAGGGGCCGAGAGGGGAAACTCCGAGCGTATGGGCGAGCCGCATCGCAAACAGCGTCGCGCGGCGCGGCAATGAGGCGACTCGCGCCCTGGTGCCGGCTCTCGCGATCACCGAGCCGTAGACCTCACGGAACGTCTCCACATTGTCCGAGCCGATGTTGAAGACCTCCGAGCCCGGATAGTCGGCCGCGGCGATGCAGGCGGCGATCAAATCCTGGGCGTAGATGAACTGATAGCGGTTGCGTCCGCCGCCCACCACCCAGACCTTGCGGCCCTCGGCGATGAACTCGAACAATATGGCGAGGAGCCCCAGCCGTCCCTCGTCGATGATGGTCGGGCAGCGAATCGAGACGACGTTCAAGCGATCCGCATAGCCTGCCAGAATCTTCTCTCCCTCCCATTTGGACTTGCCGTAGATTTCGACGGGCGCGGGCTCGTCGTCCTCGCGCACGGGACGGCCCATATTTTCGGCCCAGAGGCAGTTCGACGAGAGAAAGACGAGCGCGCGTACGCCGTGCCGCGCCGCGGCTTCGGCGACATTGCGGGTGCCGTCGACATTGGACTCCCAGAGAAAGGTCTTGTCCTCGACCGCATGGGCGAGCATGGCGGCGCAATGGTAGATGGTCTTGAAGCGGCGCTCGGCGCAGAGCCTGTCGAGCATGGCGGCGTCGCGAATGTCGCCCTCTATCGCGGTCAGACGCTCATGCCGCTTGTCGCAGCGTTGCAAGTCCACCACGACGCAATGCTCGCCTTCGGCGATGAGACGCTCGACCAGCAGGGAGCCGAAGAAGCCGGCTCCGCCGGTGATCAAAACGGGGGCGTCAATGGTCTTCGACACGGGATTTGCTCTCCTCTTTACGCGCCTTCGGCTTCGCGCTTTCTATTGGCGATCGAGTGTCGACTCAGGGCTCGGCGCGCTCCAGTCGGAAGGAGAACGACCGTAGGTCACGGCACATATATTTGTAGAATGTCGTGACGGTTTCGATTTTGTCATAGCCGACGTAATATCGCGGCGCTGGCGAGTTCCATATTCGAGGCGATGCGTCCGGCAGCGCGACTCCGAGAACGATCCCGTCGAGATCGGGAAGCGCACGACATACGCGGCGAAGGTCGTCGAGGGAAAGCGGCCCATCGGTCGGCTGCTCCGGCTGATGATAGCAGGCATGGTCCGGAGCATGGTGGTAATTAGGCGCATCGAGCTTCGCCAACGCGCTACCGCGACGGGCGTAGTCGATCGCCGTTCCGCGGTAGAACATGACGCCCGTTCCCTGCAGGCAAGAGTAATAGGACGGCCGTCCGAGCTTGAACCACATGATCTCGGGACTGTCGTCCCAATAGAGATTGGCGCTGTCGCCGACGAAGCCCCTGAGGTCGTCCGCTGCCCCTGGCGCTTCGATGAAACGACGCCACTCTGTCCGCCGGTCGTTCAACAGCAGCGCCGCCGCCAGCGCGAGCGTCGCCGCCACGCTCGCTCCGGGGACAAACACACGGCCGCGATCGAGAGCGATCAAGAGCCCGCACGACACTGCGCCGACGAGAACCAGCGCGCAGTCGGTGGAGAACCCCGGTTTGATGGAAAGAATCCAGCCGAACAGCACGGGGGAGACCGCGGCGACGCCCGACAACGCCAGCACGGCTTTCCTGATCGAAGCGGTAACGGGCTTTGCGGATCGGCTCTCGAAAAAGCAAAACGCCAATGCCACGATCAAGAGGAAATCGGCCAGAGCGGGCATGAAGAAGCCGAGCCGGGCAAACGCCGACAAGATCGCGGCGACAAGGAGGGGCCAACGATAGAGACTGTCGGGCGGCGCGCGCAGCACGATCACGACGACGATGATATTTCCCAGCAGGCGGCTGAGCCACAGGGCTCTCCAGGGCTGGATATTGACCACCAAGACGTCCCGGCCGACGTCTCCGCTGATGAAAGTGAGCGCCATGCCGCACAGCGAAACAACGGAAAACACCAGCGCGAGGCTGCGCAGCGCGCGATCTCTCCACCGCAGGCAGATCACGGCCGGTCCCAGAGCGGCTGCAACGGTGAGAAAGTCGTCGATGGTCCATCGCGTGAGGAAGCCGAAACCGCATCTGCGACGAACGATGTCGAACCATTCCGGGTCGAACGTCTCGAACAGACGCGCGAAAGGTTGGACTGACGAGGCGCCGAGGAGCACACCGAGCGCCGCCGTCGCCGCACCCAGCATCAGCAGCCGCCGGTCTTTTTGCGCCGCCAGAAGACCGAGGCTGGCGATGCCGGTCAGAGCCATTAAGGGATGCAGCGCCGCCGCCGCGGCGAGTGCGAGCCAACCAAGGACGGGTTTTCCCGTGAACGCTACGCCGAACGCCGCCAACACCAGGGCTTCAGCGAATGGGCGCGGCGTAGCGAAAATCTCATCGTAGTGAAAAATTCCCGAGCTGCCGTAGCTGGATTGCTCCGCGATCGCGCCGACGAAGGCAAATAGTGCCTCACGCCGGTCGGGCAAAAGCGTCCGCACGAAAAAAGCGAGGCCGAACACGAACGCGGCCTCCCCCGCAAGTGTCGTTATATAATGCGCTGAGCTCACGCCGAAGGCTGCGACTAAAGGCCTATAGAGCGACGAGAATACCGTGAAGGAGTCCTGAGACCCGTAGCGGAAGTAGAGGTCGGATGCGAATTGATCGGCCTGCAGCGCGTTCAGCGCCTGCAGCGCGTAGAGTCGTCCATCATGCACGACCCCGTGATAAGGGTGCAGCACGAACCACAGCGCGGCGACGGAGAAGACCGCGGTGAAGGCGCGCCGACACGCTCGTTCCGGGGCGTCGGCGGCCTGCAGAAATCTCGAGTTCTGAAATATGTCACGCGTCGTCTGCAGGATGATCTGGCTTACGCTCATCGAAGCAATTCTCGGATCTCGATCCAAAGAGGGGCTGTCGCCTGTGTTTTCGAGAAAGCCGACGCCTCGCATCGGCGTTGACGCTCGCCGCGCCATGGCGACCGCTCCCGCAAAAAGCCAAGAGACGCGCCGACGCGGGGCGCGGCGAGCGCGCCGTGGTTTCGGCGGCTGAATTGATAGTCGGGCGACCTTGCGTGGCGCTCGCTTTTTTTTGCCGGGCTCGACCGGAAATAAGCTCCCGAGAGCCGCAAAGGCCGGCATCTCCCAGGATGTCGCTCGCGACCAGGCGTCGCCGATCGTCAATCGATTGCCGATCTCGGCGATTGACGCCGGACGAAAAACTCGCCTAGTACCGCCATGGCCTCCTCGCTCGCTCCTCATCAAGACGCCAAGCCTCTGTTTTCCTATCGGAAGTATTGGGCTCACCGGTTCGGCGTCGCGCCTTTTCTGCCCATGTCGCGGGCGGAGATGGAGGCGCTCGGCTGGGATTCCTGCGATGTGATCCTCGTCACCGGCGACGCCTATATCGACCATCCGAGCTTCGGCATGGCGATCGTCGGCCGGCTGCTGGAGGCGCAGGGCTTTCGCGTCGGCATCATCGCGCAGCCGGATTGGCGCGACGCCTCCGCTTTCAAGGCGCTGGGAAAACCCAATCTCTTCTTCGGCGTCACCAGCGGCAATATGGATTCGATGGTCAACCGCTACACGTCGGACCGTCGCCTGCGCCACAATGATTCCTACACGCCCGGCGGCGAGGGCGGACGGCGTCCGGACCGCGCCGTCATCGTCTATGCGCAGCGCTGCCGCGAGGCGTTTCCCGAGGCGCCCGTCGTGCTCGGCGGGATCGAGGCGTCGCTGCGCCGCATCGCCCATTATGATTATTGGTCGGATAAGGTGCGGCGCTCCATCCTGCTCGACGCCAAGGCCGATCTCTTGCTCTATGGCAACGCCGAGCGCGCGTTGGTCGAGGTCGCGCATCGGATCGCCAAGCGCGGGCTCGCGCAGGATTTTTCCGACATTCGCGGCCTCGCTCTGCTGCGCGACGCGACGCCGGAAGGCTGGACCGAAGCCTCGGCCGAAGATCTGGACAGTCCGGACGAAGGACGCACACGGGCGCCGGGCGATGTCGTCATTCGTCTGCCGGCTTACGAGCAAGTCTCGCGCGATGCGGAAGCCTACGCGCGCGTGTCGCGGGTGCTGCACAAGGAGAGCAATCCCGGCAACGCCCGCCCGCTGACGCAGCGCCACGGCGACAAGGACCTCTGGCTCACCGCGCCGCCCATTCCGCTGACCATGGCGGAGATGGACGGCGTCTATGATCTGCCCTTCGCGCGCGCGCCGCATCCCTCCTATGAGGGCGCGAAGATTCCGGCCTGGGAGATGATCCGCCATTCGGTGACGATCATGCGCGGCTGCTTCGGCGGCTGCTCCTTCTGCTCGATCACCGAGCATGAGGGCCGCATCATCCAATCGCGCTCGGAAGAGTCGATCCTGCGCGAGATCGAGATCATCCGCGACAAGACGGAAGGGTTCACCGGCATCATCTCAGACATCGGCGGGCCGACGGCGAATATGTATCGCCTCGCCTGCCGCGACAAAGAGACGGAGGCTCTGTGCCGGCGGCCGTCCTGCGTCTATCCGGATGTCTGCAAGAATCTCGACACGAACCATGATCCGTTGATCCAGCTCTATCGCAAGGCGCGCGCGCTCCCCGGCCTCAAGAAGGTGATGGTGGCCTCGGGCGTGCGCTATGATCTCGCGGTCAAGAGCCCGGCCTATATTCGCGAGCTCGTCGAGCACCATGTCGGCGGCTATCTGAAGATCGCGCCCGAGCATACGGAAGAGGGGCCGCTATCGAAGATGATGAAGCCGGGCATCGGCTCCTATGATCGGTTCAAGCAATTATTCGATGCGGCGGCGCGGGCGGCCAAGAAGGAATATTACCTCATTCCCTATTTCATCGCCGCGCATCCGGGCACGACCGACGAGGATATGATGAATCTGGCGCTGTGGCTGAAGCGCAACAAATATCGCGCCGATCAGGTGCAGACCTTCCTGCCTTCGCCGATGGCGCTGTCGACGGCCATGTATCATTCGGGCTTCGATCCTCTGAAGCCGGTGCGGCGCGGCGCGTCCGAGCGCGTCGAGGCGGTGAAGGGGTTGCGGCAGCGCCGGCTGCACAAGGCCTTTCTGCGCTATCACGATCCCGAGAATTGGCCGATGTTGCGCGAGGCGCTGAAGGCGATGGGCCGCGCCGATCTGATCGGCCCGGGCAAGCATCAGCTGGTGCCGGGCTGGCAGCCCAAGGGCGTGACGGGCGAGGGGCGGCGTGTCCAGCCGATCGGGCGCGCGCAGACAGGGCGACACTTTCTGACCAAGGGCGTGGGGTAGTCCTATTGCGTCAAATAATGGAAAGTTATTCCTATCTTGATGTGAACTCAACGGAAGCTGGGTCCGTCATTGCGAGCGCAGCGAAGCAATCCAGAGCCGCGGGGCGGCCCCAGGGTTGCTTCGTCGCTTTGCTCCTCGCAATGACGCCGCCCCAGTCGTTGCGGGGCAGCGCTCGCCGCTCAGGCGCCGTGCGCGGAAATCGGCGCCTGAAATGACAGGCCGGTGTCCCAGGGGAAGAAGATCCAGGTGTCCTGCGACACCTCGGTGACGAAGGTGTCGACCATCGGCCGACCCTGCGGCTTGGCGTAGACGGTGGCGAAATGGGCCTTGGGCAGCAGCGCACGCACCACTTTGGCGGTGGCGCCGGTATCGACGAGATCGTCGATGACCAACACCTCCTCGCTGGGACGCGCGAGGATCGTCTCCGACAAGGGCTTCAGCACGACG
The DNA here is from genome assembly GCF_002752655.1 of Methylosinus trichosporium OB3b. Lineage (NCBI taxonomy): Bacteria > Pseudomonadati > Pseudomonadota > Alphaproteobacteria > Hyphomicrobiales > Methylocystaceae > Methylosinus > Methylosinus trichosporium. The sequence goes on along the minus strand of NZ_CP023737.1, from coordinate 828,808 downwards.
ACGTCGCCGCGCTGATTCTCCTCGTGATAGCTGGCGACGCAGATCGTATCGATGACGCGGATGCCGAGTTCGCGCGCGACGACGCCGGCCGGCACCAGCCCGCCGCGCGTCACGGCGACGATCGCGGAAAAGCCGCCGATCGAGGACAGGCGCCAGGCGAGCGCGCGCGCATCGCGGTGGAAGGCGTCCCAGGAAACGGGAAAGGCTTTTTGGTCGGTCGGCGTCATGCGTCCTCAGATCAGCGTTCGCTCGCCGTGAAGGCGCGCGATCAGCGCGCGCGCTTCCTGCGTCGCTTTTTCGAGCTCGTTCGCGTCGCGGCTGCGCAGCACGATCTGATTGCGCACGCCGGCGCTGGAGAAGGAGGGGTAGGACCCCACGGTTACTTTTTCGTGCGCCTTGGCGATCGCCTCGAGATCGGCGGCGTAGCGCCCCTCGGGTATGTCGTGGGCGTCGATTGTCGCCACCATCACCTTCGCGCCTTTGACGATATGCACGGCCGCCGCGTCCAGCATCGCCTGCATGATGACCGGCACGCCGGCCATCACCACGACATTGCCGATCATGAAGCCGGGGGCCTTGGAGATGGCGTTCTCGATCAGCGTCGCCCCGGCGGGAATGCGCGCCATGCGTCGGCGGGCGGGGTTGAGCTGCTCCAGCGGGATGCGCTCCAGCAGCATGGCGAGGGCGCGCTCGTCCTCGCCGATGGCGACGCCGAAGGCTTTGGCGACCGCGTCGGCGGTGATGTCGTCATGCGTCGGGCCAATGCCGCCGGTGGTGAAGACATAGGTGTAGCGGCGCCGCAGCGCGTCGAGCGCGGCGACGATCTCCGCCTCGATGTCCGGCACGACGCGGACCTCACGCAGATCGACGCCGATCTCGGCGAGGTAGCGGGCGATATAGGTGGAGTTCTGGTCCTGGGTGCGGCCAGAGAGGATTTCGTCGCCGATGACGAGCACGGCGGCGGTTATGTCGGCGTTCTGCTCCATCCGGCCGCTCCGCTGAGATTTTCTAAAAGATTAGGACAGGCTGGGGGCGAACGCCAGCGCCGGGCGACGGAGAGCGGCGAGACCGCGACCGGCGGCGCCGCCCGCCACGCATCCCGGGGATTGCGGCGGCGGGGCAGGGAGGTTAGACATTCGCCAACTCGATCGGTGGAACGACGTCACATGCAATTTGCCGTGGTCAATCTCCTCTTCACGATCATCGATCTCTATTGGTGGGTGGTCATCGCCATGGCGATCATGTCCTGGCTCATCGCTTTCGACGTGGTGAACACGCGTTCCCAGGTCGTCTATTCGCTGTGGAACGCGCTCAACGCGCTGACCGAGCCGGTGCTGCGGCCGATCCGCAATGTCCTGCCCAGCCTCGGCGGAATGGATATTTCGCCGATCATCCTGCTGCTGGCGTTGCAGTTTCTGCGCAATCTGATCGCCGGCGCGCTCATCTCGGGGTGATATGGGCGATTCGAAAGCCTGGAGCGTCGAAGCGGAGGGGGTCGTCCTCTGGGTCCGCCTCACGCCCAAGGGCGGGCGTGACGCGCTTTCCGGGGTCGAGACGCTCGCCGATGGCCGCGCTGTGCTGAAGGCCAGGGTGCGGGCGGCGCCGGAGGACGGGCGCGCCAATGAGGCGCTGGTCGCGCTGATCGCGCAGGCGCTGGGCGCGCCGAAGCGATCGGTGCAGATCGCCGCCGGCCATACGGCGCGGCTGAAAAAGCTGTTCATCGCGGGAGATCCCGCTTCCCTGGTCGCGGCGCTGGAGAAGTCCTGCGCGTCAAACGATGGTTGAGGCATGAGCAAGTCGAAGGTCGGAAACTTCTTCGAGGATTTCTCGCTGGGCCAGGTGATCCGTCACGCCGCCCCGCGCACGGTGACATCGGGCGACGTCGCGCTCTACACGGCGCTCTATCTGCCGCGCTTCGCCGTGCAGTCGTCTGCTGCTTTCGCCAAGGCCATCGGCTATCGCGAGGCGCCGATCGACGACATTCTCGTCTTCCATTTCGTGCTCGGCAAGACCGTGCCGGACGTGTCGCTGAACGCCATCGCCAATCTCGGCTACGCCGATTTCAAATTTTTGGCGCCGGTCTATCCGGGCGATACGCTGACGGCGACCTCCGAGGTGATCGGCCTCAAGGAGAACTCCAACAAGGAGACCGGCGTCGTCTATGTGCGCTCGACCGGCAAGAATCAGCATGGCGAGACCGTTCTCGACTACGCCCGCTGGGTGATGGTGAAGAAGCGCGACAAGGACGCGCCGGTCGGGCCGGAGGTCGTGCCGAGCCTGCCCAAGAGCGTCGCGCCGGCCGATCTCGGCAAGGCGGTTCCTTCGATCGATGTCGCCGCCTATGACAAGGATCTGGCCGGCTCGCCCTATTTCTGGGACGACTATGAGGTCGGCGAGAAGATCGACCATATCGACGGCATGACCGTGGAGGAGGCCGAGCATCAGGTCGCGACGCGCCTCTACCAGAACAACTCCAAGGTGCATTTCAATCAATATTACGAGGCGCAGGGCCGGTTCGGAAAGCGCATCATCTATGGCGGCCATGTGATCTCGCTGGCTCGCGCGCTGTCGTTCAATGGGCTCGAGAACGCCTTCCACATCGCGGCGGTCAATGGCGGGCGGCATGTCAATCCGCTGTTCGCCGGCGGCACCGTGTTCGCGTGGTCGGAGGTGCTGGACAAGGCGGAGATTCCGGGCCGCTCGGACATTGGCGCGCTGCGTCTGCGCCTCGTCGCCACCAAGGATCATCCGCCGGCTGATTTCCCGCTCACGACCGCCGAGGGCAAGCCGCATCCGGCGGTGCTGCTCGATCTCGATTATTGGGCCGTGCTGCCGCGCTGAGCGGCGACGTCACCAGGACCGTTACGGGATAAGCAATCCAGAGTCCGCCCCGCGTCTCTGGATTGCTTCGCTTCGCTCGCAATGACGGCGGCTTATGACTCGGGGACCTCGCGCACGGCGCCGCGGGCGGCGCTCGTCGTCATTGCGGCGTAGGCGCGCAGCGCTTTCGAGATTTTGCGGGCGCGGGCGGCGGGCTTCCAGGCGTCCTTGCCGCGCGCCTCCTCGGCGGCGCGGCGGCGGGCGACCTCCTCGTCGGAGACGGCGAGGCGGATCGAGCGCGCGGGGATGTCGATCTCGATAGAGTCGCCTTCCTGCACCAGGCCGATCAGCCCGCCCTCGGCCGCCTCCGGCGAGACATGGCCGATGGAGAGGCCCGAGGTGCCGCCGGAGAAGCGGCCGTCGGTGATCAGCGCGCAGGCTTTGCCGAGACCTTTCGACTTCAGATAGCTCGTAGGATAGAGCATTTCCTGCATGCCCGGCCCGCCGCGCGGCCCCTCATAGCGGATCACCACCACATCGCCGGCGACGATTTTATTGCCGAGAATGGCGTCGACCGCCGCGTCCTGGCTCTCGAACACGCGGGCCGGACCGGAGAAGGTCAGGATGGAAGCGTCGACGCCCGCTGTCTTCACGATGCAGCCGTCCTGCGCCAGATTTCCGGTCAGCACGGCGAGGCCGCCGTCCTTGGAGAAGGCGTGCGCCGCCTCGCGCACGACGCCGGCCTCGCGGTCGAGATCGAGCGCGTCGAAGCGGCGGTTCTGGCTGAAGGCGACCTGCGTCGGCACGCCGCCGGGCGCGGCGCGATAGAAGGTCGCGACGCTCTCGCTGTTGGAGACGCGCACGTCCCAGCGCGCCAGCGCCTCGCCGAGAGTGGCGGAATGGACCGTCGGCAGATCGGCGTGCAGCAGGCCGGCGCGGAAAAGCTCGCCGAGAATGGCGTAGATGCCGCCGGCGCGATGCACATCCTCGAGATGCACGTCCGGCCGGGAGGGCGCCACCTTGCACAGCACCGGCACGCGCCGCGACAGACGGTCGATGTCGGCCATTGTGAAGGGGACCTCGGCCTCATAGGCGGCGGCGAGAATATGCAGAACGGTGTTGGTCGAGCCGCCCATGGCGATGTCGAGCATCATCGCATTCTCGAACGCCTCGAAAGTCGCGATGGAGCGCGGCAGCGCGCGCGCGTCATCCTGCTCGTACCAGCGGCGCGCGAGATCGACGATGAGATGGCCGGCCTCGACGAACAGGCGCTCGCGATCGGCGTGGGTCGCCAGAGTGGTGCCATTGCCGGGCAGAGCGAGGCCGAGCGCCTCGGCGAGGCAGTTCATCGAATTGGCGGTGAACATGCCCGAGCAGGAGCCGCAGGTCGGGCAGGCCGAGCGCTCGATGGCGGCGACGTCGCTGTCGCTCACCTTGTCGTCGCCGGCCGCGACCATGGCGTCGACGAGATCGAGCGCATGGGCCTGGCCCGCGAGCACGACCTTGCCGGCCTCCATCGGCCCGCCGGAGACGAAGACGGTGGGGATGTTCAGCCGCAACGCGGCCATCAGCATGCCGGGGGTGATCTTGTCACAATTCGAGATGCAGACGAGAGCGTCGGCGCAATGGGCGTTGCACATATATTCGACGCTGTCGGCGATGATCTCGCGCGAAGGCAGCGAATAGAGCATGCCGTCATGGCCCATGGCGATGCCGTCGTCGATCGCTATGGTGTCGAACTCCTTGGCGACGCCGCCCGCCTTCTCGATCTCGCGCGCGACCAGCTGGCCGAGATCTTTGAGGTGCACATGGCCCGGCACGAATTGCGTGAAGGAATTGGCGATGGCGATGATCGGCTTGCCGAAGTCCTCGTCCTTCATCCCCGTCGCGCGCCAAAGGCCGCGCGCGCCGGCCATATTGCGTCCATGGGTGGTGGTGCGGGAGCGGAACGACGGCATGGCGGCTCTTCTCATGAGGGGCTGTCGAATCTGTCGATGACCTATCCGAAGGCGCTCGCCTCCGCAATGGGCGCGCCGTCCTCGTCGCTGCGACCGAGGTCGCCGGCGCCGACCGTCGCCGGAGCGCTCGAAGGCTAGAACGCGTTCCGATGGAACGGAATCCTTCGATCGAACAGAATGCGCTCTACCAGTCAGCTTCATCGAAATTGAGGGGCCTCGAGAGCGAGCCTATCGAATCGGTTAAATCAGGCTGCTAGACCTTTACAGCAGGCGCGAGATCATGACAAATTGTGCTGTCCAAAAGAGTTCCGCTGTTTTTGCTTACGCTTCGGGAGGAGTCATCATGTCATACCGTCATTTCTTGCATATCCTTCTCTTGGTCGCTACGACGCTCGTCATCGCCGCGCCGGCGGCGCACGCGCAGGCGTCGCGCACCTGGGTGTCCGGGGTGGGCGACGACGCCAATCCCTGCAGCCGCACGGCGCCGTGCAAGACCTTCGCCGGCGCGATCTCGAAGACGGCGGCAAGCGGCGAGATCAACACGCTCGACCCTGGCGGTTTCGGCGCCGTCACCATCACCAAGTCGATCACCATCCGCTCCGACAGCATCGAAGCGGGGGTCTTGGTCTCCGGCACGAATGGCATCGTCATCAACGCCGGCGCGACCGACACTGTCGTATTGGAGGGGCTCGACATCGAGGGGCTCGGCACGGGGCTCGACGGCGTGAAGGTGCTCGCGGCGCAGTTCGTCTATATCAACCGGTGCGCGATCCGACGCTTCAGCGGCAATGGCGTGAACATGGTGAGCAGCGTGGCCAATGCGCGCATCTTCATCAAAGATTCGCAGATTCTCCGCAATAACGGCGGCGTCAATGTGCAGGGCAACGGCGTCGGCAATATCGCGTCGATCGCCAACACGCTCATCGATGGAAACACGACCTTCGGCGTGCAGGTCACCAACGCCGGCAACACGGTGGCGCTCACCAATAGCGTCGTGAACGCGAGTCCGACGGGGCTGAGCGTCATAGGCGGCGCGACGGCTGCGTCAATCGGGGCGAGCAATGTCGTTTTTGGCGCTGGCGCATTTACCACGACGTTTCCGTTCAAGTAATCTATGCTTGCGCGCGGGTTTTCTGCGTTATCCGATCCAATCGGATCGGATAACGCTCCAGCCTTCTTTCGCGAATTCCGTTCGATCGGAACGCGCTCTAGGCCCGGCGCGGCAGGGAACCTCTGACCCAGCTCGCGATCGTGTCATCGACCGAACAGGCGCCTCCCTCGATCAGTTGTCGAGCGCGCTCGAGCGATGCGAACTGCCCGTCGAATTCTTGTTTGAGCCGGCCTTCTTCACGCAGACGGATATAGCGGCGCCAATGCCACCCCCAGGACGGCGGCAGATGCGTATTGGCAGCCATCCAGACAGTAATGTTTTCGACTTTCCTCTCGAACTCCTCAAAACTGCGGAATGGATAATGCAACATTCTGAGTTCGGCGCGTTCGGCAGTACGTCCAGATGATGTCGTGGCCGTATGGGCTCCGGCTCCATATTCGACAAATCGTGACGCCAGAACGATAGTTTTTGGCCTGATCGGAGCAAATATTTGTGGTATTTTGATATCTCCTGACAGCCTTTCTTGTCGGCTCAACGCGAGTGGCTGGTCAATTCGTAGGTTCAACACTTCAAGAGCGTTTTGACCCGGCGCCGGGGGTGTCCCAGTCATGTTGAAACGGGGGACGCTCAATACGGATATTTCGTCTCTTTTTGCTTCTTGAAGAATACTATGAAGGTCTCCCGTGACGCAGAGAAATTCGTCGGCATCGGCAACTATAATCCAGTCCGCCTCGAACCGGTCGTGCGCAATCCTCGCCAGCTCGGAAAACGGATCGAACCCGTCGATATTTTTTCGAGGTTGAGACATCCAGCTCAGCGCGCCAGATCTCGCGTATTCATCGAAAATATCTCGACTTCCATCCGTAGATCCAGAGTCGAATGCGACAATGAAATCGACGCCGATGGCCCGGTGCCAGTCAAGAAACTCGCGCAGAGTATCGGCGTTATCGACGACATTGACTGCAAGCACGACCTTGTCGCGGCTCATGAATTCTTGCTCCTCCAGCGAGGTCTGCGGAAAACAGCGGAAGCGCCACATTAACATGTCGTTTCTCGAAAGGCGATTTCGCCACGCGCCGCTCCCGCTCGCCGGAGAATCCGGTTAAAGTCGCTCCGCAAAAGCTGGCGCCCGAACATCGAGAGGCGCTCGAAAGAAACGGGATCGCGGGGCGGTGGAGGAACCGAAGTGGCTGGATTGAATGGCGCGTTTCTGCCTCGGGACATTCTCGAAACTCTCGGCTTCGCCAGGCTCGGGGAGGATGTCCTGATCCACAGCACGGCGGTGATCGTCGACTGCGCCAAGATATCTCTCGGCTCTCGAGTTCGGATCGATCCTTTCGTCGTCATCTCGAACCGCGGCGGCGTCGTCTTCGGCGATAACATCCATATCGGCAGTCATTCGGTCCTAGCCGGCGCCGAGGCCATTCGCTTCGGAGATTTCACGAATATCTCACATTACGTCGGGATCTACACGTCGAATGAGGATTTGAGCGGCAAGACATTGAGCAATCCTACGGTGAAGTGGGACAGAAAGGGGCCGCGCACTGCGCCGATTCATTTCGCCAGTCACGCAACGGTCGCGGCTGGTGGCGTCGTATTGGCGGGCGCACGGTTCGAGGAGGGATCGGTGCTCGGAGCCCACTCCATGGTAAGCCGGCCTTTGGCGCCCTGGACGACCTATTTCGGAATTCCAGCGCGCAAGGTCCGCGAGCGAAGCCGTGACGCGCTCCGGCTCGAGCAGGACTATCGCGACTGGTTGAAGCGGGACGAATAGGCGTTCGTATCAAAGAGCGCCGTTCAGCGCTTCTGCCGTGAGCGTGGTGATCGCCTCCGCTTCTTCGCGCTCGGCGTTCGAGCGCACGGGAAGCACGCACATGCGATCCGCGAGGTCTTCGGCCACGTCGCAAGGCCCGAAGGTCGCAGCGTCCGGCCAGAGCGACAGGCTCGGCCGGTAATAGCGTCGAATCTCGACGCCGACTGCGGAGGCGGCCGTCACGAAGCGCTCGACGGCCGCTTCACTCGGGAGCAGGACCGGAAAGAACTGCCAAGGCGCGCGATCCGCCTCCCTCGGAAATTCGAGGTCGTCTCGATTCGCCAATAGGTCGATATAGCGCGCGACGAACTCCTGCCGGCGCTGGAGCGCCGGGCCGAAGCGAGGCAGTTGCGCAAGGCCGACGGCCGCGTGGAATTCCGACATCTTGCCGTTAAATCCCCAGCGCGGCCCGTCGGGCGAAAGATGCGAAGCGAGGGCGAAGGCGAGAGCCGCGCGCAGGGCCTCGTCATGGTCGCGATGAGCAAAGACGGCTCCGCCTTCGCCGATCGCGAATGGCTTCGTCGCATGCATCGAGAACACCTCGAAGACGTCACGGGGCAGCCCGTCGGCGAAGCGCCGAACGCCGAGGCCGGAGGCGTTGTCGATCACCACCGCGGCTCCCGCCCGCAGGCACAGATCAATCTCGGCGTCGAAGTTTGGCCGCATGCCGAAAGGCGTGACGAACATGACGACGGTCGCGCCGGCGCCGGACAGCGCGCGCTCTAAACAGTCGCGACGAAGCGTCCAATCGCGGCGATCGACATCGACGATGATGGGGATCATGCCAGCGGCGCGCACGGCGCCGAGCGACGCCGGAAAAGTGAAGGCCGGCACGAGCACGGGGCCGGGGCGTCCCGTCGCGAGCAGGGCTGCGGAGAGTCCGGCGGTGGCGCTCGAAGCGGTGACGCAGGTTTCTTCCGCAGTTCCGAAGGCCTCGCCGAGTCCCGTCTCGAAACGTCGCGTCAGCGGACCGAAGTTCGAATACCAGCGACGCTCGTGCATCGCCTCCAGAAAGGGTAGGTACTCGCGAGGCGCCGGCAGGTCGGGCACGACAGAGGGATAACGGTAGCGACCAGGGCCAGCCTCGCCCTCATGAGGTTCTCGCAACAGCGCCTGCCTTTCTTTCTCTCGGAACCCATGCGACCCGAGGCCGACTACGCCTCCGGAGAAGGTCGAGCGAATGACGCGCTGCATGAGAAAACCGATGGGACGCTAAGCGGGCGCGTCGTGAGCGTCAAGCTGCCGCCAGCGACCCGCAGGGCGCCGACTCGAGGTCGACAATTCCTGTACAGCCGCGTCATGCACGTGCTCGACGCGCGTCTCCACGCCGAGACGTCGCGACATGCGGGTGGATGGCCGCGCTCGTCGACAAGCGCGGCCATACGCTGAAACTATGCCTGATCGTCGACCCGAATTCGGAGCGCGGACCGAAGCCCTCAAAAGTGATAGTTGAAGCCGCCTCTCACCAGAGACGTGTCGAGAGTCGACGTCAGCGCATTGGGCGTGAACTCGAAATAGCGCTCGCCGCCGACCGAGGTGAAGAGATATTCCGCCTTGGCCGAGAGATTGGGGGCGAGGCCATATTCGATGCCGGCGCCGAGCGCCCAGCCCGAGAGATATTGCGACTGCTGGCCGAAGAAGCCGTTGTAGACATTGCCGACCGTCCCCGAGGCGACGACCCCGGCGAAGCCGCCCGTGACATAGACGAGAGCGCGGTCGAAGATCATGCCGGCGCGCGGGCGCAGCGTCATGATATTGTCGACGCCGCTGCTGCCAACGACGCCCGCGATCGGGGAGCCGCCGCCCTTGCCGCCGCTGAAGTCGAAGTCCGCCTCGAGGCCGATGAGAAAATTCGGCCCGAAGGTGTAGTTGTAGCCGCCGGTCACGCCCACCAGCCAGCCGTTGGGCTCGCCGAGCAGGCTGCGGCCGTTGTCCTGAAAGGCGCCGAAGCCGTAGCCGCCATGGACGCCGACATAAAACCCCCGCCAGGTGAAGGCGGGAGGCGGCGAATAATAATCGTCGAACGGCGCGCTGCGGCGCGGCAGGTCGGCGGCTTCGGCGGCCGCTCCCCCGAGGGCGGAAGCGAGAAGGGCGCAAAGCAGGAAGGGTCTCATGGCACTGAACTCCGATACGATCGGCGCGCCGATTCGCCGGCGGCTCTCGCTCTGCGGGCTGGGACGCGAAGCCCGAGCCCGAGCTCAGTCGAATTAGAAGCGTTCACCTTAACGAGTTATTGAAAGGCGCCGAAACGCGGCGCAACCGAAGCAACCGCGGACAAAATATTCATGTATTGATTGTGTCGAAACTCAGGAATATTTGGACAAGATCGAGGATATCGGCTTCTGATCTGTCGATCCTGGGAGCTCGAGTCGCGTCCGGATCGATGAGATTGCCTAATATTCGGTAAAGCGGGAAGCGGCGCCGCGCGCAGCGATGATGATCCGTGATCTGTCGCCGGACGGAAGCTGGAGCGGGTGAAGGGAATCGAACCCTCGTATTCAGCTTGGAAGGCTGCTGCTCTACCATTGAGCTACACCCGCGACACATCCGATATGCCAAGTCGTGAGGCGCTTGGCAATGGGCGACGTGACGATCGGCGGGCGTGCGTCGGTCGACAAGGGGATTGCGCGTGTGGACAAAGGGTTTTTCATCGCCGATGGCGGCGATCGTCTTGACATGCCGCGAGCGGATTTCTCATTTGACAGCCGCAGAGGAGCGCACTAACCCGAGCGCCCGTCTCCACCGGGCGTTCCCACGCCGCTCACTATCGAGGAAGCAAGGACCGTGGCCAAACCCGAACTCGGCGCCAAGCGCCAATGTCAGTCTTGTGGCGTCAAATTCTTCGATCTGAACAAGGAACCGGTCGTCTGCCCCAAATGTGGAGCGATCTTCCATGTGGCGACGACGCGCATTGTGAGCCGCGCCGCCGAGGAAGACGAAACGACGGAAGGCGAGAAGGAGGGGGCCGAGATCGTATCGCTCGACGAGGTCGAGGCGACCGAATCGAAGGCCGATCCGATCGATGTGGACGAGGATGTCGAGATCGACGACGCCGTCGAGGAGGACGACACCTTCCTCGAGAACGAGGAGGAGGAGGACGACGACGTCTCCGGCCTCATCGACGGGGATATCGACACCGACGAAGAGACTTGAGGCGCGCGGCGGCCCTGAAGTCAGGGCCGCCGCCTCGCTTCACTTATGGGCCGCGGCGTCGGGCAGCGGAGTGGGAGCCGAGAAATTGTTCGGAACCGGCTGCGTCAGGGCGCCGAGGAAGGCGACGATCGATGCGGCGTCCTTGTCGGAGAGATCGACGCCCAATTGAGTCTTGCCCATCACGCGCACGGCCCGCGTCAGATCGGCGACCGAGCCGTCGTGGAAATAAGGCGCGGTCTTCGCGACATTGCGCAGGCTCGGCACTTTGAACACATAGAGGTCCGCGTCGTTCTTGGTGACGTCGGCGCGTCCTTTATCGGGCGTCTCGACGCCGGTCTCTTTCCAATAGTCCGAGACCACGCCGAATTTGGCGAAGGACGCGCCGCCGACGCCCACGCCGCCGTGGCAGCCGGCGCAGCCTACGGAGATGAATGTGCGCAGACCGGTCTGTTCGGCCGGGGTCAGCGCCTTGGCGTCGCCATTCAGAAAAGCGTCGAAACGAGTCGGCAGGGGCAGAGTGCGCTCGAAGACGCCGATCGCCTTGCCCCAATTGGTCTCGTTGACCGGATCCTTTTCATTCGGAAAGGCTTTCGCGAACAGCTCCGGATAGCCGGGTATGGATTTCAACGTGGCGATCACGGTCGCATAATCGGGGTTGCCGAAGCTCGTGGGGCCCAGCAGCGATTTTTGCGCCTGCTCCTCGATCGTCTCGCGATCGCCGCGCCAATGCGCCTTGAACTGCAGCGCCGCGTCGAAGATCGTCGGCGCATTGCGGGGATTGACCTTGCCCATCACGCCGAATGACTTGGGCAGGCCGTCGGAGCCGTGCAGCTCCGGCAGATGACAGTGCGAGCAGCTCACATTGCCGTCGGCCGAGACGCGGCTTTCGAAGAACAGCCGCCGGCCGAGCTCGGCTTGATCGCTCTTCGCGCTCGGCGGCGCCGGCAATGGCTGAAACAGGCGCTTGGCGTCGGCGAGGAGCGAGGCGTCGCCTCCGGCGGCGAAAGCGGCCGTCGCGGCGGCGAGCGCCGCCGATAAAGACAAGGGAGCGAAGAACTTCATGTTTGGTCCGCCGTTTCTTCCCGGTTGAGCGTGGAGCGGCGAGCTCCGGCGCGGGCGCATCCTGTCGCGCTTCCAAACGCAGAGCAAGGCCGCCCGCGGCGAATTTCGCGTCGCCCCGGCGATCAAATCGGACGCAGCCCGAGCCATCCGCTCGCGCCCGGGAGAAAGCGGCGGATGATCTGTTCCGTCGCCAGGACGAGCAGCAGCGAGAGGCCCAGCGTAGGCAGAAACACGCCGAGCGCGACGACGAGGCCGACGACGAAGGGCGCGAGCCGCGGCCCCGAGGACAGCGCCGGCGGCGCGCCCAGCGCGCCTTGGGGCCGCCGGCGCCACCACATGACCACCGAGGAGACCACCAGCAGCAGATAGCCGATCGCGGTCAGCAGGCCGAGCAACTGGTTCGCCCAGCCGAACAGCTGGCCCTCATGCGCGGCGATGCCGACGCCGAAGACGCGGTCGATCAGCGGCGACGAGAAGAAGCCTGTCTCCTTGCGCGTTTCGAAGCTCGTCGGATCGAGCTCGACGGTGCGCCGCAAGGGACGGTTCTGCGTCGTCGACTTCACGATCCAATTGGGCTTGCCCGCCGCCGGCGGGGCAATCGTCACCGGATCGGCGAGGCCGAGCGCGGCGGCGGCAGCCGCCGCTTTGTCGAAGCCGAGCGGCGCGGGGCCGCCGGCCATCGCGCCGCCATGATGGCCGTGATGGCCGGCGTGCGGGTCGGCGCTCGCCGCCGGGGCCGCCTGCTGAAAGCCCTCCTTGCGCTGCGCCTGCTTGTCGGCGGGGCCGGTGGTCCAGTCCTGCTTGACCATCGCCTGCTCGCCGACGCTGCGCAGATAGCGGAAGCTCTTGCCCCAGACGGTGGTCCAGGGGAGGGCGGTCACCAGCAGAAACAGCGCGAAGAAAGAGACCCAGAAGCCGGTGACGGCGTGCAGATCGCGCCAGAACAGGCGTCGGCCGGACGACAGGCGCGGATAGAGAATGCCGGCGAGGCTCTGCGAATCGCGCGGCCACCAGAGATAGAGGCCGGTGACGATCATGACGATCGCCCAGGCGCCGGCGAGCTCCAGCAGAATATGGCCCGGCGCCCCGAGCAGCATATCGCTGTGAAGATCGTGGGCGAGCTCGGTGGGACGAAAGCGCTCGTCCTCAATATTCAGGATCTCGAGCGTGTCGGGCCTGACCATCACGCGGAAATTCGTGAATTCTTCGGCGGGAGCGGCGGCGATGTTCTTGGAGAAGAGCACGCGCGCGGCGTCTTGGCGGTCGGCGCGCAGCTCGATGCCGGTGAGGCGCGCGTCCGGCAGAGCCGCCTGCGCGGCGGCGACCTGCTCGTCCAGCGATTTCGGCGCGCCGGCCAGCGTCAGATGGTCATACGGGCGATCGAGAAAGGCGTTGATCTGCGGCTTGAACAGATAGATCGCGCCAGTGATCGTCAGCACGAAGACGAAGGGCAGGCAGAAGAGGCCGGCGTAGAAATGCCAGCGCCAGATGACGCGATATGCGGCCGAGCGATAGGTCGCGCGATCGGCGCCTTCGCTGCGAATGACGATGTTCATACGGGCCTCCTCGACATCTCGCTCGGCGCCCCGTCCCGGTCGGTGGAACGCGTCCGAGGTCGTCGCTCGCGTTCCGCGCCGCGAGCCAGGGGCGAAGCTACATCGCCGCCGAAACCCGAGCAAGGCGGCGGCGCGCGTCCCGGCACAAACGACGCATCCGATTCAAAGACACGTCATGCAACGTCGCTAAGTCCTCTTTCGCGCAACCAAAAGGGGGCTTACCACAATGCATGTCACGCGCGCTCATCTCACCGCCGCGCTCGCTCTGGCGATCGCGGCCACTTTTTCCGCGCCGGCCGACGCCGGCAAAGGACGCTTGGATTTCGACCGCCGTCACGGTCCGAACCACGGCCAGCCGCCACAGGCGAAGGACTGGGTCCTGGTCGACGAGCAGCAGTTCTTCCTGCAAAAGCCGGCGAATTCCTTCACCGGGCTCTATCGCACGCAGGGAATCGCCGTCGACGGCGACCGCTGGATCTTCTCCTGGCAATATGGACTGGAGATCGCCAATCGGAAGTTCGAGACGGTGAAGAGGAACTCGTCCTTTTCGCTGCCCGCGAATCTGACGCCCGGCATTCCGCCGGCGCTGTTGGCGCAGGGATTCGATCACATCGGCGACATCGATGTTCACGAGGGAATCATCTACGCCTCGCTCGATACGACGAATGGCTACACCAATGGCCATGTCGCGCTCTTCAATGCGCGCGATCTCAGCTACACCGGCGTCTCCTATGATCTGACCGGCGCGCCGAGCAATCCCAAGAAGGATATCGCCAGCTGGGTGGCGATCGACCACGAGCGGCATCGCGGCTATGGCAAGGAATGGCAGAGCGGCAACACGATCAATGTCTATAGCCTGCCCGGGTGGAAATGGACCGGCGTCATCACGATGGACACGGCGCTCGAGAGCATTCAGGGCGCCAAGGTCCATGGCGATTGGCTCTATATGTCGTCGGATAATTCGACCCAGTCGATCTATCGCGCCAATCTGCGTAGCGGCAAGGTGGAGGAATTGTTCCAACTGCCCAAGCCCGAGGGCGATCGCGAGGTCGAAGGCATAGCGGTGAAGGACGGCCCTGGAGGCGCGCTCGATCTCTATGTCGAGATGATCGTCGACCCTGACCGCTCCGGCCAGGATCTGAGCAATCAGAATCTGCACGTGTCGCTCTATCACTACCGCCGCGCGGCGCACGGCGGCTCCGACTCGCAGGATTGATCAGTCGGCGTCCCGAGCCGTGAAAAGATTCGCGCGGCGTCCGCGCCGCGCTTGTCGAACCCGCGCGCTTGAGCGCTCGTGGGAACGAGCGAGCCGGTAAGAAGCCCGCATCCGTGAGGTAAAGCGGGCTTCTTACCGGCTCGAAAATTCAGCCGCCTCCGAAGGGCGGATATCGCCGAGAGATTAGATCTCAGCGGACTCGTAGCTGGTGATTTCCATGCCGACGCAGACTTCGACGATCACCGGAGCGGTCCAGGCCATGTCACTTCCTCCATTTGAAGAATTCGCCCTTTCGGGGCGCTGTCTCATCCTGCTTCTCTCGCTGTTTCCGCATGAGCTGGCAGGTTTGAGCTGGGCCGAGAATTAGCATAAGGGCCCTTCTCGTGCAATTCGGCATTTTGGGACGCGTGTCGGCAAAAGTTTCCCGATTGCAGCGCAACAATCTGGGGGATAAGGACTATTTCTGGCGTGTTCCGTCGTTCCGGGGCGTCCGCTTCGGGCAAATCTCCGAAGCGGATCGTTGGACTCGAGAAAGCGAACCATGTCCCCCGAATGGCGAGCGGAACTCGAGACTTTCTCGAAAATGTCGACCGACGGGCGTATCGCTTGGTGCGGCCGAGCCATTCTCGCGCTCACGATTCTCGCGCGGGGAACTTATCTGGCTGGGACCGACGATGTCGTCGATCCACCCCGGCTGCGGCGTTTCAACGAATTGACGCACAGGATCGCAGGTCGGCAAGCCGCCATCGACATGGATGAGGCGACGATCGAATCGTTTTTCGCGCTGGTCGGCGCATCGACGGATGAGCTTGGCGTGAGCGCGGCTCTCCTCGAGCAATTGAGGTCATGTGCCGGAGGATAATGTCGAGGCGGCTTTCGAGAAACGGACGCGGCGGCCCTTCATGGGAAAGAGCCGACTGCGTAGTCGAAACGCCTCGACACCCCGCGTCATGCCGGAATCAAAATCTCGCCCTTGCCGAACACCGCCGTGTCGCCCGCATAGCGCTGCAGGCGGCCGGACAGCAGGCGCGAGGCGCCGCGGCTCTCTTGCGCCAGAGATTTGGCGAACAGCTTGGCGAAGCCGAGGTTATGCGCGCCGCAATCGACATAGGTCGGCCCGAGGTCGTATTCCCCGGATAGCACGATCGAGGCGCGCTTATTGAGATAGCCGATCCGCTCGCCCGCCTCGCCGAGCACGATGATCGTGCCGGCAATGGCCCTCGAGCCGAGGTCGTCGCCCGCGTCGCCCTCGACAATGATGATGCCGCGGCGCAGCCGGTCGCCGCAACGCGCCCCGACGCTGCCGCGCACAATCACGCGTCCGCCCGACATGCCGGCCATCTCGCCCGCCAGCGGCGCGCCGAGGAAGTCGCCGGCGTGGCCGTAGATGTCGATATGCGCGCCCGCCGATTGCGAGGCGGCATAGGCCCCGGCGTCGCCGGCCACCGTGATTGTTCCGCCCTTGGCCGCGCGGCCGAGCTGTGCGCCGACATCGCCCTCGACATGGATTTCGAAGCCGGGGAGGAGCTTGGCGCCGAGAAGGTCGAAACGGTCGGAGCCGCCGTCGAAGCGCACCGAGGTGGCCTCGCCGAGCTTCACCTTGAACAGATCGCCGACCTTCACGGCGTTGCGCGTCGTGCCGATGGAAATCTCCTCGATCTCCTTGACGGTGCGGCGCACGAGACGGTCCGGCGTGAGGCCGGAGAGGTCGAGCCGCTGGTCGGGCTCGGCTTTCAGCGTGAAGAGAAGCGGCTTCACTTACACGAGATCCTTCAGATGATAGTGGAAGGGGCCGAGCTTGCCGCCGTAATTGCCGGCGCCGACGCGCTTGGCGCCGGTCTTGGGGCCGAGCGCGATAATGGCTTTGAGGCCAGCGCGCATCGCCGCCGAGACAGCCTCGCTGGTGAGGCCGTCGATGACGATCTCCAGCACGCAGCCGATATCGGCGTCGAGCGCGCTATTGGTCGCGCCGCGCAAAGTCGGGCAATAGGCGTCATTGGTCGATGCGCCCATGCCCTTATATTTGGAGCCGACCTTGGAGCCGGAGCGCACCACGCCGCCGGGGAAGGGGGCGATCGCGTCCGGAGTCGCATGGACGGCCTCGACGGCCGCCTCGGTCGCGCGCATGGTGCTGGCCCAATCCTCGCCCATGATCAGCAGATTGCCGCCGCCGACCGATTTCTTGGTGAGGCCGACCTGGCTTTCGACCAGAAACTCACCATCCATCACCGGCACGCGCCAGTAGCGGCGCCCGTCGATGGCCTTGGAGATCTGCCATTTGTCGCCGAACTGGCGCATCGAATCGCCGACCTTGATCTTCTCCTCGCCGTCGAAGGCGGAGAAGACGGCGCTGCCCGGGCAGGTCAGCACACATTGGCCGATGCGATTGACCAACGCCTTCCCGACGCTCTTGGGCGAGAAGCCGAACAGCAGCACGCGCACGCCCGGACGTCCGTCCGGCGTGTCGCGACCGGCCAATTCGCAGTCGATGCCGGCCTCGCAATCGCAGCCGATCACCGAGGTGGCGTAGCCGGTCATCGTGGTCGCCGCCTGCAGCGCCCATTTGCGGGTCGGCGCCGTGATGACGACGCCGGCCCCGGTCATCGGGAACGCCTCGGCGAAGCTCTCGTCGATGCGGATTCCTTTGCGGATCAGCTGCGGCATGGGACCTCCGAGAAGGCGGCGGTCGCCGGCAGCGCCGCGTCCTGCACCTCGAACATCGAGCGCGGCAGGCCGTAGAGCCCATCGTAATAAGTGTCGAGGCGGCTGTTGATCGCCCGGTCGTATTCGGGCCGCACGCGCAGCGTCCTTCCCTTGGTGTAATGCGAGACCTTGCCGTCGCGCACGACGAGATTGCCGTCCTTGAACACGTAAGCCGCGTTGCGGAACATGGCGGCCTTGTCGGTCTGCGGCTTGTAGACCGCTATATCGGCCACGGAGCCTGCGCCGAGATGGCCGCGATCCTCGAAACCATAGAGCCGGCGCGGCGCCGCGCGCGTCATGGTCGCGATTTCATAGAACGTATACTCGCGCTTGATCGATGGCAGATTGGTGAGCTCCAGCACCTCGGCCGGCAGCCGCGAGCAATATTGCGCGCGACGGTCGGCGCTCATCAGCAGCGCGAGCACCTCCGGATAGGTGGTGAAGGGCGCGCCGTTCGGATGGTCGGTGGTGAAGAACACCTGCATCGGATCATTGACGAGCAGGAACAGCTCGAGGCCCGCCGCCCATTGCACCGCATTGAAGAAGTCCGACACCCGATAGGCGTAAGGAACGACGCCGAGGCCGTTCGAATCGCCATCGAAGATGACGCCCTTCTTCGGCCGCCCGCCGGGCAGGCTGTTGAACTGCTTCATCACGTCGGAGGAGATGGTCACGATCTCGGCGAACATCACCTGACCGACGTCGACCGTGACATTCTTATTGGCGTTGATCGTCTCGGCGAACCGCGCGGCCGCCGAGGAGAAGCCGTTCTTGCCTTCGGTTCCATAGGCGTAGAACTGCACATGGGCGAGATGCAGCGGCAGGCCCTGCGAGGCGTCGATGGTGGCGAGCGCCGTCTCGACATTGCCGGGCAGGCCGAGATTGTTCATATGCAGATGCAGCGGGTGGCGAATCTTGGTGGCGTTCACCGCCTGCTGCAGCTTCTGGAAGATGGCGCGCGACGAGAGGCCATACTCGGGCACCACATCATCGAGCGAGAAATGGCGGATGTTCTGCTTGAAGGCGTCGACGCCGCCGGCGTTGACGCATTTGACGCCGATCGCCCGCGTCGCCTCCAGAGTGGCGCCGATGTAATCGACGACCGAGTCCTGACTGGCCCCGTCGCGGAAGGCGGAGAGGAGAAAGTCCTCATTGCCGAGCACCGTCAGGAAACCCTTGTCGATGATCGGGATGTCGGCCAGCTCGAGATGGGCGTGCAGCGCATGATGCGGCGACACCGCCGGCTCGATCACCGTTGTGTAGCCCATTTGCGCATAGAGGCGGCCGGTCTCGAAGGTCGACCAGCCGGCCGTCGACAGCGGCGTATTGGCGGGGCGCGGCCGATGGCCGCGATGCGCCTCCGGCAGCAGCAGCCGCGCCGTGTTCACGCCGCCGCCGGCGATATGCGAATGGATGTCGATGGCTCCGGCCATGACGACATGGCCGGAGACGTCATGCTCGACGTCCGGCGTGCGTCCGGCGGGGGGCGCGACGATGCGGCCGTCCTCGATGAAGAGATCGCCGACGGCGTCGACGCCGTTGACGGGATCGACGACATGGCCGCCGCGGAGCGAGATCAGCACGGCAGGTCCTCCGAAAATTTGGCGCTGATGGCGGCGATCGCCTGTGCGACGCTCGGCAGCTCGGCCGGGGCGCTCGCCCGCCGCAACACCATCGAGCTCGTCTCCTGCGCGAACTCCACCGCGTCATAGCTCTCGCCGGGCTTGCCGACCGCGATGAAGAGGCCGCGCTTGGGCGCGGCGCCCGGCGGCCCCAGCGTGATCAGCGGTATGTCGGCCTCCTCCCACGGCGGCGGCTCGCCGTCATAGGCGGAAATCCACAGGGCCGCGTCGGCCTCGCCGCTCTCGACGAGGCGGGCGGCCTCGAAGCGCCATGTGTCGTGCTCGGGATAGCCGCGGCCGAAGCCCGTGCGCGGCGGAAAGCCGGTCATCCAGGCGGAGGCTTGCAGCACGCCGGTGGCGTCCGCCCGCCCGCCGATCGGCACGCCGGTGAAGCGCGTCGTGGCGTTGAGCTCGGCGATCATGCCCTGCAGCATCTCGACGACGAGCGCATCGAGCCCCGCGGAGGCCCAGACGGCGACGCCGAAGCGCGCGCCCTTCAGCGTCTCGGCGGCGGCGTCGAGTTTTTTCAGCGCGGCGCCGCCGAGCGCCACGGGGCGGCCGCCGACGCGCGCGCGCAGAGCGGCCAGCACGCCCGGCAGTTCCGCCTCGGTCGCGGGGATCGTCTCGATCTCGACCCCGTCGAGCTTGGCCTCATTGCGCTTGGGCCCGATCCACAGCACCTTGCGCGCCGTGCGGCCGCCGTGGACCGTCTCTTTGTCCAGCGCCAGCCGATCGAAGATCGCCGGCCAGTAGCCGGGCAGGCCCGGGCCCACCAGCAGCACGACGTCGGCGCGCACGCGGGCCTCGTTCGGCGTCGTCACGAAGACGCCGGCCGAACGCAAGACCTCGAGATCGGTCAGCGAATCGCGGGAAGCGAGATGATCGAAGGCGCCGCGCAGCCGCTCGGCGAGCAGGATCGCCGCCTGCGCCCCGGCGATGTCGGCCCCGAGGCCGGCCACCAGGGGAAAATTCGCGCCCTGCAGAATTTTCGCGGCTTGTTCGTAGGCGTCTTCGGGAGAAATAGATTTTCCGTCGAGCGTCGCGTTGCTCATTGCCTCAACCGATGTTTCCACCATGCCCGGGTTTGCGCCCGCGCTTTTTTGTCCGCTCCCGGCGCGACGGCCGAAGGCGAAGGCAAGAGCGGCGCGGCCCCTGGTCGGAGCCTGCGTCGCGCGCTATGCCTATCAGCCACGGCGCAGGAAGTCGAGACATCCTCGCGCCTCAATTCTATCTTCCGGGTCGATGGCCCGAGAAAACCGGCGGCCGTCGTCGCGATCCGCAGGCGAATCCAACCCGCGCCGCGGGCTGGGCTCTGGATTGCTTCGCTCCTCGCGCAATGACGGCCTTCCTATGAGGAAACATCAATGGCGGCATCCGCCCCTGAAACCGCCTTCGCCCTTTCCGCAGCGACCCCGCCGGTCGCCGAGAAGCGGCCGACCCGCCGCGTCACCCATGGCCGCGTTCTCGATGATCCCTATGCTTGGCTCGCCGCCGAGAGCTGGCGCGAGGTGCTGAGCGATCCGGCGACGCTGCCTTCCGACATCGCCGATCTGGTGCGGGCCGAGAACGCCTATTGCAACGCGGCGCTCGCGCCGCTCGGCGCCCTGCGCGAAAAATTGCAAACGGAGCTGCGCGGCCGCATCAAGGAGGACGACAGCGAGCCGCCGTGGCCGGATGGTCCGCACGCCTATTTCGAGCGTTTTCGCGAAGGGGGCGAGCACACGCTCTATTGCCGCGCGCCGCGCGGCGGCGGCGAGGAGCACATTCTCTTCGACGGCGACGAAGAAGCGGGCGAGGCGCATTTCTTCGATATCGGCGAGATCGATCATTCGCCCGATCATGCGCAGCTCGCCTGGAGCGTCGACGACAAGGGCTCGGAATATTATTCGATCCGCACTCGCGCCATCGCGGACGGGAAGGACCGGCCGGACGTCGTCACGCACAGCGACGGCTCCATGGTGTGGAGCGCCGATTCGACGAGCTTCTATTATGTCCGCGTCGATGAGAATCACCGTACCGCGCAAGTGTTCCGTCACGATGTCGGCGCCGATCCGGCGAGCGACGCGCTGATCGTCGAGGAGCGCGATCCGGCCTGGTTCGTGTCTCTGGATCGCAGCCGTTGCGGGCGCTTCGCCATTGTCGCGATTCGCGGCCATGACGCCAGCGAATGCCATCTGATCGACATTCGCGACAAGCATGCGAAGCCGCGGCTCGTCGCTCCGCGCGAGCCGAAGCTGCGTTACGACGTCGAGCCGCATGGCGATGATCTCTACATCCGCGCCAATGCCGACGGCGCCGAGGATTTCGCGATTTTTCGCGCGCCGCTGACGAGCGCCGCGCGCGCCGATTGGCGCATGGTCGTGCCGCATGTTTCGGGGCGTCTCATCGTCGTCGGCACGGTCTATGCGCGCCATCTCGCCTGGGTCGAGCGTGAGAACGGTCTGCCGCGCATCATGATCCGCGAGCTGGCGAGCGGCGAGGAGCACGCCATCGCCTTCGCCGAGGAGGCCTATGCGCTGCGACTGCAGACGGGACTCGAGTTCGACACCGAGGTTCTGCGCTTCACCTATTCCTCGATGACGACGCCCGAGGAGACCTATGATTACGACATGCGGGCGCGAGCGCGCCTGCTGCTGAAGCGCGAGGAGATCCCTTCGGGCCATGATCCGAAGAATTATGTGACGCGCCGCCTGTTCGCGCGCGCTTCGGACGGCGTGGAGGTTCCCGTCACCGTGCTGCATCGCGCCGATCTCGCGCTCGGCGGCGGCGCGCCGACGCTGCTCTATGGCTACGGCGCCTACGGGCATCCTTTGTCGGCGAGCTTCGATAGCCATGCACTGTCGTTGGTCGATCGCGGCTTCGTCTATGCGCTCGCCCATACGCGCGGGGGTACCGACAAGGGCTGGAGCTGGTACGAGAACGGCAAGCTCGAGCACAAGACCAACACCTTCACCGACTTCATCGCCGCGGCGCGCCATCTGATCGCGGCAGGCTATGCGAAGGAGGGCGGGATCATCGCACAAGGCGCGAGCGCCGGCGGCATGCTGATGGGGGCGATCGCCAATATGGCGCCGGAGCTGTTCTCCGGGGTCATCGCCGGCGTGCCGTTCGTCGACGTGCTGAGCACAATGCTGCGCGACGATCTGCCCTTGACCCCGCCCGAATGGGAGGAATGGGGCAATCCGATCGCCGACGCCGCGGCCTATGACCGGCTCGCCGCCTATTCGCCCTATGACAATGTGGCGGCGAAAGCCTATCCGGCGATTCTCGCGCTCGCCGGCCTCACCGATCCGCGCGTGACCTATTGGGAGCCGCTGAAATGGGTGGCGCGCCTGCGTGAGCGCATGACCGGCGGCGGCCCCGTCCTGCTGCGCACGAATATGGAGGCCGGCCATGCCGGCGCCTCCGGCCGGTTCGAGCGGCTCGAGGAGGTGGCGCTGGAATGGGCCTTTGCGCTCGCCTGCGCGGGGAGGGCGGGGGCGTAGGGCGGTCGAAGGATCGCGATCCTCCGTCCTTGCCGGGCCGCCGCGGCTCGCCTATCAAGGCCTCCGATCGATCCGATTGGCGAGACGAAGAGGCGCGGGCATGACGAACGCAGCGAACCTGCCGAAGTGGAGACGGGTCGTCGTCAAGCTCTCGGGCGAGGCGCTGATGGGCGACGCGCCGCACGGACTGCATGCGCCGACGCTGGAACGCATCGCCGCCGATCTCGCCGCCGCGGCCGAGCTCGGGACGCAGATCGCCGTCGTCGTCGGCGGCGGCAATTTCTTTCGCGGCATTCTGGGCGCGGACAAGGGTATCGAACGCGCGCGGGCCGATTCGATCGGCATGCTGGCGACGGTGATGAACGGCCTCGCGCTCGAGCAGGCGATCGAGGCGAGGGGAAGGCAGGCGCGCTGCCTCTCGGCCGTGCCCATGCCATCCTTATGCGAATCCTTCTCGCGTCGGGCGGCGCTGCATCATCTCGCCAAGGGGCGGGTGGTGATCTCCGCGGGCGGCACGGGCCTCCCCTTCTTCACCACCGACACGCCGGCGGTCGTGCGCGCCGCCGAGCTCTCGGCCGACGCTGTGCTGAAGGCGACCCAGGTCGACGGCGTCTATACCGCCGACCCCAAGCGCGATCCGAACGCGCGCCGCTATGACACGCTCACGCATGACGAGGCGATCGCCAAAAATCTCGCGGTGATGGATACGGCGGCGTTCGCTTTGGCGCGCGAGAACAAGATCCCGATCGTCGTGTTCTCGATCGCCGGAGACGGGTCGATCCGGGCGATTCTGGAGGGGAAGGGTCGCGGCACCTTTGTGCTGCCGTAGGGGCGAGACACTCGACGCGCGCCACCTTCTCCCGCGAGCGGGAGAAGGGAGCGCCCATTTTTGAAAGGGCGTCGCCGCCCGTTCAGCTTACGCCGGGACGCAGGTGTTCGGAACCGGACACACCTCGTCGCAATGCGGCGTGCCGCCGTCGCATTCCGTGCACTTCTTCGGGTCGATGATATAGGTGTCGCCCTTCATGCGAATGGCGGCGGTGGGGCAGTCGAACTCGCAGGCGCCGCAGACGGTGCATTGCGACGCGATGATCTTGTAGGCCATTGAAAGTCTCCCCGAATGCGCTTCTCTCGCGGCGCCGGGCGCCGCCGTCTTCCTTGCGACAGGGAGGGGACAAGCAAGAATCGTTTCAATTCCAGTCGGTGGCGTCGCGCCGAGGCGCGACAGTCGGTCGCGCGGCGGGGGGGCGTCTTCGGAACCCTACATTGCCAGTAGAATAATAATCCGGTTAAATCCGGCGCCGGCGCGATACGGCGAAACAAAGGGAGGATGGAATGGCCGTCGACAGCAAGCACCCCGAGACTCTGGCCCTCCACGCCGGCTGGCGTGCGGACCCGGCCACGGGCGCCGTCGCGCCCCCCATCTATCAGACGACCTCCTACCAGTTCCGCGATTCGGAACATGCCGCCAATCTCTTCGCGCTCAAAGAGCTGGGCAATATCTACACGCGCATCGGCAATCCGACGACCGCGATCCTCGAGGAGCGTCTCGCCGCGCTCGAGGGCGGCGTCGCGGCGCTCGCCCTCGCTTCCGGCCAGGCGGCCTCGGCCTTCGCGCTGCAGAACATCGCCCGCGCCGGGGACAATGTCGTCGCCTCCACGGATCTTTACGGCGGCACCTGGAATCTCTTCGCCAATACGCTGAAGGAGCAGGGGCTCGACGTGCGCTTCGTCGACCCGAGCGATCCGGAGAATTTTCGCCGCGCGACGGACGCGCGCACGCGCGCTTATTACGCCGAGACGCTGCCCAACCCGAAGCTCACCGTCTTACCGATCGCGGAAGTGGCGGCGATCGGCCGCGAATACGGCGTTCCGCTGATCGCCGACAACACCGCGGCGCCGTTGCTGGTGAAGCCGTTCGAGCATGGCGCGGCGATCGTCGTCTATTCGACGACCAAATATATCGGCGGCCACGGCACATCGATCGGCGGCGCCATCATCGACGGCGGCAATTTCGACTGGGAGAAATTCCCCGATCGCCAGCCGGCGCTCAACACGCCGGACCCGAGCTATCACGGCGCGGTGTGGGTGGAGGCGGTCAAGCCGCTCGGGCCCATCGCCTATATCATCAAGGCGCGCACGACTCTTCTGCGCGATCTCGGTTCCGCGCCATCACCTTTCAACGCCTTTCTGACGCTGCAGGGGATCGAGACCCTGCCGTTGCGCATCGAGCGCCACGTGTCCAATGCGCAGGCGGTCGCGGATTTCCTGGCGCAGCGTTCCGAGGTGACGAAGGTCATTCATCCCTCGCGCCAGACCGGGGCGGAGCGCGAGCGCGCGGACAAATATCTGAAGGGCAGATATGGCGCGCTGCTCGGCTTCGAGCTCGCAGGCGGGCTGGACGCGGGGCGCCGGTTCATCGACGCGCTGAAGCTCTTCTATCATGTCGCCAATATCGGCGACGCGCGCAGCCTCGCCATTCATCCGGCGACGACGACGCATTCGCAGCTCTCGCCGGAAGCGCAGCTCGCCGCCGGCGTGACGCCCGGCTATGTTCGCCTCTCGATCGGCATCGAGCATATCGACGATATTCTCGCCGATCTCGATCAAGCGTTGACGACGGCGGGGTGAGGCGTCGCGAGGGGCGAGGCGACGCCCTGCGGCTCTGGATCGCTTCGCTTCGCTCGCAATGACGGCCGGGGCGCTCCGCAACGCCGGAGCGACGCGGGTGCGTCACTCGGTCACGACATGCGTCCCATGCGTGACTGCGGCGCCGGCCCGAAGCGCCGCGGCGACGAAGATCGCCTCGGCGAGCTCGGCCTCGGTCGCGCCGGCCGCGAGCGCATGCTTGCGATGCACCTCGAGGCAATAGGGGCATTGCGTCGTCATCGCCACGGCCAGCGCGATCAGCTCCTTGTATTTCTTTGGAATAGCGCCGTCGGCCAGCGCCGCCTCGTCGAATTTGCGATAGGCTTCCATGGCGGCCGGGGCCGCCGCGCCGATCTTGCCGAGCGCTTTCAGATTTTTCATCTCGTACATGGGCTGTCCTCCGCCTCGTTTCATCTACCTATCACATGATAGGTAAACCATGCGCCATTGACGGGAGGCCTGTCAATGGCGCTGTATCCGCGTCGTCTGAGAGGGATGGGACGACATGGCCACGGCGCGACGCGGGGAGGGGACGGCTTCGAGAATTCTCGACAGCGCCGAGGAGCGTCTGTGCCGCTACGGCTATAATGGCGTGAGCTTCCGCGACATCGCCGCCGATGTCGGCGTCAAGAGCGCCAGCGTTCATTATTTCTTCCCGACGAAAGCGGCGCTCGCCGCCGCGGTCGTGCGGCGCTACGCCGATCGCTGCGGCGCGGAGCTCGGCGATCCGGCCGCGCGGGCTCCGGCGGAGGCGATCGCTCTGCTCGGCGAGATGTTCCGCCGCACGGTGGTCGAGCGAAAGCGCATGTGCCTTTTCGGTATGATGGCGGCGGAGGTCGGCGGGCTGCCGCCCGAGGTGAGCGCCGAGGCGCGGCGATTCTTCGCCGAGACTCTTTGTTGGCTGCGCGCCGCGCTCGGTGACGAGCGCGGCGCGGCCGAGGCGATCCTCGCCGCTTTCGAAGGCGGCGTTCTGCTCGCCCGCGCCATGGACGATCCCGCCATGTTGGAGAAGGTCGCGGCGCGCCTCTCCGTGAACGCTTGGCCACGCGCCTGAAGCCTCGCTGCGGAGCGACTCGGGACGCTCCGCAAGGGCGCACGCCTCTGAACTGCGCGTTCGACGATGTCGGTCA
This sequence comes from Methylosinus trichosporium OB3b, assembly GCF_002752655.1. Lineage (NCBI taxonomy): Bacteria > Pseudomonadati > Pseudomonadota > Alphaproteobacteria > Hyphomicrobiales > Methylocystaceae > Methylosinus > Methylosinus trichosporium. The sequence goes on along the minus strand of NZ_CP023737.1, from coordinate 802,530 downwards.
TCAGGCGCGGCGCGCGCGTCTACCGTAGAAGCGCTATTCCGCCATCGGCCCTCGCTAACACAAAAACTTCTATGTTAGTCGATATGGGGCCGATAGCGTCATATTTAATATATTATCGCCGCCGGCTCACGTTCGGCCGGCCTCGATCACTTCCTCGAGCGTGCGCAGGCCCGTGGTCGGCGCATTGACCAGAACGGACATATTGCCGGGGGCGTGCTCGTTCTTCCACATTTTGGTGTGGGCGAGCGGAATCTTGGCCCAGGGGAAGACCTCCGACATGCAGGGGTCGACCCTTCGGTCGATCACGAAGCGATTGGCCGCGGCCGCCTGCTTCAGATGCGCGAAATGCGAGCCCTGGATGCGCTTCTGGCGCATCCACACATAGCGGGCGTCGAAGGTGAGGTTGAAGCCGGTGGTGCCGGCGCAGAACACCACCATGCCGCCGCGCTTCACCACCATGCAGGAGAGCGGGAAGGTCTGCTCGCCGGGATGCTCGAAGACGATGTCGACGTCCTTCTTGCCGGTGATGTCCCAGATCGCCTTGCCGAAATTGCGGGCGGCCTTCGACCAGTCGTTGAACTCGGGCGAGTTCACGGTCGGCAGCTGGCCCCAGCAGCCCTTGAAATCCTTGCGGTTGATGACGCCCTTGGCGCCGAGCGAGAGCACATAGTCGCGCTTGCTCTCGTCCGAGATCACGCCGATGGCGTTGGCGCCGGCGGCGGCGCAGAGCTGCACGCCGAACACGCCGAGACCGCCCGAGGCGCCCCAGATCAGCACATTGTCGCTCGGCTTCAGCCGGTGCGGCTCATGGCCGAACAGCATGCGATAGGCGGTGGCGAGGGTCAGCGTGTAGCAGGCCGACTCCTCCCAGGTGAGATGTTTCGGCCGCTCCATGAGCTGGCGGTCCTGCACGCGGCAGAACTGGCCGAAGGAGCCGTCCGGCGTCTCATAGCCCCAGATGCGCTGCGAGGCGGAGAACATCGGGTCGCCGCCATTGCACTCCTCGTCGTCCCCGTCATCCTGGTTGCAGTGGACGACGACCTCGTCGCCGATTTTCCAGCGCTTGACCTTGGAGCCGACCGCCCAGACGATGCCGGAAGCGTCGGAGCCGGCGATGTGATAGGGCTGCTTATGGGCGTCGAGCACCGAGATCGGCTGGCCGAGCGCCGCCCAGACGCCATTGTAGTTGACGCCGGCCGCCATCACCAGCACCAGCACGTCATGGCTGTCGAGCTCCCAGGTCGGCACGACCTCGAGCTGCATGGCCTCTTCCGGCGGCCCGTGCCGCTCCTTGCGGACGACCCAGGCGTGCATCTTGGCGGGCACGTGCCCGAGCGGCGGGATCTCGCCGATGTCGTAGAGGTCTTTCAGTTCGGTCAACGTCTGGCTCCTCGGGGAACTCTTTCGGCCGACGGCGGGCCGGGTTCATGACGGTCTTTCATATACGGCGGAATTTCGCCTGAACAGAGCGATGATGGCGGGGGTGCGAAAGCGGATCTCGAGAGGCGGCCGTCATTGCGAGGAGCGCAGCGAGGAAGCAATCCAGAGCCGCGGGGCGCGGCCCCTGGATCGCTTCGCGCCGCTCGCGATGACGGGCTACTCGATATATAAGCTCATAGATGAAGCCAATCATGAGCCGGCGCAGCGTCGGCGCTTGCTGGCACGGCGGCTGCGGATGTCGAGGTTCTCGGGTGAGGTCGGGCGGCGGACGAGGCGCGCAGCCGCGTGAGAGCAGTTCGAATTTTAATGACTGATTGGAGGAGACAATGGCTTTAAGCGAGAGTATCAGAGAGCTGAATGCGGATGAGAATAGTTTTTTTGATTTCTGGCGTGCACAGCTTCGGCAAATGCTCCCTGAGCAAGAGCGGAGCATCATCGATAGCACTACAGGAAAACTTACAGTAATTCAACTTGTACTTGAACACGCTACGGCGGAAGAGCATGAGCTGCTTCAGGGCTTGGGTGTTCTCTTCGGAGACGCGCTAGCCGACGAACTCGGCCTGCGATGGGTCGTAACAACCGATCACTTTGGAACAGCGCCGGTCGTAATTCGACCCGGGACCTCGTTGAAGATCGGAGCCTTTTCTATGATCGAAAAGCGCGTAGTGAATGGAGACGTTCCCATCGAAGTTGGCGTTCTCTTCGAGGCTATCCGCGATCAAGCAAATCAGCTCCTGCTCTCGAAAGAAGCAGCTTTGTGGCCGTCCGTTTGAACCACGACTGCTGTGATGATGATCGCAAGAGTCGATCATCACTGAGCGCGAGCGGGGGGCGCTGTGCAAAGCAAAGCTTCCTTACATGCGGCAGCCCCTTGCTTTTTCCGTGGGCCGCGAAGTGTAGCTCGGGCAAGAAAGGGGGGGGCTAACCACCCCACCGCCCCCCACCGGTTTCTCGTGCATCCCACCCCCATTCCACGCTAAAATCAGCGCTTCAGAATCGCCTCGCCCGCAGGAGCCCCCGATCATATGAGCAATGACGCCGACGACGCCGTCCCGACCCCCGAATATGGCGCGGATTCGATCAAGGTGCTGCGTGGGCTCGACGCCGTGCGCAAGCGTCCGGGCATGTATATCGGCGACACCGACGACGGGACCGGCCTCCATCATATGGTCTATGAGGTGGTCGACAACGCCATCGACGAGGCGCTGGCCGGCCACGCCAGTCTCGTCACGGTGACGCTGGACGCCGACGGCTCCTGCACCGTCACCGACAATGGCCGCGGCGTGCCGACCGGCATCCATAAGGAGGAGGGGGTCTCGGCGGCCGAGGTCATCATGACCCAGCTGCACGCCGGCGGAAAATTCGACCAGAACTCCTATAAGGTCTCGGGCGGCCTGCATGGCGTCGGCGTGTCGGTGGTCAATGCGCTGTCGGTGTGGCTGAAGCTGCGGATCTGGCAGGATGGGCGCGAGCATTTCATGGAGTTCGCCAATGGCGACGCGGTCGCGCCGCTCGCCGTGGTCGGCGACGCGCCGATCGAGGACGGCAAGCCGAAGCGTGGCACGCAGGTGACCTTCCTGCCGTCGCTCAAGACATTCAAAACGGTCGTCGAGTTCGATTATGCGACCATCGAGCATCGGCTGCGCGAGCTGGCCTTTTTGAATTCCGGCGTGCGCATCGTGCTCACCGATGCGCGCCACGCGGAGCAGAAGCGCGAGGAGCTTTACTATGAAGGCGGGCTCGAGGCCTTCGTGCGTTATCTCGATCGCGCCAAGACGCCGCTGATCGCGCAGCCGATCATGATTCACGGCCAGCGCGAGCATATCAATGTCGAAGTCGCTCTGTGGTGGAACGACTCGTACCATGAGAATGTGCTGGTCTTCACCAACAATATTCCGCAGCGCGACGGCGGCACGCATCTCGCGGGCTTTCGCGCCGGGCTGACACGGCAGATCACCGGCTATGCCGAGCGCTCCGGCCTCGCCAAGCGCGAGAAGGTCGATCTCACCGGCGACGATTGCCGCGAGGGTCTGACCTGTGTCGTCTCGGTGAAGGTGCCCGATCCGAAATTCTCCTCGCAGACGAAGGACAAGCTCGTCTCCTCCGAGGTGCGTCCGGCGGTCGAGAATATCGTCAATGAATTGCTCGACCAATGGCTCGAGGAGCATCCGCAGGAGGCGAAAGCCGTCGTCTCCAAGGTCTGCGAGGCGGCGGTGGCGCGCGAGGCGGCGCGCAAGGCGCGCGAGCTGACGCGGCGCAAAGGCGCGCTCGATGTCGCGAACCTGCCCGGCAAGCTCGCCGATTGTCAGGAGCGCGATCCAGCCAAGGCGGAACTGTTCATCGTCGAGGGCGACTCGGCCGGCGGCACCGCCAAGCAGGGCCGCAATCGCGAGTTCCAGGCGGTCTTGCCGCTGCGCGGCAAGATCCTCAATGTCGAGCGCGCGCGCTTCGACAAGATGCTGTCGTCGGAACAGATCGGCACTTTGATCACTGCGCTCGGCACCGGCATCGGCCGTGACGAGTTCAACGCCGACAAGCTGCGCTATCACAAGATCATCATCATGACCGACGCCGACGTCGACGGCGCGCATATTCGCACGCTGATCCTGACCTTCTTCTATCGGCAGATGCCGCAGCTGATCGAGCGCGGCCATGTGTTCATCGCCCAGGCGCCGCTCTACAAGGTGACCAAAGCCAAATCGACGCAATATCTCAAGGACGAGCGCGCGCTCGAGGATTATCTGATCGACTCCGTGCTGGACGGCGCCGTGCTTCGCTGCGGCACTGGCGAGGAGCGCGCGGGCAAGGATCTGCGTCAGGCGCTCGAGGATGCGCGCTCCTTCCGCACCATCATGAACGGGCTGCATTCGCGCTACGACCGCAGCGTCGTCGAGCAGACCGCGCTGGCCGGCGCGCTGCAGGCGCCGCCGGACGACGCCAAGGCGAACGATGTGGCGGAGCGTCTCAATGCGATCGCCGAGGAGACCGAGCGCGGCTGGACCGGCGAAACGCGCGAGGGCGGCTATGTCTTCCGCCGCACTCTGCGCGGCGTCGCGCAAGCGGTGATTTTGGACGCCGCGCTGCTCGCCTCGAGCGAGGCGCGCAAGCTGCAGGAGCGCGCCGAGAGTCTGCGCGAGATTTTCGCCGGCGCCGCCTCGCTGGCGCGGCGCGGCGACGAGACGCCGCTCTCCGGTCCGCTCGCGCTCTATGACGCGACCGCCGCGCTCGGCCGCAAGGGCCTCGCCATCCAGCGCTACAAGGGCCTCGGCGAGATGAACGCCGAGCAGCTGTGGGAGACGACGCTCGACCGCGAGGTGCGCTCGCTGCTGCAGGTGCGGGTGAAGGAGGCCGTGGAGGCCGAGGATATTTTTGTGAAGCTGATGGGCGATGTGGTGGAGCCGCGCCGCGAGTTCATTCAGGAGAACGCGCTGAACGTGGCGAATTTGGATGTGTGAGAAGCCTATGGCATGGATGGAGAGAGGCGTCTCATGCGTCGTCAGAAGGGTTTTTAGAGAATAATGTTTGAGAAACAACTTGCACAATTTTTGCGTAACGTCAGGTGTTGCAGACTCGCATCATTTCTAACTATACTATCATTTCATGCATGTGACGATCAGCGCGCTGTGGTCTGTCGAACCGAGCTCTCGTGGCTCGTGGTCGTAATGACAACTTGGATGATAGCGGTCTATGAATTTTTGGTTTGCAAACGCATGGTCGATCCTAAAACCATTCCCGGCATTTGATTTCCATGACCACTCTCGAGCCGAAACTCCGTTCGTTCTTCTCCACAAATCACTGAGGTTTAATTTGGAAGACAGTGCATCAAATTTCTCGGCGCATGCGTAACGCTCGCCATTGTTATCCCGATCGTGCAGTTGGTTACCCGTATTGAAATCACCGATGATCGCGAAGGGGAAGTCCGCTCGTTCCTTGGCCGCATCGTGGCAGGCTGCGAAGAACGCCGCTTTAGCGGAGCCCTGCGGGAAATATGAGGCAAGCATGCACCAGTCACCAGAGGTTACATTCATCAGCACTCCGGCAGATGAGTTGTCAGGAGTTATAGAATTGTACGAAAATGATGAGGACGCAGCGAAAAATACGCCATTACTAGTTCCGCTATCATTCAAGCAAGCATGATGCAGTCCGCAACTATTAGCCCATTGTATAATGATTCGAGAGCAGGAATTTTGTCGCCATTCTGTTAACACGACTGCGTCAGGCCTCTGCCTCTCGATGTAGCGCAGCAAGGATTCAATGCGCCGCCCTCCGCCGCTTCGGATATTGAGAGATAGGATTTTCAACAACTATGACCCCGAGCCTGAAATGTGATTGTCCCCAGCCCGCACCGGTTTTGGCTTTGCGATCTCTTGATCATAACGGGATGAGCGTCAATAGCTAGCTCCATGTCCAAGCGCTTGATCAAGTAGGCATTTTTGTGGTGACTCCGGTAAGACGGGCTTCATCGAGTCCGATAACTCGGTTGGAGCCGTGTTCGAAACCCATACCTACAATGATCCCGAAGTCGTGCCGCCTGCTGCGCGGGAGCACTGGGACTTCATGGAGACGAACTCCGCCGCCGCGGTCATGAAGGCGGTGTGCCCGGGAGAATGGAAGGACATCGTCGATGTCCTCTCGACCTATCGGCTGGTTCCGGAATTCTGGTTGAAGGCGGGCGGAAACCGAGGAGACATCGCCGCGCAGATCGACCGGCGGTTTTCGGCGCTCGGCTGGAAAGAGGCGCGTCTCGATCTCGAAACCACGGGCATTCTCTATGACAAGAACAACAGGATCATAGGGACGTTGGCGCCGGTGAAGCAGGAAGGCTACCTCGTCGACAATTTCAAGGGCCGCGTCGTCCTCGATGTCGAATGGAACGCGAAGGACGGCAATCTCGACCGCGATCTGGCGTCTTACCGGTCCTGGTATGAGGCCGGCGTGATTTCCGCCGGGGTCGTCATCACCAAGGACCGCCCGCGCTTGCTGGCCTTGGCTCGGCAGATCTGGGGAGACTATGAGGCGACGCTTCCAGAAGAAGAGCGGACCCACAAGCTGCCTATCGATCTGTCGACATCCACGGTGACGGCTTTCGACAAGGCGCAAATGCGCTTGCGGCGCGGCGTCATGGGAACATGTCCCGTCCTCATTGTCGCGGCGACCGAGAAAACATGGGACGGGACGCCTTATCGGTAGACCAGCCCTGTCAAAGCGGCTGAACCACGCCACTAAGCGGAAATGCGCTGCCTGCCTCGCGGCCGCATCGGCACATCGGCCTTCTTCAGAAGCGACCGGACGCGCTGGATCGAATAGCCCGTCTCCTCGGCCAGCTCGCGGACGCTGCTGCCGCCGAAATAGCGTCGGCTGAGCTCGTCCGCCATCGCCTCGGCTGTCTCCTCGCCGATATGGGAGTTGGCGATGAGCTCCGGCAGCAGAGCCCCGCCTTCGTAGCCCTTGTGGACCCTGCCGCGCGGCGTCGTCTCTTCCGGGGATTCATCGCCCCAGACGGTCCAGCCCTTGCGTGGATAGCGCGCGAACATTTCGAGATAGGGACCGGGCGAGCAGGCCTGGATCAGATCGTATTGCTCGTCCGGCTTGCGCGAGTGCTCCCTCTTGCGGGTCTCGATCATATTGACCTGAGAGCGGCCGGGCGCGAGCGTGCGCATCGAGCCCTTCACGCCGAACAGCAGCAATTCGGTGACGTTGCGGAAATAAAACCCGACGCCGCGTCCATCTGGTCCGCCGTCCTTGCGCCGCTTCGCCCAAACGATGTTGCTGACGTAGCGGAACCCCCATGCGTGCAGCACGTCGAGTCCGTCGGTGAGCAGCGCATTCGGCACCCACAGATAGAGATGGGCGTTGCGCGCGGTCACGGAGGAAACGGGTAGCGCCTTGATGGCGTCGAGCGACATGGTGGAATAGCGATCGAGACGCCGATGCTCCGGCGCGACCTTGCCGGTCCGGTTGGAAAACCTCCACGGCGGGTCCGCGAGCACCGTCTGAAACCCGCCGACGATTTTCGGCAAGGGGTGGGGCTGGCTTTCCGGGCGGAGGGGCGTCGTCGAGGATTCGTTCATCATAGCAGCATGGCATGATCATAGATCTATTTAAAGATCTGATATCCTGCGCTGCTCGGATTCCCGGGGACGGCGACTCGATTTGATCGTGTTCCGCAGGAGCGGCTTCTCGTCGAGGGCGCCCCTCAGCTCGCCTCGGCCAGCAGCGACAATTGCGCCTTCACCCGCTCTTCCGTCACATCGGTCAGCGTCGTCGGATATTCGCCGGTGAAGCAATGGTCGGTGAATTGTGGGCGCTGGGAATCGCGTCGCTCCTCGCCCATGGCGCGGTAGATGCCGTCGATCGAGAGGAAGGCGAGGCTGTCCGAGCCGATATATTGCCGCATCTCTTCGAGGCTGTGTGTCGCGGCCAGCAGCTTGTCGCGTTGCGGCGTGTCGATGCCGTAATAATCGGGATGGGTGATAGGCGGCGAGGAGATGAGGAAATGCACCTCGCTCGCGCCGGCGTCGCGCATCATCTGCACGATCTTCACCGAGGTCGTTCCGCGCACGATCGAATCGTCGATGAGGATCACCCGCTTGCCGGCCACCACGCAGCGATTGGCGCTGTGCTTCAAGCGCACGCCGATCTCGCGCACCGATTGCGTCGGCTGGATGAAGGTGCGGCCGATGTAATGATTGCGGATGATGCCGAGCTCGAACGGAATGCCGGACTCGCGCGCATAGCCGAGCGCGGCCGGAACGCCCGAGTCGGGCACCGGCACCACGACGTCGGCGTCGATCCGTCGCTCGCGCGCGAGCTCCACGCCCATCGCCTTGCGCACGTCATAGACCGGCCGGCCATGCACGATCGAATCGGGGCGCGCGAAATAGATATATTCGAAGATGCAGGGCCGCATCGGCTGCGCCGGAAACGGCCGCAGGCTCTCGAGCCCGTCCTCGGAGATGATGACCACCTCGCCATTGGCGACATCGCGCACGAAGCGCGCGCCGATGATGTCGAGCGCGCAGGTCTCGGAGGCGAGAATATATTTGCCGTCGAGCTCGCCGATGACGAGCGGGCGGATGCCGAGCGGATCGCGCGCGCCGATCAGCTTCTTGTTGGAGAGGACCACCAGCGAATAGGCCCCCTCGATCGAGCGCAGCGCCTCGATGAAGCGCTCGATGAGCCGCGTCTTGCGGCTGCGCGCGACGAGATGGAGAATCACTTCCGTGTCCGATGTGGACTGGAAGATCGCGCCTTCCTCGATCAGCTCGCGTCGCAGCGTATGGGCGTTGGTGAGATTGCCATTGTGGCCGATGGCGAAGCCGCCTGTGTTGAGCTCGGCGAACAAGGGCTGCACATTGCGCAGAATCGTCTCGCCCGTCGTCGCATAACGGACATGGCCGATCGCCGAATTGCCGGGCAGGCGCTTGATCGTGCTCTCTTTCGAGAAATGATCGCCGACGAGGCCGAGCCGGCGCTCGGAATTGAACCGTTTGCCGTCGAAGGCGACGATGCCCGCCGCCTCCTGCCCGCGATGTTGCAGCGCGTGCAGGCCCAGCGCCGTCAGAATCGTCGCGTCCGGATGATCGAAGATGCCGAAGACGCCGCAATATTCGCGCAGACGATCGCCGTCGGAATCGTCGATTGGGTCGGTCATGCGCGTATCGGTCATCGTCCTCGCTCCGGCGCGGTCAGCGCAATTTTCGCCCCGCCGCCAGGGCGTCCAGCTTCTGTTGATCATTCGCGCCATATGTGGCGCCTGCGTGCGGATTTGTCAGCTCCGTTCGCTTGTCGGCGGTGGCCTCGCCGGAATCGGACGGTCTTCCCGCATCATTGTCTTGCTCGGCCGGCGGCTCCTCGGACCCGCCGCCCTTCTTGGTCTTCAGCTTGGCGACGATGCCGTCGATATCATCCGGCAGGAACTCGCGCAGCCGATCTCCCGAAGCCTGCAGCACCGGCTTGGTGCGCGCGGTCTTGACCCAGTCGGGCTGGCTCGCCTCCGGCACCAGCCAGTCATAGAACAGGAAGGCGACCACCGCGAGCAGCAGCCCGCGCGCCGCGCCGAACAGGAAGCCGAGCGTGCGGTCGAGCGCGCCGATCTTCGAGTCGAGGATGAGGTCGGAGAGCTTGACCGTCACCAGCGACACCACGATCAGCGTCGCGAAGAAGACGACGGCCGCGCCGGCGTAGACGGCGAGATTGTCCTTCGGCACATAGGGTTTGACATAGGGCACGACGAGCGGATGCAAATAATAGGCCGCCGCCGCCGCCGCGACCCAGGAGAGGACGGCGAGCACTTCGCGCGTGAAGCCGCGCAGCAGCGCGAGCAGGCCCGACACCAGCACGATGATGGTGACGGTCAGATCGAGATAAGACGGCATATCGAAAGCCTCTTCGCTGTTTGGTCGTTCTGCAACCCGTAATACGTGCGGGCCCTCGCCGCAGCGTCCGCATGCGAATGCGGACGCTGCGGCGAGGGCCGGACGCCGGCGCGCGCGTCGCCGTCAGATTCTCTCTCGCCAGTATAAGGGAGCGGCCATTGTTCGTCACGCTCGCGGATCGGCCGCGCGTCTTCCGCGCGCGACCGAACCCCGAAATTGCGGCAATAGCGAGAAGGCTCGGCCGTTGAACGCCTTGCTCGAACGAGGCCGTCGAGCGGTCGGTCGGCGCGAGGGAAGGAGGAGCGGTCAGGCCGCCCGTCGAATCTCCCCGAGCGTCGAGGCGGCGATCATCAAGGCCATGCCGTTGAGGCGGGCCTCGTCGCGCCCCTGCCAGCGGCGCAGGATCACGCGGAACAGTTCGTCCATCACCGATTCGTCGATGGCTTCGAGCGAGCGCTCGTCGACATTGGCGCGGCGCGCCAGCTTCACGAGATCGCTGCGCGCGTCGCGCGCCAATATGATCTCTCCTTCGAGCAGGCTGCGCCACATTCGGCAATGCTGGCGCCCGAGAGCGTCCCACATCTGTCTTCGTCCACGAAACCAAGCTTCATAGACGCCGAATATACGATCCGCCACCAAAGGTTCACTCCAGCGCGCGATCTCTCTGCTCGTCTCCGCAAATTCCCGAGATTGCATCTTCTGCCTCATGGCGCGGGCAAAACGCGTGATTCGTCTAACGCTGATGATTATTGCTGATGGTTAATTTTCTGCAACCATCGGCTTTGTCGCCTTCACCGATTTTTATGTATTCGTGCACACGATTCGTGGGAATTGCTTCGGCGCCGCAAGTATAAATACGTATCGACTGCTTACGCGCCCGCGCCACGCGACCTCGGCCTCGACCGTCTCAGTCCCCGGACGGGCCTCGGGCGGGCGCTCGCCGGGCGCCGTCGCGCCGGCCGGCCGGGGACTCGGCCGAGCTCTGCGCGATTTCGGCGACGAGCGCCGCGACATGGCCGCAGGCGGCGAGCGCGACTCCGGCGCTTTTGTCGTCGTCGGTCGTCTGCTGCGCCTGGGGCAGGACGGCGCGGCGAAAGCCGAGCTTGCCGGCCTCTTTCAGCCGCGCGCCGGCGTGGATGACGGGCCGCACCGCGCCGGATAGGGCGATCTCGCCGAAATAGACGCGCTCGGCGGGCAGAGCGGCGCCGGTCAGCGAGGAGACGAGCGCGGCGGCGGCGGCGAGATCGGCGGCCGGCTCGTCGGCGCGCAGGCCGCCGGCGACATTGAGATAGACGTCGTGCTGGCCGAGCCTCAGCCCGGCATGGGCCTCGAGCACGGCGAGGATCATCGACAGGCGGTTGGAGTCGAAGCCGACGACGGCGCGGCGCGGCGTGCCGAGCGAGGTCGGCGCGACCAGCGCCTGGATCTCGACCAGCATCGGGCGCTGGCCCTCCATTCCGGCGAGCACGGCGGCTCCGGGCGCCTCGGCGTCGCGGCCGGCGAGGAACAGGGCGGAAGGGTTCGGCACCTCGGCGAGGCCGGCGCCGGTCATCTCGAACACGCCGATCTCGCCGGTCGCGCCGAAGCGGTTCTTCGACGCGCGCAGCATGCGGAAGTGGTGGGCGCTGTCGCCTTCGAAGGAGAGCACGGCGTCGACCATATGCTCGACGACGCGGGGACCTGCGACCTGGCCGTCCTTGGTCACATGGCCGACGAGAATGACCGTCGAGCCGCCGAGCTTGGCGTGGCGCAGCAGCGCCTGGGCGCTGGCCCGCACCTGCGTCACCGTGCCGGGCGCGGATTCGACCGCATCCGTATGCATGGTCTGGATCGAATCGATGACGATCAGCGCCGGCCGGCGTCCCGCTGCGCAAGTGGCGAGAATATCCTCCACCTGCGTCGCGCCGGCGAGCTCCACCGGCGATTTGGCGAGGCCGAGGCGCTCGGCGCGCAGCCGCACCTGCGCCGCCGCCTCCTCGCCCGAGATATAGATCACCCGCTCGCCGCGATTGGCGAGCGCCGCGCAGGCCTGGATCAGCAGCGTCGATTTGCCGATGCCGGGCTCGCCGCCGAGCAACGCCACCGAGCCCGGCACGAAGCCGCCGCCGGTGACGCGGTCGAACTCCTCGATGCCGGTGGCGATGCGCGGCGCGGGCTGGGCGTCGCCGGCGAGCGTCTCCAGCGCGAAGGCTTTTCCGCGCCCCCCGCGCGCCGCCGGCGGCCCGAAGCCGGCCTGCGCGCCACTCTCCTCGACAATGCTGTTCCATTCGCCACAGGCCTCGCAGCGGCCCTGCCAGCGCGTGGAGACCGCGCCGCAGCTCTGGCAGACGAAATTGGAGCGGGCTTTAGCCATGAGCGTTGTGGTCGGCCGGGGGATAGAGGCTATGAGCGCCAGCGGCGCCAGCGCCGCGACGGCGGCGACGCCATAGGCGAACCCCTCTCCGCCCTGCTCGGCCAGAGCGCCGAAGGCGACATTGCCGGCGATCACCGCGACGGCGTTGGCGAGGCCGAAGACGCCGAAGCCGGTGGCGCGCAGATGCGGCGGCGCAGCTCGCGCCACCAGCGTCGAAAAGGCGACCTGGGCGAGGGCGATGTGCAGGCCCCAGAGAGCAATGCCGGCGAAGGCGCCGGGGAGGCCCGCCAAGGTCGCGAGCGCGGCTTCCGAAACCGCGAGAGTGAGGCTCGCCGCGACCAGCAGCCGCCTCTCGCTCCAGCGGTCGACGATCTTGCCGGCGGGAACAGCGGCGAGCGCCGCGACGAAGGACATGGCGACGAGCGTCAGCGGCGCGAAGGCGATGGCGAGGCCGGCGCCGGTCGCGCGCAGCACCAGAAAAGCCTCGCCCACTCGCGCCGCGGCCAGCATGGAGCCGAAGGCGGCGATCAGCCAAAAGGCCCGCGGCAGCTCGGACAGGCCGGCGAGCAGCGGACCGCGCGCCGCGGGCGGCGGACGCGTCTCCTCGGGCTCGCGGACGAAGACGGCCAGAGTCAGCACGCAGGCGAGCGCCGGGACGCAGGCGGCCCAGAAGACGAGGCGTGTGTCGTCATGCGTCGCCAGCATCAGCGCGATGGCGAGGAGCGGGCCGATGACGGCGCCGACTGTGTCGAGCGCCTGGCGCAGGCCATAGGCGGCGCCGCGCAGCTGCGGCGCGGTGACGTCGGCGATCAGCGCGTCGCGTGGGGCGCCGCGCACGCCCTTGCCGACGCGGTCGATCACCCGCGCAGCGATTACTTCGGCCGCGCCGGAGGCGAGCGGAAAAACGGGCTTGGTCGCCGCCGCGAGACCATAGCCGAAGAGGGCGAGCCCTTTGCGGCGACCGATCCGATCCGAGATGCGGCCCGAAACCACCCTGACGGCGAGCGCCGTCGCCTCCGCCGCGCCTTCGAGCCAGCCGATGTCGGCGATGGCGAGGCCGAGCGCTCCCGTCAGATAGACCGGCAGCAGCGCATGGATCATCTCCGACGAGCAATCCATGAACAAGGAGGTGACGCCGAGCGCCCAGACAGCGCCGGGCAGGCGCGCGGCGCTGCGGAGCATCGTCGCGGAATCGGCGTCGGGCTCGCTCATGCGGGCGCTTCTACGTCGCCGCGCGTCGCCGCGGCAAGCGCGAAAGGCGAGCTCAGCTCTTGCCGCCGATCGGCCGGTGACCATTGATGCGCGCGCGAAGCACGTTGGACGCTTTGAACATCACCACGCGCCGCGCCGAGATCGGGGCGGCGGCGCCGGTCTTGGGGTTGCGTCCGACGCGCTCGTTTTTCCAGCGGATATGGAAGGAGCCGAAGGACGACAGCTTCACATCGTCGCCCGCGACGATGGCCTGAAAAATCTCGGACAGCACCATCTCGACGAATTCGGCGGATTCCGTGCGGGAGAGGCCGATGCGTTGATGGACGGCGTCGGCGAGGTCCGCGCGCGTGACGGTGTGCGACAACGGCTCCGGGCGGGTGTACACGAGCGGCTCCTCGGGCGGCGCGTCGATCGTCGGGGCTTCTTTTTCGGAAAGCTTCTGCGACATGTTCGGCCTTATCGATTTGGATAAAACATCTTCAGTGAGTGCGAGATGGTTCTGTTGCGACAACCGCCGCGCGAGAATGGTTCGTCGCTTTCGACCGCAATCGGCGGGCAAGACGTCGCGTGGGCGAGGGGCGATAAACTCAATTCGATTATTTTTCAGAAAGAACGGCGGAAATCAAGCGTCGGTTGTGGTGGCGCGGCGTTTGGACGACAGCCGCGCGCTTACATCCGGGGGCTGTAGAAACAAAGTCACCACCGGATCAGCGCCGATCCCCAGGTGAAACCGCCGCCGACCGCCTCCAGCATCACGAGATCGCCGCGCCCGATGCGTCCGTCGCCGGCCGCGACGGCGAGCGCCAGCGGAATGGAGGCGGCTGAAGTATTTCCGTGCAAATGCACGGTCGCGACGATCTTCTCTTGCGCGATGCCGAGCTTGGCCGCCGACATATCGATGATGCGGCGGTTGGCCTGATGCGGCACGAACCATTGCAGGTCCTTCGCCGTGTAGCCGGTCGCGGCGAAAGCGTCGACGACGACGTCGGTCACTTGTCCGACGGCGAAGCGAAATACTTCCTTGCCCTCCATGCGCAGATGGCCGACCGTCTGCGTCGCCGACGGACCGCCGTCGACATGGAGCTTGGCGCGATGGCGTCCGTCCGAGCGCAGATGCGTCGTGAGCACGCCGCGCTCGTCCATCGAGCCGGCGCTCTCGCGCGCTTCCAGCACCATGGCGCCGGCGCCGTCGCCGAAGAGCACGCAGGTCGTGCGGTCGGTCCAGTCGATGATGCGCGAGAAGGTCTCCGCGCCGATCACCAGCGCGCGCTTGTGCGAGCCCGAGCGCAGAAATTTGTCGGCCGTCGCCAGAGCGAAGACGAATCCCGAGCACACGGCCTGCAGATCGAAGGCGACGCCGCGATGAACGCCGAGCGCTGCTTGAATCTGCGTCGCGGTCGAAGGAAACGTATAGTCGGGCGTCGAGGTGCCGACGACGATGAGATCGATGTCCTCGGGCGCGAGGCCGGCGGCCGCGAGAGCGGCGCGCGCGGCGCGTTCGCCAAGCATGGAGGTGGTCTCGCCCGGCGCGGCGATGCGCCGTTCCTTTATGCCGGTGCGTTGGACGATCCATTCGTCGCTGGTGTCGACGAGCGTCGCGAGTTCCTCATTGGCGAGCACGCGCTCGGGCAGATAGGAGCCGACGCCGAGAACGACGGAGCGCAAGGGGGGGAAGATCGATGTCACTGAGCGGCTTCCCGAGGAGGGGAGGAGTTCGGAGCCGTATCGGGGGAGAGGGGGTCGTCGTGGGTGATGGTCGCCATCGTGTCGCGGATCTTGGTCAGCAGCCCCTGATGGGCCATCTCATAGCCGATCTCGACGGCGCGCGCGAAAGCGTGCGCGTCGGCGCCGCCATGGCTCTTGATGACGACGCCCTCGAGACCGAGGAACACGCCGCCGTTGATGTTGCGCACGTCGATTTTTTCCTTCAGCTCGCGGAAAGCGCCGCGCGCGAGCAGATAGCCGAGCTGGGCGAGCCAGGACCGGGAGATCGCCTGACGAAGATAGTCCTTGATCTGCGTCGCCGTGCCCTCGGCGGTCTTCAAGGCGATGTTGCCGGTGAAGCCCTCCACCACCACGACATCGACGACGCCTTTGCCGATCTCGTCGCCCTCGACGAAGCCGCGATAGTCGAGATCGGGAAGGTCGGCCTCCTTCAGCAGGCGCGATGCGGTCTTGACCTCCTCGACGCCCTTGATGTCCTCCTTGCCGACATTGAGCAGGCCGACGCTCGGACGCGCGAGATCGAACAGCGCCCGCGCCATCGCCGAGCCCATGACCGCGAGATCGACGAGATGACGCGCGTCGGCGCCGATCGACGCCCCCACGTCGAGGACGATCGAAAAGCCGCGCTCGGTGGCGGCGGGCCACAGGCTGGCGAGCGCCGGACGCTCGATCTTCGCCATGGTGCGCAGGCAGACTTTCGCCATGGCCATCAGCGCGCCGGTGTTGCCGGCGGAGACGGCGACGTCGGCCTCGCCCTTCTTCACCGCGTCGATCGCCTGCCACATGGAGGAGACGCGGCGGCCGGCGCGTAGCGCCTGGCTCGGCTTGTCGTCCATGCGGATCGCGACGTCGCAATGGCGAACCGTCGAGACGGCGGCGAGACGCGGATAGGCGGCGAGCTCGGCGCGGATCGCCGCCTCATTGCCGAACAGCAGGAAATGGCAGCCGGGCCGCCGCTCCAGCGTAAGGGCTGCGCCCGGCACAGTGACGGCGGGACCGAAATCGCCGCCCATGGCGTCGATCGCTATCCGAATGGGCTCCGCCATTCCTCTTCCACTCCTGGCTTGTCACGGTATGCGTGCGAGCGGCCCGCGCGAGGCGGCGCCATCGGCTTCGCTCATCGACGGAATGTCGAACGGCCGCCCGGACGCGTGCGGGGAGGCGAGCGCCGGCTCGGCGCCTGCCTCCCCGCGTCGGCGGCACGGACTTGCCATTTGCGCCGCGCCGGCGCAAGGCATTTTCCTCAATTGCCGCGGCCTTTGCGCAGCGCCTCGCCCAATCCGGCGAAAGGCGAGCGGGGCGGCGCGCCATCTTCCTCCAGCGGCGGCGCCGCAAAGCTCGCGCCGGGCTTGCGCGGATAGGGATCGACCGCGAGCGCGAGAAACTCGGCGACGATCGCGCCGAGATCGATGCGCCCGTCGATCAGTGGGTCGGGCTCGTCCCCTTCGAGATCGACGAAATGACTGCTCGACTCCGGCTCCTCCGGCTCGGCCGGCCGTCGCGTGCGGCGGCTCGGCTCGGCCGGCGGGCGCGGCGGCCGCTCGGGAGCGAAGGCCACGTCGATCGGCTCGACGAGGGTCACATCGAACTCCTCGAGCGTGACCACGCAAATCTGGCGCAGATCGGCGCGGAGCTCGCCCTCGACCCGCAAGCCGCCGGCGCCTTCGCGCCGCACGCGGAGATCGGCCTCGAGCCGCGTCAGCGCGGCGAGCCCGTCGGCCGCCGCGAGAGCGGCGCATTCGTCAGGGCGGGCGACGACATGCACATCGAGCCCTTCCTCCGGAACCTCGGCCGCCGCCACTGGCCGCGACAGCTCCGGTTCCCGGCCTTCGTCATCGTCGTCTCTCATCGGCCGCTCCTCCCTTCGTGGTCTCTACGGGGAAATATAGACGTTCGCGCGCCGCGCGCTGCAAGCTTCGCCATTTTCCGGCCATCTGACGGGCGGAAAGATCGTCGGCCCCTCCGGGGGCGCGGCTGCTTGCTTTCGTTTCGGGCGAAGGGTAGGCATCGAAACATCACATTCTTCCCGAGAGGGCACGTCTCGGCGACGGGGCGCAGGGCGGAGATCGATATGGCGTCGGAGAAATCGCGCGTCCTTTCCACTCGCGTGCGGCGCGTCGGCGGCGGCGCCGTTCTCGCCGGGCTCGCGGCGACGCTCGCCGGCTGCCTCGGCTATGACGGCGTCATCAATCGCGGCGCCGTGATCGAGGAGCGCAAGGTCGCTCAGGTCAAGGTCGGCATGCCGGCGCCGCAGGTGCTGGCGCTGCTCGGCACGCCCTCGACGACCTCCACCGTCGGCGGCGACGCTTGGTATTATGTGAGCCAGCGCCTCGAGCGCCAGCTCGCCTTCATGCCGCAAGAGGTGGCCGACCAGCACATTCTCGCCGTCTATTTCGACAAATCCAAGAATGTGCAGCGCACGGCCGACTATGGGCTGCAGGACGGCAAGGTGGTCGACTTCCTCACCCGCACGACTCCTTCGGCGAGCGCCGATTTCCAATTGCTGCGCAGCATGTTCGCCAAGATCGCGAGCATGAGCTTCTGATTCGCCGGCGCGGCCTTCGCCGCGCCGAGCCGGGGCGTGATTGTGGCGGCGCGAGCGTCGCTCTACACACGTACGTAGAAAAAACCTTGCATTTTAAGGATTCGGCGTCCAGCGGCACACGTACGGATTGTGACGTACGCATGACGCACGCGGCCGATTTTTCGCCCTTGGGCGCTGCTAGCTTTCGTTCCTGTCCCGACAACAGGAGAGGAACGAAACAGAGTGACTTACGAGGCGATTGCGCCCGCCGTTCGCGGCCGGGAAGCGTCTGCGCCGAAGCAGCCGCGCTTTATTCGAGTTCTCACCGCCCGCGCCGCGGACGGTCCGGTTCTCGGCGCGGGCCGCTCGGTCCCCATGCTCCTTCGCGCTTTGGTTGTCGCTGCGGCCTCGACATGCGCGCTGGCGGCCATTCTCCTGTCGGCGCCCGAGGTCGCGCCGACCGGAAAGACCGCGGCGGCGTCGCGCTCCGGCCGTGACGCCGCGCGTCGCAGCGCATCATCGACGCCGGTGAATATCGTCAAGGACGACACGCCGCTCGACGCCGACTTCTCCGCGAGCGACGCGGTGCGCGCCTGGTCGTCCACCCACAGGGCCGAGAATTCGGGCGTGCTGCAATTCGGCCCGGTGCGCGTCGCGCGCGCCATCGTCGAGCATGTCGTCGACGCCGCCAAGTCGACGGGCTCCGACCCGGCGCTGCTGATGGCCATCGCCGATAAGGAATCGAGCTTCTCGCCCAAGGCGAAGGCCAGCACCTCCTCGGCGAGCGGGCTGTTCCAGTTCATCGATTCGACCTGGCTCAAGGCCGTGCGCATGTTCGGCTGGCGCCATGGCCAGCAGGAGGCGGCCGAAGCGATCGAGGTGAAGGGCGGCGACCTGCGCGTCGCGCCGCAGAGACGCGCCGCGATCCTGGCCATGCGCAACGACCCTTATCTCTCCGCCGCCCTCGCCGCCGAGATGCTGAAATATGACGGCGACAAGATCGCCGAGCGCATCGGCCGGCCGCTGACCGCGGGCGAGACTTATCTCATCCACTTCCTCGGCCCGGACGACGCCGCCCGCTTCATGCAGAAGGTCGAGGAGGCGCCGCATACGCCGGCGGCCGCGCTGCTGCCGAAGCCCGCGCGCGCCAACAAGCCCATTTTTTATGCTCGCAAGGGCAAGAAGATGCAGCCGAAATCTGTCGGCGAGGTGCATGAGGCCTTCGAGGCGATGATGGGCCAGCGCGCCAGTCGCTACAAAGGCGTCGATCAGGATTTGCCGGACGGCGCCCTGGCGTTCACGCAGTGAGAAAAGGCGGCCTGCGGGCCGCCTTTATCGTTTATCCCCATCTCTCCGCCGCCGCGTCGTCCTTCGCCTTTGCCTCGACCCAGTCGCCGACCGAGCCGTCGGCGCGATGCTCCTTCTTCCAGAAGGGCGCCCTGGTCTTGAGATAGTCCATTAGGAACTCGGCCGCGGCGAAGGCTTCGCCGCGGTGACGGGCGGCGGCGATCACCAGAACGATTCGCTCTCCGGGCAGAATGCGGCCATGGCGATGAATGATGGTCAGCGCTTGCAGCGGCCAGCGTGTCAGCGCCTCTTCGGCGACGCGGGCCATCTCCGCCTCGGCCATTCCCGCATAATGCTCGAGCTCCAGCGCCGCGAGCGTCGCGTCCTCGTCTCGGCAGAGGCCGGTGAAGGAGACGATCGCGCCGATGTCGCGGCGGCCGTTCTCGATCAGCGCGGCTTCATGGGCCGGATCGAAAGGGGTGGATTGAATGCGCAGTGTGGGGGTCATGAGCGGACCGAGCGAATAGCGAGTGGCGAACAGATTATTCGCTACTCGCTCTAGCCTCCCGTCATCGGCGGAAAGAACGCGATCTCCCGCGCGCCCGCGATCGCCGCGTCATGGCGAGCGTGCGCCTTGTCGATCGCCGCGCGGATGACGGCGGCGTTCTCGAAGGCGTGGGCGTAGGTCTCGTCGCGCGACTTCAGCCAGTCGATCAGCTCGCCGACCGTGCCGACCTCCGGGGGAGGGGAGATCTCCTCCTCCGCGCGGCCGACACGCTCGCGCACCCAGGCGAAATAGAGCGCCTTCATCACTCGTCCCCGAAATGCGCCCAGCCGGCCTGCATATAGTCGAAGCCGGTGTAGAGCGTCAGCAGCGCGGCCACCCAGAGCAGCCCGCAGCCGATGTTCACGGTCCCGGGCAGCACGATCTCGCCCGCCCGCCCCGCGATGAGGAAGCCGAGCGCGATGAGCTGCAAGGTCGTCTTCCATTTGGCGATGGCGCTCACCGGCATCGGCACCTTGAGCTGCCCGAGATATTCGCGCAGGCCCGAGACCAGAATCTCGCGGCACAGGATGATGATCGCCGCCCAGATGCTCCAGCCCGATATGGTCTGATCGGCGACCACCATCAGCAGCGTCGCCGCCACCAGCA
Source organism: Methylosinus trichosporium OB3b (assembly GCF_002752655.1). NCBI lineage: Bacteria > Pseudomonadati > Pseudomonadota > Alphaproteobacteria > Hyphomicrobiales > Methylocystaceae > Methylosinus > Methylosinus trichosporium. The sequence goes on along the minus strand of NZ_CP023737.1, from coordinate 782,458 downwards.
GCTTGTCGGCGATCGGGTCGAGCATGGCCCCGAGCGAGGACTGCTGCGCCCAGACGCGGGCGAGATAGCCGTCCAGAAAATCGGTGATGCCGGCGGCGGTGAAGACGCCGAGCGCCGTCCAACGCATCCACAATTCGTCGGGCCATTGCAGCAGCCCGGCGACGACCGGAACCGCGACCAGCCGTCCATAAGTGAGGATATTCGGCAGGGAGAAGGCGTGCCGCCTGCGCGGCGGGGGGATGGCCGTCGATGTCATGCCGGGAGGGAACATGGCGAGCGCCTCTCTTGTCAATAGACGAGACTGCGTCGTCTCGGCTCCTCTCGCCCCTCGAGGCGCCTCGCCGGGATCGCCCGTCATCGGGAAATCACGGCAAAATCGCGGGCTTCGCTCCGCGCGAGCCGCCCCGACCGCGCTTTTCGACCGAGCGAAATTTAGGCGCCGCAGGGCTCATTCGCCACGCTGAAAGTGATCATAGACCAGCCGCGCCGTCGCCTTGTTGATCCCCGGCGCCTTCTCGAGGTCGCAGAGCGCCGCCCCGGCGACGGCCTTGGCGGTGCCGAAGGCGAGCAGCAGAGCCCGCTTGCGGGACGGCCCTATGCCGGCGATCTCGTCGAGCGGGTTCTTGGCGAACTCCTTCTTGCGCCGCGCGCGATGCGTGCCGATGGCGAAGCGATGCGCCTCGTCGCGCAGGCGCTGGACGAAATAGAGAGCGGGATCATGGGGCGGCAAGCGGAAAGGCTCGCGCCCCTCGACGAAGAAGGTCTCGCGGCCGGCGTTGCGGTCCGCCCCCTTGGCGATGGAGGCGATGACGACGCCTTCGAGGCCGATCTCGGCCGCCACCGCCCGCGCCGCGTCGAACTGGCCGCGGCCGCCGTCGATCAGCACGAGGTCGGGCTTCGAGGGAAAGGCGTCCGACGCCTCCTCCGCCGCCGTCTCGCCGTCCTTCTTCTCGGCGTCCTTTTTTTCGTCATCCTTGGCGATGCGGGCGAAGCGGCGGCGCAGCACCTCGCGCATCATCGCATAATCGTCGCCGGGGGTGATCTCCGCGCCCTTGATGTTGAAGGTGCGATAATGCGTCTTCATGAAGCCCGTCGGGCCGGCCACGATCATGGCGCCGATCGCCTGTTGCCCGCCGGTATGCGAGTTGTCATAGACCTCGACGCGTCGCGGCGGCGTCGCCATGCCGAACATCTCGCCGAGCGCGACGAGGAGCTTCTCCTGGCTCGCATCCTCGGTGAGCTTGCGCGTCAGCGTCTGCTTGGCGTTGGTCAGGGCGTTGTCGACGAGCTCGCGCTTCTCGCCGCGCTGCGGCGTCGCCACCTCCACCTTGCGGCCGAGCTTGTCGGTCAGCGCCTCGGCCAGAATGTCGCGATCCTCGATCACATGGGAGAGCAGGACCAGCGGCGCGGGCGGATGCTCGCCATAGAATTGCGCCACGAAGGAGCCGAGCACCTCCTCCTCGCCGAGGCTCTGGTCCGCCCGCGGAAAATAGGCGCGGTCGCCCCAGTTCTGAAAGGCGCGGAAGAAGAAGGCCTCGATGCAGAAGCGCCCCGCCTCCTTGGCGATGGCGAAGACGTCCGCCTCCTCGACGCTGCGCGGATTGACGCCTTGCGTGCCCTGGATCAGCGACAGCGCCGAGATGCGGTCGCGCAGCCGCGCCGCGCGCTCGAACTCGAGGCGCTCGGCCGCCTCGGTCATCTCCTTGGCGAGGCTCTCGCGGACGGAGCGACTCTTGCCGGTCAGGAAGTCGTGCGCCTCCTGCACCAGCGCCGCATAATCGTCGATCGAAATTTCGCCGGTGCAGGGGCCGGCGCAGCGCTTGATCTGATAGAGCAGGCACGGCCGCGTGCGGTTCTCGTAGAAGGAATCGGTGCAGGAGCGCAGCAGAAACGCCCGCTGCAGCGCGTTGAGCGCCCGCCCGACGGCCCCGGCGTTGGCGAAGGGGCCGAAATAATCGCCCTTGCGCGCCCGCGCGCCGCGATGCTTGGCGATCTGCGGCGCGGCATGGTCGCGGGCGATCAGAATATAGGGAAAGCTCTTGTCGTCGCGCATCAAGACATTGAAGCGCGGCTTCATCTGCTTGATGAGATTGGTCTCGAGCAGCAGCGCCTCGGTCTCGGTGTCGACCGAGATGAACATCATCGAGGCGGTGGCCGAGATCATGCGCGCGATGCGGTTCACATGGCCGGCGAGGCGCGTGTAGCTCGCTATGCGCTTTCGGACATTCTTGGCCTTGCCGACATAGAGCACCTCGCCGTTGCCGGCGATCATGCGATAGACGCCGGGGCCGTTGGGCGCGTTCTTCCAATAGGATTTGATGACCGCGACGCCGCGCTTGACGCTCTCCGGGGCGGCGTCGTCGACCTCGCTTTCGAGCTCGGCCGGCGCGCTCTCCGGGCCGAGGTCCTCGTCCTCTTCCAGCGTGTCGGGCAGGTCGGGCTTGTCGTCGCTCATGCCCGGGAGATTTATGCGCCGCGCGCGCGAATGGGAAGCGCGAAGCGAGGGCGCCCCGCCGCTCCCGTGCAGGGGAGGGCGGGGCGCCCACGGTCTCAGAACCGCACGGTCACGCCCGCGTAGAAGGTGCGGCCGGGGCCGGGAACCGAGCCGGGCACGCTCGTCTTCATATATTGCGCGAAGTTGAAGCCGCCGAGCGGCGAGAAATAGCGCACGTCTCCGAGATTGGTGATCCCGACATCGAAGCGCACGGTTCCGAAGTCGTAGCCAGAGCGCAGATTGACGAGCGTATAGGACGGCGTTTTCCACTCTTGTCGCGCGACGCTCACATGCGTCTTGCTGTCGACGGCCTGCACCTCGGCGGCGCTGCTCCAGCCGCCGAGCCGGTGCTCCAGCGTGAAGCGCGCGTTGAGCGGCATGATGTGATAGAGCCCATCGCCGCGGTCGAGATTTTCGCCATAGACATAGCCGATGACGCCAGAAAGATCGAAGCGGCCGATCTCCAGCGCCTCGTAGACCTTGGCGCGGCCGGAGAGATCGAAGCCGTAGAGCTCCGCCTTGTGATTGCGGAATTGCAGGATCGGGAACCAGCTGCCGTTGAGATCGGTGAAGCCGCCGATACGGTCGGCGTCGATGAAGTTCTCGACATAGCTGAAATAGGGGCTCGCCTTCACTTCCCAGTCCTGCCCCGGATCGCGCCAGGCGGCGGTGAAGCTCACCGTATGCGCGACTTCCGGCTTCAGATCGACATTGCCGACATAGCCGTTGGCGTCGCCGAACCAGCCGTTCATGCTGCTCGCCATGCCGCCGACGCCGAAGGCGTAGCGCTCGTAGAGATTGGGCGAGCGCGTCTTGCGCGAATAGCCGAGCTCATAGGAGCTCTCTTCGTCCGGCTGATAGCGCACCATCGCGGTCATATCGAAATTGACGTCGGTGCGGCGGTGGTCGCGGGCGTTGAATCGCGCGGCGGCGGCGGCGTCCGGATTGGCCATCCCCATCATCATCATGCCCATCATCACCGGGATGGGATCGCGCGAATCATAAGCCTGCGCTTCGCCCGTATCCATCCACACGACGTCGTTGCGCACGCCGAGCAGCGTCGACCATTGCGGCGTCCATTTCGCTTCCCATTCCGCATGGGTTCCGACGCGGTCGCGCTGGCCGCCATTGATGTTCCAAAAAGTGTTCGGACCCATCATCATGCTGCCGGCGATGGGCGGCCACCAGTCGTTGAGATGATTGCCGTGGAATTCATTGCCGATGCGCAGCAGGTCCGTCGGCGTGAGCGGAATCTCCGCCCGGAGCGAATAGCCGTAATCTGTTCCCGATGTATTCATCGGCATCGCCGAGGGCTGCTTGTCGTAGAGGAAGCCCATCTCATGCGCGACATGGCGCCAATAGGCGTTGGCCTCGAGCTTGCCCCACTCGAACGCGCCCTTATAGCCGCCGTTCACCGAAAACGCGCGGTTTCCGGTCATATCCATGCGCTGATTGACGAAGCCCTGATAGGGGATGTTCTGATAGCCGCCCTGCAGCGTGAAGAGATGGCCATCGTTCTGATAGGCCAGCGTCGCCGAATGGTTCTCGGAGATGAAGCCGGTCGACAGCACCTTCGGGCCATTGCCGCCGGCGTGATAATCGGTGCCGCGCGTATAGCCGCCATTGTAGAGCAGGCTGAAATGATCGGTCGCGGCGTTGGCCGTTCCGGAAATGCTGATGCCGTTGTTGGTGCTGCGCCAGAAGGCCGAGATCGTTCCCGATGCGATGAGCTTGTCGCCTTTCCACGGCGAGAGGCCCTGCGGCGTCGAAACGGGTTGTCCCGCGAAGACCGGCGCTTTCGGCTCGACGATGATGGTTCCCGCGATGGAATCGCCCCCCTTGCTCACGGGCGTCACGCCCGACAGCACCTCGATCTTTCCGACATTGTTGGGATCGATGTAGGAGAGCGGCGGATTCATGTGGTTGGCGCAGGCCGATGTGACCTCGCCGCCGCCGAGCAATATCTTGATGCGATCGTCGGCGAGGCCGCGCAGCGACGGCAGCCGCGAGACGCCGCCGGCTTCATAAAGGCCGACGCCGGGCGCTTGCGTCAGCAATTGCGCCGTGTCGCTGGCCGTGGGGCGCGCCGTGTAGAGCTTTTCCTCATTCAGTTCGGAGGCGTGCAGCGGCGTCGAGATCGTCTTGCCGTCGACGCGGCGCCCGCGCTGCTCGGCGGCGATGTCGATCGGCGGAAGCGGCGTCGCGCCGGCGTCGTTGACGATCGTGTCATTCTGCGCGAGCACGATGGCGACGCTGGCGCCCTTGCGGTCGAGGCGATAGCGCAGACCAGTGCCGGCGAGCAACCGGTCGAGCGCTTCCTCCAAAGTGTAATGACCGATGACGCCTTTCGTCGCGAGATCGCGCGTGAGCCGCGCCTTGTAGACGAGCTGCGCGCCATTGGAATCGGCGAGGTGGTTGAGCGCCGCCGTCACCGAGCCCGCGGGAATTTCATAAGACTTCACCGCCGCCGCCATCTCGTCGGCGGGAATGGCGACATGCGCCGCCGCCGGCGCGTCCGCGCCGAAGAAGAAGGCGCTCAGCGCCGTTGCGAGAGCCGTCGCGCCCATGCCGCCATACTCTGGACGTGAATTGCGCCGCGCCATTCGTCAGTCTCCACTTTCGTCGCCGGGACGAAACAGTCCCTCTCCCATTCGAGACGAGCGAAGGTGGAAAACCCGCATGTGCGCGCCGAAAAAAATCGTATGCCTGCGCCGAGAAAAAATGTCGCACCTCGGCGTGCATGTGATGTGGCGTTGTGTTTCATCGGCGCAGCAGCACGAGATAATCGGTGAGATGGACGGCGTCGAGATCGAGCGAGGCTTCGATTGCGCGCAGCGCGCCGATCGGATCCTTCGCGTCGAACACGCCGGTGACGCGCAGCCGTCGCAGCGCATCGCCGGCGATGACGACGTAGCCGCGGTGATAGCGCGCCAAAATGTCGACGACCTCGCCGAGCGGCCGGTCGACGAAGATGAGCCGGCCGCGCCGCCAAGCGGTGAGATCATCGACGGGGGTCGGAGACGGGGCGCTCGCCGGCGCGCCCTCGGCGAAGGCCGTCTGCCGCCCTTCTTCGACGCGCACCGCGCGGCCGCCGCTCTCCACCGAGACGGCGTGCTCGGCGACGCTCACCTGCGCGCCCGCGGCGCCGAGCGCGACGTCGAAGGCGGTGCCGAGCGCGGTGACGCTCGCTCCGGCCGCCGAGACGACGAAGGGGCGAGCGGCGTCGGGCGCCGCCTCGAAAAAGGCCTCGCCCTCGAGCAGCGTCAGCGCGCGCCGCCGCTCGCTATAATGAAAGGCGACCGCCGAGCGGCCGGCCAAGGTGACGCGCGAGCCGTCGTCGAGCCGGATCACACGCGTCTCGCCGACGCCGGTGCGCGCATCCGCGCGCAGAACCAGCGCGAGCTGGTCGAAGGCGGCGACGCCAGCGAGCGAGGCGGCGAGCGCCGCCGCGGCGACGATGCGCCGGCGCCGGGGGGCTCGCGACGCCGCGGCGCGTGGGCGCAGCGCGCGCACCTCGCCGCAGAGGGCGACGATCTCGTCATAGGCGCTCGCATTGGCGGCGTCGGCGGCGAGCCAAGCCGCGAAGGCGCGCTCCTCCTCGCGCGAGAGCGGCGCCGCGTCGCGCCGCACCCACCAGGCGGTGGCGGCGTCATGGGCGTCCGGCTCGTCGTTCTTCTCGTCGTCTTCGTTCATTCGGCCGTTGGTCGCTACGCTTGTCACTCTACTCAGACGATCGAGCCCGCCTGGCCGGGATGTCGGCTCGGCGAAAAATTCAGCTCACCGCCTGACGGCAGCGCCGGATGGCGATGCGCAGATGACGGTCCACCATATTGCGCGAGATGCCGAGACGGCGGGCGATCTCGTCCTGCGGCAGCTCCTCGTGCATGCGCATGACGAAGACCTCCCGGCATTTGGGCGGCAGCGTCGCGATCGCCTGCGCGAGCAGCTCGGCGCGATGGCCGGCCTCGAGCGATTGCTCGACCGAGATCTCCGGCGCCGGCGTCTCTGGCGCCGAGTCCTCGGGGACGAAGAGCTTCGTCTCCAGCCGGCGGCGACGTGAGAAGTCCATCGCCAGATTGACGGCGGTGCGGCGGAGATAGGCGCTCGGGTCGACGATCGTCTCCGCCTCGCGATGCATCACGCGCAAAAACGTCTCCTGCAGGAGATCGGGCGCGTCGGAAGGGCCGACGCGACGCACGAGCAGACGCAGAAGGTCGCGATGCGAGCGCGCAAACAGCTCGCGGATCGAAAAGAATTTGGCTTCGGACATGGGGCGACATCCGTCGGGCGTCCGCCGGGCGGTCGCCCGGGCTCCTCGAGGGTGGCGTGTCTTCGCGCTCGAGGCGCGGCGTCAGGCGAGCGGCGGCGCTCGCGACGACCAGGAGCTCGCCCAGCCGATCGGCCGGCCGCGCAACCCCGTCTCGCCGTCATAGGCGAATCGGAAAAAGGGCGTCGGGGCGGGATGCGTCTTTGGGTCGCCGAGATCGGGGAGGAGTAGGGGCGGCCCGTCGCGGCCGGCGGCGCAATAGAGACAGCAGGGCGCGTGATCGTCGCGCGCGGGGGCGGGCGTCCGCTCGTCGGCGTGGGGCTCGCAGAGCTTCGAGAGAGCGGCGCCATCCGCGGCGAAGCCGGCATGACGCGTCGTCGGAGCCGCCGCCAGCAGCTGCAGCCCGAGCAGAAGGAGGCCGATCGCCGCGAGCAGCGCGCGCCGGGAGAACCATCCGCCTGACAGGGACGTCGCCATTCCGGCAAACTAGGGCCGGGGGGATTTGCTCGTCAACGCCCGCGGTTGCGCGCCGGAGCAAAATTCCCGGCGCCGTCACAAAAATGCGACAGCTGCGTCGCCGCCTCCGGCGCCCCTTGCGCGACGTGGAAAGGCCTCCCACATCAGACCCAGCGCGGGCCGATACGGACGCGCTCATCCCCGGCGCGAGCGGGGATCATGGTCCCGTTTCGCGCCTGAACATGTCGCTTCCAATGGAGGACTATGTGATGCGTCACTTCGATCTTTCGCCGCTCTACCGCTCGACCGTCGGCTTCGACCGTCTCTTTTCCCTGCTCGATCAGGCCGGGACGCAGGACGCCGCCGCCTCCGCCTATCCCCCCTATAATATCGAGCGCACCAGCGAGAACGAGTATCGCGTGACTCTGGCGGTGGCCGGCTTCGCGCGCGAGGACCTCTCGATCGAGACGCGCGAGAGCACGCTCACCATCAAGGGCGCGAAAGAGCATCCCGAGCCGGCCGGCGTCAAGCGCGAGGTCCTGCATCAGGGCATCGCCGCGCGGGCGTTCGAGCGGCGTTTCCAGCTCGCCGACCATATGGTCGTGACGGGCGCGAGCCTCGCCAACGGCCTTCTGCACGTCGACCTGCTGCGTCAGATTCCCGAGGCGCAGAAGCCCCGGCGGATCGAGATCGGCGGCGGCGTCCCGACGCAGACCGTCGAGGCGCGCGCCGCCTGATCGGCCGACCCCGGCAGTCTCGAGGCGTCCCGCATGCGGGACGCCTTTCTTTTTGACTCATTTGGCCAGCAGGGCGCCGGCGCCGTCGGCCACGAATTGCACAGCGAGAGCGGCGAGCAGCACGCCGAGCAGGCGCGTCAGCACCAGATTGGCCGCGGTGCCGAAGAATTGCGCCACGCGGCCGGCGATCAGGCAGAAGATGACGCAGATCGCCATGATCGCGGCGACGACGCCGATCAGGCTCGCCAGCAGCGCGACATTTCCGTGGGCGTCGCCGGCGAGCAGCACGGTGGCGGTGATCGCGCCGGGGCCGGCCATCAAGGGAATTGCGAGCGGATAGGCGGCGATATTGTGGACATGCTCGGCCAGCGCTTTCTCTGCGGCCCGCGAGTCGCGCTGCAGCCGCACGCCGAACACCATTTCCGAGCCGATGGAGAACAGAAGGAGGCCGCCGGCGATGCGGAAGGCGGGCAGGGAGATGCCCATGGCGGCGAGCAGCCGCTGTCCGACGAGCGCGGAGCCGGCCAGAATGGCCAGCGCATAGACCGATGCGCGAAAGGCGATGGCGCGCTGCGTCGCGGCGTCCAGACCCGAGGTCGCGGAGACGAACACCGGCGCGAGGCCGAGCGGCTCGACGACGACGAGCAAAGTGACGAAGGCTGAGACGAGATAATCGGTGTCCACACGGTCTCCGGACCTATTGGCGGCGAGGCGGCAGATAGGGCGCGAATGGTCCAGGGCCATCGACGCGAGCGGCGCGCCCGCCGACGGCGAGAGACGAAATCAAACGCTCGGTAACGTCAATCTTATCGAAATAAGCTGAACGGACCGCGCCGCTTGACAACCGCGGGCTGCCGCGTTCAAGTCTTGCTCGCTCAGTCCATAGCGACGAAAAGAGATTATGACATGGAGAAATTATTGCCGAGCTCCGCCAGTCTCGAGGTCATCGAGCTCTATCGCCTGACTCGCGCTCTTCTCTCTTTGCGCGATATGTTCGACGGGGCCTATGAGCGCGCGGTTCTCTCCATGCTGCCGGAGCCGACGCGGGCGCGTTTCGACCACATAGCGCGCAATGTCTCGGAGCAGGCGGCCTCCGCCCTGGCGCGGCCGATCATCGACGATTCCTATGTCGCGCTCGACAATCTGCTCGACGAATGCAAGCACGACGTGGCTGAGAGCCTGCTCGCCGCGGCGCTCGCGGATACGGTCGCCGGCCTGCCCGAGAAGCTGACGTCGATCGAGCAGAGCTTGCAGATCAGGTGACCACGCGGCCGGCTCCGGAGGCGTCGATTCTATCGTTCGACTCGCTCTCGCGACTGGTCGAGGGTGGACTGCGGCTGGGAAGGCGATGGTGAAGGTCGCTCCGCCGCCCGGAGATCCGTGCCGGCGATGTGGGCGCCGTGACTGTCGACGATCTCCTTGGCGATGGCGTGGCCCATCCCTGGGCGTCGCCTCGCTCGTGCGTCGTGATCTACGTCCTCGACGCGGCATCCGTGATCGCGCAAGTCTCGGCGATTAGGGTGCCGAAGCAACGGAGACGCCCCGACCTCGGATGAACAGGCGGGGCGTTTTCAGCTGGCCTTGTTCTTAAGAGGGCGTAAGCTCAGACGCCGGAAAATTCCGGGCATCATGAAATCGGCACGGTCGCGAATTAGCTTGCTCGCTTCACTTACATCTTGCGCGCTGGCATGCCCCCCCGCGAGACGGCGCATCCGATTCCCGATTTCTCGGTCAAGGGTCTCCAAGTCAGGCTTTGGCCAATTTTGGGTTAACGGCTCATTCATGACTCGATCGCCTCTGTTCGTCAGTTTGAAGATCGGTAATTTTTATGACCATAGCAAGGGCGTTTGCGAGATTTCTTAATGGCTCCACCGGATCGCGAGCTGTTTCGTCCTCTCGTTGTCGAATCCAAAATCTGCCCGCAACATCGCTTGTAGCGACGACAACACCAACGGCATCGGCGCCGGCGACTTTGATCGGAATGGATGCAATTGACCGATATCGTGCGCGGTCCTCCTCTCTTCGACTCGGGTCTGGACCATCGAATAGAGCCCTCGCCTCGGGCTCTGACGTGTCGCTGGCGACAATTTCGCGCTGCGTCTGAAAAGCTATTCCAACGTGCCCTTCGCCGGGTTTCCAAGACCGGTGGGGGGCGTCTTCTTCCGCGCGTATCGGTCTACGGCATGCGACGCATTTCAAAAGCCCATCATTCACTGAAAAAATATACACAGCGAAATTCCATCGATCGGCATTCATTCCAAATAGAATATCTTTCTCAGATGCAATGATATCCAGCATCGTTGCAAACTGAGGCCGTCGCTCATCTTCTGCCCCTGCGGCAGCAACAGAAGCTCCTTCTACCACCTCTCGCAAGGCCGAGGCTGTTGAATAGAGGTGTGTAAACCATTCAAAATCAACTCCTAATTCTGCGATCTGCTGCTCTCGTACGTCGACCAAATCGGCAAGCTCGTCAGCCCGTTTGATCGCATCCGCAGCACCTTCGTCTACCGCCTCTAACACGCATCCGCCTATGAATACTAAAACACCGCCGAAAATTTGGAAACTATACAATAGCCATTTGTGGCTAATTTCGACGAGATTTGCAGAAGCGCCTGTCACGCCGGCGATAAGTGCGCCGCCAGCTACAAGACCGATTTTGATGCCTTTGCGCCATTTCGAAAACTGCGTGAGACTACCGAGCGTATTTTCTTTGAGCCATTTTCGATGATCCGCAATGTTCGACATTTCCGCCGCTTTCAATCGAGAATCATGCGCCTCGAATTCTCCCATGAGGGTAGCGTGAACATTGCTGAACGCAAACACGCGTCGTGTTTGCGTCGCGTGCGGCTCACGCCGTGGTGATCTGCGGTCGGGCCCTAAAATCCGCAGCCTCTATGCTATAATTTATTGATTTTGCTGGCCTCCCGGAAGGGATTCGAACCCCTGACCTACGGTTTAGGAAACCGTTGCTCTATCCTGCTGAGCTACCGGGAGCTTGCCTGCGCTGTCCCGCGGAAGGCGCCGCAGGGTGAACGAAGGAATAATCCATATCCGGGTCCCGCTTCAAGAGCCACGCACGGGCCGGCGGCGTCATCTCTCCCGAAGCACGTCCAATTGCGGCCGGTCACGATGGTCCTTCGGCTCGATCGAGAACATATAATCGCCCCACCATTGTCCCGCTGCCCAATAGGCGCCGCCGATCCACACATCCGGATTCTGCTTCATGTAGCGAACGAGCGCCGCGCCCTCGGCGAGCGCCTCGCGTGTCGCCGCGAAGCCGAACTCGCCGAGAAAGGCTCTGGCGCCGTTGGCGCGGGCCCACTCGGTGAAGGCGGCGAGGCGCGACGCTCCCGCTCCAGCGACGACCTCCGGCTTGGTGCCGGAGCTGTCGCGGTCGAGATATTGATGCGCCTCATAGGCGAAATTCTTCTGCGGATCGACGATCCCTTTCATCACCGCGGCATTGTCGGTGGTGGTCCAGGAATGCGCGCCCGTCCAATAGGAGCCCGGCGCGAGAATGAGTTGCCGCGCGCCGCTCGCGCGAATGGCGGCGATCGCCGCATTGGCGCCCGTCAGCCATTCCGCCGCGCTCTGCTCATGCGGCTCGTTCATCAGCCCGAAAATCACATTGCGATGACGCTTCAAGCGTCGCGCCGTCTCGCCCCAGGCGGCGGCGAAGTCGCGCGTCGCGGCGCCGTCGCGGCCGATCAGGCCGGAGCGCATGCGGCCATATTGATGAAAATCGACGATGATCGTCGCGCCGACGTCGTTCGCATGATCGATCAGCTCTTGCAGGAGCCGCCAGTCCTCCGTCGTCGCGCCCCCCGGCGCGGCGGCGCCGAGCAGGCGATCCGCGAGAACCGGAATGCGGAACATCCGTATTCCTGCGGCGACGAAATGATCGATCTGCGCTCTCGTCGGAAACACATAGTCGAAATTGCGCTTGTCCTTGCCGGGATTGAGCTCGGCGCCGGAGATGTTGACGCCGATCTGCGGCGTCTCGCGCGTCGGCCCCTTCGCCACGGCGTTCGACGACGCGAGAACAGACGCGAAAAAGATCGCAGCGATGCGCCTCACGTCATTCCTTCCAGAGGCCGCTTAGCGCCGTAGCTCTCGGCGGCAGGCCGCGTCGGCGCGCCGCGGCTTTCCGTCGCGCGCGCCAGCAGGTGCGCCGTCAGCCATTCGACGCTCGCATCGGTGGTCAGATTGTGATCCGCATCCGGTATGCGCGACCGTGAGACATTGGGATAGGCGCGCAGTCGCGCGCCGCCACGGCCGAAATGCTTGGCGAGCTCATCCTCGCTGAGATCATTCTCACAGGTGACCAGCGAGATGCGAACATTGCGCGCTTTCAGCCGGCTGAACAGCCGATGAATTTCGCGTCTGATCGGGCCCTCGAACCAGGGAATGGCCGAGGCCAGCTGCGCTTTGATCCTGTCGAGAATGCGCTCGGCCACGACCCCCGCCAGCCGACCGACGGCGACGCGTCCCGAGAGCAGCTTCATGAGCCCGTCCGCCTCGGCGAGGCGCGAAAAATAAGTGAGATTGCTCCGCGAGAACAGCTTCACGAACTCCTCGACGCTATAGGCGTCATCCCAGACGAACGTCATCGGATTCACGATCACGAGATCGTCGACGCGCCCGTCTTCGAGCGCTGTGTGAAAGGCCTGATAGGCGCCCGAGCATACGCCGACGAGAGTGATCTCGCGCGCGCCCTGCGCCACGAGCCAATCGATCGCGGAGCGCGCTTCCTCGATCTGATGCGGCGCATAGAACTTCGTCGCCGCATCCGTCCGCCCAGCGCTGTCGCCGATGCCCGATGTGTCGATACGCAAGGAAGCGACGCCGCGCCGCGCCAGATCGCGCGCCTGCACGACGGTCATTCTGCGCCAGCCGGCGTGCGGATTGGCGCCGCAATTGAGGAACAGCAGCGCGCGTCCCCTTCGCGCCGATTTCGGCTCGCACCAAGCTCCAAATATTTGTTGTGGCCCGAAACGAAACCTCGTCTCTCGGAACCACTCGTCCTCGAGGCGCGACTCCGTGATCGTCGATGCGCGCGCCGCATCGGCATTGCTCTCGCGCGCGCCGTCGATCCTCTGCACCCAGGACGTCACCGCGTCGAAGGTCGCGAGCGCCACCTCCTTGATCGGCGGATTGGTCGTCAGCTCCTCGAAGTCGCTGTAATCCAGTCTTTCGACCGCGGCGCCGAGATGCTCGAGATGGAAGGCAAGGGCAGCGCTCGGCCGATCGCCGGGGCGGCTCACGATGAGCGTGGACGGCGCCGGCGCGCGCGCGAGCGCGAGAAAATCCACTGTCGCGAGATCCGCGACGAAGGACGCCGGCAATTTGAATCCGAGCGATACGAGCGCTCCGCTCGGCTCCGTCGACGTCGCGACTCCTGCCGCATCCGCGAGCATGGCGGCCCCGACCTTCAGCTGCTTGAGATAAGGCCCGCCCCGCGCGAATCCCGCGAGCAGCGCAAGACCCGCCACCTGCTCCAACTCTTCCGCCGCACGAATTGCGATCGCGCATCCCAGTCCATGGCCGATGATGACGAGACGCTTCGCGCGTGACAGCTCGATGAGCAACGCCGCCGCAGATTTCGTCGCCCTCACCCAATCCTCGAGCCGCCAGGGGAGATCGCTCGCGCCGAGTGAATCGCCGGTTCCCGGATAATCGAAGCGCAGCGACGCGATTCCTGCGTCCGCGAGCCTATCGGCGAGCTCGCGCAGGCTCGAACGCATGCTGAGCTCTTCGTGGCCCCATGGACTGCAGATCAGCACAGCCACGGCAGACCGACCAGAGTGATAAAATCCGGAGCAGGTTGCGAATGCGACCGGGGCGCCTCCTCGGATCGATCGATGCTCTTTCATCATGTGTATCGCGTCCGCTTTTGCATCTTCGACAGGTCGTCTTCGGCGTCGGGCGCCTCTAGGCATCCAGACAAGAACCAGACCAGCGCTCCCGTCTTGATCGAATAGACGGAGTCGCTGATGATCAGAAGCGAGGTGATGTAGAATCCGACGAACAAGCGGTAGCGCCAAGCCTGCTCATTCGCCGTCGGCGCCAGAGCGAACAGGCTCCACAGCCCGATGCAGCCGAGGAGGCCGAACTTCGCGAGCGTGTAGGTGTAGCCGGAATCGGAAACGAAGCGCGTCACCGGAATGAAGCCCATCGCCTCCCAGAAATCGAGGTGCGACAGCATCTGTCCAGAGAGGATCATTCGCCCTTGGAGACCATTGTCCCAGATCACATCCGCATTTATGAAGCCGTTCACCGCGAGCGCGACAATGACGATGAAGGGCGCCAGCAGCAGAACGATGCGGCCGATGTGGTTCGCCAGTGGATATATGATGAGGCAGGTCAAGGACACCATCAGCCCGAAACGCGCATCCGCCATGACGAAGACGGCCACCGCGGGGAGCAGCGCGACAGCGAGCCGAGCAGGACTCGAAAAATTGCGCAGCGCGATCCAGGAGAACGCCACCGCGCCGAAATTGCCCATCGACACCGGCTCGAGGAAGATAGACGACACGCGATGCGCGCCGAGAAACGGCAAGAGCGTTCGGCCTTCCGGACGGATGCCGCTCGCGAAGAGCCCTGTCCCCGTGGTGTCGATCGACGCCGGATCGACGGTGCCGCGCGCGACATAATACGCCCGAATGTCGACGATCTTCAGATATTGCGTCAGGAAGCTGTATTCGCATACGCCGACGATCAGAACAGTCCACACGCAGAGATCGACGAGACGATCGCCCATGGCCGCGGAGCCGAAGCGGCGTCCGAGAAACAGAAAGGTGATCGGAATGATCACGTCGCGGATCGCCTTCGCGTCGACCGAGGCCCGCATCGCGCTGAGAAACGCCGCATAGGACAGGAAGCCGACGAGCACGACGATCAACGCCGTCGTGTTTCTCGCCATCAATGTGAGGCTCGCGCCGATGAGGCCCATTTCCGCGAGCATCACGATCGCCGGACTAATGACGAAGATTTTGGCGTTGACGATGCAGAGCACGAAATTGAAGACGACGCCGCCGAACACGAGAGCGGCCGCGACCAGCCTCGTCGTCGCCGCTCGCTCCTCGATCGCCGCGTAGCTCGGAAGAGCGACGGCGCTCATGCGGCCGCCCTTTCGCCGACCAGCACCACTCCCGCCGAGCTCGGAATGCGCGCGCCGATCGAGCCTGCGAGCTCGGACAGAGTGCGGCGCTCCGGACGATCGCCGTCCACGAGCGCGACCAGCGCATCCGAGTCGGCGTCGGTCGCGAAGGACTGATAGTCCTGCGCATCGGCGCTGACCAGAATGAGATCGACATTGTCGAAGCCGCGAATCCGGTCTCTGAAATCGCGCCAGAAGCGTTCAGGCGGCGCTTCGCCGGGCTCGCTGTCGATCACTTCGGAAATCGACACGAACTCGGCGCCGCCTCTCGCGCCGCTGTGCAGGGCGAAGCAGGAATCGTGAGGCCAGCGCGTCACCAGCTCGTGCTCATGAGGGCCTCTGCCATTACGCAGAAAGCGCAGCGCCTCCTTGCGCCAGTGACGACATGCCGCGCCGTCCGGGCGGCCGGCGTCGAGCGCGATCACTCGCTGTCCTCGCTCGAGCGCAGCAAGCGCGATGTCGAAGGTCACTTTGGCCTTGCGGCCATCCGCGTCGAGCCCCAAAAACAGGATCGTTCGCGCGCCGTGAGGACTTTCGACCTCGAGAATCCAGCTCAGCAGCCGCGCCGACGGCGCTTCCGATTCTCGTATCGAAGAGCCTGGACTCACAGTCCCGGCGAAATGATATTCGGCCAGTATCGGCAGATCGAACAGGTTGCGTGATTCTTCTGCGGGATCGTCGGCCTTCGCTTCCATGCGGTCGCGGAAATATCCGACGGCGCCGCCGAGACCGATGCCGCAAATCAGGGCGCCGCCGAGCACGAGGGGCAGGGGAGGGCCGGCCTTCTTGTTGCTCGGCACCGCTTCGGTGATGATCCGCGACGTCGAGCTGTCGACCTCCTGCGTCTCTTCGAGCTCTTTCGCGCGCTTCAGGGACGACTGATAGAGGTTTCTCGTCGCTTCGACGCTGCGCTCGAGCGCGCGCAGACCCACCATCGTCTCATTGAGCTGGAACGAGCGACGCTTCAGCTCCTCGAGACGCTTTTCGAGATCGACCTCGGTGGCGTGCGCACGACGGTAATCGCTGAGCGCGGCGCCGGCGATCCGCGACAGCTCCGCGTCGATGAGCCTGCCGACCTCCTGGATCTGGCGCTGCACATCCATCAAGGGCGGATATTTGCGCCCGAACTGCATCTCCATGGCCGATTTCTGCTGGACCAGCGTCGCATATTGCGTGCGCAGGCCGGAGATCGTGTTGGAATGCACGGCGTCGGACAATTGCTCGACATTGGCTTTCGAGCGTTGCAGCTTCGTGACCTCGTCATAGCGCGCACGCGTTTGTGCGACCTGCGAGCGCGTGAGGCCGAGCTGATAGCTGATATCGGCGAGCTGCTGCTCCGCCGTGAGCTTTCCCGCCGTCTCGGAGAGATCGTGCTCGGATTTGTAGCGCTCGACTTTCGCTTCGGCGTCTCTCAGCTCCTGCGCCAATTGCTCGGCGCGGCCTTGTAGAGCCGCGCCCGCGCGACGTGCGGCGTCGCGCTGCGCGGCGCCGTTCTGAGAAAAGAACACGCGCGCCACGGCGTTGGCGAGACGCGCCGAAAGCTGCGGATCCGCGCTGACGACGATAATGTCGAGAATGAGCGCGCGTTCGCCTCGCATGACCTCGATCATCGCCGCGAGCTTTTCGATCGCCGCTTCTCGGCTCTCGTTCGGCTTGCCGCCGAGCAGCTTGCCCAGAAGGCCGACATGCGTGAACTGTGCATCTTCGGTGAGCTTTTCCTCGTCGACCACCGTGCCGAGCACGCTGCTCGACACGATGAGATAGCGCTGCGTCTCGAGATCGAGAAGATTGCTGTCGGCGCCGAGGCTCTGCGCCCCGAGGTCCGTCTTCGCCAGAGCGACGCCGCGCGGGTCGAGCAGAATTTCCGCGACCGAGCGATAGCGCGCCGGCATGACGAGATAGAAGCAAAAACCGAGGAGCAATGCGATCGCGGCGATCGCCGTCATCCATCTGGCGTGCCGCTTCACGAAGCGGACGAATTCCGCGAAGTCGAAATCCATCGAACCCGGCGCCTGCCGATCGCGCGCGGGCGAGCGGGACCCGCTCGGGTCCATCTGCAGCTCGCTGCCGGAGCCAATTCGGGTCATGGACGCTCTGTGCCTCAACGTCGCGCGAGGTCGCGAAGGACGAATGCGTCGGCAATATAGAGGGCGTTATCCTTAAGCTTATGTTAATATCGGCGCCAGAGGCTGCGCCGTGGTCGGGCCTCGAGATTGTCGGCGTCGCTTTCGCGGCGCGCGACGCGGGAGCGGGCGATGTGGGGGTTGGACGCTTTCATCTACACCTATCTGGCGATCGGATGCGGCGTCGCTCTCATCTCGCTCACGATGAATTGGAACGAGAGCAAGCGGCTGTCGCCGGTGCTGTTCGTGTTCGCTCATGCTCTCTGGCCGCTTTCTCTCGGCGCGATCATTCTCTACGCCTGGACCCAGTCACGACGTTAGAGCGCTCTGCGCTCGAACGGAATCGACCAGAGGAAATTGCGCTCGGACGCGGCGCGACGTCTCCCGTGGCGCCCATGCGTCGACTCGTTTCGCTAAAATTCGAATTAAATCGCATTTATTTCGCTACGCATTGAAAAACCAAGAATATATTGGACTTTAGGATGTTTAGACATCCTTGGTGATGACAGCGCTTCCTCTTCCCGTGAGATCGAAATCGTGTCTCGTGAGGTCTTGGGATGAAGCGCATATTCAAACTCGGTCCAATCCGCATCGAGCATCTGACCGTCGACGAGGCGTTGCGGCACATCGAATCCATTCTCGATGGGCAGGACCATCGACAGGTCGCATTCTGCAATGCGCATACTGCGAGCAATGCGTTCTTCGACGTGGGCTTCCGCAAAGCTCTGTCGAACATGCTGGTCCTCAACGACGGCGTCGCGCTCGACATCGCCTCGAAGCTCGCGACAGGGGCAACCTTCCCCGGCAATCTGAATGGAACGGATTTCGTTCCGAAGTTTCTGGCGACCAGCGAAAGAGGCTTGAGAATTTATCTCCTCGGCGCGAAGCCCGATGTCGTCGAGCGCGTGGCGGCCCAAATCGAGACGCTTTATCCACGGCATCGTGTCGTCGGCTTTCATCACGGCTATTTTTCGGCAGCGGAAGAAGCCGACATCGTCGCTGAAATCGCCGATCATGCGCCCGATGTGCTGCTCGTCGCCATGGGCAATCCACGCCAGGA
Source organism: Methylosinus trichosporium OB3b (assembly GCF_002752655.1). NCBI lineage: Bacteria > Pseudomonadati > Pseudomonadota > Alphaproteobacteria > Hyphomicrobiales > Methylocystaceae > Methylosinus > Methylosinus trichosporium. The sequence continues at coordinate 764,162 of NZ_CP023737.1, read as the reverse complement.
ATTGTTCATGGACACGCATCGCGATGCTCTGAACAGCAAGTTGGCGGTCGGCGTCGGCGCTTTGTTCGATTTCCTCTCCGAGACGGTGCCGCGGGCGCCCGAGTGGGTGCGACGGGCGCGAATGGAATGGCTGTTCAGGCTTTCGAGAGAGCCACGTCGGCTCGCGCGTCGCTACACGCTCGGCGCCTTCGCCTTCGCCTTTGCGATAGTCTGCTTCCAGCTGCAAAATGCCTCGGGGCTGCAATGGTTGTGGCGCAAGGCGCTGGAGCCGCGTCGAACCGTCTATCGCTATGGCGTCGGAGCGTTCACTTTCGCCCTGGCAATCGTGTTCTTTCACCTCCACAAGGCGATAAATAGCCCTTGATCGTGCCGATGCCCCACACGAGCTTGTAATGCGCCGTGCCGAGGTCGAGCGTGACCGCCGACAATGCGGCGCGCGCGAGCGTGCGTGCGAGGCGCTCTGCGAAATAGAAGGCGTCATAATGCAGCCTCAAGACTCGGCCGAAACCCGGCGCATAGGCTCTGGCGCGAGAGATGGCGGCGGAGCTGCGCTCGGGCGCCTGATCGTGAAAGACGGTGACGTCGTGATAGAACCGGCATCGGGCGCCGAGCGCGAGCGCGCGCAGCACATAGTCTGTTTCTTCTCCCGATCGGAAGGGCGACTCGGCGCCGACGCCGAGGCTTTCGTCGAAGCCGCCGATGCGCTGCGCCGTTTCTGCGCGCAGAAAAATTCCATTGGAATTGCCGGCGAACCAGACATTGCGTCGGTCGATCGGACATGTTTCGGAGAGATACAGGCCGAGAGAATCGACGCCATGCGCATCGACCGTGCGCGCCATGATGATATCGATGTGAGGCTCACGCGCGAAGCGGCGGATCACCTCCTCGATCAGCTCTGGCGCATACCAGCAGTCGTCATCGGGAAAGCAGACGAGGCTGCCTTTCGCGCGCCGCAGACCGGCGTTGCGGGCGCGAGAGAGGCCGCGCGGAGAGGTTACATGCAGAATTTTCAAGCCTTGGGCGTATTGCTCCAAGGTCGCGTCGAGGGTTCCGGGAGGATTCTGGTCGACCAGAACGATCTCGAAGTCCTCGCTCGTTTGCTGGATGAGCGAGGAGAAGAGACGCACGAGTGGATCGATTCGGCCGACCGTGCAGACGACGAGCGACAGTGTCGGAGCTTCGCTTCCGGCGAACCGCTCACCGAGATATCTCCGCTGGGTCATCGTTGGTTCCTACAGAGTAGAAGCAGCGAAGATTTAGCCTGCGCTTGGTTAACGATCCATTAATCCCGTTATGGTCGAGCGTGTGAAAGTCGAGGGGGCGATCCGATGAAGATAGTTCATATTGTTCGTCAGTTCTGGCCCTCGCGTGGCGGGCTCGAAGAATTCGTTCATCGCCTCGCCTGCGAGCAATATCGGGCCGGCGCCGAGGTGCGTGTAGTGACGTTGGATCGCCTGTTCACGGATCGGCGCGGATCTCTCCCTGAAAGCGATGTGCTCGACGGAGTCGAAATCCGTCGCATTCCGTTCAGGGGGTCGAGACGCTATCCGATCGCGCCCGCGGCGCTCGCGCATATCGAAGACGCCGACATCGTGCATGTGCATGCAGTCGACTTCTTCTTCGACTTTATCGGGCTCGCGTCGTTGGTCTCGCGTCGGCCGATCGTAGCGACGACCCATGGCGGGTTCTTTCATACATCCGCGCATGCGACCCTGAAGCGACTGTGGTTCGAAGTGGTCACGAGATTGACGGCGCGCCGCTATAGCGCGGTCGTCGCCTGCAGCGAGAGCGATTATCGATTATTCGCGACGATCACGCCGGGCAATCTCCGGCTGATCGAGAACGGCGTCGACATCGACAAATTCGCCGATGCGGCGAGCCGAACACCGAAGAAGTCGCTGGTCACGATCGGTCGATTTTCGCTCAATAAGCGCCTCGACCGTCTGCTCGAAACGATGCATGCGCTCGTCACGCAGGACCAGCAATGGCGTCTCGACATCGTCGGTTTCGAGTCCGATTGGGGAATCGAACGTTTGAAAGCGGAGATCGCGCGGCGGTCTCTGCAGAACCATGTCGAGGTTCATGTGGGTCTCGACCCGTGCGCCGTCGCGCAGGTCATCGGTCGCTCGAGCCTTTTCGTGAGCGCGTCCGATTATGAAGGATTTGGAATTGCGCTCATCGAAGCGCTCAGCGCCGGGTTGTGTCCAGTCGTGCACGCCAATGAAGCCTATCGCGCCTTCTCCGCGCGGCGCGGGTTGGTCCACCTCACCGACTTCGCCGAACCGATCGCATCGGCGAGCGCGATCCGAGAGGCTTTCGCCGAGGTCGAAGAGTCCGGCGCGCTTCGCGCCGCCGCTATCCGGCTTGCGGGGGAGTTCGCATGGCCGCGCGTGGCCGAGGCCTATTTCAAAACATATGGCGAAGCGATCGATACGCGGCTGCGGCGCCCGATTTGCTCGACGAAGATCGAGAGGACCAACCGTGTTCCAAAACGATCGGCCGGCCTTTCTTCATGATGAGATGAGTCGCACACGCGCCGGCAGGTTAGAAATGTCGCTCGATAAATTCACACGCAACACGATTTTCGGGCTCGTCGCCAGTCTGAACTCGTCGCTCGGGAGCTTTCTGGGGCTCGTCATCGTGGGGCGCATGCTCGGTCCCACCGGCGCTGGAACCGTGGCGATCGGCATCTGGCTCACCGGGATGGCGGTCACATTCGCCGATCTCGGATTGCCGCTCACGATCGCACGGTTCACGCCGGAGCTGATGGCGCAAGGCGAGATGGCCTATGCCGAAGAAATCGGTCCGTATTTCTTTCGGCCGATTTTGTTCTCGACGACGATTGTCGTCGGATTGTTCGGCGAATTGGCGCTCGGCGGTGCGCAATGGTTTCGTGAAAATCTGCGATTGAACGTGTTGAGCGAATCGCCCGACTCGATCTGGTTGGTGATCGCATTCATTTTTGCTGTGCAGGCATTGAATAATTTCGGCCTGTCGGTGCTTCGTGGTCGGCAGAGCTTCGACGTCGCAGCGAAGCTGACGGCGATCAGTCTGCCTCTGCAGCTCGTCGCCACCGGCGCCGGATGTTTTTATGCCGGCGCCGAGGGGGCGCTCGTCGGCTATGCGATGGGAAGTATCGCCTGCGCTGGACTGGCGTTGCAATATGCGCGTCGCACGACCGGGCTTCCGGAGAATCTCCGTCAGCGCGCCTGGCGCTTCGCCGTCAATAATTGGGGCGTCGGCCTCATTTCCGTGATCGTTTGGTCGCGCCTCGAAATCGGCTTTCTCGATTATTGGCGAGGAGCCAAGGAGGCCGGATTGTTCGCGGTCTCGTACACGCTTTGCAATCTTGCCGCTCAGGCGCCGTTGCTGATGACCGGAGGGCTGCTGCCGCTGTTCGCCGAGCGTCATGCGCTGCGAGATCGAAGGGGGTTGTGCGACGCCTACGCCTCGGCAATTCGGTTCGTCGCGCTGTTGCTGTTTCCGGCCTGTTTCGGAATGGCTGCGATCGCACCTTTGTTCTTGCCGGTGCTGTTCGGGGCAGAATTCGCCGAAGCGAGCGCATCGGCGACAGTGCTGATCGCGATGCAAGCCTTCGGCTCGATTTCGACCGTAAGCTCCACCCTCCTGCTCGCCTGCGAGAAGAGCTCCTTTCTCGTGCGCACGGGGTTGATCGGCGTCGTCGTATCTCTGCTCGCCGGGGTTACGGCGATCCCTGCCTTCGGCGTTATGGGCGCGGTCGCGACGCGCTCGGCGGTGCAGAGCTTTCTCACTCTCGCAAGCTTTATCTATGTGGCGAAGGCTCTCAATCTGCCATTCCCCTTGTCGAAGTTCGCGCGGATCGTGGTCGCGGCGATCGGCTGCGCCGTCTTCGCGCGAGTGATCGTCTTGGAGTGGCAGGCTCCAGCCGCTCTGGCGCTGGCGATCGGCTCCGGCGCCGTGGTCTATGGCTCGCTGATCCTCATGCTCAATGTGCTCGAGCCCAATGAGCTGCAATTGTCGAGAATGCTCGCCGGCAAGGTTCTGTTCAAGGCGGCGTTGCGCAAGGCGAGCTGATGGGCGCTGCTTTCAGTCTGTTGCGCGGGGCAGACGCAGCGTGAAGCGAGCGCCGCCCGATGGCGGCGCGTCGATCTCGATCGAGCCGCCATGTTCATGCACGATCGAATAGCTGATCCATAGTCCCAATCCGGTTCCTTCTCCGACGGTCTTTGTCGTGAAGAAGGGCTCGAAGACACGGCTGCGCAGCGCATCCGGCACGCCCTTGCCATTGTCGATCACTTCGACGACGGCCGACGAACCTTCCGCATGTGTGACGATCTCGACGAGCGGCGCGGGAGCGTCGCGCACGGCGTCGAGCGCATTGTCGATCAGATTGACCAGCACCGAGTGAATCTGGCCGCTGTGGCCGCAGGCGAGAAGATCGGGCTCGAGCCGCGTGACGATGCGCGCCTTGGCCTTTTTGCTGCGCGCAGCCCATTGCGTCGCGGTCTCGACCACCTTCGCGAGCGCGACCGGCTCGCGCGGCGTCTTGGCGCCGAAGGAGAGCCGGCGCAAATTCTTCACGATGTCGCTGATGCGCACTGCGCCTTCGAGCGTGCCTTCGATCAAGGGCTCGAGATCGGCGATGACCGCGTCTATGTCTTCGGCGCGCCGAAGCTTTTCGCGTTCCTTGACGGCGACGCCGGAATGAATGGCTGCGAGATAGCGGGCGAGCGCCTTGCGATAGCGATCGAGCGTATGAATATTGCCGTAGACGAAGCTGATCGGATTGTTGAGCTCATGCGCGACGCCGGCGACCAGGCGGCCGAGGCTCGCCATCTTCTCCTGCTCGATGAGCCGCGACTGCGCCTGCTTGAGCTCGACATGGGCGAGATGCAGAGCCTCATAGGCGCGCCTGAGCTCGCCGATCGGCCGGCCGGTGAAGACGGCGCCGGCGCGCCTGCCGGCGGCGTCGAACAGCGGCGAGCGATTGATCGCCATCAGATCGGACGGCCCGTCGCTGGTGCGAAAGCGCAGCTCGCCGCTGGTGGTCTCTCGTGTCGCTGCGGCGCAGAGCGTCTTGGCCTCGGCGCGATCCTCGGCGACGAACAGGTCGATGAGGGATGAGCCGACGAGTTCCTGCTCGTCGTGTCCCATCAGCTCGCGAAAGGCTGGATTGATCTGCAGAATCGCGCCGCTCTCGTCGCAGACGACGAGAACGTCGGAGACGGAGGCGATGACGCTCTGGATGAAGGTCTGCGCTTCCTCGAGCTCGCCGTTCTTCTTCTCGAGGTCCGACTCATAGACGATGAGATCGGCATAGACCTCGTCCATCTTGCGAATGACTTCTAGCCAGACTTGCTCGCTCCCCTCCGAGAGCGCGATGTCGGCCCCAGCGACGCGGGCGATGAGATCGCCGCGCGCGCCGTCGCGCGTCGTCTCAGGCTTCGTCATCGACGACGCGAGAAATATCGTAGCGCGCGATCTTGCTGCGCAGGCCCACGCGCGACAGGCCCAGCTCGTCGGCGACATGGCTGATGTTGCGCCCGTTGCGCTCGAGCGATTCCTTGATGAGCGCGCATTCGAGCATTTCGACCCGCTCCTTCAGCGTAAAGCGCGTCTGCCCCTCCTGCTGCGCCGCCGGGCGTCCATGGTCGAGAATTGCCGGAGACAGCAGCTCCGGCGAGAGATTGGCCTCGCCGTCGCTCAGCACGACCATGCGCTGGATTTCATTGTGCATCTCGCGCACGTTTCCCGGCCACGAATAGCGCTCCATCAAGCGCAGCGTCTCCGGCTCGAAGCCGGGAATGCGGCGGTTGAATTGCTGATTGACCGCGAGCAGAATGCGCGCGGCGATGATCGCTATGTCGCCTCTGCGCTCGTTGAGGGCGGAGAGATGAATGGGGAAGGCGGCGAGGCGGTAATAGAGATCGCGGCGAAAGCGGCCGGCCTCGACCTCCGCCTTGATGTCGCGATTGGTGGCGGCGATGACGCGCACGTCGACGCGGCGCGGGCGCTGGGCGCCGAGCGGGCGGATTTCGCCCTCCTGCAGCACGCGCAACAGCTTCACCTGAAACGAGGGCGAGGTCTCGCCGATCTCGTCGAGAAAGATCGAGCCGCCGTCCGCGACCTCGAACAGGCCGACGCGATCCTGATAGGCGCCGGTGAACGCGCCCTTCTTGCAGCCGAACAGCTCGCTCTCCAGCAGCTCGTCCGGCAGCGCGCCGCAATTTTCGAGGACGAAGGATTTCTCGCCGCGCGCCGAGCCATGATGAATGGCGCGAGCGAGCAGCTCTTTGCCCGTGCCCGAGGCGCCGGTGATCAGCACGGAAATATCATATTCGGCGGCGCGCCGCGCCAGAGCGATCGTTTGCCGCATCGGGCTGTCGGGGGCGTGGGCGATGCGCGAGAACTCGAACATGCGACGCTCGGCGCGTCGCTTGTCCTGGACGATGCGCCGCAGTCTTTCATTGGAGGGCTTGGCGTCGAGCGGCGGCGCCGCGCCGCCCTCCTTCTGCGCCGCATAGAGCCGCGCCGCCTCGCGCACGGTCTCCAGCAGGCGGTCGGGGTCCCAGGGCTTGGTCACATAGCGATAGACGCCGGCCTCATTGACGCCGGCGATGATATCCTCGGCGTCGCTATAGCCGGAGATGATCATGCGGACCGGCTCCGGCCAGCGCTCGCGCACGCGCGTCAGGAATTCCACGCCGGTCTCGCCGGGCATGCGCTGGTCGCACAGCACCACTTGCACCAGATCGCCGTCGAGAATCGCCTCCGCCTCGGCGGCGTTTTGCGCGCACAGAATCTGGAACTCGACGCCGAGCACGCGCTTCAGCGATTCCAGCGAGCGCCGCTCGTCGTCGACGATGAGCACTGTGGCTCCGGTCGCGCTTCTGCGCTTGTCGCAGTCGAGTTTCGCGGGGTCTTCGCGCTCGTTCATGGTTGACGCTCAGCAGATGCGCGGCAATTGCTCGCCGGACAGCCAGTCGACGATGCGGCCGCCGCCGAAACGGGTCGTCATTTGCACGAAGCCATGCTCATCGGCGACGATCTCACCGATGCGGGCGGAGCCTCGGCCGAGCGGATGCGCTCGCATCACGGCGAGGAGGGAGTCGGCCGCCTCCGCCGCGACGACGGCGACGAGCTTGCCTTCATTGGCGACGAACAACGGATCGAGGCCGAGCAGCTCGCAGGCCGCCGCGACTTGCGGCGCGACGGGAATGGCGGACTCCTCGACATGCGCGCCGACCTTGGATTGATGGGCGATTTCATTCAAAGTCGCGGCGAGGCCGCCGCGCGTCGGATCGCGCATCAGGCGAATCGCGGGCCCGGCGGCCTCGACCATGACCGCCACCAATTCGTGCAGCGCGGCGGTGTCGGAGAGGACCTCGGTTTCGAAAGAAAGATTCTCGCGCTTCGACATCACGGCGACGCCATGGTCGCCGATCGAGCCCGAGAGAAGGATCGTATCGCCCGGGCGCGCTTTGTCGCCCGAGAGCTCGAGCCCTGCCGGCGCGACTCCGACGCAGGCGGTCGAGACGAACACGCCATCGGCCTTGCCGCGCTCGACGACCTTCGTGTCTCCGGTGATGATGGGGACGCCCGCGGCGCGCGACGCCTCGCCCATGCTCTGGGCGATGCGGCAAAGATCGGCGAGCGGAAAGCCTTCCTCTATGATGAAGCTCGCCGACATATGCAGCGGCCTCGCGCCGGCCATGGCGATGTCGTTAATCGTGCCATGCACGGAGAGCTTGCCGATATCGCCGCCCGGAAAGAACAGAGGTGAAACGACATAGCCGTCCGTGGTCATGACCATGCGGCCGGCGGCGATGTCGAAGGCGGCTTGATCATTGCCGGCGCGCAACCAGTCATTGTCGAAAGCGGCATGGAACACATCGGCGATGAGCCGCGCCATCGCGCGGCCGCCGGAGCCGTGCGACAGGTCGACGCGGCCATTGCGCAGATCGAGCTTTCTTCCCATCGGCTCGTGCTTGTTCATGACGCCTTCCGCCGTTCGAGCTGGCGGAATCTTCCATAAGCCCAGTGGGCCGCGCAAGAGCCTTCCGACGACACCATGCAGGAGCCCATGGGGGTCTCCGGCGTGCAGGCGGTTCCGAACAGCTTGCAATCCTGTGGACGCTTGGCCCCGCGCAGGATCGCGCCGCATTCGCAGGCCGGATTGTCGCGCGCGGGCGAGGTGACGACGCCGAAGCGCTGCTCGGCGTCGAATTGCGCGTATTTTTCGCGCAGGCGCAGCGCGCTGCGCGGAATCTCGCCGAGGCCGCGCCATTCGAAGCTCTCGCGCAGCTCGAAAATCTCCGCCATCTCATCGATCGCTCTGCCATTGCCGGTCTCGGTGACGGCGCGGCGATATTGGTTCTCGATGTCGCTGCGGCCCTCGTTGATCTGCCGCACCAGCATCAGCACCGCCTGAATGACGTCGAGCGGCTCGAAGCCGGCGATGACGACGGGCTTGTGATAATCGGTGGCGAAGCGGCGATAGGGCGACATGCCGATCACTGTGGAGACATGGGCCGGGCCGACGAAGCCCTCGATCGCGACGCCTTCGTTGGTTTCGAGAATCGCCTGCATCGCCGCCGGCGTGATGACATGGTTGCAGAAGATCGAGAAATTGCGCAGCCTCTTCTTCTGCGCGAGGCGAATGGCGAGCGCGGTCGGCGGCGTCGTGGTCTCGAAGCCGATGGCGAAGAAAACGACCTCGCGATCCGGCTCCTTCTCGGCGATGGCGATGGCGTCGAGCGTCGAATAGACCATGCGGATATCGGCGCCGTCGGCCTTCGCCTTCATCAGGCTTGTTCCGCCCGAGGCCGGCACGCGCATCAGATCGGCATAGGTGCAGAGCGTCACCTCGGGGCGCGCGGCGAGTTTAATGGCGTCGTCGATGCGGCCCATCGGCAGCACGCAGACCGGGCAGCCCGGCCCGTGGATCATGCGGATGTTTTCGGGAAGCAGATCTTCGACGCCATAGCGCGAGATCGCGTGTGTATGGCCGCCGCAGAACTCCATGAAGCGATAGTCGCGCTCCGGCTGCGCCTCTGCAGTGATGCGGCGCGCAATGCCGCGCGCGAGCTCGCCGTCGCGATATTCGTCGACGTGCTTCATGACGCAGCTCCGAGCGCGGCGGCTTCGCGCAGCAGCTCCAATGTGGCGAGCGCTTCGACCTCGTCGATCTTGGTGAGCGCATAGCCGACATGAAGCACGACGTAATCGCCGATCGCTAGATCGTCGACGAGCGCGGTGGAAATGATCTTGCTGACGCCGTCGAGACTGACGCGCGCCATTTCGTCCGGAAGCAGCTCGACGACGCGCGCTGGTATGGCGAGACACATGGCGTTAAGCCTTTCTCTCTCGGGCGACGAAGGCCTGTCCGAGCGACAGGCCGCCGTCATTGGCGGGAATTTTTCGCGCGAGCAGGGGCGTGAGGCCGCGCGCGCGAAGACGCTGCTCCAGTCCTTCGGCGAGAAACTTGTTCATGAGACAGCCGCCACCGAGCGCGACGCGCTCATGGCCGCGAGCGAGCGCGGCGTCGCCGAGCCATATTGCGAGGGCCTCGATCAGCGTTCCGTGAAACAGCTCGGAGCCGCGCGTCGCGTCGAGTCCTGGCTCGAGCAAAGCCGCGAACAGCGGCGCGAGATCGAGCGCTTCGTCCTTGATGCGGAAGCCGTCGGGTAGGGCGCTCGGCGTGCGGCACAGCCCCTCCAGCTCCATCGCCGCCTGCCCCTCGTATTCCTGAACATGGCGCAGGCCGAGCAGAGCGGCGGCGGCGTCGAAAATGCGGCCGAGGCTCGTCGTGTGCGCGACGAGCGGCGAGGAGGCGAGCATGGCGACCTGTCCCGCGAGCGCAAATTGCGGGAAGCGATCGAAGGCTTCGCCGCAGCGATCCAGTTGGGCGAGGACGGCGACGCCCATGCGCCAGGGCTCGCGCGCGGCGCGGTCGCCACCGGGCAGCGGCAGCGGCGTGAGATGGCCGAGACGGCGCCACTCGCCATGTTCGACCAGCATCAGCTCGCCGCCCCAGGCGCCGCCGTCGTCGCCATAGCCATAGCCGTCGAGCGCGGCGCCGAGGATCGCGCCCTCGACCCCATGCTCGGCGGCGATCGCCGCGACATGGGCGGCGTGATGCTGCACGCGCAGAAGAGGGAGGCCCCACTCTTCAGCAAAACGCGTCGAAGCGAGATCGGGGTGGAGATCGCAGGCGATGAGTTCGGGACGGACGTCGAGAATATCGAGCATGCGTGCGATCGTCTCGCGATGGAAATCGAGGGTGGCGCGATTGTCGAGCGCGCCGATATGGGTGGAGACGAAGGCTTCGCGGCCGCGCGTGACGGTGATGGTGGTCTTCAGATGCGCACTGAGAGCGAGCACGTCCGGGCCGTCGCCTTTGAGCGCGATCGGCTCGGGAATGAAGCCGCGGGCGCGACGCAGCAACGCCGGCGCGCCGGCGATGACGGTCGCGACGCTGTCGTCGGCGCGCGCGACGATGGCGCGGTCATGACCGATGACGAGATCGGCAATTGGCGCGAGCTTCTCGCGGGCTTCCTCGTCATCGATGATCAATGGCTCGCCGCTCACATTGGCGCTGGTCGCGACAATGATGAAATCCTGCGGCGCCTCGCGCCACTCGCGGCCGGCGGGCGCGCCCGCGGCGGCGTGGAACAAGAGATGATGCAGCGGCGCATAGGGAAGCATCACGCCGATGCGCGACAGGCGCGGCGCGACGGAGGGCGCGAGCGGCTCGCGGCATTCGACGACGGTGATCGGCCGCGCGGTCGAGCGCAGCAGGCGCAGCGACTCCGCGTCGAAATCTCCGATACATCGGGCGGAGGCTTCGTTGGCGACCATCACCGCGAAAGGCTTGGCGTCGCGCTGCTTGCGCCGGCGCAGCTCGGCGACCGTGGATTCATTGCGCGCGTCACAGAGAAGATGGTAGCCGCCGACGCCTTTCAGCGCGACAATGCCGCCGTCGCGGATCGTCGCGACGATGTCGGCGATGAGCGAGGCTGAAGGCTCGCGGTCCAGACCGGGGCTTGGACCGCGAGCCTTCAGGCTCGCAGAAAGACGCTTGAGGCGCGGCCCGCAGTCGGGGCAGGCGATCGGCTGCGCATGAAAGCGCCGATCGGCGAGATCGGCATAATCGCGCGCGCAGGCGCCGCACATGGGAAAGCGCGCCATCGAGGTTTGCGCGCGGTCATAGGGCAGGTGTTTCGTCAGCGTGTAGCGCGGCCCGCAATGGGTGCAATTGACGAAAGGATAGAGGTAGAAGCGGCTCGACGGATCGAAGAGGTCGTCGAGGCAGTCCTCGCAGACGGCGGCGTCCGGCGTGATGCGCGTCTGCGTGCGTCCGTCTCTACTCTCCTCGATGCGAAATTCCGCTTCGCTGATTGGCGCGATCGTCTCGCAAGTGAGGCTGTCGATGCGCGCGAGCGGCGGCGGCTCGCGGCCGAGCGCGGCGACGAAATCCTCGACCGCTTCGCCCTCGATCTCCATCAGCACGCCGCGCGCGTCATTGCGCACGAAGCCGCCGAGCGCGTAGCGATGGGCGAGCCCATGCACGAAGGGACGAAAGCCGACGCCCTGCACGGCCCCCGTCACGCGAAGGCGCAGTCTCGATATCGTCGCCGGCTCGCAAGAGGCCATGACCAGCTCGCTCTTATCGTACCGCCGTCGCCGCTTCGCCGCGCCTTTGCGCGAGACGCGCGGCCCGCGCCTCGATCCAGGCGTAGAAGGCGGGCATGCCGTCGCCGCTGCGCGCCGAGACGACCAGGATCTGCAGATCGGGATTGACCTTCAGCGCATTGGCGAGGCAGCGGCCGACGTCGAACTCCACATGCGGCAGCAGGTCCGACTTGTTCAGCAGCATCAGATCGGACACCGCGAACATCTCCGGATATTTGAGCGGCTTGTCCTCGCCCTCGGTGACCGAGAGCACGACGACCTTGTGCGCCTCGCCGAGATCGAAAGCGGCCGGGCAGACGAGATTGCCGACATTCTCGATGAACAAGAGCCCATTCGGCGCGAGCGGCAGATCGTCGAGCGCATGTCCGACCATATGGGCGTCGAGATGGCAGCCCTTGCCGGTGTTGAGCTGGATCGCCGGCGCGCCTGTCGCGCGAATGCGCTCGGCGTCGTTGGAGGTCTGCTGATCGCCCTCGATCACGGCGATGGGGAAGCGATCCTTCATGTCGCGGATCGTGCGCACGAGCAGCTCGGTCTTGCCGGAGCCGGGGCTCGAGACAAAATTGAGCGCGAATGTTCCATTGTGCGCGAGGCGCGCGCGATTGTCGCGGGCGTTCTCATTGTTCTTGCCGAGAATGTCGCGTTCGATGCGGACGATGCGATCCTGAGTGAGCCCGGCGATATGGACGCCGGCCGGCCCCGCGCCGAAATCGATTACCGCGCCTTTGGGCTCGTCATGCGCGTGGTCGTGATCATGATCGTGCGCATGATCGTGGTCGTGATGCGCGTGAGGGTGATCATGGCCATGATGGTGATGGCCGTGCTCGCCATGCGCATGAGCATGGTCATGATCGTGGCCGTGCTCGTGCGAGTGGCCGTGCTCGTGAGAATGGGCGTCCTTGCCCTCGACGCTCGAGGTTCCGCAGCCGCAGACCGTGCACATCAGTCGACCTCCAGTTCCTTGACCCGCATATCCTCGCCGCCTGTCACCTGCACATGATAGCCGCCGCAGTCGGGACAAGGGCCGAAACGTTCGCTCACCGCGACGATCTTCCCGCAGTCGAGGCACCAGCCTTCGCCGGGCGTGGCGATGATCTCGAGCCGCGCGCCCTCGGTGACGCCGCCGCGCGCCACGGCCTCGAAGCAGAAGCGGATCGCCTCGGGCTCGACATGGCTCAAAGCGCCGATCTCCAGCCGCACCACGCGCACCTGCGTGAATCCCTGCTTGCGGCTCTCTTCCTCGATCATCTCGACGATGCTTTCGGTCAGCGCCAGCTCATGCATGGACGGCCTCCTCGAGCGTGACGTGAAAGGCGACGCAAGGATCGAACAGAGCGGCGAGCCGCGTGATCGTGTCCGCTGCACTGCTGCTCGATATGCGCGCGCCGAGCAGAGAGGCGACGAAGGGCCCGGCCGGGTGGAAGTTCCATTCGGTCGGAGCGAGGATCGCATAATCGGCGATCTTATCGTCGTCGCCGAGCCGCGCCCAGTGATATAATGCGCCGCGCGCCGTCTCGACAGCCGCGAGACCTTCTCGCCGGACCGGCGAGGAGAGGCGCGCAGGCTCCGGCGCGCCGCCCTCCGCCAAGCGGGCGAGCGTGTCGGCGAGATCGATCATGCGCGCCTGCAGCCGCGCCAGCGCCGCGCCATGGCCGAAATCCACCTCTCGCCAATGACGCGCGAAGGCGCCGGTCTCCGGCGCGCGCCCAGTGATTTGCGGCTCGCGCGAGAAGCCATCGCCGTCTCGCCGCAGGCCCGCGAGCACGGCGTCGTCGTCCATCGCGCAGAGCGCGTCGGGCGCTTGCGCGGCGAGCGCCGCATCCTCCGCGCAAGCGCGCCATAATGAGCCGAAAAAAGTGTTCGCGCATGGATGGCGCTCGAGGCCGAGCGCGCGCGCGAGCGGCTCGAGCTCCCCGGCGTCGGCGCGTTTCGGATCGAGCGCGATGGCGCGCGTCAGCGTCAGCAGCTCGCGTAGCGGCGCAGGCGGAGGCGCGCCCGCCATTGCGGCGCTCGAGCGCAGCGTCTCGGCGACGCGCTCGCTCAAAAGCCGGGTCGTCGTCGCGCGCGACGGGGTCGGCCGCTCTCCGCGCGCAGCGGCGATGGCCGAGGCGGCGGCATGACCATGCGCGACGCCGCACAGAGCGTGCAGGCGCTCGGCGAGCAGCGGCGCCTCCTCGGCGGGACGGCCGCGGAACAGACGGGCGAGTCCAACGGGGCGGCTCGAGCGCAGACGCACCGAGCAGATGCGGCCGTCCGCCGTCTCCACGGCGATGGAGATGGCGCCCGCGGCGAAGGCCCCGTCGCTGCTCATGGCGCCGCGCCGTCTTCTTCGGCGCGTCGGCGCCGGCCGAAGAAGACGGCGCGGCGGTCGAGCGTGGCGGCGGCGCGCTCCGCTCGCGGGGGATCGTGCAGATGCGCATCGAACAGCGCGTCGAGCGCCGCTTGCGCCGTGGCGCGGGCCGCGTCTTGATCCGCGAAAGCGTCCATAGGCGAGAACAGCGAGCAGGTGGCGATGCGTCCGAAGCCGTCGAGCTCGCTCACATTGAACTCGGCGTCTCCGGCGGGAAAGCGCAGACGCAAGGTCGCGGCGTCGAAGGATTGTGCGTCGTCGAGCGGCGCGGCGATGAGATTGGCGAACCAGGGCGTCACCATGACGCCGAGCGCGAGATCGCCGAAGTCGCGGAAGCCGACCGCCTCGACCGCGAGCGCGTCATTGCAGATCGGCGCGTCGCGCATGGCCCGGCGATAAATCTCGCGATAGATGGCGGCGAGCCGCTCGGCGATCGCGCCGGCGTTCATTCGCTCAGCCTCAGGAATTTCTCGCGCGCCGCGTCGCATTCGGGGCAGCGCCAGTCCTCCGGCAGATCGGCGAATGCGACGCCCGGAGGAATCTGCCACACCGGATCGCCCTCCGCCGGATCATAGACATGCCAGCATACGCCGCATTCCATGCGCGTCGCCGCGTCGGTGACATCATTGTCGCTCATGCGAAATAGGCCTCGTGGATCTCGCGCAGGCGCTCGGCGGAATCGCGAAAATCCTCGTCGGCGGCGCGCGCCGCCTCGGGCGTGTCGCCGATCTCCAGAGTGTCGAGAATGATCGTGCTCATCGCGTTGAAGAATTGCACCGACCATACATTGCGGGCGCCGGTCGCCGTCACCTTGCAATGGCCATAGCCGCGCGAGACCAGCTGCACCGGGCCCTCGCCGAGCGTGCGTTGAAGGAAGTCCATGTCGATCTCATTGACCGGCAGCAGCGAGAAATTGATCGTGTGCGAGGGGCCGCCCGGTCGATGCGCGCGCATGCGGCCGTCGATCTCGGCGAGGATCGGCATCACATTCATCGCGCCCTCCGGCGCTTCGCCGAGGCTCAGCCGCTCCGCCGTGAAGGCGGAGGCGCGCTCGACGACATGAGGGATCGAGGCGATCTCGAGATAATCGGCGACGAGCCGTCCCGCGGCGTCGGTGAAGCGCACGCGCCACAGGCCCGCCATCGCCGCCTCTGTGAGCTGGGCGACGCCGCCGTCCGGCAGAGCCGCGAGGCCGCTCACCTCGCCTTCGCCGAGCACCTGGCCGATGAGCTCGCGCTCATGCGCCTCGTAATCGGTGATGTCGAAAAGCTGGCCCGCCGCATCGGCGCGCTGCGCGTCCAGCGCCTGCGCGAGCCGCGGCAGCAGCTCCGCGGTGCGTGGACAGCGCGCGATCGATTCCTCGGCCGAAGCGGTGGCGAGAAAGGCCACGACATCCTTGCCGCGTACAACGCCCTCGCCGGCCTCGGCGAGCGGCAGCATGGTCATCGTGTCGTCGGATCCCTCCGGCGCGATCCAGAAGCCCGCCTTCATGCTGTCGTCTCCTCGCCGGAAAATGTGATGCTGACTCGCGGTCCTGTCGGACGTTCGAGCACCGGGGCGTCGGGCCGCAGCCAGCCGTTTATGCGCGCGCAATAATCGGCCCAATCCCAGACCTTCGGCAGCACGCCCACGGGGTCGGCTCCGCGCGTCACGACGAGGCTCGGATAGACGCCGACGAGAAAGCGGCGGGCGAGGGCGGTCTCCGCCGCCGGGGCCACTATGGCGGGCGCGAGCCGACCGGTGAAGGCGGCGATCAGCTGCGGCAGGATCACCGCGACATCATGGGTCTCGCTGCGCTGCGCCGGATCGCCGGCGAAGAACAGCAGCGCATGCGGCGCGTCAGCGAGAAAGGCGTCGATCGACGCCTCGTCCACCTCGGCGACGCCATGCTTGTCGCGCAAGGCGCGCAGCAGGGGCGACGGCATTGTTTCCTCCGGTCTTTTTTTTAAATGGCCGCAAGCCCTGTGCCAGCATCCGCCCCTTACGGCTGCAAAGGAGGTGACTGAAGCGAAAGGGAGTTTGCCAGCAGCGGCTATCTGTTCCGCTTCGGTCGCTGACAGCTCACTTTCCAGTCTGATCAGCGACCTTCCGGCTCGCGCAGAAAGGCCGGAAGCTCGGGCTCGCGATCGACGAGATCGGCGAAGAGATGATCGACATTCTCGCCGGCGAGCGCTTTCTCGACGGCGTCGAGGGCGTCGTCGATCTGCGCGGCCTCGAGCGGATCGAGCAGCCGCACCGCCGAGTCGATATGCACCAGCACGCGCGCGCCGGCGGGCTGAGCGCCGACCAGCGCCATGGATACATGCCGCCGCTCGCCGCGCCGCTCGCACAGCGCCTCGAAGGCGTCGCCTTCGATCACGGTCATGGGAAAGCCGATGCACATGACGCCGTCAGCGCCAAGACTCGGAGCGCCACGGCTTGAACCAATAGCCGACGGCGACGACCATCGCCGCCCAGCCGAGCCCGAAGGCGATGGTGAGCAGATGATCGGGCTGCGTGAAGATATGCGCGAGATCCCAGGCGAGATCGGCGGGATGGTCACCCGGATGGGCGAGCGCCGCGGCGGGAACCAGCGAGACGGCGGCCGTCACAGCGTTGCGAATTGCGTTCATGGACTCGTCTCCTCCTCGGCGCCGCACGGGCGCCGCTCATAATGGCGATGGTCGAGGTCATGCGCGAGCAGCCGCTCGTCCGAGGCGTCGTCGCGCCTGCGAAGGTCGACGCCCCATTCGGTGAGAATCTGCTCGGCGGCGGCGAGCGCCGGCTCGATCGCCGCCGCTGCGGGAGCGGTCAGCGGGCCGCCCCAATCTTCGAGATCCTGCGGCTGGCAGCCGATCAGCGCGAGGCGCGTCGGATAGCGTCCGAGCAGATCGGCGGCGGCCAGCACTTCCTGAAAGCCGGTCTGGTGCAGGCTCATCTTCTTCGCGCCCATGAAGTGGGGCACATCGGCGTCGCGCATGACGCGCAGGGTCCCCGGCTCGAGGCCGTAGTCTATGGCGTCGAGCACCAGTAGTTGGTCGCAGGTCTCGACGAACTGCACCAGATAGAGCCCCTGCGTGCCGCCGTCGAGAATGGTCACGTCATTCCCGGTCTCGAACCGCGCATGGAACGCCTCGACCGCGCGCACGCCGAAGCCTTCGTCGGCCCAGAGAATATTGCCGATGCCCAGAATCAGGGTGCGCATGGCTGCTCCCCTTGCGCCGTTATCGTGAGCGCAGCGAAACGATCCAGTAATCGCCCCGCGGCTCTGGATTGCTTCGTCGCTGCGCTCCTCGCAATGACGGTGGCTTCGCCGTCATTGCGAGCGCAGCGAAGCAATCCAGCGCCGCTGCGCGGCGTCTCCGAACATTCCTTCGCTGTCGACATCACTTGTCGGCCTCGTCGCGGAACACGCGCTCGCCCGATATCATCGACGAGATCAGGCTCTGGCGCGACATGATGTCCTCCCGCACCGCGGTGTAGACATGGATGATGATGAACAGCACGACGCCCCACATGGCGAGATGGTGCCATGTATGGACATCCTGGCTGTTGGGCCAGATCGAGAACACCCAGCCGAACAGCGCATATTGCCAGCTGTCGCGGCCGGCGCCCTCGGAATAGAGCGCGAAGCCGGTGACGACGAGGAAGGCCAGGTTCAGCATGAACAGATGCATGACCAGATGGCCGAGCGGATTATGGCCGAGGTATTTCTTCGGCGCCTTCGCGAGAAAAGCGTACCAGCGCATTTCATGCAGCACGCCCCACAGCCATTTGCGATCCCAGATCGGCAGATAGAAAATCTGCCGCGCATGCTCATTGCCGACGAAGGCCCAATAGATCCGCATCAGCAGCGCCACGGCGAGGACATAGCCGGCCGAGAAATGGGCGAAGCGGATATAGCCCATCAGGAATTGAGAGCTCGCTTCGCCGGGCGTCGAAGGCGGCGGCGAGGCGATGAAATAGCCCGTCGTCGCCAGCACCACGATCGCCGCGGCATTGATCCAATGCCACAGCCGCACCGGCGCCTCATAGACATAGACGCTCTCGAGCCGCGCGGCTTTCTCGCCGTGGCTGTCGAGCACGCCATGGACTTGCGTCGCCTCGGTCATGATCATCCTCCGTTCAGCGAACCGTGACTTTCGTCATCTCTTGCCCGTCCTCGCTCATCACATGAGTGGAGCAGGCGAGGCAGGGGTCGAAGGAATGAATGGTGCGCAGGATCTCGAGCGGCTTCTGCGGATCGGCGAGCGGCGTGTCCATCAGCGAGGCCTCGAAGGCGCCGATATTGCCTTTGGGGTCGCGCGGGCTGCCGTTCCAGGTGGTCGGCACGACGCACTGATAATTGTCGATCTTGCCGTCCTTGACCCGGATCCAATGGGCGAGCGCGCCGCGCGGCGCCTCGGTGAAGCCGAAGCCCTTGGCCTCCTTCGGCCAGCTCTCGGGCTTCCATTTGTCGATATTGGCGGTCGAGGAATCGCCGGCCTTGATGTTGGCGATCAGCTTCTGGTGGAAATACTCCATCTTGCGCGCCGCCCATTGCGCCTCGAGCGCGCGCGCCGCGGTGCGGCCGAGCGTCGAGAACAAAGCGGTGACCGGCACGCCGAGCTTCTTCAAGAATTCGTCGGTCGGCTCTTTGAACTCGGCTCTGCCCTGGGCATAGCCGACGATATAACGCGCGAGCGGCCCGACCTCGACGGCGTGGCCGCGCCAGCGCGGCGATTTGATCCAGGAGTATTTGCCGGCTTCGTCGAGCTCCACGATATTGGTCGGCGTGCCCTTGGCCGCCGGGCCCAGCTTATAGTTCGGCTCGGTGACGCCGTCCCAGGGATGCAGGCCCTTGGTCTCGTCCGGATATTTGTACCAGGAATGGGTGACGAACTCCTGGATCTGCTCCGGATCGGTGTGGTCGACGGGGAAGACCTCGTTCAGATTGCCGTTGAGGATCACGCCGCGCGGCAGGCCGAGATTGGCGGGAGAAAAATCATTGGCGTGCTCGGGAATGTCGCCATAGCCCATGACGTTCTTGCCCGAGAGGCCGCCGCCATAGAGCCAGTCCTTGTAGAAGGAGCCGATGGCGAGAATGTCCGGCACATAGACCTTCTCGACGAATTCGATCGACTGTTGAATGATGGTGCTGACCTCGTTGAGGCGCTCCATGTTGATGGCGCCCACGGCGCCTGTTCCATCGACATTGATGGCGCAGGGAACGCCGCCGACGAGCCAGTTCGGATGCGGATTCTTGCCGCCGAAAATCGTCTGGACCTTGACGATCTCCTTCTGGAAATCGAGCGCCTCGAGATAATGAGCGACCGCCATCAGATTGGCTTCCGGCGGCAGTTTATAGGCGGCGTGGCCCCAATAGCCGTTCTTGAACGGCCCGAGCTGTCCCGACTCGACGAATTTCTTCAGCCGAATCTGCAGATCCTTGAAATAGCCCGGCGAGGAGAGCGGCCAGTCGGAGATCGATTGCGCCAGCGCCGAGGTGGCCTTGGGATCGGCCGAGAGCGCCGAGACGACATCGACCCAGTCGAGCGCATGCAGATGGTAGAAATGCACGAGATGATCGTGAATCTGCAACGCCAGCTGCATCATATTGCGGATGGAGTTGGCGTTCTCGGGGATGGTGATGCCGAGCGCGTTCTCCACCGCACGCACCGAGGTCAGCGCATGCGTGCCGGTGCAGACGCCGCAGATGCGCTGCGTGAACGCCCAGGCGTCGCGCGGATCGCGGCCCTTCAGAATAACCTCGATGCCGCGCCACATTGTCCCGGTCGACACCGCATTGCGGATGACATTGTCCTTGTCGACATTGACCTCGACGCGCAGATGCCCCTCGATGCGGGTCACCGGATCGACGACGATGCGCTTGCCGGAATTGTCGAGATTGAAGCCGTTCGGCGTCAGAATGCCCATGATCGCGTTTCCTCGGCGGCGTTTGCATTATGTTGAGGATGGTAGAGTCGTCACGCGCGCCCTCTGGAGCCGCGTCCTCGTGGTTCGAGACGGCTCCGGCGGAGCCTCTTCGGCATGAGAGCGAGCGGGAGCGCGCTTTGCTCCTCACCCGTCGTGCTTGCTCGTGATGCGCTTGATCGCGGTGACGCCCGCATGAGCGGCGACGGCGCCGCCGACCACCGCCGCGGCGGCGAGGCCCACTTCATCGGCGTTGCTCTCTATGCCGAATTGCTTGATCGTGGTCAGGCGATCATAGAAGGAGCCCTTGTCCCAGAAATCCTCTTCCGAGCAGCCGATGCAGCCATGGCCGGATTGGATCGGGAAGGAGACGCCGCCATTCCAGCGCACGGTGGAGCAGGCGTTGTAGGTGGTCGGGCCCTTGCAGCCCATCTTGTAGAGGCAGTGGCCCTTGCGCGCCGCCTCGTCGTCCCATTCCTCGACGAATTGGCCGGCGTCGAAATGCGGGCGGCGATAGCATTTGTCGTGGATGCGCTGCGAGTAGAACATTTTCGGCCGACCTTGCCGATCGAGCTCGGGCAGCTTGCCGAAAGTGGTGACATAAGTGATGACGCCGGTCATCACTTCGGCGATCGGCGGGCAGCCGGGCACCTTGATGATCGGCTTGTTCTTGATCACCTTGTCGATCGGCGTCGCCTGCGTCGGATTGGGCTTGGCCGCCTGCACGCAGCCCCAGGAGGCGCAGGCGCCCCAGGCGATCAGCGCCATCGCGTCCTCGGCCATCCATTTCAGCTTCTCGACGAAGGGCTTGCCGCCGTCGATGCAGAACATGCCGCCCTCGTTGAGCGGCGGATTGCCTTCGACCGCGAGAATATATTTGCCTTTGTATTTTTCTTTCGTCTCCTCGAGGATCGCCTCGGCCTGGTGGCCGGCGGCGGCCATGAGCGTGTCGTCGTAATCGAGCGAGATCATCGACAGCACGACATCCTTCGCCAGCGGATGCGCCGAGCGAATGAAGCTCTCCGAGCAGCAGGTGCATTCGAGCCCGTGCATCCAGATGACGGGGATGCGCGGATTGGTCTCCAGCGCATGGGCCATGCGCGCGGCGGCGGTCGATCCGAGGCCGAGGCTCGCCGCGGTGAGCGAGCAGAATTTGGTGAAGCTGCGGCGCGTGACGCCCTGACGACGAATGACGTCGTAGAAGGTTTCCATGGCGGCTGTTTCCTTCCCACCCGTTGTGCATTGCGGCATTCGCGCGACGACGCCGCTTGCGGAAATGGGCGCAAGTTGTGGGCCAGCGACAATGGAACGAGAAGATTTCCAACTTCTCAGGCAATTGAACAAAATTCGCGGGCCCGCCGCGGCGGCCGAATTGAAAGTCGTTCTTCCAGCCGCGGAAAGCTGCTCACCACTCAATGCGCCGTGCAGACCATGCAGGGGTCGAATGAGCGCACGATATGCTGCAGCGCAACGCTCGAGGCGCCTTCGGCGCCGACGTCGAGCCCCTGCAGCGCGAATTCGAGCGGCCCGGGCCGGCCCGAGGCGTCGCGCGGCGAGAAATTCCATGTCGTCGGCGCGATGATCTGATAGCGCGCGATCTCGCCATTCGCATAGCTCGCCCAATGGCCGAGCGCGCCGCGCGCCGCCTCGACGAAGCCGGCGAAGGCGCCATCGCGCAGCGGCGTATCGGGCGTGCAGAAGGGTTCGGATCTGCGCAGGTCGCGCGTCCATCCGTCCATCGCCTGCGTCAGCAGCGCGATCTCGAGGAGGCGCGCGACGATGCGGGCGAAGACATTGGAGGCGCCCTGGGGCGCGAGGAGATCACGGATCAGCGGATGGCCGGCGACCGCCTGCCGGGCGAGGGCGCCGACCTCGACCGCGCGCCCCTCGAGCCGCGGCGCCTTGGCGAAGCTGTAAGCGCCGGGCCGATGAATGTCCGGCACGGTCTCGGCGCGCGCGGGATCGCCCGCCGTGTCGCGCATGAAGCTATGGGAGACGTCCTCCTCGATCGCATGCAGAGGCGGCGCCCGCAGCGCGCCGGTCGCCGCGTCGAGCAGCCCGGCGGGAAAGTGATGGCCGTCCGAGCCGAGATAGGCGCCCGCCGACATCAGCAGGCCGGGGCCGCGCCCGATCTGCTCGAGACGAAGATCGCGCGCGATGCGGACGAAGGCGGCGAAATCGCCAGCGGCGCCGGCGCCATGCGCGAAGCGGTCGAGAGCGTCGCCGGACGCGAGTTCGATCACGGCCTCGATCGGCGCCGCGAACAGCGTCCGCTCGATGAAGCCGCGGAAATCGGCGAGCAGAGCGACGAGCCGCATTTCGTCGCCGAGCGCGAGCGCCCGCGTCACGCCGCCGGGGCGGAAGGCGAGGCTGTGCGGCCATTTGCCGGCGATGAGGCCCATTGTCTCCAAGAGACGCGCGCGCGCCGGCAGCGCCTCCCGCAGCGCCGCGCCGGAGACGGCTCTGAAACGCGTCTGCGCCGTTTCATGCCAGCTCCGCGCGGCATAAGCGGCGCGCGCGAAATCGGGCATGAAGAACACGTAGAAATGTGTGAGGTGATCGGCGATGTTCTCGGCCGCATGGGCGAGATTGGTGGCGATCAGGCCGTTGCGCGCCGGCGCTGCGTTCTGCGCGCCGCGCAGCACGGCCGCCGCGGCGAGCGATTGCGACACCGAGCAGATGCCGCAGACGCGCGGCGCGATGACGAGCGCGTCCTCGGCGGGACGGCCGAGCAGCAATTGCTCGAAGCCGCGATAGAGCGAGGCGGCGACGCGCGCCTCGCGCACCACGCCGTCGTCGATGTCGAGCGTCAGCTCGAGATCGCCCTCGACGCGATTGAACGGGCCGACGACGATGCGCGTCATTTCTTCTTCTCGGCGCCGGCTCGTTTTTCCGCCCCCGGCGCCGGTCCGCGCGCGACGCGGTCGCTGCGCGCATTCTCGCGCACGCGCGCCGGCGTCGCCGATTTGGAGAGCGCGGCGAGCGCCACGAACCAGGCCTTGGGCATGTCGAGCGGCAGGCCGACGGGAATGCCGCCGATCTTCGGCGTATGATGGAAGCCGCGCGTCGCCTCGAAGCCGGGCGAGGTGCAGGCGATGCAGGTCGAGCCCGCCTGCGTGCAGGAGCCGCCGCCGTTCCAGGCGCGTTGATTGCAGTCGCCGACCGCCTGCGTCGCCTTGCAGCCGAGATGCTCCATCAGGCAGCCGCGCTCGAACACGTCTTCGGCCGAGGCTTTGAACTCATAGAATTCATTGCGGCTGCAGCCGTGATGAGCGAGATGATCGGCAAAGAGCCGCGGGCGGCCGAAGGCGTCGATGTCGGCTGCGGTGAAGCAGCGAAGCGCCAGCGCCGCCACGGTTTCCATGATCCAGCCCGGATGCGGCGCGCAGCCGGAAATATTGACCACGGGCAGGCCCGAGCGCGAGCGAAAATCGGCGCCGAGCGCGCCGCCGATCTCGGTCGCGGAGAATTGCAGGCCGCAGGCGTCGGTTGGATCGGGCGCGCCCGCCGGCACGCCGCCGAAGGCCGCGCAGCTGCCGACAGCGACGCAATAATCTGCTCGCGGCGCGAGCGCGCGCACCCAGTCGAACATGCTGCGGCCGGTGCCGGCCAGCATGTCGAAGCGGCCGGTGCCTTCCGGACCGCGCAGCACGGAGCCCTCGATCAGCAGAGCGTCGAGCCGCTCCTCGCCGCGCTCGACGCGTCCGAGAATGGCGCGCGCCTCCTCGCCGGTCTCCTCGCTGAGGCTCGGATGCCAGAGCAGGCGCACGCCGAAACGGCGCAGCTCCTCGAGCCAGCCGGCGCCGCCGCGCTCTAGCACCGACATGGTGCAGCCGCCGCAGCTTCCGGCCTGCAGCCAGAGAAGCGTGAAGTCATTGCCTGTCGTCATTGCCGCGGTCGTCTCCCGTCATTCGGGCGACGATTGTAGTGCATTGCTTCCCGCCGCGCATCTCATTGCTCGCCGCCGGCGGCGGCGGCGAACCGGATTCGGCGCGAGAGGAAATTTCGAAATATTCGGAACCTTGCATACGCGCTGTTGTTGTATCGATCCCTGACGAAGAAAGGGAGGAGGCACAGATGCCGAGAACCCAGACACATGACACGTCACGGCGAGGTTTCGCCTCTATGGACGAGGAGAAGCAGCGCGAGATCGCTCGCAAGGGCGGCGAGAGCGTTCCCGCGGAAGAGCGCAGCTTCTCGAAGGATCGGGAGCTCGCGGCCACAGCGGGGCGCAAGGGCGGCAAGAGCGTTCCGGCGGAAGAGCGCAGCTTCTCGAAGGACAAGGAGCTGGCGTCCGAGGCCGGGCGCAAGGGCGGCTCGACGAAACATTCGTGAACTTTCGTGAGCACCCTCTCCGCGGCCTACGCGCGGAGAGGGATTACGAGGAGCGAAGCGAGAAGCAATCCAGGGGCCGCCCAATGACTCTGGGATTGCTTCGCTTCGCTCGCAATGACGGCTTCTCGAGCATCAGGCTCGCTCATCCAGCAACTACCTATCGATCTCGCCGAACACGATGTCGAGCGAGCCGATAATGGCGGCGACGTCGGCGAGCATGTGGCCGCGCGAGAGCAGCTCGGTCGCCGCGAGATGGGCGTAGGAGGGCGGCCTGATCTTGCAACGATAGGGCTTGTCGCCGCCGCGCGACACGAGATAGACGCCGAACTCGCCCTTCGGCGCCTCCACCGCCACATAGACTTCGCCGGCCGGCACATGGACGCCCTCGGTGTAGAGCTTGAAATGCTCGATCGTCGCCTCCATCGAGCGCTTCATCACCTCGCGCGGTGGCGGCGTGATTTTCGGATGTTGGGCTGCGACCGGACCCTTGCCGTCGCCGGCGCGAAGCTTCGTCACGCTCTGCTTCATGATGCGGGTCGACTGACGCAGCTCCTCCACGCGCACGCAATAGCGGTCGTAGCAATCGCCGTGACGGCCCACCGGAATATCGAAATCCATCTCCTCGTAGCATTCATAGGGCTGCGCCTTGCGCAAGTCCCAGGCGGCGCCGCAGGCGCGCAGGAACACGCCGGAGAAACCGAGGCCCCAGGCCTCCTCGAGGGTGACGGCGCCGATATCGACATTGCGCGCCTTGAAGATACGGTTGTCGGTGAGCAGCGCTTCGATATCGTCCAGCACATGCGGAAAGCGGTCGCAGAAGTCGTCGATGTCGTCGATGAGCGCCTCCGGCAAATCCTGATGCACGCCGCCGACTCGAAAGTAATTGGCGTGCATGCGCGCGCCAGAGGCGCGCTCATAAAAGCCCATCAGCTTCTCGCGCTCCTCGAAGCCCCAGAGATTGGGCGTGAGCGCGCCGCAATCGGAGGCCCAGGTGGTGATGTTGAGCAGATGCGAGAGCAGCCGGCCGATCTCGAGATAGAGCACGCGGATCAATTGCGCGCGTCGCGGAATCTCGAGCTCGAGCAGGCGCTCGGCGGCGAGGCAGAAGCCGTGCTCCTGATTCATCGGCGCGACGTAGTCGAGCCGGTCGAAATAGGGAAGACCCTGCAGATAGGTCTTGTCCTCGAGCAGCTTCTCGGTGCCGCGATGCAGAAAGCCGACATGCGGATCGGCATGGCGCACGATCTCGCCGTCGAGCTCCAGAACGAGGCGCAGAACGCCATGGGCGGCCGGATGCACCGGGCCGAAATTGAGCGTGAAGCTGCGCGCTGGCTGCAGGCTCATGGCTGCAGGCTCATGGCGTCGGCGTCGCGGGCGGCGGCGGAGATTCGCAGCGCCGGAGCGAAACCGCTTCGCGGCTCCGGCGTTTAACGGCCGGGCCGGGATCACATCGGGAGGCGTTCGTGAGCGGTCTTCTGTATTGGGCCATCGTGTTCCTCGTGATCGGCATCATTGCGGCGCTGTTCGGGTTCGGCGGCGTCGCAGGCACTGCGGTCGAGGGGGCGCGCATTCTCTTCTGGGTGGCGATCGCGCTGTTCGTGATCGCTCTGATCGGCGGCATCTTCAGGCGCGGAAGAAGCGTGTAGGCCGCCCGCCGGCGCGGCGGCGCAACGCCGCCGCGCCGGCTCATGCGCTCTTTTGATCGTCCTTCTTTGCGCCGCCGTTCGGCCGCATCGTCGCCCGCGCCGCCGCCACCGCCACAGCGCTCAGCGCGAAGGCGGGAATGAGCCGTTGGGCGCCGATGCGCCGCAATGCTTCAATTCCGGCAGCGATGAACACAGGCGCGACGAGCCACTCCTGGCGTTTGTCGGCAGTCGCCGCCGCAGAGAGCAGATATCGTCCCGCATCGTCGCCGCGCGGGGCGACCGCGCGATGCGCCAATCGTCTCGACCACAGATAGAGCGCCGCGGCGAACGTCAGATAGACGCCGCCGAGCGCGAGGCTCGCCGTGAGGGTCCCCCATTCGCCCTGCGCGTAGACGAACGCCGCGAAGGTGAAAAAGCACAATGCGACGGCGACGCAGACGATCGCCGCCGCATCGATCGCGACGCCGAGGCCGAACCGCTTGGCGCGCCTTTCGATTGCATGTCTGGCGGCTTCGACGAATTGCGGCACGGCGATGACCTCGCTCGCTCTAACGGCGCAGCTGACTTCCGACCAGCGCGCCGACGCCGATGGCGATGGCGAGGCTCGTGAACGGATGCTCGCGAATGGCGCCTTCGACCGTGTCGCCGACCCCTTCGAGGCCGGCTTGGCGCACCATGTCGCGTCCTGTCGATTTCGCCTGCGACAGCGCGCCGTCGATGTCGTCGCCGAGCTTCTGCATGCGCATCTTGATCTCGTCGGCCATATCGCTGCTCGCGTCGCTTCCCATATTGCTCATTCGGCTCGCCAGATCGCTCAGATCGTCGCGCAGCTGGCTCAGTTCTTCCTGAAGTCCGTCGCCTTTCGACCCCATTGCCGACCTCCCGCTTCGAGCACTCTCGGCCCGTCTCGACAACGCCCCTCGGGGGGAGAAGGTTTCCCGCGCGCAGCGATTGGAGCCTCCCTCCCGAGCCGCCGCCATTGCGAGCCCGCGAAGCAATCCGTCAGCGGCAGGGCGGCATCGTCTACGGCTCGTCCCATGGCTCTAGATGGCTTCGCAAGCTCGCAATGACGATGCGGACGCGCTACTTTTCTCCGCAACTACGTCTCGTCGGCCGAAAGGATCGGCTCTGGAAAAGATCGGCGACGGCATTTTTCAGCGCGCTCTCGGGCGGCTCGCGCCGTGGGCCGAGCGATTGCCCGCGCCCTTGCGCATTCCGCTCGACGCTTTTCTGCATTTCAACGAAGGCGACGGCTTCGCGATCGCCAGCCATATCGCGCTCACGACATTGATGTCGCTGTTTCCGTTCCTCATCGTCGTCACCGCGCTCGCCGCGACATTCGGCTCGACGCGGCTCGCCGACGAAGCCGGGCGCCTGCTGCTCGACGTCTGGCCGTCACAGGTCGCGGCGCCGATCGCCGGCGAGATCCGCCGTGTCGCGACGACGCCGCAAGGAAGCGCGCTGACCGCCGGCGCGCTGTTCTCGGTCTATTTCGCGTCGAGCGGAATCGAGAGCCTGCGCATCGGCCTCAACCGCGCCTACGAAGCGCAGGAGACGCGGCCCTGGTGGCTGCTGCGTCTCGAATCGATCTTCTATGTGCTCGGCAGCGCCGTCGCATTGCTGATCCTGTCGGTGCTCGTCGTGCTCTGGCCCATCGTCACGGATGTGGCTGCGCGCTGGTTCGATTGGCTCCCGTCCTTCTGGACCTTCGTCACGCTGGCCCGCTTCGCCATCGCGACACTCGTTCTCGCCGCGGCCTTGTTCGCCATCCACAACTGGCTTCCCGCCGGCCGCCGCAGAATTTCCGAGACGCTCCCCGGCGTCGTCGTGACCCTGGCGCTGTGGCTCATCGCCGGTTCCGCCTTCGGCGCTTATCTCTCGGCCTTCGCCGAGCGATATGTGCTCACTTACGCGGGCCTCGCCTCGGCGATGATCGCGCTCGTCTTCCTCTATTTCACCGCCGTCATCTTCATCTATGGCGGCGAGCTCAACGCCGCCATCGCCCGCGCGCGTCGCGGCGCTAGATGAAGCACGAGCAAAGAAGGAACTCGTCCATGGCTCCCCGCGCGCGCGCCTATTGGAAAGGCTATCTTCGCCTGTCGCTCGTCTCCATCGGCGTCGAGCTCTACGCCGCCTCCGTGAGTGGCGACAAGACGGCGCTGCATCAGATCCACAAGCCCTCGGGCAAGCGCGTGCGCTATGAGAAGGTCGCGCCCGGAGTCGGTCCGGTCGATGCGAGCGACATCGTCAAGGGCTTCGAGATCGGCGACGACGCCTATGTCGTGCTGGAGCCAGAGGATCTCGACGAGATCAAGCTCGAGAGCGGCCGCGCCATCGAGCTGGTGCAATTCGTCGATCGCGATGCGATCGATCCGCGCTATTTCGAGAAGCCATATTATCTGACGCCCGAAGGCGATGTCTCGACCGAAGGCTATGTGGTGATCCGCGAGGCGTTGCAGTCGACCGGCCGCATCGGTCTCGGCCGCCTCACCATGCGCGGCCGCGAGAGTCTCGTCGCCGTGGTTCCGCTGGGAAAGGGGCTGGTGGTCGAGACGCTGCGCTACGCCAATGAGCTGCGCGCGGCCGAGCCCTATTTCTCCGATATCGGCGATGCAGCCGGGGACGAGGAGATGATCGCGCTCGCCAAGGAGCTGATCGAACGCAAGACGCGGCCGTTCGACGCTGCGGCGTTCAAGGATTCCTACGCCGAGGCGCTGCGCGCGCTGGTCGAGAGCAAGCGCGAGGGCCATGCGATCGTGTCGACCGGCGAGGAGGAGCGGCGCGGTCCCGGCAAGGTCATCGATCTGATCGAGGCGTTGAAACGCAGCGTCGGCGAAGCCGAGGCGCCGGCTCCGCGCCGCGCCGGCCAGAAGCCGGCGCCGGCGCGCGACGCCGGCCGCGCCAAGCCGGCCGCGGGCGGGAAGAAGACGGCCGCGAAAAAGCGCGCGTAGCAAAGGTGAGGAGACGCCGGGATGATCGCGCGCGCCGCGGCCTCGCTGGAAGCCTATCGGGCCAAGCGCGATTTCTCCCGCACGCGCGAGCCGCGCGGCGACGAGGCGCGGGATGCGGCGGAGCAGGGCGCCTATGTCGTGCAGAAGCATCGCGCCCGCCGCACGCATTTCGATTTGCGTCTCGAGCTCGACGGCGTGTTGAAGAGCTGGGCGGTGACGCGCGGGCCGAGCCTCGACCCGAGCGAGAAGCGCCTCGCGGTGCGCACCGAGGATCATCCGCTCGAATATGGACGCTTCGAGGGGAACATCGCCGCCGGCGAATATGGCGCGGGCGAGGTGATGCTGTGGGATCGCGGTCATTGGTCGCCGCAGGGCGACGTCCGTCGCGGCATCGAAGAGGGTCATTTCAAATTCACGCTCGCGGGCGAGCGCTTGCGCGGCGGCTTCGCGCTGACGCGTCTGCCGCGGCGCGGCAAGGAGCGGCGCGAGAATTGGCTGCTGGTCAAGGAGAAGGACCGCTTCGCCGATCGCGCCTGCGATCCCGTCCATGAATGGACGAAGAGCGTCGCCAGCGGACGCGGCTTCGCCGAGATCGCCGCGGAAGACGAGCGGCCGGCGCATTTGCCGAAGTTTCGCGCGCCGCAGCTGGCGACGCTGGCGGCGGCGCCGCCGACCGGCCGCGACTGGCTGCACGAGATCAAATTCGACGGCTATCGCGCCATCGTCGCTGCGGCGGGCGGAACGGCGCGGGTCTACACGCGCTCGGGCCTGGATTGGACCGACAAGTTTCGTCGCATTGCCGAGGCGGTCGCGCAATTGCCGATGCGCAGCGCGCTCGTCGACGGCGAGATCGTCGCCACCGACGAATGCGGACGCAGCGATTTCGGACGATTGCAGAAGGCGCTGGAGACGCATGCCGACAGCCTCGTCTTCTATGTGTTCGATCTGCTCGAGATCGATGGCGAGGACATTGCGAAGGCGCCGCTCGAGCAGCGCAAGGCGCGGCTCGCCGAGCTGACGCGCGAGGCGCCGGCGGCGATCCGCTACAGCGATCATGTGCGCGGCGAGGGGCCGCGCTTTCTCGAGGAGTGCTGCCGCATGCGCCTCGAAGGCGTCGTGTCGAAGCGCGCCGACCGGCCTTATGTCTCCGGCCGCCGGCTCTCCTGGATCAAGACGAAATGCATCGGACGCGACGAGTTCGTGGTCGGCGGCTATCGGCCCTCGGCCAAGAAGGGGCGGCCTTTCGCCTCGCTGCTGCTCGGCGAATATGAGGACGGCGTCCTGCGCTACCGCGGCCGCGTCGGCGCCGGCTTCTCCGACGCCGATCTCGGGCAAGTGGCGGAGCGGCTCGAGGCGCGCAAGAATTCGCCTTTCGCAGAGCTTCCGAGGGACATCGCCCGCGCTGCGCGCTATGTCGAGCCACGCCTCGTCGTCGAGATCGCTTATGCGGAACGGACGAGCGAGGGCGTGCTGCGTCATCCGCGCTTCGTGGCGTTGCGCGAGGACAAGCCCGCGAAAGAAGTGCGCGCGGCGCCGCGGCGGGGAGGGAAGCGGTGATCCGCCTCACCCATCCCGACAAGCCCCTCTATGCGGACTCTATCCATGTCACGAAGCGGCGGCTGCTCGACTATTGGCGCCGCGTCGCGCCTTTCGCGCTTCCGCATCTCGCCGGCCGCCCGCTGTCGCTCGTGCGCTGTCCGAAAGGCGGCGGACGGCCCTGCTTCTTTCAGCGTCATCACGCGCGCGGCATGCCGCCGGGCCTGCGCGCCGCGCCGATTTCCCGCGATGGGAAGACCGAGGAGTTTCTCACTCTCGTCGACGGCGCCGGACTCGACGGCGCGGTGCAGATGGACGCGCTGGAGCTGCATATCTGGGGCGCGCATGTGGATAGCGTCGAGCGGCCGGACCGGCTGACCTTCGATCTCGATCCGGACGAGTCGCTGAGCTTCGAGGAGGTCAAGCGCGCCGCGCGCGACTTTCGCGCTCTGCTCGAGGCTGCGGGGCTGACGAGCTTCGTGATGCTCACCGGCGGCAAGGGCGCGCATGTGGTCGCGCCGCTCGAGCCTTCGCTCGATTGGACGACGCTGACCGCTTTCGCGAGAGGCGTGGCGATGCGCCTCGCCGCCGAGGAGCCCGCGCGCTTCACGGCCATCATGACGAAATCGCGCCGCATCGGCCGCATCTATGTCGATTATCGCCGCAATGAACGCGGCGCGAGCGCCATCGCGCCTTTTTCGCCGCGCGCGCGCGTGACGCCGAGCGTCGCCGCGCCGATCGCCTGGGGCGAGCTCACACGCATCGAGCGCGCCGACGCTTATACGATCGATTCGATGGAGCGGCGCCTCGCCTCCTTGCGCGGCGATCCCTGGGACGGCTATTTCGACCTGCGGCAAAGCATCACGCCGGCTGCGCTGCGCATGTTCGCCGCCGAAGGTTTATAAGGGCGCCGTCGCTGCTTTCGAAGGGCCGCCATGGAGACGCTCGAATTGTTTCGCCGCCTGTCGGTGGCGCTCGGCATCGGTCTGCTGATCGGCCTCGAGCGCGGATGGCAGGCGCGCGCGGACGAGGAGGGCGAGCGCGCCGCCGGGTTGCGCACTCATGCGCTGGCGGCGCTGCTCGGCGCCGTCTGGGGCGCGATCGGCGATCAGACCGGCATAGGCGGCGCTGTCTCGCTCGGCCTCGCCTTTGTCGTTTATTCCGCGGCGATGGCGCTGTTCCGCTATCGCGAGACGGAGCGCGACGAGACATTCGGCGCCACCACCGTCGTCGGCGCCATGCTCGCTTTCGCGCTCGGCGCCTATGCCATGATCGGCGACATACAGGTCGCGGGCGCGGCCGGCGTCGCGACCGCCTCGCTGCTGGCGCTGAAACGCGCGACGCATGGCTGGCTGCGGCGCATCACCTGGGACGAATTGCGCTCAGGGCTGATCCTTCTCGCCATGACCGTCGTTCTGCTGCCGCTGCTGCCCGATCGCGCTCTCGATCCATGGGGAGCGGTCAATCCGTTTCGCATCTGGCTGCTGACGGTGATGATCGCCTGTCTCTCCTTCTTCGGCTATGTGGTCATCAAGGCGACCGGGGGCGCGAGCGGCGTCGCGATGACGGGAATCGCCGGCGGTCTCGCCTCGTCCACAGCGGCCACCGTCACATTGGCGAAGCTCGCGCGCGAGCACGTCGAGCATCGGCCGCTGTTCGTCGGCGGCGCGCTGCTCTCCGGCGCGACGATGACGTTGCGCGTGCTGGCGATTGTCGCGTTGGTCGATCGTTCGATGCTGTCGACGCTCGCGCCTCCCTTCGCCTGCGCCGCCGTGGTGATGATCGCCGCGGCGCTGTTGTTCATGCGGCGGGCGATGACGGCGCCGGCGCAGGACGAGAGCTTCGCGCCGCATAATCCGCTCGACATGGGCGTCGTCGTGAAATTCGGGCTGCTGCTCACCGCGATCTCGGCGCTGTCGCGACTGGCGACTCATTTCGCCGGCGCCGCCGGCGCTTATGTCCTCGCGGCGATCTCGGGCCTCGCCGACGTCGACGCGATCACCTTGTCGATGGCCGATCTCGATCGCAGCGCAATTCCGATGGAGACGGCGGCGAAAGCGATCGGTCTCGCCGTGGCGGTCAACACGCTCGCCAAATGCGCGCTCACCTTCTGGATTGGCGGCGCGCGAGCCGGATGGCGCATGACCATCGTCTCGGTTCTCGCGATTCTCTGCGCCATTCTCTCGCTGCTCCTGCGCGGCTGAGCCGCCGGGAACCATGGCGCGCCACGAGGGTTTCCTTCCGGCGGCGAGAGAAGGAGTCGAAAGATGAAGGTCAAGGACATCATGACCAGCGACGTCTGCGTCGTCGATCCGAACCAGTCGATCGCCGAGGCGGCCAAGCGCATGGTCGAGCTCGATGTGGGGCTTCTGCCCGTGGGTGAGAACGACCGGCTCGTCGGCATGATCAGCGATCGCGACATCGCGCTCCGCGCTGTGGCGGTCGGCAAAGGCGCCGAGACAAAGGTGCGCGACGTGATGACCCGCGACGTGAAATATGTCTATGAGGATCGCGAGGTCGAGGAGGCGGCGGAGAGCTTGGCGCAGCAGCAATTGCGTCGCATGCCGGTGCTCGATCGCAGCAAGCGCCTCGTCGGCATCATCTCGCTCGCCGATATTGCGATGGATCGGGACGTGGGGCTGTCGGGCGCAGCGCTGCGCGGAATCTCGCAGCCCGGCGGCGCGCATTGTCAGAGCGACCGCGCCGCGTGAGCCGGCCGGCCGCGGACGAGAAGCGATGTTGGTCGGGCGATGTGACGCGCCGCAGCAATGCGCTCGATCTCGAGGAGAATGTCTTCACGCTCGACGATCCCGGCGCCATCGCCCGCTCGCTGAAGCGTTCCGCCGAAGCGAGCTCGCGGCGCAAGAGCGATCCGTTCCGCTCGGCGATGTCGATGCTGACATTCTACATCAATCGGGCCGGCAAAGGTCTTCCGGATGCGCGCAAGCGGGTGCTCGAGCGCGCGAAGGTCGAGCTGCGTAGAGCCTATGGCCGTGACGTCTGATTTGACGCGACCGCAGCGAAGCAATCCCGCCGCGCCTATCGCGTCGCGATTGCTTCGCCATTTCGGGTGAGAACTCCCGAGGCGGACCGCCTCGGGAAGGGCCGGGACGCGCTCAGTGCAGCGTCTTCAGCCAGTCGTCGATTTCCTTGCGGGCCGCTTCCTTGCTCTGGCCATAGCGGCTCTGCAGAGCTCCCTCGAATTGCTCGCGGTTGCCCTCGATCTTGGTCAGGTCGTCATCGGTGAGATCGCCCCATTTTTCTTTGATCTTGCCTTTGACCTGCTTCCAGTTGCCCTGGACCTGGTTCCATTCCATTGTGCAACTCCATTCCTCGCGGCGCGCTCTCGCGTCAGACCGCGTTTGGTTCGGAATCAATTCTTCGAGGGCGCGTTGGTTCCAAAAACTTCGTCGCGCTCGAGCGCTGCGCTATCTATCGCTCGACATTGGATGAGAGGCCCGATCATGCTTTCCAAGCTCTGCATTGCTTTCGCGTTGGCGGCGGCGCTCGCCGCATCTTCGGCCGCGGCGGCTCCGCCGTCCGCGCCGCCGAAGAAGGAGACGGAAGAGCCCGCCGACGCCGCCAAAGGCCTGCCGGCGGAGGTCGCGACCGCCCACACGATGACGATGCGCGGGGAGAAGGTGAGCTTCGTCGCGCGCGCCGGCGCCGTGCGGCTGCGCGACGGCAAGACCGGCGCGCCGCGCGTGGATGTGGCCTTCGTCTCTTACGAGCGCGCCGACGCCGATGCGGCGACGCGGCCCATCGCTTTCGTCTTCAATGGCGGTCCGGGCGCTTCCTCCGCCTGGCTCTCCCTCGGCGGGATCTCGCCCTGGCGTCTGGCGCTCGGGTCGCTGCCGCCGTCGCCCTCGGCGCCGCCGGTCGTCGTCGACAATGCGGAGAGCTGGCTGCCCTTCGTCGATCTCGTCTTCGTCGATCCGCCCGGCACGGGCTTCAGCAAATTCCTCACCGAGGACGAGGAGGCGCGCAAATCCTTCTTCTCGACCAAGGGGGACGCCGACGCGCTCGCCGTCGTCCTGCGCAAATGGCTCGCCGCGCATCGGCGCATCGCTTCGCCCAAATTCCTCGTCGGAGAGAGCTACGGCGGCTTTCGCGCGGTCGAGGTGCTGCATGCGCTGCGCGAGCGCGAGAGCGTCGGCGTCGAGGGGCTGGTGCTGATCTCGCCGGCGCTCGATTTCGGCTGGCTCGACGGAGAACATAATATTCTCGCGCTCGCCGGACGCCTGCCGTCCTATGCGGCGGTCACGCGCGAGGCGCGCCGGCGCGCCGATCTCGCCGATGTCGAAGCCTATGCCTCCGGCGAGTTCGTCGTCGATCTTCTGAAAGGCGTGCGCGACGAGGAGGCGATGCGGCGGCTCGAGACCAATGTCGCGCGCTTCACGGGGCTCGATCCGCGCGTCGTCGCGGAGGAGGGCGGGCGCATCGAGCTGAAGACCTTTCTGCGTGATCGCAAGCGCGCGCAGCGGGAGGTGGCGAGCGCCTATGACGGCGAGGTCGTCGGCTTCGATCCGCGCCCGTTCTCGCGCGAAAGCCGCTGGCCCGATCCGGTGCTCGACGGCCTGCGCGCGCCGCTCGGCGCCGCGATGGCCCGCGTGACGCTCGACAAGCTGCAATGGCCGGTCGGCGACGCGCGCTATGAAATCCTCAACGACCGTGTCGCGCATGATTGGGACTTCGGCCAGGGCGGCCGCGCCGAGGCGGAGGCCGTCTCCACGCTTCGCGATGAGCTCGCGCTCGACCGGCGGCTCGAGGTGACGATCGCGCATGGTCTCGCCGATCTGGTGACGCCTTATTTCGTCAGCCAGCTGCTCATCGATCAGCTGCCGGTCTTCGGCGCGACATCGCGGGTGAAGCTGGTCACGACGCCCGGCGGACATATGGCCTATCTGCGCGACGACGCGCGCAAGCTGCTGCGTGACGCCGCACGCGCGGCGATCGAGCGAAAGTGAGGCGTCGGCGAGTCGCGAGCGCGGCGGGAGTGGTGCAACGGCGCCACACGCAAGCAGTATCTGATGAAAAACAGTGGAATATTTCCAAGGAGACGTTTTCATACAATGTTTGAAAGCAGACAGCTTGTTACGAGCAATTATTCTGAAGAATAATTCTTTGCAACATTTCCAGTCTGCGCGCCTGTTCATTGACGCTGCCCCTATGAAAAATACTCATGGTGAAATCGCTTAGGCCCGTACGCGGGGCTGACGTTTCACGGGGCAGAAAAAATGAGCAAGATCAAAGCGCCGTTTTCCCTTCGCAGTCTTCGACGCGGAGCAGCGGCGCACATCGACGGGCCTTCGGCAACGGTTTTGGGCGCCGCCGCGATGATTGCGGCCGGAGTCGGAATGGCGACGGCGCAGGAGGCGAGCCAGCCGCTGCCGGCGGTGCGGGTCGATGCTCCGAAGGAGAAGCCGCGGCCGGTCGTCCATGCGGCGCCGGCGGTCCATCACGCCGCCAAGCCGCGCCGCGCGGTCCGCGCCCCGTCGACGCATGCTGGCGACCGTCAGAGCGCGCCGGGCGCCGTGAGCGCACAGGCGGGCGTGGGCGGCGGCGGCGCGGCTCCGGCCGACGCCAATCCTTATGCCGATCCCATGGCTCCCTATAAGGTCGACCGTCTGTCGTCCAACAAGTTCAGCGAGCCGATCGTGAACACGCCGCGCACGATCACCGTCCTCACCAAGGAGGTGCTGCAGGACAAGAACGCCACGACGTTGCGCGAGATCGGGCGCAGCACGGCGGGCATCACGCTCGGCACGGGCGAGGGCGGCAACGCGTTCGGCGACCGCTTCTTCATCCGCGGCTTCGACGCGCGCAATGACATCTTCATCGATGGCGTGCGCGATCCCGGCGTCAGCATTCGCGAGAATTTCTATACCGAGCAGGTGGAGATCCTGCGCGGGCCCGGGTCGAGCTTCTCGGGGCGCGGCACCGCCGGCGGCGCGGTCAACATCGTCACCAAGCAGGCCGGCGACAAGGATTTCTACGATTTCACCTTTTCGGGCGGCCCATCGGATAATTCGAAGCGCCTGACCATCGACGTCAACAAGGCGATCAGCCCCGTCCTCGACGTGCGCCTCAACGGTCTGTGGCAGGCCGCCAATGTGGCCGGCCGCAATTATGTCGTCGACGACCGCAACGGCGTGTCCGGGTCGTTGGTGTTCAAGCCGCTCGAAAATCTGAAGCTCACCGCCTCCTATACGCATGTGCGTCTCGACGGTCTGCCGGACTTCGGCGTGCCCTACAATCGCGCCGCCAATCGGCCGTTCACCGAGGGCTACGTCTCGCGCTATACCTATTACGGTCTGGTGAACCGCGACTTCCAGAAGTCGCAGCAGGATTTCGGCACCTTCACCGGCGAATATCGCATCGACGAGCACGTCACACTGAGCAGCAAGCTGCGTCAGGAACGCTCGATCCTCGATTACGTCGGCACGCTCGCGGAGCAGCCGAACCTCACCAATCTGACGGTCAGCCTCAATCCGCAGAGCCGCTATCAGGTCACCAATACGATCTCGAATCAGACTCAGGCGGAGGTGAAATTCGACACCGGCCCGATCAAGCACACCGCGATCATCGGCACGGAGTTCTCTCGGGAGTTCGTCACTCGCGACACCTATGCCGGCCTGACGTCGGAGAATTCGGGCCTTACGTTCACGGGCCGCGGGGGGCTTACGGGCGTCAGCGTGTTTGCTCCGCCCAATCTCTTGCCGTTCTCCACGACGCCATTTCGCTCCGGAAATCCGACCTATATCGGCGTCGACACCAAGGCGGGCTATTTGATCGAGACCGCCAATTATCAGGACTTCGTCATCCTCAACGGCGGCGTGCGCTACGACGATTACAACATCACCTCGCGTTCGGCGACGACCTGGGCGCAGAATCACTCGGGGCTGGTGAATTACAATTTCGGCGCTGTCGTGAAGCCGCTGCCCTATGCCAGCGTCTACGCCGCCTATGCGACTTCGGCCAATCCCATCGGCGCGGAGCTCGATGGCGCGGCCGCCAATTACGGCGGAATCAACGCCGCTTCTCAGATCTTCTCGCCCCAGCTCAACAAGGCGTGGGAGGTCGGCACGAAATGGGAGCTGTTCGACCGTCACCTTCTGGCGACCCTGTCCTATTTCGACACTTACGTCACCAACGCCCGCGAGGTCAATTCGGGGGTGACCACCGCTGGCGCATCCTACGAGGTCAACGGCGTCGATCTAGAGGTCGCGGGCAAAATCACCGACAAATGGAGCGTCATCGGCGGCCTCGTCCTGATGGATTCGCGGGTCCGGAGTTCCTATGTGCCGACCAATGTCGGGTTGCAGCTCGCGAATATCGCGCATGAGTCCTTCAGCCTGCTCTCCAAATACGAGATCGGCGACCTGTTCGGCTGGGCGGCCGACCGGCTGGAGATCGGCGGTCAAGCGGTCTATAAATCGAAAGTCTATGGCGGCAACAATCTCGTCGCCAACGGTTCGACGGCCGTCAACGCCGCCGGCCTGCCGGCGCCGACCGCGGCCAATCCTTACGTGAACGTGCCGAATGTCTTGCCGTCCGCTTGGCGCTTCGACGCCTTCGCCGAGGCCAAGATCACGGAGAATCTCACTTTCAAGGTCTCGGTCGTCAATATGTTCGACCGCACCTATTACGACGCTTTCTATCAGAGCGCCGCGCCTTTCGTGCAGGTGGCGCCCGGGCGCACCGTTCTCTTCCAGGCCAACGCCAAATTCTGAGACCGGGTCCTCGGCCCCTTGGAATCGTTTCAAACAAGGAGCCGTCATCTTCCCATGCTTCCCTGAAGCATGGGAAGATACGGGGGACCGAGGACCTCTTCCATGCTGGTTTCAATTCCCGACGTGCTGAGCAAGGACGCCGTCGCCGCATTGCGCAGCGCTCTCGACGCTGCGCAATGGGAGGACGGCGCATCGACCGGCGGCGCGGCGGCCGCCTTCAAGAGCAATGAGCAGCTGCCGCCCAATGGCGAATTGTCGCGCCGGCTCGGCGAGCGGCTGCTCTCCGCGGTGGTCTCCAATCCCGGCTTCGTGTCGGCGGCGATTCCGCTGCGCGTCTATCCGCCGATGTTCAATCGCTACGGCGTCGGCCATTATTTCGACGTGCATGTCGACAACGCCGTACGCGGCGACCCGATGACCGGCCTGCGCATCCGCGCCGATCTCGCCGTCACCGTCTTCCTGTCGGAGCCCGATGAATATGACGGCGGCGAGCTCGTCGTCGACGACGCCTATGATTCGCACAGCGTGAAGCTCTCGGCTGGATCGGTCGCCGTCTATCCTGCGAGCAATCTGCACATGGTGACGCCGGTGACGCGCGGTGTGCGTCACGCCTCCTTCTTCTGGGTGCAGAGCATGATCCGCCAAGAGGGCGTGCGCGATCTCATCTATGATCTCGACCTCGCCATGCAGGATCTCACGCCGCGTCTCGGCGCCCGCGACGAGGATATGGTGAAGCTCGGCGGCGTCTATCACAATCTCATTCGCCATTGGAGCGAGGTATGAGGACCTTGCGCCGATGCTGATCTGCATTCCGGATGTGCTCGCCAAGCAGCAGGTCGCCCATTTCCGCGACGTGATGTCGCAATCCCCTTGGGAGGACGGGCGCGCGACGGCGGGCGTCCAATCCTCGCAGGTGAAGAATAATCTGCAGCTGCCGCAGGACAGCGCCGCGGCGCGCGATCTCGGCGACATGGTGCTCGACGCGCTCGCCGCCTCTCCCTTGTTCGTTTCCGCGGCGCTGCCGCATCGCATCTTTCCGCCGCTGTTCAATCGTTATGGCGTCGGGCAGAGCTTCGGCCTGCATGTCGACAACGCCATTCGCGGCGTGCCGCGCACGCCGCTGCGCATTCGCACCGATCTCTCCGTCACTTTGTTCCTCTCTGATCCGGAGGAATATGAAGGCGGCGAGCTCGTCATCGAGGATCATTTCGGCGCGCAGGAGATCAAGCTGCCGGCCGGCCATCTCGTGCTCTATCCGTCGACGAGCCTGCATCTCGTGCGCGAAGTGACGCAGGGCGAACGCGTCGCGTCCTTCTTCTGGCTGCAGAGCATGATTCGCGACAATATGGTACGGTCGTTGCTTTTCGATTTGGACCAGACGATCCAAAGCCTCACGGCGCGGCTCGGAGCAGGCGACGAAGCCTGCGTCAGACTGACCGGCGTCTATCACAATCTCATTCGCACATGGGCGGAAGCATGAAACGTTCAATTCTGACGGCGTCGGTCGCGGTCTCGGTCTTTCTCCTGCTCCCCGATCTTTCGCTCGCCGAGGCGGCGCGCGCGGACATCGTCAATCGCCCGCATGATCTGTCCGTGTGGAGCATGTTCGTCAACGCCGACATCGTCGTGAAAGTGGTGATGCTCGGACTGCTCGCCGCGTCGATCGGCACATGGACGGTGCTGATCGCCAAGACCGTCGAGCTCAGTCGCTCGCGGCGCCGCGTGCGCGCTTCGATCGAGCGTCTGCAGGAGGCGCGCGGCCTCGCCGAGGCGCGCGTCGCGCTCGGCTCCGACGATGCGCTCGCGAGCGCGCTGATCGCCGAGGCGTTGCGCGAGTTCCGCCTCTCCTCCGACCTCTCCGCCTCGGGCGGCTTGAAGGAGCGCGTCGCGTCGAGCTTCGCCGAGCTCGAGCGCGCCGAGGGGCTGTCGATCCGCCGCGGCACGGGCCTGCTCGCCTCGGTCGGCTCCACGGGCCCCTTCGTCGGCCTGTTCGGCACGGTGTGGGGCATTATGAACA
This sequence comes from Methylosinus trichosporium OB3b, assembly GCF_002752655.1. Taxonomy (NCBI): domain Bacteria; kingdom Pseudomonadati; phylum Pseudomonadota; class Alphaproteobacteria; order Hyphomicrobiales; family Methylocystaceae; genus Methylosinus; species Methylosinus trichosporium. The sequence goes on along the minus strand of NZ_CP023737.1, from coordinate 724,026 downwards.
GCTTCATCGGCATCTCGAAGGCGCAGACCACCAATCTCGCCGTCGTCGCGCCCGGCATCGCCGAAGCATTGCTCGCCACCGCCATCGGCCTCTTCGCCGCCATTCCCGCGGTGCTGATCTATAATCATCTCGCCCGCCAGATCGGCGCCTATCAGGAGCTCGTTTCCAATCTCTCGGGCGAATTGCTGCGCGTCGTCTCGCGCGACATCGATCGCGGCGCGCAGCATCCGTCGCATCATGCGGCGCTGCGGGCGGCGGAGTAAGCGTCATGGCCGGCAATATCGGCGGCTCGCCGCGCGGCGCGCTCGAGGAGACGCACGACATCAACGTCACGCCCTTCATCGACGTGATGCTGGTCCTGCTCATCATCTTCATGGTGGCGGCGCCGCTCGCCACCGTCGATTTGCCGGTCGATCTGCCGGCGGCCAATTCCGCGCCGCATGAGAAGCCCGACAAGCCGATCTATCTCACTGTCCAGGCCGATCTCGCGCTCGCGCTCGGCGAGACGCCGGTCAAGCGCAATGATCTCGTCTCCTCGCTCGATGCGCTCGTTAATGGCGACAAGGGCAAGCGCGTCTTCCTGCGCGCCGACAGCGCCGTGCCCTATGGCGAGCTGATGGCGATCCTGGAGCGCCTGCGCGCCGGCGGTTATCTCAAGGTTTCGCTGGTGGCGCTCGACGCCGGCGGAGCGCAGAAATGAGCGTCTCCGCGCTATGGGGCGCCTCCGGCGGCGACCGCCGCGTTTGGAGCGTCGCGGGCGTCGTCGCGCTCGCGCTGCATGTCACGGCGATCGGCGCGGCGCTGTTCGTCGCCGGAGCCGAGCCGGAGGACGAGGATACGGGCGCCCCGGCGATCGAGATTTCGCTCGCGCCCGCGGCGCCCCATGTCGAGGATGCGCCCGACGCGCCGCCCGGTCCGCAGGCCGACGAGGCGGCCGCAGCGGCGCCGGCTGTCGCCTCCTCGCAGACCAAGGACAGCGACGATCCCAAGATCGCCCGCACCGAGGCCGAGGAGGCCGACTACACCCACGCCGAAAAGCACGAGAAGCCGGTCGAGGAGCCGACCAAGCACGAGGCGACGCCCGTGGTCTCGGCCGAATCGGCGGCCTCCGTGGCGGCGGCTCCGCCCAAGTCCGATGTGGCGCAGGAGGCGCCCCATGCCGTCGCGCCCGCTCCCGGTGTGGACAAAGCGGCGCGCGCGGCCAAGCTCACCTGGCAGAAGATGCTGATAGCGCATCTCAACCGCCACAAGCGCTATCCGAGCGGAGCGGGCCGGCGCTCGGCCGAGGTGGCGGTCGCCTTCACGCTCGACCGGCTCGGCCATGTGGTCGCCTCTGGCGTGCGGCGCTCTTCGGGCGACCACGCCTTCGACGAGGCGGCGTTGGCGATGATGAAGCGCGCCGATCCCTTGCCGCCGCCGCCGGCGGCGGTCGCAGACGAGGGCCTCTCGTTCGAGGTGCCAGTGATGTTCCGGGCGGAAAAGCATTAACGGATTTCAAAGAGCGAGCGCCGGGTCACTGCGGGACGGTCATCAGCTCCATCAAATGGCCGTCGGGCGTCTCGAAATAGACGCCTTTTCCGCCGTTCCAATCATTGAGACTCCCATCTGTGCGGCTCCAGGGCGCGCTGCCGAATGGCCGCCCAGAGGCGCGCACGCGCGCCAGTATGGCGTCGAACTCGGGCTCGGAGACATGAAAGGCGTAATGGGCGGCCGAGAAGCGATCGGCGTCGGCGAAGAGAAAGGTCAGCGCGTCATTGACGAAGACCGGGGCGAAATGATCGTCCGACTGCTCGCGCGGCAGCGCGAACACATCGGCGAACCAGCTCGCCGCGGCGGCCTTGTCATGGGCGGGCACGATCGTATGGTTGAGCGTGACGGTCATCGGCGCATCGCGGAGACGGTTGCGGCAGGATAACGATCTCGATAACGATTTCGCCGAGGGCGCGGTTCCAGCGTGAGCCGGGCCGATGGGGAATCGCATGATCCGACGAGACATCGGCTGGCGCGCGCTGACGCGGGTGAAGCCGATCGAGACGCTCTTCGATGAGAGCGGGGCCAAGAGCGGGCTGCGCCGCGTGCTGGGCCTGTGGCAGCTCACGGCGATCGGCCTCGGCGGGCTGATCGGCGTCGGCATTTTCGTGCTGACGGGCGTCGTGGCGGCGACGCAGGCGGGGCCGGCGGTTTCGCTCTCCTTCGTCATCGCCGGAGTCGCCAGCGCGGCGGCGGCGCTCTGCTACGCCGAATTCGCCGGCATGATTCCCGCCGCCGGCAGCGCCTATACTTACGCCTATGCGGTGCTCGGCGAGCTCGCCGCCTGGATCATCGGCTGGGATTTGCTGCTCGAATACGCCCTCGTCGTCGCTGTCGTCTCGATCGGCTGGTCCGGCTATCTGCAGGCGCTGCTCGGCCAGCTCGGCCTCGCTCTGCCGCTCTGGGCCTCGGGCGCGGCGGGAACGGGCGAGGGCCACATCATCGATCTCGCCGCCATTCTCGGCGCGCTCGGCGTCGCGTTGCTTTTGGTGCAGCGCATAGAATGGGGCGCGCGCTTCAACGCCGTGATGGTGCTGATCAAGATCGCCGCGGTCGTGCTGGTGGTGGCGGCGGGCCTGCCGCATGTGCGGGTGGAGAATTGGACGCCCTTCATGCCCTTCGGCTTCGGCGGCGTCGTCGAGGGCGCGGCGGTCGTGTTCTTCGCCGTGTTCGGCTATGACACGCTGACCACCGCGGCGGAGGAGGCGGAAGACCCGCAGCGCCAGCTGCCGCGCGCGGTGCTGCTGTCGCTGGCCGTCGCCTTGACGCTCTATATCGCCATGTCCTTCGTGCTCACCGGCATCGCCCGCTATGACACGCTGAACAATCCAGCGCCTGTCGCCTCCGCCTTCGCCGCTCTCGGCATGCGCTGGACGACGCTGCTCGTCTCCATCGCGGCGGTCGCCGGCATCATCAGTGTGATGCTCGCCTTCCTGCTCGGCTGCGCGCGCATCTGCTTCGCCATGAGCCGCGACGGCCTGCTGCCGGCGTGGTTCTCGCAGGCGCATCCGCGCTACCACACGCCGCATCGTCCGACGCTGGTCATCGGCGCGCTGACGGCGGTCGTCGCCGGCCTGTTTCCGATTCGCGAGGTGGCCGAGCTCGTCAATATCGGCACGCTGTCGGCCTTTGTGGTGATCTGTCTGTCGGTGATCGTCATGCGCCACACGCGGCCGGAGGTTCCGCGCAGCTTCCGCACACCCTTCTCGCCGGCGACGCCGCTCGTCGGCGTCGGCTTCTCGCTATGGCTGCTGTCGAAGCTTCCGCTGATCGCCTGGGAGCGCTTCGGCTTGTGGATGGGGCTCGGGCTCCTCCTCTATTTTTCCTATGGGCGCAGACACAGCCGGCTCGCCATGCGCGGGCGGTGCGGTGACGCCGCGGGATGAGCCGCGGCGCCGGTGAGTGCGTCATTCTCGTTTTCGTCCGGCGACGACATAGAGCAGGACGCCGCCGGCGGCGCTGGCGTCGGCCGGCGGAGTTTCGTCCAGAAACGCGCCCCATGCGGCGTCGAAGAAGGTCTCCGACCCGCCGCCGGCCAGCACATTCGCGCGCGTTTCCTCGCGGTCGTAAGGGCCGACGCCCTCGTTTCGCCAGCGCTCCCATGCCGCGGCGTGGGCGATCTCGCCCGGGCTCGAAAATGGCGGGACGCTCGGATGAGCCTTGTCCGAGAGCCAGACTTTCACCTCTTCGAGGCCGAGGCGGGCGAAGAGCCCCGGCAGCATCTCGCCCACATATTCCGCGCCTTTGCCGAGTCGGGCGCGGCCGAGGACTTGCCGAAAGGCGAACTCCGCCAGCAGGACGAGCCGTTCCGGCGAATCGCTGTGCATCCCGCCGCCGAACGGAAGGCGCGCGACGAGATTGTTCGGCTCGGCGCAGAGCACGAGGCCGCCCGGCGCGGTGACGCGGATCATCTCGGCGAGCGCCGCCTCCGGGTCGGGCAGATGCAAGAGCAGAGTCTGGCAGGCGCAAAGATCGAATGCGCCATCTGGCAAGGGAAGGCGGCGCGCATCCGCCGTCACCGCTGTCACGCGCTCGGCGGCGCCGAGGGCTTCGAAGCGTTCGAGATAGCCGGCGATGTGGCGAGGCTCGCTGTCCACTCCGACGAGCGTGGCCCCGTGCGCGAGACGCGGCAGCAGCAAAGCGCTCCAATGGCCGACGCCGCAGCCGATGTCGGCGGCCCGGCGGACGCGGCTGAGCGCAAGACGCGCGGCCATCAGGTCGAGAAAGTCTGCGTTCCAGAAAAAATTCCGCTCCTCGCCGAAATATTCGGACGAATGCGGTCGGGTCGAGTCGTGCTCGGACATGCCAATCCCCATGACGAAACAGTCGCCCGCGAGCGGGCGTCGATGCGGTTTCGGATGGGGACGGCTCACATGCGCCCGACGATAGCATGCGCCGGCGCGAAGATCGAGCTTGCGCCGCGGCGCCTCGTCGCGGCGGCAAAACTCGAATTGCGGAGGCCGCTCGACTGTTCTATTCCTAGCTCTAGGAACGAGGTCCGCCAATGGCAGAAATCCTGACCCATGCGCAGATCTGGGCGGCGCTCGACGCGCTCGGCGAGCGCTATGGCCTTACGCCGTCCGGCCTCGCGCGCAAGGCCGGGCTCGATCCCACCACCTTCAACCGCTCCAAGCGGCAGACGGCCGACGGCCATTTGCGCTGGCCTTCGACCGAATCAATCGCCAAGGTGCTGCAGGCCACGGGCGCAGGACTCGATGAGTTCATGACCCTCGTCTCCTCCAAGGGCGCGCGGCCGAGTCGCAGCGCGCGGCCGTTGATCGGCCTCGCCCAGGCCGGGGTCGGCGGCTTCTTCGACGACGCCGGCTTCGCCATCGGCGCCGGCTGGGAAGAGATCGATGTGCTCGCCGACACCGACGAGCATTCCTACGCGCTGGAAATCTCAGGCGATTCGATGGCTCCGCTCTATCGCGACGGCGATATCGTCATCGTCTCGCCCTCGGCGCCGGTGCGGCGCGGCGACCGTGTGGTGGTGAAGACCATCGCCGGCGAGATTCTCGCCAAGGAGCTGAAGCGCCAGACCGCCAAGACCGTCGAGCTCAAATCCTTGAATCCCGCCTTCCCGGACCGCGTGCTGCCGAAGGAGGAGGTGAGCTGGATGGCGCGCATCCTGTGGGCGAGCCAGTGAGAAAAGAGCGGGCCTGAAGGCTCGCGGTCCCGGGGCCGGGTTTGGACCCGCGAGCCTTCAGGCTCGCTCTTCGAGGCTTCGGATCGATCGAATGGTTCCGTTCGATAGGAAACCGCTCTAGATTGCGTGCCGGCACGTCATCAAGGAGCGTTCATGTCTCTCGCCAAACGCAACGCCGTCGTCACCGGCTCGACCAGCGGCATAGGCCTCGCCTGCGCCCGCGCGCTCGCCAAAGAGGGAGCCAATGTCGTCATCAACGGTTTCGGCGATCCGGCCGGGATCGAGAAGGAGCGGGCGGGAATCGCCGAGGAGTTCGGCGTCACCGCGATCTATGACGCCGCCGACATGTCGCAGCCCGACGAGATCGCCGCGATGATCGCCAAGGCGGAGGCGACTCTCGGTTCGGTCGATATTCTCGTCAACAACGCCGGCGTTCAATTCGTCTCGCCGATCGAGGAATTCCCGATCGAGAAGTGGAATCAGATTCTGGCGATCAATCTTTCCGCCTCCTTCCATACGATTCGCGCCGCGACGCCGGGCATGAAGGCGCGGCGCTGGGGCCGCATCGTCAATATGGCCTCGGCGCATTCGCTGGTCGCCTCGCCCTTCAAGGCGGCCTATGTCGCCGCCAAGCACGGGCTCGCCGGCCTCAACAAGGTGGTGGCGCTGGAGCTCGCGACCTTCGGCGTCACCGCCAATTGCATCTCGCCCGGCTATGTGTGGACGCCGCTGGTCGAGCGGCAGATCCCCGATACGATGAAGGCGCGCAATCTGACGCGCGATCAGGTGATCAACGATGTGCTGTTGCAGGCGCAGCCGACCAAAGAATTCGTGACGGTCGAGCAGGTCGCGGCGCTCGTGCTGTTCCTGTGCTCGGACAGCGCCGCGCAGATCACCGGCTCCAATATTTCCATCGACGGCGGCTGGACGGCGGCGTGATGCGCAAGAAGGTCACGCTCGCGCTGCAGGGTGGCGGCGCGCATGGCGCCTTCACCTGGGGCGTGCTCGATTCCTTTCTCGAGGATGGGCGACTCGAGGTGATGGGAATCAGCGGCGCCAGCGCCGGCGCGATGAACGCCGTCGTCTATGCCGACGGCTTGCGGGAGGGCGGGCCGGAGCGGGCCCGCGCGCAGCTCGCCGAGTTCTGGCGCACGATCAGCATCGACGGCGACATGAGCCAAGCGCAGCGCGATCTCGCCGATATCGTGTTCGGCTTCATCGATCCCTTCAAGCTGCGCGGAAAGCTGACGCAGAGCGCTGCCGCTTATTTCTCTCCATACGAGTTCAACCCGCTCGATATAAATCCGCTGCGCGACGTCATCGCGCGGCTCGTCGATTTCGACGCGCTGCGCGCGACCGACGATCTGAAGCTGTTCATCTCGGCGACCAATGTGCGCACCGGCAAGGTGCGCATCTTTCGTCGCCCCGAGCTCACCATCGACATGCTGATGGCTTCGGCCTGCCTGCCGACCTTGTTCAAGGCGGTGCAGGTGGGCGACGAGGCCTATTGGGACGGCGGCTATATGGGCAATCCGGCGTTGTTCCCGCTCTACACCGAGACGCCGTGCCGCGACATTATTCTGGTGCAGATCAATCCGATCGAGCGGGACGAAGTGCCGCGCCGCTCGGGCGACATCATGGACCGCCTCAACGAGATCACCTTCAACGCGTCGCTGCTGCACGAATTTCGCGCCATCGACTTCGTCGCGCGGTTGATCGACGCCGGTCGCCTGAAGGGCACGCATTACAAGAAGGTGCTGCTGCATCTCGTCGAAGGCGGTGCGGATCTGATGCGTTACGGCGCCGACACCAAGCTCGACGCCGATTATGATTTTCTGCTCTCCCTGTTCGAGATCGGGAGAAAGGCCGGACGTCAATTCCTCGACGAGCATTTCGATGCGATCGGCGTCGAAGGCACGTTGCAGTTGAAAGAGGAGCTGGTCTGACGGCGGCGCGAGGCAGGCGGCGGCAAAGAACGGCCACATTTCTCGATTTTGTGATAGCGCGTCCGGAGGAGTCTCCGTCCGCGTGCGGGAATTTGCGTCCCGACCGTTGTTTATCGGATGTTCCGACGCGTCGTCGTCGGTCTATATCGGAACGGCTTTCGATAACGTCGTCGGCCTTTCGAACGCGAACCGGAGGTAGCAACCATGAACGCGCCCAGCGAAAAGAAGCTCTTGGACGAGTTCGAGGAGTTGAAGAAGATGCTGCGCCACTCGGGCTCCGCGCCGAATGGCGACGCGCCTCCGGTCGCTCCTGTCGCCGAATCCAAGCCGGAGCGCCCCGCGCCCTCCGTCTCCACGCCCCCGCGCGAGGCGCCGCCGCGCCGGCCCAAGGCCGCGCCGCTTCCGCCGCAGAAGGAGCCGCTCGCGACCAAGGCGGCGCCGCGCGCCGCCGCCGCGCGCGGAGGCGGCGCGCGCCGTCTCGTTTATCTCGTCGCCGCTTTCCTCGTCCTGGCGGCCGGAGCCGTCGCCACCACCATGCTAGTGCTGCGCGAGTCGGATGACGCCGGAGACGCCGCCGTCGTCGAGACCGAGGCTCCCTCGGAAGGCGTCGCCGCCGAGCGTCGCGACGCGGCCGATCCCCTCGGCGACGCCGCCGCGGTCGAGCCGCCCGTCGACCTCCCGGTCACGGCGCCGACCGACGCCGCTCCCGCTGCGGCCGATACGGAACTGGGATCGCCGGCTGCGCCGAGCGAGGCCGAGGCCGCGCCTGCGGCCCCGCCGCCGTCGATGGCCTCGCCCGCCGAAGCGGTCGAAGAACCCGCGCCGGTCGTCGCGCCGGTTCAGGCCGCCCCGCCGCCCGTGGAGGCGCCCAAGGCCGTGGCTCCCGCGCCCGCTCACAAGCCGCCGCCGGCCGCAAAGGCGAAGCCCGCCGCCAAGCCTGCCGCCGTCAAGCCTGCGGCGACGAATCCCGCGGCCGCGAATCCGGGCGATCCCGATCATCCGCGCGCGGCCAAGCCGGCGAAGCCCGCCAAACACAAGGTGGACGAACACAGCGCTGCGCCGCCGGCGGCGCAGCCTCCCGCGGCGGCGCCGGCCGCCGCCGCGGCGGTCGAGCCGCCGCCGGCTCCTCCACCTGCTCCGCCCGCCCCGGCGGAGCAGCCCAATATCGTCGAAAGGGCGGTGAATTCTGTTACCGGCGCCGTCGGCGACATCGGCCGGGCGACCGGCGTCATCCCGTGAGCGGCGCGGTCGCAGCAGGCCTATGCGAGCGAAGCGAAGCAATCCATCCGTCATGGGGCGACGACCGGATCGCTTCGCTCGCGACGGCGGGATATCCTATAGCGCTATAATGGATCGACGGCGCCGGCAGCTTGCTCTCCCCGCTTGCAAGGAGAGGTGAGGGGCCCGAGAGAGCGCGCGGTTCAGGCCGGCTCGTCGGCCAGCGCTGGCTCCCGCCGTTCGGCGCCGCCGAGCCGGCGATAGACGAAAGGCGGAGCGGGCAGGCGCGAATCGTCTTCGCCCAGCGCCGTGAATTGCGCGTGATGGTCGGAGAGATGGCAGGCCGGATCGGTCGCCGTCGCGTCGCCGGTGATGGCGAGCGCCTGGCAGCGGCAGCCGCCATGGTCGATCTCGCGCCGCTCGCAGCTGCGGCACGGCTCCTTCATCCATTCCTCGCCGCGGAAGGCCTCGAACGCCGCGCCATTGCGCCAAATGTCGGCGAGCGGGCGCTCGCGCACATTGTCGAAAACGAGTCCTGGAATCGTCTGCGCCGCATGGCAGGGCAGCGCCTTGCCCGAAGGCGTCACCACCATGATGCTGCGTCCCCAGCCGCCCGTGCAGGGTTTTGGACGCGAGGCGTAGTGATCGTGGATCACGAAATCGAAATTCAAGACGCCCTGCAGGCGCTTCTTCGCTTCGTCGACGATTCCCACCGTCTCCAAAAACTTCTCACGAGTCGGAATCAACGCCGCGCGGTTCAGCGCCGCCCAGGCGTAATATTGAATATGCGCCACCTCGAGCCGCTGCGCGCCCACCTCGACGGCGAAGTCGATGATCTGCGGCAGATGATCGATGTTCTGCCGATGGATCGGCGCATTGATGGTGAGGCCGAGGCCGAATTCGCGCGCCCAGCGCGCGACGTCGCGCTTCTTCTCGACCCCGCCTTCGAACGCGGAAATGCGATCGGAGCTTTCGGCCACGACATCCTGCACCGACACTTGCACATGATCGAGCCCGATCTCGGCGAGACGCTGCAGCCGCTCGCGGGTCAGCAGAACGGCGGAGGTCACGAGATTGGAATAGAGCCCGGCCTCGACCGCATAGCCGAGAATCTCTTCGAGGTCGCGACGAATGGTCGGCTCGCCGCCCGAGAGATGCAATTGCAGCGCGCCGATGGAGGCGGCTTGACGAAATGTCTCGCCCCATTGCGCCGCGGTCAGCTCCGCATTCGAGCGCTCGAGCTCGAGCGGATTGGAGCAATAGGGGCATTGCAGCGGGCAGCGATGCGTGAGCTCGGCGAGCAGGCCTGCGGGGCCGCGTTCGAAGGGCGCATAGGAGCGCGCCGTGTCGGAGAGGGCAGGGGGCGCGAAAGCATCGGGGCCGTCGCGCAGTAACCGCTTATCGGCGAGGCCCTGCAGCATGGCGATCACATCGCGCTCTATCACCTCGACCGGCGCCGCATAGGCCGCGGCGAGACGCTGGGAAATCTCGGCGACGCTGGCGATGCCGTCGAGCAGCGACAGCACGGCGACGCCGATGGCGTCGAGCTCATAGGCGCGCTCGGGCGCGAGGACGACCTTGCGCCGCCGCACGATATCCTCGTGCAGGCGCGAATAGCGCGTGAAGGCCGGCCTACACTCGGGCGTCACCACGAAACGCGCGTCGCTCATTGCTTCGGCTTCCTCAACTCTCCGGCGTGAACGCCCCCGGCGGGACGAGGCCGGTCACATAGGCCTGATGCAGCGCGTCGAGCTGCGCCCACAGCACATTGCATTTGAAGCGTACGGCGTCGACGCAGGCCTCCTGCTCGGCCCGCGTATAGGCGTGCGCCTTGATATATGACAATGCGAAATCGGAATCGCGAGGGGCCTGCGCCAGCCGACGCTTGAAATAGGCCATCACGCTCTCGTCGACGAAATCATAATTCTCCAGCATTCCGGCGATGCGCTCGCGGTGAATGGCCGGCGCGAACAGCTCCGTCAGCGAGGACGCGACCGCAATGACCAGCGGCTGCTCGACGACGAAGCGCACATAGGCCTCGACCGCGAATTTGGTCGCCGGCAGCGCGCCCTTGCGCGAGGTCACATAATCGCGCGAGAGGCCGAGCCCGTCCGTCAGCACCAGCCAGCGCTCGATGCCGCCGCCTTCCTCGCCGAGGCCGTCGTGATCATGGATGCGGTGAATCCATTCGCGGCGCAGCTCGCGATCATGCACGCGGCTCATGAAGGCGGCGTCCTTGCGCGGCACCGCCTCCTGATAGCAATAGCGGTTGAGCGCCCAGGCCTGCACCTGGCCCTTGTTCAGCTTGCCGCCGTGCAGCATCTTATGGAACGGATGCTTGTCGTGATAGCGCTCCTCGCCGACGGCGCGGATCGCCGCCTCGAACGCCTCCTTCGACAGAGGCGGCGCGTCATGCCATTCGGCGGTCGAGAACTCGTTCATAGCGTGACCTCCATGCCGTCCTCGCCGATCTCCCATCCGGCGGCGTTCACGATTCTGCGCTCCTTCGACGAAGCGTCGAGCGTCGGATTGGAGTTGTTGATGTGCACATAGATTTTGCGCGCGACATCGAGATTCTCGAAGGCCGCCATCGAGCCGTTCTCGCCGCTCATGTTCACATGGCCCATGCGCGAGCCGGTCTTGCCGAGCAGACCCTGCTCGATCATCTCGTTCTCGTGGAACAAAGTGCCGTCGAAGAAGACGAGGCTCGCGCCTTTCAACCTGGCCTTCAGCGCGTCGTCGATCTCGGCGCAGCCGGGAATATAAAAGCAGCTCTTGCCTGTCGCCGTCTCGATGATCTCGACGCCGAGCGTGTCGCCGATCCTCGTGCCGAGATCGGCGGCGCTCTTGTCCTCGAGCCAGAGCGCGATTTTTCCATGCACGGGAAACGCGCGTACGGCGAGGCCGAGATCGACGCCGGCGCCCTGCAGCGGAACCGCTTCGTCGAAGGGGAATTCGACGCGCGTCACCAATTCGGGAACGAGAATGTCGAAGATGCGATTGCCCGCGAGCACGTTCAGAATGCGTCCCGACGAATAGATCGAGAAGGCCTGCGCCTCGCGCAGATTGAGCAGCCCCGCGACATGATCGACGTCGCCATTGGTCAGAACCACGGATTTGATCGGGCTCGCGCGCAATCCGTCGCCCGGTCCGGGCGAGAGCTGCGGTGATTGCGCGATCTGCTGGCGCAAATCCGGCGAGGCGTTGAGCAGCGCGAAAGTGACGCCGTCGGCGCTGACCGCGAGCGAGGATTGCGTGCGCGGCGAGAAGCCGGGCTTGCCTTCGCGCACGGCGCGGCAATTGGCGCAATTGCAGTTCCACTGCGGAAAGCCGCCGCCGGCGCCCGCTCCGAGTATTTTGATGAACATGCGCTTTGTCGGCGGCGCCGTGTGACGAGGCGCAGCCTCTCCCTCTCGAACAGACGTTCTAGAACGAAACCGGCGCCGATCGAAGCGCCCCCTCGTCCGCTCCCTTTGTTTTTTCCGCTTTTTCCCGAGCCCTATGCGGGCTCGGGCCGCGTCATGGCCGCACTATGTCGGCGCCTCGCGCGCAAGGCAAGCGCCACATGGCCGCAGCCGGAGCTGGCGGTCCGCGGCCGAGGGCGCATTCTCGTCGCTTTTTCGCCCTATGCCGGTATCCGATGCTTGAAATCGATTGTGTCGCTCGAACCCATCCGTTCGAGCCGAAAGCGCATTTGAACGTTGAAGACTCTCGACGCGGCTGGTCCGCGGGGCGGGCGCTCAGCTGTCGAGGGCTGATCGAGATCACGGGGGGCAAGATGAATATCCCAGCGCAGCGCGCCAATTTGCAAGCGGCCGCGGCCGAAGTCGCGGAGCGGATCATGTGCGCGCCTCATGCCTATGCCTTGTTCCTCGATCTCGACGGAACTCTGCTCGACATCGCCGAGCGTCCCGATGCGGTTCGCGTCGAGCCGGGGCTCGCGAGCGATCTCGATCGTCTGCGCGACAGTCTCGCCGGCGCGCTGGCGATCGTCTCGGGCCGCACACTCGACGACATCGATGGCTTTCTCCATCCGCTGCGCTTCGACGCCGCCGCCGAGCACGGCTCCACGCTGCGTCTCGCCGATGGCGACAGCGCGACGCTCGCCGCGACGATCGATCCCGACGTCGTCGCCGCGGTCGAGTCCGCGGCCGGGACATTCGCGGGCGTGACGGTCGAGCGCAAGCGATCGGCGCTCGCAGTGCATTATCGCGCGGCGCCGCATGCGGCGGAGACGCTCGCGGCGGCGATGCGCGACATTGTCGCGCGCTCCGGCGCCGAGCTGCGGCTGATCGCAGGCCGCTGCGTGTATGAGCTGACTCCGGCGCTCGCTTCCAAGGCGCGCGCGGTCGAGAGTCTCTCCTCCTTCTTCCCCTTCGCCGGCCGTCGGCCCATTTTCATCGGCGACGACGCGTCGGACGAGGAGGCCTGCGCGCTGGTCGAGAGATGTGGCGGCGCCGCGCTCGCGGTCGCCGGCGAATATTTCGCTCCCGAGCGTTCGGCCTTCGCCGGGCCCGCGCAGGTTCGTCGCTGGATCGCGACGCTCGCCGCCGATCTTCGCGCCGCTTGCGGGGATCGTGGGCGATGAGGCGCGCCGCCGCAATGCTCGTCGCCGGGCGCCCGGAGGGAAAGCTGCTGTCATCGCAAATGAAGGAGGCGCTGAGATATGGCGCCCTCAGCCTCGCCGTGATCGTCGGCTTGACGCTCGCTATTGTTCCCTTCGCGCATTCGCTGATCGAGCAATGGTCGCGCCATGACGTGGAGCAGCGCTCGCGTCTCGTCTATAATTCGATCCAAGGCTCCGTCGTGCGCGCCATGGCGGATGACGCCTGGGAGCGGCTCGGCTCGATCTTCGAGGGCGTCGCGCAGGACGATCGCATCCTCGCCGTCGGCCTCTGCGACGAGAAGGGCGGTCTCATCGAGCCGACGCGGCTGATGCCGCGCACCTTTTCCTGCGAGAAGGTCGCGCGCTCGGAGGCGGAGAGCTTCTCGAATATCTCGAGCGACGGACGGCGCGTGCTGGTCGGCGCCTTTCCGATCGTCGACCGCGCGCACAAGGCCTATCTGATCGTTCTTCACGATCTCAGCTTCATCGACGCGCGATCGGGCGAGGCGCAGACCTTCTTCGTCGCGGCGCTCGCCGGCGTCGCCTTGACGATCATGGGCGTCTCGGCTGTCTTCGCGGCGTTTCTGCTGCGCGGATGGATGGGCGCGCTGCGCCTCGCCGTCGAGGAAGCGCGGTTCGGCGGCCCGGCTCTGTCGAGCCGGCGCGAGCGCTCGGCCCTCGACAAGGAGATTGTAAAGCTGCTGCGCGAGGCCGAGGTCGGCCGCGTGCCGATCGAGACCGGGCAGATCGAATGGTCGCCGGCGACGCTGCAAAATCTCCTGCGCGAGGCTTTGCCCGGCGCCGAGGTGCTGATCGTCTCCAATCGCGAGCCTTACATCCACAATCGTTCCGATGGCGGCGTCGTCGTGCAGACGCCGGCGAGCGGGCTGGTCTCGGCGCTGGAGCCGGTGATCCGCGCCTGCGGCGGCACATGGATCGCGCATGGCAGCGGCGACGCCGATCGCGAGACCGTCGACGAGCGCGACCGCATCGCCGTGCCGCCCGAGGCGCCGGCCTATTCGCTGCGCCGCATCTGGATCAGCGAGGAGGAGCAGGACGGCTATTATTACGGCCTCGCCAACGAAGGGCTGTGGCCGCTCTGCCATATCGCTTTCGTGCGGCCGGTGTTCCGCGAGGCGGATTGGCGCGCCTATGAGAAGATCAACGAGCGCTTCGCCGAAGCGGTGGCGCGCGAGGCGCAGACCGATGATCCGATCGTGCTGGTGCAGGATTATCATTTCGCGCTCGCCCCACGCATGATCCGCGAGCGGCTGCCCAAGGCGACCATCATCGCTTTCTGGCACATTCCCTGGCCCAACGCCGAGACCTTCGGCATTTGTCCGTGGAAGGAGCGCATCATCGAGGGTCTGCTCGGCTGCACGATTCTCGGTTTTCACACGCGCTTTCACTGCAACAACTTCTTCGAGACGGTCGATCGCTTCGTCGAGAGCCGCATCGACCGCGAGCATGGGACGGTGACTCTCGGAGGCCATGAGACCTTCGTGCGCGCCTATCCGATCTCGATCGACTGGCCGCCGAAGGCGCTCGCGGCGCAGCCGAGCGTCGAGGAGTGCCGGTTGCAGACGCGCCGCTCCCTCGGGCTCGCGAGCGATGTGATGCTCGCGGTCGGCATCGAGCGTTTCGATTACACCAAGGGCATTCTCGACCGCATGAAGGCGGTGGATCTGCTGCTGACGCTCGATCCCTCGCTGAAAGGGCGTTTCGTCTTCGTGCAGGCCGCAGCGCCGACGCGCAGCCGCTTGCCGACCTACAGCCGGCTGCAGAGCGAGGCGCAAGAACTGGCGCGCGAGATCAACGCCCGCCACGGCGACGAGTCCTACCGGCCGATCCGGCTCGTCATCCGCCATCACGAGCCGGCGGAAGTGTTCGGTTTATTTCGCGCGGCGGATCTCTGCATCGTCAGCAGCCTGCATGACGGGATGAATCTCGTCGCCAAGGAGTTCGTCGCCTCGCGCGACGACGAGCAGGGCGTGCTGGTGCTGTCGAGCTTCACCGGCGCCTCGCGCGAGATGGCCGAGGCGCTGATCGTCAATCCATACAACATCCAGGAGATGGCCGAGGCGATCGGCATGGCGCTGCGCATTCCCGCCAATGAGCAGCGCGAGCGCATGCGGCTGATGCGCCAGCGCGTGCGCGAGCGCAATGTCTATCGCTGGGCGGGGCAGATGCTGATCGACGCGGCGCGCAGCCGCCAGCAGCGACGCATCCTCGACATCGCGGAGAAGAATCAGCGGCGCTGACTCTCGGTGGCGGCGCGCATCATGCGCTCGCCGTCTTCTCCGCCTCCGCCTTCGCCAGCTCGTTGTAGCGCTTCACGCCGAAGGGAATGGCGGCGAGATAGGCGAGGCTCGCGAGGATCAGGCTCTCCATCGGGTAGATGGCGAGCAGCAGCGCCGAGACGCCGACGCCGAACAGGACCAGGATCACCGAATCGCGCGGAATGCGGCCGATGCGCTTGCCCGAGAAATGAGGGATGCGGCTCGCCATCAGCAAAGCGATGGCCAGCACATAGACGATGTAGAAGGCGACGAAGGGCTTCGAGCCGGGCAGCTCGGCGACCGAGAGATGCAGATAGAGGGGCAGCAGCACGGTGACGGCGCCGGCCGGCGCCGGCATGCCGACGAAAAAGTCCGAATGCCAGACCGGGCGGCCGGGCTGATCCACCGTCACATTGAAGCGTGCGAGGCGCAAAGCGCAGGCGATGGCGAAGGCGAGCGCCGCGAACCAGCCGAGCCCCTTGATCTCATGCAGCGACCACAGCCACAGCAGCAGCGCCGGGGCGACGCCGAAATCAACGAAATCGGCGAGCGAATCGAGCTCGGCGCCGAAGCGCGACGTTCCCTTCAGCGCGCGCGCGAGGCGGCCGTCGAGACCGTCGAGCACGGCGGCGGCGATCACAGCGGTCACGGCGGTGTCGAACTTGCCCTCGGTCGCATAGCGAATGGCGGTGAGGCCCATCGACAGCGCCAGCAGCGTGACGAGATTGGGCAGAACGATGCGAAGAGGTATCGCGCGAAAGCGCAGACGCCGCCGCTCGGAGGGCGTGAGTTCGTTTCGGTCGTCGGGCCTGTCGCCTAGAGACGCGTTCATCGGTCGTCCGCTGGTTCAGCCGGCCTTGAAGCTCATCGGCGCGGCGGTGGAGGTCACGTCGGCGAGAATTGTCTCGCCGGCGATGGCGCGCGAGCCGACGGCGACGCGCGGCTTCACGGTCACCGGCATATAGACGTCGACGCGCGAGCCGAAACGGATGAGGCCGAAACGATCGCCGACGCCGATCGGCTCGCCCTCCTGCACGAAGCAGACGATGCGGCGCGCGACGAGCCCGGCGATCTGCACGACGCCATAGCGGCCCGACGGCGCCTCGATGATGATGCCGTTGCGCTCATTGTCCTCGCTCGCCTTGTCGAGATCGGCGTTGAGGAAGATGCCCGGCTTATATGCGACTTTCACGACGCGGCCGGTGATCGGCGCGCGATTCACATGCACGTCGAAAACGCTCATGAAGATGGAGACGCGCTGCAGCGGCTCGGCACCGAGGCCGAGCTCGGGCGGCGGCAGGAAGAAGCCGATGGAGCAGACGACGCCATCCGCCGGCGCGACCACGAGCCCCTCGCGCAGCGGCGTCAGGCGCTGCGGGTCGCGGAAGAAATAGACGCACCAGCCGGTGGCGATGAAGCCGATCCAGCCGAGCGTGGCCGAGATCCAATGCAGCAGCAGCGCGGCGATGGCGAAGGCGGCAATGAAAATATAGCCTTCGGGATGAACCGGGACGAGCGATTTGCGGACCGATTCGAAGATCGACATGGAAAGAGGCTCCGATCGCTCGGCAGGATCCCGCGCTCCCGCGAGTGATTCTGCGTCTTCATGGAGGCCCGAGCGGCGTTCCGCTGCGAGCTCCGGCGTCGCCGGCGGGGGAGACTATTGCCATTTCGCCGCGTGAAAGTCACGGGGCGGGGTCGATCGGCCCCCTGTTGCAGATTTGACACAGTGGCCGGCAAAGTGCCTGCGGAGCGTTTGGGCCGGGCGAGGGGCTGTTGACGCGTCTGGTAATTCTCCGTACGTCTTTTGCGAAATATGGCGCTTCCTTGATGCGGGAGCGATGAAATCTTTCCGATCCCGTAAGGGCTCGGGCGGCGGATCGAATGAGGCCTTGTCATGAGAATTTTTCTGACTGCTGCAATGCTCGCGCTGACCGCGGCCGGCTCGGCGCTCGCCGCCGACCTTCCGTCGAAGAAGATGGCGCCGATGCTGCCCCCTCCGCCGCCGCCGCCGCTCTGGAGCGGGTTCTACGTGGGCCTCAACGCAGGCTACACATGGGACGAGCGCGGCAATGTTCTCGTCAATTCCCCGGCCAATATCTGGGCGGTCGGCGCCAGCGGCAGCGGCGCGCTCGCGACCAGCAACGACGGCTTCATCGGCGGCGGCCAGATCGGCTATAATTATCAGTTCGGCCAGACCTTCGTCGTGGGCGTCGAGGCCGACATCCAGGGCGTCGGCGGCAGCAACAGCTCGGCGACGGTCGGCAATTTCGTCACGCCGGTCAGCTCCGCGATCACGGCCTCCAAGCAGCTAGACTATCTCGGCACGGTGCGCGGCCGGGCCGGCTATCTCATCTCGCCGACGCTGCTGCTGTATGGCACGGGCGGCGTCGCCTATGGCCAGGCCAATCTGAACGCCACCGTCACGCAGACGGGGCTCAACGGCGCGACCGGCTCGGCGACTGTCGGCTTCTCCGACACGCGAGTGGGCTGGACCGCCGGCGGCGGCGTCGAATGGCTGTTCATGCCGCAGTGGAGCGCGAAGGCCGAATATCTCTATTACGACCTCGGCCGGGCCAGCGCCTCCAACACGCTCGCCTTCCAGGGCGTCAATGTCGGCGCGACGACCGTCTCCAGCAGCTTCAAGGGCCATGTGGTCCGCGCCGGCGTGAACTATCACTTCAACCTGTTCACGCCCCCGGCGCCGGTGGTTGCGAAGTTCTGATCCGACGTCGAGGCGTTCGACAAGGATTATCGAGGATCGATCCAAAAAAAGCCCGGCCGAGAGGCCGGGCTTTTTGCGTTTCGACGCGCGTCGAATCGGCGTTCATCGACGTCGCCGCAGCGCCTTAACCTGCAATTTACCCTGATATTGTAAAGCTCGTCCTGTGAGCGCGGCGTGCAATGTAGCGAGTCGGCGGCGCTTTTCCTGATTATGCGTAATCCGAATCGACGCTCTGCGCTGAGACGCGGCGGCGCGCGCGTCGATTCTTGTCGAAAGGGCGATCTTTATGAAGACCTCACTCCTTCCCGCCGCCGCATTTGCCGCCGCCTTGACCGTCGGCTCCGCCGTTGCGGCCGATCTGCCGTCGCGCGGACTGCCCATGGCTCCTCCGCCGCCTCCGCCGCCGCTGTGGAACGGCTTCTATGTCGGCATCAACGCCGGCGCGACCTTCGGCGGCGACGCGACCAAGACCAACGCCATTCCCGGCTTCGCCGTCCCAGGCCTCGGCCCGAATCTCGCGACCTCCGCGGCGCTGGCGACCGGAAGCTATCCGTCCGATGACGCCCGCTTCCTCGGCGGCGGCCAGATCGGCTATAATTTCCAGGCCTCGCCTTCCTTCGTGCTCGGCCTCGAAGCCGATATCCAAGGCGTCGCCGGCTCGCGCAGCACGGCGAAGAACTCCGGCCTCGGCATCCCGGCCGGCTTCCTCGGAGTCGTCGCCTCCGATACGACAACCACCAAGCGTCTCGACTATCTCGGCACGATGCGCGGCCGGGTCGGCTTCCTCGCCGCTCCGACCTTGCTGCTCTACGCCACGGGCGGTCTCGCTTACGGCGAGGTCGGCTCGACGGTCACGATCGGCCAGGCCAATCTGCCTTTCGCTCCGTCCTTCGGCTCTTTCGGCGGCTATTCGGATCTGCGCGTCGGCTGGACCGCTGGCGGCGGTCTCGAGTGGCTGCTCGCGCCGAAGTGGAGCGTGAAGCTCGAATATCTCTATTACGACCTCGGCAGCGTGACCTATCAGGGGTCTGCCCTGTCCTTCGCCGGTCTCTATGCGAGCACGCCGGTGGTGAAGACGCGCTTCGACGGACATGTCGCGCGCATGGGCCTCAACTATCATTTCGACTTGTGCGAGCCATCGGCGCCGCTCATGGCGAAATACTGAGCCCTCGTCGCGAACGACTTTCGAGGCCCGGCCCTTGCGGCCGGGCTTTTTCGTTTGGTGGCGCCTGGATCGCGAGCCTTCGGGCTCGCTCTTCAAAGCCCATCAAATTCGAAGAAGCAGACCCGTGGTTCTACTGTTTTTGACGCATCCCAACGAAAATGTGGCTCGTCATTGCGAGCGAAACGAAGCAATCCAGAGCCGTCGAGCGGCATCTTCCGATATTTCGTGGCGGCTCTGGATAGCTTCGTCGCTTCGCTCCTCGCAATGACGCTCCTCGGATGATCGCGTGCTTGTTGTGACACAGTAGAATCAGAGGCTGTCCAGAAACGCCTCTATGCCGGCGAAATAGCTCGCTGCTCGCGGCGGGACGAAAGTGCGCGCCGCCGCGACCGCGGCGAGACGGCGCGGCCCGCGTCGATCGGCGACGGCGAGAATCGCCTCCTTCCAGCCCTTGCCGTCGATCGGCGACAGATACACGGCGCGCCCCTGCGCGACCTCGCGAAAAACCGGGATGTCGGAGACGATCGCGGGCGTGTGCAGCGACAGCGCCTCGACGACCGGCAGGCCATAGCCTTCGGCGAAGCTCGGCATCAAGAGTGCGTCGGCGTTGGCGACGAGGCGGCGCAGGCTCTGCGGGGACAGCCCATGGACGTGGCGGACATGGCGTCGCAGCGCGTCGCAGCGGCGCAGCATGTCGAGCGTCTGCTCATTCTCCCAGCCCTGGCCGCCGACCAGCGCGAGCTTGGGGCAGGGTGCGCCAGAAGCGGCGAGCGCGCGCCAGACATTGAGCAGCAGCAGGTGATTCTTGCGCGGCTCCAGCGTCGACACGGCGACGCAATAGGCGCTTTCGGCGAGCGCATCGTCGTGATCGTCGGCGGCGTCCGCGAGCCCGAGCGAGGAGGCGAGAGGCTGCACGTGAATGGGCGGAGGCCGAGTGTCGCGCGCCGAGAACTCGCGGCGCAGCCGTTCGGCGACGACATGGGTCGTCGTGATCAGCGCGCAAGCGTGGCGCAGGATCGTGTCGAGCCGCCGGCGAAACAGGCGCTCATAGCCGGGACGGAAGAATTCCGGACGATCGAGCGGCAGCAGATCGTGGACGAAGAACACGGACCGCACATCGGGCCGCCGCGCCAGCCAGTCGAACAGCAGCGGGAACTCGCAGGCGTGCTGGGCGATGTTGAGATAGATCGCCGACGGTGGAACGACATGCGGCTCGTCATTGGCGAGACGCCGGCGCGTCTGTCGCCACAGATCGCCGAATCGCGAGCCTCGCGCGGCCGCTCTCGGCGCGATCGGCGTCTCCTCATTCCCGAGGAGCCACTCCCGCAGCGCCGGCCAGCCATCTTCGGCGTCTTCGGCCGGAGCGATCTCGGCGAGCAGAGCCGCGACACGCTCGCGCGAGAAAACATGTGGCCGCGGATAGCCGTAATGCACGCCGCAGGCGAAGCGCTCATGCGCGGCGAAATGGCGGGCGTAGGAGAGATCGACGCCGCCGATGCCGGCCGCGCCGATGGCGCGCCCGCGCGAGACGAGATGGGTCGCGTCATAGACGATCGGCCGCTGCATCTGCGTCACCAGAGCGCGACATGCCGCGCATAGAGCGACAGGCCGGGGTGATGGAAGGGATCGTCGCGAATGACCTTGCGCCAGCGCGCGCGGAAATACTCGCGTGAGCGCGCATAGACGCTCATCGGCCGGAACATCGCCGAGCCGCGCGAGGCGGATTCGAGGTGAATGAGACACGCCGCGGGGACATAGAGATTGGTCCAGCCGCGCTCGGCGAGACGCAGGCAGAGATCGGCGTCGTTGAACTCGATCGGCAGATTGGCGGCGTCGAAGCCGCCGACCGCCTCGAACTTGCGGCGCTCCACCGCCATGCAGGCGGCGGTCACCGCCGTCGTCTCGTGGGGATGGCGGGTGCGGTCGAGCCAGCAGGGCGCCTCGGGCGCGACCAGCGCGCCGAAATGGCCCGCGTCCTGCCCGATGCCGATCACCACGCCGGCATGCTGCACGCGGCCATCCGGGAAGGTGAGCAAGGCGCCCACCGCGCCCGTCGCCGGCGCGAGGGCGGGGCGCGTCAGCTGCTCGAGCCAATCGGGCGAGAGCACGATGGTGTCATTGTTGAGGAAGACCAGGACCTCGCCCTTCGTCTGCGCCGCCGCCTCATTGTTGAAGGCGGCGAAATCGAAAGGTCCGGGCCGTTTCAGCACGCGCACGCGCGCGTCCTGCTCGGCCTTCGCCAAAATCGCCAGCGTATCGGCGCGACGGCTGCCATTGTCGACGACGACGAGCTCGAAATCGGGGTGGGTGGAGAGGCTCAGCACGCTGTCGAGACAGGGGCCGAGCAGTTCCGGTCGATCGCGCGTCAGCAGAATGATCGAGGCCGAGGGCGTCGGCGTGACGAGCGAGCCTGAAGGCTCGCGGTCCGGGCGTGGCTCAGAAGCCTTCGGGCTCGCTCCCTCGGCGTCGTGGGTCAGCAGCCAGCGACGCAGCTGGACGACCTGCCGCGGCTCGAGCCCGAGCGCGGCGCCGCGCATCGCCTCGGCGAGCGCATCCTCGTTGGGCCATTCGCGCGCGGCGAGCGACGCCGCGGCGACGAAGAGGCCGCGGCCGAGCCAGGGCCGGGCGCGTTCGAACTCCGGACTCCAGCCCGGCTTGAAGCTCGGCCGTCGACCCTCGGGCGTGCGGATGATCTCATCCACATAGAACAGCCGCGCCTGCGGCGCGCGCGCGGCGGCCTCGGCGAGGCAGGCGAGCGCATGGGGCGCGAGCGTGTCGCCCGCGCGCAGGCGGCAGACGAAATCGGCGTCTGCGGGGAGGGCGAGCGTCTTTGCCTCTCGCGTCACGGCGACGAGCCGCAGGCGCGGGTAGAGCTGCGCGGCGATCGAGTCGAGCGTGCGCGTCAACTCCTCCGGCGTGTGGCCTTCGGCGAGAACGAATATTGCGAAGACCGGGCCGCGGCTCCAGTCGCAGCGCGGCGCATCGATCGCCGCCGGCTCGAAGGCGCGCTCGCGGCGCGCCAGAAAGGCCTCGAATTGCTCGACCGGCTCGGAATTGGTCGCCCAGTCGAGCGCGTTCTCCGCTTCGGCCGCATAGCCGAACAGGGTCGGCAGGAAGAAGGACCAGAGCTTGCCCGGCTTGCGCCGCCAGACGCGGGCCAGCATCTCGCCGAGCGACACGGCGCGAATCGTCTCGATCTCGAAGGCGAATGGCCCTGTGCGGGTCGTCGGCGAGATGGAGACGGCGTGCGTTCCCTTCGGCAGCGCGCCGCGCCAGACGCCGGCGCCCGCCACCGGCCCGGGAAGAATTCGCTCGATCGCGCCGGAAGGCGTGGAAAAGCGCAGGACCGGGCGCACGGGGTCGTCGACGAGGCTCGCGCGGAACACGATCTCGACGAAGGGGCTGCGGGGGAATTCGGCCTCGATCCGCAGCCAGGGCTCGTCGGATTGCGCTTCGAAGCGGCCGTCGCGGCGGATGACCCCCGATTCGGGAACGAGCTCGATCGCCGCACGCGTCACCCGACACTCCTCCACTCTCGCATTCTTCGCTGGAGCGCGTTCCGTTCGGAATGCTCCGGCGATTCGTCCCTGCGATGGTAAACGAGCCGCGACGCGCGTTCACCATTTCGCGAAGGCTATTTTGTGGCGTCGGCCGCGCTATTTCTGATCGACGCCAACCAACGAACGGCGCGGCCCGGCCGATCGCCGCAATGCGCTTCGCGCGCGAGGGAGAGCGTCCATGCTTTCGCCGAACCGACCGCCTCGACAGGACGTCAATCATCGGCAGATTCGCGGTCCCGAGCTCGAGAAGATGCCGATCGACGAGCTGCTGACGACGCTCGGCGTCGAGGCGGCCGAGGGTCTTTCCGCGGCCGAGGCGCGCAAGCGCCTCGCGATCTTCGGGCCCAATGCGCTCACCGAGAAGCGTGTCTCGCTGCTGCGCAAGCTCATGCGCTATTTCGCCGGCCCCATGGCCTATATGATCGAGGCGGCCGCGATCGTCTCCGCCATCATCGGCCATTGGGGCGATTTCTCCATCATCATCGCGCTGCTGCTGTTCAACGCCGCGCTGGAGGCCTGGCAGGACCGCAAGGCCTCCAATGCGCTGGCGGCGCTGAAGAAGGGCCTCGCGCCCGAGGCGACGCTGCTGCGCGAGGGCGCGTGGCGCACGGCGCCGGCGTCGGGGCTCGTGCCCGGCGACATCGTGAAGATCAGGCTCGGCGTCGTCGTGCCCGCCGATATTCGGCTCGTCGGCGGCGATTATGTCTCGATCGATCAGGCGGCGCTGACCGGCGAATCCCTTCCCGTCGCCAAGAAGGGCGGCGACCTCGCTTATTCCGGCAGCATCGTCAAGCAGGGCGAGATGACCGGCGTCGTCATCGCCACCGGCGCGCGCACCTTCTTCGGCCGCACGGCGAGCCTCGTCGAAGGCGCGGGCGCGGTGAGCCATGCGCAGAAGGCGATGTTCGAGATCGGCGATTTTCTGATGGTGATCGCCGTCGCTCTCGCGCTGATCATGGTGATCGTGCGCGTCTATCGCGACCTCGTCGTCGTGGACGATTGGGGACTGTCCGACGCGCTCTCCATCCTGCAATTCGTGCTGGTGCTGATGGTCGCCTCCATTCCGGTGGCGATGCCGGCGGTGTTTTCGATCACCATGGCGCTCGGCGCGCTGGCGCTGTCGAAACAAAAGGCCATCGTGTCGAAGCTCTCGGCGATCGAGGAGATGGCTGGCGTCGATGTGCTGTGCTCCGACAAGACCGGCACGCTCACGAAGAACCAGCTTTCGGTGAGCGAGCCGATCTTGGTGCAGGGACAGGACGCGCAGGACTGCATTCTCGCCGCGGCGCTCGCCTCGCGCGCCGAGGATCGCGACGCCATCGACATGGCGGTGATCGACGCGCTCGCCGACAAGCATGCGACCAACGGATACAGGCTCGAGAAATACACGCCCTTCGATCCGGTGACGAAGCGCACCGAGGCGCGCCTCGTCGCGCCCGACGGCAAGACGCTCATCGTCGCCAAGGGCGCGCCGCAGGCGATCGTTCAGCTCGCTTCGGCTTCGCCCCATGTCGCCGCCGCAGTCGCGGCGATCGTCGCCGACCTCGCCGCCAAGGGCTCGCGTGCGCTCGCCGTCGCGCGGTCGCAGGACGGCGGCCGGAGCTTCGATGTGCTCGGCGTGCTGCCGATGTTCGATCCGCCGCGCG
Organism: Methylosinus trichosporium OB3b; assembly: GCF_002752655.1. NCBI lineage: Bacteria > Pseudomonadati > Pseudomonadota > Alphaproteobacteria > Hyphomicrobiales > Methylocystaceae > Methylosinus > Methylosinus trichosporium. The sequence continues at coordinate 699,705 of NZ_CP023737.1, read as the reverse complement.
ATGATTCCAAGGCGACGATCGCAGCCGCGCGCGCAAAAGGATTACGGGTCGAGATGGTGACCGGAGACGACACCGCCATCGCCAAGGAGACCGCGCGGCAGCTCGGCCTCGGCGACAATATCATCTCCGCCGCCGACATATTCCCGAAGGATTTCGATCCGAACAATCTGCCGCCCGACGTCGCCGAGGCGGTGGAGCGCGCCGACGGTTTCGCCCGGGTGTTTCCCGAGCACAAATATGCGATCGTCAAGGCGCTGCAGAAGCGCGGCCATCTCGTCGCCATGACCGGCGACGGCGTCAATGATGCGCCGGCGCTGAAGCAGGCCGATTGCGGCGTCGCCGTCTCCGGCGCGACCGACGCCGCGCGTGGCGCCGCGGCGCTGATCCTCACCGCGCCGGGCCTTTCGGTGATCGATAGCGCGATCGACGAGGCGCGGCGCATCTTCGGCCGCATCGAGAGCTACACGCTCTATCGCGTCGCGCTCACCATCGACATCATGTTCGTCGTGGTGCTTTCGACCATATTTCTCGACTTCACGCCGCTGACGACGGCGATGATCGTCGTGCTGTCGCTGCTCGACGACGGGCCGATCATGACCATCGCCTATGACAACACGCCGGTGAGCCGCACGCCGATCCGCTGGCGCATGCCGCGCCTGCTCGGCGTGTCCAGCGTGCTCGGCATGTTCTGCGTGCTCGAATCCTTCGGCCTGCTGCTGATCGGCGTGCGCGCGCTCTCGCATCCGTCGGCGCAGGCGCTGCTCGGCATCTCGACGCCGCAGCAATTGCAGACGATGATGTTCCTGCAACTCGTCGTCGGCGGCCATCTGCTGCTGCTGGTGACGCGCACCGAGCGCTGGTTCTTCCTGCCGCCGTTCCCGGCCGCCAAGCTGTTCTTCGCCATTGTGATCACGCAGATCCTCGCCGTGGCGCTGTGCTGGTTCGGCTGGCTCGTGCCGGCGATTCCGTTGCGGCTCATCGGCCTCGTCTGGCTATATTGCCTCGCCTTCATGTTCGTTCTCGGCTTCGTGCGCCGCATCTGCGAGCGCTTCGCCGACGGGCGCACGACGCGCGAGGCCAAGAGCGTCGAGATCGTGCATCGGCCGCTGGCGCCGCATCCGGTCGCCGCGCCCGTCAGATCCTGAGGAGGGGACAATGGATTGGAGTCGATATCAGATCGCGCCAGGCGCGAAAGTCCGTCTCGCCGATTTCGATCCGTCCGACACCGGCAAGCACAAATCGCATCACGAGGCGCTGCCCAAGATCGAGGAGCATGTCGCGCGCATGGCGAAAGCGCAATATCTGCTCTACGCCGATGGCGCGCAGGCGCTGCTCATCGTGCTGCAGGCGCTCGACGCCGGCGGCAAGGACGGCACGATCCGGCATTTGTTCTCGGGGATGAATCCGCAAGGCGTCACCGTCGCCTGCTTCAAGCAGCCGACGCCGCTCGAGCAATCGCATGACTTCCTCTGGCGCGTGCATGCGCAGGCGCCGCCGCGCGGCCATGTGACCATCTTCAACCGCTCGCATTACGAGGATGTGCTCGTCGTGCGCGTGCATGGTCTCGTTCCGCGCGACGTCTGGTCGAAACGCTATGACGAGATCAACGCCTTCGAGCATCTGCTCGGCCGTGACGGCGATGTGCGCATCTTGAAATTCTATCTACACATCAGCCCGCAGGAGCAGCTCGCGCGCTTCAAGCAGCGGCTCGACGATCCGGCGCGCAATTGGAAGATCAGCGAGAGCGACTATACGGAGCGCGGATTTTGGCCGCAATATGTGAAGGCCTATGAGGAGACCTTGGAGGCGACCAGCACGAAGCATGCGCCCTGGTTCGTGATTCCATCGAATCACAAATGGTATCGCGATCTCGTGATCTCGCGCATCGTCGTCGACACGCTCGAGGAGATGAAGCTGAAGCTGCCGCCGACGCGCGTCGATCTGAAAGAGATCGCCGCCAAATATCACGCGGCCGAGGAGCGGGAGAAGAACGGCGGCGACTGACCGCGGCGGGGAGGGGAATGGATCGATTTGTCGTGATTTCCGGCTGCTCCGGCGGCGGAAAGTCGACGCTGCTCCTGGAGCTGGCCCGACGCGGCTATGCCGTCGTCGAGGAGCCGGGGCGCAGAATTGTCGAGCAGGAGCTCGCCGGCGACGGCGCGGCGCTGCCTTGGACGAACGGCGCGGCGTTCGCGCGCCGCGCCATCGATATGGCGCTGGCCGACCGTTCCTCCGCGGCTTCTCGGGACTCTCGGGACGGGTGGGTGTTTTTCGATCGGGGGCTGATCGACGCTGCGGCGGCGCTGGAGCATTTCGCGGGAACTCCAGCGCTGACCTCTCTGGGGGCCGCGCATCGCTATCATCGCCGCGTGTTCATGACGCCGCCATGGCCCGAGATCTATGCGAGCGACAGCGAACGGCGGCACGGATTCGAGGAGGCGGTTGCCGAATTCCAACGGTTGACGCAGGTCTATCCAGCGCTCGGCTACGAAATGGTGATCATTCCGAAATCGACTGTCGAATTGCGCGCGGACTGCGTCCTGCGCCACCTGCAGACATGAGCGTCCGATCGGCCCGTCAGTCCGCCTTGCGCTGCGGCGCGCCGTCGATCTCGTCGCGGCGGCGGAAGCGCAGCACCGCGCCGGGCGTTCGGTTGCGCGCTGTGATGCGCGTGCGGCCGGTGCCGGTCAGCACATAGCGGCCACGACTGTCGTCCCAGCGCATCAGATCGTTCTGAATGGCGCGCTGACGCAGAGCCATGGTCATAGGGTCCTGCACATGGGGGGGCGCGATGTCCCCATGGGCGTCGACCTTTTTCAAGGCCTCGATGAGCTTGGCTTCCTGAGAGTCTGTCATCGCACGCAGTATATGACGCCGATCGTGGCGATGGGCAAGAAGTTTGCGCAGCCGAGGTCGAGCCGAAGATCGGTCGCGGCGACGCCGGGCGGGGTCACCGCAGTCGAGACGAAGTCGGCAGGCGGCGCTTCCACCGCTCTCCCGCCATCAGCTCCGTCCGCCGCACCCATCGCGCCTGAATGCGGCTGACGCGGCGCGGCGTCTCGGCCGTCGGCTCTTCGTCCTCGTCCAGATCGATCACGATCTCGTCGTCGAGCTCGGCTTCGAGGTCCAGCTCCTCGATCGCGGCGAAGGTCGGGCGCGGCGCGGGCGCGGAGGCCGGGCGGCGCGGCTTGCGTGGGGCCGGCGTGATGGCGACGGCGATAGCGATCTCCGCCTCCTGCTCGGCGGCTGGCGCCGGCGCGGGCGTCTTGCGCGGACGTCCGCGCTTGCGCGGCGGCGGCTCGGGCTCGTGCGGCGGCGCGACCTCCACCTCGATGAGGCTGGGCAGAATGCGGCCGGTGGGCCGAGGGGCGGGAGCTTCGACCGGAGCGGGCTGGGCGACGAAGAGCGCCACGGCTTCCGCCAGGATCGGCTCGGGATCGGGCGCAATCTCCGGCTGCGGGGCGAGCGGCGGAACGACGACCTTCTTGCCGAAGACGAGGTCCGCGGCGCGCATCGCCGCCTCATAGCTGTCCTCGGACTCGCGGAGGCGCGGCGGCGGCGGAGGGGGCGCCTCGAGGAAGCGCGGCGTCGGCTCGGGGGCGGCGTCCTCGGCGGCGCCGCGCGACGCGGGCTTGGCCGAACGCGTTTTATATTCCGTGACGAAGGGGCGAATCGGGCGGCGCATGGGTCTCCGGCGCGGGTGCAGAATGGGGAAGATCGGGCGGCGACAGCGTTCGTCGGGCGAATCGAGCTCACGAATGGAGCCCGCGTCAGGATGAACGGAATCACTGAACCCCGCTAGAGTGCGCGACTACTTAGTGATTGTCGAGAAGATTCGCTCGACATGAGGATATTGATCGCGTGCGGCGCGCGCGTCGCTGGTCTCGACTCGGCGAATTCTACTTTTCGGCGCGCTACTCGGGCCCGGCGCGAGTCGCTGCTCGAGCCTCGCCGTCGAAATCTCCCGTCGCTGCGCGCGAGGATTGAAGTCCGGTCGGCTCCGCCTAGCTAAATCCGCAAGGCGAAAAGGGAACGAGACGATGGATCCGTGCGATCAGCCGCTCGCCGAGATGGCGTTCTGCGAAGCGACGAGCTGTGTCTGGAAGAAGGGCGTCGGAGCGGTGCAGTCGGTGATTCAGTCACCGGGCTCGGCCAATATCGGAGATTGGGCGCTGGCCATACTGGCCGCGCTCTGCGCTCTCGCCGTGCTCGCCCTCCTCGTCCGCGCGCTCGCGCCGCGCACTCGCGTCATCGAGCGCCCCTCGTCCTTCTGATCTCAGGCGATGGGGCCGGCGCGTTTCGGCGTTGCGGGGAACGACAGCCTGAAGGTGGCGCCGCCGCCCGGCGTCGTGTCGACGAAAATGCGTCCGCTCATCTTGTCCATCAGCTCCTTGGCGACCGCGAGGCCGAGGCCGGTTCCGGGCGTGGCTTCGCTCTTGCGCCAGAACGGCTCGAAGATCGCCTCGCGATCCGTCGGCGCCACCCCGTCTCCGTGATCGATGATCTCGACCGTCGCGTCGGCCACGCGCGCGAGGACGACGCCGCCCTCCGGCTCGGCGCGCAGCGCATTGTCGACGAGATTGCCGATGACGGAGGCGATGGCGCGCGCATTGCCGCGGACGAAAGAGGGCGCGCCTATGGTCTCGAATTCGATCTGACGTCCACAGCGGATCGCGAGCGGCGCGCGGCCGGCGACGACGCTCCACACGGTTTCGGCGAGATCGACCTCCTCCTCGAGCGAGACCTGCCCTTCGCCGAGCCGGGCGGCGATCAGCATCTGCTCGACGATCGCCTGCAGCTGCCGCGTGTCCTGCTCGAGATCGGCCTTGAAGCTCGGCTCCTCCTCGTTCTGAAGCCGCGCGCGCAGAATGGCGAGCGGCGTGCGCAGCTCGTGAGCGGCGTTGGCCGTGTAACGACGCATGCGCATGACGCTCGCGTCGAGCCGCGCCAGCGCCTCGTTCATCGCGTCGATGACCGGCCGCACCTCCGCAGGGGCTCCGGTCGGATCGACGCCCTGGCCGAGCGAGGACATGTCGATGCCGCGGGCGTCGGCGGCGATGCGGCGCAAGGGCGCCAGCGCGTCTCTCACGCCGCGCCAGGTCGCCGCCGCGGAGGCGAGCGCGACGACGAGGACGAAGGCGCCGGTGAAGCCGATGTCGTCGCTCAGCAGATAGAACCAGTCGGACCATTCGATGTCATAGCCGCTGGCGGCGACGAGCAGGCGGCCGTGGGGCGTCTCGTCGACGATCAGATAGCCTCTGCCGTCGCGTCCTGGCCTGGCGGCGATGGCGAAGCGCTGGCCGCGGCTCTTCAGCGCCCCGTCGTGCTTCAGCAGCGCCGAGAGCTCGGCCGAGGAGCCGGGCAGGGCCGGGCGATCCAGCGCCTCGAACACGGCGAATTGCAGGCTCGGCGTGCGCGAAAGGCGCGAGCGCAGCGCCGCCGTCGGCGCGACGCCGAGCGCGCCCGTCTCGTCCCGTGTCAGCGAGTCGACGACGAGGCGGTGAACATGGTTGATCGCATAATCCGAGATCAGCATGTCCCGATTGCCGACCAGTCCCAAGAGCTCGAGGGAGTAGGAGGTCGACAAGGCGACGAAGGCGCCGACGAATTCGACGAGCAGGATGATGAAGGTGAGACGACCCGTCAGCGAGGGAGCGCGGCTCATTTTCCTCTCGCGGCGATCATATAGCCGACGCCGCGCGCCGAGTGGATCTGCGCGCCCGCCTCCATCTCGTCCAGATGGACCCGCAGGCGGCCGACGAGCATCGTCAGAGCGTGGGGGTGGACATCGTCGTCGAATCCCCAGATTTCCGACATCAGCGTGTCTCGGCGCACGATGACTCCGGCGCGCCGCATCAAGGACTCGAGCAAGGCCAGCTCGCGATTGTGAAACAGCGCCGGACGTCCGGCGACCGAGACCATGCGCGTCGACAGATCGAAGGTCAGCGCGCCGACCGTGACCGGCGGCGCGCCGTCGTCGACCGCGCGCCGCAGATTGGCGCGGATGCGGGCCATCAGCTCCTCGAGATCGAAGGGCTTGACCAGATAATCGTCCGCCCCGGCGTCGAGACCGGCGATGCGGTCGTCGACCGTGTCGAGCGCAGTCAGGATGAGCACGCGGCTCGCCGGATGCCGGTGGCGGACCTCGGCCACCATGGCGAGACCATCGCCGTCCGGCAACCGGCGGTCGAGCACCACGATCGGATAGGGGTGGTCGGCGAGCGCCGCCGACGCGAGCTCGAGCGTTTCGGCGAGGTCGACGGCGAAGCCCGCGCTCCGCATGCGCTTCGCCACCTGGTCGGCGAGGCGCCGATTGTCCTCGACCAGCAGAATTCGCATGGACGCCGCTCCCTGCGCGAGATGCTCTCGATCGACCGCGAAGGCCGCAGCCGAGCCTGCGTCCGACTATTGTCTCTCGCATTTTCAATGGCAAGCGCCGGCTCGTCTGTTGCAGCGAAGCCACAGTCCCGCGGAATTCGTGGCGGCGCCGCGCCGCGAGATTCCGATGTGACCATCCGCGTGCGACGTCCGACCAGGGACGTCTTCTCCGACGCGGTCGGGAAGCTTCGATCCGGCCACAGGCGAGGCATGATGAGCGGACTGACGGGAATGGACGCGGAGGGCAGGGGAATTGCGCGCGCGTCGCGCTTTTCGGCCTGCGTCGCCGCACTGTCCTTCCTGGTGCAGATTCTCGCCTTCGTCCTGTCGCCCGATGGGCGCGTCGCCTTCGCCTCGGGGGCCGCGGGCGCGGCTCTCGCCATGTCCGGCGAGTTCTGCCGAGCGGAGGATGGCCATGGCGGCGGACGGCCGGAGCGCCCCTCCGCACATCATCATTGCGCCTTCTGCCCGATCTCCCACAGCGATCCCGCCCTGGACGGCGTCGTCCCCGGGCCGGCTCTTCCGGCGCCGCGCACGGCGCCGGAAGAGAGCGCCGAGGCCCGCGTCGCCGAGCCGCCGGCGCGTCCGCCGACGGGCTGGACCAGTTCCTGGTCGTCGCGCGCGCCTCCACGCCTCTCCTGAACCGAGCGAGCGCGGCTTTTCGGCCGCAAATCCATCCTTCGGTCCCGGGCGGCGCTGCGCGTCGCATCGAGGAGATCATCATGCAATTCGGACAATTGTCGCGCGGCGTCTGCCTCGGCGCCCTCACCCTTTCCCTCTCTTGCGCGGCGGCGCGCGCCCAGGAAGCTCTGCCGACGATCGATATCGCCGGCGCCGGTTCCGCGAATGGCGCGGGCGGCTCGGGCCGCCAGGAGCCCGGCAAGGAGACCGGCTATCGCCGCTCCAGCACTGTCGCCGCCACCAGGACCGACACGCCGCTCCTGAAGACGCCCGTCGCCGTGCAGATCGTCCCGCGCGAGGTGATCGAGGACAAGCAGATCCTCAACACGATGGAGGCGGTGAAGAATGTGTCGGGCGTGCAGGCGCAGCCGGGCACCTTCTACGACCAATATCGAATTCGCGGCTTCAACAGCGGCAATGGCGTCACTTATAGGAACGGCTTGCAGATGCGCGGCATCCTCGGGTCCGAGGAGATCGCCTTCACCGACCGCGTGGAGATCGTCAAAGGGCCGAGTTCCGTTCTCTATGGGCGCATGGAGCCGGGCGGCTTCGTCAATGTGGTGACCAAGAAGCCTCAGGAGAAATTCCACGCGTCGGTGCAGCAGCAGGTCGGCAATTTCGGCCTCGCGCGCACGACCTTCGACATCGGCGGGCCGGTCGACGAGGCGAAGACGGTGCTCTACCGCGTCATGGGCGCCTATGACCGCGCCGACTCCTTCACCGATTTCGACCATCGCGACAATGGCGCCGTGGCGCTGTTCCTCACCTTCCGACCGACCGAGAATTTCGAGTTCAACGCGCAGTTCGAGCATTACGAGAAAAAGCAGACGACTCCCGCCGGCTCCGGCCAGATCCCGGTGATCGGCGATCGGCCGCTCGATCTGCCGCGCAATTTCAGCGTCAGCGATCCGATCATGTGGTCGGATTTCCCCTATACGGTTCATCGCAGCGTCTTCGCCTATGACTGGACCTATCGCTTCGACGACAAATGGAAGATCACGAATAATTTCCATTATGTCGACAGTCGTGAAACGCAGGCGATGCTCGCGACAGCCTTCCTCGGCGACGAGAGAACGATCCGCCGTCGGTTCATCTTCAACCCACTCGAGCGCAACATTCTCTCGACCAATCTCAATCTGATCGGCGACGTGGAGATCGGGCCGACGCGGCACAAGCTGCTCGCCGGCGTGGACTGGTTCTCCTATGTCGACAATTGGGGGCCGCAGAACTACATCGGCGGCGTGCCATTCATCGCGCCGCTCGACATCTACACGCCGACGCGCGGCAATCTGACCACCACTTTGTACAATCTCAAATATCAAGCGGCGCAAAATTATACGTGGCGTGAGCGCGACCGCGACTTCGGCGTCTATGCGCAGGATCAGATCTCGCTCTTCGACGACAAGCTGCATATTCTGCTCGGCGGACGCTGGGACAAGTCGGAGGTCGATCAGGCCGAGACCTACGGCTTCTTTCTCGCGCGCTGCTATCCGACCTGCACCGGCTATCCGCTCCTGCATCTTCCCGATTCGCCGAAGCTGTCGCCGCGCGCGGCCGTTCTCTACCAGCTGATGGACAATGTCTCGGTCTATGGCGGCTATGTCCGCTCCTTCGGCCAGAGCAATGGCGCCAATCTCGGCACCGGCGCGACGCCGGTCCCGGAGGCGGCTGTGCAATGGGAAGGCGGCTTGAAGTCGCAATGGCTCGACGGGCGCGTCACCGCCTCGGCCACCTATTTCAATCTGCGCCGCAAGAATATTCTGGAGAACGACCCGGCCAACCCCGGCTTCATGATCGCGGTCGGTGAGGTCGAGAGCGAGGGCCTGGAGCTCGATTTCGCCGGACAGGTGACGGAAAATCTGAGCCTCATCGGCAGCTACACCTATGACGTGGCGACGGTGACACGGGACGACAATGGCAACCGCGGCCACGGCTTCAACGGCGTCGCGCCGCATGTCGGCAATCTCTGGGCGAAATGGGACACGGCGCCGGGCCTCCGCGAGGGCTTCGAGCTCGGCGGCGGGCTCTATGCGATGAGCTGGCGCTGGGGCGACGACGCCAATAGCTGGATCCTGCCCGGCTATGTCCGCTTCGACGCCATGGCCGCCTATCGCACCGAGGTGCTCGGCCACAAGGTCACGGCGCGGCTCAATGTGAAGAACCTCAGCGACACGAAATATTTCGAATATTCCGACGCCGGAACGAACGCTTATTACGGCGCGCCGCGCAGCTTCGTCGGTTCGCTGGGCTTCGAGTTCTGATTATCACGAGCGTGGCTCGGGCGCCGGTTCGGCGCCCGAGTCGTCGAGCAGGGCGAGCCGCGCCAGCGTCGCCGGATCCGCCGCGCCGTGGCAGAGCCGGCGCAACGCCTCCGTGAACAGCGCCTCCTGTGGCGCGGCGGCGGCGAACAAGGTCATGCAGGAGCGGAATTTCACATCGTCCGGCGCGCCGAAAATCGCGGCGAGCGGACGCTCGGCGGCGAGAACCAGGCGCACGCAGTCGCGCAGCCTGTCGCCGAGCAGGGGATGCGCCAGAAAGGCGCGCGCCTCGGCGGCCGAGTGAATCGCATAAGTCTGCGCCATGGCGCTGCGGCCCAGCCCTTCGATCTGCGGAAACACGAACCACATCCAATGGCTGCGCTTGCGGCCGGCGCGCAGCTCGGCGAGAACGCGCTCCATCACCGGAGCCTGAGCCTCGACGAAGCGGCGAAGGTCGAAGGGATCGTCGGCGGGGCGCGTCATGCTCTCCTCATCTGCGGAAGAACCCTTATCTGCGAGAGAGACTGCGGAGGTCGTCATGCCGAAGCTGCTGATCGGCGCCGGAGCCGTGCTGATCCTCGTCGGGCTGCTGTGGCTCCTCGGAGAGCGGCTGGGGCTCGGACGCCTGCCCGGCGACATTGTCGTCGACCGCGGCAATTTCAAAATCTACATCCCGCTGGCGAGCTCGCTGCTGGTGAGCGTCCTCCTCAGTCTCGCCTTCTGGCTGTTCGGCCGCGGGTAGGGGGATCAATCCTCCAGCAGCAGCGCCAGCTCGGCGACGGGCCGATGATTCAGCACATGCTGCACGAAAATGCGCAGCAGGTTTTCCGCGGTGAGCTCATGGTACCAGATATCGTCCGGCGCCACATGGGCGAGCGGCTCGCTGCAGCATTGGCCGAGGCAATTGCGGCGCACGCAAGAGGCGACGCCGATCGTCTCGGCTCCGAGACCGGTCTGGATCAGCAGTCCGCGCAGCGCTTCCAGATTCGCCGTCGCCCGTCCGTCCCGGTCGCAGCACGGCCCGGTGCAAATGACGAGACGCCGGTCCTCGACCGGACGCCCGAATATGTCGAGCGGCTCCCCCACGAAGTCAGTGCCCGGCCGGAAGATATCGGATGGCCGCGAGGATGACGCCGACGGCGACGACCATGACCGAGCCGAACCAGATTTTGAGGTCGCGCTTCGCCAGCTCGACCTCTGCTCGGACGGTGGCGATATCTGCTTTCAACTCGGCCTTGACGGCTGCGAGGTCCGCCTTCGTCGCCAATTCCTGGCTCGTCGCCTCGGCGAATGCTTCCGCCGTCGCCTTGGCCTGCGCATGCGGGACGCCTGCGGCCTCGAGCTTTTCGACGAATTTCAGCGTATCGAAGGCGACGGCGGAACTCATGCGCTGTCCTTGCGTGGAGCGCTCGCAATATGGCGCGGCTGCGCTTCCGCGTCCAGAGCGCCGGCCTTCCGCAGCTGCGCCTGACTTCGCCGCTCGACGACAGCAGAGCGAATATTGGCGCGACTTCGATAAAAGCGGGTGATCCGAACCAATGCAAAATTGTCGGCGAGTGGCAGGAGTGGATATTCGGTTTAATTCAATCTGTTAAAAGACAGCAGCGGCCTTTTTCCGTGGCGGAATAATCTAATTATAACAATAGCGCGGCAATCATTTTTGTCCCACTCTCAGGGGAGAGCGGGCGACGAGCTGCGATAGAAGTCCAGCGTTGCACTGGCATCCATTGACTTTCAAGGCTTACCCGCCCGATAACGGTAGGGCGTTGGGGAACGAGATTCTTGATGTTGATGTGTGGGACGGTTTGTCGGCCGCGAACGATTACGAGAGAGATTGAACGGCATACGGCCGCAAGCCAAGTCATATTGGTGGATACCGACGCGGGCCTCGGCTATCTCAAGAGCCCAAATAATCCGATGGGTCCCGCATCCGTCATCGCGGAGCTTGTCTGCGCGGAGCTGGGAACATGGTTCGGATTAAATATCCCACCATTTTCTATAATCGCTGACAGTCAAATCGAATTAGTGATGAGTGGTCTCAGAAGAGTTGAATATCCATCTTTTTTTTCAAAGCATATTGAAAGCGTGATGCCGTTCGATGGAACAGATTTATTTTTGCATAAGCTACGGAATAGCGATGATATTGCAAAACTTATTATTTTCGATACGTGGGTCAGAAATTTTGACAGGTGTGCCCCCGGAATGCGCAATTTTGATAATCTACTGATTTGTAAGCCGAGTCGAAAAAAGCTATATGACTTGGTACCAATTGACCACGGACAGTGTTTTGTTGAGGATGGAGATTTCATTATTAGCAGGTATGATGCAATAGTCGTGCGCGATGAGACTATATTCGGCGTATTCCCGCCTTTTAGGGGATTTTTAACTCACGATTCTGTACGAAGGGCGGTCACTAAGCTGCAATCGCTAGACAGGTCCTTTGTCGAGGACGTTGTAGCATCTGTGCCGGCGGCTTGGGGCCTCGGACCCAATGCGTCAGCATCGCTTACCGATTTAATTTGCGACAGGGCGGCGTTTGTGGTGGAAACCATCGCTGGAAAGATCGTAACGAGCCCTAGGTTGCCTGGAGTGGACGAGAATGATTGATGCGCAAGCATATTTCTCGCTCGTTCAATACGGCGAGATGCCGGAGCGAGCTGAGTATGTGAACGTAGGCGTGGTCCTATTTGCTCGCGCCGCTCCATACGTGTTGTCCAAATTTGTTGCGTCATCTCGACAGGCGGACAGCAATATCCACAGGCCATCCTTTTTCAAGGACATGGTTGAATCGCTGCGCTGCCGCATCTCGGCTGAATTCCAGAAGGACTGGACGCTTGAGTCAGTGAGTCGATTCGTCGAAACTAGAACGGGCAATCTTCGACTCCTTCAACCACGCTCTGTGCTAGCTGAAAATCCAATTGACGTGATCGAGGACTTATACGCCAAGCTCGTATGTTCGCGCTCGTCCGCGGTCAAAAAGCTTCGTATTGGTCAAAAGCTAAAACACGAACTCGTTGAGCGCGGCGTTGAGGCGTTGCTTGAGAAGCCAGAGCCGGTTGAATTACCGCAAGGTATAACACTGAAGGCTCCCTATGCATATCAAAATGGCAGATACAACCTAATTTCCGGGCTATCGCTTATTAGCGACCCAAATCATGCCATTGAAGCGGCTAGCGCACAGGCAATTAAAGGAGATTGGTTGTACAAAGATACACAAATAATCCGCCCCGCGAAGCTCGTTGTTGTTGCGGACGTTGAGGGGCAATCAGACAATTTTGTTCACGATATAGCCGGGTTGATGGAAGAGCACAATGTCGGGTTTTATCGCCTCGATAATATTGAAGGCCTCACGCTCGACATTCGAAGAAATGTGCTTAACCACCGTCATTAAAACGTGAAAAGCGCCGGCGCGGACCGGCAGGGCACTTGCTCAGACGATATTTTCGAGGTCGCGACGATCGTCATACAGCGGCGACCAAGGTAGAGCCGGTTGTGGTCCGGCGGCGGTGACGCCCAGCCATGCTACGTCTATGCGCCGGACAGCAGGGGGAAGAGGGCGGCGCGTGTTCGAGCAGTGCGTCCAGCGCAGATCTGCCCACGCAGTTCGCTCATTGTGTGCCCCCTTGCTCGCACTGGCATGAGTGAGCACCAGCTCATGGTGCTCTATGCCTGAACGACGCTCGGATAGGACCGAATGGCGAACTCGAAGCAGATGGCTGGGGCGACAGCGAGGCTGATTGCGGAAACGCCAAGCGAACAAAGCGCCCCACCGGGTGGGACGGGTGTTGCCACACCAGACAAAAACAATTGATTTCGTTGAGATTTTTTTAGCTTTGGCAGGAGTGGAGGGACTCGAACCCCCAACCCCCGGTTTTGGAGACCGGTGCTCTAGCCGATTGAGCTACACTCCTGCGGGACGACGCGGCGTCGGCTTCTCAATGCCGCATCGTCGGGCGCGATGCAAGCGCCCGAAGGCGCGCCCGGCGCGAATTTATGAATTGCCTCCGCCGAGAACGGTCACGGCGCGACGATTCTGCGACCAGCAGGAGATGTCGTCGCAGACCGCGACCGGGCGCTCCTTGCCATAGCTGATCGTGCGGATGCGCGCCGCCGAGAGGCCGCGCGAGACGAGATAGTTCTTCGCCACCTCGGCGCGGCGGGCGCCGAGCGCGAAATTATACTCGCGCGTGCCGCGCTCATCGGCGTGGCCCTCGACCGTGAAGGAATAGCGGCCGTAGCGTTGCAGCCAGTCGACCTGCTTGTCGAGCGTCGTCTGAGCGGTCGACGTCAGCTCGCTCGAATCGGTCTCGAAATAGATGCGGTCGCCGACATTGACGACGAAATCCTGCGGGCTGCCCGGAGCGGCGTAGCCGCCGCGACCCGCGAGGGCGGCGTTCTCGTCCTCCGAGGCGTTCTTGGCGCAGGCCGCGATCGACAAGGCCGCAGTCAAGGCGGCGACGACGCGCAGCGTGCGCAAGGCGGAGGTGATGTCCATAACCTTGAAAACTCCTCTGACGCGGTCTTTCCCGGGCAGTCCTAGCGGGGCAGGGTTAAGCGAAGGTTCCGTAAACCTTGACGCCAGCTTTTCGCGCGCCGCCATCCGCGGCGACCCGATATTAAGGTTAACGAAAGGTGGATGGTCGGGAGGCTTGATGGCGGCATTGAGGCGCGCGCGCTGTTTTTCAGTGGGATAGGCGGTGGGCGACTCTGCGGATGCGCAAGACTCCGGGGCTGGACCGGCCCCCGGATCATTGTTAGCAATTCGTCAACCATGCGGCGGACCGACACCCGGGGAGGAGAAGATGCGACAGCCGAAGACGGGCGGGCGGCGGCTCGCGACGATCTGCGCCTTGGCGGCGGCGGCCGCCGCGCTCGCCGGATGTGTCGACACGGCGGTCGAGGTCGGGGCGCGGCGCCCGGGCCCGACGGCGGCGCGCCACAAGCCGGTCCCGCGCCCGGGCGTCAGCCCGCATGGCGCGAGCGTCGCCCTCGCCAGCCTCGAAGGCGCGCCGGAAGAGATATTGACCCGTTTTCGTCCGCTGTTCGTCCGCACGGCCGAGGTCCGCGACATCGCCACGGCCGGCGAGGCCGACGCCGCCTATAAGCTGCGCGGCTATCTCACCGCTTATGCGGGGCCGGAGGGCGCGACGCGCCTCGGCTATGTGTTCGACGTGTTCGATCACGACGGCCGGCGGGCGCAGCGCCTCGCCGACGAGGTCGTGGCGAGAGGCGCCGGTGACCCGTGGAGCGCGCTCGGCGACCAGGAACTCGCCGAGTTCGCAGCCCGCGGAGCCGACGATCTCGCCGCCTTTCTCTCCAACACTCCCGAGGCGCTGGCCGCGGCCGGCGGCGAGCCGGGCGTGACCGTCGCGACGGCGACCCATTCAGAGCCATTGGCTGCGGCGAGCAAGCCGCTGGGGTTCGCGGAGGCGAAGTAGACAGCGCGCGCCCGCTTCGCCCGCGCATATCGACGCCGACATTGACGCAACGTCCCCGCTTCTGTATCGAATTTGTCATACGAGGTCGCGGACGCCGAGCGCTCCGCGCCAGGGGATGGGGTGCCCCCTCTAACCGCCGAAGAGGCTGATGACTCCTGTCGGATTTCGGCGATCGATCCGGTCGCCGGACGAGGGCGCGCGCGCTCTCTGAGCACAGGAGAACAAAATGAATCAGGATCTCTCGGTCTTCGTCACGCCTTTCGCGCTCATTATCGGCTGCGCGCTCGTCGCCGGCGGCATTCTCTATTTCATCGACATTCGTTTCCTGCGCTCGCAGACGCAGGCGATCGTCGCGCTGGTCGCGGGCTTCGCGGTGCTCGGCGCGCTCGAGGTCGTGCTGGCCGGCTCCAGCGTCTCCTTCTTCAAAGCTCAGCAGGTGCAGACCTCCGCCTGCGAGCTCGAGGGCGAGTCGGCCCATCCCGAGGCCCGGCTCGGCGCCGGAGCCGAGGTCATTCAAAATCACATCCGCACCTGCATGCAGGAGGCCGGTTATGAATGGGCTCCGGGCCACCATAATTGCTCGGACGCGCCGCTCGCCACCAACCCCTATTGCTATCTGCCGGCCGGCGGCTTCGATCGCGCCGTTACCGCGCTGCAGCTGAAATTCGAATAGCGCG
The DNA here is from genome assembly GCF_002752655.1 of Methylosinus trichosporium OB3b. Lineage (NCBI taxonomy): Bacteria > Pseudomonadati > Pseudomonadota > Alphaproteobacteria > Hyphomicrobiales > Methylocystaceae > Methylosinus > Methylosinus trichosporium. The sequence continues at coordinate 684,273 of NZ_CP023737.1, read as the reverse complement.
ACGGCGGCGGCCTGCGATAAGCTCGGTTTTTGGGCGCCTCGCGCTTGCCGAGCCTTCGGCCTCGCTCCACTTTATGACGAGACGAAGAGGGAATGCGGCGCCCTGTCGTAACGAAGACGGAGAAAGGCGCCGATGAACGAGGATATCGCGGCTTTTGTCGCGCCGCTCACCCTGCTTCTGGGCGGCGGCTTGCTGGCGCTCGGCGCATTGTCCTTCATCGGCGTCGATTATTTCGACAGCAAGCTCAAGTCTCGCGTCGCCTTCGCCATCGGCCTCGCCTTCATGGTCGCGACCGAGCTCATCTTCGTCACTTCGAGCAGCTCCGGCCGCTATTTCGCCGGCCTCAAGACCGATGTGACCGATTGCGAGCTCGACGTCGAGACCAAGCTGCCCGACGAGCGGACCAAGAACCATAGCCCTGTGTTGCATGACGCCATGGTCGCCTGCATGGAGCGGCTCGGCTATGAATGGAACGCCGATCACAATCATTGCAAGGAGGCGAAGATCGCCACCAATTCCTTCTGCTATCTGCCGACTCGCCCGATGGCGCGGGCGATCGTGCGCTTCCAGACGAGCTTCGAATAGAGCGCTTTCCGATCGAACGTTCGACCGATCAGAATTCGCTCGAGCGTTCCAGGCCGCACGAACAAGACGCAATTGACCGGCCGGGGCCGACGCGCGGATTCTCCGATTCGTCATTGGTGACGAGAGAGGATTCCCCATGCGCCTTTTCCTTCGCTTCGCTATGGTCGCTCTCGCGCTCGGCTGGGGCGCCGGCGTGCTCGCGCAGGCTCTCCAGCCTTCGGCGCCCGCTCCCTCCGTCGCGCCGGCGCCGGCGAAGCCCGCCGCTCCCGCCGAGGAGTTGCTGGACATTAATTCGGCGACGGTCGAGGAGCTGGATGTGCTGCCGGGCGTCGGTCCGGCGCGCGCCGCGGCGATCGTGAAGGGTCGCCCTTATCGAGGCAAGGACGAGCTTCACCGCAAGAAGATCATTCCCAAGGCCGTCTATGACAAGATCAAGGACAAGATCATCGCCCGCCAGAAGTGAGCGTCCGCGGGGGCGCGTGTGAGCTTCCGCGAAACATTGCCGATCGACGACGTCCTGCCGCAAATCCGCACGGCGGCCGCGTCGTCGAGCAATCTCGTGATCGTCGCGCCGCCCGGCGCCGGCAAGACGACGCGCGTGCCGCTCGCTCTGCTGGATGCGCAATGGGCGGCCGGCGGCAAGCTCGTGCTGCTGGAGCCGCGTCGCCTCGCGGCGCGGGCGGCGGCGACGCGCATGGCGGCGACGCTCGGCGAGGCGGTCGGCGAGACCATCGGCCTGCGCATGCGGCTGGAATCCAAAATTTCGTCGCGCACGCGCGTGGAGGTCGTCACCGAGGGCGTGTTCGCGCGCATGATCCTCGATGACCCGATGCTCGAGGGCGTCGCGGCGGTGATCTTCGACGAGTTTCACGAGCGCTCGCTCGACGCCGATGTCGGCCTCGCTTTGGCGCTCGACGCGCAGGCCGGGCTGCGCGAGGATCTGCGCATCCTCGCAATGTCGGCGACGCTAGACGGCGCGCGCGTGGCCTCGGTCATGCGCGGCGCGACGATCGTCGAGAGCGAGGGCCGCACCTTCGCGGTCGAGACGCGTTATCTCGGCCGCGCCGCCGAGGAGCGCGTCGAGGAGGCGGTGGCGCGCGCCGTGCGGCGCGGACTGGCCGAGGAGCATGGCTCGCTGCTGGCGTTCCTGCCTGGACAGGCGGAGATCCAGCGCGTAGCGTCCCTGCTCGCCGAGCGCGGCCTGCCGCCCGATGTCGATGTCGCGCCGCTCTATGGCGCGATGGAGCGCAAGGACCAGGATCTCGCCGTCGCTCCCGCCGCGGCGGGCCGGCGCAAGGTCACGCTCGCCACCTCCATCGCCGAGACCTCGCTGACCATCGAGGGCGTGCGCGTCGTCGTGGATTGCGGGCTGTCGCGCGTCGCGGCGTTCGAGCCCGATCTCGGCCTCACGCGGCTGGAGACCGTTCGCGCCTCGCGCGCCTCGGTCGACCAGCGGCGGGGCAGGGCGGGACGCACCGAGCCCGGCGTCTGCTATCGCCTGTGGGACGAGGCCGCGACCGCTTCTCTGCCCGCTTTCGCGGCGCCGGAAATCCTCGCCGCCGATCTCTCCGGCCTCGCGCTCGATCTGCGCGCCTGGGGCGTCGACGATCCGCGAAAGCTTCCCTTTCTCGACGCCCCGCCGCGGCCGGCCTACGCCGAGGCGGTCGAGCTCCTTCGCTCGCTCGGGGCGCTGGACGAGGGCGGCGCGCTGACGCCTCTGGGGCAAGCGATGCGGGCGCTGCCGATCGCGCCGCGGCTCGCACGCATGGCCCTCGAGGCGGCGCGCCATGGCGAGGCCGAGCGCGCCGCCGATCTCGCTCTGCTGCTGTCCGAGCGCGGCCTCGGCGGCAATTCCGCCGATCTCTCCGAGCGCCTCGAGCGCTTCCGCTCGGACGGCTCGCGCCGCGCCCGCGACGCGCGGCGCTTGTCGGGCGTCTGGGCGAAGCAGGCGCGCGCGGCGATCGCCTGCGACGCGCCCGCCGATCTTTCTGACGGCGCGCTGATCGCCATGGCCTTTCCCGACCGGATCGCCAAGGCGCGCGGCTCCACGGGGGAGTTTCTGATGGCGAGCGGCCGCGCGGCCTCCGTCCCGCCGCACGAGCCGCTCGCCGCCGCGCCGTTTCTGGCGGTCGCCGAGGTGACGGGCCGCGCCGCGCAAGCCCGCGTGCTCGCCGCCTGCGCGCTTTCGGCCGAGGAGGTCGAGCGGATCGGCGCCGGGCGGATCGAGACGCGCGACGAGACGATGTTCGATCCGGCGAGCGGGGCCCTGCGCCGCCGCCGGTTCCGCCGGCTCGGCGCCATTCGCCTCACCGAGCAGAATCTTCCCGCCGAGCCCAATGACGAGAGCGCTGCTATTCTCGCGCGCGGCGCCGCGACAGTCGGCGTCGGTCGGCTGCCCTGGAGCAAGGCGCAGATGCAGCTGCGCGACCGGCTCGCTTTCCTGCGCCGCGCGGAAGGCGATGCCTGGCCGGATGTGTCGGACGAGGGGCTCGCCCAACGGGGCGAGGACTGGCTCGCGCCTTTCATCATCGGCCGCGCCAGTCTTGCGGCGATCACGGCGGAGGATCTCGACGCCGCGCTCGCCGTTCTCACGCCTTTTGAGCTGACGCGGCGGCTCGAGCGCGAGGCGCCGCCCTTTTTCGAGACGCCGGCCGGCTCGCGCCATGCGCTCGACTATGCCGCGGCGAATGGGCCGCTGCTCTCGGTGCGGGTGCAGGAGCTGTTCGGCCTCGCCGTTCATCCGACGCTGGCCGGCGGCCGCGCGCCGCTGACGCTCGAGCTCTTGTCGCCAGCGTATCGCCCGATCCAGACGACACGCGATCTGCCCGGTTTTTGGGCCGGGTCTTGGGCCGAGGTGAAGCGCGAGATGAAGGGCCGCTATCCGCGCCATCCCTGGCCGGACGATCCCGCCAAAGCGGCGCCGACGACGCGGGCGAAGCCACGGGGGACGTGAGGGCAGGGCCGATTAAGGGAGACCGCGAGCGGGGAGAGGAGGCGGCAGGCGCGTCGCCAATCGCGCTCGTCACGCCGACGGCGTCTGCGGCTCCCCACGCAGCGCCAGCGCTAGTGAGGCCGGCTCGACGATCGGCAGTGAGCAGGTCGTCCCCCGGCACATATAAGCGGCGGCCCGGCCGTCGACCTGCGTCTTGCCGGCGGCGGGATGGTCCGGCGGCAGGGCGGCGCCGGGCGCCGCCACCAGCAGCGATCGGCCTGGCAGGGATGTTTCGTGCAGGACCCGCAGCAGCGCCGCCGTATCCTCCGCCGCGCGGGCGCCGATGATCACGATCTGCAGCCCGTCGCGCAAAATCTCGGCGCCCGAGAGCAGCGTCGAATAGCCCAGCAGGCCGCGCCGCACGGTTCCGGCGAAGGCCGTGAGCGTCGCCTCGGCGCGCTCGCGATAAGCCGTCTCGCCGGTCAGATGATAGAGCCGGGCCAGCACTTGCGTCATGGCGCCATTGCCGGACGGCAAAGGCGCGTCCTCGGCGATCTTGGCGCGTCGGATCAGCGCCTCGGCGTCGTCGGCGGTGAAGAAATAGCCGCCCGCCGGATCGCGATAATGCGTCTCGACGATCTCCGCCCATTCGCGGCAGCGTGTGAGATAGGCGTCGTCGCCGGTCGCCTCGTGGAGGGTCAGCGCGGCGCGGCAAAGATCCGCGTAATCGTCGAGCACCGCCATATGCTTGGCGCGGCCGGCGCGATAGGAGTGCAGCAGCCGGCCGTCGGCCGTCGTCATGCTGGTCGCGATGAAATCGAAGGCCGCCGTCGCGACGGCGAGCCAGTCCGGCCGCGCGAAGGCTTGCGCCGCCGCGGCGAGGGCGGCGATCATCAGCCCGTTCCAATCGGCGAGCGCCTTGTCGTCGCGGCCGGGTCTGACGCGCGTCTCGCGCAGCGCCAGCAGCGCGGCGCGATCGGCGGCGAGCGCCGCCTCCGCCTCGGCCGAGCCGAGCGCCATCTCGAGCAGGCGATTGGGAATGTTCTTTTCTTCCCAATTCCCCGCTTCGGTCACGTCATAGGCGGCGCGGAAGGCGCCCGCCCGCTCGCCCAGCGCCGCATCGATCTCGGCGGCGGACCAGACATAGAACTTGCCTTCCTCATGCTCGCTGTCGGCGTCGAGGCTGCTGGCGAAGACGCCCTCGGGCAGACGCATCTCGCGCAGCGCCCAATCGATCGTCTCCTCGACGCGCGCGGCGTAGAGCGGCTTGCGTTCGTCCTGCCAGACCAGGGTCAGCAGCTCGACGAGCTGGCCATTGTCGTAGAGCATCTTCTCGAAATGCGGCGCGAGCCAGCGCTCGTCGGTGGAATAGCGCGCGAAGCCGCCGCCGATATGGTCGTAAATGCCGCCCTGGCAGATATGGTCGAGCGTCGTCAGCACGGCTTCGCGCAGCGAGGCGCGGCCGGTCCGCTTCCACGCCCGCCAAAGGAATTCGAGGCTCGGCGGCTGGGGAAATTTCGGCGCCCCTCTGATGCCGCCATGCTCGCGGTCGATCAGCTCTTCCAGCCGCTCCGTGATCGTCTCGAGAAGGACGGGCGAGATCGGCTCGGCCGGCGCGCTCTCGGCGAGCCGGTCGAGGCCATTGGCGATGGCTCCGACATTGCGCGTCACCACGGCCGGCTTCTCGCGCCAGAGCTCGGCGACCGCCTGCAGAATATCGGCGAATCCGGGCATGCCGTGGCGCGGCTCGGGCGGAAAATAGGTGCCGCCCCAGAAGGGCTCGCCGTCCGGCGTCAGGAACATCGTCAGCGGCCAGCCGCCGCGGCGGCCGAGCATCTGCAGCGCCTGCTGATAGAGGTGGTCGATGTCCGGCCGCTCCTCGCGATCGACCTTCACATTGATGAAGTTGGCGTTCATCAGCGCGGCGATGCGATCGTTCTCGAAGCTCTCGGCCGCCATCACATGGCACCAATGGCAGGCGGCGTAGCCGCTGGAGAGGAGAATGGGCTTGCCCTGCGCCTTGGCGAGCGCCAAGGTCTCGGCCGACCACGCCCGCCAATGGACGGGATTGTCCTTGTGCTGGAGCAGATAGGGGCTCGTCTCCTCGGAGAGGCGATTGCTGTCGGTCACTGTCGTCTCTCCAGGCTCGCGTCCCTTCTCCCGCTGGGCAGGAGAAGGAGACGCCTCATCCTGCACGCCGGGCGCCAAAAGCCGAGACACAAAAGCGACAAAATGCGCGGCACGTCCTTTGCGTTCCTTTTCGGTCAAATTTCTTTCGGCCGTGGAGCGGATCGATGCTGGATGTCGTGATTGTCGGAGGCGGAGCATGCGGCCTGGGGCTGGCGCGCGACCTCGCCAAGGCGGGCGTGAGCTTCGCGCTTTATGAGGCTCGCACGCGCCTCGGCGGGCGGGTGCTGTCGGTCGAGGATCACAGCTCGGGACTGCGCGTGGACCTCGGCCCGACCTGGTTCTGGCCGGACACGCAGCCGACGATCACCGGGCTGGTCGCCGAGCTCGGCCTCGCTCATTTCCCGCAGCATGATCCGGGCACGGCGATGCTGCTCGCCGAGGGCGACAAGAAGCCCGAGACGCGCATGACGCCCAATCTCCATTCCGGCGCGCGCCGGATCGAGGGCGGCATGGCCACGTTGATCGAGGCGCTGGCCAAGGATGTTCCGCCGGAGTGTATTCATCTCGGCGCCGTGCTGCGCGACGCCGCCGAGCGCGGCGACCACGTCGAGCTGCGCTTCGACATCGCCGGCGAGCCGGTGATCGTCGAGGCGCGCCGGGCCGTGCTGGCGATGCCGCCGCGCCTCATCGAGGAGAAGGTCGCCTTCGATCCGCCGCTCGACGCGCTGACCCGCAACGCCATGCGCGGCGCCGCGACCTGGATGGCCTCGCAGGCCAAGGCCGTGGTCGGCTTCGAGGGCAAGCCCGCCTGGCGCGCCGACGGCCATTCCGGCAATGCTTTCGCCACCCATGAGCAGGCCGTGCTCGGCGAGATTTTCGACGCCTGCGACGCTTCCGGCGAGCGCGCCGCGATCGGCGGCTTCTTCGCGCTCTCCATCGAATGGCGCGAAGCCTTCGAAGGCGGCATGCCGATGCTGCTCGCCAGTCAGCTCGTCCAATTATACGGCAAGCCGCTCGAGGGCGTGGGCGAGCAGCATGTGCAGGATTGGGTGCGCGAGCCCTTCACCTGCGCCACTCTCGACAAGACGCCGCCGGCGGAGCATCCCGAATATGGCGATCCGATGCTGCGCCAGTCCTTTTGGGAGGGCAAGCTGCTGCTCGGCGGCGCAGAGACCGCGCGCGAGGGCGGCGGCTATGTCGAGGGCGCGCTCAATGCGGCCAAACGCATCGCTCTGCGGATTCTCGACAAGAAGGAGGCGCCGATCATGATCCCGGGAACGAGTGAGACGACGACGCCGGAGGCGCTCAACGAGTCGAGCGTCGCGCGCTTCCGCGAGTGGGTGCAGTCGAAGCGCGAGCCGGCCTTCGCCAGCTATCGCCAGCGCCTGAATTTCGGGCTCTCCAATGGCCAGCGCGAACAGGTGACTCAGCGCGCGATGCTCGGCGCGATGGAGGCGGTTCTGAAAGAGGCGACAGCGGTTCTGGAAACCCTGCCCTTCGATCATTCAATCGTCGCCGTGGAGAAGGGCCGCTCCGATCTGACGCCGCTGGTGCAGGCCGCCTTCGACGGCTTCATCCAGGAGCTGCTCGACAGCGTCATCGACTTCAACCGCACGTCCTGCGCGCTCTCCAATTTCCCCGACGAGCACAAGCCGTCCAAGGACTATCTGAGCGCGACGCTGCGCGACATCGCCGCCGCTTGGCGCGAATTCTCGCTCGACGCCAATCAGATCCTGCTCGACAAATGCGCTTCGGCCGATCAGCAGGCGACGCGCAGCCTCTGATAGCCGCGGAATATGCCCCAGTCGTCGAACATCGCGGCGTCCACCAGACAGCCGCGCGGGGCATAGACGTAAGGATAGGGCTCCGGATAGCGGTAGTAATAGGAGTATGGCGCCGCGGTCGGAGCCCCGAGCAGGAGATGCGAGGTTCGCGTCTCCGCTCGCTTCGTCCAATCCGGAACCAGAAAGCCGTCCCACTGCGCCGCGGCGGGCGCGGCGGCGGCCGCGATCACCATGACGAGGCCCGCACGAAACGCCCGCATCGGCGTGTCTCCTTCATGTGAAAAATGAATTGCGTTCCAATCGAAGCGCCATTGTGCCGGCGGCGGCGCAGACTGTCGATCCGCAGCTTTCCTCATGCTCTTTGCGCCTGCGACAAACAAGATCGCTGCTCTATCTTCTGACTCTCGACGAGCATCCCGTCTCCCGCAGGGCGGGAGAAGCTGGCCCGGCTGAGCCGGGTCGGATGGGCCGAGCCGAACAGCCCGTTTCGAGATCATTTCGCGGCGTTGCACGACGGAGCGACCTCATCCGACCCTCGCTGAAGCGAGGGCCGCCTTCTCCCGCGGGCGGGAGAAGGGAGAGTCCTGTTCTCCGACGCGCCGGAACGCTGGTTCATTTATTTCGTCTCGTGCTGGCGCGCCGCCGCGGTCTCGATCGTCCTTCCCGATAGGCTGATTTGAAGGACGAGGCGCGACATGCTCGAAACGGGAAAGACGGACCTCGGCGCTACATGGCCGAACGGTCGGATGATCGGCGTCGACGGCGGCTATGCGACGATTCCTTTCTATGAATCCTTCGGCAATGATTATCTCGCCCGCCAGGCGGAGATCGAGTCCAACGCGCGCAGCTATCCGCGCAAGCTGCCGATCGCGCTGCGGCGCGGCCGCGGCGTCGTCGTCGAGGACACGGACGGCCGCGATTACATCGACTGTCTCGCCGGCGCCGGGGCCTTGGCGCTCGGCCACAATCATCCGATCGTCGTCGAGGCGATCCGCGAGGCGCTGGCGCAGGAGCCGGTGCTGCAGACGCTCGATCTGCCGACGCCGCTGAAGGACAGGTTCACGCGCGAATTATTCGACAGCCTGCCCGAGGCTTTCGCCAAGGACTACAAGATTCAATTCTGCGGACCCTCCGGCGCCGACGCGATCGAGGCGGCGTTCAAGCTGGTCAAGACCGCCACCGGCCGGCGCGGACTGCTCTCCTTCGGCGGCGCCTATCACGGCATGACGCATGCGACGCTCGGCGTCACCGGCGAGCCGGCGCCGCGGCGCGCGATCTCCGGCCTCGGCGGCGAGGTGCAGTTTCTTCCCTTTCCGTCGGACTATCGTTGCCCCTTCGGCGTCGGCGGCGCGGCCGGCGCGAAGATCGGCGCCGACTACATCGAGTTCCTGCTCGATGATCCCAACAGCGGCGTGCTGCCGCCGGCGGCGATGATCCTCGAGCCGGTGCAGGGCGAGGGCGGCGTCGTGCCGGCGCCGGACGCCTGGCTCTGGCGCATTCGCGAGATCACGCGGGCGCGGGGAATTCCGCTCATCCTCGACGAGGTGCAGACGGGGCTCGGCCGCACCGGACGGCTCTATGCTTTCGAGCATGCGGGCGTCACGCCAGACGTCGTCGTGCTGTCCAAGGCCGTGGGCGGCGGGCTGCCGCTCTCCGTCGTCGTCTATCATCGCGATCTCGATCAGTGGAAGCCGGGCGCGCATGCGGGAACCTTCCGCGGCAATCAGCTCGCCTTCGCCACCGGCGCGGCGACGATCCGCCATGTCGTCGCGGAGGGGCTCGCCGAGCACGCCGAGCGCATGGGCCTGCGCCTGATGCGCGGGCTCGAGGCGATCGCCGCCGACTTCCCCTGCATCGGCGATGTGCGCGGGCGCGGGCTGATGGTCGGCGCGGAGGTCGTCGAGGCCGGCGGCGGCTCCGTCGGCGCGCCGCCGGCCTCGCCGGAGCTGGCGCGTCGCATTCAGCATGAATGCCTGCGGCGCGGCCTCATCCTCGAGCTCGGCGGACGGTTCGGCGCGGTGGTGCGCTTCCTGCCGCCGCTCGTCGTCGCGCCGGAGGAGATCGACGCCATTCTCGAGCGCTTCCAGACGGCCGTCTCGGCCGTGCGCGGCGAGGCGACGCGGCGGCTGGAGCCGGCGGCGGCGGCCCTCTGACAGCGATAGGCGATCGCGGACGCTGGAACCTTTCTCGGCCCGGGCGCGTTCCAGCGCCGTGAACAGCGCGACAGGAGCGAGCCATGGCCTCCGCCGAGTTCGGTTTCAATCTGATCTCCAGCCAGGATCTCGAGGGCGTCACCGTCTTCGATCCGAATGGGGACGAGATCGGCGAGATCGATCATCTGATGATCGACTGCGTCTCCGGCCGCGTGCGCTATGCGGTGATGGCCTTCGGAGGGTTTCTCGGCCTCGGCCACAGCCATTATCCGCTGCCGTGGAGCTCCCTGACCTACGACCGCGAGCGCGGCGCCTTCGTCGCCGACGTCACCGAGCAGCAGCTCCATGACGCTCCGGAGTTTTCCGACGACAGCTGGTCGGACCGCGAATGGGAGCGGCGCGTGCACGAGCATTACCACGCGCGCCCCTATTGGGACGAGCAGCCGGGCGGCCGCACGAGCTGAGACCGGGCGGAGGACGACGGCCTCATCATCCGATCGCCCGGCTCGCGCCGAGCGGCGCGGTGAGATCGTAATCCGTTCGGAAAGCGCGCTATTGGCGCGATAAATGCTTCATCCGTGGCGGGAGCGCTACGCGCCGGACCTGCGGATCGAAAGCCGACACGGCTGTCTAGACCGCTCCGGTTTCTCGATGCCTTTGCAGAACAGCGTTCGCGCGCGCTACGAGCCGCTTTTCGCTCGCTCTTTCCCCCTCGCACATCGATCGGCGCCGGCCTGAGGCGACGTTCGCTCCCTGTCGGGAAACGTCCGAAAGCGCGCGCCGACATTCCACAAGATCGGCCGTCATCGTCTCGAATGTCTCGGGAAGGACGGACAACTGAAAGCTCATGATGACCTCCATCGAGTCCACCGCCTTCGGCCGTCTCGAGGCGGAAGGCCGCCTTTTGAAGCCTGCGCATAAAGGGACGACACATCACGCCGGACGCTTCGGCTTCCGCGGCGAGATCGCCATCACGCTCGAGCCGCTTCTCACTCTGGAGGCTGTCTTCGCGGCGGCGCAGGATGGCGACGCGGCGCTGTCCTTCGTGGCCGGATCGCTGTCGAGCTTCAAGCAGCTTCCGGCGCTTGCCGAGAGCCTCGGCGCGAGCGTGAAGCCGGACGGAAAATATTACATCTATGTCGGCGATCTCGACCGCGCCTCGCGTTATCAGATCAGCTTCGGCGGCGTGTCCCTCTATGTCCTGCCGATCGACGACACCTCGGTCTACAACGAGCTCATCGAGCTCTTCTATCTCGATAAGCTCAAGATGAAGAAATACGACACGGCCGAAAAAATCGACACGATCGTCGACGCCGGCCTGAAATATGACACGAGCTATGAAGTGATCAGCTATGAGGACGGCTTGAAGCGGCTCTGATCGCCTGTCCTGGCGACCAGCGACTCGCCGTCATCGCGAGGAGCGAAGCGACGAAGCGCGTCGAAGTCGGGTCGGATGAGGGCGCCTCGGATTGGCCGCGTCCTAAGGCTGCGCTGCGAATTTGAAACTGCTTATCGGTGCGGACCCTCATCCGACCCCGCTTCGCGGGGCCACCTTCTCCCGCGCGCGGGAGAAGGAAGCGCCTCTTCCTGAATCAATGCGCCTCGTCCCAATTCTGCGCGGCGCGCGCCTCCACTTGCAGCGGAACGGTTAGGGTCGCCGCCGGGTGCGGCGCCTCTTCCATCACGCGCTTCACCACGGCGATGGTCGTCTCGGTCTCCTCGAGCGGCGCCTCGAACACCAATTCATCGTGCACCTGCATCAGCATGCGCGCGCTGCAGCCGGCCGTCGCCAGCGCCGCGTCCATGCGCGCCATGGCGCGGCGGATGATGTCGGCGGCCGCGCCCTGGATCGGCGCATTGATCGCCGCGCGTTCGAAGAAGGCGCGCTCCGAGGCGTTGGACGAGCCGATGCGCGGAAAATGGCATTTGCGGCCGAAGATGGTGGTGACGACGCCTTGCTCGCGCACCAGTCTCTTCGTCTTGTCCATATAGTCGCGAATGCCGGGAAAGCGCTCGAAATAGCGCTTGATGTAAGCCGCCGCCTCCTCGCGCGGAATGCCGAGCTGATTGGCGAGGCCGAAGGCCGATATGCCGTAGATGATGCCGAAATTGATCGCCTTGGCTCTGCGGCGCACGTCGGAGGGCATGCCTTGCACCGGCACGCCGAACATCTCGCTCGCCGTCTTCGCATGAATGTCGATTCCTTCGGCGAAGGCCTGCCGTAGCTGCGGAATGTCGGCGATATGCGCGAGCAGCCGCAATTCGATCTGCGAATAATCGGCGGAGATCAGCGCATGTCCGGGCTCGGCGACGAAGGCCTTGCGAATCTTGCGGCCCGCCTCGTTGCGCACGGGAATGTTCTGCAGATTGGGCTCGGATGACGAGAGCCTCCCGGTCGTCGTCGCCGCCAGCGCATAGGATGTGTGGACGCGGTTGGTCGCCTTGTTCACGAAGCCGGGCAGGGCGTCGGTATAGGTGGATTTGAGCTTGGAGAGCTGGCGCCAATCGAGAATGCGCGCGGCGAATGTGTTGCCGCTCTCGGCCAGATCCTCGAGCACGCTGGCCGAGGTCGACCAGGCGCCGGTCGCGGTCTTCTTGGCGCCGGGCAGGCCCATCCGTCCGAACAGAATATCGCCCAATTGCTTGGGCGAGCCGAGATTGAAGCTCTCGCCGGCGAGATCGTAGATCTCCGCCTCGAGCCGCGCCATGTCCTGCGCGAACTCGCCGGAGAGGCGCGAGAGAATATTGCGGTCGATGGCGACGCCGCGCCGCTCCATCGCCGCCAGCACGCCGACCATTGGCCGCTCCAGCGTCTCATAGACGCTGGTCATATGCTCGGCGGCGAGGCGCGGCTTCAGCACGCGCCACAGGCGCAGCGCGACATCGGCGTCCTCGGCCGCATATTCGGTGGCCTTGTCGAGCGGAACGCGCGCGAAGCCGATGAAGCTGCGCCCCGAGCCGGCGACGGCGGCGAAGGGAATGCATTCATGGCCGAGATGCTTTTTCGCGAGCTCGTCGAGGCCGTGATTGTTGCGGCCGGAGTCGAGCGCGTAAGAGATCAGCATCGTATCCTCGATCGGCGCGACATCGACGCCGCAGCAGGCGAGGACGAGCAGATCATATTTCATATTCTGCGCGATCTTCAGCACGCTCCTCGCCTCGAGCAGCGGCTTGAGGCGCGCTATCGCGTCGTCGAACGGAATTTGCGCGGGCGGGGGCTCGCCGCCGCCGAGCAGATCGGGGCCGGCGGAGGCGACATGCCGCAGCGGAATATAGCAGGCGCGGCCCGGCGCGGTGGCGAGCGAAACGCCGACGAGATCGCAAGACATCGGATCGAGCGAGGTCGTTTCCGTGTCCATTGCGACGAAGCCCGCCGCGAAGGCTTCCGCGATCCAGGCGTCGAGCCGCTCCAGAGTCGTCACCGTCTCATAGAGCGAGCGGTCGATCTTGGTCGCCACGCCTTCCTCGCGCCGCGCTTCGGCGAGGGCGGCGGGCGTGAGAGCGCCCGCTTCCGGCGTCGGAAGCTTGGCTGCGGGCGCGGCCGGCGCCTGCTGGGCAGGGGCTTCCGCCACTTCGCCATTGCGCCCGCGCCAGCCGGCGGGGCCGACAAAAGCGGGGTCGGGCTCGATCTCATTCGCCTCGACGCCATAGGTCTCGGCGGCGCGGCGCGTCAGCTGCGTGAACTCCATCGCCTGCAGAAAAGAGACGAGCGTCTTGCCGTCCGGCTGATGCAGGCCGAGATCGTCGAGCGAAATCTCGAGCGGCGCATCGTCCACGAGCTTCACGAGCTTTTGCGACGTGCGGATCAGCGCGACGCTCGCTGGATCGGTCAGGACCTCGCGGCGCTTGGGCTGCTTGATGCTGCCCGCGCGCGCGAGCAGCGTGTCGAGATCGCCATATTCGTTGATGAGCAGCGCGGCGGTCTTCACGCCTATGCCCTTGGCGCCCGGCACATTGTCGGTCGAATCGCCCGCGAGCGCCTGCACATCCACGACTTTTTCCGGCGGCACGCCGAAATATTCGATCACTTCATTATAACCGATGCGCCGCTCCTCGCGCGTTCCCGAGGCCGGGTCGTACATCGACACTTTGTCGTCGATGAGCTGCATCAGATCCTTGTCGGCGGAGACGATCAGCACATCGGCGCCGCGCGCCCGCGCGAGCTTCGCATAAGTGGCGATGAGATCGTCCGCCTCATAGACATCCTGCTCGATCGGCAGCAGGCCGAAGGCGCGCACGGCGGCGCGCATCAGCGGAAATTGCGGCACGAGATCGGCCGGCGGCTCCTGGCGATGCGCCTTGTAATCGGGATAGATCTCCTTGCGGAAGGAGTTCTCGGATTTGTCGAAGATGATGGCGAGATGCGTCGGCATGACGCCGGCCGCGCCCTCGCGGACGAATTGGAACAGCTTGGCGCAGAAGAGGCGCACGGCGCCGGTCGGCAGCCGGTCGGCGCGATAATTATATTTGGCGTCCTGGCGGATCGACTGGAAATAGGCGCGAAAGACGAAGGACGAGCCGTCGACGAGAAAGACGTGGCTGCCGGGACCGATCGGCTGGTGGGTGAGGGACATTCGGGACTTTCGGGAAGGGCGGGGTTGGGCGGGACCCTATCACCGCCGCGCGGCGCCGAGAAGGCTCGCGCGTCGTGAGGGCTCGTCATTGCGAGGAGCGGAGCGACGAAGCAATCCAGAGCGCGGGGCGCGCCTGCTCCTGGTTTTTGCGAAGATGCTCCGTTAGGCTCCCCCATGCGAGGAGACGGCCATGCGACAGACGGGCGAGGGGAGTTTCGAGGAGCGGGCGCGGCTCGACGCCCGCATTGCTTTCGTCGTAGCCACCTTCGGCTCGGCCTATGGGCTCGTCGCTCTGCTCGACCGCGTTGGCGCGCCCGAGCGGCTGGTCGCGCTGCTGTCGCCTTATTTCACCGTCGTCGCGTTGGCCGGCCTCGGCTTTCTGCTGCATTCGATGCGCGTTTCCTTCTATTACGCCGCCTCGCGCGCGGCGCCGGCCTCTTACGCCGGGCTGGCGACGACGGCGATGATGATGGGCCTCGCCGCGCCTTTCGCCGCGCGGCTCGCGGGACAATCCTCGCCGAGCGCCGTCGTCGCCGGCTTTCTGCTCGGCCTCGCGGCCATTGCGGCGCTGGTCGGGCCGCTGCTGCGCAAGACCGGCGCCTTCTCGCTGACCGAGCTGCTCGCGGCGCGCTTCTGCACCGTCGAGCCGCGGCTCGGCATGATCGCGGTCGCCGCGCTCTCCTCGGCCATTGTCGCGCTCGCCGGCTATCAGACGGCGGTCGACGCTTTGGTCGGCTTTACCGGCTCGGGCCGGCCGTTCGCGGCCTTCTTCATCGGCGTCGCTATTCTGCTGATCGCCGGGCCGGGCGGCGTCGGCGGCGTGGTCTGGAGCGCCTGCGCCGCCGCCGGCGTCATGCTCGTCGGCTTCGCTCTGCCGCAGGCGGCGTTGGTCGCTCAGGACGGCGCTGTCGCGCTGCCGGTCGTCGGCGACGAGGCGCTGTGGCGGGAGGCGACGGCGCTGATGCAGAATTGGGGGCTCGTCGGGCGAGGCTCGGCGGCCGATTATCTCACCGCTCTCGGCCTCGCGCTCGGCGTCGCCACTCTGGCGCCGGCGCTCACCCCGTTCGTGGCCACGCGGGATGCGCCGGCGGCGCGGCGGGCGGGGGTGGCTGCGCTGTTCTGGACGCTCGTCGCCGCGGCTCTCGTCGCCGCGACAATCGCCGCCTCGGCGCTGGCTCTGTCGCGCGTCGCCGTCGGCCAGACGCCCGAGCATCTGCCGGACGCGCTCTATCAGGCGAGCGGACGCGGCTTCGTGCAGATTTGCGGCGCGCGCGTCGACCGGCCGGCGGCGGCGCGCACGGCCTGTCTCGCGCGCAATCTGCCGCCCGGCGCGCCTCTGCGGGCGCAGGATGTGTCGGTGCGCGCGGAATATCTGATCGGCGGCTTGCCGCAGCTCGAGAAGCTCGGCGCCGCCTTCACCGGCCTCATCGCCTCGGGGCTCATCGCCGTCGGCCTCGTGCTCGCCGCGGCGAGCCTGCACGCCTGCGCCGCCGCGGTCGGCCATGACGCGCTCTATCGGCTGCGCGCCGAATCGGCGCTGACCAGCCGCCGGCTCGCCATCACCCGCCTCGCCCTCGTCGGCGTCACCGCGCTCGGCTCGGCGACCAGCGCCGCCAACGCCATCGACGCGCGCACGCTCGTCGGCCTCGCTCTGGCCATTTCGGCGTCCGGCCTGTTTCCGCTGCTCGGCCTCGTCTTCCTGCCCCGCGCGCAGGAGAAGGACGCGATGACCGCGCAATTGATCGGCGTCGCCACCATGGCCGGGACCCTGTTCGTCGAGCCCGGTCCGCCGGGCGTCGGCGCGCTCGCCTGGGCCGGCTTTTCCGGCGCGCTCGCGGGCCTGCTCGCCGGCGTGCTGACCGCGCGGCTGTGGTCGCACGAGACGCCGGAGAGCGTCGCTTTCGTGCGGCGCCTGCTGCGCGGGGACGGCAAGGTGCTGCGCGAGGACAAGGGGGCGTGACGGCCGCGCTCACCCCCAGAGCGCCGGCTCCGGCGGAAACACCAGCGACCCCTCATAGCGCAGCCCCGGCTCGCGATCCTTCGCCAGCAGCAGCGGGCCGTCCAGGTCGACGAACTCGGCCTGCTGCGCGACGATCAGCGCCGGCGCCATGGCCAGCGAGCTGCCGACCATGCAGCCCGCCATGATCGCGAAGCCCATCCGCCGCGCCTCGGCGGAAAGGGCCAGCGCCTCGGTGAGGCCGCCGGTCTTGTCGAGCTTGATATTCACCGCGTCATAGCGGCCGGTGAGCGCCGCGAGCCCGGCGCGGTCGTGCAGGCTCTCGTCGGCGCAGACCGGGACGGGCCGGGCGATGCGCGCCAGCGCGGCGTCGGCGCCCGCCGGCAGCGGCTGCTCGACGAGGCGCACGCCGGCGCGGGCGCAGGCGTCGAGATTCGTCGCGAGGTCGGCCTCGGCCCAGGCTTCATTGGCGTCGACGATCAGCTCGGAACGCGGCGCGCCCTCGCGAACGGCGGCGATTCGCTCAATGTCGCCGGCGCCGGCGAGCTTGACCTTCAACAAGGGCCGATCCGCGGCCTTGGCGGCGGCGTCGCGCATTTCGGCCGGCGTCCCGACGGAGATCGTATAGGCGGTCACCAGCGGCCGCATCTCCTCGAGCCCGGCGCGGCGGAAGGCGGCGACGCCCGTGCGCTTCGCCTCGAGGTCCCACAGCGCGCAATCGGCGGCGTTGCGGGCGGCGCCGGCCGGCAGCAGCAGCGCCAGCGCCTCGCGGTCCGCCCCGTTCTGGAGCGCGTCGCGGACGCTCTCCAGCGCCGCGACGACGCTCTCGACGCTCTCGCCATAGCGCGCATAGGGCACGCATTCTCCGCGTCCGATGGCGTCGCCCGCGCGCAGAATCACGACGACCACGACCGCCTCGGTCTTCGCGCCACGCGAGATCACGAAGCGCCCGGCGATCGGAAAGCGCTCCACGGCGATCGTCAACTCCACTGTCATTTTGCGATTTTCCCGTTGAAACAAGCGCCGGCGCAGCTGAAAGGCGACGCTCGCGCTCGACTTCGCCTGCGCTGGAAGTTAAGACGCCCAGGGACGGGCGGAAAGGGGAGCGGACGTCTTTCGCTCTCGGGAAGGCAAACCCTATGCAGGCCAACCTCCTCGACGTCACGGCTCGCGTTTCGTCGCGACGGGATGGCGCGGCGGTCTCGTTCGCGCTGGCGGGAGACTGGGTGCTCGCCGCCGCCATGGATATAGAGCGCGCTGCGGAGAAGATGGTGGCCGACGGGCGCGGCGCGACGCGCGCCGTCGTTGATCTCGTCCATGTCTCGCGTCTCGACACGGCCGGCGCCTGGGTGATCGGCCGCGCGCTCGACGAGCTCGCCCGCGCCGGCGTCGAGGCGAGCGTGGAAGGCGCCCGGCCCGAGCATGAGCTATTGCTGCGCGAGGCGCATTTCCGCCGCTTCGAGACCGACTCCCGTCCGCGCTCGAGCCTTTGCATCGATATTCTCGCCGATCTCGGCCGCTCCGTCGTCACGGCGGGACGCGACGCCTTTGCGGGCGCGGTGTTTCTCGGCGAGTTCGTCGCGGTCACGGGGCGAGCGGTGGCGATCGCGCGGCGCTTCCGCTTCACCTCCTTCGTCTATCACCTCGAGAATTTCGGCCTGCGCAGCGTGCCGATCATCGCCCTCATCAATCTCCTGGTCGGGGCGATCGTCGCGCAGCAGGGCATTTTCCAGCTGCGCCGATTCGGCGCCTCGACCTATGCGGTCGACCTCATCGGCGTTCTGGTGCTGCGCGAGCTCGGCGTGCTGCTCAGCTCGATCATGATCGCCGGCCGCTCGGGCTCGGCCATCACCGCCGAGCTCGGCTCGATGAAGATGCGCGAGGAGATCGACGCGTTACGCGTGATGGGCCTCTCGCCGATGGATGCGCTGGTCACGCCGCGCATATTGGCGCTCGTCGTCGCAATGCCGCTGCTCGCCTTCATCGCCGACATGTCGGCGCTGTTCGGCGGCCTGCTCGTGTGCTGGGGCTATGAGGGCATCAGCCCGGTCGCCTATCTCGAATGGCTGCAGGCGGCGATCGGGCGCAACACCTTCATGGTCGGCATCATAAAGGCGCCGTTCATGGCCTTCACCATCGGCATCGTCAGCGCGATGGAAGGCATGTCGACGAAAGGTTCAGCCGAATCGCTCGGACGGCACGTCACCGCCGCGGTGGTGAAGTCGATCTTCATGGTCATCGTGCTCGATGGTCTGTTCGCGATCTTTTTCGCCTCGATCAAATATTAGAAGCGCCGATATGCCCGATCTCTCCATCGCCGCGCCGCAAGAGGGCGCCCTCGCCGAGCGCGAGGCGGTCGTGCGCGTGCGCGATCTGGTCGTCGGCTTCGGCGAGCATCTCGTGATGAAGGGCCTCGATCTCGACGTCTATCGCGGCGAGGTGCTCGGATTCGTCGGCGGCTCGGGGCAGGGCAAATCAGTGCTGACGCGCGCCATTCTCGGCCTCGTCGCAACGCGCGCCGGACGCATCGAGCTGTTCGGCGAGGATCGCGATCGGCTCTCGGCCGCGGATCGGCGCCGGCTCGAGCGGCGCTGGGGCGTGCTGTTCCAGAATGGCGCGCTGTTCTCGAGCCTCACCGTGCGGCAGAATATTCAAATGCCGATGCGCGAGAGTCGCAAGATCTCGCCGCGGCTGATGGACGAACTCGCCATGCTGAAGCTCGACCTCGTCGGCCTGCCGGCGAGCGCGGCGGACAAGTTTCCGTCGGAATTATCGGGCGGTATGGTCAAGCGCGCGGCGCTCGCGCGCGCTCTCGCGCTCGATCCCGAGCTTCTGTTCCTCGACGAGCCGACCTCCGGGCTCGATCCGATCGGCGCCGCCGATTTCGACGAGCTGATCTCGACCCTGCAGCGCACTCTGGGATTGACGGTGTTCATGGTCACTCATGATCTCGACAGCCTCTAT
Source organism: Methylosinus trichosporium OB3b (assembly GCF_002752655.1). Taxonomy (NCBI): domain Bacteria; kingdom Pseudomonadati; phylum Pseudomonadota; class Alphaproteobacteria; order Hyphomicrobiales; family Methylocystaceae; genus Methylosinus; species Methylosinus trichosporium. The sequence continues at coordinate 665,194 of NZ_CP023737.1, read as the reverse complement.
TCGATCTGCGACCGCGTCGCCGCGCTCGCCGAGGGCAAAGTGATCGCGGCGGGGACGATGGACGAGATGCTGGCCTGCGACCATCCCTGGCTGCGCGCCTATTTCCACGGCGTGCGCGGCTCCCGCCTGGTGGCGGCGCCGCGGCGGACGCGCGGCGACGAAGCCGAAAAAGCCGAGAGTTGAGAAAGGCGAGACATGGAAACCCGCGCCAATTACGCCCTGATCGGCGCTTTCACCATCGCCGTGGTGTTCGCCGCCTTCGGCTTCGTGTTCTGGTTCTCGGGGCCGAGCACGACGGCGCAATACAAGACCTATCAGATCGTCTTCTCCGGCTCGGTGTCGGGCCTCACACGCGGCGGCGCGGTGGAGTTCGACGGGCTGAAGGTCGGCGAGGTGACGCAGCTGGCGATCTCCGAGGAAGACCCGAGCCGCGTCGACGTGCTGGTGAACATCGACAAGAAGACGCCGATCAAGATCGACACCAAGGCGCGGCTCGAGTCGGCGGGCTTCACCGGCGTCAAGACGGTGGCGCTTGTCGGCGGCACGCCGCGCGCGCCGGTGCTGGCCGCGGCGCCGGGACAGGCCTATCCGCGCATAGAGGCGGAAGGCTCCGATCTGCAGAACATCATCGACAGCGTGCAGCGCCTGTCGAAGAAGGCGACCGACGCGCTCGACAAGATCGACAAGCTCCTCGACGCCAATTCCGCGACGATCTCGCAGACCTTGCAGAACGCCGAAACCTTCACCAAAGCGCTCGCCGATAATTCCGAGAACATCGGCTCGGTGATGAAGGACATGGCGGCGCTCGGCCGCTCGCTGAAGCCGATCCCCGAGCGGCTCGACAAGCTCCTCGCCGCGATCGACCCGAAAAAGCTCTCCAGCATCTCGACCGACATCGCCGCCGCCTCCAACAATCTGAAGACTTTCTCCGGCGGCGGGCTGAAGCAATATGAGCTGCTCGCCGTCGACGCGCGCAAGACCTTGGAGACAGTGGAGCGCGCGGTGCGCTCGCTGGAGAAGAACCCGCAACAGGTGCTCTTCGGCGCGACGCCGGCGCTGCCGGAGTATAAGGGGCGGTGAGCATTACCGGCGATGGATCGATCCGGACTGCGACGATCGACGCCGTCTGAATCGCGCGGGCGTCTCGCCGCAAATCTGCGAAAACGCCTTTGCGAAGGCGCTGAGCGAGGAATAGCCGACGTCGGCTGCGACGTCCGTAACCCGCCCTCCTTTCGATAAGGCCGCCATCGCCGCCAGAATTCGCGCACGCCCGAGCCAAGCCTGCCAGCTCGAGCCGGTCTCATGGGCGAACAGTCTGCGGAAGGTTCTTTCGGACAGCGCGGCCGCGGCGATGGCTCCGGTCTGCGTAGCGGCGGCAAGATCGCCGAAAGCGTAGTCGATCGCGCGCCGGATAGCCGGGTGGGTCGCTCCGGGAAGAACGAACGGCTGCTCGCTTTCTGGCTGTTCGCAGCAAAGCAGCGCCAGTGATCGCAGGAAGTGTTGCGCGAACGGGTCCGTATCGCCGGCGCCGAGCCTCCACCGCGTCGCGAAAAATATCATTTCCCGCATCAATGGCGTGGCGGCGAAGATCTTCAGGCGTGAGGGCTCTTTGTCGGCGGCGTTCGGCGAGAAATACAAGGACACCGCGTCGGCGTCGGTGACGAGGGTCCGATGGTGGGTCCCCGAGGGTATCCAGGCGGCTGTCGTTCTCGAAAGAACAAAGCGGTTCTCCTCCGTCTCGATGCGAGTGGGGCCGTCGACAGCGTAGATCAGCTGATGGTAGGCATGCGCGTGCCAATCGTACAAGACGTTCCGCGCGGGATCGCAGAAGGCGAAGCCGATTCCCGTGGGACGATCGAGTCCATAGGCGGTGAGAATGCGACGGGTCTCTTCGCCGTCGAGCGTTCGCATGGCCGTTGTCCGCTGATTTATGACCGAACGACGTTAGCCGGTCGTCGGGCATGTGGCTATCGTCTCGTCATCAAGGGAGAGGGCGAGATGAACGAGGACACGCACGAACGCCGGATAGTCGACCAGTTTACCCGTTGGGCTGAGCGCTTTGCGCAGCTTCCGATCCACGCCGAAGCCGGCGCGATGGCGCGCACGATCCACGCCTGCGCTCTGCGCCCCGGCGTCGAGGCGCTCGACGTCGCCTGTGGTCCCGGCATATTGGCTTGCGCCATCGCGCATCAAGCGCTCCACGTCACGGGCGTCGACATCACGCCTGCGATGATCACGCAGGCGCAGGCGAGACAGCGGGCTGAAGGGCTGACGAATCTGGCTTGGCGCATCGGCGATGCTGTCGCATTGCCATTCGAGGACGATGTCTTCGATCTGGTGACGACGCGCTACAGCCTTCATCACATGAAAGATCCGGTCTCTGTCCTCGGGGAAATGAAGAGGGTCTGCCGACCGGCCGGACGCATCGTCGTCATCGATGCGACGCCCTCACCCGCGACTCGGGTCGCGTATGACGAGATGGAACGGCTGCGCGATCCTTCCCACACGTGCGCGCTCGACTTAGAGCAGATTCGCGAGATCGGCAGGGACTTCGGGTTGAAGGAGGTGGTGATAGACGGGTACCGGCTCGAGGCGCAGCTCGACGCGCTTGCCGACGCGTCGAACCTGCCGGCGCTCACAGCCATGTTCGACAGCGATATAGACGCAGGGCGCGATCGTATCGGCATAGGCGCTTGGCGCAGCTCGACCGGAATCCGGTTTTACTTTCCAATATCGATCGTGGCTTGGGAGATATGAGACCGAAGGCCCCATCCAGTGCGATTCGATCGACGAACGCCGATCGAAGAAAGCGCGAGCTTTCATGGCGGCGTCTTCGCTTTGCTCTGCGCCTCCGTTCGAGTAATCTCCGATTCATCCGACAGTTCGCGGAGGGCGCAGTATCGCGCCGGTTTGGAAAAAAGGGTGAATTCATGACGCCGTCGAAAGCGGCGCCCGCAGTTCTGCTCGCGCTCGCCGTCGCGGCCTGCTCCGGGGCGCCGCAGCGCGAGAGCTTCGATCTGTCGAGCGCGCTCGGCGAGGGAGTCGCGGCGCGGCCGCTGCGCCGCACGCTGGCGGTCGCCGAGCCGCATGCGATCCAGCCCGTCGATTCCGATCGCATCGTCATCCGCACCGGGCCGAACGGGCTCGCCCATCTCGCCGAGGCGCAATGGGTCGACCGCCTGCCGCGGCTGGTGCAGGCGCGGCTCATCGCCGCCTTCGACCGCGGCCGCAAGACCGGCTTCGTCGTGCGCCCGGGGCAGGCGGCCGAGCGCATCCTCTCGACCGACATCCGCCGATTCGAGATCGATGTGTCGAGCGGCGAGGCGGTGGTCGAGATCGCCGCCGAAATTCTGGACCTGCGCGGCGCCGCGACGGGGCCGGGCCGCATTTTTTCGGCGGAGGCGCCGGCCGAGCATTCCACCGGCCCGGCGGCGGTTCATGCGCTCGACGAGGCGTTGACCTCGGTGCTGCGGCAGATCGTGCGCTGGACCGCGGCGCAGGTCTGACGCTCGCAATCGGGTGAAGGATTACCGTCCCGTCACCCTCGTCCTGAGGAGCCCGCGAAGAGGGCGTCTCGAAGGACGGCAACGGGAGAAACCTTTGATTGCGCCCCGCGGCCGTCCTTCGAGACGCCGCCTGCGGCGGCTCCTCAGGACGAGGGTCGGGTTTTTTTGCTTCATCCGATTGCTCCGCCGCGCCTGAGGAAACACTGGCGCGCTCGCTGCGCCGATGCTAGGTGAACGGCCGATGCGAAGAGCGGCGATCGGTCGAAGCATCGACCGCGTCAAGCGAGAGACCAGAGATCATGGTGAAGACCTGCCTCGATGAGCAAGTGACCCGCTATGGCGCCGAGCCGGGCGGCGGAGCCCCGACCAAGGCGAAGATCACCTTCATCGATTCGCATGGTCAGGCCCGCACCGTCGAGGGCGAGACCGGCTCCACGGTGATGGAGACCGCGCGCCGCAACGACATTCCCGAGCTGCCCGCCGAATGCGGCGGCGCCTGCGCCTGCGCGACCTGCCATGTCTATGTCGACGAGGCCTGGACCGAGAAGACCGGCAAGCCCTCGCAGATGGAGGAGGACATGCTGGACTTCGCCTTCGAGGTGAAGCCCAATTCGCGCCTCAGCTGCCAGATCACCGTGCGCCCGGAGCTCGACGGGCTGGTCGTGACGACGCCCGGCCAGCAGGGGTGACGGTCGCGGCGCCTTCGCGCCGCCGCTTCATTGCCGTCGACCAACGCCGCGCATCGCCGCGGCGTTTTGTTTTTTGGGAGAGTGGCGGCGCCGAGAGCCACGTTCGAGCGCAGCGCGTCCACCAGCGAGACGCGCAGGCAAGACGGTTGCATGACGCCGCGGATGCTATAGACCATGTCGGCGAACCGATCGCCGGCTTCGGCCGAGCGCGCTACCGCCGGGAGCGGCCCTCTGGCCGCAGCCGGCCGACTGTGCCGAGGCGCTCGCGCCGGCGCCGGCTTTCCGCAGACCATCAAAGAGCGGCGAAGGACAAGCAATGACCGAAATTATCGAAACCGACGCGCTGATCGTCGGGGCCGGCCCGGCCGGTCTGTTCGCGGTTTTCGAATTGGGCCTCCTGGACATCAGGGCGCATGTCATCGACATTCTGCCGCGCGCCGGCGGCCAGTGCTCCGAGCTCTATCCGGAAAAGCCGATCTACGACATTCCCGGCCATCCGCTCGTCACCGGCCAGGGATTGACCGATAATCTGCTCGAGCAGATCAAGCCCTTCAGCCCGACCTTCCATTTCAACGAGATGGTCGAGACCTTGACGCCCGTCGGCACGCCCGAGGCCCCGGCCTTCGAGGTGACGACCGACGCGGGGACGAAATTCAAGGCCAAGGTCGTGTTCGTCGCAGCCGGCGGCGGCTCGTTCCAGCCCAAGAAGCCGCCGATCGCCGGCATCGAGGCCTATGAGAACAAATCCGTCTTCTATGCGGTGCGCCGCATGGAGGATTTCCGCGACAAGGATGTCGTCATCGTCGGCGGCGGCGATTCGGCGCTCGACTGGACGCTGAATCTGCAGCCGATCGCCAAGAGCCTGACGCTGGTGCATCGCCGCGACCAGTTCCGCGCTGCGCCGCATTCGGTCAATGCGCTGCAGGAGCTGATCGCCGCCGAGAAGGTGATTTTCCGCCTCGGCCAGATCGCCGGCGTCGAGGGCGCCGATGGGGAGCTCTCCTCGGTCACCATTCGCGGCAATGACAATGTCGACATGGTGCTGTCGGCGCACCGGATGATGCCCTTCTTCGGGCTCACCATGAAGCTCGGCCCGGTCGCCGATTGGGGTCTCAATCTCCACGAAAATCTCGTGCCGGTCGGGACGGAGACGTTCGAGACCAATCATCCGGGCATTTTCGCCATCGGCGACATCAACACCTATCCGGGCAAGCTGAAGCTCATTCTCTGCGGCTTCCATGAGGCGGCGCTCGCCGCGCAGAAGGCGCATCGCTACATCTATCCTGACAAGAAGCTGCTGTTCCAATATACGACGTCGTCGAGCAATCTGCAGAAGAAGCTCGGCGTCTGATCCGAGCTTGGGTCGAGCGGGGGAGCGAAGCGCCATGTCTTCCGATAGCGGATCTTCCGAAAGCTGGAGCGCGGTCGACGCCTATATCGCCGAGCGTCTCGTCAAAGCCGATGCGGCGCTCGAAGGGGCGCTGGCCGCCAATGCAGCGGCGGGCCTGCCGGCGATCGACGTCTCGGCGGCGCAAGGCAAGCTGCTGCATCTCCTCGCCCGCTCGATCGGCGCGCGGAAGATCCTCGAGGTCGGCGCGCTCGGCGGCTACAGCACGATCTTTCTCGCCCGCGCCCTCGCCGAAGGCGGGCGCGTGGTGACGCTGGAGCTCGAGCAGCGCAACGCCGATGTCGCCGCCGCCAATCTCGAGCGGGCGGGCGTGCGCGACCGCGTCGAGATTCGCGTCGGCCCGGCGCTCGATGCGCTGCCCAAGCTGGAGAGCGAGGGGGCGGGGCCGTTCGACCTCGCCTTCATCGACGCCGACAAGCCCAACAACGCGAATTATTTCCGCTGGGCGTTGAAGCTCTCGCGGCCAGGAAGCCTCATCATCGTCGACAATGTCGTGCGCGAGGGGACGGTGCTCGACGCTCAGGGCGACGCGATGGCGCAGGGCGCGCGGGCCTTGTTCGACGCCATGTCGGCCGAGCCGCGCGTCACCGCGACCGCGATCCAGACCGTCGGCTCCAAGGGCTGGGACGGTTTCGCCATCGCTCTGGTCAACAGCTGAAAAGAAGCGAGGCCGAGGCTCGCGGTCCACGGCGCTGTCTCTGGACCGGGAGCCTTCAGGCTCGCTCTTCTTCGTGAGGACGCGCGAACCCTCGAAAGGCTCGCGCCATCGCTCGTGTCAGGCGTCCTCGAGCGCGCGCTCGCGCGCGGCGGCGCCCTTGTGGATCGGCTCGCCATCGGCGCCGAAGAAGAAGGCGTCGATCTGCCGGCCGCGGTCGTCATAGCGCCAGGCGATTCGGGCGACGCGGAGCCCCTTGCGCAGCGTCGGCTTGCCGTCGGCGCCGAAATACGCCTCCTCGACCTTGTTGCCGCGCTCGTCATAGCGGCGCGCCACGCGCGCGGCGCCGATGCTCTTGCGCTTCACCGGCCGTCCATCGGCGCCGAAATAGGTCTCCAGCACCTCGACCGGGCGACTCGAAGCGGAGGATGAGTCCTGTGCGGTCGCTGCTCGCGCGGCGCCGCGGGCGGAGCGTCGCCCTTTGGCGGAAATTTGCGAATTCATGTTGTCACTGCCTTTCGGCGAACTCTCGACGCCGATCTACGGTCTCGCGCTCTCTATGCGCAGGTCACGCCGTCAGATCGAGCACAGTTGAAGAGTTCTCATATGGGGGATTGCGCCTTCTGCCCGAACGACGGGGGAAGAAGGCGCGCTGGGCGCAGCCTTCGGCCGCAATCAGGCGACGCGCGACGGCGGCGCCCGAGCCCCCAGGGGCAGAACCTCCCGTCGAGGGAGGAGAATCGTCTCGCGCGGCGGCGACAGCAGGCTGGCGTATTGCGCGGCCGGAGCTTGATAGGCGGGGCCGGCTGCGACCACCCCTCCGTCCAGGCCCGAGCAATGCTGCAGGCAGCAGGCGTCCATGCCATGCGAGGCGGGACGCGGCGCTTGCGATCGATTGTCGACGCTCGCGCGCGCCGTCAGACAGACGGCGCCGCCGAGAGCGCCTTGGCCGGCTCTGGCGCCGATCGAGAGACCGAGGGCGATGCCCTGCAGCACGAACAAATAGGCGACGAGCAGCGTCGCCGCCGTCTGTCCATACTGCCTGGATTTGTCGCTCTGCTGGGTCACGGTCCGACCAAGATAGGCGGCGGCGCGCCAGCGGTCAATGGACCCTCGCACGGCATGGACCCTCGCACGGCGCGCGAGCGGAGATCGGACGGATTGACATCGCTCCACTGTGCTTTACTTGTTCTAAAGCAGGCCGGTTCGATAGGCGATTTCGCCGCGGAGGACATCCGGCAGATGAAGGACACAGTCGGCGCCACAATGGCCGGCGACATGGCCGGGAACAGCGAGGCGAAGATCGCCGAGCTGGAGGCGCGCCTCGCCGAGGCCGAGGAAGAGCTGCGGCTGGAGCGCGAACGCTATCACGAGCTGCGCCATCGGATCCGCAACGACCTGCAGGGACTCGCCACTCTGATCTCCGCGCAGTCCCGGCGGCTCGACCAGCCGGAAGGCTGCGCCGGCTGCGCCATGCGGCTGCGCAGCGCGGCGGCGCTGCACAATGCGCTCGACGAGGACGGAGCCTCTGACATCCGCATGGACGATTATCTCTGGGCGTTGTCGGAGGCGCGGCGCAAGGCGTTCGACGACCGCATCGTCGGCGATCTGGCCGCCGACGAGGACATTCATCTCGATTATCGCCGCGCCCAATGCGTCGGCCTCGTTTACGTGGAGGCCGTCACCAATGCGATGAAGCACGCCTTCCCCGGCGGCGTCGAGGGGCAGATTTCCGCGCAATTGCGTCGCTTCGGCGATGATGGCCTCGAGCTGACCGTGGTCGATTCGGGCGTCGGCTTCGATCCGACGCGCTGCCAGCGCGGCCACGGCATAGAGCTGATGCGCGGCATCGCCCGCCAGCTGCGCGGGGAGCTGGAGCTGCGTCGCTTGGAGGCGGGCACGCTGGTGCGTCTCGCCTTTCCCGCCGCCGCGGCGGCGTGACGCTCAGCCGAAGCCGACCGTTTCTCCGTTCAACGCCGAGACAGAGCCCTTCGGCCGCCGCGCGTCGGCGCGGCGCGGGAGCAGCCGAATGCGGCGTGTCGCGCCGGGCGCGAGATGCAGCCAATTTTCCGTCGGGCGGAAATCCTCCGCCGCGATCTTCAGCGATTGCGCCGCGGCCTCGGTCGACAGCGCCAAGTCATAGCCGTTCTCGTCCGCGACGAGCTCGGCGCGCAGGCCGAGCGTCGCTTTCGCCGCGCTGCGGCCGAGCGGAAATTGAAAGGCGTCGATCGTCTCGCCGCTCGCATCCGCGACGAAGCAGGCGTGAATGACGTCATGCGACGGCGGACCGAAGCCATAGGCCAGCGTCGTGTCGAAGAAGCCGCCCCAGAACTCCACATCCCGCAGCGTGACGACGCTGTGCGGCTCGACCGCGACCGGTTTCGTCGCCTGCATCACCTTCACTCTGCCGTCGCGATAGCAGGAGAGCGTCACGGCGCCGGCGAAGCGCCGCGGCGTGTCGTTGCGCAGATGCGCGACGAGGCCATTGACGCCTTCGTCGGTGAGGATGAGCGACAGCGGCCGAAAGGCGCGCTTCAATGCGTGATAGGCCGATTTCGGCTCGCCATGCGCGTCGATGACGCCCCAGCCCGGCGACGGCCACAAATCCTTCAAGAACCACACGAGCGCGCCATGCGTCGTCGAGCCGGCGCGCCGCCATTCGCCGATCGCCGCCTCCATCGCCTCGGCCACGGCGGCGCGAGCGATGTCGAGATAGAGCGCGGGATCATTCGCGCGCAGCGCGTCCGGATCGCAATCGTAGAGCCTGCGCATGTAATGCTCGGTCACCTCGCCGAAGGTCTGCAGCGCGCCCATGTCGCGCGGAATGCGCGTCGAATAGAGCGGCGAGGAGAGCGGCTCCGCGCCGAAGTCGCGCGCCAGCGACGCATCTTCGGGCACGCAGGAAAACCCCAGGCATTCGGAGGCGAAGCGTACATCGGCGCGGCGCGCGTCGGTCAAAGCGCGGCGATAGGCGCCGACGCCGTAATAATGCGCGACGCCGCTGTCCGAATGAAAGGGCAGGGCGCCGCCGCAAGGCGAGTTCTCGACATAGGCGACATCCGGGCGCAGCTCGCGCGCGAGGCGCGGCAGCAGCTCGTCGAAGAGCGGCGAGCGCCATTTCGCTTCCGCGAGGCCGAGCATCGACGCCTGCTGGTAGACCTCGCTGCCGCCGCAGAGAATAGCGAGCGCCGGCGACGACTGCGCACGAGTGAGGAATTGCGTCGCCTCGCGCTCGACGCTGGCGCGAAAGGCGTCGTCTTGAATCGGATAATCGAAATTGGCGAAGGCGAAATCCTGCCAGACCATGATCCCCAATTCGTCGCAGAGATCGTAGAAGTCATCGCTTTCATAGAGAGTGACGCCGGGCACGCGCACCATGTTCATGCCGGCGTCGCGCATGGCGACGAGCAGAGGCGCGCAGTCCTCGCGCCGGCCGGTCAGCGACGCGGCGTCCGCCGCGGTCCAGCAGGCGCCGCGACAGAAGATCGGCAGATCATTGACGAAGACCGCGAAGTCACGCCCGTCGGCGCCGCGATCGACGCGAATGTCGCGAAAGCCGACGCGGCCGAGATCGAGGCGACGATCGCCGATGCGCGCCTCGACCGCGTGAAGATGCGGAACGCCATGCGTATGCGGAGTCCAAAGGGGCGCCTCCGGTAGGCGCAGCGTCGCTTCGAGACGCCGATCCGACGCGCGCACGAAGTCCGCTTCGCCGCCGGCGCAGGCGAGCCGCGCGGCGCCTCGAGGCGGCTGCCCGAAATCGAGCGCGACGCGTAAGGTCGGAACGCCGTCCTCGATCGAGGCGCGCATTCGCGTGTCTGTTGGACGGAGCGGATCGGGCGCGATCAGCTCGACGCCGCGCCACGGTCCAACCGGCGGCGTCGGTGGCGCGAAGCCGGGCAGGCGGCCCAGCGCGGTGGTGCGAATGGCGCGCAGGCCGGCCGGGACGATCATGCGCGGACGCCAGCGCGCGCGCCCGCTTCTCGTCGCGATCTCGCGCTCGACCGAGCGGAAAGCGATGTGCAGCGCATAGCGCCCGGGAGACGCGACCGCGATCTCATGCATGTGAAACATATTGTCGGAGCGCAGGACGAGCGCGCCGTTCAGAAAGACATCGGCGATGCTGGCGAGTCCGTGCAGATGCAGCTCCGTCGGCGCGTCGATGGTGAAGCTCGTCGCATACCAGGCGTCGAGCTTATCGAGCGCGGGCAGAGTCTCGAGCGTTGCGCCGGCCTCCAGCAGCGCCTGCGCCAGCGTGCCGGGAACGCGCGCCGGGCGCCAGAGGGCGTCGGGCGGAATGGCGGCGGGATCGGTCCAGGCGCCGCTCTCATCGATGGCGAAGGACCAGCCGTCCTCGAGCATGAGTCGACATTCTCCATCGAGCATGAGCCGAGCGTCTCGCGTCATTGAAGTCATATGGGGGTGCGCGTCATTGCGAGCGAGGCGAAGCATCCAGCAACCGCGAGCGGAGACCGGATTGCTTCGTCGCTTCGTTCCTCGCAATGACGGCCGACGGCGCGGTTCTAGCGCGCGAGCCGTTTCGCAAGGCCGTCGATCAGCGCGTCATAGACGCGCGCCAGCTCGTCGAGCGCCGGTCCCGCCTCCAGAACGCGCTTGCGTGAGGATGCGCGCGCCGCCTGGAACTGCAACGCCTTCGCGCCCGACGACAGACGTTTGCAGGCGTCGCTCTCGGCTTTCAACGAGCCATTGGGGCGCAGCCAATCGAGATGACTGCCGAGCAGCTCGAAATTGGCGCCGATCTGACGGAAGCTGTTGAAGGCGAGGCTGTGGAAGAAGCAGGGCGGCCGCGCCAGCAGCGTCTCCCACAGAGCTGGAAGCTCGGCGCTGAAGGCGCGCAGCGGATTCTTCGCCGGCCTTCGTGCGAAGTGCTCGACGAGCAGCTCCTCCGCCATGCGCCGCAGATCATGGCGCGCCTCGGCGCGATCGAAGCGCACGAATTCGGCATAGGGAAACAGCTCCGCCGCTTCGCGCTTCGCGCCGGCCAGCCCGAAGATCGCGTCGAAGTCCTCGCCGTCCAGCGAGAAGAAGCCGTCATTGTGGAAATAATCGAGACGGCGCGCGCGCAGATCGATGGCGTCGATCCCGATCGTCGTCTTCGAGTGATCGATGCGATAGGTCACGCCGCGCGTGTCGGGCAGATGATGTCCATCGACCTCGACGAGCACGACGCGGCCGCGCGCGACCTGGCGCTCGATCTGCGCGTCCAGTCGATCATAGAGCGACAGCTCCTCGAGCCGCACGCCATAGAGCTGCTCGAGATCGGCGATGCGCGGCTTGAAGAAGGTGAACTGGTCGCCTTCGAAATCCTGCGCGACCGTGAAGCCGAGCATGGCGTGCGGATCGAGCCCGCGCGACGCGAGCAGCTCGATCCACAGATCGACATAGCAATTGGTCTGCGGCCAATCGCGTTCTGGATGATGCAGCGCATGAGATTCATACGCCATCTGCGGAGCGAGCGCGCTCGCTTCGTCGTCAGAGAGTGAGCGCAGCGCGCACTGATTTCGGCCAGCCATCGATATCCAATCCGTGATGCTTGAACAAAGCGAGGGTGAGACGCTCCATGCCGAAGCCGACGCAGGCGGTGTGCGCGGTTTCTCCGGACGCCGTCACGATTCCCCACAGGGAGCCGAAGTGGTCCTGATGGTAGTTGAAGCTCTGACAGGCGGTCGGCTTCTCGACGCTCTCGATCGGCACCAGCAGCTCGAATTTGAGCGCCTGATCGCGCTGGCTCGACGCCATCATCTTGCCGGCGCGGCCGAAGAACGGATCATTGGCGACGTCGATATGATGCGGCAGCTCCAGCCGCTCGGCGAAGTCGCGCGCGCGCTCCAGCCAGCGCTCGCGGAATGAGGCGGCCTGGTCGGGCGTTCCGATGCGCACGAACTCGCGCATGCGGAACATCTGCATGCGCGCGGGGTCCTTGGACGGCTCGTGACGGAAGCAATAGGACTGCACGTCGAACAGCGCGCCATCGGATGCGAGCGGCCCACGGCGCGCGACAATCGGATAGAGCGGATAGCAGGCGGCCGGCGTGAGCACGATGTCGGTCGCGGCCTGGGCCTTGGTCCAGGCGCTGCCGCTGTGGATGGCGTCGAGCAGGGCCATATGGTCCTTCTCATTGCCGTCGAAGCTGTGCACCGTGCCCGCGAGCTGCGGAAAATTCTTCATATAGCCGCTCTTCTCGAAGAGCGCGCGATTCATGCCGGGCGGAAAGCGGATCACCTCGGCCTTGTCGCCTCCGCCGAGATGCGAGATCAGCCGATCCAATCCGTCGATGATCGCCTCGAAGGCGGCGCCGCGTCCATAAAGTCCGTCGACGCCCGTCTCATGCAGGACGCCCTTGGCGAACATGCGATCGAGAAAGCTGTCACAAGCCTCGCACATGGGTCATCCTCCGAGGCGCGCGTCGATGCGCTGCGCCAGCAGCAGCGACGACATATTGCTGAGAATTCGGTCGTTGGAGATCATCACGCGGGCCGACAGCGCGTCACGCATATGACGGCCGACGCTGTAGGGCGTGCCGTTCTTGTAGCCGGCGATGCCGGTGATGAGCAGCGCGTGATTGATGATCTCGATGGCGAGCTCGGAAGAGCCGATCTTGATGTTGTTCATCGTCACGGCGAAGCTCATCGAGTTGAGATCGTCCGGCTCGCTCTTGGCGCGCTCGAAGCGCTTGAGGCCTTCGACGATATTGGCGCGCATCAACTGCAGCTTGGTCGAGGCTTCGGCGAGGCGCAGCGAGCCGGGCGTCGGTCCGTCGAAGCGCTTGCGCGCCTCCTTGCGCACGAAAGCCTGAGCGCGGCCGAGCGCGTCGCTGGCGACGCCATACCAGACCGAGCTCCACAGGAGATGCGCGGTCGCGAGCATCGAATGCGAGGCGATGTCGGCGAACTCGCTCTCGAGAATCTGCGCATAGGGCGCTTCGCCGCTCAGCGTGAAGCCCTCGCTGCAGGTGCCGCGCATGCCGAGCGCGTCCCATTCGCCGCTGCGCTCGAGCCGATATTGCCCGCGCGTAAGGACGGCCATGCGCTGGTCGGACGCGGGAGCGTCGGCGGCGCGGCGCGCGGTGACGAGAATGGCGTCGGCCTGCGCGCCATAGGAGATGAGCGCGCCTTCCTTGGCGACCCGGAACATGTCGCCGTCGCGCTCGAAGGCGCAGACGCTGTTGCGCATGTTGCCGCCGACGCCGCCCTCGGTCGTGGCGGAGGCGAGCAGGAGCTGGCCGTCGCAGACGCGGCGCATGAAGTCGCGATGCCACTCGCTCTCCATTCCATGCGCGACGAGGCTGGACACCTTGATCTGATGCATGGCGAAGACCATCGCGGTCGACGCGCACTGATGCCCGAGCATGGTGCAGAGCTCTGCGACATCCGCGAGCGGCGCCCCGGCGCCGCCGAGCTCCCCGGGGATCATCAGCGACAGGAGACGAGAGTCTTTGAGCGCCTGCACCGCTTCGGCGGGGAAGCGGCCGCGGCGATCGACGTCGTCGGCGTGAAGTGCTGCGGCGGCGACGACAGTCGCGCCACGATCGAGCGGCGCGTTCATCAGGCGACCTCCTCCGGCTTCAGCTCGGAGATGCAGGAGGCGATCGCCGCGATCGAGGCGAAGCTGCGCCGATTGAGCATGCGCTCGGGGAATTCGACGTCGAACTCTTCCTCGAGCGCGAGCATCAGCTGCACCGCTGCGAAGGAGGTGAGGCCCGACGCATAGAGATCTGCGTCGTCGCGCAGCGCGGCGGCGGCGACCGAGAGTCGCCCTTGTTCCTCGACGAGGCGTCGGATCGTATCGAGCATCTTCTTCTCCATCGTCATCTCGTTGCTTCACGACTGTGAGTGGCGTGTCGTTCTGTAGCTTCACCATACGTGCTTTGCTGGCATTTGCAGCAAAGTTGCCGCTCGATGGTGAACAGATCACGATCGGCGAAGGTGAATCGATCGACAATGGCGAGCAGCTGCTAATTCCGTTCCATTCGATTTGAGCGATTCTGGAAAGAATGCCGTATCGAGCTGCGCGAAAATGACACGGCGGCGCGTTTCTGAGACAGGCGATGCGTCCCGATATCTCACACATACGCAATTCCGCATTGTCGCCTGCAATTCGTCTTGATTCGTCACTAGCAGCACAGGCGGCGGGGCGCGGATTTGGAGAAAATCAACCACGGCTCCGAAACCCGACGCGACGCGTCTTCGTCGCTCGCGAGCTTCGGGCCCGCAACGGACATCGCATCATGCTGGATTATAGCGCCGAGGCGCGAGACGCGAGCGAGCGTGAAGCCGTTGTCGCGAAGGAGCCGCGCCAGGAAGGCGCCGTCACGATCAAGCGACTGGCGGCGCTCGGGCTGCGGGCGCGATTTCTCATCTTGGCCGTCGCCGTCCTCGGCGGCGCGATCGGCTTCGGCCTCTCCAAAGGGCTGACGCCGCGTTATGTCGCCGTCGCGCAGATCTATCTCGATCCGCGCAGCCTTCCGGGACTCGAGGGCGACAATCCAGGGCAGGATTCCAACGGCTTCATCAATTTCGTCGAGACGCAGACGCGCATTATCGCATCGCAAGCGGTGCTGGAGCGCGTGGTGAGCGTCGAGCATCTCGTCGACGATCCCGAATTCGCCGGTCAGCCGTCGCTGCTCTATCGTCTGTTCGGCGTCGGCGCGCGTCCGACCGAGGCGGAGCGATTGGCCGGCGCGGTGCGCGCGCTCGGCGCGCGCGTCGTGGTGCGGCGCCCGGAGCGAACCTTCATCATCGACATTGCGGCGACGAGCGACGACGCGAAGAAATCGGCGCGCATCGCCAATGCGGTGGCGCAGGCCTATATCGATGTGCGCGGCTCCATGCATGCGGACGCGGCGAGACAGGCGGCGAGCTCCTTCACCGCCGGCCTCGACAGTCTGCGCGAGCGCGTGCTCATATCCGAGAAAGCTGTCGAGAATTACAAAGCGCATCACGGGCTCGTCGGCACGCGCGAGCTCTATGTGGACGAGCAGCGGCTCAAGGAGCTCAATCAGCAGCTCACTTTTGCGCGCACGCGGCTCGAGGACACGCGCTCGCGCTATGAGCAGGCGCGGCGCGGCGGGCGATCGGACGCCGATCTCGCCGACATCGCCGCGAGCATGAATCTGATGACGCTGAACAATGCGCGCAATCAGCAGGCGGAAGCCGCGCAGCGCCTAGCCGATCTCTCCGCCGATCTCGGTCCGCAGCATCCGGTCGTGCGCAACGCCACGGCGCGGCTCGCCGAGACGAAACGCCTCGTCGCTTCCGAGCTCGGTCGTGTCGCCGGGTCGCTGCGCAAGGATTATGAGCGCGCGCGCGCGACGGAAGAAGCGCTCAGTCGGGAGGTGCGCAAGCTCGAGACCACGGCCGCGGATGCGGCGCAGGCCTCGGTCAAGCTGCGTGATCTCGAGCGCGAGGTCGATGCGAGCCGCAGCATTTATCAGTCTTTTCTCAATCGTGCGCGGCAGACCAGCGAGGCGCGGCAGCTCGACGCGGCGAGCACGCATATCATCACAATGGCGACGCCGCCGGTGTCGCGCAGCTTCCCGCCGAGCGGGGCGTTGATGGGCGGGGCGGGGCTCGTGGCGGGGCTCGCCGCTGGGCTCGGCATCGCCTTCCTGCGCGACCGGGCCAGCGCCGCGCGCGTGTCGAAAATGGACGAGCGAGAGGAGCGGGCCGAAAATCTCGTCATTACGGCAGTCGAGCCGGACGTGTTTTCCGCGAGTCGTTTCGGCCCGCTCGGAGAGGGCGAGATCGGGCCGCCGGCGCGCAAGTCCGCCTGACGCTGCATTTCGAAAGAGGATAGTGATGACGGTGGAGCCTGCGCCGAGGAAGACTTTGTTTCTGGTGTCGACGGCGGGAGCGCCTTGCGGCGTCGAAGCTTTTGCACGGGGAATCGCTGCGACCTGGGGGCGGATCGGCGGCGAGGCGCGCAGTCTTTCCGTTTCTGGCCGCTTGCGCGATCTCGCAGCGATCTGGCGCGCGCTGGCGGAGGCGGAAGCGCTCGCGATCAATGTGCCGGTGGTGGCCTGGAAGGCGATGTTGCTGACGCCGCTCGCAGCGTTGATCATGGCGCGGCTGCGCGGCCGCGTCAGCGTGCTCGTGCTGCATGAATGGGCTGATCTCGATTGGCGTCGGCGCATTGTCGTCGGCGCCTATGCGCTCGTCGCTCAACGTCTCGTGTTCTCGTCGCCGCACGTTCGCTCGGGTTTCGAGGAGAGCCGCGTGATGCGTTTCATGAACAAGCCGAGCGTGATTGCGCCGATCCCTTCCAATATTCCGCCGGTCGCGCCGGCGGCGGCGCCGCCTGTCGCGGCGCGGCTGCGGGAAGCGAAAGCTCGAGGCGCGCTGATCGTCGGCCATTTCGGTTCGATCTATCCGAAGAAGCAGTGCGGCTTCGTGCTCGATGTCGCGCAGGCGGCGCGCGGCGTGTTCTGCGTCTTCATCGGCGGCTTCGTGAAGGGCGTGGATCGCGTCGAGGAGGAGTTCTTCGCCAAGGCGCGGGATCTTCGCGTCGACGATCGGATCCTCGTCACCGGCTATGTCGATGATTTCGCCGAGCTCAACGCGCTGTTTCGCGAGGTCGATTGCTTCGTCTATCGCTTTCCCGAGGGGCTCACCTCGCGGCGCGGCAGCGTGCTCGCCTGCTTGCAATCGGGGCGGCCGGTGATCGTCAATGCGCCGCGCGACGCGGCCGAGCTCGATCATCATCGCGGCTATCGCCGCGCGCTCGCGGGCGGCTCTCTGCGCCTCGTCGAAGGCGCGGCCGACGTCGCCGCCTATGTCGAGGCGCTGGCCTCGCTCGGGCCCCGGGGCGTTGAGCCTTTGCCGGCGCAATCCTATGACGAGTGCTGGCGCGACGCCGCGACGGCGGTCGCGGCCGCTCTCGCGCCTCGTGCGCGACGGCCGATCAGCGCCCGGTTTTCACGCGCGTCCATTCGCGCGTGACGATCTTCTGGATCGGCAGATCGGGAGCTGTGACAGTGAACAGCTTCTTCATCGCCGGCAGATCGGGATAGATCGCCGGATGTTCGGCGATCTCCTTGTCGATGAGCGGCCGCGAGGCGGCGACGCCATTGGCGAAATTCGTCACCATGGTGTTGCGCGCGGCGATGTCGGGACGCAGCAGAAAATCGATGAAGAGATGCGCTTCTCGCGGGTGTGGCGCGTCCTTCGGAATAGCGAGATTGTCGAGCGACATCAGCGCGCCTTCCTGCGGAATCACATAATTGATGTCGACGCCGTTGGCGGCTTCGCGCGCGCGGTTGCGCGCCTGAAAGCTGTCGCCCGCCCAACCGATGGCGAGGCAGATGTCGCCATTGGCGAGCGCGTTGATATATTCGGAGGAGTGGAATTTCTTCACGTAGCGGCGCATGCCCGAGAGCAGATCGGCGGCGCGGCGGATGTCGCTCGGGTCCTTGGAGTTCGGATCGAGCTTCAGCTGATTGAGCGCGGTCGCGAACAGATCTTCGGGACTGTCGAGCACATAGACGCCGCAGTCGGAGAACTTTCGCAGATTGTCCGGCTTCAGCACCTGGTCCCAGGAGAGGATCGGCCTGTCGCCGATGCGCTCCTTGATCTTGGCGACATTGTAGGCGACGCCCGTCGTGAACCACATGTAGTTGACGGCGTAGAGATTGCCCGGGTCGTAGCGGGAAAGCCGCATCGCCACCTCGGGCCAGACATTCTTCAGATTGGGCAGCTGGTTCTTGTCGAGCGTCTGAAACACGCCGGCTTTGATCTCGCGCTGCAGGAAGGTCGCCGAGGGGACGACGACGTCATAGCCGGCGGAGCCGGCGAGCAGGCGCGTCTCCAGAACTTCATTGGAGTCGAAGGTGTCATAGACGACCTTCACGCCGGTCTCGCGGGTGAAGTCCTCGAGCACGGAGGGATCGATATAGTCGCTCCAATTGAAAATATTGACGACGCGCTCGGCGCCGTTCGCGGCGCCGGCGCCGAGGGCGAGGAGAAGAAGGGCGAGCGTCGATTTCATTTTGGGGCGATTCTCCTCGGTCCGATTCGTTCGAGCGCTTGCGCGAGACCGGGCGTCGGGGCCAAGATCGCGCTCGTCGCCGCATCGAGACGGGCATGAGCGCCTGAATGGATTTCGCACCTTTCCCGCCAGCCGGCGTGAGCCTTCGCGAGGAGAACGCGCGCCTCGTGACGCGCGGGACGCGCCGCTATCTGCGTGCGGCCGGCTTCTCGATATTGACCGAGCTGCCGCTGCCGGGCGGGCGGCGCGCCGATCTCGTCGCCCTCGCGCCCGACGGCGTGATCCGCATCGTCGAGGTCAAATCCTCGCTCGCCGATTTTCGCGCCGATCATAAATGGATGGATTACCGCATCCATTGCGACCGTTTCTATTTCGCCGTTCCCGGAGATCTGGAGCCGGATGTCTTTCCCGCCGACGCCGGGCTCATCGTCGCCGACGGCCATGGCGCGCTGCTGCTGCGTGAGGCGCCTGTGCATCGTCTCGCTCCGGCGAGCCGCAGGGCGATGCTGCTGCGCTTCGCCGGCGCGGCGGCGGAGCGTCTCTATCTCGCCTCGCATCGCGACGAGCGTTGACCGCGTCATCGCGGCGCGCGCTTGGCCAATATGCGCTGCAGCGTGCGGCGGTGCATGTTGAGCCGGCGCGCCGTCTCCGAGACGTTGCGGTCGCAGGACTCATAGACGCGCTGAATATGCTCCCAGCGCACCCGGTCGGCCGACATGGGGTTTTCGAGCGCGTCGGGTTTCTCGATCTGCGTCGCCATCAGCGCATGGTAGATTTCGTCGGCGTCGGCGGGCTTGGCGAGATAATCGAAGGCGCCGAGCTTCACCGCCGTGACCGCCGTGGCGATATTGCCATAGCCGGTCAGGATGATGCCGCGCGAATCGGGACGTTTCTCCTTCAGCCGCGAGATCACGTCTATGCCATTGCCGTCGCCGAGCCGCATGTCGATGATGGCGAAGGCGGGGGCGGCGGCCTCGACCGCGGCGAGCCCCTCGGCGACCGTCTCCACCGCGGTGACGGCGAAGCCGCGCGCTTCCATGGCCCGCGTCAGCCGCGTGAGGAAGGGCTTGTCGTCCTCGACGATCAGCAGCGAGCGCTCGTGCGGCAGCTCGGCGGCCTCGTCGAAATCGGCGTCCTCGGCGCTGTTCTCTTCGATCGTCATTGCGTCGCCGTCCCGGATCATGGTCCCCCCTGAATATATCACTGCTGCGCGTCGGGCGAAGCCGTTTGTTCTTCTCCCGCCCACGCATCGGCGGGCGCGGCGTTGCGCTCCAGCGCCGAGCGCGGCCAGACGATCGTCACCTTGGCGCCCGTTTTCGGCGGCGGCACATTGGCGGTCGTCACCGTGGCGCCGGAGCGCTCGAGCAGGGTCTTGGCGATGAAGAGGCCGAGGCCGAGGCCGGCGCCCGGCTCGGTCTTGGTGCGGCGAATGGTGGAGCGTCCGCTCACATAAGGATCGCCGAGCCGATTGAGAATATGCTGCGAGAAGCCCGGGCCGTCGTCCTCTATGACGACGACGACCAGATTGCGCGACCAGGAGGCCTCGATCCTCACCTTCGAATGGGCGAAATCGACCGCGTTCTCGACGAGATTGCCGAGGCCGTAGACGATGGCCGGATTGCGCATGAAGGCCGGCTCGTCCGGCGGGCCGCTCTTGACCACCTCGACGTCGACGCCGAAGGCGCGGTGCGGCTCGACCACCTCCTGGATCAGCGTCTCCATCGAATGCTGATCGAGGAGCCCGCCCGTGTCCTCCGAGCCGAGCGAGACCAGCTTGCGGAGAATCTCCCGGCAGCGCAGCGCCTCCTGCGCCAGCAGAGCGAGATCGTCGGCGAGCGCCGGCGCGTTCTCCGGCACGGATTTCTGCAGCTCCTTGGTGACGAGCGCGATGGTCGCGAGCGGCGTGCCGAGCTCATGGGCCGCAGCGGCGGCGAGCCCGTCGAGAGCCGAGAGATGCTGCTCGCGCTCCAGCACCAGCTCGGTCGCGGCGAGCGCGGTGGAGAGCAGCCGCGCCTCGTCGGATACGCGCGCGGCATAGAGACCGACGAAGGCGGCGCTGAGCACCAGCGAGGTCCAGACGCCGGTGCGATAGAGCAGCGGGAAATGCAGCTGCACGCCTTCGTACCAGGGCAGAGGCAGGAATTCGACGGTGAGGATCGTCGCTGCGGCGATCATCAGCAGGCCGAGCAGAATGGTGAGCTTGCGCGGCAGCGACACCGCCGAGATCATCACCGGCGCGAGGAACAGCATGGCGAAAGGATTGGCGACGCCGCCGGTGAGATAGAGCAGGGCCGAGAGCTGCAATATGTCATAGGACAGGAGCAGCGCCGCCTCGCTGTCGTCGAGCCGGAAGGTGCGCGGCGTGCCGAGCCGCAGCGCCACATTGAGGCAGGCCGAGGTGGCGATGGCGATGAAGCTGAGGCCGATAGGAAAATCGAAGTTGAAGTAAAATAGGTCGCGAGCGTCGCTATGGTCTGGCCGATGATCGCCAGCCAACGCAGAATGATCAGTGTGTCGACGCGAAGCTGTCTCGCTTGATGGCCGAAATCGGCGTCGGCTGGATTGGTCATGAATCCGTCCGTTTCGAGATGTCCGCCGGACTCGGCGCGAAACTGCGGGGAGTCGGTCGGTCGCGCGTTTTCTTTGTCGTGCCGAGCGTCGGATGGGATGGAGCTCATAGTCCCCCGCTGCGGGCGGCGCGCCAGAGCCGCCATTGCCGGCGCCATTGCGCGGGCGGAGCCGGCGGCCGGAACGGATCATAGGCCGCGCCTTCCATCGGCCGCAGATAGAGCGGAACGAGCGCTGCGGGCAGCAGCGCCGCGCGGGCGGCGCCGTCGTCGCGGATGGAGCGCCTGGCGGTCTCGTAATGGGCGCGGGCGCGCGCGCTCAGCTCGGCGAGGGCGGCGCGCGTCGTCGGCGTCGCGCGCGCATGGGCGAAGTCTTCCTCGGCGCGATGGCGCGCCATGAGCTCGGCGGGAACGAATCGCTGACCGAGCGCGATGTGGCGGGGCAGGGAACGCATCACCCAGGCAAGCCCGGCGGCGCGGCCGGCGCTGCGCAGCGCCTCGTCCTGGCGCGCGGCGTCCTCGGCGTCGATGGCGGCGGCCCGCCAGCGCATCGGCGCGCCGAACACATTGTCGCAATAGGTTTCGAGAGCCTCCATCGTCTCCATCGGCTCGTCATAGAGGTCGAACACATGGGCCTCGAGCAGGCGGACGACCTCCTCCCGCGCGATGGCGCGCCGGTCCAGCGTGTCGATGAGCGCATCGGCGATCGGATGCGCGCGCGCGCCGCCGCTCTCCTCGCCCGCTCCCGCTTCGCCCGGCGCCTCCAGCGCGTCATACCACCATCGTAGACGCATTTCCCCGAGCAGGGGCTGCGACGTCTTGGCGCGCACGCCGGCGACCTCGACCGCGAAGGCGCCGATGGCGTGAAGATGCGGGCGCGCCTGCGCTGGCGCGAAGAGGGTGGCGAGCCAGAGGTCGATGTCCTGCTCGCGGACGAGCTTCTCGCAGCGCCGGTAATTCTCTGCGAGCTCGGCGTCGCTGTGTGTCGGCGCGTCGTCCATCTCGATTGGCTCCGCTACTCTCGAGAATAGCGCCATGATTCGAGTCGCGGGAGTCGGGGCTCGTCATTGCGAGCGAAGCGAAGCAATCCTTCAGCCGTGGGGCGGCTCCTGGATTGCTTTCGCTACGCTCCTCGCAATGACGCCGCCCCATTCTTCACGGCTTCTCATGACGCAGGAGAACTAAACGGCGATGAGCACCGCAGCGACGCGCCGATCCTCGTCGATCAGCATATTATAGGTGCGCACGGCCGGGCCAGTCGCCATCGGCTCGACCATGATTCCGCGCGCGCGCAAGCGGGCTTGGAGCGCGGCGCCGAGCGGGCGCAGATTGGCGCCGGCGCCGAAGATCAGCAGCTCGACGGCCTCCGGCGGCTCGGCGAGGAGCGGCGCGACCATCGCTTCGTCGACGGCGGCGGCGTCAAAGGCGTCGATCGCATGAACGCCCGACGGCAGCGCGAGCAGCGAGCCGCGATGCGACATTTCGGCGAAGCGGAAGCCGCCGTCGCCATAGGCGTCGATCTTGTGCCGTCCCGGCACGAATCCCCGCCCTTGCTCCGCCACGGCCGCGCCTCAGGCCGCCTTCGGCTTCGCGCGCGCGGCTTTGGCCGGCTTGCTCGGCGCAGGCTCGGGCGCTTTGTCATTCTCGTCGCTGCGCAGGCCGAGATAGATCAGCATCGGCGAGCAGATGAACACCGAGGAATAGGTGGCGACGAAAATGCCCCAGATCATCGCCAGCGAGAAGCTGCGGATCACATGGCCGCCGAAGATCGCCAGCGATAATAGCGCGAGGAACACGGTCGTCGCCGTCATGATGGTGCGCGGCAGCACGGCGTTGATCGACAGATCGATCATCTGATCCGTCGGCATCTTCTTATATTTGCGCATCATCTCACGGATTCGGTCGAGCACGACGACGGTCTCGTTCAGCGAATAGCCGACGATGGTCAGGATCGCCGCGATCGAGGTCGTGTTGAACTCGAGCTGGGTGATCGAGAAGAAGCCGACCGTGAGCAGAAGATCGTGCATCGTCGCGATGACGGCGCCGATAGCGAACTGCCATTCGAAGCGGAACCAGAGATAGGTGAGCACGGCGACGATCGATAGAACGACGCCGAGCGTGCCCGATTGCACCAATTCGCCGGAGACGCGCGGGCCGACCACCTCGACGCGGCGCAGATCATAGTCGCCGCCGACGGCGCTGCGCACCTTCTCCACCGCGGCCTGCTGCGCGGCGTCGCCGCCGTCCTGCAGGCCGAAGCGCAAGGTCGCGTCCGCCTCATTGCCGAAGGCCTGCACCTCGACGTCGCCGAGCGCCAGCGTCTCGACCGTCTTGCGCAGCGTGGCCATCTCGGCGTGGCCGGATTTGGCGCGCACCTCGATCACCGTGCCGCCGGCGAAGTCGATGCCGAAATTCATGCCGTGAAGGATGAACAGCAGCACCGATGCGATCGAGAGGACCGCCGAGAAGGGATAGCTCACGCGGCGGAACCGCATGAACGGGAATTTGGTGTTCTCCGGGGCGAGACGCAGGAGCTTCATCTGTTTCACACCCTCAGATCGGCAGGCGCGTCGGACGCGCGAAGTGATACCAGGCCGCGATCATCATGCGCGTCATCGTCACGGCGGTGACGATGGTCGTCAGAATGCCGAGCGCCAGCGACACGGCGAAGCCGCGCACCGGGCCGGAGCCGAGGAAATACAGGATCGCCGCGGCGACGAACATGGTGACATTGGAGTCGACGATCGTCGCGAAGGCGCGGTTGAAGCCGGCGTCGAGCGAGGCGAGGATCGAGCGTCCGCCATGCTGCTCCTCGCGGATGCGCTCATAGATCAGCACGTTCGAATCGACCGCCATGCCGATCGTCAGCACGATCCCGGCTATGCCGGGCAGTGTCAGCGTGGAGCCGGTGAGCACGAGGCCGGCGAAGATGAAGGCGATATGGACGAACAGCGCCAGATTGGCGAAGATTCCGAACACGCCATAGGTGATCAGCATATAGACGACGACGAGGCCGGCGCCGACATAGGCGGCGCGCTTGCCGGCGTCGATCGAATCCTGGCCGAGGCCGGGACCGACCGTGCGCTCCTCGACGATGTCGAGCTTGGCGGGCAGGGCGCCGGCGCGCAGCAGGATCGAGAGGTTGTTGGCCTGCTCGACCGTGAAATGGCCGGAGATTTGTCCCGAGCCGCCGGTGATCGGCGTCAGGATGCGCGGCGCCGAGATCACCTTGTTGTCGAGCACGATGGCGAAGAGGCGGCCGACATTCTTCGAGGTCACGTCGCCGAACTTCTGCGCGCCGCGAATGTTGAAGCGGAAGTTGACGACCGGCTCGCCATTGCGCTGGTCGAAGCCGGGCTGGGCGTCGGTCAGATCCTCGCCCTGCACCATCACCTGCTTCTCGATGCCGATCTTGCCCTGCTGCTCGGTCTGCTCGAGCTCCTCGGTCTCCGAAGGGCTCGCGCCGGGCTCGGCGACGAGGCGGAATTCGAGCTTGGCCGTCTGGCCGAGGATGGTCTTCAGCTGCTCGGGGTCCTGCAGTCCGGGCACCTGCACGATGATTCGGTCGTCGCCCTGGCGCTGAATGCTCGGCTCTCTGGTGCCGAGCGCGTCGACGCGGCGGCGGATGACCTCGATCGACTGGTCGACCGCGCGTCGCACCTTGTCGGTGACGCCGACCTCGGTGACGACGATCTGAATGAGTCCGTCCTCGCCCTCGCGCACTTCGAGCGGCGGCGCGCCGCCCATCCGCGCCGCGCCGAAGCCCTGCGCCAGCTGGCGCAGCTTGGGCATCGCCTTGGCGCGGTCGGCGGCGTCCGGAACGCGCAGCTGCACGCCGCGCGCCTGCGCGCCGATGCCGCCGGTGATGGCGATTTTTTCCTCGCGCAGGATGCGGCGCACGTCGTCGCGCAGATTGGTCACCTGTGTGTGCAGCACGGAGGCCTTGTCGACCTCCAGCATCACATAGGAGCCGCCCTGCAGATCGAGGCCGAGCACGATGGTGCGCGGCTGCGCCCATTCGGGCAGCGCCTTGGAGATCGCCTGCAGGCTCGCCGGCGAGACGAGGCTCGGAACGACGACGAAAATAGCGGAGAGCGTCAGCGCCAGAACGGCGATGATCTTCCATTTGGAGAAGCGCAGCATCGAGCATCCGTTCGATGAAAATGCCGCGCGCGCCGGCCGATCCGGCGCGATTGCGGCGAGCGATTATCGCCGTTGCGTCAGCGCGCGGCGGCTTGATCCTTTACCGGCTCGCCCTTGGCGCGCACGTCGGAGATCGCCTGGCGGACTATGCGCACGCGCACATTCTGCGCGATCTCGACCTCCACCTCGGCGTCGTCGATCGTCTTGGTGACCTTGCCGACGAGGCCGCCGGTGGTGACGACGGTGTCGCCGCGGCGCACGTTCTTCAGCGCTTCCTTCTGCTCCTTGGCGCGGCGGTTCTGCGGCCGCAGCACGATGAAGTAGACGATGAGCGTGATGAACAGCAGCGGTACGAATTGCATCATCGAATCGGGAGCGGGCGGGGGCGGCGCTGCGGCGTCCGGAGCGCTCTGCACCGAGGCGGTCGGCGGAACGGGCGGGGCGGCCGGGGCGGGGGCTGCAGGAGCGGGGGGAGCCGGGGGCGCGGGAGGCGTCGGAGAGGCGGGCGCCGGATCGGTCTCGGCTTGAGCGGTCTGGATCAATTTCATGTTCGATCTCTTGGAAGCGGCGGACGCGCCTGGAGCCGTCCCCGAAAGGGCGGCCGACGGGCGCGGACTATAGCCGCCCGCTTCCCGAAATCAATGGCGGCGCCGCCCTCGCGTCTCGCGCGGCCGTCGGTGGGAAAAAAACTCGAACTGTGCGACAACGCACAGGGCGCGAGCAGCCTCGGGGGGTAGCCTCTGTCCTCACAGCGGCGGCGCAGCGCAGTTTGCCGGCTTCGCGGCCGCTCGAACGGAGGTGACCACAATGTCGAACAAATATCTTTTGGTCCTCGCTCTCGGCGCGGCCCTCGCGGCGCCGTCGGCGGCGCTCGCGCAGCATGGACATGGCGGCGGCGGTCATGGCGGCGGCGGACACCATGGCGGCGGCGGCGGCGGTGGTTGGCACGGCGGTGGTGGCGGAGGCTGGCATGGCGGTGGCGGCGGTTGGCATGGCGGCGGCTGGCACGGCGGCGGAGGCGGCTGGCGCGGCGGCGGCTGGCATGGCGGTCCTCGCTACTTCGGCGGCGGCCGCGGCCGCTATTGGCGAGGGCGTTGGTGGGGCTATGGCGTCGGACCGTGCTGGCGTTGGGTCGGCACGTGGGTCTGGGCCTGCTACTGAGCCGGGAGACCGGGATGCTCGGCGCGTCAGGCGCCGAGCTCTCGCGCCAGCGAGCGCATGAACTCAACGCAGGCGGCGAGCTGCGCCACCTCTATATATTCGTCGGGCTGGTGCGCCTCGTCGATGCGCCCCGGTCCGCAGATCACGCTGGCGATTCCTGCTCGCTGGAACTGGCCGGCCTCGGAAGCGTAGGGCACGGCGACGGTGTGATTGGCGCGGGCGAGCCGCAGCGCCAGAGTCTCCGCCGGCGAGCCGGGCTGCGGCGCGAGGCCGGGAACCGCCACCTCGATCTCCGTCGTGATTCCCGTTCCCGGGAAAGCGGCGAAATAGCGCTCGTTCAGCGCCTGCGTGAACGCCGCCAGCCGTTTTTCCACGAAACCGGCGGCGTCGATTCCCGGCACGCCGCGCACCTCCCAATGGAAGGCGCAGTCCTTGGCGACGATATTTCGCGCCGTGCCGCCTTGAATGACGCCGATGTGCAGGCTGGACCAGGGCGGATCGAATCGCCCGGTCGGATCGCCCATGGCGACGAGCTCCTCGCCGAGACGCAGCAGCTCGCCGGCGACGAGCGCCGCCGCATGCACGGCGCTGGCGCCGCGGTGCAGATTGGCCGAGTGAATCTCGTGGCCGACCACTCTCGTCACATAAGTGCTGACGCTCTTATGCGCGTCGGCGACGCGCATCGAGGTCGGCTCGCCGATCACCGCCGCGCCCGGACGCGGCAGTGCGTCGCCGAAACGGGCGATGAGATCGAGCGGACCGAGGCAGGTCGTCTCCTCGTCATAGCTCAAAAAGATGTGGATCGGCCTCTGCAGCGCCGCCGCTTTGAATTCCGGGACCATGGCGAGGCAGACGGCGCCGAAGCCTTTCATGTCGACGGCGCCGCGGCCGATCAGCCGCTCGCCCTCACGGCGCAGCGCGAAGGGATCGCCGGTCCAGTTCTGGCCGGCAACCGGCACGACGTCGGTGTGGCCGGAGAGAACGATGCCGCCGTCGACATTCGGGCCGATGGTGGCGAACAGCGCCGCCTTGTCGCCGGTGGCGTTGGGCGCGACGACGAAGGGAACGCCCTCGCCGCGCAGATAATCGGCGACGAAGTCGATGAGCGGCAGATTGCTCCTCGAGCTCTCGGTGTCGAAAGCGACCAGCCGCCCGGTCAGCTCGATCGTCCGCTCCAGCGTCGACATGCGCGCCTCAGTTCAGCGTCGGCTTGGAAAGAGGGCTGTCGAGCGAGAAGGCGGGCACTTCGATGTCGAAGGTCTCGCCACCCTCGGTGATCATCGTATAGCTCCCCTGCATCATTCCGGACGGCGTCGACAGTGGACAGCCGGAGGCGTAGCGAAAGCTCTCGCCGGGCTCGAGAATCGGCTGCTCGCCGACGACCCCCGGTCCCTTCACCTCCTCACGACGGCCGTAGGCGTCGATGATGATCCAGTGCCGGGACAGCAGCTGGACTCTCTCCTTGCCGAGATTGGCGATCTCGATCGTATAGGACCAGACGAACCGGTCCTGGGCGGGGTCGGAGCGCTCCGGCAAAAAGTCGGGAAGCGCGGTGACCTGAATGTCGCGAGTGACGGATATATACATAGATCCTACTCTAGAGCGCATGACGGCCGAGGGGAATGGGGTTCCGATGGTCGTGGCGCGACGCCCTCCCGGGCCCCGCAAAGCGACTGTAGCAAAATCTGTGACATTCTCGACAAAGCTCGAGGCAAAAGGCGCGGCGCCCTGAGCGTTTGGTCATTTGCTCGGCGGCTCCTGCCCCGTTGCTGTCGCGATCTCCGCGGCGGGGCGCGCCTGATTCTGTCGGAAGGCGATCGTGGGTCTGGCGCTGGCTTCCGGGCCATCGTCTAGCGCTGTGCGGCCTCGTCTGCATGGGCGTCGTCGCGATGCATGCGTCGGATGCGCCGTCCATGAACGGCCGGGTCTCGTCGTGGCCAAGTGAATTCAATAGCTTCTCGAAAGTGTTGATGAATACGCCCCCGCTTGCTTCTCCGTGTCGAGCTTGCGCCCGATCGTCTCGGGTCATGCGCCGCGAGGAAGGGAAGGCCCTCCTCGCGGCGCGATCACGCATTTCGCACGGGCGGAGCCGTCAGCGCGTAATCGTCGGCGAGCCTCCGCTGAGCGGCGCGTTTCCGCCGCCCCCGGCAGGCGCGTTGTAACCGCCATTTCCCGATGCCGAGGCAGTCTGCTGTGGGCCGCCGAAATCATATTTCACGCCGAGGAAGAAGGTGCGCTGCGGATAGGGGTTCGGGTTCACGAGATATTTGTAGCGCCCGATATTGTCGATGCCCGCCGTGAGCGTCCAGTTCGGCGCGAATTTGTAATTCGCCTTGGCGTCGAACACGAGATAGGAGCTGTCGGTGTTGCCATAGACGTCGTGGCTGAAGTCGGTGTTGGTGAGCTGCGTGAAAGCGCCCGTCGCGAAACGCACGCCGGCGGCGAGGGAGAAGTCCGGCGTCGGACTGTAGCTCGCCACCGCGCGCATGCGAATGCGCGGAATGCGCGGCACCTGATTGCCCTGGATATAGGGCATGGTCGAGTCCGACAGGATTTTAGCGTCGACGAAGGTCGCGCTGGCGTTGAAATTCAACCCCGGCACGTAGACATCCGTCATATTGATCGCGCCTTCGACGCCGCGTATGCGGATCTTGTCGATGTTCGACTGCGCGGTCGTCGAAAATCCGCCGATCAGAGTCGTCTGGCTGTTGATGAAGTTCCAGCGGTCGTCCATGAACAGGCTGACGCGCGGAACGATCATGCCCACGGCGCCGTTGAAGGCGTTGGCCCAGCGATATTCGCCGGTCGCCTCGTAATAGGTCGAGGATTCGGGCTGGAGATAGGGATTGTTGATGAGCTGGGAGTTGGGAGTCGTGATTCCCTGGAACAGCTCTGTGACCGTCGGGAAGCGATAGTTTCGGGCGATCGAGGCGCGCATCAGGAACTCGGGCGTCACTTGATATTCGAGCGCGCCCTTGGGAGAGAAGGCGCCTTTCTGCGACGTTTGAAACTGAGTCGACGCCTTGCCCGGATTGTAATTGGCCCCGTCATAGGCGTCCCAAAAATCCCCACGAGCGCCGAGTGTCAGGCGCCATTGCGGGTGGAACTTCCATTCGTCCTGGAGATAAACGCCCTTCATGTCGACCTTGCCGTAATTGAGGGCCTTGATCGACGTATAGAAATTCGATGTCCAGTTCAAAGTGTTGGTCTGGACGCTGTTGAGCGAGTAGGTCCAGGCGTTGCCGCCGAACGACAGAACATGTCTGCCCAACATATCGACTTCGGGGCGATAGATCGCCCGGGCGTCGAAGGTGCGCCAGTAGTTGCCGCCCTGATTGACATTGGATCCAGAAGGATTTGTCGAATAGCTGATCGTGCCGTCGGCCGCGGCGGTCGGTATGAGCCCGTAGGATGTAGCCGAGTTTGTATAGTCGCGCAGGTAATTATATTGGGTCGCGACGAGATCGTAATCGAACACGCCGCCGGTGTCGCTCTTCAATTCCGCCGATTGCATGAGATGCGATGCATTCGAATGGGTCGGATTGAGGCCGGAGATCGAATAGGCTCCCAGCGCGCCGCCGATCAGCGTGTTCTTACCGAGATTATAGATCGGCACGCCGTCCTTCGTCGTCAGATAAGGATCGACGAAAGTGTCGTCGACGAGCGACCAGAAGCCGATCTGATATTTGGCGCGCACGCCCGGAGCGAGATCATAGGCGATCTTGAACTTGCCCATGTGCTGCTGGCTGTGATCGGCCCCGGCGCCGCCAGCGACGAGATTGTACGGCGTCCCGCTGGGGTCGGGCGCCAGCACGCCGCCGTAACCCTCGATCACATTCTTGCCCGCCGCCGACGTGCGTGGATTGAGAGAGAAAGTTTGCGTCTGCCCCTGCGCGTCGAGCCTGTCGTAGCCGAACCAGAACGACAGATCATTGATGCGGTCGCCGACGAGGATGTTCATATTCCCCGACAGATTGGTCGTGTTGGTGTTGTACCAGTTGAAGGGTTGCAGGGCCCCCGTGGCCGATGCATGCACTTCGAAATGGTCGGGCATGCGGGTCGTCACCGTGTAGACGCCGCTGAGCGAATTGCCGCCGTAAAGCGCCGACATCGGCCCGGCGATGACATCGATACGGTCGATTTCCGCGGGCGAGACCATGCCCCAGCGCGGCGGATAAGCGTAGGAATTGCCGAGATAATTGGAGAGCAGCACGCCGTCGGCGTAGACCATGGTGCGGGCGCTGTCCTGAGGATTGTTGACGCGGCCCTGCACTGTTGCGTTGCGGTCGCCTATGAAGCGCTCACGCACGAGCACGCTCGGCAGATATTTGAAGGTCTCGGCCGTCGTCATCGTATTGACGGTCTTGTCGATCTCCTCGCGCGTCGCCGAGCTGACCACGGTCGTGTGCGAGACGCTCTCCGGCACATAGGATCCGCTGAAAGGCTTCTTTTCTGCTGGCGCGGAGGAGCCGCCGGCGGACTGGCCGGCGACATCGATGGTCGGCAGCTCTTCCTGCGCATGAGCGGCGAAAGGGAGCGAGGCGAGCGCGAGAGCGCAGGCGGAAGCGCTGCGCAAAAGTCTGGATGATGGCGACATGAGTGGTGAATCCGTGCGTTTCGGCGGCGTTCGCCGACCGCTCACGCGCAGCAAAGGCGCGACGGGGCGGAACGAAACAGCCGTGCGAGGCGGAGACGATGCAGATGAAAGAGGCGGAGCGTTTCGCGTATCAGGCGCGCGGCGGAGCCCGGGCCTGCTGCGGCGCATGTGCGAGCTCTATGCGCGGAGCCGCGCCGACGAAAGTCGCTAAAAAGCCCGCAACCCGCGGACACGACGCCTGCGCCCAGTGCAAAACCGGAAGCAGCGTGTCCAAATTGGCGGAGCAAAACGGACAGAAAGCGCACTGGCGCTTGGAGCGTCCGTCGTCGTCGGGGGTGGAGCCGTGTCGATGGCAATGCGGCGGCGCGGCGATCGTCGAGCCGACTTTGGCCGCCGCGCTCGAAGGCATGACCAACCCGCTCAACGCCGACTGCACGACGAGGGCGAAGATCAGCAGCGCTGCGCGTAAACTGCCCGACTTCATCACCAAATCCCTTCAGGGCCGGCGCAGCCTTAACATGAAGAAGCCCCGGATTCAAATTCGGGCGGGTGTCGCTTGCCGCTCTTTGCGCTAGGGCTGCCGTAGCGCCGGAAGGCCGGTCGATTCATGTTGCGGCGCATCACATCAGGGTGCGCCGCAAACCAGGGAATTGCTTGCTCCGGCGCTTCGATTGCGCCAGAGTCCGGCCACGCCGCGCTTTGTGCGGCACTGCTCGTCGAGGCGGAATGGGTCGCAACTTCCTCTGCGCTCTGCTGTTCGCTCTGGCCCTGGCCGTTCAGGCCTTGGCGCCGGCGGCGGCGCGCATGGCGATGGGCTCCGACGCTCCGACGGCCTGCTCGACCGCGAGCGTCGTGATCTCCGCGGATGAGGCGCGACCCACCGGCCTGCCGCAAGTTTCGCCGGAGCTTTGCAGTCTCTGCGCTCTATGCGGCGGCGTCGCGCCGCCGGTCGCGCCACGCGCCGCCGTCTGCGCGGCGGCCATTCCCGCGAGCCTGACCGGCTGGGTGGTCGCCGATGACGAGAGCGCGCCGTCGCGCCACGATCATCTCATCCGGGCGCGAGCGCCTCCCGCCTTCTCCTGATCTGTCTCCGCAGACGACGCTGCCCGCACGCTTTTGAGCCGCGCGCCGTCGGTCCGCATGAAGCGACGAGTCGCGCGCCGCCGCGACAGGGAAGGGGAAGCCGTGTTTCAGTTATATGCCGTCAATCGCGCCGGAATGGGCGCATTCATTCGGGACTTCGTGCGCGTGTTTTCGAGCGCCGGCGCCGCGAGCGCTTTCGCCATGGAGCCGCCGCCGCGCGAATCGGTTGTGGCCGCCGACGCCGAGCCGCAGACCGCCGCCATTGCGCCGCCCTCCGTCCCACGGCCGCGCCGCAGCGGACGCCTCATCGATCTCGAACGGCGGGCCAAATTCGCCCGTTTCGACGCAACCCGCTGACGCCCGAGGCCGCGCGGAAAAGGGAGAATCCGAGATGCTGCAATCTGAACTTCTGGGAGGCGCGAGCCTCGAGGCGCTGACGCTGCTGCTCGCCTCGTCCTATGCCTTGGCCGAAAAGGTCAAGCTGTGGCGAGCCGGCGCGGCGGTCGCGCGCTCCGACGAGCGCGCCGACCTCGCTGTCGAGGAAGAGCTCATCGCCGCCAGCGCCCGTTCCCGCCGCCGCGCAGAGGCGATGCGTCCGCGCGGCCTCTCGCACTGTCTCAGCCGCGTCGAGACGCCGCGGATAGTCCGTATTCGAGGTCAGTGAGCAGATCCTCGATATCCTCGAGCCCGACCGACAGACGCAGCATGCCGTCGCCGACGCCGATGCGCGCTCGCGCCTCGGGCGTCAGCCGCTGATGCGTCGTCGTCGCCGGATGGGTGACGAGGCTCTTGGCGTCGCCGAGATTATTGGAGATTTTCACGACCTCCAGCGCATTGGCGAAGCGGAATGCGGCTTCCTTGCCGCCTTCGACATCGAAGCTGACGAGGGTGCCGCCGCCCGACATCTGCCGGCGCGCCAGCTCCGCCTGCGGATGATCGGGCCGGAACGGATAGAGCACGCGGGCGATCCCCTTCTGCTCGGCGAGGAAATCGGCGATGCGGGCGGCGCTCGCGGTCTGCTGCGCGACGCGCAGCGGCAGCGTCTCCAGCGCTTTCAGCATGGTCCAGGCGTTGAAGGGCGACAGAGCCGGCCCGGTCTGGCGCAGAAAATTATGAATGCTCTCCTCGATCAGCGCCTGCGAGGCGAGGATCACGCCGCCGAGGCAGCGGCCCTGACCGTCGATATGCTTGGTCGCCGAATAGACGACGACATCGGCGCCGAGCTCGAACGGCTTCTGCAGCAGCGGCGTCGCGAACACGTTGTCGACGACGAGGCGCGCGCCGGCCTCATGCGCGATGTTCGCGATGGCGCGAATGTCATAGACCTCGAGGCCGGGATTGGTCGGGCTCTCGAGGAAGAGCAGCTTGGTCTCCTTGCGGACCGCGGCCTTCCACTGCGCGAGATCCGAGCCGTCGACGAGCGTCGAGGCGACGCCGAAACGCGGCAGCAGATCCTCGACCACATAGAGGCAGGAGCCGAACAGAGCGCGGGCCGAGACGATATGGTCGCCGGCGCGCAATTGCGCGAGCAGAGCGGCGGTGACGGCGGCCATGCCGCTCGCCGTGGCGCGCGCGGCCTCCGCCCCCTCGAGCAGCGCCATGCGCTTCTCGAACATGGCGACGGTCGGATTGGAGAAGCGCGAATAGATGAAGCCCGGGTCCTCGCCCTTGAAGCGCGCCTCGGCCGCCTCCATCGTCGGATAGGCGAAGCTCTGCGTGAGGAACAAGGCCTCGGACAATTCGCCGAACTGCGAGCGGACGCCGCCGCCGTGAACGAGCTGCGTCGCAGGCCGCAATGGTTTTCGTTCTGAGCTCATGGATCGTCGTCTCCCCTGCGGCGCGTGGCGCCGTGGCGAAAAAAGCGGATTTCACGAGGAAACCCGGCCTTTTAGCGCGTTGTTTTACGTGGCGGCAAGCCGGCCGGCTCAAAGAACCACGTGACCGTGGCAGGATGAACCGAACCCGCCGGTCAAGTCAACCTCGCCCGCATCACGGAAACGGCCGTTCTTTTCGCCGTTTTTGTCCGCCAATCGTTTCTCTATCCTGCCCGCGACGCGGCGTCCGGCCGCGCCCGGGGTGGAGCAGGGCAATCGGGTGAAGGACCATATCCCTGACCCTCGTCCTGAGGAGCCCGCGAAGCGGGCGTCTCGAAGGACGGCAACGGGGAGAAGCCTTTAGATTTCGTCCCACGGCCGTCCTTCGAGACGCCGCCTGCGGCGGCTCCTCAGGACGAGGGTTGGTGATCTTATCCTTCACCGATTCCACTGCGGAGTGGAGAGGCGAGGCGGACATGCGTGACAGAGCGACGAGCGCCGTCATCGAATCGACCATTCCCGCGCGGCTCGACGCGCTGCCTTGGGGGCGATTCCACACGCTCGTCGTCGTCGCGCTAGGGGTGACCTGGATTCTCGACGGCCTCGAGGTGAGCCTCGCCGGCGCCGTGGCGGGCGTGCTGCGGGAGGAAGCGGGCCTTCGCCTCACCAGCGTCGAGGTCGGCGTCGCCAGCAGCGCCTATCTTCTCGGCGCCGTGCTCGGCGCACTGCTGTTCGGCTGGCTGACCGACAGGCTCGGCCGGCGCCGGCTGTTCTTCATCACATTGGCGATCTATCTCCTCGCCACGGCGGCGACCGCCGTCTCCTGGGACGCCGCCAGCTTCATCCTCTTCCGCTTTCTCGTCGGCGCCGGCATCGGCGGCGAATATGCGGCGGTCAGCTCCACCATTCAGGAGCTCATTCCCGCCCGCGTTCGCGGGTGGACCGATCTCGTCATCAACGGCAGCTTCTGGATCGGCGCCGCGGCCGGCGCGGCGGGCTCCTTCGTTCTGCTCGACCAGCTCGACCCCGCGCTCGGCTGGCGCGCCGCCTTCATGATCGGCGCCGTGCTCGGAACCGTGATCCTGCTCATGCGGCGCTGGCTGCCGGAGAGTCCGCGTTGGCTGATGCTGCACGGCTTCGAGGATGAGGCCGAAAAGATCGTCGCTTCGATCGAGCGGCAAACCATCGGTCATGAGGCGCGCCGCGATCCGTCATGGCCGGTGGTGCGGCTGCACGCGCGCGGCCATACGCCGATCGGGGACATTGCGCGGGCGCTGCTCAAACTCTATCCGCAGCGCACGCTGGTGGCGCTGAGCCTCATGGCGTCGCAGGCCTTTCTCTACAACGCCGTCTTCTTCACCTATGCGCTGGTGCTAACCGATTTCTACGGCGTCCCGCCGGAGGCGGTCGGCCTCCATATTCTGCCGCTCGCCGCCGGCAATTTCCTCGGTCCGCTGCTGCTCGGGCATTTTTTCGACAGTCTCGGACGCCGGGTGATGATCACCGCGACCTATGCCGTCTCCGGCGTCACGCTGCTCATTGTCGGCGCGCTGTTCGCGCAGGGGCTGCTGACCGTCGGTCAGCAGACATTCGGCTGGATGGTCGTCTTCTTCTTCGCGTCGGCCGCGGCGAGCGCGGCCTATCTCACCGTCAGCGAAACCTTTCCGCTCGAGATCCGGGCCATTGTGATCGCCATTTTCTATGCGGTCGGCACGGCGCTCGGCGGCGTCGTCAGTCCCTGGCTGTTCGCGACGCTGATCGGGACGGGGCTGCGCTGGAACGTCTTCGAAGGCTATGCCTTCGGCGCCGCCCTGATGGTCGGCGCGGCCTTGGTCGAATGGCGCTGGGGCGTCGCCGCTGAGCGCAAATCGCTGGAAGAGGTCTGCCCGCCGCTCACATTGGTCGATGATTGAAGCATGAGGCGCTTCAGGGCGCGTCGCGCCGTATCGGTGCGGCGTTCGAAGACGAACCACACGGCTGTCGCATAGACGAGCGCGGCGACGATGAACATGGCCATTTGCGCGAGCGCCGCCGCTCCCGGCTGCCGATGCGCGGGCGCGAGCAGCGCGAACCACAGCGCCAGCATCAGCGGATAATGCACGGCGTAGAGCGTGTAGGAAATTTCCGAGAGCCCGGCGGCGGCGCGCGCATAGAGGCCGCCGAGCGGGGGAAGGCGCGCGAGATCGCGCAGCCACAAGGCGACGACGCAGCCGAGCAATATGTCGCTCGCGAGCGTGCGCGACGCATGGGCGAAGCCGATCGCCGCGACTGTCGCAGCCGTGGCGAGAATCGCGCGCAGCGGCGAGCGCGTCGCCGGATGAGCGGCGGCGAAAGCGCCAGCGAGCCAGGGAAGTCCGAGGAGGGCCATCTCCTTCGGCGCCAGGGCGAGCACGAGGAGGCCCGCAGCCGAATAAGCGATGCGCGCCTTGCCGAGGCCGCGCAGCAGGCCGAAAGCGATGAGCGGAAAGGCGAGATAATAGCAGGCTTCGTTGGAAAGGCTCCACAGTGGGCGGTTTGAGCCGAACACCGGCGTCGCCACGGTCTGCAGGAAGAATAGATTGCCGAAGAAGGTCGCGAGCGAATGATCGGCGGGCGCAGCTTGCGTCGGACCGCTCGGGATGATCGCGTCCAGGGTGCCGTCATAGGCGCCGGGCGGACCGAGAGCGGCGCCGGCGGCGTCGAGCGCCGCGGTGAGGATCAAGGCCGGAACCAGCACGGTCCAAAGACGCGAGAGCCGCGCGGCGCCATAGTCGCCCCAGGAGAAACGTTGCTCGCGCATCGCGGCGAACGCCGAGCCGCCGACGAAAAACCCGCTGAGCACGAAGAAGACGATCACGCATTCATGGCCGAGGCCGCCGAGCGTGAACAGCAGCAGCTCGCCCGGCCCGCGCTGCTGCGCCTCGGCATAGGGGACGATCAGCAGCGCGCGCGCATGGCTGACGACCACGCCGAGCGCGCAGAGCCCGCGCAGCATGTCGAGATGCTGGAGACGATCACGCGGCTGATTCATCGACGCTCCTGTCGCAAGCATGTGAAGGGAATCACTTTGTCCAGAGGGCCGTCATGGCCGGGCTTGTCCCGGCTTGAAGAGCGAGCCTTCAGGCTCGCCCTTTCATCCCCGTCATCGGCTCACACCGCTATCGCATCTCATCCGTGCGATTGATCCGAAAAATGCGTCGGTTTCGAGGATCGCGAGCTTGGCTGCCGGGCCTACCGAGGCGCGAGCAGCGTCGGATCATCGTCGTCGGCGCCGGAGCGATTGACGCGCGACGAGACGATCCATTCGCGCAAGGCGTCCGCGCGCGCCGGGCGCAGCAGCGCGGCGGGCGCGTCGCCGCCGAGCCAGGCGTCGAAATCCGCTGGCGCGAGCAGCGCCGGCATGCGCTCGTGAAATTGCGCCATCCATTCATTGGCGGCGCCGACGATGATCGTCGCAGACAGAATATTCTCGCTGCTGTCGCCGTCGCGCCACTCGTCCCAAAGCCCCGCGAAGACGAGCGGCGCGCCATCCGGCGCGGAGAAATAATGCGGCGTTTTCGCGCCCGGCTTTCCCGTCCATTCATAAAAGCCGCTCGCCGGAATGAGGCAGCGGCGCGCCTCGAGCGCGGCGCGGAACATCGGCTTCGTGGCGACCGTCTCGGCGCGCGCGTTGAAGGTCGAGGGCAGCTCGCGCAGCGGCTTCTTCCACCAGGAGGGAACGAGACCCCAGCGCATCGAGACGAGCTCGCGTCCGCCGGCGCCGGCGCGCGCGACGTCGATCATCGTGGTGGGCGCGATATTATAGCGCGGCCGCAGATTGCGCGGCGGGCCGAGGAGGTTCAGGAAGGCCTCGACCTCCGACCATGTGTAGGCTTGCGTGAACCGTCCGCACATCGGCGCATCATAGGCGTCTCGCGCGTGCGAGCAAGTTGACAAGGCGCGCCGAAATCGCTCCCATTGCTCGGCGACGCCTCGCGCGCCGCATTGCCGAAACGGAGCCGGTTCTGATGCGTCGGCGAGAGGTCGCGCGTAAAATCCTTCTGTCGATCCATCGCATGATCGGCCTCTTCGGCGGCGCGGTCTTCGTCGTCGTCGCGCTCAGCGGCGGTCTTCTCGCTTTTCGCGAGGACATAGACGAATGGCTGAATGCGCCGATGATGCGTGTCGATCCGCCGGCGGAGGCGACCGCACGCACGCTCGACGAAATGTTCGCGGCGGCGATCGCCGCAATGCCGCCGGACGCCAAGCCCGAGCGGCTGACGACGCCGCGTCACGCGCGCGCCGCGGCCGCGATCAATTATCTCGTCGAGACCGACGATCTCGAGACCGATGTCCATCAGATCTTCGTCGATCCCTATCGCGCCAAGGTCACCGGACAGCGGCTTCTGCTGCATGGCGAGGATCAGCTGTCGCAGCCCTTCGTGCCGATCCTGATGGCCTTTCATTGGACGCTGCTGCTCGGCGTCGCCAATGCTTTTCTGATCGGCGCTCTCGGCGTCGCCGTCTTCGTCTCCATTCTCATCGGCCTCTTTCTGTGGCGACCGCGCAATGGCGATTGGCGGCTGGGCCTGAAAATCAAATGGGGCGCGAGCCAGGAGCGGATCGCCTATGACGCGCATCGCAGCGTCGGCCTGTATTTTTCCGCCATTCTGCTGGTGACGCTGCTCACCGGCGTCGCCATGATCTTCAAGCCCATGACGCGCGCAGCGACGAGCCTGTTCTCGCCGGTGCGCGCCGAGCCGGACTTCGGCCGCTCGAGCATCGACGCCGGCGCCGCGCCGATCGGCCTCGACGCCGCGGTCGCCGCGGCGGACAAAGCGCTTCCGGGCGGAAGGCTGCATTGGATATTGCTGCCGAGCGGGCCGGAGGGCGTCTATGTCGTCGGCAAGCAATCGGATGACGAGCCCAATCGCACCAAGACCTACAGAAATGCCGGCGTCGACCAATATAGCGGCCGCATTCTGCAGGTGCAGGACCGCGGCGATTTCTCCGCCGGCGAGAGAGTGCTGGAATGGCTGTTTCCGCTGCACAGCGGCGAGGCGTTCGGCGTGATCGGCCGGCCGCTCATGCTGCTGGTCGGCGCGGCGCCGCTCGTCCTCTTCGCAACGGGCGTGCTGCGATGGCGGCAGAAGCGCGCGCGCAAGCGACCGAGCTGATCACTGCCCGACCGAGATCGGCATTTCGATCTTGTCTTCCGCGCTCTTGCCCTCGCCGAAGGCGAGCTCGAGAACATATTTGCCGCGGTGCGAGAGCGGCGAGTCCAAGGTCACGAAGCCGGCGGGGTGTGGCTTGGCCGGCACGGAATTGAGGAGCTCGCGCGCGCCCTTCTGATCCAATTTGTAGAAGGACAGGCCGACGGGCAGGCTGCGCACGTCCTCTTCCATCAGCGTGACGGAAAAGATCGCTCGTCCGGTTCCCGGCACGCGGTCGCAGAGCTCGGAATATCGGCTCATGTCGTCGATCGCTCCGCCGGCGTTGTCGTCGGAATCGGCGAGGAAATAAGTGGTGAGACGCGCCGAATAGAAGTCGCTGACCTTGAGGCAATCGGCCATGGTGCGGTCGCCGGCCTTGACCGCTGGACGATAGAAATTGGCGTTCAAAAAATCATTCCACATCAGATTGAACGAGGGCCCCCAATAGGAATAGGAGAAGCCCGCGACATTGAGGCCGATGACGAGGCCGATGCCGGCGAGCAACAGCAAGTTCAGCCGCAGATTCGAGTTCATCGCTCACGCTTCCTTCCCGTGGAGAGCATGACGCTCTCGCTTTTTGTTTGTCACGAAGCATGGCCGCGCGCTACGGGCTCACCTCGAACTCCCAGGCGCCGCTGACGAGATGGCCGTCGGCCGAGAGCGCGCGATAGCGTGCGGTATATTTGCCGGGCGTCAAAGGCTCGACGCCGACGGAGACATGGCTCGGATCGGATTTGTCGATCGCGGCGTCGCGCTTGTCGACGCGCGCGCCCGCCGCGCTGATCACCGCGAGCGCCGCGAAAGCGTCGCGAATTCCTGCGTCGTACCACACTTCCACCTTGCCGATCGTGCTGGCGGCGGCGACGCCGTTCTGCGCGGGAAAGGTGCGCACGACGATCGCATGGACGCGTGAGATCGCGGGGCCGGCCTGCATCGGCGGCGGATGGGGAAGGGCGAAGGCGGACGCGATCGGCGCCGCCGCGAGCGCCAGAATCGCCAGCGCGCGAACGCGCTGCATCATCGTCCTGCGCGGTTCGGAAAGTTCGTGTGAAGCCCGCCGATGTTCGACTCGTGTCATGCTCGCCGACGCCTTGCTCGTCGTTTCAAAATGCGCCGCAACCGGCGTCGTTCTCATCGATGCTATGCGGCCTTCGGAGCGCGGGCAAGGCGTCGCCCTTCGCTGCTCCGGCGCTCTTCGCCCGAGCCTCGCGAGGCTTGCCGTCGTCGCTGCTTGTGTTTGCCGCTTTGATATGCACAATCTTAATTTATTGCATACGCCGTGCGCTCGCACGACGTCAAGGGAGGCGGCGGAAATGGCGGCGGGACTGGCGCGGCGGGCCACGAGACTTCTTGCGATGCTGACAGCGGCGCTCGCATTCGCGTCCGCAGCGAGCGCGCATACGGCGGATATTTCCAGCAGCCGCATCGCGCCGGAAGGGGAGGAGCGCTATCGCCTCGAGGTCGGATTTCTGGCGACCGACATCGAGCGCATGTTCGCCGATAACAAGCCCGGCGCCGATGTCGATCTCACCGAGCCCGGCGTGATCGAACGGATGATGGGGGAGTTCATCCGCAGCCGCGTCGATCTGCGCAACGAAGGCGGCGACAAATGTTCGAGCGCGGTCGTCTCGGTCGGCGCCGATCCGATCAATCCGCGCGACTCCAAGGTCGTGCTGCGCATGGATTGCAGCGGCGTGGAGGGACAGATTTTCTACGATCCGTTCCGCCTGCTGGAGGCGCAGGGACGGCGCGCCAAGCATCTCGTCGGCATGGGCGAGCCGATCGACGAGTCGAGGCTGACCGAGGCGCAGCGCGCGGGCGCCGAGCCGGCGCCGGGTCAGGTGATGATCTTCCCCGGCGATGCGCCGATCGATCTCTCCAAGCCGCTGCTCTCCCCCTGGGAGCTCGCGCCGAAATTCTTCGCCGCCGGCGTCGAGCACATCGTCACCGGCTATGATCATTTGTGCTTTCTCATCGCCGTGATGCTCTGGGCGACGCGCGTGCTTCCGGTGGTGAAGCTGGTGACCGCTTTCACCATCTCGCATTCGGTGACGCTGTCGCTCGCGGCGCTGCAGCTCGTCGATCTGCCGAGCCACTGGGTGGAGGTCGCGGTGGCGGCGTCGATTATCTATGTCGCGCTGGAGAATTTCTTCACGTCGAAGGTCGATGGCCGATGGCGTGACACTTTCGCCTTCGGCTTTCTGCATGGTTTCGCCTTCGCGAGCGGGCTCGTCGAGATCGGCGTGCCGCAGCGCGCCATTGTCCCGGCGCTGGCGAGCTTCAACATCGGCGTCGAGGCCGGACAGATCGGCGTGGTGCTCGCGTTCATGCCGCTGCTGCTGCTGATCGACAGGATTTTCAGCTCCGGCGTGCGCAGCCCGCGCCTCGTCCGCGTCCTATCCGCCGTTATCGCCTGTTTCGGCGCCTATTGGCTGGCGGAGCGCGTCCTCGGGGCGGGGTGAGGGGGGCGACGCTTCGCGCCCTTCGCGCTCGATCAGAGCCTATCGTGAGCCGCAGGCGCGCGTTTGACGCGGGCCTCGATAGGATTTCCGAGTTTGGCGGCGCGATGTTCGCCAAGCACGCAAAATTTCTCATGCAAAAACCCGAAGCCACAAGAACCGTTATGGCTCGCGCCATTTTATATCATGGATGTCGGGGTCGTTTTCCAGAATCTCTTTTACTGCATTTGTTAGCTTGGTGAGTTGCTGGGTTGTATCAATTACTTGTAAAAACTTTCTAATTTTGGTCGTTTTGGGGTCTGTGAATATTACAAATTGATCATCATCACCATATTGATGTCCGCAGCACAGAGCCAATCGAAAATTGTCGTTTTGAATGGGGAGATAGCAACCCCAATCTTCGATAATTATGTCTATGATTATAATGTCGCGCTCTTTGAGTTTTTGAGAAATGTATTCCGCTAATCTGTTACCCCATAAACCAGGATTCATTTCATGCTCCTCCCGATCGTATGGAGGAAATTTTAAAGAACGAAATTCTACAAATGTTTTCATATTTGTCTCAAAACTATTCTCTAGGCATGGCTATGCGCTTGTTCCGTCATGAGTGCGCAGCCTCGTTGTAGCGAATGCTGCGCCAGAATGAGGCTACGAGCTCATACTCCACCAGGAGTGCAAGCATCGATTGACCGGCAAGCTTCTTTCGGCTTCGAGGGCTGGCGGAGAGGGAGGGATTTGAACCCCCGATACGGTTGCCCGTATGCCGCATTTCGAGTGCGGTGCATTCAACCACTCTGCCACCTCTCCAGGGGCGTAGCGAAGGCGCGCCTTCGCCGCGGTTGCGCCAGATAGCACGCGTCGGCGCGCGCAATCAAGACCGTCGCTCGCGTCTTTCTCCATCGGCTCGCGGACGGCCCTTAGGGCCGTGTTTGGAGAGCGTTAACCTTAATGCCGTCTATTCGCCCCGAACCCGCGCGGGCGGGAAATTTCGGATCGATGCGCCGGGATGAGCCCGGCCGGAACATGCGCATGCGAGACCAAGACCAAACGCCCCGATCCGTCCCGCTCGCTTTCGATCTCTCGCTCGGCTCTTGTCGCCGGCGAATCGAGCTCGGGGCCGCCGGAGCGCTCGCCCTCGGCCTCACGCTGGTCGTCGCCTGCGTCGTTCTCCCCGGAGCCGCCGCCTTCTTCGCGTTTCGCGACGACATGCTCGCCGATCTCGGCGATCGGCAGGCGCAGATGCGCTACGCTTATGAGGACCGCCTGGCGGCGCTGCGGCTGCGGCTCGATCAGGCCACCAGCCGCCAATTCGCCGATCAGGACGATGTCGAGAGCAAGCTGCGCGCGCTGGTGCTGCGCCAGGCGACGCTGGAGACGCGCGCCGCGGTTGTCGCGCGGCTCGTCGAGGGCGTCGCCGGCGAGGACAAGACCGCTGCATCCGCCGGCCGTGCGCGCGTCGCCGCGCCGGCGCCGCCCGCGAGTCCCAGCGCCCCGGCCGCCTCCGGCAAGCCCGAGCCCGGCGGCATGGAGCTGCGTCTCCATCCCGACGACGCGCACGCGGCGCCGCCGAAGAAGCAGGTGGATGCGGCGGTCCCCGCCGCGCCCGCCGCTGGCGCGCCGCTCGAGGAGCGCATCGACCGCCTCGCCGCCTCGATGGATCGCATCGAGCGCGAGCAGACGATGCGCGTGGCGCGGCTCGTCGAGCCGGTGCGCGCCGCGGCGCGCAAGCTGCGCGGCGCTTTCGACGCGGCCGGCCTGCCGCCCGAGCGATTCGTCCGCAAATCCGCCGCCGCCGCCTTCGTCGGCGGGCCCTATGTGCCGGCGGAGCGGCGCATGAGCGATCTCTTGTTCGAGCGCGAATTATTCGCTGTCCAGGATGCGGCGGCGACGCTGGACGGACTGCGCAAGGCGCTGCCGAGCGTGCCTTTGCGCAAGCCGCTCGCCGGCGAATTGGAGCTCACCTCGAGCTTCGGCTATCGCACCGATCCGTTCTTCGGCCGTCCGGCGCTGCACACGGGCGTCGATCTGCGTGACGATTACGGCGCGCCGGTGCGGGCGACGGCGGCGGGCGTCGTCGCCTTCGCGGGGCCCAGCGGCGGCTATGGGCAGATGGTCGAGATCGACCATGGCGCCGGCCTCGTCACCCGCTACGCGCATCTCTCCAGCATCCTCGCCAGCGTCGGCCAGCCGCTGGAGGCGGGCGCCGTCGTCGGCCGCATCGGCTCGACGGGGCGCTCGACCGGGCCGCATCTGCATTACGAGGTGCGCATCGACGGCGAGCCGGTCGATCCGACGCGGTTCTTGCGGGCGGGGGCGGTGCTGGCGGAGGTAAGGTGAGGGGGCAGATCGTCGGCTCATGACCCGAAACAGTTATTCAGATTCGAGAAAAATAGCGCTTGCAAAACCTTTGATATTTGTGTGCCTATGTTTCGGAACCACCATTATAGACGTCCAGTGATAGGGCAATGTGAAGGTCGGCTAATCTTGCCAACAGCTCGGGCTCAAATACCTCGCCACTGTTGTGATAAAACGTCCAGCCGATGAAAAACTCGATATGTCCGCCTGTGCTTCGGATTGACTTGAAATATTCTCTGAACGGCGAAAGACGGTCGAGCAATTCGTTTAGTGCCTCGACCAAGCCTCGCTCGCGGTATTCCGCTTCGCAAAGAGTCGCGTACCAATAGCTGAGCTTATAAACGCCGCTTAGCGGTGTCCCGACACGGGTTCTCCTCGCTTCACCCGCGCGCCACGTCCATTCCGGCTCAATGCCAAGAGCTGCCGTTATGTCTCGCGGGTCAATGTCGGAGTGGCGAACCCGCAATGTCACTACGTACGAATAGTGCCTTCGCTCCGATTCTGCGTCCTCACCCTGCGACATTTCTGCTCGTCCAATTGAGCGCTCATGAGAGCTGTTGATAAAGACGATCGGGTGTTGGCAAAGCCAACACGCTGCCCGTGTTCGTTGCGTTTTGGCATATTTGGAGTTGTTGCAACCCAAAGGAATCGGAGGCCGCGAGGTCGATCAACCAATTTCTGATCGGGTTCTCAGCGATGCGGCAACAGAGTTGCGACCATTTCCTCGATCTTCGCCAATGAGACGCCGTTTTGTTGAGCGATCGCGAAAGGATGATCGGTCGGTTCCAGTATGATTGCCGGTCGCTGATTGTTGTTTCTCAGGCGAACGCTCGTCTTCAGTCCGAGAGTCGGCGGGTAGAGGCTCACGTCGTTGCAGAGCAGGCCGAAAATTGGCGGCTCGTTCTCGACATCCGCGGTCCACAAGTCGAGCACGCGCTTGAAATTGTCTTCCGCCACCGAGACCCATAGGCCGAAAATGAACTTCTTCTCATGGTCGACGATGGGGATTTCGACGCAGCCCCGGACGAAAAAGTCCTTGCCGCCGATCATGCAGAGATTTTCGTCGAGCCGGTTGCCGGGGTTGCTCAGGCGATCCTCAGGGATGGTGAACCATTGATCCGGCGCCGAGGCGAAAAAGTCGAGTGGAAGGCCGTTTTGCTGTCGACCGCAGCACGCGCAAATCCAAATATGCTCAAGCATGGAGGGTAATTCCTTTTCAAAGTTTGAACTCTCGCGTGATTGAACGCGCATGGCTTCGGCTCAGCGCCTATCTCGAATCAGGAGCCGCCCCGCGGCTCTGGATTGCTTCGC
This sequence comes from Methylosinus trichosporium OB3b, assembly GCF_002752655.1. Lineage (NCBI taxonomy): Bacteria > Pseudomonadati > Pseudomonadota > Alphaproteobacteria > Hyphomicrobiales > Methylocystaceae > Methylosinus > Methylosinus trichosporium. The sequence continues at coordinate 620,272 of NZ_CP023737.1, read as the reverse complement.
TCCGCTCGCAATGACGGCCAACTGTTCTGGGCTAAGCGTATTTTAAGCAATCGATTCGGCGAGCAACTCCATGATCGCGTGATCTTCGCAGGTTTCCAACACGCCTTGGCCGGCGAGGAAGTCGTCGAAGGTCTCTTTACTCACGCCGCCTTTCTCTCTCCGCGTCATCGGATCGCCTCGGCGTTGGGTGTTTCGGCGAACTCTTTTCCTGGTCACGCTCCGCATTTCGCTCCCCCTTTTCGTCCCCGCTGGCCTTTGCTCCCACATCCTATAAAACACGGCTCAGCCGAACGCCCGCTGTCGGCCTCGCTCCGCTCACCGCCAAGGACCAATGGCCGCTCCTCCGCTCCTGTCGCTCCAAGCCATCGCGCTCACGCTCGGCGGCAAGCCGCTGCTCGAATCCGCGGACCTCGCCGTCGCGCCGGGCGAGCGCGTCTGCCTCGTCGGCCGCAATGGCTCGGGTAAATCCACGCTGCTGAAGATCGCCGCCGGCGAAGTCGAGGCGGATGGCGGAGCGCGCTTTGTGCAGCCGGGCGCGAGCCTGCGCTATCTGCCGCAGGAGCCCGATCTCTCGCGCTTCGCCACCACGCTCGATTATGTGGTCGAGGGGCTGGGCCCGACCGATGATCCGCATATCGCCAAGGCGCTGCTGCTCGAGCTCGGACTCACCGGCGAGGAAAATCCGCGCCAGCTCTCGGGCGGGGAGGGGCGGCGCGCCGCGCTCGCCCGCGCGCTCGCGCCCGAGCCCGATATTCTGCTGCTCGACGAGCCGACCAATCATCTCGATCTTCCCGCGATTCTCTGGCTCGAGGAGCGGCTCGCCAGTCTGCGTTCGGCGATCGTCGTCATCAGCCATGATCGCCGCTTCCTCGAAAATCTGACGCGCTCCACTGTCTGGCTGGATCGCGGGCGGACGCGCTATCTCTCGCGCGGCTTCAAGGAGTTCGAGGCCTGGCGCGACCGCGAGCTCGAGGAGGAGGAGAAGCAGCAGCACAAGCTCGATCGCAAAATTGTCGAGGAGGAGCATTGGCTGCGCCATGGCGTGACCGGGCGGCGCAAGCGCAATCAGCGCCGGCTCGCCGGCCTCACGGAGCTGCGGGTCGCCCGGCGGCGCCATGTCGGCGCGCAGGGCGATGTGAAGCTCGAGGCCAGCGAGGCGCAGCTCTCCGGCGCTCTGGTGGTCGAGGCGCGGGGCATTGCGAAAACCTTCGGCGAGCGCGTCATCGTCGAGAATTTTTCGACTCGCGTCATGCGCGGCGATCGGCTCGGCCTCGTCGGCGCCAATGGCGCGGGCAAGACGACATTGGTGAAGCTCTTGACCGGCGCGCTGCCGCCCGACAGCGGCCAGGTGAAGCTCGGCGCGTCTCTGGCGATGGCGACGCTCGATCAGAGCCGCGCCAGCCTCGATCCGCAGACGACGCTGAAGGACGCGCTCACCGGCGGCGGCTCGGATTTCGTCGAGATCAATGGCGAGCGCAAGCATGTCATCGGCTATATGCGGGACTTTCTGTTCGCGCCGGAGCAGGCGCGCACGCCGATCGGCAAGCTCTCCGGCGGCGAGCGCGGCCGTCTGCTGCTGGCGCGCGCGCTGGCGCTGCCCTCCAATCTCCTGGTGCTCGACGAACCGACCAATGATCTCGATCTCGAGACATTGGACATGCTCGAGGAAATGCTCGCCGATTATCCGGGAACGCTGATCGTCGTCAGCCATGACCGCGATTTTCTCGACCGCATCGCCACCTCGGTGCTGATGTCGGAAGGGAACGGCCGCTGGATCGAATATGCCGGCGGCTATTCGGACATGCTGGCGCAGCGCGGCGAGGGCGTGCAGGCGCGGACTGCGGCGGCGACGCAGCGCGGGGAGGAAAAGGCGAAGGCGGCGCCCAAGCCGAAGCCCGCCGCGAAGGCGCGCCTCTCATTCGCCGAGCAGCATGCGCTCGCGACCCTGCCGGCGAAGATGGAGGAACTGCGGGGCAAGAAAGAGAAGCTGCAGAAGATCATCGACGATCCGAACCTCTATGCGCGCGACCCGGCGAAATTCGCCGAGGCGACCAAGCTGTTCGCCAAGCTGGAGGCGGAGCTGGCGGCGGCGGAGGAGAGCTGGCTCGAGATCGAGATCAAGCGCGAGGAGATCGAGGGGTAGGGCGCGGGTTCGACGGTTCTGAAGATGCGAGCCTGAAGGCTCGCTCTCTAGAGGCGCGGCTCTATTCCACCGCCAGCCGCGCCCTGGCGCGCAGCTTCTCGGTCTCGCTCTTCAGCTGGCCGCAGGCGGCGAGAATGTCGCGGCCGCGCGGCGTGCGCACCGGGCTCGCATAGCCGGCGTTGAACACGATGTCGGAGAAGCGCTCGATCGTCTCCCAGTCCGAGCATTCATAAGGCGCGCCCGGCCAGGGATTGAAGGGAATGAGGTTGATCTTGGCCGGAATGCCCTTGAGCAGCCGCACCAGCTCGCGCGCCTCGGCCGGGCTGTCGTTCACGCCCTTCAGCATCACATATTCGAAGGTGATGCGACGCGCATTGGACGCGCCGGGATAGTCGCGGCAGGCGTCGAGCAATTGCCGGATCGGATATTTCTTGTTGAGCGGCACCAGCTCGTTGCGCAGCTCGTCGCGCACGGCGTGCAGCGAGATGGCCAGCATCGGCCCGCATTCGGCGCCCAATCGCTCGATCTGCGGCACGACGCCGGAGGTGGAGACGGTGATGCGGCGCTTCGACAGCGACAGCCCGTCGCCGTCCGACAGAATCTCGATGGCGTTCTCGACCTGCTCCAGATTATAGAGCGGCTCGCCCATGCCCATGAAGACGATATTGGAGACGGCGCGCACATCCGGGCCCGAGGGGACGAGCCCGTCCGTCGGGGGCTCGAGGCCGGGGAAGTCGCCGAGGCGCATGCGGGCGACGAGCAGCTGGGCGATGATTTCGCGCGTCGAGAGGTTGCGCACCAGCTTCTGCGTGCCGGTGTGGCAGAAGCTGCAGTTGAGCGTGCAGCCGACCTGGCTCGAAACGCAGAGCGTGCCGCGGTCGCTCTCGGGAATATAGACGCATTCGATCTCCGCGCCTTTGTCGGCGGCGTCGACGGGATCGAGCCGCAGCAGCCATTTGCGCGTGCCGTCGGTCGAGACCTGCTCGGCGACGACCTCCGGCAAAGCGAGGCCGAAGCGCTCGGCCAGCTTGCCGCGCACGATCTTCGAGACATTGGACATATCGGCGAAGTCGCGCGCGCCGCGGAAATAGATCCAATGCCAGAGCTGCGCGACGCGCATGCGGATCTCGCGCTCGGGCGTGTCGATGGCGCGCAGCGCCTCGGCCAGCTCGGCGCGCGTGGCGCCGGCGAGCGAGGGCTTGGCGGCGTCGGATTGCGACATGGCGACCTCATGGATGATTTTTGTCTATAGCACGGTGCGGCCGGCGAATTCTATGGCGCTCTAGAATGCTTTTGTTTGAGCGAATTCCGTTCGATCGGAACGCGCTCGAGCGTCAGTCCTCCCGTGCCGAGTCCGTGCGAAAGAGTGCTTCGACGTCGCGGCCGCCGTGAATGATATGGACGACACAGAGGTGGCTGCTTGGGCTGGGCTCATCGGAGGATGCTGCGATAGTCGCGGAGCGCATCCTCGGCGCTGGAGAAGCGTCCCGCAGCCATCACGTCTCGCACCCAGTCGGCGGCGTCGGACGTCAGCTCGACTTTCATAGCGGGGGCTCCAGGGCGAGCCGGCGTTTCGAAACGATCGGCGGAATGATAAGTCATCGTCGTCGCCGATTAGCGCAACCCGGAAAATTCGAGCGACCGTGGCGGCGAGGCCCTAAGTCACTCTCCCGACGGTCGTTTCAACGCGTCGGCGAGCCGCATCTTCGCCGTGCCGGGCTGCAGCGGCTTCTGCTGGCTCTCATGCGGCGCCCAGCCGGAGAGCCAGACGAACTCGATCGTCGCGCGCACGCGCCCGTCGGGGTCGCTGAAGCGTTCCGCGTAAATTTCGGCGGCGCGCAGCAGCACGGCGCGGCGCAGCGGCTTGCGCGAGCGCTCGACGAGGATATTGGCGGCGCCCATGGCGCGCAGTTCGGACAACAACGCGAACATCGAATCATAGCGCAGCGTGAAGCTGTCGACGTCGGTGACCGGCAGAGCGAAGCCGGCGCGTTGCAGCAGCCCGCCGAGATCGCGCAGATCGACGAAGGGCGACACGCGCGGACTGGCGCCGCCGCAAATCTCCCCCTCCGCCTGAATGAGCGCGGCGCGCAGCTCGATCAGGCTCGCTCCGCCCGGAAAACAGGCCAGAAACAGCCCGTCCGGCGCGAGCATGCGCCGCACTTGCGCGAGCGCTCCGGGCAGATCGTTGACCCATTGCAGGGCGAGGCCGGAGACGACGAGATCGAAGGAGGCGGGGGCGAAGGGTAGGGCCTCCTCCTCGGCGACCACGGCGACGTCGGGCGCCGGCAGAAGCGCCGCGCGCAGGGGCGCTGGCCGCCCGCTCGCGAGGACGGCGGCGGTGAAATGCGGCGCGGGGGAGCAGAGGTCCAGCGAGCGCGGAAAGTCGCGCTTTATGCCGGCGAGCCGGTCGGCGAGATCGTCGGCGGCGCGCAGCATCAGAAAGTCGGGCGCCGCGCCGCGCAGGGCGCGGGCGAGACGTCGGCGCAGCAGGCGGCGATCGAAGATCAGGGGCGTCGGAGGCGGTGTCTCCATGGCCCGTCATGCCTCGAGCGGGCGCTCGCGCGCAAGAGGGAGCGGCGGCGGCGCCCGATTGGCTGTGATCTGACGCACTCGCTTAACCAGTTCTTAGTGTTAAACCATAACCGCAACTGTAGGATCGCGCCTACGTAAGGGTGGCCGTAGCAACACTGCCGCTACATGTCGCACTCAGCGCCACCCTGGAGAAGGTATGGAGCCATGTTGATCTCGTTCGTTCAGCGTTTTTCGCGTATCTCGCGCGCCACGGGGGCGGCGCGCGGCATGATGGCGGGAGCCTCGCTCGCCGCTGGCCTCGTCGCTCTGCCCGGGACGGGCGCGGCGCGCAATGTCGTCGCCTACAATCCCGGCGTGGAGGCGGGCACGGTGGTCATCAGCGCCCGCCAGCGCAGCTTGTTCCTCGTCATGGGCAATGGCACGGCCATCCGCTATCCGGTGGCGGTGCCGAAGTCCGGCAAGGAATGGTCCGGCTACGCTCACATCGACGGCAAATATGTCAATCCGGACTGGGTCCCGCCGACGGTGGTCAAGCGCGACCACCCCGAGCTGCCCGACTTCATTCGTGGCGGCTCGCCGCATAACCCGATGGGCGTGCGGGCGCTGACGCTCGACCGCAACCAGGTGGCGATCCACGGCACCACGCACAAGATGCGCGCCTCGGTCGGCACCGCCGCCTCCTATGGTTGCATCCGCATGCTCAACGAGGATGTGGTCGACCTCTATGAGCGCGTCAATGTCGGAACGACCGTGGTGATGATGCCCTGACCCTTAGCGCGGCGCAGCCCCACGCAAGCCGCGCAGGCGAGACTTATCCTATGTCTTTTGCAGCGCGAAAAGCTTCAGCTTGTGGAAGGGGCGGCTGCGCCAGTAGACCGGCGCGGCCGAATCCACCACTGTGCGGCAAATGACGCCGCAGTCGCGGCGCGCTTCGGTCGATGCTGAAAATCGGCGGCGATTCAAGCGGGTGGAGTATAGTGACCAGGCTCGGGTGATTCGTTTCACCCGGCCCTGTGTCGAGACCAGCGGGAGCCTCGGCTCGCCTGCATGCGTTCAGCGTCGCCGTCCATAAGTGTCCGTCGCCGCGTCAGACGACCCTCACATAGGTTTCGCTCATCATGTTGATCGCACCGGATAAAGACTTCGACCGCCCCCGGCATCCCGTCGACATCGTGGAGCAATTGGCCACCAGCAACGACTGGTCGTTCGATCGCGACGATGAAGACGAGATCTCGATCTCGGTCGCGGGCGGGTGGACCGATTATCATGTGGCCTTCACCTGGCTCGGCGAGCTCGAGACTCTGCATGTGAGCTGCGCTTTCGATCTGCGCGTGCCGGAGCGCCGGCGCGCCGAGGCGCAGTCGCTGATCCGCACCATCAACGAGCAGCTCTGGGTCGGCCATTTCGACTTGTGGCCGAGCGAAGGCGTGGTGATGCATCGCCAGAGCCTGCTGCTCGCCGGCGGCGCGCAGCCCTCGGGCCTGCAATGCGCGGCGCTGCTCGACCGTGCGCTCGAGACCTGCGAGCGCTATTATCAGGCGTTCCAGTTCGTGCTCTGGGCCGGCAAGGGCGCCAAGGAAGCGCTGGAGACCGCGAATTTCGAGACCAAGGGAGAGGCGTGAGCGCTTTTGTCGGATTGCCCGGCTCCATCACCCTGGTCGGGGCCGGAAAAATGGGAGCGGCGCTGCTCCAGGGCTGGGCGGCGCAGGGCCTCTCGGGGGAGGGCGTCGCCATTGTCGAGCCGCAGGCCTCTCGCGAGGTCACGGCGCTCGCGGCTGCGCGCGGCTTCCGGCTCAATCCGCCGACGCGCGCGCCGGCCGAGGCGCTGGTGCTGGCGATCAAGCCGCAGATGCTGGACGCCGTCGCGCCGTCGCTTGTCGCCGACGCCGGTCCCGACACGCTCGTGCTGTCGATTCTCGCCGGCAAGCGCGTCGCCGATCTCGTCGCCCGCCTGCCGGCGGCGAAGATGATCGTGCGCGCGATGCCCAACACGCCGGCTTCGATCGGTCGCGGCATTTCCGGCGCTTTCGCTTGTCCCGCGGTCGACGACGGGCGGCGCGGGCTCGCTTCGGCGCTGCTCGGCGCTGTCGGCGAGGTGGAATGGATCGAGAGCGAGGCGCTGATCGATGCGGTGACCGCCGTCTCCGGCTCCGGCCCGGCCTATGTGTTCCATTTCGTCGAATGTCTCACCAAGGCCGGCGTCGAGGCCGGCCTGCCCGAGGAAATCGCGGCGCGTCTCGCGCGCGCCACGGTCGCCGGCGCCGGCGAATTGCTGCGGCAGAGCGGGGACCTCTCGCCCGCGACCTTGCGGGAAAATGTCACCTCGCCCGGCGGCACCACGGCGGCGGCCCTGGCTGTTCTGATGGCTGAGGACGGGCTCGCGCCGCTCCTCGCTCGCGCCGTGGCGGCGGCGCGGCGGCGCGCCGAGGAATTGTCCGGCTGATGCGGCGCGCAATTTTCCGCGCCCGCCGAGCGAGAGCAGGCTTCCGATTTGGCGAAAACGCTCTAGATTAACCAAGTTACGTATAGTCGCGAGCGGAGCTCAGGAGGCGGCGATGACGACGAACGACAAAACCACCGACACGGGGGCCGAGACCAAATCGGCGAACGGCTCGATGCGCGACAGGATCGTCGAGGCGCTGATGCGGCTCGCCGGGCGGCGCGCCTTCGAGGATATAGCGATCGCCGACATCGCCCATGAGGCTGGCGTCTCGCTCGCCGATTTCCGCGATTGCTTCCCGTCCAAGGGCGCGGTGCTGGCGTCCTTCTCGCGCAAGATCGACCGGCAGGTGCTGGAGGATTTTTCCGGCCGCTACGCCGCCGAGCCGGCCAAGGAGCGGCTCTATGACGTGCTGCTGCGCCGGCTCGAGGCGCTGGAGCCCTATCGCAACGCGCTGGAGGCGATCTCGCAATGGGCGTCGACCGATCCGCTGGCGGCGGCGGCGCTCAATCGCGAGACCGTCAATTCGATGCGCTTCATGCTCGAGGCGGCCGACATCGACAGCGAAGGCGCGCTCGGCGCCCTGAAGCTGCAGGGCCTCGCCATCGCCTGGTGGCGCGTGCTCGGCGTCTGGTTCGAGGACAGCGACGTCGATCTCTGCCGCACCAAGGCGGCGCTCGACCGCGAGCTGTCGCGCAGCGAGGCGGTGATCGAGCGGATCGAGGATGTGACGCGGCTCACCTCGCCGCTGCGCACTCTGGCCCGCGCCGTGTTCCGCGGCGTGACCGGCCGCCGTCGCCACGGACGCCACCACATGCGCGACCGCGACGAGGACCTCGATGAGGATTACGAGGAGGCGCGCCGCCGTCATCACCACGCCGAGCGCCACCATCAGGACGACGCGACAGCGTAAGGCGGTTTCTCCCTTCTCCCGCTCGCGGGAGAAGGTGGCCCGACGAAGTCGGGTCGGATGAGGGTCCATCCGAACTCGGCGTTTTCCTTCGAGCCGCGTTCTCGTCGGGACCCTCATCCGACCCCGCTTCGCGGGGCCGCCTTCTCCCACGAGTAGGAGAAGGATGCGTCGTTCTTTCGGATATTCCGCACTCGTCGCCCTCATGACATTCTCCGCGCACGTCCCAGATAAGGGAGCATGCGCTCCCTCTATTTCCGCTGGCTGCCCAATTTCATCACCATCGGCCGCTTCGTGCTGACTCCGGCGGCGATCGATATGATCGTCACAGAGAACTGGCCGGCCGCCTTCGGCGTCTTCGTCCTCGCCGGCGCCTCGGACGCTCTCGACGGCTGGCTGGCCAAGCGCTTCGATCTGCGCACCGAGCTCGGCGCTCTGCTCGATCCGCTCGCCGACAAGGCGCTCATCGTCTCCATTTATGCGACGCTCGCCCTCGTCGGCGTGCTGCCGTCCTGGCTCGCTCTGCTGGTGATCTCGCGCGATGTGCTGATCATCGGCGCGGTCGCCGTGTCCTGGCTGCTGCAGCGGCGGATCGATCTTTCGCCGCTGCCTGTTTCGAAGGCGACGACGGCGGCGCAGCTCGCTCTTGCCGCGCTCGTGCTCGCGACCAGAGCCTTCGCGTTTCCGCTCGATGAGGCCGTTCTCACGCTGTCAGTCGCCGTCTCGGCATTGACCGTGGTTTCCGCCGCCGTCTATCTGTGGAGATGGATCAGGAACATGGGACCGTGAGATGGCGGAGCGTCAGGCGCGCGGAGCGCGTGCGAGTGTCGCGGGGATGACGCTCGAGCGTCAGCTCGCATTCTGGGCGGCGGCGATCGCGCTCTTCCTGTTGTTCGTCTACACGGTCAGCGCCGTGCTCGCGCCTTTCGTCGCAGGGCTCGCGCTCGGCTATCTGCTCGATCCGGTCGCCGATCGCCTGCAGCGGGCCGGTTTCTCGCGGCTCGGCGCCTCACTGTGCATTCTGACCGTTTTTCTATCGATCGTCACCGCGGTCGTTTTCTTCGCCGCGCCGATTCTGACGCATCAGCTCTCGGATTTCGTCGTGAGCCTGCCCGGCTATCTGACGACCCTTCAAGGGCTGATCGCCCGGATCTCGCGCGAGGCGACGGGCGATTTCGCGCGCAGCGTCTATGAGAAGCTCGGGCTCTCGACGGCCGACGCGCCCTCCGAGGTCCAGAAATATGTGAACGACATCACCGCCGAGGCGACGCGGATGGCCGCCGCCTTCGTGAAATCGCTGGTCTCCGGCGGGGCGGCGCTGGTCAATATGGCGGCGCTCGTCGTCATTACGCCGGTCGTCGCCTTTTATATTCTGCTCGACTGGGACAATATGGTCGCGACCTTGGACCAGCTCGTGCCGCCGCGCCATCGCGAGGACATTCGCTTCATCGCGCGCGGCATCGACAGGGCGCTCGCCGGCTTCGTGCGCGGTCAGGCGTTGGTGTGCCTGTTTCTCGGCCTATGGTACAGCATCGGCCTGTCGCTGCTCGGCGTCAATTTCGGCTTTCTGATCGGCGTTTCCGCGGGGATATTGAGCTTCGTGCCTTATGTCGGATCGATCACCGCCTTCGTCCTGTCGATCGTCGTCGCGACGGTGCAGGGCTGGCCGGACTGGAGCCTGCCGGCCGAGGCGGTCGCGCTGGTCTGCGCGGGCCTCTTCCTCGACGGCAATGTTCTGTCGCCGCGGCTCGTCGGCGGCTCCATCGGCGTGCATCCGGTGTGGCTGATGTTCGCGCTGCTGGCCGCCGGCTCGCTGTTCGGCTTCACCGGCATGCTGCTCGCCGCGCCGGCGGCGGCGGCGGTCGGCGTCGTGCTGCGCTTTCTGGTGAGCCGCTACCGGCGCAGCAGCTTTTTTCTCGGCGCCGAGGCGCCGCGCGCGGAGGGGTCATGACCGAGGCGGACGAGCTCGCGCGCCGCCGCGCCGGACAATTGCCGCTCGATCTCGCCGGCGCGCCGCGCTTCGAGGCGGAGGCCTTTCTCGTCTCGCCCTGCAATCGCGCGGCTTTCGAAATGATCTCGCGATGGCCCGACTGGCCCGATCCCGCACTGTTGCTGCTCGGTCCCGCGGGGGCGGGCAAGAGCCATCTTTGCGCCATCTTCGCGCAGCGCAGCGACGCTTTGTTTGTCGACCCTTCCGACCTCATGACCCCGCAGCGCCTCGCCGCCTCGCCGCCGCGCGCCGCCATTGTCGACGGGCTCGACGCGGTCGAGGACGAGACAGCCTTGTTTCATCTGATGAATTTCTTACGTGAGAGTGGCGCGAGCCTGCTTCTCTGCGGCCGTCGGCCGCCCTCCGGCGAAACCGTCGCGCTGCCGGATCTGTTGTCGCGTTTACGTCGTGCGCCTGTCGTAGAGATCGGCGCGCCGGATGATGATCTGATTCGCGCCGTGCTGGAGAAGCTTTTGCGCGACCGGCAGCTCCTGGTCGACCCTGGGCTCGTCGACTATCTCGCGCTGCGGCTCGAGCGCTCGCTGGACGCAGCGCGCGCCTTCGTGCGGCTGCTCGACGAGGAGGCTCTGGCGCGCGGACGGAGGGTGACGCGCGCGCTCGCGGGCGAGCTGCTCGAAGCGCTGCGGTCGTCATGAGCAGCGAAGCTGATGGCGCAGGTTCCGAAGGCGCGCTTCTCCGGGCGGTGAAGAGCAAGGCAAGATCGGGCCGACGCGACGGAAAGAGACAGAGCATGACGAAGCATATTCAGGACGATCTCGAGGCGGGCCGCACAGGCGCGGACATTCCGGTGATGGATCAGCCGGGCGATCTGCTGCTGCGGCCCGATGAGCTCGCCTCGCTGCCGCAGCGCTTCATCAATCGCGAATTGTCCTGGCTCGAGTTCAATCGCCGCGTGCTGGAGGAGGCGTCGAACCGCAGCCATCCGCTGCTCGAGCAGCTGCGCTTCCTGTCGATCTCCGCCAATAATCTCGACGAATTCTACATGGTGCGCGTCGCCGGCCTGCGCGGACAGGTGCGAGAAGGGCTGACGACGCCGTCGCAGGACGGGCTGACGCCCGCCGAGCAGCTGGTCAAGATCAAGGAGCGCGTCGCTCTGCTCACCGCCGAGCAGTCGCGGCGCTGGCGCGAATTGCGCGGCGAGATCGAGGATGTCGGCATCGTCATCGTCGAGCCCGGCAATTTGTCGAAGCCCGATCGCGATTGGCTCGACGAGCATTTCATGGCGCGCGTCTTCCCGGTGCTGACGCCGCTCGCCATCGACCCGGCGCATCCTTTCCCCTTCATCCCCAATCTCGCCTTCACGCTGGCGCTGGAGCTGGTGCGGCCGGGCGACCGCAAGATGCTGCATGCGCTGGTGCGCCTGCCGCAGAAGATCGAACGTTTCGTGCGGCTGCCGAGCGCGCAAGGGACGGGGCAGGGGCGCGAGCGCTTCATGCTGCTGGAGACGCTGATCGCGATGAACGCGCAGAGGCTGTTCCCCGGCTATCAATTACGCGGGCAGGGCATTTTCCGCCTCATTCGCGACAGCGACCTCGAGGTGGAGGAAGAGGCCGAGGATCTCGTGCGCCTGTTCGAGACGGCGCTGAAGCGGCGCCGCCGCGGGCTGGTGATTCGTCTCGAGGTCGCCTCCGACATGCCGGAGACCCTGCGCACTCTGGTCGCCGAGGAGCTCGACGTCACCGAGGACGAGGTGTTCTCGCTCGACGGCATGCTGGCGCTGAACGACCTTTCCGAGCTCGTCGCGCTCGATCGTCCAGATCTCAAGTTCAAGCCCTATAATCCGCGCTTTCCCGAGCGCGTGCGCGACAATGGCGGCGATTGCTTCCTCGCCATCAAGCAGAAGGACCTCTGCGTCCATCACCCTTACGAGACCTTCGACGTCGTCGTGCAGTTCCTGCAGCAGGCGGCGCGCGACCCCAATGTGGTCGCCATCAAGCAGACGCTCTATCGCACCTCTTCGAACAGCCCGATCGTGCGCGCGCTGATCGAGGCGGCGGAGGCCGGCAAATCGGTGACGGCGCTGGTCGAGCTGAAGGCGCGCTTCGACGAGGAGGCCAATATTCGCTGGGCGCGCGATCTGGAGCGCGCCGGCGCCCAGGTCGTGTTCGGCTTCATCGAGCTCAAGACTCACGGCAAGCTGTCGATGGTGGTGCGGCGCGAGAGCGGCGGCATCGCCACTTATTGTCATATCGGCACCGGCAACTACCATCCGGTGACGGCGCGCATCTATACCGACATCTCGCTGTTCACCGCCGATCCGGCGATCGCCCGCGACGTTGCGCGCATCTTCAATTACATCACCGGCTATGCGGAGCCCGCCGGGCTGGAGCGCATGGCGGTCTCGCCGATCTCGCTCAAGACGCGGCTGCTCGAGCATATCGAGCAGGAGATCGGCTTCGCCAGGGCCGGCAAGCCCGCGGCGATCTGGGGCAAATGCAACGCCCTCGTCGATCCCGAGATCATCGACGCGCTCTATCACGCCTCGCAGGCGGGCGTGGCGGTCGAGTTCATCGTGCGCGGCATCTGCTGCCTGAGGCCCGGCGTGCCGGGGCTGTCGGATAATATCCGCGTCAAATCGATCGTCGGGCGCTTCCTCGAGCACGCCCGCGTCTACGCCTTCGGCGGCGGCCATGCGCTGCCGCACGCCAAGGCCCATGTCTATATCTCCTCGGCCGATCTGATGCCGCGCAATCTCGACCGGCGCGTCGAGGTGCTGATGCCGATCACCAATCCGACCGTGCATCAGCAGGTGCTGGACCAGATCATGCTGGCCAATCTCATCGACAACGAACAGAGCTACCGCGTCTTGCCGGATGGCTCGTCGTTACGCATAACTCCCCCGGAGGGCGAAGAGCGATTCAACGCCCATAAATACTTCATGACCAACCCGAGTCTCTCCGGCCGTGGCAAGTCTCTCAAGGAATGGCGCCCTCGCTCGCTCCTCAAGCCCAAGGACGAGGGCTGAGGCGAGCGCGGACGCGGCGGCCGCGCCGGTCGCCATCGTCGATATCGGCTCCAATTCGGTGCGCCTCGTCGCCTATGCGGCGCTCGAACGCGCGCTGACGCCGATCTTCAACGAAAAAGTCATGTGCGGCCTCGGCCGCGGCGTCGTCACCACGGGCCGCCTGCCCGAGGATGCGATGCGCAAGGCGCTGCAGGCGCTGCGCCGCTTCCGCGCTCTCTGCGAGATCATGGAGATTTGCGACGTCGAGGTGATCGCCACCGCGGCGGCGCGCGACGCCGTCAATGGCGCCGCTTTCCTCGACGGCGCGCGCGCGGCGATCGGCCATGAGATCTCGCTGCTCTCCGGCGGGCGTGAGGCCGAATTGTCGGCGCTCGGCGTGATGTCGGCCATTCACGAGCCCGACGGCGTCGTCGGCGATCTCGGCGGCGGCTCGCTGGAGCTGATCGAAGTCCATGGCGGGAGCATGGGAAGGGGCGTCACCCTGCCGCTCGGGGGCCTCGCGCTGATGGACGCCTCCAGCCGCTCCACCCGTCACGCCGTTCGCATCGCCCGCAAGGCGATCGAGGAGACACAGACGCTCGCGAAGCTGCGCGGCCGGGCCTTCTATGCGGTCGGCGGGACCTGGCGCGCGCTGGCGCGGCTGCATATGCGCCAGCACAATTATCCGCTGGATGTGATGCATAATTATCGCATCCCGGCCGATGACGCGGCCGAATTCGCCAACCTGCTGGAGCGCGTCGACAGCGAGGCGCTGGCCGACATCGCCTCGGTCTCGGCGGCGCGGCGCCCGCTGCTCGCCTATGGCGCGATCGTGCTCGACGAGGTGATTCGCCGGGCCAAGCCCAAGGAAGTGGTGATTTCCGCCGCCGGCGTGCGCGAGGGGCTGTTGTTCGAACGCCTCTCAGAAGAGGCGCGGGCCGCCGACCCGCTGGTGCTCGCCGCGCGCGAGCTGGAGCAGGCGATGGCGCGCGCGCCGGGATATGGCGACGAGCTGGTCGCCTGGACCGACGCGCTGATCGCTTCTTCGGGCCTCGATGAGACGCGCGAGGAAACGCGGCTGCGTCACGCGGCCTGCCTGCTGTCGGATGTGAGCTGGCGCGCCCATCCCGATTATCGCGCCAGCCAGTCGATGAATGTGATCACCAATTCCGCCTTCGTGGCGGTCGACCATCCGGGCCGCGCGTTTCTCGCTCTGGTCGCGGTGCTGCGCCATGCGGGGCCGGACAGCGAGGGCGCGCTGCCGGTGCGCGGGCTGTTGACGACGCGCCTGCTCGAGCGGGCGCGGCTGCTTTCGGCGGCGCTGCGCGTCGCCTATCTCTTGTCGGCGGCGATGCCCGGCGTGCTGCCGCGCACGCCGCTCCGCATGGGCGATGGGCGATTGGCGCTCGGCCTGCCGGATGAATTCGCCGAGCTCGCCAGCGAAAGGCTGACGAGCCGCACCAAGGCGCTGGCCCGTCTGCTGGGCGCCGAGGCGGCGATCGAGGCCGCGGCGCCCGTTTGAGGTCAGTCGACGACGCGGCGGTTGCGGTCGATCGCGGTCACCGTCATGGCTTGCCCATCGGACGCGCAGGCGAATCGGAGCGTCTGGCCGACCGCAGTGTCGATTTGCGCCGATTTGCCGCTGTCGATCGGCGCCACGAGCCGCGTGGTCGCGGTCGCGGGCGTCGCCTGCTCGAGGCTGGCGGCGTCGGCGATCATCAGCGTCAGCCGGCAAGCGCCGCCGGAGCCGATGAAATAGCCGACCATATGTTTGGGCCCGGCGTCGATGCTCGCGGCCGCGAGCGGCTTCAGTGTGACGGCGGGCTCGGCGCGCAGGGGCGCGCCCGCGAGGCCGAGCGCGGCGGCGCCGAGGGCCAGAGCGAAAATGCGGTCTCCTGCAGTCTTCATGATGTCGTCCTTCCAAGTTCGCTGGGCGATGGACGTCGCCCGGCGCAGCGCCGTCTTGCGACTAGTGCGCTGCAACATGCGTTTATGTTGCGCCGCAAACGCCGTAAATCAAGGCGCGCATTGTCGCACCGGCCTTCCTATAGAACCATTTGAAAATGCAATATCTTGTCGTGGAAATGACGCATTTTGCGCCGCAATAAGGGTGGGTCGAGGCGCGCAGCCGGGTTGGGCGTATCCCACCCTTGCCCACCTACTCAGGTAGGTCGATTTTCTGGCGTCGGTTTTGGAGATTTCCACCTTTCGGGCGGGAGCTCGAAGGTGCTGAAAGAGCGAGCCTGAAGGTTCGCGGTCCAAGCGCGGGCCCTGGACCGCGAGCCTTCAGGCTCGCTCTTTTTCATCCACGTCGAATAGACCGAGTCGGGCCCGCTAGAGAGAATTCTGGTTGATCGGAAAGCGCTTCTAGCGGGTCGGCTCGTCCTGCTCCAGCCAGTCGAGCGTGACGACTTTTCCCCGCTCGACCGCGAGGGCGAGCCGTCCGGCTTTCAGCTGCAGCGCCTTTTCGCCGAAAATGGCGCGCCGCCAGCCGGAGAGGGCCGGCACATCCGCCGCGTCGTCGCCGGCGATGGCCTCGAGGTCCTCGACCGTGGCGATCATTTTGGTGGCGACGCCGGTTTCCTCCGCCACCTGTCGGAGCAGCACCTTGAGCAGCTCGACCGTCGCGCCGTTGCCGCTGCGCCGCTCGCGCTCGATGCGCGGCAGAGCGGCGGGATCGCGGGCGAGGCCGCGCTCGACCGCAGCGACGATGTCGGCGCCCGAGCGCGAGCGCTCGAGCCCGCGCGGGAAGGCGCGCAGCTCGCCGAGCGCCTCCTGGCTGCGCGGCGCGGCCAACGCGATCTCGACCAGCATGTCGTCCTTCAGCACGCGCGCGCGCGGCACGTCGCGGCTCTGCGCCTCGGCCTCGCGCCAGGCGGCGAGCTCCATCAGCACGGCGAGATCGCGCGGCTTGCGCACGCGGTGGCGCAGCCGCTCCCAGGCGTTCTCCGGGCTCTGCTCATAGGTCTCGGGCGAGGTCAGCGTGCGCATCTCGTCGACGAGCCAGTCGAGCCGGTTGGAGCGCTCGAGCCGCTGGCGCAGATGCGTGTAGATCTGCCGCAGATGCGTGACGTCGGCGATCGCGTAATCGATCTGCGCCACGGACAGCGGCCGCTTCGACCAATCGGTGAAGCGGGAGGATTTGTCGAGGCTCTCCTTGGCGATAGCCTTGACCAGCTCGACATAGGAGGCCTGATCGCCGAAGCCGCAGACCATGGCTGCGACCTGGGTGTCGAACAAGGGAGTCGGGATGAGCCGGGCGAGGCGCCAGATAATCTCGAGGTCCTGGCGCGCGGCGTGGAACACTTTGACGACGCTCGCGTCGGCCATCAGCTCGAAGAAAGGCGAGAGGTCGAGGCCTTCGGCGAGCGTGTCGACGGCGAAGGCCTCCTCCGGCGAAGCGAGCTGAATGACGCAGACCTTCGGCCAGAAGGTCGTCTCGCGCAAAAACTCCGTGTCGACGGTCACGAAAGGATGGCGGGAGAGGCGGGCGCAGGCCGCTGCGAGATCTTCGGTCGAGGTCAAGAGGCTCATCGATTTCTGTCTTAGAATAATTTTGCGCCGATCTGAAGAGTCTTGGCGCGCCTTTCGCCCGAATTGGGCATTCAATTCGCTGATTTCCAACAGCCACGTCGCAGCCGGGGGCGTGGCGGGCGCGCCGGTCGGGCTTTTTCGGCGCGGGAACGCGGGGCCTCTTGCAAAGCGCCCGCGGCCTCGTCACTCTTCGCCGCGATGACGGCGGATTTTTGAGCGGCGGTCGCAGGACGACCGATTCGGGGGCCATCATGACCGAAATTTCTTTCAGCGCCGGCTTTTCGGCGCGCCGTCCGGCTGCGCTGCTCAGCTGACGGGACGAATCGCGGTGTCCCGGCGCGGCCTCTGCTGGCCGCTCGTCGTCGTCGCCCGCGTGATCCGATGGCCGCGTTCGACGCAGGTCGTCGCGGGAATAAAAATGGCGGAATCGTCAACTCCAAGGAGCCCGTTGACCAGATGGCGCGTTTTTCGTTCGACCTCCCAACCCTCCGGCCGCTTCGGCTCGCGCTCGCCGCGACCGCGCTCGTCGCCTTCGGCGCCACGGCCGACGCCAGGAGCCATCATAAGGCGCAACACAAGGTCCAGCACCGGAGCACGCATCTCGCCGATCTGTGGACCGGTTGCCGATCCGGCGATCCCGACAAGCGCATCGCCGCCTGCACGGAGATCATCGAGCTCGGCGCCCAGGAAACCAAGCACAATCACGTCGTCGCTCATGTCAATCGCGGCGGCGCCTATCACGCCAAGGGCGACTACGACCTCGCCATCGCCGATTACGACATGGCGCTGCAGATGGACCGGCGCGCGGCGGCGGCCGCGCTTTCCGCCCGCGCCGCCGCCAAGCGCGCCAAGGGCGACGTCGCCGGCGCCATCGGCGACTATGACACGCTGATCGAGGCCCAGCCGAAATCGACGGAGGCCTATATCGGCCGCGCCGACGCGCGCCAGAGCGCGGGCGATCTCGACCGCGCCATCGCCGACTATGACAAGGCGCTGCAGCTCGACAAGAAATCGGCGATGGCGCTCGCCAATCGTGGCCGCGCCTATAAGGCGAAGGGCGATCTCGATCATGCGCTCGCAGATTTCGACGCCGCCGTGAAGCTGGAGCCGAAATCGGCCCGCGCTCTGCTCGACCGCGCGGCCTTCTATCAGGCGAAGGGCGATCTCGACCATGCGCTCGCCGACTATGACGCCGCGATCGCGCGCGACGGCAAGCAGGCTGTCTCCTACAATAATCGCGGCCTCGCGCTGCACGCCAAGGGCGATTACGACAAGGCGCTCGCCGATTTCAGCAAGGCGATCGAGCTCGATCCGAAATATGCGCGCGCCTACCTCAACCGCGCCAATGCGCTTCGCGGCAAGCACGAGCTGGAGCCGGCCAAGGCCGATCTCGAGCAGGCGCTCCGCCTCGATCCCAATCTCGCCGCGGCGAAGAAGGCCCTCGACGATGTGACGAAGCTGCTCGCAAATCGCGCTGTCGCGCCGTCCCCGCACTGACAGCGGGCGCGCGCCGAGGTTCTTCGCGCGGGCCTTCAGCCCGCGAGAGCCTCGTCGATCGCCACGAACAGCCGGGTTGCGCCGCTTCCGGCGATGGGCGGCGAGCGGTGCGGCAGAGCGGGGACGTCGGGCGTCGCCGCTTTGCCGCCGCGCATGACGGCGATCCAGCCGCGATCCATGCGGCGGATCGAGTCCGGCGTCGGCGTCGCGCCCTCCGCGAGCAGAGAAAGGTCCGCCGTGTCCAGCCATTGCGTGCCTGGGCCGCGATAGGTGGTCGCCAGACGAAACCGCACATTATCGGTGTGGAACAGCCGGCAGGCGTCGTCGATGATGGTCTCGATCCGCACGACGAGACGCGCCGCCCGCGTCGTCTCTCGATAGAGCCGCGCCAGCTCGAGAATATCGGCGCTGAGCCAGTCCGCGAGCGACGGCTCGAGGCGAAAGCTCGCCGCTGCATCCGCGACAGCGCGCGGCAGAGCGTTCATGTCTCCGGTGAGGCGCAGGCGCATCGATGCGGGCAAAATCGCTACATCCAGTTGCGCGGCCATCGAGCGCTCCAGCGAGCGGGGAATGAGCAGCAGCGAGCGTCCGTGCAGCGGGCTGCGCGAGGGGGCGCCGCCGAAGTCGCCCCCGTCCGTCGGCTCACGCAGCATTGGTCCGCTCCCAGGCCGGGAAGGGATCGGGAAGCTTGCGATAGGCGGCAGGATCGAAGCTCTTGGTCTTGTCCTTGCCGACGAGACAATCATCCAGCGCCCGACGGATCGCCGCCTCGTCCATGCCGACGCCGATGAACACCATCTCCTGACGCCGATCGCCCCAGACCGCGTCCCAATGGCGATCGAACAGACGCTTCCACTCGGGGTGGTCGGGCCAATGCCGCCTCGGCACGGCGACCCACCAATAGCCCATGGCGGCGACATGGGCGATCGCGCCGGCGAGCGAGAATTCGCCGACCCAGTTCGGCCGGGTGGCGAGCCAGAAATGCCCTTTGGCGCGAATGAGCCCCGGCCAGGTCGCATTGATGAAGGCGTTGAATTTCTCCGGGTGGAACGGTCGCCGCGCCCGATAGACGAAGCTCTCGATTCCATATTGGTCGGTCTCGGGGACATGCTCCTTCGGGCTGTAGAGCGCCTTATGCCAGAGCGGATGGCGCTCGGCTTTCTCCTCGTCGAAGAGGCCGGTGTCGAGAATAGCGTCCATCGGCGCCCGGCCGAAGTCGGTCTCGACGATGCGTGCGTCGGCGTTGAGCGATCTGACCACCTTGCGCACCAGCGCGAGCCGCTCCGGCGAAACGGCCGAGGCCTTGTTGATGACGATCACATCGGCGAATTCGATCTGCTCCACCAGGAGATCGACGAGGGTGCGATCGTCCTCCTCGCCGGCGGTCTCGCCGCGGTCGCGCAGAAAGTCGTTGGAGCCGTAATCCTGCAGCAGGCTGACGGCGTCGACCACCGTCACCATCGTATCGAGCCGGGCGAGGTCCGAGAGGCTCGCGCCATCGTCGTCGCGAAAGGAGAAGGTGCTCGCCACCGGCAGCGGCTCGGCGATGCCGGTGCTCTCGATCAACAGATAGTCGAAACGACCTTCCTCGCCGAGACGGCGCACCTCGGCGAGCAGATCGTCGCGCAGCGTGCAGCAGATGCAGCCATTGGTCATCTCCACCAGCTTCTCGTCGGTGCGCGACAGCTCGGCGCCGCCGTCGCGGACGAGATCGGCGTCGATATTCACCTCGCTCATGTCGTTGACGATCACGGCGACGCGACGCCCCTCGCGATTGTTGAGCACATGATTGAGCAGAGTGGTCTTGCCGGCGCCGAGGAAGCCGGACAGCACGGTGACGGGGAGGCGATGATCCGCAGTCTCGTTCATGGCGGGCCTTTTGATGTTATGTTATAACATACACTGATAACGGCCGCTGCGTTCGGCGTCAAATCGACCCGGTAGTTCATGTTTTGTTCTAGATCAACGTCAGCCGTCGCCTGCGCGGGCAGGATATTCTGCGCCACGGAGACGACGGCTGTGGTGAACTCGGTTTGGAGAATGTGTCCCGGAGGGAGGGGCGCCGCGCTCTCAGAGCGAGACGTAGACGAACTTCAGGCCCTTCAGAGTAGGATAGTTCTCGCGCAGCGCCTTGGCGACCTTGCCGACCAGCTCCTTGTCGCCGGCGGCGGAAGGTCCGACGAAATCCGTCCCCTGCATCCAGGTCTCGAGGAAGCAGTGAAGCGTGTCGTCATAGGCGGCGTCGGTCGGATGGGCGCTCTTGTCCACGAGCGAGGCCAGCCCCTCGGCGCTGACCTCGAGGCGCCAGTCGCGGTCGTCGGTCACCGAGCCGATCAGCTTTGCGATATCGGCGTCTGTCCAGTCGCTCTTGAGATCTACCGTCATCGAGGGTCTCCGCAGAGTGCTCGCTTGCGGGAGGGCGACCGTTCCGCCGCTCCCGCCTCGGATAATGGATACGAATGACAGGGACCGCCTGTCGGATTTCAGACAGGGTGCGGCCGCTGCGTCTTCCGTCGGCTTACTTCTTGGTGAGCTTCGCGACCGCCATGTCGATCGCGGTTGTGGCCTCGCCGACGGTGAGCCAGGCGTCGGCCCGCTCCTCGTTCTTGAAGGTCTTGCCCAGATTATACGGTTCCTCACCAGGCACATGCAGGAAGCAGGCCCATTTGCCGTCCGGCTGCTCCTCGACCGTCACTTTGTAGTCCGCCACGCGGTCCTCCTCTTGCTTTACGGCATCGATTCTCGTTCGGCGCCGATCCCTCTTCGGCGCCTAATCTCGAGAAGCAGTTTGGGCGCCAGCGTCGCTGGCGTCGCGGAGGAGTCATGACCGAAATCGTCGAAGGGCCGGCGCTGGCCGCCCTGACCTGCGGCAAGCCCGCCTTTCTCGTGGTGCTGCTGCATGGGGAAGGGGAGAGCGGACAAGCATTCATCGATCAGGCGCTGAATTGGGCGCCGACCCTGCCCAAAGCCGAGTTTCTCGCCGCCGAGGCGCCTGGCGGGCGCTGGTTCGACGCGGCGGAAGAGGGCGGCCTCGAGAAGGGCCTCGCGGCGCTCGACCGTTTCCTCGACGCGGCGTTGGAGAAGCGCCGGCTGCCGCCCTCGCATCTGGCGCTGGTCGGCTTCTCGCAAGGCGCGACGCTGGCGTTGCGCGCCGGGCTCGCGCGGCCGGGGCCGCTCAAGGCGGTGGTCGCGTTCTCGGGCGGCCAGTATGGCGCGCCGGCGCCGCAAGCTTCTGGCGCGCCGCCGATTCTGCTGATCCACGGGGACGCCGACGAAATCGCGCCGCTCGCCGCCATGCGCGAGGCCAAGGCGGCGATCACGGCCGGCGGCGGACGCGTCTGGTCGATGACGCGCAAGGGCCTCGGCCATGCGCTCGACGACGACGGGGTGATCGCCGCCGGCGATTTTCTCACCGAGCATGTCGTCCAGAAGAAGGGCGGGGACGATCACGACGATCATGATCACGATGATCACGATCATTGAGAAGCGGCATGGCTCTTGCGGAATGACGCTAGGCTCTGAACGCGAAAGGAGAAGCGACGATGGCTCTGACGGCTGAGGATATCAAGGAAGGCAAATGCTATGCGACGTCGGGAAAAGAGCGATACAAGGTGATCGCCATCAATCCGCGCGGGATCGTCAGCTTTCTGACCTTCGAGGGCAACAGCAAGCCCGGTCCGTTGCGCGCCAATTGCGGCATGAAGGCCTTTCTCGAAGGCGTGACGAAGGAAATCCCCTGTCCGGCGGAGTAATGGGGCGAAACCCACGCGAAGATCGAACATCGATGACGTATGGGCCTTCCGCAGCGGCGTCCGCCGCTGCGGTCACTCGACTTTAAGCCGCCGGGAATCCCCGGCGATCACACCGGCAGGCTGACCGTCGCGCGCAGGCCGCCGAGTGGGGAGTCGGAGAGCTTCACATTGCCGCCATGCGCATAGGCGATGTCGCGGGCGATGGCGAGGCCGAGGCCGGAATGGCTCTCGTCCTGATTGCGCGACTCGTCGAGCCGATAGAATGGGCGGAAGGCGTCCTCGCGCTTATCATCGGGTATGCCGGGACCATCGTCGTCGATATGAATGACGAGACGGGCGCCGTCGTTCGAGCCCGAGAGCTCCAGGCGCTTCGCATAGCGCTGGGCGTTGCCGACGAGATTGGCGAGGCAGCGGCGGAAGGCCGCCGGCCGTACCGCAGCCTGCGGTCGGCCCGAGAAGCGCGTCTTCGCCTCGAGCCCGAGCCGCTGCGACTCGGCGCAGATCTCCTCGAGCAGGGCGGAGACGTCCACGGACTCGGTCGACTCGCCGGCGTCGCCGCGCGCGAAGGCGAGATAGCCTTCGACCATCCCCTCCATCTCGGCCACATCCTTCCTCATCTCCGCCGACTCGGGCGAATCGCCGATCAACGCCAGAGACAGCTTGAAGCGGGTGATGATGGTGCGCAGATCATGCGACACGCCGCTCAGCATGGTCTTGCGCTGCTCCATGGCGCGCTCGACGCGGCGCTTCATCTCGAGAAAAGCGGCGCCCGCCTGCCGCACCTCGCGCGCCCCGCGTGGGCTGAAGGCGACCTCGCGGCCCTTGCCGAACTCCTCCGCCGCGCGCGCGAGCCGCAGGATCGGGCGGATCTGATTGCGCAGGAAGGAGGCGGCGATGGCGATGATGACGAGCGAGGCGATCACCGTCCAGATGAAGAAAATCTCGGAATTGGAGGCGTAGGCGTAAGTGCGGCTGGCGAGAATCCGCAGATTCGTGTCCGGCAAAGCGACGCGGATCTCGACGAAATGCGAGCGCCCCACCGTGTCGATCCAGAAGGGGTGCGTGAGGCGCCGCGACAATTCGCGCGAGAGCGTGTGGTCGAGCAGCGAGAAGAACGGCTTCCCGGTCGGCGGCGGCAGCGGCTCCACGGGAAGGAAATGCAGCTCGACATTGAGGTCCATGCCGGCGATGCGCTGTAGCGTTCCCTGCCGCCCCGGCTCCGGCAGCGCGTCATAGAGATCGACCAGCGCCGCGACGTCGCGCGCCACGGCGGCGGAAAGCCGCGAGGTCACCGCCTGCCAATGGCGCTCCATGAAGAAATAGGCGACCGCCGATTGCAGCAGCACGATCGGGAGAATCACGATCAGCAGCGAGCGGGCGTAGAGGCCCTTGGGCATGCGCTCGTGCAGCCAGCCGGCGACGCCGCGCCACAGGCGGCGGGGCGCGTCGAGTGGAGCGGGAAGGGCTAAAGTCATGGCTTGCTTCCGTTTTCCTCGTCCTCGCCGATCATCTCGTCGACCCATAGCCGGTAGCCCCGGCCGCGGATCGTCTGCAGATGACGCGGGCCGTCCTCGTCGCGCTCGATCTTGCGGCGCAGCCGCGCAATCTCGACATCGACGCTTCGCTCGCCCGCGGACTCGACTTTGCCATCGACCGCGCGCCGCGCCAACCTTTGTCGTGGCACGATCGCGCCGGCTTCGAGCGAGAGCGCCGTCAAGATCTCGCTCTCGCGCGTCGTCAGATGGACGAATTTGTCATGCTCCAGCAATCGGCCCTTTTCGAGGTCGAAGACGAAAGCGCCGAAGCGGACGGCCGTCACGCCGCAAAGGCGCGCCGGACGGCTGGCGCGGCGCAGAATCGCGGCGATGCGCAGCGACAGCTCGCGCGGCTCGAAGGGCTTGGCGAGATAATCGTCGACGCCGGCCTCGAGCCCGTCGAGGCGATCCCGCGTCTCGCCGAGCGCGGTCAGCATCAGGATCGGCGCCGTGCGCGATTGCCCCGGGTCCCGGCGCAGGCGCTGCGCGAATTGCACGCCGCTCTCGCCCGGCATCATCACATCGAGCACGATGAGGTCGAACTCCATGTCGCCGAGCAGCGCCGTCGCCTGCTCGGCGTCGGCGGCGGCGCTGACGATATAGCCCTCGGCGGCGAGATAGCGCGTGAGCAGGGTGCGGATGCGCTTGTCGTCGTCGACGACGAGAATATGGCGCCGGGCGCGATCCTCCTCCGGCGAGGCCGCGACCGCGAGGCTCATGCGGCGTCGTCTCGGCGCCGGCGCCGCGGCGAGAGATGGGCGCGCACGCCCTCGCGGTCGGCCGAGTTCACCATGGCGAGCAGGAAGTCGGCCGCCGTGTCCTGCGCGCCTTGCGGCAGCTCGCCGAACACGCGGCGAAAGCGCTCAGACTGCAGCGCCGCGAGCTCCTGCGCCAGCCGCACGCCGTTCGGCGTCGCGAACAAGAGCCGCTGGCGGCGGTCGATGGCGCCGGGACGCGCCTCCACCAAGCCGGCGTCGAGCAATTGCTTCAGCACGCGGTTGAGGCTCTGCTTGGTGATCTTCAGAATATCGAGCAGAGCGGCGATGGGAAGGCCCGGGCGCCGGCTGACGAAATGCAGCACGCGGTGATGCGCGCGGCCGAAGCCGTAGTTCTCGAGCAGGCGGTCGGCGTCGCCGACGAAATCGCGATAGGCGAAGAAGAACAGCTCGATGAAATCGACCATCGGCTCGTTCTGGACTTCCGCCTGGGCGCGGCTGGCCGCCGGCTGCGGCGTCGTTCCCCTGACGAGCTTGCGTTCGACTGCCATCTTCACATCGAGGTCCGCGCTAAATCAGGGAGACAGTTTTCCGGGAGATCCGGCAAAGGACAAATCCCCGAGCCCTCGTCCTGAGGAGCCGCCGGACGCCCGCTTCGCGGGCTCCTCAGGGCGACGGGCGGCGTCCTTGCATCCGATCGCCTGACTCATACGTCAGCTATATTGACATATTTCTGACGCGTGGCTAGTGGTCACGATCAGAGCGGCGGTCAGGCGACAGCCCAGCGGAGATTCCAATGTCGGTCTTGCCCTTCGATCAGCGCGACGGCCACATCTGGTTCGATGGCGCGCTTCTCCCTTGGCGGGACGCCAAGCTGCATGTGCTCTCGCACGGCCTGCACTACGGCTCCAGCGTGTTCGAGGGCGAGCGCGCCTATGGCGGCGTCATCTTCAAATCGACCGAGCATTCCGAGCGCTTTCGCCGCTCGGCGCAGATTCTCGACTTCGAGATTCCCTATTCGGTGGCGGAACTCGATGCGGCCAAGAAAGCCGTCGTCGACGCCAATGGATTCTCGAGCTGCTATGTGCGGCCGGTGGCTTGGCGCGGCAGCGAGATGATGGCGGTCGCGGCGCAGAATTCGACGATCCATGTGGCCATCGCCGTGTGGGACTGGCCGAGCATGTTCGACGTCGAGACCAAGATGAAGGGCATCCGTCTCGACATCGCCGATTATCGCCGGCCCGATCCGCAGACCGCGCCGTCGCTGGCCAAGGCGGCGGGCCTCTACATGATCTGCACCATCTCCAAGCATCGGGCCGAGCGGCGCGGCTATGCCGACGCGCTGATGCTGGACTGGCAGGGCCGCGTCGCCGAATGCACCGGCGCCAATGTGTTCTTCGTCGTGGACGGCGTGCTGCACACGCCGATCGCCGACTGCTTCCTCGACGGCATCACCCGCCGCACCGTGATCGATCTCGCGCGCCGCCGTGGCATAGAGGTGGTCGAGCGGCGCATCATGCCGGAGGAGTTGCCGGGCTTCAGCGAATGCTTCATCTGCGGCACGGGCGCCGAGGTGACGCCGGTCGCCGAGGCCGGGCCCTATCACTTCACGCCGGGCGCCATCTCGCGCATGATGGTCGAGGACTATGCGCGCGAGGTCCTGCCGAAGGCCGCCGCAGCGGAGTGAGACTGCGCGGGCGATGCGCTCGCGTGCTCAGAATTTGCCATCGTGCGCCCTCGGTCTTCATGTTAGGAATCGGACATCGGGAACGGGTGCGAGACGACGCCCGCGGGGGAGCGGCCTCGGCCGGAGGGTTGGCGACGATATGGGCGAGATGACATGGGCAAGGTGACGGGCTTTCTCGAGATCGACCGGCAGGACCGAAAATATAAGCCGGCCGCCGATCGCATTCGCCATTACGACGAATTCGTCATCGCGCTTTCGGAGGAGGCGACGCGCAATCAGGCGGCGCGCTGCATGGATTGCGGCATTCCGTTCTGCCACAACGGCTGCCCGGTCAATAATCAGATCCCCGACTGGAACGATCTCGTCTATCACGGCGACTGGCGCCGGGCGCTCGCCAATCTGCACTCGACCAACAACTTCCCCGAATTCACCGGCCGCGTCTGCCCCGCGCCCTGCGAAGCCTCCTGCACGCTCAATCTCATCGATCAGCCGGTGACGATCAAGACCATCGAATGCGCCATCGTCGACCGCGGCTTCGAGGCGGGGTGGGTGACGCCCGAGCCGCCGCAGCGCAAGACCGGCAAGCGCATCGCCGTCGTCGGCTCGGGGCCGGCCGGCCTCGCCGCGGCGCAGCAGCTCGCGCGCGCCGGCCATGAGGCGCATGTCTTCGAGAAGCACGAGAAAGCCGGCGGCCTGCTGCGCTACGGCATTCCCGACTTCAAGATGGAGAAGCATCTGATTGACCGCCGCGTCGTGCAGATGGAGGCCGAGGGCGCCGTCTTCCATTACGGCGTGAACGTCGGCGTCGATCTTTCGGTGGACGAGCTCCTCGCGAAACATGACGCGGTGGTGCTCGCCGGCGGCGCCGAGCAGCCGCGCGATCTGCCGGTTCCCGGGCGCGAGCTGCGCGGCGTGCATTTCGCGATGGATTTTCTGCCGCAGCAGAATCGCCGCGTCGCCGGCGAGTCGCTCACGACCAATGAGCCCATTCTCGCCTCGGGCAAGCATGTCGTCGTCATCGGCGGCGGCGACACGGGCTCGGACTGCATCGGCACCTCGGTGCGCCAGGGCGCTCTCTCGGTGACGCAGCTCGAGATCATGCCGCGTCCGCCCGAGAAGGAGAACAAGCTCGTCACCTGGCCCGACTGGCCGCTGAAGCTGCGCACCTCCTCCTCGCATGACGAAGGCTCGGCCCGCGATTTCGCGGTGATGACGCGCGAGTTCGTCGGCCGCGACGGCGTTGTGACCGGCCTGCGCTGCGAGCGCGTCGACGCCAGGATGCAGCCGGTCCCCGGCAGTTCGTTCACGCTTCCCGCCGATCTCGTGCTGCTCGCCATGGGCTTCGTGTCGCCGGTGCGCGAGGGGCTGCTGGAGGCGCTCGGAGTCACGCTGGACGGGCGCGGCAATGTCGCGGCGGACACCAAATCCTATACATCGTCGCGCGACAAAGTGTTCGCGTGCGGGGACATGCGGCGCGGACAGTCGCTCGTCGTCTGGGCGATCCGAGAGGGCCGTCAATGCGCGGCCGCGGTCGACGCCTTTCTGATGGGCGACACCAACCTACCGAGGTAAGCTTCAACATGTCGATCGCGTCGTGGTACTGCGACTATATCGGAACTTCGATCGTCCCTTACGTGCTTCTGGCTCTGCCGCTGGGCGGCGCCTATCTCTATGGGCAAAAGCAGACGCGCCTCGCCTGGATCCTCATCGGGGCATGGGTGGTCCTGCAACTCGCAATGTCGATGGTGAATAATTTCACCTGCTACGCCACTTGAGGCGCGGGCGGCGGCGCGCCGCCGCCCGGCTTTTCACTCTCACAGCACGTTGACGGTCGTTCCGACCTTCACGCGATTGTAGAGATCGCTGACATCGCCGTTCATCATGCGAATGCAGCCCGAGGAGACTCCCTGGCCGATCGTCCAGGGCTCGTTGGAGCCATGGATGCGGAACATGGTGTCGCGCTTGCCCGAATAGAGATACATGGCGCGCGCGCCGAGCGGGTTGTTGGCGCCGCCGCTCATATGGCGCGGCAGGTCCGGCCTCCGCCGCAGCATGGCGGAGGGCGGCGTCCAATTCGGCCATGACTCCTTGCGGCCGATATGGGTGTGTCCGCGCCAGGTGAAGCCCGGCCGACCGACGCCGACGCCATAGCGAATGGCGTGTCCGTCATTCATCGACAGATAGAGATAGCGGTTGCGGGTGTCGACGGTGATGGTTCCCGGCCGGCTGCGCGTCGGATCCTCGACGACGGCGCGCGTGCCGGAGCCGTAATCGCCGGACAGATGCGCGTCGCTATAGGAGGCGCGAGAGACGGCGCCGCCGCCGAACAGAGCGGCGAATGGATTGTCGAACGCCTGCGCGGAGCCCGCGCCGCCGAGCGCGAGAACGATCGCCGCCGCCCCCGCGCGCAAAGAAATGGCCATAATTTTTCTCCCTTCGACCAAAAGGTTGGTGAAGCGAGAGAAAAATGCGGGGCAGGGGCCGGCGTTCCGCTGCTTCCGGCGCGATCGAGGCTTTCCTTTCGCGCAAATCAAAGCGCCGATTGACGTCGATCCGGCAATTCGACGAAAATTGTCGTAACAGACTGGCCGATCGATTTGGGGAGGGCCACAGTCGCGTCAACCTCGTCCTTCGAGACGCCGCGCCTCCGGCGGCTCCTCCCTACCTGGACCGCGAGCCTTCAGGCTCGCTCTTGGACGCCTCGCGCCTCAATTCGGCTCGGTCGCCTTCGCCCCGCCCTTCGGCCAGGAGAAGTCATCGGCGCGGCCGGGATGCGTCGGCTGGTCGCCGCCTTCGACATAAATGTGGTCGACGAGCGCGCGGGCGGCGGAGCCATGGGGATCGGCGGCAGGGGAGGCGGGGCGCCGGCTGCGCCGAGCCAGATCGCCGTCGGCGGCCGCCGCCGCGGTCAGCGGCTGCACGGGGCCGATCGCCGGGCGCTCGGGCAGCGTCGGCGCCGCGACCGGGACCGGCGCGCCCGGCGCGACGATCTGCGGGACGGGCTCGGCGGCCATTGGCGGCCCTTCTTCCATGGGCAGTGCCGCTTCTCCGGCGGGCGGGGCGGCGGCCTCGGGCGCTGGCTGCGGCGCTGCAGGCTGGTGGGCCGCCTCCATGGCGCGCTTCACCTCGCCCTCGACGAAATGCGCCACCTTCCGCGCGCCGACATCGGTGAAATGCACGCCGTCGCCGGCGCGCAGCTTCACGATGCGGCCGTTGATGTCGGGACCGAAGGCCTGATACTGGTTGCGCTCGTCGGCGAAAGCTTCCCAAATGTCGATGAAGGGGGCGCGGTCCAGCGTCGCGCGATCGCGATAAATCTCGTTGAGCTTGGCCATGTCGGCGGAGAAATGCTCGTTCTTCGTCACCGGCAGGCCGACCCAGACGAGCGGGATGTTCTTCTCCCGGAAGGCGGCGCGGATGGCGTCGATGCGCGCGGCGTAGCGCTGGCGCCAGGGCGGCGACAGGGGTTCATAGTTCTGCCCGTCCTCATGCAGCGTCTGGCGGTCGTTGCTGCCGATCATGACCACCGCGAGGTCGATCTTCTCGCCGCCCGCCACGATCTCGCGCACGGCCTTCGGCCAGTCGAAGAAATCGTCGCGCACGAGGCCGGAGCTCTCCTTGCCGCGATGAAGAATCCGCACCTCGGGCCGCTCGGCATAGGCCTCGTCGAGACCATCGGCGAGCTGCTGGGCGAGCGTGTCGCCGAACACCGCGACCTGGAAGACCGGGGCGTTCGGATCGGTCGGCGCCTGCGGCTTGACCTTCTTGGCCGAGCGCGTCTGGCCGCGCCAATAGGCTGGCGCGCCATATTCGCGATGTGGCACGAGGCGCCGCATACGCGGACTCTCGGCCGGCGGGCGGCGCGCCTGCCGCGGAGCCTGTCCGCCGCCGAATATGCCCTGCAGAAAATCCCCGAATGGGTCCTGCGCGCGCGCAGGCTCGGCGGCGCCGAGGACGAGCGCGGCGAGCGCGAGCAGCGGGCCGAGACGGCGAAGGAAGAGGCTGAGGGGCGATCTCATGCGTCGCATTATAGCGCGCCAGCGCGCGCTTTTCGATCCGGGTGAAGGACAGTGCCGACCTCTCGCCCAGCGCGAAGCTCGCGACGGACGTCGAGGTGGCCGTGAGCCGCCGCCTTCAGCGTAAATGCGCCGGCGGCTGCGGATTGTTCGCCGGATTGGAATCATATTTGGCGAGCTTGGTCACGAGGCCGCCGACGAGCGGCGACAAATCGGCTTCGAGCGCATCCGCCGCGGCTTTGGGATAGACCTCGCGGCCGTCGACATAGAGCGAGAAGGAGCGCCAATATTTGGCCTTCTTCTCCGGATTCTCGATCGTCGCCTTGGTCCATTTGTAGAGCGGATAGTTCTCGACGCCCTCTCTCTCCGCCTCGGCGACATAGCCGGCGAAAGCGTCGAATTGATTGTGCAGGGCGGCGTCGTGCTTCGCCAATAACTCGAAGAGCGGACGAATCGCCTCGTTCGAGCTATCGTTCCGAACGAGGTCGGCGCCTTCGTCCGAGAGATCGAGGCGGATCTGATACTCCCATTCCTGGCTCATGTCGGTCTCCCATCATCGACGCTGCGGCGCCGCCGGTTCCAAATCCATCCTATCGTCGTCACGGAGCGCGTCCAGAGGGCGCGGGGCGTCTTGACGCGCGGCCTTCGCTTACCGCATCAATTCACGTCCAGACCCTTGCGTACGGAGCGGCGCATGTTCTCGAAATCAACCGCAGCCTGCGCCGTCCTCGCGCTCCTCTTCGCGCTCGCGCCGGCTCCACTTTCGGCCGAGCCGGAGCTCGCGCGCAAAGAGCCCACAGAGGCGCCTTTCGGTCCCGTCGCCAAGGCGATCGGCGAGTTCGATTTCTACGTTCTCAGCCTCTCCTGGTCGCCGGGCTTCTGCGAGAACGACGGCGCGCGGGCGCGTGCGCAATGCGCGCCGGGGGCCGGCAAGGGCTTCGTCGTGCATGGTCTCTGGCCGCAATATGAACGCGGCTTTCCGAGCGATTGCGACGGCCCGGTCTCGCCGTCGCGAATGGCGCTCGCCCATGCCGAAGGCCTGTTTCCTGACGAGGGGCTGGCGCGTCACGAATGGCGCAAGCATGGGCGCTGCTCCGGCCGCAGTCCCAGCGACTATTTCGCCGATGTGCGGCGCGCGCGCGAAAGCGTGACGATCCCTGCGCCCTTCGCGCATCCGACCGACGCGCAGACCTTCTCGCCGCTCGACATACAGCGGGCCTTCGTCGCCGCCAATCCGCGGCTGCGCCCGGGCATGCTCGCCGTCACCTGCCGCAAGGGCGCGCTCGCCGAGGTGCGGCTCTGCTTCTCGCGCGATCTGCGCGAGTTCCGCGCCTGTCCCGAGGTCGCGCGCCAGGCCTGTCGCGCCGGCGAGATCGCGGTCCCGCCGCCGCTCTGAGCCGATGAACTATCGCCACGGCTTCCACGCCGGCAATTTCGCCGATGTGTTCAAGCACGCGCTGCTGGCGCGGCTGATCCTCTATCTCACGCGCAAGGAGACGCCGTTCCGCATCATCGACACCCATGCGGGCGAGGGCGCCTATGATCTCTCCGCGGACGAGGCCGAACGCACCGGCGAATGGCGCTTCGGCGTCGGACGGCTCGCAGATCTTTCCGCCGCCGACGCCGCGACGCGCGAATTGCTCGCGCCTTATCTCGATCTCGTCGGCGCGCGCGACGCGGAAGGACGGCCGCGGCTCTATCCCGGCTCGCCGCTGATCGCGACGCGTCTCCTGCGCGCGCAGGATCGCGCCATCTTCTGCGAATTGCGCGGGGACGCCTTCTCGGCTCTGCAGTCGCGCTTCGCCCGCGACAAGCGGGTGAAGACGATCCATCTCGACGGCTATCTCGGCCTTTCGGCTTTCGTTCCGCCCAAGGAGCGGCGCGGGCTCGTGCTCGTCGATCCGCCCTTCGAGCAGCGCGACGAGGCCGAGCGCATGCTCCAAGGCTTTCTCGACGCCTATCGCAAATGGCCGACCGGGATTTATGCGCTGTGGCTGCCGATCAAGGATGACGCTCTGTCGCGCAGCTTCGTCGAGCGGCTGCGCGCGCGCGGCGTGAACAGGATTTTGCGGCTCGATCTTTCGGTCGGCGGAACGACGGAGGATCAGAAGCTGCGTCGCACCTCGCTCGTCGTCGTCAATCCGCCTTTCACCCTCGAGCAGGAGGCGCGCGTGCTCGGCGCTTTCCTCGCCGAGCGGCTCGCGCAGGGACCCGGCGCCGGCTTCGAGATCGAGGATGTGAGCGCAGAGTAGTGGGCGCGTCGTGAAGGCCGAGCCGGGCAGGAATGGTCGGTAACCAAATTTTCGTGGTTTTCCCGTAACAAAATTTTGCGGGAGATCATGAGAATGACGTCGGGGAGAGAGGCCGAACGCACAGCGCGTTGCGATGCGCAGGCGGCGATGCAGGGGGCGCCGCGTCGATATGTTGTCGCGCACGCGCTCGGATGTCGCCGCGGCGCGGCGGTCATCGAGTTCGGCTTCGTCGCTGCGCCTCTATTCGCGCTGCTGGTCGGCATTCTACAGATTGGCGTCGTGTTCCTGGCGCAGCAGCAGCTCGAGACCGCGGTCGAGAAATCGGCGCGCACCGTCTTCACCGGCAATGTGCAGAAGGCCGGCGTCACTCAGGCGCAATTCGCCAGCGCATTGTGCGCAAACCTGACGGTTCTGTTCAACTGTTCGCAGGTGATGGTCGATCTTCGATCTGCGGGAAACGAATTCTCGGCCGCCGACACGTCCGTGCCGACATTCACCTATGATGCAGCCGGCAATGTCACCAACAGCTGGAGCTTCGATCCCGGAGGGACTGGAAAGGTCGTGGTGCTGCGCGTGATGTATCAGTTCCCGGTGGTGGGCGGCCCGCTGAATTTGGCCCTGGCCAATCTCGGCAATGGCAAGCGTTTGTTGATGGCGACCGCGGTGTTCCAGGTCGAGAATTTTTCATGAGCGGAAGGGATTTCGACATTGCGAATTTGGTCGTCCATCGTCTTTGCTCGCGGTCGCATCAAAAAACGCGACGGAATGTTCGGGCATGACCGGCGTGGCGTTTCGACCATCGAATTCGCGCTCATTCTCCCTATCGCGGTGTTGACGCTCGTCTGCGAATTCACCTTCGGCGAAGCGCTCGCCATCAGCCGCAAGGTGGCGATCACCGGGCGCACGCTCACCGATTTGATCGCGCGTCGCCCGAGCCTCACCGAATCCGAGCTCGCCACGATCCTGAGCGCTTCCGCGCAGGTCGCAGCGCCCTATTCGACGACGAATATGTCGATCGTGGTTGCAGCGCTGGCGACGAACGCCTCGGGACAAACGACCGTCACCTGGAGCCGCACGCTGAATGGAACGGCGCTGACCACGGGAGCGAGCTACACGCTTCCCACCGGAATGGCGCGGGCGAGCACGACGGTGATCTACGGCAGCGTGCGCTACCTCTACAGGCCGACCTTCGCCACCCGCATGCTTCCATCCTATCCGATCACATTCCCGTTCTACATCAATCCGCGCCTCACCGCGTCGATCCCGCTGACGAACTGACCAAGAGAGCAAGATGATCCGAACTCGAATAGCGGCTGCCGCCGCGCGCTTCGCCGGCGCCGCCGAAGGCAATGTCGCGATCATCTTCGCTCTCGCGGCGATTCCATTGCTGATCGCCGCGGGCGGCGCCGTCGATTTCGCCATCGCCAGCAGAGTGCAGACGCAGCTCTATGCGATCTGCGACTCCGCCACTCTCGCTGCGACGACGCCGGCGATGATGCAACAGACGACGGCGACCGCCAAAACGGTCGCCACCAGCATGTTCGCGGCGCAGGTCGCGCAGATCAACCGACTGACCTATAATTCCGCTAATCTCACGGTGACTGTGAACGACGACACGTCGGCGTCTCCCGTCAAGACGCGCACCGTCACCGTGTCCTATCTCGCGCAGGTCGGCAACGCCTTCGGCTCGTTCTATCATGTGCCGACGTCGATCTTCACGGTGAAGGCGTCGTCGACGGCGTCGACCGCCCGCAACATCGATTTCTATCTCGTGCTGGACAATTCGCCGTCCATGGAGCTGCCGGCGACCACAGCCGGACTCGCCAGCATGACCGCGGCGACCGGTTGCGTGTTCGCCTGTCACGAGAACACTTATTCCGATCCGGAAAACACCGTGCAATATCCCGGCTACGGGACAATCGACAGCTACACTTATGCGAAGAACGCCGGGATCGCCCTGCGCATCGACAATGTGCGCGAAGCGGCGAAACGTCTCGCCTCCACCTCGCAGGCGATGATGTCCGCCAATGGCGCGACCTATCGTCTCGCCGCCTACGCCTTCAATTATGATACGACGCAGCTGCAGGCGCTCACATCGACTACGAGCGCCAATGTGAGCGCCATTTCGACCAGCATCAACGCCATGACTCCGCCGCTGATGGAGAAGAACAATTACCTTCCGACCGGCGCGAGCTACACCTATCCGACCAGCGCGTCGACTTGGACGACCGTCACTTTGGGAAGCGATCCCACCAAGACGAACTATAATGTCCGCGACGCGATGACCGATATCGAGATGACGCTGACGAAGGTGAACGCCGCGATGCCCAATCCCGGCAATGGCACGACCGCGAGCGGCGACAAGCCACAGGAGGTCGTGATGCTGGTGACCGACGGCATGGTGGATGGCAGCTTCTATACCAACACGTCCTGCACCAATTACGCCTCGAGCTATTCGAACAGCTACGGAACGTTCTATCGCTGCCTGCGGCCGCTCGATACGACCCTCTGCACGACCATCAAGAATCGCGGAATCAGGATCGCCGTTCTCAACCTCATCTATTATCCGACGCCCGGCTATGGCTTTTATGACGGCGCCGTGGCGCCTTTTATTTCTACGGTCTCGCCGGCGTTGAAGAGCTGCGCGTCGACCGATCTCTATTTCGAGGTCGACACCGGGAGCGATATTTCCGAGGCGATGACCTATCTGTTCCAGAAGGTCGTCACCACCGCGTCATATCTCACTCAGTGAAGGCGCGTCGGCTCAGCCATCTCGTGATCGCCGCCCAATCAAACGGAGCCAGATTTGTTCGGCAATCGCAGCATTCTCGCGAGCGCCTCGGAATCGAAAGCACGATCGCCGTCGAGGCGAAGATACGACCTGGCGGCGTCCGCGAAGAGATGGCCATGCTCGCCGGGCGCCGAGATTTCAGCGATCAGATAAGGCGTGACGCGGTCGTCGCGCCGACGAGCCAAGCCATGCAGCGCCTCGGCGCTTACGAAGACGTCGGCGTCATTGGCCCGTCGAAGCAGAGCATCTCGGATCTCGGGACCGTCGATCGAGACAGTCTGGCCGATGCTCGTGGTGGCCCAATCGCGGGCCTTTTCATAAGGATCGCTCATTAACTCGAGCAGAGCGCCCACTGCGGCATCCGAAGTCGCGCCGCAGAGGGCGAACGCCACGCCGTGGCGGATTTCGTCGTCAGAACTGTTGCGCAGCTCGATCAGAGTGTCCTCACAGCGACGGTTTCCGAGATGGCCGAGAGCGAATACAGTCGTTATCAACACGTCCCTGTCCTGCTCGCAGCGAATGATCTCGAGGAGAGCGTCGCAGCACTCTTCCGGAAAGGTGCGCGTGGGGGAGCCCAATTGGCCTAGAATGGTGACGCCGAGCCTTCGTGATTTCGGGTCGCATGAGCGGGATAGCTCGATCGCGGCGTCGAAGACGTCTCTCGTCCCCCGGGCTTCCAACACTGCCACGGCATGACAGGACGCGTTCGTCCCGTCCTCATCGTCGATCTCCGCCGACGAAGCCGCTATAAGCTCCGCCGTCGAGCGATCGTCTCGCTTCCTCTCTTCGAGCGAGCTCAAAAAGTGCTTCCTTCAAAACTCTTTTGAATTGGCAATACGAGCCGCGAATCTCGCTCTCGGCCGCCGGTCGTGCGAGCTTTCGCAAATGCGCGCTCAGGGGCCGAGTGGCGAGAGGAAACCTCTCGAACAAATCTGCCGAGGCCGATCCGCCCCGCCTCATGTCGACCATGAAGCAGGGCAGGGGCGTTCGGTGGTCCGTCAGTCGATATTCAGCGCCACGAAATGCGTGTCGCCCTGGCCGTTAGCGACGATCAGCAGCGCGGATTTCTTGCCGCCATCCTTCAGCGCCTTCACCTTCTTGACCGCATCGGCGGGATCGGCGATCGGCTCCTGATTGATCTCGAGCAGGATCTCGCCGGCCTGCAGGCGCTTGTCGGCGGCGTCCGAGCGCGGGTCGACGCCGGTGATGATCACGCCGGACTTGACCGCATCCTTGATCTGGAAGCGGTTGCGCAGCTCGTCCGAGAGGCTCGACAGCTCGAGGCCGAGCGTCTTCTGGGTCACGGATTTCTCCGCCCAGCCGCCGTCGGGCGAACCATTGGACGCGACCTTCTCGCCATCTTCGAGACGGCCGAGCTTTATCGCTTTGGCCTGCTCCTTGCCACCGCGGACGATGACGACCTCGACCTCCTTGCCGACCGGCGTGGCGGCGACGAGCTTGGGAAGGTCGCGCGACTCCTTGATCGGCTTCCCGTCGAATTTGACGATCACGTCGCCGGCCTTGAGGCCCGCGGATTTCGACGGGCCCTTGTCGTCGACTCCGGCGACGAGCGCGCCGCGCGGATGTCCGAGCTGGAGGTTCTCGGCGATGGCGTCGTCGACCTTCTGAATGCGCACGCCGAGCCAGCCGCGACGGGTCTCGCCGAATTTCTGCAGCTGCTCGATGACCGGCTCCACAGTATTGGACGGCGTCGCGAAGCCGATGCCGACCGAGCCGCCCGACGGGGACAGGATCGCCGTGTTGATGCCGATCACCTCGCCGTCGAGATTGAACAGCGGGCCGCCGGAGTTGCCTTTGTTGATGGAGGCGTCGGTCTGGATGTAATTGTCATAAGGGCCGCTGTCGATGTTGCGGTTGCGGGCCGAAATGATGCCGGCCGTCACCGAGCCGCCGAGGCCGAAGGGATTGCCGACCGCCAGCACCCAGTCGCCGACCCGCGCCTTGTCGCTGTCGGCGAATTTCACCGCCTTCAGCGGCTTTTCGGGCTTCACCTTCAGAACGGCGACGTCGACCTTCTGGTCCTTGCCGAGAATTTCGGCCTTCAGCTTCTGTCCGTCGGTGAAGATCACCGTCACCTCATTGGCGTCGGCGACCACATGGTTGTTGGTGATGATGATGCCGCTCGGATCGATGACGAAGCCCGAGCCGAGCGAGCTCGACTTGCGCGGGCGCGGCAGCTCCGGGGCGCCCTGGCCCTGCTGGCGACGGCGGAAGAACTCCTCGAACAGGTCGTCGAAGGGAGTGCCGGGCGCGCCGCCCGGTCCGGAGTCCGGTCCACCCTTGTGCGCGGATTTGGGGTCGATCGTCTGCGTGGCTGAGATATTGACCACGGCGTCCTGCACCGTGGCCGAGAGATCGGCGAGCGAATCGGGTCCCTTGGCCGCCGCCGGTGCGATCGCCAGCAGGCCGGCGAAGCAAGGGACGAGCAGGCGCGCCAGCGCGCGGGCTCCGATCGCCGAGAAAATCCAAACGCGGGCGCCTGATATCATAACTCTTGCTCTCCTGAGACGCATTTGCTGTTCGGGCGCGTCACGTCCTCGCCTCGGCCGTTTTCGCCGATCAGGGTCGCGATCGGCGTTGCGCATCCGCGCGGCGGCCGGGGAGAGGGCCGAGACTTCGGGCAAGCCCCGCATCGCCGCGCCTCGGCACTCTGCCAGCAAAGCGGCGAGATTTGGGCGCAATTCGTTCTTTACCTTACCGTTTCGATAGGATGCCCGAAAACTACTTCTTCTGTGGCGCCGGCTCTTCGCCGTTCCTGCCGCTCGCCGTGCCGAAAAATCGGAAGAATTCGGAGCGTGGGCCGATGACAAAACGCGTGTCGCTGGTCTTCAGCGCGCTCTCATAGGCCTGCATGGAGCGGTAGAAGGAGAAGAAGTCCGCGTCCTTGCCGAAAGCTTCGGCGAAGATGCGGTTGCGCTCGGCGTCGCCCTCGCCCTTGATCCGGTCGGCCTCGCGTTGCGCTTCCGCCTTGAGCACGACCACATCGCGATCGGCTTTGGCGGTGATCTTCTGCGCCTGCTCGGCGCCCTGGGCGCGATATTCGGCCGCCTCGCGGGCGCGCTCGGTCTGCATGCGGCCATAGACCTTCTCGGAGATCTGTTGTGGCAGATCGACTCGGCGGATGCGCGCATCGACGACGGCGACGCCGAATTTGCGCGCCTCGAGATTGGCCTGCTCCTTGATTTTCACCATCAGCGCGGCGCGCTCGTCGCGCACGATCTCGCGCTGATTGGCTTCGCTCAGCACGCGGCGCACCGCCGAGTTCAGCACCGAGGCGAGTTGGTTGTTGGCGCCGGCGATGCCGCCGACCGACTGATAGAAGCGCAGAGGATCGACGATGCGATAGCGGATGAAGCTGTCGACCTCGAGCCGTTGATTGTCGGAGGCGAGCACCTCGAGGCTGGGGCTCTCGACGTCGAGGATACGATTGTCGAGATAGATGACGTTCTCGACGATCGGGAGCTTGTAGTGCAGCCCCGGCTCGGTCACGAGGCCGCGGCCGACGACAGGCTCGCCGAAGCGCAGCACCAGCGCCTGCTCCGTCTGCGAGACGGTGAACAGCGCCCCGCCGACGGCGATCAGCGCGATCAGCGCGACAATGGCGAGGAGAAAGGACACGGCTCTCATTTCCGGCCTCCCTGGTTGCTCAAGCCGGGCAGCGGCAGATAGGGGACGACCCCGGCGCTGGTCGCGCCCGAGGCCGTTTCGTCGAGGATCACCTTGTCGGCGCCGCCGAGCACGCGTTCCATCGTCTCGATGTAGAGACGCTGCCGGGTGATCGTGGGCGCTTTCTTATATTCCGCATAAATCTGGTCGAAGCGCGAGGCTTGGCCGCGCGCTTCGGCGACGACCTGCTCGCGATAGGCTTCTGACTCCTGCAGAATGCGCGCGGAGGCGCCGCGCGCCTCCGGCACCACCCGATTGGCGTAGGCTTCCGCCTCATTGCCGAGGCGCTGCAAATCCTGCTGCGCGGCGGTCACGTCGCGGAAGGCGGCGATCACCGAGGCGGGCGGATCGACCGACAGCAGCAGCACCTGCAGCACCAGCACGCCGCTGTGATACTCGTCGAGCACCTTCTGCATCAGCTGCTGACAGGCCGGCTCGATCAGCTTGCGGTCGGCGGTGAGAATTTTCTGGATCTGCGACTGGCCGACGATCTCGCGCATGGCGCTCTCGGCCACCGCCTTCACGGTCGCCGGCGGATCGGCGACGTTGAAGGCGAAATCTTCCGGCTTCGCCGGGTCGATCTGCCAGAACACGCGGAACTTCACATCCGCGATGTTCTCGTCGCCTGTGAGCATCAGGCTCTCTTCGGGCGCGTCGGGAGTCTGGGGACCGCCGCGCCGCGTCGCGGGCTGCTCGCGAAAGCCGATGTCGACGGCGTTGCGGTCGGTGACCGCGAGCTTCACGACGGAGCCGACTGGCGACGGCAGATTATAATTGAGGCCGGCCTGCGTCTTGCCGCGATATTTGCCGAAGATCATGTTGAGCCCGACCTCGTTCGGGCCCACCGTGTAGAAGCCGCTGGCGAGCCAGGCGAGCAGGGTCAGCAGAGTGAGGATGGCGACGCCGCGCCCGCCGAAACCGGACGGAAGAATCTGCCGCAGCCCTTCCTGGCTACGGCGCAGCAGCTCTTCGAGATCGGGAGGCGGGCCGCCGCCGGCGCCCCACGGATTCTGCTGGCCCCAGGGGCCGTTATCGTTGGGCTTGCGCGGCCCGCCTTGATTGCTCCAGGGCATTTCGTCTCGATTTGCTGGGCCTGAAATCGGAAACGCGCACCGCAGGATCGGCGGCGCGCCTAGAATTTATAGGCTTGCCCATGAGCGACGGCAATCGCTCCGGGCAAGCCGACCGGGGATATCTCGTCAGCGCGAGGCGCCCATCAGCAGTCCGATCGGAGAAAAGTCGACGCCGACGCGAACTCCATGCATCGCGCTCTTGGTGCAGACGGTCACCGGATAGGGCGAGACGCTCGTCATATAGGTCGGGTTGCTGTGCTGGAGCTGAGTGTAGAGATATTCCGCGCGCAGCGAGAGCCCCGGCGCCAGCGCGAATTGCACGCCGGCTCCGACCGTCCACCCGGGCACGAGCTGATAGCTCTGGCTCACGCCGGTCGTGGGGATGGAATTGATGAGGTTGGAGCCAGAGAAGGTTCTCGGCGCGAGAATGTGGCCATAGGCGAGGCCGCCCGTGCCATAGACCGTCCAGCGGTCGATGACATAGCCGAGCCGCCCGCGGAACGTGCCGAGATAGCCGCCGCGCACGCCCGAGATCGAGCCATGGGAATTGGAGCCGCCGCCGAGATCGCTGCGATATTGCGAATCGGTCTCGAAGCCGACGAGGAACCGAGGCGTGAGCTTGAAGTCATAGCCGAGGCGCAAGCCGCCGAGGAATCCGGCCCCCTGCATCGGAACCGGGTCGGCGAACGCGCCGTCGCCGACCGCCGTTCCGACGAGGACGCCGAAAGAGGGCCCGCCGCCTTCGAAGGGCGGAAGCGTCGGCGGCTCATCGCCGCCCGGCGCGCCGGGGCCGGCCGGCGGCGCATTGGCCGGCGGCGCGTTGTCGCTGCGGCGGCCGGGGCCGCGGCAGGTCGAATCGAAGCTCCAGTCGGTCTTGCCGACCTGCTTGGGCGTGGTGACGCCAGAAGGCGTGACGGTGACGAAGGTGCAGGACGAATCGAGCGTGCGGCACTGGCCGGAGGCGATGCTGCAGACCTCGATCACGCCGCCATAGAGCACGGCGTCGGTGCGGCCGCCGAGGACGCGCACGGCGAAGCGCGTGCCGCGCACGCCGATCGTCGCCGTCGGCGTGCGGACGTCATAGTCGTGCCCGCCCTTGGGCGAGCTGACGAAACGGAAGGCGCCTTTGGCCGCGTTGAAGACGACGCCCTTGGAGCCGCCTGAATAGACGAAACTGTCGAGCTTTACGCGCGAGGAGGGGCCCATCGCCAGATCGGCGCGGTCGTCGAAGACGAATTTGCCGCGGCTCGCCGACGCCGTGGTCAGGACCTCGTCGGCGTGGACCGGCTCGCCCACTGCCAGCTTGCGCGCGCCGGCGCCCGTGTCGCCTCGCACATCCTTCTCGATCGACGACGCGCGCCCGATCTTCGTCGCCGCGACAGCGGGCGACGCGATAGCCGCGCACAGAAAGAGCATCCCCGCCAGCCTGATCATCCGCGCCCCGAATCGCTGAAAAAAACGCTTTGCCGCCCCGAATCACTCTTTTGGACTTTAGCTCGGCTGGGGAGGGTCGCGCAACAGCCGCGGCGAAGTCTCTCCGAAGGCTCGAAACCGCGCATCCGATGTTTCGAGGAGGTCGCGCTCATGCTATGCTTTTTGTGAAGCACATTGTTTATCGCGATTGCGCCGAGACGCCGCCCTGACGCCTCGCCAGAAGAGAGCCGAGCCGCAATGAGATTCGTCATTTTTGTCATGGCTTTCAGCGTGGCCGCGGCGACCGCCGCCGGGGCGGCGCCGGAGTCCCGCGCGATTTGCGCCGACGCCGATTCCGCGCGGCTCTCGATGCCGAAGGGCGTCGCGCTGATGTCGCGCGGCGGGTCCTTCTCCGAAATTCACGACGGCGCGCAGATCCTCGCCGGCGACCGCCTGCTGATTCGCAGCGGCTCGGCCAGCCTCTTCGGCTCCGCAGCGCTGCTCGTTCGGGCCGACGCGGGCTCGCTGCTGACGCTCGAGCGTAGGGACGGCCGGCTCTGCGTCGCGCGCGTCTCCTCGCATCCCGAGGCCGCGGCGGCCTCCAGCGGCGCGGAGTGCGACAAGGACGAGAGCGAGCGCGATCCGGCGAAATGCCCGCCGATCTCGTCGGGTGGGGCGCCGGGTGGAGGCCTGCTCGCCGGCGCGGCCATCCCGGTTGTGGGCGTCGCCGCTGGCGCCGTGGCGGGCGGCGTGGCCGCGGGGACGTCCTCCGCCAGCACGGATAAGAACTCGCTTCCCAAGATCAGCCCACAATAACGCCGTCTCGACAGGAACCCGTGCGTCTCGTCGCCATCGCTTGCGGCGTCGCCGTCGCGGCGTCGCTGATCTTCGGGGGAACGAGCCGGGACGGCGTTCCCGCCATTATGGTCGGCCTCGGCGCGGCGCCGCTCTTGGTCGCGCTCTTGATCGAGCCGCAGGCCTTGGCGCGGGCACGCGCGGTTCTCGCCCCGCTCGTCCTCGTCGTCGCCATTCCGCTGCTGCAGCTGGTTCCGCTGCCGCCGATGCTCTGGCAAATTTTGCCGGGCCGCGCGCCGATCGTCGAAACTTATGCGGCGGCGAGCCTGCCGCTTCCCTGGCTCGCCATTTCGATCGCCCCCGGCGCGACCGAGAGGTCGCTTCTCGCTCTCGTCGCGCCGCTGGCGATTTTTCTCGGCGCGCTCGCTTGCCGCCGCGAGGAGCGGCGCGGCCTCTTCGGCCTGGTGCTGCTCGCCGGCGCCGGCTCGGCGCTGCTCGAATTCCTGCAGATCATGGACGGGCCGGACAGCGCGCTGCGCTTCTATCCGCCGAGCGACGGCAGTGTGGGCGTCGGCGTGTTCGCCAATCGCAATCATGCCGCGGCGCTGCTCTATTGCGCGATTCCGATCGCCGCCGTCGCGCTCGATCTCTCGCGCGGGCGCCGGCCGGCGCTGCGGCTGGCGGCGCTCGCGGGCTTCTATCTCGCGCTCGTTCTGGGGCTGATGATGACAGGATCGCGCTCGGCCCTGATCCTCGGCGCCGCGGCCTTCGTCATGACGGCTGCGCTGATCCTGCGCGAAAGCCTCGAGGATCTCGCTGGCGAGAGGCGTTCGGCTCTGCTCGCCTCGGCGGGCTTCGCCGTGGCCGCCATTCTTCTCGCTCCGGCCTTCGGCCTCACCACTATTCTCGATCGACTGACGGCGCAGGAGGCCGGCGCCGGCGACCGCGCCTCGCTCGCGCGCATCTCTTTCGACGCCGCGCGCAGCTTCTTTCCCTTCGGCTCCGGCCTCGGAACCTTCGAGCGAGTGTTTCCGCTGTTCCAGCCGCGCGAAGCGATCGCGCCGGCGGTCATCAATCATGCGCATGATGATTTGCTGGAGCTGACGCTCGAAACCGGCCTGCCCGGCCTTCTCGTTATCGCCGGGACGCTCGCCCTCGCCATGCTCTGCGCGCTGCGCAATCGGCGGGAGCCGGATGCGAGCAAGAGACGCGAGCGCGTCGCCGCCGCCATAGCGCTGGCGTTGCTCGGCGCGCATTCCCTGCTCGATTATCCGCTGCGCATGCCGGCGCTTTCGGCCGTTTTCGCGCTCTGCGCCGCAACGCTCGCCGGCCCGCTCGACACGGTTCCCAAACGCGAGCGCCGGCGAGGCGAGTCGGGCGGAGGCGGGGCGGCGCGCCCGCATCTCGATGAGGCTCGCGCATCCGCCGAGACGCGCGCCCGACCTACGGATCACGCGCGCCGGCCGAGCCGACGCTCGCGGCGCGATCCGGAGACGGTCGCGTGAGATGCGCTGCTCTCGCATGCGCGGGGCTCGTCGCGCTCGTCTTCGTCGAGCCGGTCGGAGCCTTCGACATCGTGGAGGACTATGGCGGAACGCTCGCCGTCTATCGCGACGAGGCGCGCCGGCTCGAGGCTTCGGGCGAGGAGCTGGCGATCCGCGGCGTCTGCGCCTCGGCCTGCACCATCTTCCTCGGCCTGCGCAAGGTCTGCGTCGAGCCCGGCGCCATGTTCTGGTTTCATGCGGCGCGGCTGCCCGGCGGCGCGGCGCCGGACCCGCTCGCCACGCTCGAGATGCTGTCGCTCTATCCGCGCCGCCTGCGCGACTGGGCCATCCGCGCCCATGCGCTGGAGCGGCTCGACTTCGACGAGGCGGCCTCGCTCACCGGCGCGGAGCTCATCCGAATGGGCGCGCGCCGCTGCCCGCGCACGGTCCCTCGGTCTCGCCAATGAGACGTCCGTCCGCGAAGGTCAGCAGCCGGCCGCCGAGTCGCAGACTCTCCGGGCGATGGGCGATGATGACCATGGTCGGCGCCGGATCGAGCTCGGCGAGCCGCGATAGCAAAACATGCTCGCTGTCGAGATCGAGCGCGCTCGTCGCCTCGTCCAGCACCAGCAGGCGCGGCGTCCGCAGGATTGCGCGGGCCAGCGCGAAACGCTGGCGCTCGCCGCCCGAGAGCAGCGCTCCGCGCTCGCCGACGATCGTGTCGAGCCCATTCGGCAAGCGTTTGGCCAGCGCGTCGGCGCCGACGAGCGATAGCGCGCGCCAGATCGCGTCCTCGCCCGCCTCGGGCGCCGCCCAGAGCAGATTGCGGCGCAGCGTGTCGTGGAAGAGAAAGGCGTCCTGCGCGACATAGGCGAGCGAATGGCGCCAGGCGTCGAGCAGCGCGCCGTCGAGTTTGCGCCCGCTGATGGAAATCACGCCCGATTGTGGCCGGATCAGCCCGACGAGAAGATCGGCGAAGGTCGTCTTGCCGGCGCCGGACGGGCCGGTGACGCCGATGATCTCTCCGGGGCTGATCGTGAGATCGACGCCATGGACGCCCGGCGCCGTCTCGCCGTCGCCATGGCGGTAGCAGACGGCGGAGAAGACGATGGCGCCGTCGAGCGCGTCGGCTGGCGGCGGCGTTTCACGCTCCTGCACGGAGCGCGGGGGCGCGCCGTTTCCGGCGCCGTCCGAAAGCTCGGCCTCCAGCCGGCAGGCGCGCTCCCAGGCGGGCAGGCCATGCACGAATTGCTGGGCGCTGCGCACCAGCGTCTGGGCGGGCGCGCCGACGCGCGCGAGAATGAGCAGCAAGCCGAAGACCAGCGGCGCCGGCATATCCATGAGGCCGAGGCCGATGAACGCGCAGAGCATGGCGACGACGCCCGAGAGAAGGCTCAGCATGTGCTGGCTGTCGGACTGCTGCAGCAAGAACGCGATCTGCCGGCGCTTGAGATCGGCGAGCGCCGCCTCGAACTCGCCGACGAAGCTGCGCTGCAAATTC
Organism: Methylosinus trichosporium OB3b; assembly: GCF_002752655.1. NCBI lineage: Bacteria > Pseudomonadati > Pseudomonadota > Alphaproteobacteria > Hyphomicrobiales > Methylocystaceae > Methylosinus > Methylosinus trichosporium. The sequence continues at coordinate 575,556 of NZ_CP023737.1, read as the reverse complement.
TGGCTGATCGCGAGCTTCAGCGCGCCGAGGAACTGGCCGAGCGAATGGTCGAGCGCAACGCGGTCGGCGGTGAGCGCGGCGCCGAGCTCATAGCTGTGGCGCAGCAGCGGCCGCGCGACCAGCGCCGTCGCCGCGAGCAGCGAGAGGCACAGCGTCGCGAACACCGGCGCCAGCGCCGCCGCCGCGGCGATCTGCGCGATCAACGTCAGAATGGCGACGCCGGCGTCGAGCGGGAAGCGGACGACGGCGCCGAGAATGGCCGCGTCGTCATTGATCGCGCGCTGCACGCGCGCATGGCGCAACGCCAGCACACGGCTCCACGAGGCTGCGGCGAGCGCGTCCAGCAGCCGCGCGCGGCGGCTCTCGACATAATCCATGCGCAGCTTGGTCAGAATCCGAATCTGCACGCCATTGGCCAAAGCGCGCAGCGTCAGAAGCGCGGCGAACAGCGCCAGCATCGCGCCGAGCTTGCCGAGCCGCGTCTCGACATTCAGCAGCGCGAACACGGGCGCGGCCAGCGCGGCGGCGGCGCCTCCCGGCGCCTTCTCGTCCATGGCGAGCGAGAGAAAGGGGATCAGCAGAACGACGCCCACATTCTCGAGGCCGGCCGCGACGGCGACGGCGACCGCCGCGCGCAGGCCGGGCCATCCGGCGAAGCCGGCGAAGTCGCGCAGAAAACGCGCGGCGCTGCGCAGGATCGCGGCGTCTTCGGCAGGTTCGGCCTTCGACGCCTCGCGCATGCGGTCTCCTGTCAGGCGCGATCGATCCGCGCGGAGAGGCGGCTCCACAGCGCGTTCTCGGCCGTGAACACATAATCGAGCCTGGCGCTCGTCACCGTCTGCGCGCCCTTGGCGATGAGCCAGTCGGCGAATTGCGGCGCGCCATCGGCCGGCGCGGCGAAGGTGGCGAAACCATTGTCGCCGCGTTCGCGCAGGCTCGCGCCGAATGTCTCCGCGGCTTCGCTCAGCAGCGCGTCGTCGAGCGCCGGCAGGCGGACGCGCAGCTCGCGCGTCGTGCGCGCCAGCTCTTCCGCGGCGATGCGCGAGAGAATGACGCGCGCCGCTTCCCTGGCGCGCGGCGTCCAGAGCGCCGTGAGCGAGGCGACGAGATTGGCCTGCGAGCGCAGGATCACGCCGTCGTCGAGCGTCTTCAGCGCATTGGCGACGAGCGTCGCGCCGGTCGTCGTGATGTCGACGATGAGATCGGCCGAGCCCGCCGCCGGCGCGCCCTCGGTGGCGCCGGAGCTTTCGACGATGCGATAATCGCCGATCGCATGCGTCGCGAAGAAACGGCGCGTCGTATGAACATATTTGGTGGCGACGCGCAGGCTGCGGCCGTGGCGGGCGCGAAAGCCCGCGGCGACATCGGCGAGATCGGCCATCACGCGCACGTCGATCCACGCCTGCGGCACGGCGACCACCACATCGGCGCGGCCGAAGCCCAAGGGGGTCAGCAGCTCCACGCGGCTCCCGGCGTCGGGAATGGTCTCGCGCACCAGATCCTCGCCGGTGACGCCGAGATGCGCGTCGCCGCTGGCGAGCCGCGCGGTGATCTCGGAGGCCGAGAGGAAGGCCGCCTCGGCGCCGTCGACGCCGGAGAGGCTGCCGCGATAGTCGCGCGCGCCGCGTCCCTGCGTCACCTCTATGCCGGCGCGGGCGAAGAAGGCGTTGGCGTTCTCCTGCAGCCGGCCCTTAGAGGGCACGGCGACGATGAGCTTGTCGGTCGGGGCGATCATCGCGCCTGTCCTCGCGCAGCGAGCCGGTCGACCCAGATGGCGGCGCCGACGGCGGGAATATCGGTTTTGGCGCCGAGCGTGCTCAGCAGCCGGTCGTAGCGTCCGCCGCCGAGCAGCGGCTGGCCGGCGCCGTCGGCGCGCGCCTCGAACACGAAGCCCGAGTAATAATCGAGCCGGCGGGCGAAGCTCGTGGAGAAACGCACGCTGTCGATGTCGAGGCCGCGCGCGGCGAGGAAGCTCGAGCGCGTGTCGAGCGAATCGAGCGCGTCGGAAAGATCGATCCCGGTGTCGGCGGCAAGGCGCCGCAGCGCCGACGAGGCTTCGTCGATCTGGCCCTCTATGGCGAAGAAGGCGTCGACCAGCGCATGAGTCTTGGCGCTGACGCCGGCGCCGTCGGCGAGCGCGGCCTGCTCGAGAAAGCGCTCGGCGATCTCGCCCGCGCTGCGCCCGCCCACCGCGGAAATGCCGGCGATGGAGAGCAGATCCTCGACGAGGGCGCGCGCCTCCCTGGCGTCGACCTTGGAGAGCGCCGCCAGCATGCCGGCCTGCTCCTTGCCATTGGCGGGCGGGGCAAAGACGCTCGCGAGCGGCTCGCCGCGCGCATGGCCGATCTCGACGCGCCGCCGCCACGCCGGCGGCAGATCGAGGCGGTCGAGAAAGGCGGAGACGAGGCCGGCGTCCCCGGCGCGGATCGAAAGCCCGCTCGCGCCGGCGCCGGCGGCCGCCTCGAGCGCCGCTGCGAGGATCTCGGCGTCGGCCGCCTCGCGGTCCTCGCGACCAAAGCTCTCCAGCCCGGCCTGACGCAATTCGCCGGCGCCGCGCTCGCCCTCGCCGGGATAACGGAACACCGGACCGCCATAGGCATAGGAGGCGGCTTGTGCCGCATCGCCCGAAGCGAGATAGGCGAGGCAGACGGGAATCGTATATTCGGGCCGCAGACACAGATCGGCGCCGCCGGCGTCGCTGGTCAGATACAGCCGGCCGCGAAAATCCTCGCCGGAATGATCGAGGAACACGCCCGCCGGTTGCAGAATGGACGGCTCGCAGCGCGCGAAGCCGGCGCGCGCGAAGGAGGCGAGGATCGCGTCCAGGGCCTCGCCGCTTTCGAGATCAGGTGTCGCCGGCTCGTTCACGGCCTTGGTCCCTCCGTTGGCGCCCTCCTTTAGCAAGCGCGCGTGACAGGCGCATCCGCTTTCGGGCGCGAGCGTGAACGAAAAAATTCGGAGGAAGCCCGGTCAGAAGCGGCACTCTTTCGGGAGCGCCTCGCCATTCACCGACCAATCGGCGAGCGGAAGCGTCTGCGCCTTCAGCTCGATTTTCTTGCCGTTGCGCGTTCCCTTGCCGGTCAGGAAATTGAGGTCGCAGGAGCCGCCGCCCTCGGGCTCGAGCGTGTCGCGGGCGGTGAAGGTGAGGCCCGCGACGACGAGCGCGCCATTGCGGCGCACGACGGTCAGGGTCTCGCTCCAGCGATCGCGGCCGATCGCGTCATTCTCCGATTTGATGAGCAGCGAGCCTTTGTCGCTCACGGCGAGAGAGGGGAGCGCGCCGGCCCCGCCGCCGACCCAGGCCGCATTCTTCTTCACGAAGCTCGGCTTCGTCTTTCCCTCGGGCGCATTGGGATCGACGCCGAAATAGAGATAGAGATCCGCGCCGGAGTCGCGATTGTCGACGAGAATGGCGAGATCATAGCCGCCGTTCTCCGAAAGATAGAGCGTCGTCGCCGAGAGCACGCGCTCGAGGGCGGGCGTCTGCGCGAGGGCGGGGAAGGGCGCGAGAAGCAGCGCGGTCGCGGCGAAGCGAAAAGATGTTTGCAAATCGGCTCTCCGGGAATGATCGGCGCCGCTTCAGGATGCGGGCCGTCGCCATTCTGTCAATCCCGTCGGTGGGGGAGTGAAGCTATTTCCCGCGTAACGCGTTAATCGCATCGATCCAACGTCCTCATTGGAATCCAAGGATCGCCGCGCGTCGTCGAGACTGCGTTAACGACATTCGCTAATCACGTTCGGCCGCCGTCGTTGCTCGACCCGAAAGCCTAACCTAGTCTTTCGGCGTTATCAGAGCGACGGCGGTCCTCGAAGGATCGCATCGCCGAAATTTCGAGACGCCAAAATGACTTATGTCCTCGATCGCGCCGTGGATCCCATTATCGCCGCCGCGGAGCCGTGCGCGGCCGCCAAAGCGACGACGCGCATTCGGCTCGGCGAGCTGGACGGCGTGCGCGGCTGGGGCGCCTTTTCGGTGCTGCTCTATCACTCGACCTGGGAAATTTTCGGCCAGGCGCATCCGGGCTTCCGCAGTCCCTTCGCCGGCCTGCTCTATGGGCCGCTCGACATTTGCGTCTTCTTCGTCGTCTCCGGCGCCGCGCTCGCCGCGCCCTTCTACGCCGGCGGCGGCGCGTCCTATGTCGTCTCGGCGGCGTTGCGACGCTATCTGCGCCTCACCATTCCGGTCGTCGCCGGCGCGTTGCTCGTCTATGTCGCCTCGCGACTCGGGCTCGTCGCCAGCCATGAGGCGTCGGAACTCGCGCCGAGCTTTCTCGCCAAGGACATTCTCGACCCCACTCTGGCGCAGGCGCTCAAATGGGCCTGCTGCAACGTCTACACCAAGCCGGACGTCCTCGGCCCGATCCTGCCGTTCATGTGGACGATGCAATGGGAGATGATCGGCTCGCTGACGCTGTTCCTGATGCTGGCCTTGCATCCGGCGATGAAGAAGCCGGAATTCACCATGCTCGCCGCCGCCTGCTTTCTGGCGATTCCCTTTCCCTATCTCGCCGCCTTTCTGTTCGGCGCGCTGATCGGGCGCGCGCGCGTTCTCGGCCTCGACGAGAAGACGTCCGCCTTTCTCGCGGTTTTCGATCGCGCCGGGCTGAAGATCGTCGCCGGCCTCGCGCTCTACGCGATCGCCGCGGCGACTTTGGGCAAGCGGACCTCGCATATGGAGGTGGTGATCGCGCTCGCCGCGGTCGTGCTGATCACCGGCTCGCGGCCGGTCCGCGCCTTCCTCTCCGATCATCCGCTCTCGCAGTTTCTGGCGCGCATCTCCTTCCCGCTCTATCTCGTCCATTACATCGTGCTCATCACCTTCACCTCCTGGCTGATCGTGTTCTGCGGCAAGACGCCCGAAGTCTGGCAGGCGTGGCTGATCGCCGCGGCGACAGTGGTCGTCTCGGTGGTCGCCGCGGTCGTCTTCGCGCCGGTGGAGGTGCTGGCGCATCGCGTCAGCCGGCGCTTCTCGACCTTCGTGCTGGAGGGGAAGTGACGCTCGCGTGAGCAAAAGAGCGAGCCTGAAGGCTCGCGGTCCAGGGGACGCGCTTTGGACCGCGAGCCTTCAGGCTCGCCCGCAACCAATATCGGTCAGTCTCAGCCGGGGAAGGGGCCGAGCGCGGCCTTGATTTTCTCCGCATGCGCCTTCAGCTTCTCGCTGTCGGCCATGGTTCCCGGCGGGCGCAGCGCGACGCCCTCGATGCGGGGCAGAATATGGAAATGCAGGTGGAACACCACCTGTCCGCCGGCGCTCTCGTTGAACTGCTGCAACGTCAGCCCGTCGGCGGCGAAGGCCTCCGACGCGGCCTTGGCGACATGCTGCACCCGGGCGATCAGCGCGCAAAGCGCGTCCGGCGCAATGTCCAGAAGATTGCGGGCAGGGGCCTTCGGAATGACGAGGACATGGCCATCGGCGCGCGGCATGATGTCCATGAAGGCCAGCGCGACCTCATCCTCATAGACCTTGTGCGAGGGGATTTCGCCGCGCAAGATCTTGGCGAACACATTTTCGGGGTCGTAAGCTGCGGCCATAAGCGGTCCCTCGCTCGCGGGCCTCTCGCCGCAGGGCGAGGGCGCGGCGCGTTCTTACGCCAGCCGGCGCGCCGTCGCAATCGGGCGCTCCGTTCTCACGCGAGTGCAGCGAAGCGATCCATCAGCCGTGGGGACACCCGGGTCGCGTCGCCGAGCTCCCGGCGGCGCGGCTTGAAAACTGCACCGCGGATCGCTTGTGCCGGCTGCGGAAATCTGGCAAATATATTGGCCGTTGATATGTCAGCCTTGCTGACCATTCTGCCTCGCGCCGGGACAGGATGGAGCGGTCGGACGAATTCGACGCTAAAAACGGGGCGCGACGCGGCAAAGCGGCCGAGCGGCCCCGATCTTGTCCGGGAGACGCCGCCATGACGATCGACGCCAGCGATCCCGCTCTGCCGAAGGCGCAGGGCCTCTATGATCCGTCCAAGGAGCATGACTCCTGCGGCGTCGGCTTCGTCGCCGATCTGCATAATCGCCAGACTCACGACATCGTCGAGATGGGTCTGCAGATTCTGCTCAATCTCGACCATCGCGGCGCCGTCGGCGCCGATCCCAAGCTCGGCGACGGCTGCGGCATTCTCGTGCAGATCCCGCACGGCTTTTTCGCGGAGGAGTGCGGAAAGCTCGGCTTCACGCTGCCCGCGCCCGGCCAATATGCGATCGGTCAATTCTTCCTCAATCGTGACGAGGGCGAGCGCGCCAAGGCCAAGGAGCTGATCGAGGCGGCGGCCGCGAGCCAGGATCTCGTGGTGCTCGGCTGGCGTGATGTGCCGGTCGATTCGAGCGACCTCGGCGCCGCGGTGAAGGCGGTCGAGCCGGTCCATGGGCAGGTGTTCATCGGCCGCGGTCCGTCGGTGACCGACGACGCCGATTTCGAGCGTCGTCTCTATCTCGCGCGCAAGACCGCCTCGAACGAGATTTACGCGCGCGGCGCGGTGGCGCGCGAGCATTATTCCGTGTCGGTCTCGTCGCGCACCATCGTCTACAAGGGCATGGTGCTGGTCTCGCAGCTCGGGCATTATTTCCTCGATCTGAAGGACCCGCGCTTCGTCAGCGCCATCGCGCTCGTGCATCAGCGCTTCGCCACCAACACGTTTCCGTCCTGGCGCCTCGCGCACCCCTATCGCTTCGTCGCGCACAACGGCGAGATCAACACGCTGCGCGGCAACATCAACTGGATGGCGGCGCGGCAGGCGTCGGTGGCCTCGCCGCTGTTTGGCAACGACATCGGCAAGCTGTGGCCGATCTCCTATGAGGGGCAGTCGGACACCGCCTGTTTCGACAATGCGCTCGAATTCCTCGTGCAGGGCGGCTATTCGCTCGCCCATGCGGTGATGATGCTGATTCCAGAAGCCTGGTCCGGCAATCCGTTGATGACCGAGGACCGCAAGGCCTTCTACGAATATCACGCGGCGCTGATGGAGCCCTGGGACGGGCCAGCGGCGATGGCCTTCACCGACGGCCGCCAGATCGGCGCGACGCTCGACCGCAATGGCCTGCGTCCGGCGCGCTATCTCATCACCGAGGACGGGCTCGTGGTGATGGCGTCCGAAATGGGCGTGCTGCCGATTGCCCAAGAGAAGATCGTCCAGAAATGGCGGCTGCAGCCGGGCAAGATGCTGCTCGTCGATCTCGAGCAGGGGCGCATCGTCTCCGACGATGAGGTGAAGAAGGAACTCGCGGCTTCTCACCCCTATAAGCAATGGCTCGAGCGCACGCAGATCGTGCTCGAGGATCTGAAGCCTGTCGAGCCGCGCGCCTCGCGCGCCGACGTGTCGCTGCTCGATCGCCAGCAGGCCTTCGGCTATTCGCAGGAGGAGCTCGACCTGCTGCTGTTCCCCATGGCCGTCACGGGCCAGGAGGCGGTCGGCTCCATGGGCACGGATACGCCGATCTCGGCGCTCTCCGACAAGCCGAAGCTGCTCTACACTTACTTCAAGCAGAATTTCGCGCAGGTCACCAATCCGCCGATCGATCCGATCCGCGAGGAATTGGTGATGAGCCTCGTCTCCTTCATCGGCCCGCGCCCGAATATTCTCGATCACGAGGGCTCGTCGAAGAAGAAGCGGCTCGAGGTGCGCCAGCCGATCCTCACCAATGAAGATTTGGAGAAGATCCGCTGCATCGGCCATGTCGAGGACAGCTTCGACACCAAGACGCTCGACGTCACCTATGACGCCAAGGCCGGCGCCGCCGGCATGCGCGAGGCGCTGATCCGCCTCGGCGAGCGCGCCGAGAAGGCGGTGAATGGCGGCTACAACATCATCATCCTGTCCGATCGCATGGTCGGCGCGGATCGCATTCCGATTCCGGCGCTGCTGGCGACGGCGGCCGTGCATCATCATCTGATCCGCCGCGGATTGCGCACCTCGGTCGGTCTCGTCGTCGAGACCGGCGAAGCGCGCGAGGTGCATCATTTCGCGCTGCTCGCCGGTTATGGCGCCGAGGCGATAAACCCCTATCTCGCCTTCGAGACGCTCGAAGCTTCGACCGACGAGTTTCCGGCGGACGTCGACGGTCAGACGGCGATCAAGCGCTTCATCAAGGCGGTCGACAAGGGATTGTTGAAGGTCATGTCCAAAATGGGCATCTCGACCTATCAATCCTATTGCGGCGCGCAGATCTTCGACGCCATCGGCCTCGCGCAGAGCTTCATCGACGAATTCTTCGCCGGCACGACGACGCGCATCGAGGGCGTCGGTCTCGACGAGATCGCGTCGGAGACCGTGCGTCGGCACAAGGACGCGTTCGGCGACGCGCCGATCTATCGCGACGCGCTCGATGTCGGCGGCGACTACGCCTTCCGCATTCGCGGCGAGGCGCATAGCTGGACGCCGCAGACCGTCTCGCTGCTGCAGCATGCGGTGCGGGCCAACGCGCAGGACCAATATCGGGCCTTCGCCAAGCAGCTCAACGAGCAGGACGAGAAGCTGCTCAACATCCGCGGCCTGTTCCGCATCAAGACCGCGACGGAGGACGGGCGCGCTCCAGTTCCGCTCGAGGAGGTCGAGCCGGCAAGCGAGATCGTCAAGCGCTTCTCCACCGGCGCCATGTCCTTCGGCTCGATCTCGCGCGAGGCGCACACGACGCTCGCCATCGCGATGAACCGCATCGGCGGCAAGTCCAACACGGGTGAGGGCGGCGAGGAGCCGGAGCGCTTCAAGCCGCTGCCCAATGGCGACAGCGCGCGCAGCGCCATCAAGCAGGTGGCCTCCGGCCGCTTCGGCGTGACGGCGGAATATCTCGTCAATTCGGACATGATCCAGATCAAGATGGCGCAGGGCGCGAAGCCCGGCGAAGGCGGACAATTGCCGGGCGACAAGGTCGACGCGGTGATCGCCAAGGTGCGCCATTCGACGCCGGGCGTCGGCCTCATCTCGCCGCCGCCGCATCACGATATTTATTCGATCGAGGATTTGGCGCAGCTGATCTTCGATCTCAAAAACGTCAACCCGCGCGCCAATGTGTCGGTGAAGCTCGTCTCCGAGGTCGGCGTCGGCACGGTGGCGGCGGGCGTTTCCAAGGGCCGCGCCGATCATGTGACCATCGCCGGCTATGACGGCGGCACCGGCGCCTCGCCGCTGACGTCGATCAAGCACGCCGGCAGCCCGTGGGAGATCGGCCTGGCCGAGACGCATCAGACCTTGGTGCTGAACGGGCTGCGCGCGCGCATCGCCGTGCAGGTCGACGGCGGCCTGCGCACGGGCCGCGACGTCATCGTCGGCGCGCTGCTCGGCGCCGATGAGTTCGGCTTCGCCACGGCGCCGCTGATCGCGGCGGGCTGTGTGATGATGCGCAAATGCCATCTCAACACTTGTCCCGTGGGCGTCGCGACGCAGGACCCGGTGCTGCGCAAGCGCTTCGTCGGCCAGCCCGAGCATGTCATCAACTTCTTCTTCTTCGTCGCCGAGGAAGTGCGCGAGCTGATGGCCGAGATGGGCTATCGCCGCTTCGACGAGCTCACCGGCCAGATGCAGATGCTCGACAAGGAGAAGGCGCTCGCCCATTGGAAGGCCAAGGGGCTCGACTTCACCAAGCTGTTCCACAAGCCGGCGGGCGAGGGCGGTGCGATCCGTCACAGCGCCTATCAGGATCACGGCCTCGACAAGGTTCTCGACAACAAGCTCATCGCCGAAGCGCGCGCCTCGATCGATCGCGGCGCCAAGGTGTCGATCGAGACGGCGATCCGCAATGTCGATCGCTCGACTGGCGCGATGCTGTCGGGCGAGGTGGCGCGCGTCTATGGCCATGTCGGCCTGCCGGAGGACACGATCGACATTCGTGCGACCGGCACGGCGGGACAGAGCTTCGGCGCTTTCCTGGCGCGCGGCGTGACGCTGCGGCTCGAGGGCGAGGCGAACGACTATGTCGGCAAGGGCCTCTCGGGCGGCAAGGTGATCGTCTATCCCTCGCGCGACGCCAAGCAGATCGTGCCGGAGAAGTCGATCATCGTCGGCAACACCGTGCTCTATGGCGCCATCGCGGGCGAGGCCTATTTCCGCGGCGTCGGCGGCGAGCGCTTCGCCGTGCGCAATTCCGGCGCGCTCGCGGTCGTCGAAGGCTGCGGCGATCATGGCTGCGAATATATGACCGGCGGCGTCGTCGTCGTGCTCGGGCCGACGGGGCGCAATTTCGCCGCCGGCATGTCGGGCGGCATCGCCTATGTGCTGGACGAGGATGGCGCCTTCGCCGAGCGCTGCAATCTCTCCATGGTCGATCTCGAGCCAGTGCGCGACGAGGAAATCGCGATGACGCAGAGCTATCATCAGAGCGGCGATCTCGAGCAGCACGGGCGCGTCGATGTGATGAGCGACATGACGCGCTATGACGCGGAGCGTCTGAAGCAGCTCGTCGCCAATCATCTGCGCTACACCGGCTCGACGCTCGCGCGCGCGATCCTCGATGATTGGGAGGCCTATAAGCCGAAGTTCCGCAAGGTCATGCCGGTCGAATATCGCCGAGCGCTGACGGAGATGCGCGCACGCAGCCAGTCGGGCGAGAAGCTGAAGGCGGCGGGCGAGTGATGGAAGCGCAGCGGATGAAGGGTTTCTTCGTCGCTGTGGCAGGCGGCCGTCATTGCGAGCGTAGCGAAGCAATCCAGAGCCGCGGGGCGTTTGCAAGGCTGTTTCCCTAGTCGCAATATGGGCGCGCGTCGCGAAGGGAAGACCGTGGAGATTCCGTCCCTCGGCTCTGGATTGCTTCGCTACGCTCGCAATGACGACAGCTGTCATTACGAGCAGAGCCGCAAGGTAGAGTCTCGGTGAAGCAGCCTGCCGTCTACATCATCGCCAGCAGCCGGAACGGAACACTCTATACGGGCATCACGTCGAATTTGTCGCAGCGCGCCTATCAGCATCGTGAAGGCCTCACGCCGGGATTCACCACCCGGTACGGATGCAAGCTCCTCGTGTGTTACGAATATTATGAGCGGATGGTTGAAGCGATCGCACGAGAGAAGCAGCTGAAGGGCGGATCGCGGCGTCAAAAGCTCGCGCTGATCGAATCGATGAATCCGATATGGAGCGACCTCTACGAAGATCTCGCGCGATAAGGGCTCGCACCGTCATTGCGAGCGCAGCGAAGCAATCCAGAGCCGCGGGGCGATTGCTGGGGCGATTTCCTCGCCGCAATGCGGGCGCGTCGCGAAGGGAAGACCGTCGAGAATCCGCCCTGCGGCTCTGGATTGCTTCGTCGCTTCGCTCCTCGCAATGACGGCCGCCTTTCATTGCAAAGGTTCTGACTCGTTACGGTCCGGACAATGACCGCGTCACGCCCGGGGCTTCGACCCTGATGTGCAGGATCTCCGGCGGGACGCCGAACCGGAACGGCAGCATGGTGCAGCCGAGGCCGCCGGAGACGATGAGGTGCTTCTCGTTCTCGATGATATGTCCATAGGCGTAGCGATTGCCGAATCGCGACGGGATATAGGGCGACCAGCCCATCAGCCGCACCTGGCCGCCATGCGTGTGCCCGCTGAGCGTCAGAGCGACGCGATTCGGAACCTTCGCGAAAATGTCGGGCTCATGCGCGAGCAGGATCACCGGGTCGTCGGTCGTGACCGCGGCGAGCGTTTTCGGCAGATCGTCGAAGCCGCGCCAGCGCAGACGTCCGACCGGAATCGCATGCTGATCGGCGAGACCGGCGAGCCAGAAGGAGCGATCGCCGCTCCGCAGGCGCGCGACCTCGTTCTCATAGACCGGCACGCCATTGGCCTCGAGCGCCCGGCGCGAATGCGTGGTTCCGCCGCCGTCGCGCTGCACGACGAGATCGTCCCAGACATCATGATTGCCGAGGATTGCATGGACGCCGAGCGGCGCCGACAGACGTGACAGCGCGCGCGCCCAATCGGCGGAAGGAATGGGCGTCGCGAGGCGGCGGCGGATGCCGGCGACATAATCGCCGAGCAGCACGATCACATCCGGCCGCAGCGCGTTCATGCGCTCGACGATTCCCTCGATCCGCTCGATCGACATGAAGGGATCGCAAGCGTGCAAGTCCGAGAGCGCGGCGATCTCGAGCGAGAAGCCGTTCGGCCAATCGCGCGGCGCGACTCGATAGCGCGCGACGCGCGGCGCCAGCATCGGTCCGAAGCCGAAGCCATAGGCCGTGCTCGCGAGAACCGACGCCGCGCCGCTGACGGCGGTGGCGAGAAATGCGCGGCGCGTCATGGACATCGGTTCGGGTCCTCGCTCGTGAGGAGCGCAGTCTTGGCCGCAGAATGCGCCCTAAGATTGTTTCGTTTGAGCGAATTCTGATCGGAGCGCTCTCGTCGCCTCACCAGCCGCCATAGCCGCCGGGGCAGAGCGGCGCCGAGCGCAGCCAGGGACGCGCGGGCGGCGGATAAGCGTCGGCGGCGTTGTAGGCGGCGGGCCGATACTCGTCGTCGTAATAGCGCGGAGCGTCCCACACCGGAGCGTCGAGGCGCCGGGGCGCGTAAGCGGCGACGCGGACGCGTGGGCGCGCTTCCGCGACCCAATAGCGATGCTGGTGACGCGGGGCAGGATAGATCGCCGCGGTGGAGTAACGCGGAGCCGCGGGCGACGCATAGCGCGGGCGATAGGCGGCCGCGTGCGACGCTTCCGGCCCGATTCCGGGAATGATCAGCGGATCGCGCGGCGCGGCAAGCGCACCGCCGGCCAGCAGGGTCGAAACAACAGCAATGGTGAACTTCACACTCGAACGCATGGTCGACGCCTTTCCGTCTCGAATCGGAGGCGCGGCGCGGCGGTCGTCTCAATTCGGCGCAGCCGCCTCGTCGCGCATCGAGACGCAGCAAGGCGCGTTCCCTCGCGAGGCGTCGAAAGCTCGGAGAGTCAGCCGAGCTTCGCTTTCAGCGCATGGCCGGCGAGCGTCTTGCCGAGCGACCATACGGCGCCCGGGGCGTCATGGGCGTCGGCGATCACCTTGTCGAAGGAGCGCTCGACCCAATCGCAATCGAAATCGTCGAGAGTGAGCGGCGGCAGCAGCTTGATGGTGTGATTGCCATGGCCGGCGACCTGCGTCAGCACCTTGTGCTGCTCGAACAGCGGAATGCTGATGAGCTGACAGAACAGGCCGGAGTTCACCGTCTCCAAGAGGTTCCACGCCGCTTTCAACTTCAGCGAGCGCGGCTCGCCGAACTCGACGCCGATCATCAGCCCCTTGCCGCGCACATCGTGGACGAGCTCGTAGCGCTCGGCCATGGCGCGGAAGGCGGCGAGCAGCCGCTCGCCCTTGGCGGCGGAGTTCTCGACGAGACGCTCGGCGGCGATCACCTCCAGCGTCGCGAGTCCGGCCGCCATGGCGAGATCGTTCTTGCCGAAGGTCGATCCATGCACGACCGCGCGATCCATGCGGTCGAACACCTTGTCGAAGATCCATTTGCGCGTCAGCACCGCGCCGACTGGCACATGGCCTCCCGACAGCGCCTTGGCGACCAGAACCATGTCCGGCTCGACGCGATAATGCTCGATGGCGAAGAATTTGCCAGTGCGGCCGAGGCCGGTCTGGATTTCGTCGGCGACGAGCAGCGTCCCATATTTACGGCATAGCGCCGCCGCCTCGGCGAGATAATCGTCCTTGGGCATGTTGACGCCCTTGCCCTGTATGGGCTCGACGAAGAAGGCGGCGACGTCGCGTCCGCGCAGAGCGGCCTCGAGCGCTGGAAGATCGTCGAAGGGGATCTCGCGCACATTGGGCAGAAGCGAGCCGAAGCCCTTCTTGAAGATCGCGTCGCCGTTGAGCGAGAGCGCGCCGCAGGTGAGGCCGTGGAAGGAATGGCCGCAATGCACGAGGCCGTCGCGGCCCGTCGCGGCGCGGGCGAATTTGATCGCCGCCTCGACCGCCTCGGCTCCCGAATTGGCGAAGAACGTCTTGTCGAGCCAGGGCGCATAGGCGAGCAGCCGCTCGGCGAGCAGGGCCGCCGGCACGGACACGTCGAGCTGCACCAGATTGGGGAGATCGGCGGAGAGCACGCTCATCAGCGCGGCGCGCAGCGATGGATGGTTGCGCCCGATCGCGAACACGCCCCAGCCGCTCAGGAGATCGAGATAGCGCGCGCCCTTGCGGTCGAACAAATATTGCCCGGAGCCGCGGACGAAGCCGACGTCATAGCCGATGGTTTTCAGCACGCGCACCCACATTTCGTTGAGATGCGTCGCATGCAAGTCGAACCGATCGGCCTCGCGCTCGGCGTAGCGCTCGGCGAGATCGAAATTGGGCGCGGCGTCGTCGGAAGCGATGCGGCGGTCGTCTTGCGGGGACAGAAAGGTCATGAGCTGAGGTCCTGTGGCGCGGGGCGCGACCAGCGCGCGATTTTCTCGCGGGAATTGCGATCGGTCAACCGCCCGCCGGCGACCATATTGGTTCGCGCGGCCCTGTCCAGGGGCGCCGTCGCGCGGGGGCGCACGACGATGCGAACATTTTTGTGTTGACGCGACGTAGAAGTCCGTTCTCGCCGCGGGAGCGGCGCCGGTTCGTCGCGCTCGTCACAGGATTGGACCGAGCGGGACGCATTTCGGACTCCTTCTCGACATGGCAAGCGCATGCGTACGGTAATTCGCGTAACCTGCACGCAGCCCTCTGCAACGCAACGCATTTATCGGATTCGTATCCACAACAAACGGCTTCGCGACAAAAAAGTCGGTTGGACGCCGCTCCGGCGATGATATCTTAACTCCAGTGATTCACAGGCGACGCCGCGATTCGCACGATAGATGAGCGGGCCGGGCGAGGCGAGCGTCAGCAACTGAATCGGCAGGGGGAGTTGGTCTGTTGGGCGCCAAAATTTCATTCCAGAATGAGTTGAGCGCGTCGACCATCAATGTCGAAGGCGAACAAGCCGCACTCGATCTGATCGAAGTATCAGGAGCCATCAAGTGGTTCGATGTCTCCAAAGGCTATGGGTTCGTCGTTCCGGATGACGGTGGCGCGGATATCCTTTTACATGTCACGACATTGCGGCGGTCGGGATTTCAAACCGCTTATGAAGGCGCGCGAGTGGTCTGCGAAGCGCAGAAGCGTCCGAAGGGAATGCAGGTGTTCCGCGTCGTCGCCATCGACGAATCGACCGCCATCCATCCGGCGCAGAGCGCGTCGGCGCGCACCCATTCGCAGGTGACGCCGTCCAGCGGCTATGAGATCGCCATCGTCAAATGGTTCAACCGCGTGAAAGGATTCGGCTTCCTCACGCGCGGCGACGGCACCGACGATATCTTTCTCCATATGGAGACGGTTCGTCGCTATGGCCTCGCCGAATTGAAGCCGGGCGACAGTGTGCTGGTCCGTTATGGCGATGGCCCCAAGGGCCTGATGGCGACCGAGGTGCGCCCGCTCGAATCGGCTCTGCCCGCATCTCACTAGCAGCGTGTGTCGGCTGATTTGACAGGGCAGAAGGAGCGAGCCGCCGAGGCTCGCTCTTTGTTTTTGCAGCGTTCGATGACGCGCGTCGCGGGCGGGCGCGGCGTTTCGACCCTTTCCAATTTTCACTCCGCATGGCAAGGCTGAGGCCGACGAATGGACGCCGCGGGGCGGCGTCGTGGAGATCAGCGAGGCGGATCGTCATGCCGGGCAGTTTGGCGAAGGGACTGACGCGCTTTCTGTTGGCGCTCGCGGCGCTCGTCGCCATGACCGCCGGGCCGGTCACGGCTCGAGCGGCGGCGGTGGAGCCGATGGAGATCGTCACCGCGACCGGCGCGCATCGGCTGCGGGTCGAGGTCGCGCGCACGCAGAAGGAACGCGAGAAGGGGCTGATGTTCCGGACCTCGCTGCCCGAGGACGGCGGCATGCTGTTCGACTTCCACGAGGAGCGGCCGGTCTCCATGTGGATGCGCAACACGCCGCTGTCGCTCGACATGGTGTTCGTCGGGCGCGACGGACGGGTGGTGTCGCTCGCGCTCGGGGCCGAGCCTTATTCGGAGCGGATCATCTCCTCCGGCGCGCCGGCGCTTGCGGTGATCGAGTTGAGCGCGGGCACGGCGAAGCGGCTGTCGATCGCGGTCGGCGACGAGGTGCGCCATCCGATCTTCAAGCGATGAAGAGGGCTTTTTGCGGCTCGACGCGCCGGCCGGCTCGTGCTAGCGAAACAGCGGCGGAAGCGGGCGTCCGGGGCCATTCGCGAGACGGGGTATAGCGCAGCCTGGTAGCGCGGAAGTTTTGGGTACTTCAGGTCGCAGGTTCGAATCCTGCTGCCCCGACCACGAGGCTCCTCGCTCCCGCCGTCGCAGAGATTTCACGAGGGCGGCTCAGCGCCGCATCCTGCCGAGGCCCGATATGACCGCACGCATACATCGCCCGACGCCCAGCGCGACCCAGTCCGGCCCGGGGCCGGCCCACCCCTGGGTGCTCGAGTTCGAGAGAGAGACGCCCCGCGAGCTCGATCCGCTGATGGGCTGGACCAGCTCCTCGGACACCAAGGCGCAGATCAGGCTGCGGTTCGCCACTAAGGAGGAGGCGATCTCCTACGCCGAGCGCAATTATCTCGTCTATCGCGTCGAGGAGCCCAAGCCCGGCGCCAAGCCGCGCCTGATCTCCTATTCGGACAATTTCAGGACGCAACGCGTCGGCCAGTGGACGCACTGACCTTTCGGCTTCAAAGTCCGCGCGCTTCGGCGCGAGGGACCCCGTAGCTCAGCCGGATAGAGCAACCGCCTTCTAAGCGGTAGGTCGCAGGTTCGAATCCTGCCGGGGTCGCCAGCTCCTTCTCCGCTCGCGCCACGCTCCGCTGTGGCGGCGAAGCGACACCGGAGAAATTTTGCGTATCGGCCACGCTCTGGTCGCCTGCGCACATTGACAAGCCGACGGCGGCGGCTTCCGAATGTCTCATGGTGACGTTCCGGCCGACCCCGCCAGCGAGAGGACGCGCGCTTTTGTCGAGCGCCGCGGCTCTGTTTTTTCTGTTGCGGCCGGCGGTAGCCATAACACAGGAGAATTTTATGCCCACGCCCCGCGTAATCATCGCGATATTTGGGTTATTTTTATGTTCATCAGCTTCCTATGCAGCCAACGACGGTCGTGATCCCGAACAGTGGGCTATGGTTGATAAATCTATTCACGCACGGAAGGTGGTCGGTGATATTCTTTGCTCATATTATGACCCCAACGATTGGCGAAAAAATATGACGATTGGGTATGTCGAAAGAGTTGAAGGGGACAATATCCAAATCCGCATCCACCACCACGAAGATGTATATATTGGGTATAATGGATACAATACCGTTTCAGTTCCGAGGGATTGGGACGAATTACAGTGGGAACGATACGATACGTATGCCCTCTGCGGTCGCGTGGCACGGCAATACGCTCCCGGATTTCACTAAAAACTCTGATTGAGCATGAGATTTTAGAGCCCGACTCGAAATTCAAGCGATCCGGCGATCGAGCCTCGCAAGCCGGCGCATGAGCAGGAAAGCGAGAGCGAGAAGCAGCCAGGCCAGCGATGATTTGGTGGTCGCCTCGAAGTCCTTGGCGAGGCGGCGCGCGCGGTTGATCCAACCGAACGTCCTCTCGACGACCCATCGCTTCGGAAGAACGACGAAGCCTTTGACCTCCTTATCTGTTCTCTTGACGACGGTGACGGCGATCCGGCTCGCCTCGAAGGCGGCCCTCTGCGCTTCATTTCCATTGTAGCCGCTATCGACGAAGCACGTCGTCACGAAGGGGCTCTTGCGGCGCAGGTCGCGCAGCAGAGGGGCGAGGGCGTCGCGATCTTGAACGTCGGCGGGGGTGATCTGGCATTCGATCGGCAATCCGAGCGTATCGACCGCGATCTGACGCTTGCTGCCCTTGATTTTCTTGGCGGCGTCGAAGCCGCGCGGCCCGCCGGCCTCCGTGGTCTTGACCGACTGGCTGTCCACCACGACCGCCGTCGGCGCCGCCTCGCGACCCTCGGCTTCGCGCGCCTCCATGACCAGAAGGCAGACGATCTGCGCCCATAGGCCGCTGTCGCGCCAAGCATAGAAGTGGTTCTGGACCGTCGTGAAAGGCGGGAAGTCCTTGGGCAGGAGCCGCCAGCGGCAGCCGGAACGGATCAAATAGAACAAGGTGTTCAATATATTGCGAGGATCGGTGGGCTTGCGCCCGCGCCGTTTGGGCGACGGCAGCAGCGGGCGGATCAAAGCGAACTCCGCGTCCGACATATCGCTGCGCCCCGCATCATCCCGCCGGCGAGCGCCATTGTCCGATTTGTCTGCTGGGCGACCGCCGAGTCGTCGATGCGGCGCCGGCGCCTTGTGGACGCGTCGAGGAGCCGGGCGTGGATGCGGATGGCGTCGCCTCCCATTCATTTTCTCGCGCCGGGCCGGCGCCGCGCGCCTGCGGCTGGATCGCCTCCTGGTCCTCGCGCGCGCCGCCGCGTGGTTGATCGGCGCGCGCGCCATTTGCTCAGCATGCCTTTCGGAGCCGGCGCGCAAGGCGGCCGGACTCTTCCCGTATCGGACGCCGCATATGCCGGACTCGAAGCCGCAGACGATTCGCGAGCTGTTCCTGCGCAGCCAGCGCGACCTTCTCACTTTTCTCACTCGCAGGGTCGGACGCGACGACGCCCCCGATTTGCTGCAGGAAACCTTCGCGCGCTACATCAACCGCGACGCCGCCGCCGAGATCGCCGACCCTCCCGCCTATCTGCGCCGCACCGCCGGCAATCTGGTGAAGGATTTCGCCCGCCACCGGCAGGTGGAGCGCAAATATTTCACCGACGACGGCGAAGCCGCGGACGCGCCCTCGCAGATGGCGAGCGCCGAGAGCCTCGTCGACGACGCGCGGCGCGCGCTTCTGCTGGCGCAGGCGGTCGCCACGCTGCCGCCGCGATGCCGGGAGATTTTCGAATTGCGCGTGACGCATAACCTCTCGCAGCGCGAGATCGCCGAGCGTCTCGGCATATCGCGCAAGACGGTCGAGCAGCATTTCCATCTCGCCATGGAGCGCTGCCGGGCGGCGTTGCAGCAATGAGACGGGTTCCTTTTTCGCCGCCGAGCGCGTCTTTATCTGTAGGGGCTCGGTCGTCCCGGAACGACGGATGGCGGATCGCATGAGTGTGGGGCAGGGACCGAGCCGCGGGAAGAGCGTCGACGAAGCGGCGCTCGCCTGGTGGGTCAAATGCGACGCCGGGCCGCTCGCCGCGCAGGAGCAGGCGGATCTCGACGCTTGGCTCGCCGCCGATCCCGCCCATCGCGCCGCGTCGACGATGCGGCGCTCCTGTTCGGCGATGTGCGGCAATTATGGGTCGCGCGTCGCCCGCCGGCGCGCCGCCCCGCGCGCGCGGCGCCGGCCGCCGCGCTCATCGCCGCCGGCCTCGCCTGTCTCTTATTCTTCGACGAGATCGCGCTGCGCTTTCGCGCCGACGCGCTGACCGCGACGGGCGAGACCCGCGTCGTCGCGCTCGACGACGGTTCGCTCGTCCATCTCTCGGCGCGCTCGGCGATCGCCATTCATTTTCGCCCCGGCGAGCGGCGGCTGACGCTGCTCGCCGGCGAAGCCTTCTTCCAAGCGGCGCCCGACTCCGCGCGGCCTTTCGTCGTCGAGGCGGCCGGCGCGACAGTCACGGCGCTCGGCACGGCGTTCGACATATCGTTGCGCGATGCGGATCACGCCGATGTCGTGGTGACAGAGCATAGCGTGGCGGTGGCGAGCGCGGCGGCGCGCGCCGTCGTGGAGGAGGGACGGCGGACGAGCTTCGGCGCCGGCGCCCCGATCGCGGCGCCCGAGCCGGCCGATCTCTTCAAGGTCGGCGGCTGGCGGCGCGGGCGCCTCATCTTCGAGGACGAGCCGCTGGAGCGCGTGCTGGCGACGCTCGCGCGCTATCGCTCGGGCTATGTGCTCGCGGCGCCGGCGACGCGACGCCTCAGAGTGACCGGCACATTCGACGCCGCCAATCCGGACGGGGCGATCCGCACCCTCGAGGCGTCGCTCGGCCTGAACACGCTCTCGATCGGCGGCTATATGACCTACATCTACAAATAAAAGTAAGGAATGCGGCGGTGCGCGGCGGCGGCGTCGAAAACCTCAGAAAAAGTCACGACGGCGACCCTTCCATATCCCACCCGAGCTCGTCCTCGACAATGGGGACCTCTTCGTCCCCGGCGACGAAGCGAAGGAGCGGCGGATGGCGTGGAAGGGATTTGGCTGGAGGGACGAGCGCGTGAGCCTCGTGCTGGCGGCGGCGGTAGGAGCGATGGCGTTCGGCGCCGAAGCGCCGGCGGCGGCTCACGCTCGCATGCAGGCGTCGCAACTGGCCGCGGAGGTGCGCAGCTATGCGATACCCGCCGGCACGGTCGGCATGGCGCTGAACCGCCTCGCGGAAGAGAACGGCGTGCAGATGGTGTTCCTCGCCGGGCTGACGCGCGATGTGAAGACGCATGGATTGAACGGCCATTACACGCTCGGCGCCGCTTTGGACGAACTGCTGGCGGGAACGGGATTGTCCTATCGGCTGGCGGATGACGACCGTGAGGTGTTCATCGTGCTGGCGCAGGACGAGACCGTGCGCAGCGACGCGAATGCGGAAGCGCTGCCGCCGATCGACGTGGGCGCGGAAACGAAGCCGCGCCGCAGCGAGGGCCGTGGTGAAGGCGCGGGCCGGGGCGGACGTTTTACCGGCTATGCGCCCGATCTCGGCAAGCCGGCGGCCTCGTCGAAGACCAACGTCCCGTTGTTGCAGCAGCCGATGAACGTGCAATCGGTGACGCGCGAGATGCTCGACGATCGGCAGAGCCTCACCATGAAGGACGCGCTTCTCTTCAGCGTCAGCGGCGTCAATCTCGGCTATGCGAATTTCGACCGCTTCCTGATCCGTGGCTTCGACACCTACGACCCAATCTATCGCAACGGCCTGCGCACGCCCTGGGAGGTCAGCCGCGAGACGGCCAATATGCAGACCATCGAGGTCGTCAAAGGCCTCTCCAGCATGCTCTATGGACGCAGCGAGCCGGGCGGCCTCGTCAATTTCGTGACCAAGCGTCCGCTGTTCGACCAGACCTATCACTCCCTGCAGCAGCAGACCGGATCATGGGGTCTCACGCGTACGAGCGTCGATCTGACGGGCCCGCTGACGGACGACAAGAGCTTGGCCTATCGCCTCAACGCGGTCTATGAGCGCAGCGACTCCTTCATCGACTTCGTCACCAGCCGCAGCGGGTTCGTCGCGCCGTCGCTCAGCTGGCGGCCGATCGAGCAGTTCCGGCTGAACGTCGAGGCGGAGTTCAGGGACCGCGTTTTCGTCGAGAATGGCGACATCGGCATTCCGGCGATCGGAAACGGCGTCGCCAATATTCCCAACAGCCGCTATCTCGAGAACCCGACCATCGCCGCCGGCCGGCCGCAGCATACGAAAAAGGCGTTCATCGGCTACGACTGGAGCTATGACATCGCCCCCGACTGGACCGTCACCAACCGCTTCGCCTACTCCTTCCTCCCGAGCCGCCGCAACAGCGACGCCATATCTGCGGTCGACGACGCGACCGGAATCGCTCAGCGAGGAATCTATTATCGCGAGCGCACCGTCGACGCTTTGTCGACCAACCTCGATGTCAAAGGAAACTTCGACACCGGCCCGGTGAATCACAAGGTGCTGCTGGGATTCGACTATCTCGACAACCGCATCAAGGACGCCGGCTGCAGCTACTGGATGGGCAATTGCGACGGCGGCTCCGGCATCACCTCCATCCCGATCAATATCTACGCGCCCGTCTACAGCCCTGTCCGGATCGACTTTCAACCCTCGACCTACAACGATTTCTGGAAGCTGCGCGAGGAGCAGAAAGGTATCTACGGTCAGGATTTCATCTCCTTCCTCGACGACCGCCTGCATCTTCTGCTCGGAGGCCGCTACGACTGGGCGAGATATGGCTCGGTCACCAGCAGCACCGGCTTCGCGGATATCGACTCTCGATTCTTCAGCACCGAGGACAGCGCCTTCAGCCCGCATGTCGGCGCCGTCGTGCAGCCATGGCCGTGGATGAGCTTCTATGCGAATTTTTCGCAATCCTTCGGCGTCAGCAACGGACGGCCGGGACCGGGTGCGGCGGCTCTGCCTCCGCAAAGAGGAGAGCAATGGGAAGGCGGAGTGAAAGCGCAACTGCTCGACAAGCGACTGACCGCCACCTTCGCCTATTTCGACATCACCAAGACGAACATTCTGGCTGCCGCTTTCGGCGGCGGCTATCAAGTTCCGATCGGCGCGGCGGAGAGCAAGGGAATCGAATTCGATCTCAACGGTCGAGTAGACGACAATTGGAGCGTCAACGCGACGTACAGCCATATCGACGCGGTCATCACCAGCGACCAGCAGAGCGGCGGAGGGACCGGCAACACGGGTCATAGGCTCCAGAACGTTCCCCGAAACCAAGGCTCTCTGTGGGTGAAATACAATGGGCAGGCCGAGCTCAGCGGACTGGGGCTCGGAGCGGGCCTCGTCGTCGTCGATGATCGCCCGGGCGACAATGAGAACACTTTCGTCGTGCCCGGCTATGCGATCGTAGAGCTGCTCGGATCGTATAAATTGCCGCTGCCGGCGTCCTATCCCGCGCTCACATTGCAGCTCAACGTGAAAAATCTCCTCGACTCGAAATATTACGAGGGTTCCACCTACGGCCGCTACGTGGTCTATCCCGGCGCGCCGAGGACCTTCCTCGTGTCGGTTCGCGCCGAATTCTGATCTGGCGCGCGTGTTGATCCGGAGGCGGCTTCCTGCTCCTCCGGATCATCTTCCGTTCGCAATGACGACGGCGCTCCGGATGGCGCTTCAGCTTTTCAGGCAGACGCTCGAATGGCGCAAGGGCCGGAGCCACGAGTGCGCATCGGTGCAGGGGCGATCTCGGCGGCTTCGGGCTCGCCGAATATGAGCGCGGCAATCACCGAGGCGTCGACGACTTTGACGGGCGTCGCGGTCGGCGCGGATCATCGCGACGGAATCCGAAGGCGTATGCAGGCCGAACCGCCATAGCGTGAACAGCCCGCGTGCAAACCGCACGGATCGTGCTAGATTGCGCCCGCGCGACTCCGTAGCTCAGCTGGATAGAGCAACTGCCTTCGAAGCAGTAGGTCGTAGGTTCGAATCCTACCGGGGTCGCCAGCAAAATCAAGAGCTTAAAGCGGATTTCGAGGGTAACGGCGGCGCTCGTTTTTGTCTGGGGTAGCTCTGAGGGTAACAACTCCCCGCGCTCGCCCCGGCCTATTCCGCGGCCTCGGCCCTCTCGCCGGCGACGCGCTGCACGCGCTCCCGGAAGGCCCGGCCATCGGACGCCATCTCCTCGAGGAGACGTGCCGCCAGGGTTTCGGGGTCCGTCCCGTGCTTCTCTGCGGCGCTTTCGATCCGCGCCATCGTCTCCGTCGACACGACGAGCGGGAACGCGATTTGATTGCGCTTCTTCGGCACCAGCGAGAGCCCGTGGCGCCGGACGAGCTCGTAAATGTGCCGCGCGGTCCTGCCGCCGCCGAGCGATTCGGCGATCTCCGGCGCGCTCGATCCGCGGCCGGCGAGAAACGCCGCTCGGATCAGCTCGGACGGCCCGTAATGCTGCCAGAGCCTCGGGGAGCGGGAAGAAGGGCTTGCATCTTTCTCGGCCATGGCGACTCCCGAACAGACGGAAAACGCCCCGGCCGTTCATCCGGGCTCGGGGCGTCTCCTGAGGCCGCGCGGCAAGAACGCGGCTACTGTTCGTTTTATAGGCACTATCGCGTCATGATGCAATAGTAGGCATCGCGCCACCATGACGCGATGGTTTGCGCCATCGTGGCGCAAACCGTGCTGCATGTCGGCGGGGAGAAACGGCGAGTTGCTTTCGCTGTTGTCTTTCAACGCGATAGCGCCGACTTTTCCTCAAAAATGAGGGAAACAGCTACTCGGAACGGGGCGTCCATTTCTCCGCTATCATTCAATGAGATAGCGCCGATTTTCTCGCAAAAAGCCTCGAAACGGGGCGTCCGGCCATTACCTTCGAAACGGGGGGGGGGTTGCTTTCCGCTTTACCATTCAATGAGATAGCCAAGATTTCGCGCAAAAGTGAGCGAAACGGGGGGTTGCTCACGCCGAGGCCGAAGCCGGTATACCGACAACGGGGAGCCCGCTCCGCTCCCCGATTTTGGGGAGCGGAGGGCGCGCGTCCCTCTTCGCGCTCGCCCATGCCCAGCGCAGCGCCGTGCTGGCGTCCATGCCCTTCCGGCGTAGACGCCAGCTCTCGCGCATGATGGCGGCGCGGTCGTATTTCATCGCCGCAGCAGATCCTCGGGAATCAGCCGCTCGGCGAGAGAGGGCTCGGTCATTTCGCTACCCTGTTCAAAGACGCGAGCCGAACGGCTTCGAAGACCTCGGCCGAGGTCTTGGCGATGTCCCGCGCAAGGCGGGCGATACCCTCGGCCTCGTCCTTGTCGAATCGGCCGCGAGCGTCAAAGGCGGCGTCCAAGAGCGTCGCCAAGCCGGCGCTGCGGTTCTTCTGATTGAGCGCCAGCTCATAGGCAGTATCCAGCGGCGAGGGGGCGTCGCCGGTCGGCCCAACGGCGGGAGCTGGTATAGGAGCCGGAGCGGCCGCGGCGCTGTCTGCGTCACGGCATAGAACGAAATAGGCCGCGCTGGCGTGGTCAGCGATATCTGCCGTGAGTTCGTGAAGAGCCCACCTATCGCGTTCGTCTTTGAACCCGGCGGGTTCGATCGCGTTCCATAGGGCGCGCGAGAGCCGGGCGGCGCGGCGCACATGCTCTTCCAGCGGCTCCAGGCAGTCGACACGGCCGGGCCAGTGGAGTTCGTCGGTGTCGGTAAGGCCGGCAGGACTCACAGGGCGGGTTGTGGTGGTCGCGGTCATCTCACGCCCCCTTGCTCGCGTTCATAACGATGTCGCCGAGCCGCTGGCGCAGCATCGCGACGATGTATCCGTCGTGCTCATTGTCTTGGCCAGCAACGAGCCCATACCAGCGCTCCATCTGAGCGAAGACGTATCGCGCCTTCTCTGCGAACTCCGCATCGCTGTGACAGGGCGTGCTCATGACGATTTTCAGAGCGTCCCACATGCGATTCATCAGCGGGATTACTACGTCATCCGCGTCTGTCACTGCCAAGGCGGCGAGGTAGGCCGCCTCAGCGGATTGATGGCGCAATAGCGCCATCGTGATCGGTCGGGTTGGTTCGGTCATTCTTTTCCCCTCCTTCAGACAAGCCTTCCCCGCCCTCGCCGAAGCCTATGCTACGGCGCGGTTGCTCGGAAGATCGGTTTGTGATACGAAGGTATTACTACCCACGCTGATATCTAGGTGTCAACCGCATTGATTACGCCCGCCCAACTTCGCGCCGCGCGCCACCTTGCCAGCCTCTCGCAAGCCGACATTGCGAAGGCGACCGGGTTGTCATTGCCGACTATCAAGCGCGCGGAAAGCGAGCGCGTGGTTCCTATCTCGGATGAATCGATTGCAGCGATCCGCGGCGCCCTTGAAGCCGCTGGCGTGATCTTCGTCGACGAGAATGGCGAGGGCCCGGGCGTGCGGCTGAAGAAAGCGCGATGATATCGTGAAACATGTTTGATATTACATTTACAGTATGATATTAGATTGGCGACACGCTATCAGAGGAGTCGTCGCTATGGCTGAGACAGCAAATTTCGCTCTGAGGATGCCGCCGAAGTTCAAGGAAGCCGCAGTTGCGCTTTCCAAGACATACGTCCAGAAATGGAAAACAGTAGACGGGGAATTAGTAACCGATCGATCGATCGGAGGAGGGAGCATAAACGATGTAATCGTAGACCTAATGCGCGCCGGCCTAAGCGATGCACAGTCACATTTAGAGAGAGATTTAGCTATAGTTAGTGACGAATTTGGCGCATGGTCAGAAATAATGACATTCTTTCTTCGGAATCCAGTGGCGCAAGATGCCACGTCTTCAAACTTTCCGCCCGACAGCAAGGCTAGAAAGCTTATAGAGATAGACGAGGATGATCCGAACATAGACCGCAAGACGGCGGCGGAATACTACGCCATGACGCAGCGCAGAATTATTGAAATGACGGAAGCAAAGGGGTTTATTCAAAGAGCGCTAGCTTTGGACTAAGGCCGAAAGAATGGTGATGATGATCGAAGCCGACGAGATCGCCGCGGCGCGAGCAGAGTAGACACGCGCTCCCGATCGCGGTAGAGCGCTCTTGTGCTCGCGGACAACCGCGACCGGCCTCTCGCATATACCCACACGCGAGCCGCACGGGAGCCACGCAACGCGACGGTGGGAATCCCAATCAATGGGATGCTGTCGCATGTCTGAAAAAATCAGAGAAGATCGCGCTCGCCGAGCACTTACAAAGGCCGGCTATCGTCTTCACAAGACGCCCGCCCGATCATGGCTTCGGCGCGAATACGGAACCGGCTACCAGATCGGCGACCAGTCGAACGCTATTGTCGCCGGCTGCGTCCATCGGCAATACGAAATGACGCTCGAAGACGTTGAGAGCTTCGCCGTGAAGAGAACATAAAAACAAGACCGAAGAAGGAGTAGCGCGGCACGGTGCCGCGCTGCAAAGCCAACGCCATCTTCGCCAGCGCGTCCAGCTCGACGCCTTTGTCGAGCGTCATTGCGCCTCGGCGAACCAACTATCGAAGCTCTGTCCGTCCGGCTGGACTTCGCGTCGCAAGTTCCCCTTCGCCATTTCCACGGCCGCGCCGAGCGCCGAGAGCGATTCCTCGCGCTCGTCGATCTGCGCCATGATGTCCGGCGCCGAGCGCGCCGCGAACGCCGCTCGGGCCTTGTCGATAAGATCGGGTTGGACGCCCGAAAGCGCAGGCAGCTCGAGAGCGGCCTCGGCGAACAGCGGATCGCCTTTGAACAAAAGCTCGGCCTGCTGACCGGCATTCAGCGTTCGCAGATAGGCGCGCGCTTCCTGCCGATGCGCCGCGCGGGCCGTGTCCGCGCGATCGATCGCCGGAGCCGAGAGCGCCTTGCGCCGATCCGCCAGCGCGGCCCGGCCGTCCGAGACGAGCTTTTCCGCGCGGCGCAACTGAGGCAGCACGCCCTTCGCGAGCCATCCTTGCAGCTCTGCGTTGACGCCCGCGGAGGTGAGCCGGCCGGATGAGGCAAGCTCGGCCTTCTTCGTCGCGGCAGCGGCGAAGACGTTTGCGACGCCCGCGAAAACGTCGACAAGATCGGCGTGTTTCGCATTGACGCGCGGGCGGAGATTTTCAATCGGAGTCATGGTTTTTCTCCTCGCAGATTACGCCGCCATCATGCGCGCCGCAGCCAAGCGCGCGGCAGCATCGCCGCGCCCGCGCTCCAAGGTGAGCAGGCGTTCGGCAGCAAGGCCCGATAGGCCGGCGATGCGACTCACGGCCTGCTTCGCCTCTTCGGCCGCAGGACTGCGGAGGCGACCGAACAGCCCGGCGAACTGTTCGCGCAAAGGCCCCGCGTCATTGCGGCGACCGAACTCGAGCCGGACGGCCTCGGCGAGCGCGAGATTGCGATCTTCGATCGCGTCCGCGAGATGTTCCATCAGCTCGGGAGTCGACGTTCGTTCCAGGCGCGCATAGGTCGCAATCGACATGCTCGCATGAACGGCGTCGTCATTGTGGAACCGAGCCGCGCGACGTTCCGCCTCGGGCGTCAGCCGGCGAGCCTGCGCCTGTGCGGCTTCCGCGCGCTCCAGCATGGCGCGGCGCGTCTCCGTCAGCCCGCGTAACGCCTCGAGACGAAGCTCGGCCTCACGGTCGCGTAGCACGTCGGCGCGCAGGTCTTTGTCGAGCGCCTGAACTCGCACCTGCGCCGCCGCGACGGCCCGGTCGATCGCCGCGGCGTCGCGTTCCTGATCGGCGAGCAAGTTCTGCAATCTGTCCATCGTCAGTCCCTCATTGATTCGAAGCCGGCCGGAGCGGTGTCACGTTCGTTGCGGAATATTCGTCGTCGTCGGGTTCTCCCGGCGCTTCGTCGAGAAGGCGCTCGTCTTCACGTTCGAGCGTGAACTCTGGCCCGAGCATGTCGCGGCGTTTCATTTCCTCGAGCAGCGTTGCGCGACTTAGATCGCCATTCTTCCGCGCTTCGAGAAGTGCATCGATTCCGCGGTCGTCGGGAATGCCGCTCGCGATGTCGGTGTTCACGAAAATCTCGGCTTCGCTCGGGTCCTTAATCCACGCCGCGACATAGACGAAGCCGGCTTCCAGCACGTCTTTCAATTCGAGCGCCCATGCGGAAATCACGCTGTTCGCCTTCGTCGCTGCGAATGCCGTCGTGACAGTGGTGAGATTGCCAGATTGCGCCGTGAGAGGCTGGCGTCCAAGCTCGCGTAACTGTTGCTGCGTCTCTTTGATGTCGTCCATCAAGACGCGCATCGTCGTCGCTTGCGGCTCGATGAATTTCCATTCACCATAGCGGCCGTTCGAATCCATCGGCGAATAGAGGACAGACTTCGGCCCGACACGAATCGGCGCCGCATTGCCGGCGGCGTCTTTGTCAGGCGTCACGCCATTTCCCGACAGCATGGGATAGCAGCACATTTCTTTGAGGAATTTGAGCCCGCTTTCTTGCTGATAAAGTTCGATCTGCAATTCAGCGGCAGCACGAAGCGGCGGTTCGATCCGCCACGATCCGCCGACGCGGCGGCCCGTGACGAACGGAACGAGCGGAATAACGCCGAGCGATATCTCGCCGGCGTCGACAATCTGCCATTCATTGCCAGGATAGCGGTTCGGCGTCTCGACGCGCTCCCAAAGCTCCCACGTCGCCGGAGCATATCGCGTCGCCTCGCCCTCGGCGTCGATCGCTTCGCGCTTCACGACGCGAACGCGCTCGACCATCTTTTCGCCCCATTCGCCATCCTTGACGACGCTTCTTTCACGCCAGCGAGCAAGGATGAATTGTTCCTCGCCATCGATAGATGCGGTTCGCACGTCCAGCATGTTGTCGGCGGCGAGCCTGACGAAATAGGGCCGAGCGCCGAGCGCCTTCTCCGTCGCGACAGTCGCGTCTTGCGGAACATTCGAGGTGTAGTCGACGAAGAGCCAAACAATCGCATCGCGCAAACCATCGTGAAATAGCGAGGCCGCGAAGCGATGCAAATTCGTTCCCTGCCCGTCGATATCTTCGGCGAGCGCGGCAATCTTCGGCGAAGCGCTACCATCGACGAGCGCGACCTCTTTCGTGAAAGGCTTCGCCGCCAATGTGTCGAGAATGTCGCCGAATATGTTCGTCAGCTTCGTTTGAGAAAGCCGGAACTTATAATCAGCATCCGACTCTTCGGGAAAGCGCGGAAGATGTCGCGAGCCGCCGCGGCGCATCGTCTCTATCCCGCCGAGAATATCCGCGACCGTGCGCCAATAGAGCGCCATCGCGTCATGATCCGCGCTCGGCGTGTCGACGGTTTTTTCGCGTTCAAGCATTCGAATACGTCCCTGAGAGATTGCTGCGCCGCGCGTAAGGGCTCGGCGATGACGAATAGACGCCGAACGCCGCGACGGGCGCAGCATATGGTTGCGAAAGCAGATTGATCGCGCCCGCGACACAGTTCGCGATATCATCATGGCCCTGCGGCGGATGATCGATCGAGTCGCGTCCGCCGCGCGCCGTGCGGCGTTCAAGACTGCATAGCTGCTCTATCAGCTTCGGATGATCCAGCAGCTCGACGCGGCCCGCATTCAATTGCGGCAATGCGTCGCGATACAGATCGCTCTTCGGCTTTTCGGCGAGCTTGTATTCGATACCGTGAACGCGAAATCGTTCGCGCGGCCATTCGCCCGCATAGCGGTCGCCGGTCACTTCTGACACGTGATAGAGGCGCATTGTCTCGGCGAAGTCTGCCGTCACGCTATCCGGCGAGAACGGCGGCGTCGCAACGCGAATTGCGTCTATGATGATCTTGTCGCTATCCCGATGCGCAATCGCAAGCGTCATCGCGTCGGAACTGCCGCCGCTTGGATCGGTGAACGCCACATATTTGACGCCAGCGCATGGCGGAAGTTCGAAACGATCCGCGACGACTGCGGCCTCTACCACTTCGCGCGACACAAAGCTTTCAACGTCGACACGAAATTGGCCCCCGTACTCGGCGGCAGCAACCGCGGCGTCACGCTCGAATGCGCGCCGAATGACTTGCGGGGATAAGGTCGGATTCATGACGAGAGACGATGCTCGCGCAACCAAAATCGCCGGGTCGCCGGCCGGGCCGTGATGATCGCGGAAAGCGCGGTACAACTCGCCGCGTCTCGCATGAGGCGAGCTGATGCAAACCAACATCCCCGCCGTCGTCGCTAAGCCGGGACGCAGCGCGTTCAATATCTCGCGATCAGGATTCGCGGTCCCTTCCTGCCGAAGAAATGCAACCTCGTCGACAATCGCGCCGATCAGCGTCGCGCCGCGCGATGTCCTGAAGCTCGCCGGCCTGCATTCGATGTCGACATAGCTCTTCAGCGATATCGCCTCGGCCGCATTGCTCTCAACCATTTCCGCGAAGGCCGGAAGCGCAAAAACGCCGTCCAAATAATTCTTGATGCGCACCGCCTGCCAGACGGTCGCGGACATGATCGGCAGCAGCAGCCGCTCGCCCGGCGCCCGGAACTCGGACCAATCGCAGAGCCCCGCAACGTAAGCGCCCAGAACGGCCGCTGCGCGCGATTTCCCGCCGCGGCGGCCAATTATGGCCCAAAGCTCTTCAACCCTCTGTTGAGGCTCTGCAGCCCGTCCAGATAGCGTTTCGAAGATCGGCCGCTCTTCGTCGGTCAGGGCCTCGCCCATTGCGGCGATCAGCAGCGCGCGCCAGCTCGCCCAAGACTCGCCGGCAAGGACCGATCCGAGCAAGTCAGGATCGGCCAGGGCTTGGCGCATGGTGACGAGGGGCTTCAGGTCTTAGCCCTCGGGGGACGGATAGCAGGCGATTAACAGATCGCGGCGGTCGTTCACCTCCGGCAAGAGGGGAGCGAAGCCGGCGACGAAATCGGGATGGCGGAGAAGATGCTGCCAATGGTCGCTGGCAAGCTGAAAGAACGTCGCCGGCGGATTCGGGGAGGTCGAGACGTTCAGGTTCGCGAGCGTCGCGTCGAGCGCGGCCAATTCGATGATGGTCGAGCGCAACTCGGCGACGGCGGCGACATAAGCCGCGCCAGCCTCGGCGCGGGCGGTGATAAGTTCGGAGAGAGTCATTCAGCTTCCTTTCGGTGACGGGCGGCAATCGCTTCAATGAGGCTCGGCCCCTTCGTCGGCGCCGTGCGCAGCCGGCGCAGCGTCGAGAGCGCGCGGCTCAGGGCGTTTGCTGTCCGGGCGAGGTCGTCGTGATTCACCTTCACGCCCTCGACGATTTGGGCTTGCATCTGCTCTGATTTCATCGCCAGAGCGGCGGCGCTGCGGCCGAGCGCGATAACGTCCGCAGGCAGCGAGTCGATATCGCCGAGCGGCGCGAGATAGGCGACAACCAAGTCGCGGAACCGGCGAGCCTCGGCCGAACGGCCGTCCGAGCCCGGCAGGGCGACGGCGCAGTTCGAGAGAAGCGAGCGATTCTGCTTCGATGGCACGACGGCCCGGAAGCGGGCCGTGCGCGGTGGACGAATCACGGCGTCCAATGGCTCGGAACTCATGCGAATGTCTACCCTTTCGTTACCCTGAAAATCATAGCGCGATATAACTAAGTCTACAATATTGACATTACGAGACATTTTCAGACAGAGCGCCTGTCTCATGAACTGCTGCTACAGGATATCGGCCCCGAAACGCCACTCGGCCGCGTCGAGCCGATCGCCACAGGCCCGCCAATAGGCCGTCGATAGATGCAACCTGCGGTTTCGTCTGGCCGTCCTATTCCACCCTTTTGCCCATTGCTGCGGAACCGTGAGCGAGCGTGAGAAAGCGTGAGATTTCCGAATTTCTCACGCACCAAAGCCGGGAGGGACCGTGAGCGAGCGTGAGGGGGGTCTATAAGACCCTCACGTTCCTCACGCTCACGGCGGGTTACGGGAGCCACAGCACGCGCTCGCTGTTTTTCCCGCCTGCGATGATGCGCTTGGCGTTGAGGTTCGCCTTGACGGCGACGTTGAACGCCTGCCGCTGGCGATCAGCGAGCTTCTTCGGCGTATCGTCCGGCCTCGGCTTCTCGGCGATGCGGGCGTAGTATCGCTCCCGAACGATGTCGTCGGCCACGGCGCGCACGGGCGGGCCGTCCGGGAAGGGGTGGAACCGCTCGCCGTCTTCGTCGATCGCCAGCGCGACCACTTCCATGAAGAGGCGCTGAGACGCTGGAATCGACTTCGGCGCACTCGCCCTTGGGGCGGCGTCGACTTCTTCGATGCGGTCGACGATCAGGGTCGACACGTCCTCGCCGTCTTCGTCTTGTCCGATGACGACGCGGGAAAGGTGCGCGGCGAGCTTGACGCGCGATTCCTCGTCTTTGAGCTTTTGCAGTGTCAAGGTAGTGAACAGCTCGCCATCGCGGCGCTCGCACAGGATTTGAGCGTCTAAAGCGCCGATCAGGCTACTATGCCCGCGCATCCGCTTGTCGTCGCCGAGCCCGACGTGATGGACGATCAGGACGAAGGCGCGGAAGTGATTGGCGAGGGCTGTTGCGTTGGCGACGAAGGTAATCATGCCGCCGCCGTTCTCGTCGCCGGCGCCGAGAGCTTGGGCGAGCGTGTCGACGACGATTAGTCCGGGAGTGACGCCCTCGGATTCGATCGCAGCAATGAGCGTAGCGAGGTCGCCTTGCTCGGTTCCGAGGTTCGGCGCTGCGCCGATCAGGAAGAACGGAACGTTCGCCGGAAGGTCGCCGTGCGAGCGTTCGAAGCCGACCTTGCGCTTGCGCAGTCCGGCTGCGCCTTCGGCCGCGATGTAGACGGCGGGCGCTTGTGTGACGCGCCGTCCGGCCCATTCCCACCCGAGCGCGACATAGAGGGCGAGATCGGAGACGAGGAAGCTCTTGAAGCTCTGCGAGGCGCCGTAGAATGCGCCGACGCCCTGGCGGGGGAGCATTCGTTTGACGAGCCATTCGCCGGCCGATTCGAAGATGATTGAACCGAACGGCTCGAGTGTGAACTTCCGCCGCTCGGGCGCAGCCGGCTCGCCAGGCACAATATTGAAATCGTCAAGCGCGACGGGGCGACTCATTCAGCCCCCTTTCTCGTCTCGCGCTGCAACTCGTTCATGCTCGTCGCCGCTTCTCGCACGGCGGCGACGATAGCGGCGAGCATGTCGTAGGCGAGCGGGTCGTCAGCGAAGTCCAGCGCTACAGTTGCGCCGAGCGCAAGACGTGGCACGTCGCCGAGTACGTCGATGATATGCGAGCGCAACAGGCCCGCGGTGAAT
The DNA here is from genome assembly GCF_002752655.1 of Methylosinus trichosporium OB3b. NCBI lineage: Bacteria > Pseudomonadati > Pseudomonadota > Alphaproteobacteria > Hyphomicrobiales > Methylocystaceae > Methylosinus > Methylosinus trichosporium. The sequence goes on along the minus strand of NZ_CP023737.1, from coordinate 542,306 downwards.
CCGCCGTCGTCGCGCTGCATGGCCTCGCGCTGGCGTTTGTTGAGAGGCTTGCTCACGTGCGCGCCTCCATCGCCGCAGCGCGCTTGAGCAGATCGTTCATTTTGGCAAGGGGAGCGCCGTAGATCCCGAGGCGCTGATCGCGCACGCCTGCTCGAACGCATTCAATGAAATTTCGATCTTCATCCGACAGGTCGAGCGATTCGATACGGTCGAGCCATTCAAGATGATCGTCCTCTATGTCGTTCCATTGCGGAGCCTCGATACCAGCCTTCACGCGACGATAGCGTTCGCGCTCGGCTTCCTCGGCCCGGTTCTCGGCCTCTTTGCGCGCCTTCTCCTCTTCACGCTGGCGTCGCATAGCTTCGTCGCGTTCGGCTTTCTGACGCGCGCGCTCTTCCTCGGCCGCGCGGCGCTCCTCCTCTCTTTTTTTGTCTCTTTCTTCCCAACGGCGAAGCGTCTCTTCGGTATCGCGAATGCTGGCTCGCCGCTGCTCCGGCGTCATCGCCATCCATTCGCGAAGCCAGTCGTCAACGTCGAAATCGTAAGATGAGGCCCTGCGCTTTTCGTGTTCGAAGCCGCCGGCCTTTTCGATGGCCTCGCGCGAAAACTCAATCCCGAGGTCGGCGGCGATCTTCTCGCCGAGGTGACGGCAAGCCGCGCGTTCGCCATCGGTCGCAGCCGCGTCGTCATGCAAAGCGAGCATCTTCGCTAAGCGGGCGAGACGGGGATCGGCGATCGTCATGCGGCGCCTCCGTCGTTATCGCGCTTATGCGCCTCAGCAAGGAACGCAAGGATCTCGCCGGCAGACCAGCCGAGCGTGATTTTGGAGAGCGCGTCGGAGCCGGCTTTCGAGTAATCATGCTCGAAGGACGGGCGCACATAGCCCTCGGAGATCATCGCCGAAATCAGGCCCTGTGCCATGTAGTGCGGGGCGATCGTCACTATACCGTCACGTGTCGCGATCGTCTTCACCTCGGCGCGCCAGTCGGCGGCGAGCTTGCGCTTGAAGATCCGGCGCCGATCGCGAGGTAGCGCCATGCAGGCGAGAAGATCGTCAAAAGCGTGCCACAGGAAATCCGCGCCGGGCCTCGGCGAGCGGAAGAAGCGGAGCGTCGAGGCGCCGAGCGGGGCGATCTGAAGAGGAGCGATGACAGTCATCGGCGCGCCTCCTTTTCGCGCCGCCGCCCTCTCGCGAACGCGAGAATATTTCCGTTGATGCCAGACGCGGAGAACAGCTCGGCGACGACGAGCAAATCTTCGTGAAGGCGCCGGCCGTCGTCGTCGGATTGGCGGTACGCGCCGTAGGTGCGGGCGGTTATCCAGTAATCCGCATCCGACGCAGCAGATCCGCCACCATGAACGAACTGAACCGCATCGCGTCCAGGAAGGATTGCGGCGCCGTCCTCGACAAGCGTCGCAATTTGGTCGGTGAACTCCCATGCAGGCCGGCGCCCGGAATACGCTTCCGTCGCCTCGCGTCCGACAGCGGCTCGGAACTCCACCGGCATTGTCTCAAGGGCCGCATCGAATCGCTCGGCCGCGGCTATGCCGAGGCGGCGTCGAATAGAAACCCAGAGGAACGCCGGAAAGCGCGTATCGTCGTTATCGAGAAATTCGATCATCGGCGCGACTCCTCGATGGCCTCTAAAACGTGTGACCAGCACTCCGGCCCAATACCGCGCTCGATCGTCTCAGGGTCGGTCAGAGCGCGGCCGCAGCAGACGCAGGATGTCGACGACAGATTCGCGCCGCCGATGATCTTTTTCGCGATGTCGTGGATTCGCTTGTCGCGCCGCCTCTTATTGGTCACGGCGCCCTTCGCGGCCGAGACCTTGCGGCGTTCGCGGAGCGTCTCTTCAGCATCGGCGACGGCGGCGCGAACGCGATCGGCGCTATATCCGTTAGGATTCCAGAGTGTCCCGTCGTCATTGACGCCAAGATCGCGCAGCGTCTCGCCATCGAAGCGAATCGTTCGGAAGAGGCTCGCCATTATCGCGCCTCCCGCAAATAAGCGGAGAGCGTCGCAAAGTCGTCGCCCTGCGCGCCGGTCGCGTCGTCGCGCCAGCGGCCCGTGTAACGATTCAGCCGCAGCCCCGGCCACCGCCTCGCGAGCGTCGCGCGCGAGGGGATTTTCGCTTGATCGACTGAGAGGGATTGGGCTATCTCAGAACCGATCAGCGCGCCAACGTGATCGTTCCGAGGCCGGTCCGCTCCCGAGGCGGCCGGCTTCGCTGCTTTGGAGGTCATCGTTACACGGCCTCCCCGATCGACTTCCTAATTTGCCAAGCCTTCCAGGCTTCCCATTCGGAGCGCCGGAAGAAAAGGCGTTCGCGGATTTTGATCGGCTTCGGGAAGTTAAGGCGTTCGTCCGCCATCCATCGGGCGATCGTGCGGGGCGAGCGTCCAATCTCGGCCGCAAGCTTCGGCTTAGGAATCAAATCGTCGTCTGCCATTTCGCACCCTCCGTCCGCGTCATTGCGTGACATGACGAGGATGGAGGCGGATCGGCCTCAATCAGAAGTGGAAAAGGTCGGAAAGTTCGTCGACATTTTCCATGTGTTAGAGCAATGCTTTATGCACGTTTCGCATTGGCCTTGGATGGCGGACCATGGTGCCCGCGTCTCCGCGAGCTCGCCGGCCGTGGCGGCGGCTCGAGATATGGCCGTGAGGCCTCGATAAATTCTTCGAGACTCAGAGGCTGCGGCAGCTCTCGCATAAAGCGCTCATGCGCCGCCCGGCGCGCTGGCTTGCGCTTGACCCACGCGTCGTAGCGATCTCCGACATTCTCCTTCGTTAAGCCTCGATAGGACTTCGGCAGAGTTTCCTCACAATCCAAGAGCAGCTTTACGAATGGAGCCCGACCGCACGGCGTCGGATTACAAGCGTTCCAAATGAGCGCGATGAATGCGTCGTAAGCGTGAAACGGCTCGCGCTTCTTTGGCGTGATACCTTTTTGTAGAACTCGGTATGTCAAAGATTTTATATCATCAATCTCATAAATATCTGCTTGTTCAATTAGTTCTTGTGCGACGTTGAAATGTCCAGGTGGAGATTCTAATTTAGCAACAGCAAGACACTAATCGAAAGCTTCTTGCGCTTTTAACATCGCTGCCAAGAATTTTTCCACGGGCTTGCGAGTATTCTCGCGCCCGAGTCCGCCGGTGTCCTGTGTCAAAAACCGCGGGTTGCTGTGAATGAGGCGGCCCCGCGCCCAGATTGCGTGCAGGTCGTGCTCGTTCGGCCTCTCAAAGCCGTTTGCGACGAAACTATCGCCGAGCGAGCGAAGAAGGGCGCGCCGACGCTCGTCTGTTGTCGCGTCATAGCCACTGATTCCCGTCGCTTCCGTCATCGCCGCCCCTTCTTCTTCAGCTCGACGACGTTCGCCGCCGCGCGCCCGGTCACGATCGCGTCGAGCCGCCGCGCCCAAGCGTCCAGCGCCGCCCGCTTTTCCGCCGAGTAGCTGTAGCGGTTGTAGACCGCAGCGACGCCCTTGATGGTTCCGCTGCGATGGTTGAGCACGGCCTCGACGACGTGCGGCGCGATACCGAGCCCGGCCATGCCGCTGGCGCAGGTCCGGCGCAGGTCGTGAAGCGTCCAGCGCTCGGGCGCCTTCACTGTCTCAGGATCGGCCGCAGCGGCCTGCATCGCCTCGAGAATAGCGGCGTCGAACTGGTCTTTCGCCTTGCTGAAGCCCGACACGGGCGTCTTGCCCGTGGTGGTGAAGATGTATCCCGGCGCGTCCTTGCCGCCTTCGATCTTGGGAAGGCCCTTCAAGATCGCGACGGCGGTGGCGGAGAGCGGGACTTCATGAGCGGCGCCGTTCTTCGCCCGCTCCTTCGGAATCGTCCAGAGCTTGCCGGCGAGGTCGACTTCGCTCCAGGTCATATGCGCAACCTCGTCACGCCGGGCGCCCGTGAGGAGGAGAAGCTTCCCGATCGGGCCGAACGGCCAGCCGGCGCCGTCGAACGCGCCCCAGGTAAGCCGCAGCTCGTTATCGGACAGCACACGGTCTCGGCTCGTCTCGGCGACTGGCGCCTTCACGCGGTCGCAGGGGGAGGCCTCGATTATCCCGCGGCCGATCGCCCAGTTGCAGACGCGGCGGAAGGCCGCGAGCGTGCGGTTCGCAAGGATCGGAGCCGGGCGATCTTTGATCTTGTCGAGAAGCTCGTGAATGTCGCCGCGTGTGATGTCGCCGAGGCGCCGGCCGCGCCAGGCCGGGACGATTTCCTTGTTCAGGATGCGCTCGACCTCGCGCCATGACGCCTCGCGCGTGTTCGGCTTCGCTTGCCGATCGATGTAGGAGACGCAGACGTTTTCGATCAGGTCGTGAGCCGGCCGGGCGGCGGCGGCTTGGCGCTTCGCTTCCTGCTTCTTAGTCGCTGGGTCTTCGCCACGCGAAATCGTAGCCATCGCCTGTTTGGCAAGCTCTCTCGCAAGCGTGAGTTGTTCGGCGGCGTCTTCGGCCTTCTTCGCTTTGCAGCCGTCAAACGTCAGCTTTCTGGCCTGTCCCTGGAAACGGTAGCGGAAAGCCCAGGAACGTGCGCCCGACGGCTGAATGACGAAATAGAGCCCATTAACGCCGCGGTCGCCGTCTGGGATTTCTCGCCGCACGGCGCCCGGCTTCAATTGCTTGATTGCTGCGGTGGTGAGCGTCTTTGCCATCGGTCGCCCCTCGGGGTATCGGCCGGGTAACAAAACGAGGGCGTCTCGGGTCGTTACCCAATGGCTTAGACATTACGGGACATGCCGACAAATCGCAAGCAACATATAGGGAAAATCCGGTTAGAGCGTCTGCTTTTGTCTCGCCCTGTCCGGCCCTGTTTCCTGCCTTCGAAGCAGTAGGTCGTAGGTTCGAATCCTACTGGGGTCGCCAATCTCCAAAGCTGAAGAGTCGACGCGTCGTCGCCCGGGGATGGCGCGGACGCTGGACATCACGTCCCGTAACATCAGGAAAAATCGCGTTATTTGGCGGAGACGGAGGGATTCGAACCCTCGATAGGGCTTTACAACCCTATAACGGTTTAGCAAACCGCCGCCTTCAGCCTCTCGGCCACGTCTCCGCTGCGCCGATTCGGGCGTCTTGCGCCTGTCGGGGCAGGCCACATATGCCAAACCGCCGAATCCTTGGCAAGGGCCGTCACGCGACTTCCTCTCAGGATATGGTCGGCGCCTTCAGCGTCAGTGGCAGGCCGGCGGCGATGAAGACCACATGATCCGCCGCCGCGGCCACCCGCTGATTGACCCGGCCGGCCTCGTCGCGGAAGCGGCGCGCCAGCGCATTTTCGGGCACGATGCCGAGGCCGACCTCATTGGCGACCAGCAGCAGCTCCTTCTCCCGCATCGCTTCGAGGAGATGCGCCGTCTCGCGTGCGACGTCGCGTTCGGCGAGCATCAGATTGGAGACCCACAAGGTCAGGCAGTCGATCACCGCGATCTCCTCCGCCGCGATCTGCGCGAGCGCGGCGGGAAGGTCGAGCGGCGCTTCGAGCGTGCGCCAGCGCGCGCCGCGCTCGGCCCGGTGGCGGGCGATCCGCTCGGCCATTTCCGCGTCGAGCGCCTGCGCCGTCGCGATCATCGCCGGCCGGCGTCCGCTGGCCTCGGCGAGCCGCAGCGCATGGGCGCTCTTGCCGGAGCGGGCGCCGCCGAGGATGAGAGTCGAGGTCACAGGGCTCTGGCTCCGCGTTGACGAATTTCGAAGCGCGCTGATATATCGGCGCTCACGACAGGTTCCCCGCCAGGGGATGAAAAGGGAACTCGGGTGAAACCCGGGCTGCCCCCGCAACTGTGAGCGGCCAGCGTTTCCGTCATAGGCCACTGGGCGGCGTTTCGAAAGCGCCCCCGGGAAGGCGACGGAGCATCGCGACGACCCGCGAGCCAGGAGACCTGCCAGTCGTCTTCTTTCGCCATGGGCGCGGGGCGCGCCTCATGGCGGGGCGCGTGCGCTCGCGCCCGCCTGTTCGCGCCCCGGTCCGCCGCAGGAGGGGCGCGCCATGACCGTCTCGACCACGCTCGGCGCGATGAACGGCTTCACCTTTCACGGCGGCCGGCTGGCCGGCGCGGAGCTGGCGTGGCCGCAGGCGCCGCGGCCGTGGATCGACCTCTCCACCGGCGTCAATCCCGATCCCTATCCGGCCCCGCCTGCGCGCTGCGCCGCCCGCGCGCGCCTGCCTTTCCCCGAGGAGATCGCCGCGCTGGAGGCCGCCGCCGGCGCCGCCTTCGGCGTCGATGATCCGCAGCGGGTCGTCGCGCTTCCGGGCGCCGAGGCGGGGCTGCGCCTGCTGCCGCATCTCCTCGGCGCGAAGACCGCCTTCGCGCCTGGGCCGACCTATGCGAGCCATGGCGAGGCCTGGACCGAGGCCGGCGCGCGGCTGGTGGAGCGCGAGGAGGAGGCCGAAGCGGTGGTCCTCGTCGATCCCAACAACCCGGACGGGCGGATGTGGGAGCGCGCCGACCTCCTCGACATTGCCGATCGGCTGGGCGGGCGCGGCTGGCTGATCGTCGACGAGAGCTTCGCTGATATGTGGGACCGGCCGAGCGTGGCGGCGGCGGGCCATGAGCGCATTCTGGCGTTGCGTTCCTTCGGCAAGTTCTACGGCCTCGCCGGCCTGCGCCTCGGCTTTGCGCTCGCGCCGCCGCAGATGGCGCAGCGGTTGCGGCGGGCGATCGGCGAATGGCCGGTCGGCGCCGACGCCATCGCGGCAGGCCTCGCCGCCTATCCGGATGTCGAGTGGCGCCGTCGCGCCCGCGCGCGCCTTTGTGCGCGCGCCGATGCTCTGGACCTGTTGCTGACGCGCTCAGGGCTGCGGGTGATCGGCGGAACGCCTCTGTTCCGTCTCGCCGAGGCGGAGGACGCCGGCGAGCGTTTCGGCCGTCTGGCGGCGGCGGGCGTGCTCACGCGTCCGTTCGAGCTGCGGCCGCGCTGGCTGCGCTTCGGCCTGCCGCGGGAGCGGGAGCTCGAGCGGCTGCGCGCCGCGCTGGAGGGAAGCGCATGAGCCGGCTCGCGCTCGCGGCGCTCGTGCTCGAGGCGACGGTCGGCTATCCCGACCGGCTGCATCGGCGCATTCCCCATCCGGTCGCCCATGTCGGCGCGGCCATCTCGGCGCTGGAGCGCCGCTGGAACCGGCCCGAGCGCAGCGAGGCCGCGCGGCGGCTCTCCGGCGTCGCTGCGTTTGCGCTCGTCGCCGGCGGGGCTGCGGTCGCCGGCGCGCTGGCGACGCGGGCGGCGGGACGCGGGCCGCTGGGGCAGGGCGCGCTGGCCTTGCTGGCGACCACGGGCCTCGCGCAGCGCAGCCTGCATGATCATGTCGCCGCCGTGCGCCGGCAGCTCGAGGCCGGCGATCTCGCAGAGGCTCGGCTCGCCGTCGGCCGCATCGTCGGGCGCGACGTCGAAGGGCTGGACGCCGAGGGCGTCGCCGCCGCGGCGCTGGAGAGCCTCGCCGAGAGCTTCAATGACGGGGTGGTCGCGCCGGCCTTCTGGCTGGCGGTCGGCGGCCTGCCGGGACTCTTCGCCTATAAGGCCGTGAACACCGCCGACAGCCTGATCGGCCATAAGGAGCCGCGCTGGCGCAGCTTCGGCTGGGCCTCCGCCCGCGCCGATGATGCGATGAATCTGGTCCCCGCGCGGCTCGCCGGAGCTCTGATCGCGCTCGCCGGCGGCGGCGGCTGGAGGACGATGCTGCGCGACGCGCGCAAGCACGCCTCCCCCAACGCCGGCTGGCCGGAGGCGGCGATGGCGGGCGCGCTCGGGGTGAGGCTGGGCGGGGCCGCCTCTTATGACGGCGTGCGGGTGGAGCGGCCGCTGTTCGGCGAGGGGCGGGCGCCGGACGCGCGCGACCTTCGCCGCGGCATGGGCGTTTATGTCGGAGCTTGTGGCCTGTTGTGGCTGCTGGCGGCGGGGGCGGCATGGCGGCGGCGCTGATGGTGCAGGGTTGCGGCTCGGACGTGGGCAAATCGACCCTCGTCGCGGGCCTGTGCCGCGTGTTCGCCGACCGCGGCCTCGTGGTGCGGCCGTTCAAATCGCAGAATATGAGCAACAACGCCGCGGCGACGCGCGGCGGCGGCGAGATCGGCCGCGCCCAGGCGCTGCAGGCGCGCGCCTGCCGCACGGAGCCGACCGTCCATATGAATCCGGTGCTGCTGAAGCCGCAGAGCGATATCGGCGCGCAGCTGATCCTGCGCGGGCGCGTGGCCGGCGAGCTGCAGGCGCAGGATTTTCTTGTCCGACGGGCGGCGCTGCTGGATCTGGCGCTCGACAGTTTTCGCCGGCTCGCGGCCGAGGCGGATCTGGTGCTGGTCGAGGGCGCGGGCAGCCCGGCCGAGACCAATCTTCGCGCCGGGGACATCGCCAATATGGGCTTCGCCCATGCAGCCGACCTCCCGGTCGTGCTCGTCGGCGATATCGAGCGCGGCCATGTGATCGCGGCGCTGGTCGGAGCCCATGCGGTGCTGGACGACGCCGACCGCGGCCGCATCGAGGGTTTCATCGTCAACAAGTTCCGCGGCGATCCACGGCTCTTCGACGCAGGGCGTCGCGAGATCGTCGCGCGCACCGGCTGGCGCGATCTCGGCATGGTCCCTTTCGCGCCGGCGGCGCGGCTGCTGCCGGCCGAGGACGCGGTGGCGCTGGACCGTGCGCCGGCCGGCGCGGGGCGCAAGCTGCGCGTCGCCGCTCTGCTCTTTCCGCACATCGCCAATTTCGACGATCTCGATCCGCTGCGGGCCGAGCCCGGCGTCGCCTTCGGCTTCGTCGAGCCGGGCCGTCCGCTGCCCGGCGACGTCGATCTGCTGATCCTGCCCGGAACCAAGGCGACCATCGCCGATCTCGCCTTTCTGCGCGCGCAGGGCTGGGACATCGACATAGCGGCCCATGTCCGCAGGGGTGGCGGCGTGCTCGGCCTCTGCGGCGGCTTTCAGATGCTCGGGCGCCGCATCGCCGATCCCCATGGCCTCGAGGGGCCGGCCGGCGAGGCCGCGGGCCTCGGCCTTCTCGACCTCGACACCGTGCTCGCGCGCGAGAAGACCGTGCGGCCGGTGAGCGGCGCGCTCGCCGACGGCGGGGCGGCCTTCGCGGGCTATGAGATACATGCGGGCGTCACTGTCGGCGCCGCGCTCGGCCGGCCGTTGCTGCGGCGCGCCGACGGCGCCGCCGAGGGCGCGGTCAGCGCCGACGGCCGCATCGCCGGCGCCTATATCCACGGCCTCTTCGACCAGGGCGCCGCGCGCGCCGCTCTGCTCGCCCGCTTCGGCGGCGCCTCCGCCGGCGGCGATCATGGCGAGGCGGTGGAGGCCGCTCTCGACCAGCTCGCCGAGACGCTGCGGCGCAGCCTCGATATCGACGCCATCGCAAGGATCGCCGGCCTTTGACCTATCAACCTCCCGTCCTGCCCCCCTTCGATCCCGCTTTCGCGGCGCGCCTGCGCGCGCGGCTCGACGGCCTCGCCAAGCCGCCGGGCTCGCTCGGCCGGCTCGAGGACCTCGCCTTACAGCTGGCGCTGATCCAGGGAACCGAGAAGCCGCGGATCGAGCGCGTGACGGCATTCGTCTTCGCCGGCGACCATGGACTCACGGCCGAGGGCGTCTCCGCTTATCCCTCCGCCGTCACCACGGCGATGACGGCGACTTTCCTCGCCGGCCGCGCCAGCGTCAATGCGCTGGCCGCCGCCTGCGGGGTCGAGGTGGTGGTCGTCGACGCCGGGGTGGACGCCGATCTTCCCGCCCATGCGGGCCTTATCGACGCCAAGATCCGGCGCGGCTCGCGCAACGCCGCGGTCGAGCCGGCGCTGACCGAGGCCGAGGTCGAGGCGGCGCTCATTCGCGGCTCCGAGATTGCGGCGGCCTCGGGCGCCGAGGCGCTGGTGATCGGCGAGATGGGCATCGGCAACAGCGCTGCGGCGGCGCTGATCATGCATCGTCTCGCTCCGGCGCCTCTCGCCGATTGCGTCGGCGCCGGAGCCGGCCATGACAGCGAGGGTCTCGCGCGTAAATATGCGGCGCTGGAGCGCGCGGCGGCGCGGACGAGCGCGACCGAGCCTTTGGCGGTGCTCGGGGAGTTCGGCGGGCTGGAGATCGCCATGATGGCGGGCGCCTTCCTCGGCGGAGCGGCGGCGGGCAAGGCGATGGTGGTCGACGGCTTCATCTCCAGCGCCGCCGCGCTCGCGGCGCTGCGGCTGTCGCCGGGACTGTCCGAGCGGTTGATCTTCGCCCATGTCTCGGCCGAGCGCGGCCATGCCGGCATGATGGCGGCGATTGGCGCGCGCCCGCTGCTCGATCTCTCCATGCGGCTCGGCGAGGGCAGCGGCGGCGCGCTGGCCGCCCCGCTGCTGCGCGCGGCGGCGCGGCTGATGAGCGAGACCGCCGCGCTCGAGGAGGTGCTGGCCGGACGCTTCGCGCTCTGACCCTGTGGCGGTTCTGCAACAGGACCTTGATCGCAGGCGCTCGAGCGGAGGACGAGAATAGTCTCGTCCTCCTCGGCCGCGACGTCGATAACGCCCGCAACCAAAAGGGACGACCATCCGCGCTGTGGCGAAGCTGCAACAGGGCGAGGCTTTCATCAAGCTTTCAATGCGCCGTGCTTGACTCGGGCTCGGCCGCAGCGTTCGTTGTCATCATGGACAGGCTCGCGCCACTGCCGGAAAGACTCGCTCGCGTCTTGATCGCGGGGCTTTTCGCATGGGGCCTCCTGCTGCAGGGACTGGCGTTCGGCGCCGCTTCGCCGGGCGCAGGCCACTCCTCCACGGACGCTGGAGTCTGCGCCGCTCGCGACGGCGGCTGGCCCACGCCCGAGCACGGTTCGGCTTGCGAGTGCTGTGTCCCCTGCCGGGCCGGCCATCTCGATGGCTTTTCCCATTGGCTGGCGCTGGCTGGACCAAATGCGGTCCTGGCTTTTCCGGCGGCGGATGGGCGTGGGTCCGCGCCGCCTGCGTTCGCGGACCGGGGTCCGCCGCCCGGCTGGATCGGCTCCTGGTCGCAGCGCGCGCCGCCGCGTCTCGCTTGAGAGCGCGCGCCGGCGCCCTTGCGCGGCGGCGCCCGAAACCGGACAGCCTTCCTTTCGCTCCCTCTGGAGCCTCCCATGTTCGACGACAAAAAGTCGCTCGCCCGCGACTTGTTCGAGCGCAATCAGCGCGCGATTTTGCGCTATTTCACCCGCAAGGTGGGCCGCGACGCGGCGCCCGATCTGGTGCAGGACGCCTTTGTGCGCGTGCTGGGGAGGGGGCAGCTCGAGGCCGTCGCCGATCCGCCCGCGCTGCTGCAGAAGATCGCCATCAATCTCGCCCGCGATTTCGCCCGCAAGCGCAAGACCGAAACCGCCTTGCTGCGTCCGGGACAGGAGCTCGACGACGCGCCTTCCGACGAGGCGCCGCCCGAGGAGCGCATGGAGCACGACCGCAAGTCGCGCCTGCTCGATTCCGCGGTCGACGCTCTGCCGCCCCGCTGCCGGGAGGTGTTCGAGCTCAGCATGGAGGATATGAGCGTCGCCGAGATCGCGCGGCGCCTCGGCATTTCCGACCGCATGGTGCGCAAGCATCTCGCCCATGCGATGCAAATCTGCCGCGCGGCGCTCGATTGATGGGGCTGTCGGTGATTTTTTCCCTCGGCGAGGTTCCGCTTTCGGCTCGTCTTCGTCATAGCCTATATGAGATCGAGGCGCCGTCTCTTCGGGGCCGCAACGGACGTCGCCATGACGCATGACCGCGACCGCTCGCCGGCGCAGGAGGCGCGCGCGGCCGCCATCGAATGGTGGGTCGTCTCGCGGGCGGGTTTTTCGCGCGAGGAGCGGGCCCGGTTCGAGGCGTGGCGCGCGGCCGATCCGGCGCATGCGGCGGCCTATGCCGATATCGAGCGCACGTACGCCCATGTTCGCAGCGTGCGGCGCGCCCGGCGGGCGCAGGCGCCGGCAAAGACGCGGCGCCGCGAACGTCTCGTAGCCGGCGCTGCGGTCGCGCTCGCGGCCAGCCTCGCAATCTATGTCGCGATCGGTCCGCTCTCGATCATGCTGCGCGCGAATGTCGCGACCGGAACCGGCGAGACGCGCGTGGTGACGCTGAGCGACGGCTCGACGGTCACGCTCGACGCGCGTTCGGCGATCGCGCTGCGCTTCACCGAGGGTGAGCGGCGCGTGAGCCTGCTCGAGGGCGAGGCCTGGTTCGAGGTGGTGAACGATCCCGCGCGGCCTTTCGTGGTGGAGGCCGGGGGCGGGACGGTCACCGATCTCGGCACGACTTTCGATGTCGACATCGTCGATGGCGGCGCGCGCGTGGCTGTCGGCGAGCACAGCGTCGCCGTCGCCAGCAAGGGCGAGATGGTGATCGTCGAAGAAGGGCGGCAGACGAGCTTTGCGGCGCAGTCGCCGCCCGCGCAGCCGTCGCCGGCGCCGCGCAGCCTCGCCGCCTGGCGGCGCGGCAGCCTCGTCTTCGAGGATCGCCCGCTCGGCGAGGTGCTCCGAGCGCTCGGCCGCTATCGCCGCGGCTTCGTCGAATGCGCGACGCGAGAGATTTGCGCGCGGCCGGTGACGGCGGTGCTCCCCGCCGGCGATCCGCGCCAGGCTTTGCGCGAGATCGAGCTGTTTCTCGGCCTGCGCTCGGTGCATTTCACTGAAATGATGGTCATCCTCTACGAGTGAGGCCGGGAGGGCGCGCGCATTTCGCGATCAGCGGCTTTTCGAAATTTTTCTCACCGATCGAGGTTCCGAATTTTCGGTCTCCACGTGGAAGGAAACAGGGGCGTCGGGGCCCCTGCGGATAATTCACGGAGATCGACACATGGGATGGAATGCGGCGCGGCCAAGGGCGTCTCGTGAGGGCAGAGGAATGGATTCGACGCTGGCGGCGATGGCGGTGAGCGCTTTTGCTCTCGGAGCGCCATCCGCCCCGGCGGAGGCGGCTATTCCGCCGCAGAATGTGATGGCCGACGCCGTGCAGGATTACGCGATTCCGGCGGGCTCCATGTCCACCGCGCTCACCGCCTTCGCGGAGAGAAACGGCTTTCATCTGCTCTATGATGCGCGCGCGACGCGGCGCCTGACCTCGCCCGGACTCTCCGGCCGTTACAAGCTGCGCGAGGGGCTGGATCGACTGCTCGCCGGCACGGGCTACGCCTATCGCTTCGCCGATGTCGAAGGCAATGTGTCGATCGTGCTGGCGCAGGCCGATACGGTGCGCAACGACGCCGGCGCCGAGGCGCTGCCGACAATCGACATCGGAGCCGATGAAAAGAAGCGGACCAATCACGCCGATAAGCCGGGCGACAGCCAGCACGGCTCCGGGCTCGGCGGCCGCTTCACCGGCTATAATGTCACCGGACCGTCCGTCACCGGCAAATCCGATATTTCGATTCTGAAGACGCCTTTCAGCGTTCAGGTGGTGCCCCGGCAGGCGCTCGACGACCAGGGGGCCATTTCGGTCCAGGACGGCATCGTCGGCAATGTCAGCAGCGTCCAGCCCAACGGCAACCTCTTCTACGATGGCTTCACCATCCGCGGGCTGCCCAACGCCAGCATCTATCGGCAGAATCTGAAAGCGCCGAACATCACGCATCTGCAGACCGCCAATCTGCAGTCGATCGAGGTGCTCAAAGGGCCGGCGGCGATGCTGTTCGGTCGGCTCGAGCCTGGCGGCGTGGTCAATCTGGTGGTGAAGCGCCCGCTCGCCGATCCCTATTTCTCGGTGCAGGAGCAAGCGGGATCCTGGGGGAGGACGCGCACGAGCGTCGATGCGACCGGGCCGTTGACCGACGACAAGAGCTGGCTCTATCGCATGAACGTCTCGTTCGACCGCAGCGACTCTTTTCGAGACTTCGTCTTCAATCAGGACGCCTTCGTCGCCCCGACGCTCACCTACCAGCCGACCGAACAGTTTCGGCTGAACATCGACGCGGAATATCAGAACGAGATCTTCGTCTCGGATTACAACAATGTGATTCCGGCAGTCGGAAACCGGCCCGCCAACATTCCGATCAGCCGCTATCTTCAGGATCCGGCGGTGACGGCCGCCAATCCGAGCCGCATGGACCGCAAGTTCATCGGCTTCGACTGGACCTATGAATTCGACAAGGATTGGAGCCTGACCAATCGATTCAGCTATACGGCGATCGACTGGGCGCAAAGAGTCGCGACTTTCGACAATATCGACGAGAAAACGGGCGATATCACGCGCGGCGTGTGGGATGTGGACAATCAGCGAAATTATCTCGCCACGAATCTCGACCTCCACGGTAAATTCGAAACCGGCCCCTTCCAGCACTCCATTCTGGTCGGCTTCGACTATTTCAAAGAGGCCGACAATGACGCCGGCGTGTCCGGCCCCGTAGACAGCGTCGGCTCGATCAACATGTATGCTCCGACTTACAGTTTTTCTACCTATGCGAAGCCGCAGAATAATTTCTATTGGAGGTTTCGCCAGAGCTGGAAAGGCGTCTATGCGCAGGACTATATCTCGTTCCTGAACGATAAAGTGCATCTGCTGCTCGGCGGACGCTACGACTGGGCGAACTACGGCTATGGCGAAGGCAACTCATCCTATGCGCAGACGACGGCGGCATATGATTCGAACACTGGTTTCGGCTATCTCGGATCCTCCGACAAGGCGTTCAGCCCGCGGGTCGGCGTCGTCCTTCAACCCACGGAGTGGGTGTCTTTCTACGGGAGCTATTCGCAGTCCTTCGGCACGACGAACGGCCTTCCCGTTCCCGGCCAGCCGCCTTTCCGGCCCCAAAAGGGCGAGCAATTCGAAGGCGGCGTGAAGGCGGAGCTGCTGGATGGCAGATTGACCGCGAGCATGGCCTATTTCGCCATCACCAAATCGGGCATTCTCCAGACCGTCGGCCTCACACCCTACCAGACGCCGGTCGGCGAGATCGAAAGCAATGGATTCGAAGTCGACATCGCCGGGCGCATCGACGACAATTGGAGCCTGATCGGCAACTACAGCCATGACACCGTCCGCATCACCAAGGACGCCAATGTCGCCAATATCGGGCGCAGATTGATCAACGCCCCGATCGATTCCGGAAACATCTGGGTGAAATATGACGCCGATGGAGAGTTCAAAGGGCTCAGTCTCGGCGGCGGCCTCAATGTGGTCGGCGAGCGGCAGGGCGACAACGCCAATACCTTCCAGCTGCCGGCCTATGCGAGCGCCAATGCGATGATCGCCTATTCCTTCCAGCCGCCGGAGTTGCCCTGGACGAAGAATGTGACCGTGCAGCTCAATGTGAAGAACCTGTTCGACTCCGTCTATTATGTGAACTCGCAGAGCCGCGGCATCATCATGCCCGGCGCGCCGCGCACCTTCCTCGCCTCGATCCGCGCGGAGTTCTGAGCGGCGAGACTTACGACGGACACGCTCCCCTCGGGCGTGTCCGCGCAGCCTTCGAGGCTCGCGTTCGGACCGAGACTCTTTCCTCGCATTTTCCGCCACGGCGTCGCGTCGGCGTTGCCTCGGGCGGGCGCCGCTCCCATGTTGCAGGGATGAATGGCCGAGCGAAGCCGCGCATTCGCTCGCCGCGAGACCGCCGAGGGAGGAGCGAATGACCGACGCCGCAGCCAATGTCGTCTGGCTCGAGCAGGTGACGCGCGAGGACGTGGCGAGCGTCGGCGGCAAGAACGCCTCGCTCGGCGAGATGATCATTCATCTCACGAGCAGAGGCGTGCGGACGCCGCCCGGCTTCGCCACCACGGCGGACGCTTTTCGGCGCTTCCTCTCGAGCAATGATCTCACCAAATGCATCGCCGCGACTCTGGCCGAGCTCGAGGACGGGCGCGTCGCGCTCGCCGAGGCGGGCGCGACCATTCGCGGCGCCATTCTGCGCGGCCGCTGGTCGCCCGAGATGGCGAGCGCGATCGTCGAGGCCTATCGCGAGCTCGGCCGGCGCGTCGGCGCGGCGGAGCCGGACGTCGCCGTGCGGTCGAGCGCTACCGCCGAGGATTTGCCGAATGCGAGCTTCGCCGGGCAGCAGGAGACCTATCTCAATATTCGCGGCGAGCGCGCGCTGCTCGACGCCTGCCGGCGCTGCTACGCCTCGCTGTTCACCGACCGCGCCATCGCCTATCGCAAGGCGCAGGGCTTCGACCATATGAAGGTCGCGCTGTCGGTCGGCGTGCAGCTCATGGTGCGCTCGGACATCGGCGGGGCGGGCGTGATGTTCTCGCTCGACACCGAGACCGGCTTCGACAAGGTCGTGCTGATCGACGCCGCCTTCGGGCTCGGCGAGACGGTCGTGCAGGGCGCCGTCGATCCGGACGAATATGTCGTGTTCAAGCCCTTCCTCTCCGACGCCGCGCTGACGCCGATCATCGAGAAGAAGCGCGGCGCCAAGACGATCAAGATGATCTATGCGCAGGACGGCGACAAGCCGACGCGCGTCGTTCCGACCTCGAAAGCCGAGCGCGCCGCTTTCGTCCTCGCCGACGCGGAAATTCTCGAGCTCGCGCGCTGGGCGCGTCTCATCGAGGAGCATTACGGCCGGCCGATGGATATGGAATGGGCCAAGGACGGCGAGACCGGCTTGCTCTACATCGTGCAGGCGCGCCCAGAAACGGTGCAGTCGCGCCGCGGCGCGAGCGCGCTCGCGACCTATCACATTCGTCGCAAGGGCCGGATGATCTGCTCGGGCCTCGCGATCGGCGACGCCGTGACGTCCGGCGAGATTTGCGTGATCGAGGATGTGCGCGACATCGGCCGTTTCGTCGATGGCGCGATATTGGTGACGCGCACCACCGATCCCGATTGGGCGCCGATCATGAAACGCGCCGCCGCCATCGTCACCGAGCATGGCGGCCGCACCTCGCATGCGGCCATCGTCAGCCGCGAATTGGGATTGCCGGCGATCGTCGGCGCGAGCGACGCGACGCGCCTGCTGCACGACCAGCAGACCGTCACTCTCTCCTGCGCCGAGGGCGACACAGGATTCGTCTATGAAGGCGTCGCCGATTTCGAAGCCGAGGAGCTCGACCTCTCCGCTGTTCCGGAAACACGCGTGAAGGTGATGCTCAATCTCGCCGATCCGGCGGCGGCCTTTCGCTGGTGGCGTCTTCCAGCCGATGGCGTCGGCCTCGCGCGCATGGAGTTCGTCGTCAATAACGACATCAAGATTCACCCGATGGCGCTCGTTGGCTTCGACAGCCTTAAGGACGAGGAGGCCAAGCGTAAGATCGCCGAGGCGACGATCGGCTATGACGACAAGACGGAATATTTCGTCGACCGTCTGTCGCGCGCGCTCGGACGCATCGCGGCGGCATTCCATCCGCGGCCGGTCATTGTGCGCATGAGCGATTTCAAGACCAATGAATACGCCCAATTGATCGGCGGCGCGCAGTTCGAGCCGAAAGAAGAAAATCCGATGATCGGATTTCGCGGCGCCTCGCGCT
The DNA here is from genome assembly GCF_002752655.1 of Methylosinus trichosporium OB3b. NCBI lineage: Bacteria > Pseudomonadati > Pseudomonadota > Alphaproteobacteria > Hyphomicrobiales > Methylocystaceae > Methylosinus > Methylosinus trichosporium. The sequence continues at coordinate 524,944 of NZ_CP023737.1, read as the reverse complement.
ATTATTCGCCGCGCTATCGTGACGGTTTCGCGCTCGAATGCCGCGCCATCCGCCGGCTGCGCGAGGAGATGGGCTTTGCCAATGTCGTCGTGATGATCCCCTTCTGCCGCTCGCCGAAGGAGGCGGACCGCGTGCTGGAGACGATGGCGGCCAATGGGCTGAAGCGCGGCGAGAATGGCTTGCAGGTCTATGTGATGTGCGAGATTCCGTCCAATGTCATTCTGGCGAAGGCCTTCGCCGAACGTTTCGACGGCTTCTCCATCGGCAGCAACGACCTCACGCAGCTGACGCTCGGCGTCGACCGCGATTCGGCCGAGCTCGCGCAATTGTTCGATGAGCAGGACGAGGCGGTGAAATGGATGATCCGCACGGTGATCGCGAGCGCGCGCGAGGCCGGCGCCAAGGTCGGCCTGTGCGGGCAGGCGCCGAGCGATCATCCGGAATTCGCCGAATTCCTGGTCGAATGCGGCATCGATTCCGTGTCGGTGACGCCCGACAGCTTTCTGGCGGTGAAGCGCCATGTGGCGGCGGCGGAACGATGAGCCTCGCCGCCGGCCGCCGGATCAAGGAAGGTCGAACAAAGACCGGAATTGATGCGGCTGCGACCGCAGATATTGCCGGGGCGCGCGCACGCGCGCGCCGAGCGCCGCCGCCGCATGCCAGGGCCAGCGCGGATCATAGAGAATGGTGCGCGCGATCGCGATCATGTCGGCGTCGCCGGTCGCGACGATCGCCTCCGCCTGCTCGAAGCCGGTGATGAGCCCGACGGCGATCACCGGAATATCGACCGCGCTCTTGACGGCGCGGGCGAGCGGAACCTGATAGCTCGGCCCGACGGGAATCGCCTGCGCCGGATGCAAGCCACCGCTCGACACGTGAATGGCGTCGCAGCCGCGCGCCGCCAGCGCTTTCGCGAAAGCGACGGTCTCGTCTATCGTCCAGCCGCCCTCGACCCAATCCGTTCCCGAGACGCGCACGGACACCGGCTTGTCGGCGGGAAAGGCCGAGCGAACGGCGTCGAACACCTCGAGCGGAAAGCGCATGCGGTTTTCCGGCGAGCCGCCATACTCGTCGTCGCGCCGATTGGAGAGTGGCGAGAGGAATTGGTGCATCAGATAGCCATGCGCCGCATGCAGCTGGATGAGCTCGATCCCGAGCCGCGCCGCGCGAGTCGCCGCGCTCGCGAAGGCGTCGCGAATGCGGCGCAGCCCGTCTTTGTCGAGCGCCTGCGGAGCCGCCTCGTCGGGCGCATGGGGAATGGGGGAGGGCGCCTCGGTCCGCCAGCCGTGCGGGTGATCGGGGGCGAGCTGCGCGCCGCCCTGCCAGGGGACTTCGGTCGAAGCCTTGCGGCCCGCATGGGCGAGCTGGATCGCGATCGGCATGTCGGACCAGCGCCGCACGCCGTCCAAAATGCGGCGCATCGCCGATTCCGTTTCGTCGTTCCACAGCCCGACGTCGCCGTAAGTGATGCGGCCCTCGGGCGTGACTGCGGTCGCCTCGATCGTCAGCAGCGCCGCGCCGGAATGCGCGAGATGGCCGAGATGAATGAGGTGCCAATCGTTCATGCAGCCGTTCTCGGCCGAATATTGGCACATGGGAGCGATCACGATGCGATTGACGAGTGTAAGATCGCGAACGCGGATCGGCTCGAAGAGAGCGGGTCCCGACATGAGAAGTCTCCCTGTCTATGTAGAGGGCGCGACATTACGCTTCGAGCGGCGCGCCGAAGATATATCGGAAAGCGCGCGTCGAGCGCCGGATCGTGATGGAATATGCCACATTCGTCGAACGCAACGCCACTGCTGCGGGTCGGATGGTCGGGGATGCGTAGCGCTGCGCCTCGACGAGCGCGGATTTCGACGGCGATTGCGCGCCGAGCCCGGCGGTTCTACTCTGTTCTGTAGCGAGGCCTTGCGCCGCAGCTAAGCCTGCGCAGCTCCGAGACGATGATGACGATCCCCCGCCGCTCATTTGTTGCACTGCTCGCGCGCGTCGCCTTCACTCTCGCTCTCGCCGTCTCCGCGGCGCGGGCGGAACGGCTGCCGCTCGCGGAAAATCTCGTCGATCTGCGCAGCGCGCAGGGGCGCGAATGGCTCCTCGAAGCCGATGCGCGCGAGGCCTATTGGCCGCTCGCGGCCGAGTTCGTCAGCCAGACCAATGGCGCCTTCTGCGGCGTCGCGACGCTGGTGATGGTGCTCAACAGCCTCGAGGTCGCCGCGGCCGGCGTCGATGCGGCGAGCTTCACGCAGGAGAATGTGTTCAGCGACCGCACCGAGGCGATCGTGCGTCGCGACAGCATTCTGCAGAGGGGCATGACGTTGGACGAGCTCGGCGCGCTCTTTGCGAGCTTCGGCCTTTCGGCGCGCGCGGTCCACGCCGCTGCGTCCTCGCTCGAGGAGTTCCGCGCGCTCGCGGTCGATCATCTGTCGCGCAAGCGGCGTCACGTCGTCGTCAATTATCTGCGCTCGGCGCTCGGACAGCAGCGCGGCGGGCATATTTCGCCGCTCGCCGCTTATGACGGCAAGACAGACCGCTTTCTCGTGCTCGATGTGGCGCGCTACAAATATCCGCCCGTGTGGATCGCCGCCGCCGAGCTCTATGCCGCGATGAACACCATCGACGCCGGCAATGACGGCCGCAGCCGGGGATTCGTGCTGGTGGGCGGGGAGGCGCTGGGGAGCAGCGAGTAGGGGCGCGAACCAACAATGGAGTCGCCGCGCGGCTGAAGGATTGCTTCGCTACGCTCGCAATGACGACCCGGACGTCGTCGCTCACACGGGACCGAATGATGAAACGCCTATTCGCCGTCGCCGTTGTTATCTTCCTCGCCTTCGCCGCCGCGGCAGAGCCCGTGGCGACCGGGCGGCGCGGCATGGTCGTCACCGAGCACAGGCTCGCGAGCGAGATCGGGCTCTCGGTGCTGAAAGCGGGCGGCAACGCCATCGACGCCGCGGTGGCCGTCGGCTATGCGCTCGCGGTCGTGCATCCTTGCTGCGGCAATCTCGGCGGCGGCGGATTTCTGCTGCTGCATCGCGCCGATGGTGAGGAGCGCTTTCTCGATTTCCGTGAGAGCGCGCCGGCGGCGGCGTCCGCCGACATGTATCTCGACGCCTCGGGCGGCGTCATTCCGGACGCGAGCCGCATCGGCTTTCGCGCCGTCGGCGTTCCGGGAACCGTGCTCGGCCTCGAGAGCGCGCGCGAAAAATACGGGCGCCTGCCGCGCGAGAGCCTGATCGCGCCGGCGATCATGCTCGCCGAGCAGGGCTTCACGCTCGAGGAGAGCGATCTGCCACCATTACGGGCGGCGCGGCGGCTGAAGGACGATCCCGCCGCCGCGAGGATTTTCTTTCGCGCCGACGGCTCGCCTCTGCAGGCGGGCGATCGACTCGTGCAGAGCGATCTCGCGCGTCTGCTGCGCGAAATCGCGGCGCGAGGGCCGCGCGCCTTTTACGAAGGGCGCGTTCCGCAGGCGATCGAACGCGCCGCCGCGGCCGCGAACGGCGTCATTTCCGCCCTCGATTTCATGCGCTATCGCGTCGAGGAGCGCGCGCCCGTGCGCTGCGCCTATCGCGGCTATGCGATCCTCTCCTCGGCGCCGCCGAGCTCGGGCGGCGTCGCGCTCTGCGAGATCGCCAATATTCTCGAGGGCTATGACCTCGCCGGCCTCGGCTTTCACACGCCGCAGTCGCTGCATCTCATGATCGAGGCGGAGCGCCATGCATTCAAGGACCGCAATCTTCTGCTCGGCGATCCGGATTTCATGCGCAATCCGGTCGAGCGGCTGACCTCCAAACCCTATGCCGCCGACATACGAGCGAAAATATCGCCCGAGCATGCGACGCGCTCCGCGGATCTCGGGCGCGGCGCTGAGCTGCGCGAGCGGATGGAGACCACGCATTACTCCATCCTCGACGAGGAGGGCTCCGCCGTCGCCGTGACCTACACGCTCAACGGCGTGTTCGGCGCGCAGGTCATGGCGCCGGAGACGGGCGTGCTGCTCAATGACGAGATGGATGATTTTTCCGCGCGGCCGGGCGCATCCAACGGCTTCGGTCTGGTGCAGGGCGGCGCCAATGCGATCGCGCCGGGCAAGCGGCCGCTCTCCTCCATGTCGCCGACCATTGTGACGAAGGGCGGCAAGGTCGCGCTCGTGCTCGGCAGCCCCAATGGTCCGCGCATCATCTCGGTGACGCTGCAGACATTGCTGAACGTCGTCGATCATCACATGAGCCTCGAGCGGGCGGTGTCGGCGCCGCGCATTCACCACCAATGGCTGCCCGATGTGGTTCTCGCCGAGCCGGGCGCGCTCACACAGGAGACGCGGCGACGGCTCGAGGAGATGGGCCACAGCATCGAGGATCACGCGCCCTTCGGCGCCTGCGAGGCGATCGCCGTCGAAGGCGGCGTGATCGCCGGCGTCAATGATCCGCGCTCGCCGGCGGGCGCCGCGCGCGGCTATTGAGGCCGCGCGCCGGTCTCGATCTCGACATTGGCGGTCATGCCGGGTTTCAGCGCATGGTCCGGATCGGCGGCGTCGATGACGACGAGATCGGCCTCGCCGAGCTTGGCGACGGTTCCGGTGAAGGCGCGGTCGCCGAGCGCGTCCACTGTGAAGCTCGCCTTGTCGCCGACATGGACCGCGCTCGCATCCGCCGCATGGGCCTCGATCTGCAGCGCCAGGGGCGCGGGGGCGACGACGAACAGTTCGTCGGCCTCGGCGACCTTCGCGCCGACCTCGGCGTTGCGCGAGACCACCGCGCCGTCGATCGACGACAGGATACGCGACTTCGTCACCGTCTCGATCGCCGATGCGAACGCCGCCTGCGCTTCGTTGAACGCTGTCTCGGCCTGCGCCTCTCGCCGTTGCGCGTCGGCGAGCGCCGCCTGCGCCTTGTCCGCAGCGCGCGCGCCGGCCCGGCGCTTGCCCGCGCGCTTCTCGCGTTCCACCGCATCCGTCGCCAGCTCGACGCGCGATCTTTCGCTCTGGAGCCGCTCCTGCGCGGCGGCGAGCGCTGTTTCGGCGCGGTCGCGTGCGGCCTCATGGTCGCGCTCGTCGATAGTCGCGCACACTGTGCCGACCGCGACCTCGCCGCCAACCTCGCAATCGACCAGCTCGATCGCGCCGGCGAGTCCGGCGCGCAAGGGAACCGCGCCGACGGCGACGAGCGAGCCCGAAGCGCTCACCTTCCGCGCCGCGGACGCGGGCGCTGCGGCGCCACCGCTCGGCTCCCGATGCGAGGTCCAATAGGCGCCGGCGCCGACGAGCGCCACGAGAGCGGCGAGCGCCGCCGCGATTGGGCCGATTCGCGCGGGCTTGCGGTCGGCCGGCGCGGCGAAAGGCGGATCCGATTCGGTTTCCGCCGCCGCGGAGCCGAATTGGAGATGCTCATCGAGCCGATCGAGCAATTGCGCCGCGCGCTTCTCCAGACCGGAGGCGATGTGGCGGTCGCGGCCCTCCATGGACATATGGTCCACGGCGCTGGTCAGCCGCGTCTTGCCGTCGACTTCGGTGAAGACGAGGGTCTCCACCGCTTCGATCTGCGGCGCGTCGTCGGAGCGCAGCGTCTGCACGAGCCGGCGCGGCGGGTCGATCTCGCGATATTCGCCGCCGAGGCGATGCGTCTCGCCCTGCGGCCCGCGCAGCGCGACGCGCCAGCTGCCGCCGACGCGCAAATCGATCTCGCATTCGAGGAGGCGGAGGCCGCTCGGCCGGAACCAGCGCTCGACGCCCTCGGCGCGTGTGAACGCCTCGAATACGCGCGACGGCGGCGCGTCGAATGTCCGCTGCAGAGAAATGGCGGGGCTGTCGGTCCCCACTGTGATCTCGGGTTTCTCGCCCATGCTCCTCTTTCCTGTTCGTCCGCCGCCGCGGCGGCTCGCATCCGCGCATCGCGGGAACGCCAGGAGGCCGCGCGCTCGTCCTGGCCGCGGGGCGAAAATGGCCGCGAGGCGCCGCTGCCGCGACCGCGGGATATCACGTGGAATATATGACAGCGCGATGACTCCTTGGGCGCGGTCACGCGCCGCGCCGTCGCCTCCTCCCGACAAAACAAGCGTATGAGCAACTTGTTAGCTCTATGGCGACGCCGCCGTCGGGCGCGGCGATTATGGCCCGGCGAGGGCGGGATGATGGCCGACGGCGGCGAGCTAAAGGCGGCGTCGGCGTGAGCGTCACAAATCTGTAGCGCAGCCTCGGTAGTTAGCCCGAGCCTCCGGCGTCTGGAGGACCGGCGGCTCGGGGCGGGTGTGACGTGATCGAAACCAACCGCGCGCGTTTGTGCAGCCAGCTCGTGCAGAGCTATGACGAGCTGGTCAAGCAGCTGACGAGGCGACTGGGCTCGTCGGATTTCGCGCATGAGGCGCTGCACGAGGCGTTTCTGCGTCTCGACCGGGTCAATGATGCGACCCCGGTGCGCAGCCCCAAGGACTATATCTTCTGCACGGCGATCAACATCGCCAAGGACCACAAGAAGGCCGGGCTGCGCCGCCTGAGCGCGGCGTCCGTGGACGTGCTGCTCGACCTTTGCGACGAATCGCCGGACCCGTCGCGGGTCGCCGAGGCGCGCTCCGAGATCGAGGCGTTCAAGCGCGCGATGGCGCAGCTGCCGCCCCGGCGCCGAGAGGTGCTGCAGCGGATCGCCATCGAGGGCCGGACGGCGCAGGAGGTGGCGACCAGCCTGCAGGTGACGACGCGCACCGTCGAGACCGATCTGAAGCACGCCTTGACGCATTGCGCCGACAGTCTCAGCCGCAAGCCGGTGGCGCGTCTCGGCGGGCCGCGGCCGCGGGCCTGACGCTCCACGAATGGAAATTCTCCAAAATCGTCTTTCGGGATAGAAAGCCGCCGATCGTCTAACCATGTGAAGGATCGGCCGCGACGTCTTCGGCTTCGCCGCCGGCTTTTTTTCGGGCGTTTCGCCGTGCGCCGGCGGAGCGGGAAGACGATCGTCACGACGGCGCATCCGGGACGCGAATGGACATCGGGCGGGAAAATCGCGATTTTTCAGATGCTCGCCCGATCTTGGAGCCTCGCGGAGAGCCGGCGCTCTCCGGTGAGCCTCGCCATCTCCTCGACGAAGCGCTGAGCTGGATCGTGCGACTGAAGTCGGGCGAGGCGACCGACGCCGATCTCGAGGCGCTGCAGCGCTGGCGCGAAGCGAGCCCGCTTCATGAAGAGGCGTTCCGCGATGCGGCGCGCCTGTGGCGACGCATTCGCGCCGCGGCGCGGGAGCTCGCCGAGGAGGCGCACGCCGACAAGGCGCGTGCGGCGGCCGCGCCTCGGAGGAGCTGGCGCGGCGCGCTGATCTCCTTTGGTCATCGTCCGAGGCGCTGACCCCCGGGTCGTTGTCGCTCCCTTTCCCACCTTCGACGCCCCTGTCTCGGACCCGAAAGTTTTTTCGGATTCCCGACGATTTTTTTTTCGGGTCGGCTCGGGCTCCGTCGTCTTCAGAGAGAGGACGTTTGTTTTTCGTCGCTCCGGGAGGCCCCGAAGCGACGTTTCGCTGTGGCGTGAGAGGCAGGATGGTTCTGTCCAAGGGTGAGGCGGGAGCCCGCAGATGCTTGCGGCTCCGGGGCGATTTCGATCGTTCCGCCATCGCCGTTTTCGTGGCTTTCGGGGCTTTGACGGCGGCGGCGTCGCCGGCGTGGTCGACGAGCGCCGCGAAAACGGGGGAGGGCGAAGCGCAGAGGCGCGCCGCCGCGTCCGATGATGCGGGCAAATCTTCCCCCGCCGCGGGCAACGCCGCCGCCGCCGCCAAGGAGGCGGCGAGCAAGCCAGCTCCGCCGGCGCGCTTCGACATCGACGATTTCGCCGTCGAGGGCGCCGATCGGCTGACGCAGGTCGATGTCGAGGAGGCGATCTATCCGTTCCTCGGTCCCGGCCGAACCTCGGATGATGTCGAGAAGGCCCGCGCCGCGCTGGAGAAGGCCTATCACGACAGAGGCTTTCAGACCGTCGGCGTCTCCGTGCCTCAGCAGAGCGTGAAGGGCGGCGTCGTCATCCTCAAGGTCGCGGAGCTGAAGGTCGGCCGGCTTCGCGTCAAGAACGCGCGCTATTTCGACGTAGACCAGATCAAAGCGCGAGCCTCCTCGCTGAAGGAGGGGACCGTCCCCGATTTCGGCAAAGTGACGAAGGACATCGTCGCGCTCAATCAATGGCCCGACCGCCGCGTGACGCCCTCGCTGCGCGCCGGCGTCACGCCGGGCACAGTGGACGTCGACCTCACCGTCGAGGATAAGCTGCCGGTCCATGCGAATATCGAGCTCAACAACCGGCGCTCGCCCAACACATCGGCGCTGCGCACGGTCGGCACCGTTCGTTATGACAATCTGTGGCAGCTCGGCCATTCGCTGAGCTTCACCTATCAAGTCGCGCCCGAGCGGTCCAAGGATGCGGAAGTCTTCTCCGGCTCCTATCTCGCGCGCATTCCGGATGTCGAATGGCTGTCCGTGCTCGCCTACGGCCTCTCTTCGCGGAGCGATGTGGCGACCGTCGGCGGCGTGAATGTTGTCGGTCCCGGCCAGACGATCGGCGCACGCGCCATCATGTCGCTGCCATCGGTCGAGAATTTGTACCACTCGGTATCCGCGGGACTCGACTATAAGCATTATGGTCAGGTCGTGCGGCTCGGAACCGACGTCACCTCGTCGCCGATCACTTATTATCCGCTCGTCGTCACCTATGGCGGCGCCTATCAGACAGAAAGCTTCACCACTCAGCTCAGCGCCTCGGTCACCTTGAACATGCGGGCGCCGAGCAGTGATCGGACGGCTTTCGACAACAAGCGCTTCCGGGCGAGCGGACGCTTCGCCCATTTCAATCTCGACGTCTCGCATCTGCAGGAGCTTCCGGAGGGCTTTCAGGCCTATGCGCGCTTCGTCGGCCAGATCGCCGACGGTCCGCTGGTGTCGAGCGAGCAGATCAGCGTCGGGGGTCTCGACAGCGTCAGAGGCTATCTCGAATCCGAGGTTCTGGGCGACAATGGCGCGGTCGGCAGCTTCGAGCTGCGCAGTCCCGACGTCGGCGAGATGCTGCAGGACACGGTCAAACGCGGAGCGCCCGAGGGCGAGCCGCCGATCACGGTTTTCAACGATTGGCGCTTGTTCGGTTTCGTCGACAAGGGCGTCGCCGAAATTCTGTCTCCGCTCGCGGAGCAGCAGGCGCATTTCAATCCGTGGAGCTACGGCTTCGGAGCGCGGGTCAAGCTGCTCGATCATGTGAGCGGCATGTTCGTCTATTCGACGCCGATGGTCCGCCAAACCTACACGCAGGCGAGAGAGCCGCGCCTCAATTTCCGAGTCTGGGGTGAATTCTGATGATGATGCGAACCGAACCGCGCCTCGTAGCGCTCCGCTCCCATCTCGCGCGCCTCGCGACGCGGATGCTTCTGCCGCTGGCGATGCTGGCCTTGTGCTCGTCCTCCGCCATGGCCTGGTGGAACGACGAATGGGAGATGCGCAAGAAGATCACCATCGACGCCAGCGCCACCGGCGCCAATATCACCGATCCGATCGGCGCCGCGCCGGTGCTGGTGCGTTTGCATATGGGCAATTTCCGCTTCTCATCGGCGAAGGAGGACGGCAGCGACATTCGCTTCGTCGCCGGCGACGACAAGACGCCGCTCAAATATCACATCGAGAAATTCGACTCGTTGCTCGGCGAGGCGCTGGTGTGGGTCGGCGCCAATGTGCAGGCGGGCGGCAAGACCGACATCTGGCTCTATTACGGCAATAAGAAAGCCGTCGCGGCGCCGGACGCCAAGGGCACTTACGATCCCGACGCTCTGCTCACCTATCACTTCGCCGAGCGCGGGACGCCGGCGATGGATTCGACCGTGTGGGGGCATAATGCGACTGCCGCCGGGCAAAGCGCCGACGGCGCCATCATCGGCTCCGGCGTGAGGCTCGACGGCCATGCGGCTGTCGCGCTTCCGTCCACGCCGACGATGGCCGTTCCCGCCGCTTCCGCCTTCAGCCTGTCGCTCTGGGCGAAGCCGGCGGCGCAGACGCCCAACGCCATTCTCTACAGCCGCCGCGACGGCGCCGACGCGTTCATCGTCGGCCTCGACAATGGCGCGCCTTTCGTCGAGGTGGCCAATGCGGGCGCGGTCAGCCGCAGCGCCGCGGGCGCGCCGGTGGTCGCCAACTCCTGGCGCCATATCGCCGTCGTCGCTGACGCCGGCCATGTGACGCTCTATCTCGATGGCGCCCTCTATGCGAAGCTCGACGCGGTTCTGCCGGCGCTGCAGAGCGCCGCTACGCTCGGCCCCGAGACCGACGCCGCGACGCCCGGTTTCGTCGGCGACATCGATGAGCTGCAGATGGCCAAGGCCGCGCGCTCGGCCGGCTTCGTCAAATTCGCGGCGATCAGCCAGGGCTCCGACCCGAGCAAGCTCGTCTCCTTCAGCGTCGATGAAGAGGCGGCGGGCTGGTCGTCCGGCTATCTGGCGATCATCCTGCGCTCGGTCACGCTCGACGGCTGGATCGTGATCGGCCTGCTGATGATCATGGCGGCGGTCAGCTGGATGGTGATGATCGACCGCACCTCCTATGTGAATCGCCAGTCCAAGGCCAATGAGCAGTTCATCAAGAGCTTTCGCGATATGGCGACCGATCTGACGTCGCTCGATCACGGCGATGCGGAGGATATCGCTTCGATCGGCGGTCGCGTCGGCGAGAGCGAGGCGGAAATGATGCGCGTCTCGGCGCTCTATCGCATCTATCACATCGGCGCCTCGGAGATATCACATCGCTTCGCCGCCGCTGGCGGCCGACCGACCGCGCTGTCGGGCGCGTCGATCGCGGCCATTCGTGCCGCGCTCGACAGCGGCGTCGTCAAGGAGACGCAGCAGCTCAACCGCATGATGGTGGTGCTGACCATCGCCATTTCCGGCGGGCCGTTCCTCGGCCTGCTCGGCACGGTGGTCGGCGTCATGATCACCTTCGCCGCCATCGCGGCGAGCGGCGACGTCAATGTGAACGCCATCGCGCCGGGCATCGCCGCGGCGCTGGTGGCGACGGTCGCCGGCCTCGCCGTCGCGATTCCCGCGCTGTTCGGCTACAATTATCTCATCTCCCGCATCAAGGATCTGACCAGCGAGATTCACGTCTTCGTCGACGAGTTCGTGACGAAGATGGCCGAAGCCTATTCCGAGCGTCGCGGCGACGTCGCCGAGCGGCCGGCGGCAGGGGAGTAAGGCCGATGAAGGCGCAGGACGACGGCAAGCCGTATGACGACATCAACATCACCCCGATGCTCGATCTCGCTTATGTGCTGCTGGTGATCTTCATCATCATGACCACGGCGACGGTGCAGGGGCAGAAGGTCAATTTGCCCAAGGCCTCGGCGGCGCCGAGCCTCGCGACGCAGACGACGAAGGCGATCACCGTCGGCGCCGACGGCAAAATCTTCCTGGACACGATCCCGGTCACTCTGCCCGAGCTCGAGCAGCGGCTCATTCAGCAAAAGGCGCTGACGCCGGATTTTCCCATTGTTCTGCGCGGCGACGCGCAGGCTCAATATCAAAGTGTCATCAATGTGCTCGATCTTCTGTCGCGCATCGGCCTCGCGCAGGTCGGGCTCGCCACCAAGCCGTTGGTGAAATGAGGCGCCGCCGGCGCAGTGCAGGAACGCCGTCATGAAGTTGCCGATCGATTGGAAATTTCAACGCCCGCGCGCGCCCGCGCCGCGCGGGCCGCGGCGCCGCGGTTGGCTCGAGCGCTACCGGATGGCGATCACGGTCGGCGCGCTCACGCTGATGATCGGCGGAGTCGTCGTGGCGCTGACGCGCCACGACGATCAGCCGCCGGCGCGGCAGGTGCGCGAGCTCACGGTCATCGCACTGCCGCCGCCTCCGCCCCCTCCGCCTCCGCCGCCGCCCGATCAGAAGTTGATCGAGGAAACGAAGCTCGAGGAGCAGCCGCCGGAATTTCAGGAGCAGAAGCCGATCGAGGAGCCCAAGGCCGATCCGGTGAAGGACGCCAAGGCCGACGAGCCGCCGGGCCCGCTGTCGCTCGATGCGAAAGGGCAGGGGCCGGGCGACGCCTTCGGCCTCGGCGGCAAGCCCGGCGGGACCGGATTCGGCGGGGGCGGCGGGGGCGGCGGCGGATGGGGCTGGTACGTCTCCATTGTGCGGTCGCAGCTGGGCAGCGCGCTCGAGCAGAACAAGAAGACGCGCAAGGCCAAGATGCGCCGCAACATCCGGGTGTGGGTGGATCAAACGGGACGCGTCACTCGCGTGCAGCTCGCCGGCTCGACCGGCGATCCGGAGCTCGATGCCGCGCTGCGCAACGAGGTGTTCAGCAATCTGACGCTGCGCGAACCGCCGCCGAAAGGAATGCCGATGCCGATCATTCTTCGCATCACGGAGGAGCGTCCGAGCTGACGGCTCGGACGAGACATTGACGACAAGCCGTAACGGCTCGAATGGGTTGGGGAGTTCGATGTTCGAGATAAAATTTGGAGCGCGCCGCGGAACGCTGCTCGCCGCGTCACTCACCGCTCTGATCTGCGCGACTCCATCCTTCGCGCAGGGCGCGGGCGATGCGGCGGATGCGGTGGATATCGGCAAATCACCCGAGTCGAAGCGGCCGAAAGTCACGAAGGCGCGAGCGATCTCGCCCAATGCGACGATCAATCTGGTCAATCTTCTGGTGAAGCAGGGCGTGCTCACCGAGGAGCAGGCGCGCTCGCTGATCGATCAGGCCGAGAAGGAGGCCTATGTGCAGCGCCAGGCCACCAAGGATGCGACGGCCAAGGCCGGCGACGCCGCCAAGGCCGCTGTCGCCGCCAGCGCCGCCGCCTCGCCGCCCGGCGTCAAGCATGTGACCTATGTGCCCGAGATCGTGAAGCGGCAATTGCGCGATGACATCAAGAAGGAAGTGATGGCGCAGGCGCAAAAGGAGAATTGGGCGTCTCCCGGCGTCTTCCCGGAATGGGCGACGCGCATCCGCTTCTATGGCGACATGCGCATTCGCTACCGCGGCATTTATTATCCGAGCGGAAACGATCAGGTCAACGCGGTCAATTTCAATGCTATCAACACCGGATCGCCCTATGACGTAAGTCAGAGCAACGCATATTATTGGCCCACGGTCGACGTGTCGCAAAATCGCAATCAGTTTCGCTTCCGCGCCCGGCTCGGCATGGAAGCCGATCTCAGCGACGGCTTCACGGTCGGCATGCGCTTCGCTGGCGGCGAAAATAATTCTCCCGTGTCGCAGAACCAGACTTTCGGCTACAATGGCGGAAATTTCGTGAAATATTCGCTGTGGATCGATCGTGCCTTTTTCAAATACCAGCCGGTCGACGGCTTCTCGATCACCGCCGGGCGAATGGACAATCCGTTCTGGTCGCCGAGCGATCTCGTCTGGTATTCGGACATTGGCTTCGACGGATTTGCGGCGAAGGGCCACTATGAAGTCGCGGAGGGCGTCACGGCCTTCGCGTCCGGCGGCGCCTTTCCGCTCTTCAACACAGATCTCAACGCCGGCATCAATCTTCCCTCTTATGATCAGGGTCCGCCCACTTCGCTTCCGAGCCATGACAAATGGCTGTACGGGGCGCAGCTCGGCATTGCTGGGAAGATCGACCCCGAATATTCGTTCAAACTCGCCGCAACTTATTACGACTTCAACAATGTGCAGGGAAAAGTGTCGAGCGCCTGCGTCGTCTCGAGCGCATCGGATGTGTGCGACACCGATATGACGCGTCCGGGATTCGCACAGCGCGGCAATTCTTATATGCCGCTGCGCTCGATCATCGCCGATTCATCGAATAACTACGGCACGGCCAATCAATTTCAGTATTTTGGACTGCTGCAGCAATTCCGCCCAGTGGTCGTCGGCGGCCAGTTCGATATCGCGTCCTTCGATCCGATCCATGTGATCCTCGACGGCGAATATATCGTCAACACGGCCTTCAGCCGCAGCGCGTTGCTGCAAAGTCTCGCCGTCAATAATTTCCAGTCGACGAGCGATGGGACGATCGGGCGATACGGCGCCGGCAACATGGGCTATCTCGCGAGCGTTACCGTCGGACGCAAGGAAATCCGGCATTTGTGGGAGTGGAACGTTCTCGCCGGCTACAGATATCTGCAGTCGGACGCGATGGTGGACGCTTTCGTGGACAACAGCTTCGGGCTCGGCGGCACGAATCTGAAAGGCTATTTCGTCGGCGGCAATCTCGGCGTCGGCGAGAATGTCTGGCTTACCATGCGCTGGATGAGCGCCGACAATATCGCCGGTTCGCGGTACGCCGTCGATGTCCTGCATCTCGATCTCAACGGGAAGTTCTGATCATGCGTGTCGGAACGTTCGCTCTCGCTCTGTCATTCTCGATTCTGTCGTTGCTTCCCGCGGCGGGCGCCGACTCGGACGGGGACCGCCTGCGCGACGCCTTGCGCGGCGCGATCATGCAGCAGCGCGCGCTCGAGGATCAGCGCGCCGCATTGCAGGCGAAGCTCACGGAAGCCGAGAGCGCGCGCGCGCGTCTCGAAGGGCAGATCAAGACCGCCAAGGGGGAGGTCAAGGCCGCCGAGAAGGCGCATCGCGAGGCGATCGAAGAGTTCAATCAGCGCCTCGCCGATCGCGACCAGACTCTGGAGAAATGGAAGGTCGCCTATGAGGAGGCAGCGGACGTCGCGCGCGCGAAGGATGCGGAGCGTGCGAAATTCGAGGCGCAGGCGGCGAGCTTCAAGGCCAGCCTGAAGGTGTGCAAGACCAAGAACGCGGAGCTCGGCAAGATCGGCCGCGAGCTGTTGCAGCATTATGAATCGGCGAATTTCGCCGATCTCGCCATGGCGAGCGAGCCGCTCACCGGCGTGCGCCGCGTCGAGATCCAGAATTTGCTGCAAGACTACAACGACAAGATCCTCGATCAGAAGGTGGCGCCATGAGCATTGTGACGAAAAATTCCGCGATCCTGTCCGCAGCGCTTCGCGTGCTCGCGATCGGAGCGGTCGTTGCGGCTCCAGCGGGCGCGATGGCGCAGATTCTCCCTTCGACCGCGCAAAGACCGAAGCCTGCGCCGCAGGTTTCGGCGATCAAGCCGCAAGCTCCGGCGCCGGCGGCGAGCGCCAAGACGAGCGACGACGTGGTGGCGCATGTCGGTGCGACCGACATCACCACGAGCCAGCTGCGCGCCTATGTGGAGGCGCTCGGCGCGCGCGAGCAGGCGGCCATCGCCAAGGAGCCGGGCCTGCTCTCACAAGCCGTGCGGGCGATGCTCAATGAGCGCGTCGTGCTGCAGGAGGCGCTCGCCAAGAAATGGGATCAGCAGCCCAAGGTGGCGGCGCAGCTCGAGCAGCTGCGCGAGCGTGCGCTCGTCGAGAGCTATCTGCAATCGGTCTCGGTCCCGCCCGCCGACTATCCGAGCGAGGAGGAGCTGCAGAAGGCCTATGACGCCAATCGCAGCTCCTTCGTGGTTCCGCGTCAATTCCAGCTCGGCCATATCTTCGTTCAGTCGCCGAAGGACGCCGACCGCGCGACCGAGGACAAAGCGAAGAAGACTCTCGAGGACATCCAACGCAAGCTGAAATCGGGCGCGGATTTCGCCGCTGTCGCGAAGGCGCAGAGCGAGGCCAAGGACGGCGGCGAGCTCGGCTGGCTGGCCGAAGGCCAGATCCGTCCCGAAATTCGCACGCGCGTGATGGGCCTCGTCAAAGGCGCCGTGTCGGAGCCGATTCAGCTCGACGACGGCTGGCATTTCGTCAAGCTCATCGACACCAAGGCGTCGACCACGCGTCCGCTCGCAGAAGCGCGTGAGCAGCTCGCGCAGCAGATGCGCGTGGAGCGCGCCGGCCTGCTGCGCCGCGCCTATGTCGCCGAGCTCGTCAAGCGCAACCCGCCCGTCGTCAATGAGATCGCGCTGTCGAACATTCTCGACGCAGCGCGCAAATAAGGGCCGCTCATGTCGGACATGACCATTGCTTCTCTGACCCTCGACGAGCTGCGCGAGTTGGTGCAGCAGGCGGGCTATCGCGTCGAGACGGCGACCGATCCGGTCGCCGCCGTCCCCTATCTCCGCTCGGCCACGAGCGGCCTTTCCTTCGACATCCGGCCGGGCAGCCGCCTCGCGGGCGAAGGCGAGGCGCGCTTCGTCGACATTGCCCTCGTCTGCGTGCTGCAGATCGGCGGCGAAGCGCCGGCGGAGCTGATCAACGGCTGGAACGTCGCGCGGCGTTTCGCGCGGCTCCAGAGCGGCGGCGCCTTCGTCGCTCTCTGCATGGACGTCTCGGCGGTCGGCGGCGTGACGCGCGCGCATCTGCGCGCGCAGATCGAGGTGTGGGACCGTCTCGTCCAAGACCTCGTCGTCTATTTGCGCGAAGGCTTGCGCGCGCCGGCGGCCGCGCCGGCCCCTCGATAAGATTTCGACAGCACGGACCCTCGCATCATGACATTGCGCGCTCACCGCCACGACGCTCATCGCCCGGCGGCTTTCGGCCAGTTCCGCTTCGCGCCATTGTCGCGTGGACGTCTGCTCGCGGGGGCGAGCGCGATGGCGCTGGCCGTGATGGTCATGCGCGGGTTCGATGTCGCGGCGGCGCGTCCGCTCGGACAGGGCGCCGGCGCGACGGCGGCGCCCACCGTGGCGATCGATGCGACGACCGCCGCCGCGCAGCAGGCGGCGGCCATCGCGCGTCAGAGCCAGAGTACGATGACGCGCGCGACGCAGGCCATTCAGGCGATGCAGGCCGCGCAAGCGGCGGCGCGCGCAGCGGCGGCGGGCGCGACGACGCAGCCGGCGATCGCCGATGGTCTCGGCCTCGGCGGCGGCGGCGTGCTGCCCGGCCTCGTCCGCGATCCGCGCGCGACGCTCAATTCCAGCTATTGGATCAACGCCGATCTGCCGACGCAGAGCGTCAGCAACGGCAAGACCGAGGTCACGATCAAGCAGAACGCCGCGCAAGCGGTCATGACCTGGCTCTATTACAACGTCTCGGCCAATACGACCGTCATCTACGACCAGCAGGGTCACGCAGATTGGGTGGCGCTCAACCGCATCGACGCCACTGGAGCGCCGAGCCGCATTCTCGGCCAGATCAAGGCCGACGGCACGGTGCTGCTGATCAATCCCAACGGCATCATCTTCGGCGCCGGATCGCAGATCGACGTGCATTCGCTGATCGCCTCGTCGCTCGACATCGACGGCACGGCGGCGGCGAGCGTTTTCAACGGCAACGCCGCCTACAACAAGATGACCTTCGATATCGAAGGGCTCGGCGCCGTCACCGCTTTCGCGCCGCCCAACGAAGCCGCCGCGAACAGCAATTTCGTCGGCAGCGAGACGGGGCAGGGTCTGTTTCCGATCGCGACGCTGCTCGGCGTGACGGTCGGCAATTCGACGCGCTTCTCGATGGGAACGATGGACGGCGTCACGGCGGCGCAGAGACCCGGCGGCGGCGCCATCGTCGTCGAGAGCGGCGCAGCGCTCGAGACCTCGGTCAATTCGACGGGCGACGGCGGCTTCGTCGCGCTGCTCGGCACGAGCGTGTCCAACTCCGGCGCCATCACCACCAAGAACGGGCAGATCATTCTCGCGGCGCAAGGCTCGGTGCTGCTCAGCGAGCCGCAGTCGACGGCGACGGGCGTGCATACGGCGATCGTGGTCAATCAGGATTTTTCCGCGGGCCAAAATCCCAGCAACTCGACCTTCTCGCCGCCTTCGCTCAGCGGCGCCGGCGTCGTAACCAATGACGGCCTGCTGCTCGCGCCCAGCGGCGCCGTCACCGTGTACGGCGAGCGCATCGAGCAGGAGGGGGTGCTCGCGGCGACCACCAGCGTGACGCGTCCGGGCTCGATCACCATGTCGGCGTCCGGCGATGTCGTCTTCGGCGCGAACAGCGTCACCGCCATTCTGCCCGACGAGGACAGCGGCACGGTGCCCGCCGGAACCGCCACCGCCGATTATTACGCCAGCAGCCTGCAGCCGCACATCGACATCAGCGGCGACGGCGTCGATTTCCAATCGGGGTCGCTGCTGCGGGCTCCGGGCGCGGCGGTCGCCATTCACGGCTCGAACTCGCCGGTGCTGCTCGAATCCGGCGCGACCATCGACGTCTCCGGCCTCGCCGATGTGCAGGTTCCGATCTCCAACTATCTCGTCACCTTCGTCGTGACGCAGAACGATGTCGCCGATTCTCCGCTGGCGGCGGCGCTCGTCGGCACGACGGTGACGATCGACACGCGCCTCTCCGGCACGCGCGCCGATGGGGTGAGCTGGGTCGGCTCGCCGGTCGTCGACGCCTCGGGCTATGCGACCCTCATTCCGAAATCCATCGAGGAGGTGTTGACCGTCGGCGGCTCGCTGAATGTCTCCGGGGTGACCTTCATCCAGCAGCGCGGCTCCATCGTCGATTTGTCGGGCGGCTATGTCAGCTATACCGGCGGCGCGATCAACACGACGCGGCTCGTCGGAGCGGACGGGCGCTTCTACGACATCGGCGCCGCCGATCCGGCGATCCGCTATGTCGGCGTCGCGGCGGCGGGCGGCTTCACCGTCGCCCATTCGCGCTGGGGCGTCAGCGAGACCTTCATCAATCCGCTGCTCAACCACCCGCATTACGAAGACGGCTATATCGCCGGCGCCAGCGCCGGTTCGCTGTCGATTTCCGCTGTTCCGATCCTCGACGGAACCATCATCGCTCGCACGGTTGCGGGCCTGCGCCAGCGCAGCAACGCCATCGGCGGCGGCGCGACGCAGCAGACCTCGCTCGAGCAATTGCCGGCGGGCGCGTCGCTGACCATCACCGGCGGCGGCGATTATCTGCTGGAGACGAGCGCGCAGGCCGGCGACGATCCTTACGGGCTCGCCGGTTATTCTTATGGCGGGGATTATTCCGCGCCGTCGACGGTGGCGCTGCTCACCGATCGCCTCTCGGAGACGGGCTTCGGCTCGATCACGATCAATGGCTCCGGCGACATTCGCCCGGTCGTGAACATGGCGCGAGGCGCGACGCTGACCGTCGCGGCGGGCGGCGCGGTCGATCTCGCCGGCGTGCAGACCATCGACGGCGTGATCAACGCCGCGGCGGGCAGCATCACGCTGACCGGCAGCTACAACGGCGCCAGCGCCACTTCCGCGCCGCCGCCGCTGGTCATCGGCTCGAATGCTGTGCTGAATGTGCGCGGGCTCTGGGTCAATGACGCGGGCGCCGTCGGCGATTCTCTGCAGGGCTCGGCCTTCGTGAACGGCGGCTCGGTCAGCATCAGCACGGTCGCTTCGAATTATCGCCTCGACGCGAACGACGACAGTCAGATTTTAGACGCGACGCAGAGCATTATTCTCTCGTCGGGCAGCGTCATCGATGTGTCGAGCGGCGGCTATGTCGGCGCCAACGGACGGCTGGCGTTCGGCGCGGATAGTTTGCCGCTCGGCCGCGGCGGCAATCTCTCGCTGCAGACCTATGTCGGCGGCTGGGTCGCGCTCAATCCGCAGGCGGATGTCTATAACGAGCATCCGACCGGCGGCAATCTGCCGAACGCCGCCACCATCGTCTTCGGCGGAACGATCCGTTCCGAAGGGCTCGGCGTGGGTGGAACCTTCACGCTGCAAGCGCCGACCGTCACCGTCGACGGCGAGACGAATGCGATCACCTCCTATACATCGGGCGCGCGCTCGGGCGAGGTGGTGCTGCCGGCGCGCTTCTTCGCCGACAACGGCTTCTCCGATTATTCGCTGACCAGCGTCTATGGAAGCGCGACGGTGACAGCGGGAACGACGGTCGCGCTGCGGCAGACGAATTATCTGACGACGGATGCGCTGACGTCGCTGCCGACGGGCGCCGATCTGCGCGAGGTGGCGACGATTGGCCTCGCGCCCGACGGCTTGCGCAATCCGGTGAGCTTCGCGCTTCAGCACGTCGCCTATGTCTACGACGAATCGGGGCCGAGCGCGACGGCCGGCGTGCGGCTCGACGCCGGGGCGCTCATCGTCGCCGAGGCGGGCCTCAATGCGCAGGCGTCTGTCAAGCTCGAATCGCTCGGCGGCTCGGTCACCGTGCTCGGCTCGATCACGGCGCCCGGAGGCGAGATCGACCTTCGCTCCGAGCGGAGCAATGTCAGCGGGACCGATCGCCTGGAGGTGACCGTCGGCGCCGACGCCGTGCTCGATGTGAGCGGGGTCTTCGTTCGCGATCCGACGCAGATCGCCTATCGCACCGGCGTCGCGCTCGACGGCGGATCGATCGACATCTTCTCCGAGCGCGCCATCGATGTGAAGCGGGGCGCGCGGCTGCTGCTCGACGGAACCTCGACCAGCGTCGAAATTCCCTCCGGCTCGCCGTTCGCGGGGCTCGTCACGCAGACGATCTGGAGCGACGGCGGCTCTCTGACGATCGACGGGCCGGGCTCGTTCGCCGGAACGGTGAGCGCGCGCGGCGGCGCGGCGCTCGCGAGCAATGGCTCGCTGGTCGTGACCGCTCCGACGATCATCGAGCAGGCCGGCGTGGTCGGCGTCGTCATCAGCCGTTATGCGACGGAAGAGAATTTCGTCATCGGCGTCGACACGCTCAATGACAGCGGCTTCGATTCCATCTCCTTGCCGGACGTTTCGTTCGTCGGCTCTATGTCGATCGCGACACGCGGCTCGCTTCTGCTCGGCGGAACGCTGACCTCGCTCATTCGCAGCGGCGACGCGCCGGCGAAAGTCGAAATCGACGCCGGCTATGTCTGGCTGCGTGAGTCCGACGTCATTCCGCTGAACGCGACGACCGGGCGCAGCAGTTTCGATGTCTCGGCGCAATGGATCGACATCGGCACGCCGGACACGACCGAGCGCGATGGAGGCACGCAGGTCGCCTTCCGCAATTTCGGCTCAGTCTCGCTGACGAGCGCCGACGCGATCCGATTGATCGGCTCCAATGTCTCCTTGCCGAGCAATTCATACGCCGGCGCGCTTTCGGTCGTGGGCGATCTCACGCTGCGGGCGGCGGAGATCTATCCGACGAGCGGGACGAGCTTCACCCTGCGGGCGTCGGGCAAGATCACCGTCGAGCAGAACGGCGTGGCGAGCGCGCCTCTATCGGCCGGCGGCGCGATCATTCTCGACGCGCGCAACATCGTCCAGAACGGCACGCTCTGGGCGCCTTTCGGCCAGATCGTGCTCGGCGACGCGACGAGCACGCAGAGCGTGACGCTCGGCGCCGGCAGCCTGACATCGGTGTCGGGAGCGGGATTGGTCGTGCCCTATGGCTACACGGTCGACGGCGAGAGGTGGTTTGTCGGAGCCACGGATTATAGCACTGATTACGAAGGCTACCGCCTCACTTCGAGCCCGACGCGCGCGATCACGCTCAATGGCGAGAGCGTGGCGACGCGCGCGGGCGCGCGGCTCGATCTCTCCGGCGGCGGCGACTTCTACGCCAGCGAGTTCGTGGCGGGTGTCGGCGGCAGCCGGAATGTGCTCGCCGGCTCCAATGTCTATGCGCTGGTTCCGACCTCGTCGTCCCGTGTCGCCGCCTATGATCCGACCTTCGCTTATTCGCCTGTGACGGGGTCGGACGGCGGCGCCGTGTTCGACTCGAGCCTGCTGAACGCGACGGCGGGCGGCGCGATCTACATTTCGGGCGGCAATGGCGTGGCGGCGGGCTATTACACGCTGATGCCGGGCATGTATGCGACCCTGCCGGGCGCCTATCGCGTCACTCTCGCCTCCTCGTCCTCCGGCAGCGCCGCGTCGTGGAGCCAGACGACGATGGACGGCTCGATCTATATGACCGGCCAGCTCGCCAATCTCATCACCGGCGCGCGCTCGTCGCAGAATGTGGTGTTCCAGCTGCAGGCGCAGTCGACCTGGTCGCGCTATTCGCAGATCGACATCACCTCGGGCGCGCGCTACATCCAAGAGCTCGCATTGACCGCGGGAACGGCCGTTCCCGCTCTGCCGGTGGACGGCGGCGCGCTGACATTCGCCGCGCGCAGCGAATTGTCGATCGGCGGCGAGTTCGACTTCAGCGCCGGCGTCAGCCCGCTGGCCTCGGACGTCGCAGGCGTCGGCGGACAATTGGCGATCAGCGCCGCGAAGATTCTCGTGCTGGCCTCGGATAAGACCGCGCCGCAGGGCCGAGCCGGCTATCTCACCATCGACGCCGATGAGATCAGCCGTGTCGGCGCGACGACCGTGCTCATCGGCGGCTCGTCGAGCGTCGATTCCGCGGGGCGCCTCGTCGTGACCAGCGTTGCGACCGATGTCGAGATCGACACGAGCGCAGCGCATGGCTTGACCGCTCCCGAGCTGCTGGTCGTCACGACCGGAGGCGGCGCCGGCATCGTCGTCGACCGCGCCTCCTCCATCGCCGCCGTCGGAACGGCCGCGAGCGGCGACCGCGACATTGTCGTCGCCGGCGACGGCTCGCTGCTGCGCGTCTCCACGGGCTCGATGGTCGCGATCACGCGCAGCAACGCGACGGAGCAGAACGGCGCCATCGTCCTCGCGGACAATGTCCGCATCGCGGCCAATGCGCTCACTCTCGATTCGAGCGGCTCCAATCGTCTCGGCGATCAAGTCGCACTCACCGCGAAAGCCTTCGATCTCTCCGCGAAGATCATCGACTTCGGCGGCGACGGTTCTTCCGGCGGGCTGGTGCTGAGCAGTGCTATTGTCGCCAATTTCGCCGGCGCGGATTCGGTGCGGCTCCGTAGCGCTTCGGCCATTAATTTCCACGACGCTGCGGGATTGTCGATCGGTGACGCCGCGCATCCCATCGGCGAGTTCAGCCTCGACGGCGGCGGGCTCTATGGCGAAGGCGGGAGCACCAGCCTCTTCGCCACCAATATCGTCCTGACCAACACCAGCGGCGCCGCGACCGCCGCCAATGGCCTCTCGGGACGAAATGGCCTGCTGACGCTCGATGCGACGCAGACGATCACGCGCGCCGCCGGCGCGATGACGGCGAATGGCTTCAGCCGGATCGACCTCGCGGCGGACCAGGACATTCGCTTCGCCGGGACCGGCTCGCTGACGGCGATCAACGGGTCCGGCCGCGCCGATGTCGCCTTGTCCTCGCCCAATGTCATCGCAATGGCGGGAAGCGCGCAGTCGCTGATCGCGAGCGGCGCCTTGACGATCCGCTCGACCGGCGCGGCGGCGGCGGTGGCGCCGACAGAGATCGGCGGCAGCCTGTCGCTGACAGCGGCGAGCATCACGAGCGCCGGCGTGCTGACCGCGCTCGGCGGAACCTTGTCGCTGACGGCGACCACGGGCGATGTGACGCTCGCCGACGGCGCGCTGGCCGACGCCGCCGGCACGCGCATCACGCTCGGCGACGTGACGCAGGACACGCCCGGCGGAACGGTGCGCATCATCGCGCAGCAGGGCGATGTGACGATCGCCACGGGAGCGAAGATCGACGTCTCGGCATCCGGCAATGGCTATGCGGGCGGCGTCTATATCGCCACGGGCGGCGACGGCGTGACGACCTTGAACGGCGTCTTCGACGCCTCGGCGCAATTCAAGGATTCGGGCGGAACCTTCGTTCTGAGCACGGGCCATATCGTCGGCGATCTGCCCTGGAACGGCTTCACGCGTCGCTTCGAGACCGCGGTCGGTCACGGCGATCTCATCGTGCCGGAGGGTGTGACGCTCAATTCCACCGAGGTGCGGCTGGTCGCCAATAGCGGCAGCGTCATCGTCAATGGCGCGATCGACGCGAGCGGGCCGACGGGCGGCGTCATCGCGCTCTATGGCGCTGGCGTGACGGACTCCGCCGGCGTGACGACGGGCGGCGTCACCATCAACGCCGGCGCGCGGCTGCTCGCCCGCTATGCGGCGCCCTCGGCCGACGACCCCGGCTACGCCAATGGCGAGGCCGATCTCAATCGCAATGGCGGCAGCATCACGCTCGGCGTGACCGGATATTGGGACGGCGTCACGCTGAATGCGGACGGCAGCGAGCGCGTGACGCTCGCAGGCTCGGGCCGCATCCTCGTCGCTTCCGGCGCGACGATCGATGTGAGCGCGGGAGAGGGCGGAACGGGCGGAACCGTGTCGCTGCGCGCACCGGTGGTCGTCGGCGCGAATGGCGCCCGCGACGTCAATGTCAGCTTCTATGAGAACGCCTCGGACAGCGTCATCGGCGCGAGCGGCGTCGATCTGAACGCCTTCGCCGTGTGGAGCACGACCGATCCGACGACCGCGGGCGGCGGGCGACATTTCGACGGCGTGATCGATCCGGCCGGCTGGTTCAACGCCAATGGAACGCGCATCGCCGGAACGACCGACGAGACGACCGGCATCTTCACGCCGAGCGGCGCCGTCAACGCCGATCATGTGACCTTCTATCAGCAGACGCTGCTCGGCTTCGTCAATGATCCGTTCGGCGGGGCGAATGCGGCGGTCGAGGCGCGCTTCGGCGCCAATGTGCGCAGCGCTCTGCACGTGCGGCCGGAGATCGATCTCTATAATCCGAGCGCCGACATCAATCATGGCGACATCACCGTCGCCAGCAATTGGAATTTCGGCGCCGGCTCGCTCGCCTCCAATGGCGCGTTCAATCTGCTCTACCGCACCACCAATGGCGGCGAGCCGGGGACGCTGGTGCTGCGCGCCGTCAACAATATCGATGTGAATGCGACGATCACCGACGGCTTCTATGTGCGCTATGACGTCGGCGGCTCCGAGGCGACCGATGCGGCGACGCTCTATAATGCGGAGCTCGCGTCGGGTCTCTATCAGACCTATCTGACCATGTTCTCCAACGGCGTGCTGCGCTATTCGGCGAGCGGCCTCAATGATCTCGTCGCCGCGGTCGCCTCCTGGGCGGATTTCGGCCTCACCGGCCCCGCCGATTCCTCGGCTGCGAGCGCGGATTATTTCAACCTGCCGCAGAATGTGTTCGACGGGCTGCAATTCGAGCTGCGCGCGCCGACCGTTGTCGCCGGATCGGCGCAGGTCGTGGATCAGTACAATCAATATTACGCTAAATATCTCGATCTGTTCCGCGCCTATGAGACCGAGATCACCGGGCTCGACAAGCACGGCATCGACGTCAATGCGAGCAACAGCGACATTTCCGGCGTGACCGGTGGCAACATCGTCTCCTACGCCGATTATTCGGCGATCGTCTCCGCCGTGTTCGGCAGCGTCGCGATCGATCCGTCGACGCTGGCGCTGCCGACCGCGCCGACGACCTCCTCGGCCTATTACAACATCAGCGATGGATTGGGCGCGATTCAATTCGCCGAGAATGGCTCCGCGACGACCTCCGCCGCCGATTACGCGACGCAATGGGCGGCTTATTTCTACAGCGTGATCAATCTCAACCTCGTCAACAGCTCGCAGTCCACATTGGTGGAGCTGCTCGGGAATCCGACGCTCGCGAGCGCGGCTGGCGCCGATACGGCGAATGGCGTGCTCACCGCCATCGCCGTCACGCCGCCCTACGCGCCGCCGGCCTATACGACGCTGCAGCCGGGTTATGTATCCTCCACCGCGCCCAATCCCGCGCATCCGGCCGATCTCATCGCCAATAATCCGGCGATCTACAGCGTCGGCAATGTCGCGGTGACCAACACGACCTCGGCGGCGAGCCTGATGCCGGCGAGCTTCGGGAACAGCTTCTCTTATGATTTCGTCGCCGGCGCGAGCTTCCTCTCCGGCAACAAGGCATCGGTCGATCCGAACGCGGTCGTTTCGCTCACGCAGACCGTCGATCCGACGACGCCGACGGCCAGCGTCGTCATCGACGGGCATACGAGCTATGTCTATAGCGCGGACGCTGAGACGAGCACGACGATTCATATTCCGACGCTGGTGCGCACGGGAACGGGATCGATCACGCTCACCGCCGCGGGCAATGTGCAATTCGTCGAAACGGTCGTGCAGGGCGCCGTCTACACCGCCGGCGTTGCGGCGACGACCCCGGCCGATTATGTCGCGCCCTCTCTGACGAACGCCTATCTCGCCAATCCTACCGGACTTCTGTCCACGCCCGCCTGGGGGACGGGCGGCGGCTCGGTCGTCGTGAACGCCGGCGGATCGATCATCGGGGTAGCCTCGGCGCTGGAGAGCGAGAGCTGGGGGGACTGGTTCATCCATTATGGCAATTCGGACGGCGACGGCACGCCCTTCTCCGGTTGCGCCGGCGCCGCGACCGCCTGCCAGACGGCGGCCTATGTCAATTACGCGACCTTCTTCCAGCAATTCGGCGCGCTCGGCGGCGGCGACATCACGCTGCGCGCCGGCCGCGACATCATCGACGTCTCCGCTTCTCTGCCGCAGACGATGCTGGTCGCCGGCGGATTCACCGCCGCCGATCCCGCTCATGCGATCACTTACGGCGGCGGCAATCTGCTCGTGCAGGCGGGCGGCGATCTGAACTCCAGCGCCTTTCTCGTCGGACGCGGCGCGGGCCGCATCGAGATCGGCGGCTCCGTGCAGGCGACGACCGACAATCCGATCGTCGGCGACGAGAGCGCGACCAGCCGTCCGCTGCTGCTCGCCGTGCAGGAGGGTTATATTTCCGTCGTCGCCAAGGGCGATCTCACGCTCGGAACGCTGCTCGATCCGACGACGACGCGGCAATCCGATCCCGATCTCCTCACCTACGTTCAGAGCCTCACGCCGAACGCGCTGCTGCCCGGCTTCGACGGCGCGGACAATCTGCTTTGGGGCAGCAGCTTCACGAGCTATGGCGCGCGCGCGGGCCTCTCGCTGGTCAGCGTCGCCGGCAATGTCGACGCGTTGACGCTTTCGGTCGACAACACGCTTCCGGACAGCTCGACCGTCGTCGCGTCTTCTTCCCTACTGCCTCCGAGCCTTTCGGTCGCTGCGTTGCAGGGCGATGTGACGATCGGCTCCGGAGACGCGCGCATGATGCTCGCTTATCCGACCGACAACGCCGGCCACGACTCGGCGAGCCTCACGCTCGCCGCCGCTGGCTCGATCAATGTCGATCTGACGCTCGACGCGCCGACCGCCGCAGTGGTCGGATCGGCGACCAACGAAGCCAATTATGTCAATCCGCTCGGCCTGTCGTCCTACACGCTCGCGCCGACGGCGTGGACGACGAGCGCGCCGGTCCTCGTCAGCGCCGGCGTCGATCTCGACGGCTCGTTGTCGGTGGATCGGCCCACGCAGCTTCGCGTCGGCCGCGATATCGGCTCCGACAACTTCACCTTCACGGGCGTCAATTTCACCGACACGGATGTGACGAGCGTCGTCGCCGGCCGCGACATCGGCGGCGCCTATCATCTCTATGGCCCCGGCGCGCTGCTGATGCAGGCGGGGCGCAACATCCGCAGGCCGCTGAACGCCTCCGCGGACAGCGTGTTCTCGATCTACACGATCGGCAATGGCTCGGGGGGAGCTCTGGCGGACGGCGTCGTGCCGACGCTGCACAGCTATCTCCCGGACAAGGGAGCGAGCATCTTCGTGCTCTATGGCGTCGCCAGCGGGGTCGACTATGACAAGGCGACCCGTCTCTATGTCGATCCCGCATCGGCGGCGACGAGCGGCGTCGATTTGCTGAGCTACATCTCGGCAAGCCTCGGCGAGACGCGCGAGGCGGCCTGGACCAGCTTCCAGAGCCTCTCGGCGGCGCGCCAGCATCTCCTGATCGACGAGGCCCTTCTCTCCTTCCGTTATGATCAGGCGATCAAGCTCTATGTCGATCCCGCTTCGGCGGGGACGGGCGGCGTCGACTTCCTCACCTTCATCGCCAAGAGCCTCGGCCAGTCGCGCGAGGCGGCGTGGAGCAGCTTCCAGAGCCTCTCCGAGACGCGTCGGCGCCTGCTGGTCGACGAAGCCTTCCTCTCCTTCCTCACCAGCGTCGTGACCGATTACGGCAATGCGTCGAGCCCCTATTATCAAACCTACGCGCGCGCCTATGCCGTGATCGACACTCTGTTTCCGAAGAGCGAGCGCGACGATCCCGCCGCGGTCGGCCGCCTGGTGACGCCCTATTCGCTGATCGAGACCCAGGCGGGCGGCGACATCAACATCATCGGCCCGGTCGGCGGCATTCGAGTCGGCTCGGCGGGCCGCGACACGCTGACTCCGGACGAGGAAGGCATTCTGACGCTGCGCGGCGGCTCCATCCGCATCTACACGGATCAGACCGTGCTGGTGAATCAGAGCCGCGTGATGACGCAGCAGGGCGGCAATGTGGAGATCTTCAGCGGCAATGGCGACATCGACGCCGGCTCGGGTCCGAAGACCTATGTCGCCAATCCGGTGCTGAGCAAGGTCTGCAATTACGCGACCGGCTATTGCGCGGTCAATCCGCAGGGCCTCGTCACCGGCGCGGGCATCGGCGCCATCGTCACTCTGCCGACGCAGGATCCGAGCCTTTCCAACGCGGTGCTGTCGGCGCCGCGCGGCACGGTGGACGCGGGCGCAGCAGGCATCAGGGTCAGCGGCAATATCGTCATCGTCGCGCAGACGGTGCTGAACGGATCCAACATCAGCATCGGCGGCAGCGCTTCGGGTCTGCCCACCAGCGCCTCCTCGGCCAATGTCGGCGCTCTGACCGCGGCGTCGAGCACGGCCGGCGCCGCGGCCAAGTCCGTGGCGACGCCGCAAGCCGGCGCAGGAGGCTCGGACGCGCCGTCGATCATCACCGTCGAGGTGCTCGGCTATGGCGGCTCCGAGAATGACGCCGAAGGCGCCGGAGCGTCGGCGCCCGCGAGCGCCGGCGGCGCTGAGGATCAGAAGCGCCGCAGACGCTGACCGCGCCGACGCATGTCATGAAAAGAAGCGAGCCTGAAGGCTCGCTCTTTTTTCCAGCATCCCGCAAATGGGAAAGCGAGCCGATCGGCTGCGTCGCCGCGCGCGATGTCGTCAGCGCGTCGCCGCGAATAAAAAAAACCGGGCGCGTCTTTCGACGCGCCCGGCGATAGCGAAACCGAAGGAGCGAAAGATCAGTTCGCGCCGCCGGTCACGTTCTTGCAGCCATTGACCTTGCTGAGAGCGTTGTAGGCGGTGATCGAAGTGGTCTTCGAGCCCTGCAGGAACTGCGACTTGATGTTCTGGATCCAGGTGGTCGACAGCGAGTGGAAGCCGTTGTTGACGAGAATGTTCCGCGAGCGGGCGTCGTCGTAGAACCACACCAGGAACGACTTCAGATTGGTGACGCGGGTCGTGGACGAGCCGACAGAGCCAGCGCCATAGCAGCTGTAGAGATACGCATGGGGGGTGCCGACGGCCGGATAGGCGTTGGCGCCCTTGGCGAGCGGCAGGATGGACAGGCCGGTGATGTTGACCGCGGTGCCGCTGCCCGGAAGATAGGTCGTCGCCGGGAAGGTCTTGGCGTAGACGTTGTAGTCCGTGTACTTCCAGCTCGCCGACGGCGTGACGCCGAAGGAAGCCAGCGACGACCAGGCCACATCGGCGTTCGACGGGGTCGGGGCGACGAAGTTGTAAGCCTTGCCGCCGACGGTCTGGCCCGGGTAGTAGACGCCGATAGAGCGCAGATAGTCGTTCTGCAGACGCGCGCTGCCGGCGGGACGCGTCGTCGTGACCGGATTGTAGGGCGCGACGAAGTCGTTGCTCAGATAGCCGATGCGGCCATGGTTGGCGGCGTCATTGCCGATCGCCGAGGCGACGGCGTCGCTGCCGGAGGCGCCGATCCAATTGACCGTGCGGCCGTAGGCGGTGATGTTGTCGACGAGCTTCTGGAAGCTGTTGTCGGGCAGATTGCTCGCGTAGATCGTCTTGTAGCCGAACTTGTCCTTCGGATCGAGCAGCGGGCAGACCGTCCGCAGATAGTTGGTGAAGATGAAGCTCGTGCCGCTGCCGTCCGAACGATAGACCACGGTGATCGGGGTGCTGACGCTGGCGTAGGGCGTGCCGCCGCCGGTGCCGGCGCCGGAGTGCGCCGCATGCCAGGTGTTGGACGCGGCGAAATTCTGCGTGCCGGCCGTGCCATTGGACTTGAGATAGGGGATGGTGGTGGTGGCCTTCCAATCCTTCACGAGGCCCGAGAAAATCGCACAGACCTGAGCGGAGGACAGCTGGATGCGGTCGCCGACGCCCGTCGACGAGACCTGCGACTTGATGGTCCACTTCACGCCGTTGACCGTCTTCACGCCGGTCGTGCCGACAGCCGGGAGATTGACGGCGACGGAGACGGGAGCCTCGAACAGCGGCAGCTGAATCGGCTGGCCAAATTTGGCGGTGTCGTAGGCGACCGTCGAGGTCGTGTTGGAGCGCGTGGCGGTGATCTTGCTCGCAGACTGCCAATTGGCCGACGGCTTGACGATATACGAGGCAACGCCCGTCGTGCCGGTCGTGGTGACCAGAGTGGACGGCAGCGGCGAGTCGCCCGCGCCGAAATCGAGGCTCGGATAGGGATAGGCGTTGAACGGCGCCGCGGCGGCGCTATCGAGATACTTCGGCGGATCGGCCGGGAGCTGAACCGTCTGCGAGGCCGTCGTGGTGGTGACGCTGCCGCGGAACAGCTGCTTGGGATCGTTGGTCACATAGCCGCGCAGGCCGGCGCTGCTGCCGACGCCGCCGTAGAGCACCATCACGGGGGAGACCGCGGTGCAGGTCGTCGGCAGCAGGGCCGGCGTCGGCTTGTTCGCATTGAACGAGCCGCTGAACGTGTAGCCGTCGCCGGTCACCGACTGGCGCAGATAGCAGTCGCCGATCTGGCGCATGGCGAGCGAAGCGAGCGTGCTGCCGCCGCCGAAGATGCCTTTGTTGTCGGCGTGGGCCGGCTGCGCGGCGATCAGGGCGACGGTCGAAAGCGCGAGAAGCGAGCTTCCGTCACGCAGACCTTTGCTGACAGAAAAAACGGACATGAGTTTCTCCCAATGGATCGTCGTAAGGTCGCGCGAAATCACCCGGCCGCCCGTGGTTCGTCGCCGTACACGCCCCCCTACACTTCACAGACGGCGGCGCGTCCACGATCACGAAAAAAAAATTCCGGCGGCGGTGAAAAATATGAGTCGCGGCGCGCGCGGAGGCTTTTTATATTTCGCTTCGTTCGATGGAGATGTGGGGAAATGGCGGCAACGTCGGGCGCGATCGAGACGTCGGCCGATCGCGCATATGAAGGCGCCGAGAGGTCGGACGTTCGGCTGGCGCGCGCGCGCAAATATCACGCGCGCGGGCTCGAGCACGCGCGCGCCGATCATTGGCAGGACGCGCTGGATGCATTCGCGGAGGCGGCTCGCTGCGCGCCCGATCAGCCCGGATATCATTTCGTCCATGGCGTCGCTCTGTGCCGGAGCGACCGTTTCGACGAGGCGATCGCCGCTTTCGAGCGCGAGCTCGCGGTCACTCCCGATCATCCGCGATCCTTGACCGAGATCGGCACCTGTCTCGCGCGAACGGGGCGAACGCGGCAGGGCGTTCCCTTCCTGCAGCGCGGCCTGGCGCTGACGCCGAACCTGCCGCTGGCGCAATATAGTCTCGGCCTCGCGCTGCTCACCGAGAACCGTCGCGCCGAGGCGCTCGCGGCGCTCGACCGCGCGCTGACGCTCGACGGCGCCTTCGCCGACGCCTATCGCACGCGCGGCCTGGCGAGGGTGATGCAGGGCGACTATGACAGGGCTGTCGACGATCTGCAGGCCGCCGCGGCGCTGGACAGCAACAACTACCGCGCCATGCTCGAGCTCGGCGTCGATTTCGGCGCCGCCGCGCGCGACCAGCAGGCCGCGCGACTGTTCGAGATGGCCGCGAAGGTCGCGCCGGACGTGGCGCTGCCGCAATATGCGTTCGGCCAATTCCTCATCAATCATCGCTTCTACGAGAAGGGCCTGCGCTATATCGATCGCGCCATCGCGCTCGATCCGCTGCAGCCGGAACATCATATCGGGCATGGCTTCGGGCTGCTCGGGCAGGGACGCATCGACGAAGCCGTCGCCTCCTATCGCCGCGCCTGCGCGCTCGCGCCGGACAGCGCCAACGCCGCCGGCACGCTGCTGTTCGCGCTCCAGCATTATCCGAGCGTCACTAAGCGCGAGCTGCTCGAGGCGCATGAGAAATGGGCGGCGCTGTACCGGCCGAGCGCGCCGCGCGACCGGCTCGCTTTCGACAATGATCCGGACCCCACGCGCAAGCCGCGCATCGGCGTGGTGTCGGCCGACATGCATCGCCATGCGGCGGCGTTTCTGACGCTGCGCGCCTTCGAGCAGCTCGCCGCTTTCGGCTATGAGATCTATTGCTACAAGACCGACGCGACGCGCGAGGACGATGATTTCAGCGCGCGCTACAAGGCCGCGGCGCAAAGCTGGAACGATGTGTCGGATCTCGAGGACGACGCCTTCGCGGCGCTGATCGAGCAGCATCGGATCGACATTCTCTTCGACCTCTCCGGACATACCGCCGGCAATCGTCTCGCCGTCTTCGCGCGCCGCGCCGCGCCGATCCAGCTCGGCTGGGCCGGCTATGTCGGCACCGTCGGTCTCGACACCTATGACGGGCTCATCGCCGATCCGGTGGAGATTCCGCCGCAGGACGACGAATTCTACACGGAGCCGGTCATTCGCCTGCCGGACTGTTACGTCTGCTATCATCCCCCGACCAGCGCGCCCGATGTGGCGCCGCTTCCCGCGCTCGCGAGCGGCGCCGTCACTTTCGGCTGCTTCAATCGTCCGGCGAAGATCAATCCCGAGGTCGGGCGCGCCTGGGCGCGCATCGTCGAGCAGATTCCCGGCGCGCGCATTCTCATGGTCTATGGCGGGCTCGACGAGAGCGCGACGCAGGAGGCGCTGTATCGCGTGCTCGAGCAGGGCGGGCTCTCGCGCGCGCATGTGGAGCTCGTCGGCCGCACCGAGCAGCGCGATCTGCTCGATTTCTACAATGAGAGAGTAGATCTCGCGCTCGACACTTTCCCCTATTCGGCCGGCGTCACCACGCTCGAGGCGATGTGGATGGGCGTGCCGACGGTGACCTATGTCGGCGACACTTTCGCGGGACGCCATGCGGCGTCGCATCTGACCGCCGCGGGGCTCGGCGATTTCTGCACCCGGTCGATCGATGATTATGTCGCGCTGGCCGTGGATTGGGCGAAGCGTCCGCAGGATCTCGCGGCGTTGCGGGCCGGCCTGCGCGA
Organism: Methylosinus trichosporium OB3b; assembly: GCF_002752655.1. Taxonomy (NCBI): domain Bacteria; kingdom Pseudomonadati; phylum Pseudomonadota; class Alphaproteobacteria; order Hyphomicrobiales; family Methylocystaceae; genus Methylosinus; species Methylosinus trichosporium. Next base: position 491,948 of record NZ_CP023737.1, on the reverse strand, counting down.
GACGATCGCGGCGTCGCCGCTCAATGATCAGCTGCGTTTCGGGCGGAATTTGTCGAACGAATTGGAGCGGCTGTGGACGCGCTGGTGCGATCTCAGCCGCGAGCAGGGCAGGGGGCTCGGGTAATCCCATGACGGACCAGAACGCGCCGGGCGCACGCCATCCCGACTATATCCGCGCCGTCTTCGAGCGCGCGGTCACGATGATCCAGGCGGGCCGCCTCGACGGCGCCGATGTGCTGCTGAAGACATTGAGCGGCGAGCCGAGCACGGAAGAGGCTGTCGCTTATCTGCGCGGCGTGATTGCGGCGCGTCTCGGCGAGCGCGAGGCGGCGCTGAGCCTGTTCACGACGGCGCTCGAGCTCAATCCTCACAATGCCGACGGCCATGCGCAGCTCGGCGCGCTGCTGCTGCTCGAGCAGCGTCCGGTTTCGGCCGCCGCGGCCTTCGCCGCCGCGCTGGCGCTCGACGCCGGCCGCGGCGACTGGCATTTCGGATTCGCCGAAGCGCTGCGTCGGCTGGGTTTTTCCGATCTCGCGAGCGTGAGCTTCGACGAAGCGCGCGCGCGCGGTCACGCGGAAGCGGAGCAGGCCGCCGGCCTCTGCGCGCAGGAGGAGGCGCGCGAGATCGCGGATCTCGCGCCCGCGGACGAAGCGCTGCTGTGCGATGCTCTGTTCTCCGAGGCGACGCGGCGTCTTTGCGCCGGCGATCCGACGCGCGCCAAAGCGATCTTCGAACGCGTGCTGAAGCGCGCGCCGTCGCATCTCTTCACCCTCTGCAATCTCGGCGCGCTGGAGCGCGCGCAGGATCTCGCGCAGTCGCAGACTTTGCTCGAGCGCGCGGTCGAGGTCGACGCGGCCTTCGTTCCGGCGCGCCTCGCGCTCGCCGAGACGCTCGTCGCTGCCGGCCGCGCTCGCGAGGCGCGCGCGCAATTCGCCAAGGCGATCGAGCTCGAGCCGCAGAGCGCCGCGCCTCATGCGGCCTATGCGATGGCGCTGCAGAAGCTGCGCGCGCCGAAGGAGGCGATCGAGCATTTTCATCGGGCGATCATGATCGATCAAAATCAACCCGCCGAATTCTACGCCTCGCTGGGCGCCGCGCTCGAGGCGATGGGGATGCGCGACCGCGCCGAGGTCGCGCTGCAGCATGCGGCGGCGCTGGCGCAGGCCTCGTGACCGCCGCCATGCCGAGACGTATTCTTTCACTCTGCGCGATCGTCGCGGCGGGCGTTCTCGCCTGCGCGCCGGCGAGCGCGTTCAAATCTCCCAATGATGCGCCGGCCGCCTGGCGGGATTATTCCGCGATGGTGAAGAGCCGCGTGCAGGACTGGCTCTCGGGCGAGGACGAGGCTGCGCGCCGGTTGCGCGCTTCGCTCGATGGCGGGAGGCAGCAGCGCGGGACGACGACGCGGTTTGTCGCTCGGCTCTGGTTTCTCGCCAATGGCGAGGTGGCGCGCGCGGAATTCACCGGGGTCGACGCCGCCGCCGTCGTCGAATTGCGCGCGCTGCTGCTGCATCGGCGCATCGGCGCGCCTCCGCCGGCGGACATGCTGCAGCCGCTCCATCTGCAGCTTTCACTGCAGATCGAGAACCGCGCCTCGACTGATGCGGGGCGCGGATGAACATTCGTCGAACCGTTCCCGCGCTCATTCTGGCAACGATCTTCGTCGCGCTCTCCGGCGCGCGTCTCGCAGCGGAAGAGCAGCGGCCGCAGTTCGCCTCGGCGGAGCCCGGGCCGCCGCAGACGCCGCGCGGGTCGGCGACGGATTATCGAGCGCTCGCGCATGCCGAGGCGCGTCGCGCCGGCCTGCCGGGCGAGGTGGCCGACGCGGTGATGGCCGTCGAGAGCGGCTATGATCCGCATGCGGTGGGCACGTCCGGCGAGATCGGCCTGATGCAGGTGATGCCTTCGACGGCGCGCATGCTGGGCTTTGCCGGCGGCGCGGAGGCGCTCGCGGAGCCGGCGACCAATATTCACTATGGCGTCACCTATCTCGCCGGCGCCTGGAGGCTCGCCGGCGGAGATATCTGCACCGCCGCGATGAAATATCGCGCCGGCCATGGCGAGACGCGCTTCTCGCGCCTTTCGGTCGATTATTGTCTCGCCGTGCGCTCGAAGCTGGCGGCGCGTGGCTATCAGGTGACGGGCGCCGTGCCGATCGCCACATTCGGCGATCCGCCGCGGCGCGGCGCCGTCGGCGCCATGCTGGCCACGCGCTGCCGCCGCGACTGCCTCTCGGCCTCTTCGCGCGGACCGGATTTCAACGCCATCAATGCGAGCTTCGATCATCTCGTCGCGCAAGCGAGCGCCAGCGCGGTGCGGCTGCGATGAGACGGCTGCGCCTCGCCATCATCGCCTTGCTGCTCGCGGCGCCGTGCCGGGGCGAGGACGCCGCGCCGGCGAAGGAGGAGATCATCATCGGCGGCGCGCCAGCGGTCGCCGCGCCGGGCTCCTGTGTCGATGTGCAGATCGGCGCCGATCGTTCCTTCGATTGTCTCAATCGGCTGCTTCGAAGCGAGGTGAAGAAGGTGGAGCCGCATCTTCCGGCGCCGCCGATCGATGCGGGCTCGTCGGATTTGAAGACCGGCGTCGTCAATATTCCCGCTGTTCGCCAGCAATATGGCCGTAATTTCGGCATCTCCGCCACGCCCTATCGCGATCCTGTGGTCGCTGCGCCGCCTGCTCTGCGGCGGTGAGAGGCCGGCATCGTCGCGACGCGCGCGTTTTTTCGACGCCCCTCGCCGCGCCCGCGAGCTGCGGGGCGTTGGCTTTACCCGCGAGGAGGCCCCATGCTAGGAGACGATCCAGAGTAGATGCGCCGAGGTCGATCGCATGGAGGAGAAGGTTTCGAGGTTCGGGCTGCCGTTGGTAAGCGTCGTTATCACCAACTATAATTACGGGCGCTTCGTAGAGGACGCTGTCGTTTCCGTTCTCGCCCAGACTTACCCGAATGTCGAATGCATCATCGTCGACGACGCCTCCACCGACGACAGTCGATCGATCATCGAGGCGCTCGCGCGGCGTGAGCCCGGATTGAAGCTCTCTCCCCACGAGACCAATCGTGGACAGACTATGGCCTTTCGCACCGGTCTGCTGGCGAGCAGGGGCGAATATATCGTCTTTCTCGACGCGGATGATTATCTGCTGCCGCGCTTCATCGAGACGCATGTGTTCGTGCATCTCTCGTCGCGCATAGCCGTCGCATTCACCTCGTCGGACATGGCGCAGACGAAGGGGAGTCGCATCGTCACCACCGCTTGGGAGCGCATGAACCATTATGTGCTCTCGGGACAAGGCCGGCGCAGCGACCTCCTGCGTCGTATCGACATCTGCGCTGCGGATGTTTGGCCGTTGAAAAGCGAGGGGCTGCAGGAGATCGAGTCGCGGGTTCATTTCGTGGACACGACTCATGAGTGGGAGGACTGGGTCTATGCGCCCACCTCCGGCAATTGCTTCCGTCGCGACGCGCTCGACATTCTGCTCGGCGCCGACGATGTGGAAGAGCTGAAGTTCTACGCCGACTCTTATGTGAACAAGGGGGCGTGCCTGATCAGCGGCGCTCTGCTCATCGATCTGCCGCTTTTCCTCTATCGTTTTCACGATCGCAACGGCGCTGGGCATCATCCGGAGCTCTACGGCTTCAGCGGCGTCAACCTCGGCAAGGCCGCCCAGGCGGATCATGTCGCTTGGCGCAAGCTCGTCGACCGGCTGACGGCGGAAGGCGCCTCGCTCGTCCTGAAGATCGGGCTGCAGCGCTATGCGGCCATGCTGGTCACGCTGCAGCGCGCGTCCGCCATGGTCCCGCGGCTGGACGGCGCGCCGGACCCCGAAAAATATGTCGCGGCGAAGCTGGACGAATGCGCAGCGGCGCTCGGCCAGAAGATCGGCAAGGGCGATCTGCGCTTGCTGCGAAGGAAGCTTTCGACCGCCCGGCGGCGCCAGGGCGCGAAGCGGCGGGTCGCGGAGTTTTTTCTGACGCTCGGTCGGGCGCTGGACGCGCCGCGCATTTCCGCGCTGGGCGAGCGTCTCTGGGGCTCCTGAGCGGCCTCACCCGCGCCGCGAGGGACGGCCGCCTTTCGCGGCGGAGCGGCGACGCTGCGGCGGCGCCGTTCGTCCGCCACCCGCTATTTCGAAACGCAGAGCGCCGGCGATCGGCGTCGCTTCGACGAGCCGCACCTCGATGTGGTCGCCGAGCCTGTAGCTCTCGCCCGAGCCGCGCGCGGTCAGCGCATGGGCGGCTTCGTCATAGTAGAAATACTCGCGTCCGAGCGTCGCCGCCGGCACGAAGCCGTCCGCGCCGGTGTCGAGGAGGCGCACGAACAATCCGGCCTTGGTGACGCCGGAGATGCGCGCGGCAAAGCGCGCGCCGATCTGCTCGGCGAGATGCGCGGCGATGAGCCGATCGACGGTCTCGCGTTCCGCCGCCATCGCCCGCCGTTCCGCGCCCGAGATGCGTGCGGCGATTTCGGCGAGCTCGCCTGCGGCGACGTCCGGCATGGCGCCGGGACCGAATTTCAGCGCGCGGACCAGAGCGCGATGCACGACGAGATCGGCGTAGCGGCGGATCGGCGAGGTGAAATGCGCGTAGCGGCGCAGGTTCAAGCCGAAGTGCCCATAGTTCTCATGCGTATATTCGGCCTGCGCCTGGGTGCGCAGAATGATCTCGTTGACGATGTTCTCATGCTCCTGGCCGCGCACGCGGGCGAGGATCACATTGAAATGCGAGGGGCGCAGAACCTGGCCCTTGGCGAGCTTCACGCCGATCGTCGCGAGAAACTCCGAGAGCGCCGTGACCTTCTCGCGCGAGGGCTCGTCATGGGCGCGATAGATCAGCTTTTGCCGGTTCTCCTCGAGGACCTCGGCCGCCGACACATTGGCGAGGATCATGAACTCCTCGATCAGCCGGTGTGTGGAAAGGCGAGGGGGAACGACGACGCGGTCGACCGTTCCATCGGGCTTCAGGAGAATCTTGCGCTCGGGCAGATCGAGGTCGAGCGGCGCGCGCAATTCGCGCGCCTGATCCGCCGCCTGATAGGCGCGATGCAGCGGCGCCAACACGCTCTCCATCAGCGGCGCGCAGGTCTCGTCCGGCCGACCGTCCAGCGCCTCCTGCGCCTGCGCGTAATTCAACTTGGCCTTCGAGCGCATCATGATGCGGTGGAAGGAATGATCGAGCTTATGGCCCTTGTCGGTGATGCGCATGCGCACGGCGAGGGCGGGGCGGTCCTCGTGCGGGCGCAGCGAGCAGAGATCATTGGAGATGCGTTCGGGCAGCATCGGCACGACGCGATCAGGGAAATAGACCGAATTGCCGCGCTCAAGCGCGTCCTTGTCCAGCGCCGAATGCGGACGGACATAATAAGCGACATCGGCGATGGCGACGGTGACGATATGGCCGTTCGGATTGTCCGCCGCGGTGTCGGGCTCGGCGAAGACGGCGTCGTCGTGGTCCTTGGCGTCGGGCGGATCGATGGTGACGAGCGGCAGCGCGCGCCAGTCCTCGCGATGCGCCTCGAGGGCGGCGGGCGTCGCCTCCGCCGCCTCGGCCAGCGCCTCGGCGCGGAACACGTCGGGAATGCCATGGACCTTGAGCGCGATCATGCTGATCGCCTTCTCGGTCGTCAGCGAGCCCAGGGTTTCGCGCACGCGCGCGCGCGGCGCGCCGAAACGCGTCTTGCCGATGAGATCGACGGCGACGAGATCGCCGTCCTCGGCCTCGCCGCGATCTTCGGCTGCGATCGAGAGCTCGCGCCCGGCCTGCTTCTTGTCCACGGGTTCTATGCGCGCGACGCCGTTCTCGGCGACACGCAGCACCCCGATGATGCGCCCGCGCGCCGTGGAGAGCAGCTTGACGATGCGGCCGGCGTAGGGTGGTTCGTTCGGCCCGGCGTCGCGGTCCGGCTCGGCGCGGATCAGCGCGCGGTCGCCGACGCCGGGCAAAGGCTCGCCGGGCTTCGGCCGCCGCGGCGCCTTCACCAGAATGCGCGGGGCGGCGCCGAACTCGTCGGCGTTCCATTCAGCCGGGACAGCGATCAGCTCGCCGTCTGGATCGCGTCCCGTGATGTCGGCCAGCACGACGGCCGGCAGCACGCCGGGGCGGGTAAGGCGCTTGCCGCGCCGCTCTAGCGCGCCTTCGGCCTCCAGCGCGGCGATGAGGCGCTTCAGCTCGACGCGATCATCGCCTTTGACGCCGAAGGCGCGGGCGATCTCGCGCTTGCCGATCTTTCCGGATCCGCCATTCGCTTCGCGCTCGCGCGCGATGAAGGCGAGAAGGTCCTCTCGCGAGGGAAGGGCCGAATGCGGGGCGTCCGCGCGCTGTCGTTTCAATGTGCGTCCTGAAGGAGGCGCGCCGCCGTCGAGGCGGGCGTGTCGCCGACGATTATATACGCGGGCGCGCGCGAAAGCGAAGCGGCCGCGACGATCTCACGGCGGCTGAGCCATGGTTATGGGCAATTTACGCGAATTTTAGCGACCGATTCAAAGAGCGGTGAGAAATTTTCTGTAGGTAGAAGCCCTCGAAATCGGACGAATTCTCTCACCGAGAGTTGCATGATGCGACCGCTTGCCGACCAGAACCGAACCGAGCCTACGACGTTCTCCTCCTGTGATCGCGGCAATGTCGCGGTCATCTTCGGCCTGTCCTTCATACCTCTGGTGCTGATGCTCGGCGCTGGCGTCGATTATGGACGCGCCGTCTCGACGAAATCCAATCTGCAGCAGGCGACCGATTCGGCCGCTCTCGCCGTCGCCAAGACGATCGTCGCGACGACCACCAATCAGCAGGCGCAGAGCCAGGCGCAGGTCTATCTGCTGACCAATGTGCGCAACGCCGTCGCCGTGGTGACCAAGGCGGAGATCTCGGCGGACCGGCTGACGCTCTGTCTCGACTCTACGGCGCAAATTCCGACCACGATCATGAAGATCGCGCATATCGAGACGATCACGACCAAAGCGACGACCTGCGCGCAGACGCCCGGCGGCATGAACGGAACCTATGAGATCGCGCTCGTCCTCGACAATTCAGGCTCGATGTCGAAGAGCGCCGGCGGCAAGTCGAAGATCGCCGCCTTGCGCGATGCGGCGACGAGCTTCGTCAACAATATTTATTCGAAGACCACCGATGTGAAAATGTCGATCGTTCCCTTCTCGGCCGGCGTTCGCGTCCTCGATCCGTCGGTCAGCTCGAACCGCACTTTGTCCTGGATCGATGTGAACGGCAATAATTCGCAGCATTGGCTTGTCTTCGGCGACGGCAGCCTCGTCGCCGCGACGGCGAAGGCGGCGGCCAAGACGGCCGGCTTCACCAGCCGCTTCGATATTTTCACGAAGCTGAAGTCGCTCAACTCGTCATGGGACTGGGGCGGTTGTTTCGAGGGGCCGAAATATCCGCTCAATGTCAGTGACACCGCTGTCGACACCAGCAATGCCGAAACCCTGTTCGTGCCGTTTCTCGCGCCCGACGAGCCATCGACGAAGGACAAGTACAACAATTCGCTCTACACCAACAATTATCTCGCAGAGACCGGCGGCTCCTGCTCGGGAACCGTCACCGGCGATTGGAAGCTGCTGACGCGCGCCTGCAAATATGGCAAGCCCAAGAAAGACGGAAGCGGCGCTGGGCCCAACAGCAGCTGTCCGACCAGCAGCTCGCAGACCGTGCTGCAGCTCACCGCGACCCAGTCGACCATAACGACCAAGATCAGCGGACTGACGGAGAACGGCTACACCAATCTCCACGAGGGCTTCATGTGGGGCTGGCGCACCATCTCGCCCACCGGACCATTCGCCGCGGGCCGCGCCTATGCGACCAAGGACAATCATAAGATCATCGTGTTCATGACCGACGGCTTCAACAATTGGCAGAGCGCGACGAGCACGGTGACCGGCTCCGCCTATCAGGCGGCGGGCTACTACAGCTACAACGGCACGGCCAATCAGCGCTTTCCAGACGGAACGGCCACGAACGGGAATGGCGTCAACTATCAGACGACCCTCGAGGCGGCGGCCGGCTCCTCGACCGACTATCATGACACCTCGCGCAACATGCAGGACGAGCTGACCTTGGAGGCCTGCACGAACGCCAAGACGGCGGGCGTGGAGATCTACACGATCGGCTTCTCGGTGCCAGTCGATCCGATCGACGCGCAGGGACTGAAGATGATGCAGGACTGCGCGACCGACGCCAATCATTATTTCGCGGCGACCGACGTCGACAGCCTCAATGCGGCCTTCGCGTCGATCGGCTCCGGGGTGGGCAAGCTGCGGCTGTCGAAGTGAGGGGAGGGGCTCAGCGCTTGGGCCGATGACGCGCCGCCGCCTCGCGAATGGCGGCGGTCAGCTCTCCCGCGGTGGTGGAGGGGCGCAAGGCGCCTTTTTTCGTGGGCGCCGTCGATGCCTCGTACGCAAAGAGGCAACGATCGGCGCCGCGAAAATGCGGCGCCGCATCGCCTCACTTCGCCGCGGCCGCCTTCTTCGTCGGCTTCGCCTTTGCTGTGGCGGGCTTCTTGGCCGGAGCCGTCGCCTTCTTCACCGGCTGCGAATCCTCGAAGGGGACCTCGTCGCTCTCCTCGATCGCCTTCTTGGCCGTGGCCTTCTTCGCCGGCGCCTTGGCGGTTGTCGCCTTCTTGGCCGTCGCCTTCTTGGCCTTCACCGGGCCGCCCTTCTCCTCGATCAGCCGGATCGCCTCGTCGAGCGTCACATCCTCCGGGCTCATGTCCTTGGGCAGGGTGGCGTTGACCTTGCCGAGATTGACATAAGGCCCGTATTTGCCGTCGCGCAGCGTGATCGCGCCGCCCGAAGGATGCTCGCCGAGCACGCGGCCGCCGCCGGAGGGCCCGCCGCTCGCCTTGGCGGCGAGCAGCTCCACCGCCTGCTCGAGCGTGAGGCTGGCGGGATCGGTCGCCTTGGCGATCGTCGCATTGATCTTGCCCCAATTCACATAGGGGCCGAAACGGCCGCTCTTCACTGTCACGGCGCCGCCCTGCGGGTGGTCGCCGAGCGCGCGGCCGGGATCGGAGGAGCGGCCGAAGCGCGAGCCGCCGCCGCCGCTCTCCTTGGTGACGATGAGGTCGATCGCCCGATTGCCGCCGATCGACAGAATATCATCGTCCTTGCCGAGATTGGCGTAGGTCTTGCCGTGCTGGACATAGGGGCCGAAGCGGCCGACGCCGGCGACGATCGGCTCGCCGCTCTCGGGATGCTTCGCCACCTCGCGCGGCAGCGAGAGCAGCCGGATCGCCTGCTCGAGCGTCAGCTCGTCCGGCCGGATCGTCTTTGGAATCGAGGAGCGCTTGGGCTTCTCGCCCTCCTCGGCGGCCTCGCCCTCCTGCACATAGGTTCCGAACCGGCCATCGCGCAGCGTGATCTCGGCGCCGCTCTCCGGGTCTTGTCCCAGCACCCTCACGCCCGGCCGCGCGCCTTCCGCGGCGTCGCCGGTCGGCGGCGAAAGCGTGCGGGTGAAGCGGCATTCGGGATAGTTGGAGCAGCCGATGAAGGCGCCGAATTTTCCGAGCTTCAGCGACAATTGGCCGGCGCTGCAGGCCGGGCAGGCGCGCGGGTTGGAGCCGTCCGCCTTGGCGGGGAAGATATGCGGGCCGAGCAGATCATTGAGGCTGTCGAGCACCTGCGTCGTGCGCAATTCCTTGGTGCCGTCGACGGCGCCGGAAAAATCGGCCCAGAAGTCGCGCAGCACCTCTTTCCAGTCGATCTCATTATTGGAGACCTTGTCGAGCTTCTCCTCGAGGCCGGCGGTGAAGTCGAACTCGACATAGCGGGTGAAGAAGCTCTCCAGAAAGGCCGTGACGATGCGGCCCTTGTCCTCCGGCACGAGGCGCTTCTTGTCGAGCCGCACATAATCGCGCTCGCGCAGCACGGCGAGGGTCGAGGCGTAGGTGGAGGGGCGGCCGATGCCGAGCTCCTCCATGCGCTTGACCAAGGTCGCCTCGGTGTAGCGCGGCGGCGGCTCGGTGAAATGCTGGCTCGCGTCGATCTTCTCGCGCGTCGCCGGCTCGCCGGGCTGCATCGGCGGCAGGCGGCCGCCGTCCTCGTCCGCGTCGTCGTCGCGACCTTCCTGATAGAGCTCGAGAAAGCCCGAGAAGCGGACCACCTGTCCGGTGGCGCGCAGCTCCAGATCGCGCTTGCCGGCTTTGGCGTCGATATCGACGGTCGTGCGCTCCAGCTCCGCGGACTCCATCTGGCTGGCGATGGTGCGCGTCCAGATCAGCTCATAGAGCTTGGCCTGCTCGGGCTCCAGATGCTTGGCCATCTGCTTGGGCAGACGGGAGAGATCGGTCGGGCGAATCGCCTCATGCGCCTCCTGGGCGTTCTTGGCCTTCACCGTATATTTGCGCGGCGCTTTGGGGACGAAGCGCTCGCCATATTCCTTGGCGATGACTTTTCGCGCCGAGGCGATGGCCTCCGGCGCCATGTCGACGCCGTCGGTTCGCATGTAGGTGATGAGGCCGGCCGTCTCGCCGCCTATGTCGACACCCTCATAGAGCCGCTGCGCGATGCGCATGGTTTGCGCCGGGGCGAGGCCGAGCTTGCGCGAGGCCTCCTGCTGCAGCGTCGAGGTGGTGAAGGGCGCATAGGGATGCCGCTTGACCGGCTTGGCCTCGACCGAACGAATTGTGAAGCTGGCGGTCTCGAGCGCCTTTTTGAAATCCTCGGCCTCCTGGCCGGAGCCGATGTCGAGCCGGGTGATCTTCTTGCCGTCGGCGCCCGAGAGCCGCGCGGTGAAGGGCTCGCCGGCCTTGGTTTTGAGATGGGCGATCAGCGACCAATATTCGCGCGTGACGAATTTCTCGATCTCCAGCTCGCGGTCGCAGACGAGGCGCAGCGCCACCGATTGCACGCGGCCGGCCGAGCGCGCGCCGGGAAGCTTCCGCCACAACACCGGCGACAAGGTGAAGCCGACGAGATAATCGAGAGCGCGCCGCGCCAGATAGGCGTCGACCAGCGCCTGATCGATCTCGCGCGGATGCGCCATCGCATGCTTGATCGCGTCCTTGGTGACCGCATTGAACACGACGCGCTCGACGCTCTTGCCGTTGAGCGCCTTCTTCTTCTTCAAAATATCGAGCAGATGCCAGGAAATGGCCTCGCCCTCGCGATCCGGGTCGGTGGCGAGGATGACCTTGTCGGCGCTTTTGACCGCGTCGGCGATGGCGGAGATTCGCTTGGCCGATTTGGCGTCGCTCTCCCATTTCATGGCGAAATCTTCGGCCGGATCGACGGAGCCGTCCTTCGGCGGCAAGTCGCGCACATGGCCGTAGCAGGCCAGGACATTGAAGTCGCGGCCGAGATATTTGTTGATCGTCTGGGCCTTGGCGGCCGATTCGACGATGACGAGGTTCATCCGTCAGTTCCTCGAGAAATTCGCGCGCGAACGGCCCCGCCTCGGCTCAGCGCCGGGGGGCCTGTCCCGCTGTCGGGCGGGAAGATGGGCAAAACAGGGGCCGCCTGTCAAATCGGGGGAGGACGGGGAGGGCTGCTCACTTGCCCGCCGTGTCGACGTCGGACAGGGCTTTCACCGATTATCTTCGGCCCCGCCTCGACGAAAGAACGCCTCGAAATCGCGACCGCCGTAAAACACGTCGATGATCCGAACGCAGTCATCCTCGACCCGATAAGCGATCACCGCCGATCGCTCGAATGGAACGATCCGCAGTCCCGGCGCGAGGTCGTCGCGCGCCGGGCCGCCGAAGGGCGCGTCGCCGATCCGGCGGCGACGCTCCACAATCCGATCGACGAACCCCCGAGCGATTCGAGTGTTCGCCGAGGCCCGAAACACGAAGAGATATATGTCTTGGAGGTCTTCCAGCGCCGCTGGCCGAAACCTAACCTCGAGACGACGCAAGGCGCGCCTCGGTCCCGGCGTGCAGCTCGAGAAGCCGGGCCTCGACTTCATCCATCGAAACGTCGCTGCGCGGATCCTCCAAGGATCGACGGATACGCTCGCGAGCTGAGGCGAGCCGCTCGGCGTCCTCGGCCCGTTGGCGTCGCCAGACACGGACGGCGTCGCCGAGAGCTTCGCTGGGCGACGCAAATTCGCCGGCGGCGATGCTCTCACGTACCGCCCGGAGCAGGTCGGGAGCCAGGAGAATGCTGATTTCTTCCACCTTACGCATGGCGCTTCCTCCTCCAACGACGCAAGCTAGCACAAAATGGGCGTGCGGCGACTCGCCTCGGCCTTCCGTGCGCCGCCACACAAATTTGCTCCAAATCCTGCGCTATCGGGGACATAGCTTCGGGGCCGGCGACGCTCGAGCCCGCGCGGCCTCTTTGGACGAGGACTCTTCGATGCCCCGCACGACATTCGCGACAGACGATCTGCGCGCCGCCCTCGAGGCCGGCGTCATAGATACGCCGACACACCAAAATCTCGAGACCTTCCTCGCCGAGCGGGCGAGCGGGCGTGACGCGCCGCGCTTCGATATCGTCAATGTCCTCTGGTATATGGGCGCGCTCATTGTGATCTCGGCGATGAGCCTGTTCAGCACCACGGCCTTCGGCCTCTGGGGCGCGCCGTCGCTGATCGTCACCTCGCTCGCCTATGGCGTGCTGTTCACGGCGGCGGGCGCCTATCTGTGGCGCCGGCGCGGGCTGCGCACGCCAGCGGGGCTGCTCGTCACCTGCGCCGTCTCCATGGCGCCCTTGCTTATCTTCGCGCTGCAACTCGCCGGCGGTCATGATCCGACCGACGCGCCGAACTATCACGACTTCTATGTCTGGGTGCGCTCGAGCTGGCTGCCGATGGAGCTCGGGACCATCGCCGCTGCGCTGATTGCGCTGATCTTCTTCCCTTTTCCTTTCCTCACCATGATCATCGCCTTAGCGCTCTGGTTCATGTCGATGGATCTGACGCCCTGGCTCGCGCGCAGCGAGGCGTTCGGCTTCGAGCAGCGCGCCAATGTCAGCCTCGTCTTCGGCCTCGTCGTGATCGCGGCGGCCTGGCTCGTGGATTTGAAGCGCTGGCGGGGAGGGGACTTCGCCTTTTGGCTGCATCTTGCCGGGCTTCTCGCCTTTTGGGGCGGGCTCACGGCGCAGCACAGCGGCGATGAGGCCGGCAAGGCGGTCTATTGCGCGGTCAATCTCGGGCTGGTGATGCTGGCGCTGGCGCTGGTGCGCCGCGCCTACGCCATTTTCGGCGCCTTCGGGGTCTCTCTCTATCTCGGCCATCTGGCGAGCGAGGTGTTCCGGGATTCGATTCTCTTTCCCTTCGCTCTGTCGGCGATCGGCGTCGCCATCATCGCCGCGGGGCTGTTGTTTCACCGCTATGGGGCGCGCCTGGCTGGCGTCGTCGGCGGCGTTCTGCCGGACCAGCTGCGCAATCTGCGCCCGGCCCATGCACGCGACGCTCTTTGACCGGAAGGCCCTCGAAACGAAAAAGCCCGGTCGCGAGGACCGGGCCGTAATTTCGCGGATGGGGTCTCGATTACTTCGAGCCGTACAGCCGGGTCATGATGATGAAGCCGCCGATCGCCATGCCGACCATGATCCCCGGAATAAGCATGCCCTCCATTTTTTTTCCCTCCTGGTTTCTTCCAGCGCCAAGCCATCTGAGGCGCTGTTGTCGAGTTTGATATAAGCCGCGCAAGAGTCAAGCTCGCCGGCGCGCAAACCTTCTGGCCGCGCGCCCGGATCGACCACGGCGCACGGATATGTTATCGGGTCGCGCGCTTCTTTTCTACTGGAGAGTTGCAGTCATGGCCGATCAGCTGTCTCCGGAAAAAATTCTCGGTCTCGGTTTCGGGTTCTGGAACGCGAAAACGCTGCTCTCCGCCGTCGAGCTCGGCCTGTTCACGATCCTCGCCGAAGCGCCTGCCGACGCCGAGACGCTGCGCAGCCGGCTCGGACTGCATCCACGCTCGGCGCTCGATTTCTTCGACGCTCTGGTGGCGCTGGGCCTGCTCGAACGCGACAATGGCCTCTATCGCAACACGGCGGAGGCCGCTCTCTTCCTCGATCGCGCCAAGCCGAGCTATGTCGGCCAGATCCTCGAATTGGCCAATGCGCGGCTGTTCGCCAGCTGGGATCGCCTCACCGAAGCGTTGAAGACCGGCCGCCCGCAGAGCGAGAACGCCGCCGAGAAAGATTTTTTCGCCGCTCTCTACGCCGACCCCGCGCGGCTGCGCGGCTTTCTGACCGCGATGTCCGGAATCAGCGCCGGGCCGGCCAAGGCCATAGCCGAAAAATTTCCGTGGACGAAATATGGGAGCTTCGTCGATGTAGGCTCCGCGCAAGGCATGGTTCCGGCGACAGTGGCGCGCGCGCACCCGCATCTCATCGGCGCCGGCTTCGATCTTCCGCAGGTGAAGCCGATCTTCGATGATTTCATCGCCGCGAATGGCCTGTCCGACCGCGTGACCTTCCGTGGCGGCGATTTTTTCCGCGACGCGCTGCCCGGGGCGGATGTGATCGTCATGGGCCATATTCTCCACGACTGGGATCTCGAGGAGAAACGCCATCTGCTCGCCAACGCCTATGCCGCTCTGCCGAAGGGCGGGGCGCTGATCGTCTATGAGGCGCTGATCGACGACGAGCGCCGGACCAACGCCTTCGGCCTGCTGATGAGCCTCAACATGCTGATCGAGACGCCCGGCGGCTTCGACTACACGGGCGCCGACTGCCAAGGCTGGATGCGTGAGGCGGGCTTCGCCGAGACGCGGGTCGAGCATCTGCTCGGGCCGGACTCGATGGTCATCGGCGTCAAATGATCACGGGCATTCCTTCTGCACGCGGGCGAGCGCTTCGGCGAGGCCCTTGAGCGCATAGACGTCGGTCGTCACATTGCCCTTGATCGACGGCGCCTTGATCGAGAGCTTGCCGCCGCTCTTCATCGTGTCGACGAATTCCTTCTCCTTGGCGGGATTCTTCACCCAGGCGTTGGAGCCCTTGGTGACGAGCTCGAAGGATTTGCCGTCGATCTCGGCGGTCGCGGCGCCGCCGTCCTTCAGCGGGAAGCCCAGAATGATCGCCACCTCGTTGCGCACGCCTTCGCCGGGGCGCGTCGAGATGAAGATATAGGCCTTGTCGCGCTGCAGCTTGGCGGGCTGACGCTCCTTCGGCTCGGCGAGCGCATAGCAGGTCTTGTCCTTGCCCTGCGCATGGGCGGTCATGGCGTTCCAATCGCCGAACGTCCCGACCGCGCTCGGCGGCTTGGAGGCGCCTTTCTCTTTCTCTGCGGGCTTTTCCTTGGCCTCGCTCTTGGCGTCCTTGCCCGGCTTGCCCTTCCCGTGCTTGGCGTTTCCGGCCGCGGGCTCGCTCTGCTCCGCCTCGGTCTTGCCGGCGCCGCCATTGGGCTTCTTCACTTCGGCGGTCTTCTTGGCCGCCGGCTTGGCGCTATCCGGCTTTTTCGCCTCGACCTTCTTCGAATCGGGCTTCGCCGGCTTTTTCTTGTCGGCTCTGGAGTCGGCCGCGTCCTCGGCGGCGGGCTTGTCTTTGGCGAGAGCCGGCGCGCCGGCGCAGCACAGCGCGAGGCCGAGGGCCGCGACGGCGGCCGGGGGAGGGAGAAGGAGCGAATCATCTTGTGAATTTTATCGTTTCGCCATGTGGCGAACCAGTGGCGTGAGAGCGATGAAGCGCGATACGCGCCTGTTTTCTCGCCGCGAGCGTGTCCCGCTGAAGCGCGGCGCTTCTTTTCACGAGTGGGGATAGGGTGTGTAATAATGTGCGCAGGAGCAGGAATTGAACTACGCGATCGCCCTCATCCATGAAGAGAATGGCTCGTTCGGAATATCCTTTCCGGACTTTCCGGGTTGCATCAGCACCGCCTCCACGATCGACGAGGTCATCGCGAAGGGCGGCCAAGCGCTCGCGCTCCATGTGGAAGGAATGATGGAAGACGGAAAGACGCTGCCGCATTTGCGCGGCGTCCGAGAATTGCGTGCAGACCCGGAAATGGCCGACTGGTTCGAGGACGCGACCGTCGCAGCGATCGGCGTCGACCTGCCGAAGCGAGTAGTGCGCATCAATATTTCGATCGACCAAGGCCTGTTGGAGCGCATCGACCGGACGGCGAAAGCTCTCGGCCAGTCGCGCTCGGCCTTTCTGGCGGACGCTGCAAAGCTCCACATCGCCGACAATTGAGCTTTTGATCGACGATGCGGTGTTTTCGCCATGCGACCATCGCGGTCCTGCATGTCGCCCAGTGCTTGCGCGCCGTCCGCAATGCGCTTAACACCCCGTTCATGTCAGACGCTTTCCGCCCCAATTCCGAATTTCTCGCGACGCTGATCGCGCGCGGGTTCGTGCATCAATGCTCCGATTTTTCGGGGCTCGACGAAAAAGCCTGTTCCGGCGATCTCGTCGCTTATGTCGGCTTCGACTGCACGGCCGCCTCGCTTCATGTCGGCAATCTGCTGTCGATCATGATGCTCGCCTGGCTGCAGAAGACCGGCGGCAAGCCGCTGCCGCTCGTCGGCGGCGGCACGACGCGGGTCGGCGATCCGTCCGGCAAGGACGAGAGCCGCAAGCTGCTGACCATCGAGACCATCGACGCTAATAAGGCGGCGATCCAGAAGACATTCGAGAAGTTTCTGGCTTTCGGCGCGCGCAAGACCGACGCCGTGCTGCTCGACAACGCCGAATGGCTGACCAAGCTCAATTACATCGACTTCCTGCGCGATGTCGGCCGGCATTTCTCGGTCAATCGCATGCTGTCGATGGATTCGGTGAAGCTGCGGCTCGATCGCGAGCAGGAGCTGTCCTTCATCGAATTCAACTATATGTGCCTGCAGTCCTATGATTTCGTCGAGATCGCGAAGCGCTATGGCGCCTCTCTGCAGATGGGCGGCTCCGATCAATGGGGCAATATCGTCATGGGCGTCGATCTCGGCCGCCGCCTCGGCACGCATCAGCTCTATGCGCTGACCGCGCCGCTGCTCACCACCTCTTCGGGCGCGAAAATGGGCAAGACCGCCGCCGGCGCCGTCTGGCTCGACGCGTCCATGCTGTCGCCCTACGATTATTGGCAGTTCTGGCGCAATGTCGAAGACGCCGACGTCCTCCGCTTCCTGAAGTTGTTCACCTTCCTGCCGCTCGATGAGATCGAGAAGCTCGCCGCGCTCGGCGGGGCCGAGATCAACGAGGCGAAGAAGGCGTTGGCCACAGAGGCGACCGCGCTGCTGCATGGGCGCGAGGCGGCGGAAGCCGCCGCCGAGACCGCGCGCCGCACCTTCGAGGAAGGAGCGCTGGCGCTGTCCCTGCCGCGCGTGGCGGTTCCCGCTGCGGAATGGTCCGCCGGGCTCGGCGTGCTCAGCGCCTTCGTGAAGGCCGGGCTCGTCGCATCCACGGGCGAGGCGCGTCGCCAGATCAAATCAGGCGGGCTGCGTCTCAACGACGAGCCGGTGACCGACGAGAAGGCGACTCTCGGCGACGCAAATCTCGTCGATGGCGTCGTCAAGCTGTCGCTCGGCAAGAAGCGCCATGTGCTGCTGGCGCCCGAAGGCGCTTGAGTTCTTCTGCGTCGAGAGAAACCAAGACGAACAGGGCCGTCATTGCGAGGAGCGCAGCGACGAAGCAATCCAGGGGCCGCCCCACGGCTGAAGGATTGCTTCGCTCCGCTCGCAATGACGGCCCCGATTCCCGGGTTCGTCTCAGAGCCTAGAGGAACTGAGACAGCCCCGGCACCGAATCGGTGATTTTCTTCAGCTTCTCCGCGCCGACAATGCCTTCGGCATGGGCGAAGAACTCCTTGGCGAGCGCCTGGCTCTGATCCATCGACAGGCCGACGCTGGACAATTTCGCCGCGAGCGCCATCAGATCGCCCTTGGAGCCGCCGACGAGGCCGCCGAGCCCGCCCAGCAGACCGCCGAGGAGCCCGCCGTCGGCCGCCGGCGCCGCCTCGGCCGCGGCGATCGCCTCTTCTGCTCCGGGCAGCTTGCCGATCAGCTCCGCCGCCGGCCCGTCGGGGAACTCCTTGCGAAAGAAGCCGAGGACATGGCCGATCGCCAGCCTCGCCGTCTCGGGCTCGACGCCGAGGGCCGCGGAAATGCGCGCAATCAGTTCTTCCATGCGAAGGCTCCTACAAAGGGGGCGAGTGAGACGGCTCCGCGCTTCCCGGCGCGGGGCGAGGGCAGGGGCGGCGCGGCTCGTGAGCCGATGTTCAGCCCTGCGGCCAGAGAAATTGCGACAGCTTCGGAATCGTGTCGGTCATTTTTTGCAGCTTCTGCCGGCCGATCGTTCGTTCCGCATGCAGGAAGACCACTTTGGCGAGCCTTTGCAGCTGGGCGGGCGAGAGGCCCATGGCGGTGAGCTTGGCGGTGAGCGCGAGCACCTCGGCCTTGCCGCCGATCACGCTGCCGACGCCGCCGAGCGCGCCCAGCAGATTGCGCTTGTAGCGCATGGCCGCTGCAGCCGCGACCGCCTCGCGCGCGCCGGGAATCTTGTCGACGAGCTCGACGCCGATATCGGGAAAAGCCTTCTGGAAAAAGCCGAGCACATGACCGGCCGCGATGCGCGCTGTTTCGGCGTCGACCCCGAGCGCGATCTTCAGCTGCGCGACCAGTTGTTCCATTCTCGACGTCTCCCTCCGCGCCGCGGCGGCCGCTCCGAATCTATAGCCGAGCGTCAGCTCGGCGTCGAGCCGGACGGCGCTCAGGCCGCGTCCAGCCCATAGAGCGAGTGCAGCGTGCGCACGGCGAGCTCGGTGTAGGCGGCGTCGATCAGCACCGAGAATTTGATCTCGGAAGTGGTGATGGCGCGAATGTTGACGCCCTTGTCGGCCAACGCCTTGAAGGCGCGCGCGGCGACGCCGGCATGGCTGCGCATGCCGATGCCGATCGCCGACACTTTGGCGACGTCCTTTGCGCCGGTCAGCGCCGCATAGCCGATCGCCGGCCGGGCCTTTTCGAGAATGGCGACGCAGCGTTCATATTCGGCGGCGGGAACCGTGAAGGTCATATCGGTCATCGTGTCTTCCGAGGCGACCTGCACGATCATGTCGACATTGACCCCGGCCTCGGCGAGCGGCACGAACACCGCGGCCGCGACCCCCGGCTTGTCGGCGACGCCGCGCAGAGTGATCTGCGCCTCGTCGCGCGAGAAGGCGATGCCGGTGACGACTTGCGCTTCCACGATATCCTCCTCCTTGCAGATCAGCGTGCCACTCTTGGGATCGGCCGGATCGTCGAAGGACGAGCGCACATAGGTGCGCACGCCATGCACCATCGCCACCTCGACCGAGCGCACCTGCAGCACCTTGGCGCCGAGCGAGGCCATCTCCAGCATCTCCTCGAAGGAGATGCGCTCCATCCGGCGCGCCTTGGGCACGACGCGCGGATCGGTGGTGTAGACGCCGTCGACATCGGTGTAGATATCGCAGCGATCGGCCTCGATCGCCGCCGCCACCGCCACCGCGCTCGTGTCCGAGCCGCCGCGGCCGAGCGTGGTGATGCGGCCGCTCGGCTGATGGATTCCTTGAAAGCCGGCGATCACGGCGACCTCGCCGCGCTCGAAGCCGGAAAGGAGCTGCACGCCGTCGATCGTTTGGATGCGCGCCGAGCCATGCGCGTCCGAGGTGAGAATCGGGACCTGCCACCCTTGCCAGGAGCGGGCGGCGATCCCGATATTCTGCAGCGCGATCGCGAGCAGGCCCGCGGTCACCTGCTCGCCGGAGGCGACGACGGCGTCATATTCGCGCTGGTCGTGCAGCGCCGCCGCGTCCTTGCACCAGCCGACGAGCTCATTGGTCTTGCCGGACATGGCGGAGACTACGACGGCGACCGAATAGCCGGCGTCGACCTCGCGCTTCACATGGCGCGCGACATTGCGAATGCGCTCCACATTGGCGACGGAGGTGCCGCCGAACTTCATCACCAGACGAGCCATGACCACCTGAGGGAGTGTTAAAGACGCGCCGAGGCTCGAGGGGCGAGCCGGATGGCCGCTCGCATCCGACCAAAAGCGGGCGTATATGTGACGGCCGCGAAGGCGGTGTCAACGTCCGGGCGAGATCGGGCGATCGGCCAGTGGCGACACGGCTCGTCGCCGTCGTCGACAGATCGAAAAAAGAGGTTCGAGTGCCGCAAGACCAGTCCCGTCCCCATTCGTCCAGCGTCGATCCCGCCGACGTCGCCCGCTTCGACCGGCTCGGCGAGCTGTGGTGGGACGCCGCGGGCAAAATGGGAATTTTGCACGAGATCAATCCGATCCGCGTCGATTACATCTGCGATCACGCCTGCCGGCGCTTGCGCATCGACGGCGAGCGCCGCGATCGGCACGGCGCGCAGCCGCTCGACGCTCTGCGCATCGTCGACATCGGCTGCGGCGGCGGCATTCTGACCGAAGCTCTGGCCGAGCTCGGCGCCCAGATGACCGGGATCGATCCCGCGCCCAACAACATCGCGGTGGCGAGCCGCCACGCCGAGCGCTCGGGGCTTTCGATCGACTATCGCAACACCACAGCCGAGGCGCTGGCCGCCGAAGGCGCGCGATTCGACATCGTCGTCGCCATGGAGGTGTTGGAGCATGTGGAGGGCCAGAAGGATTTCGTCGCCACGCTCGCCCGCATGGTCGAGCCCGGCGGGCTGCTGTTCCTCGCCACCATCGATCGCACATTGAAGAGCTATGCGCTGGCGATCGTCGGCGCTGAATATGTGCTCGGCTGGGTGCCGCGCGGCACGCATGATCACGATAAATTCGTGCGGCCCGACGAACTGTCCGCCTGGCTGCGCCGCGCCGGCCTGCGCGAGATCGACCGCTCCGGCATGAGCTTCCAGCCGCTGACGCGCCGCTGGCGGCGCAGCCATGACACCGATGTGAACTACATGATGGCGGCCGCCAAGGACGCATGATCTGTCCGCGTCGAAGAAGCGAGCCTGCGCGCCTCGCAGTCTCGCCGGCCCGAGCAAAGGCTCGACGCCTCATTGGTCGCCTCGGACAATGCTGAATTGACTATTTGCAGCAGCTCTCGAGCTCGGGGAAACGTCATCGCGAGGAGTGAAGCGGCGAAGCGACAAGAGAATCGCGCTATGGCTGAAGGATTGCTTCGCTCCATACGCAATATCTGACCAAGTTTTCGCGAATTCACGGCAAAATATTGTTTTTTGGTAGTTTTTCTACAACCTCCGCGCCGGGGTGCGAGGATTCGTTCGAGCGACGGCCCCGTCGGCAAGCTCGGCGACAGCTTAATCGGCAAGATATTTTTCCGAATCATTACTGGAGTATTGCCAGATGACGCTGCATGTCTCATCGCCATTTCCGCCGGTCGCCGCGCTCGAGCATTGGCGCGTGCGCTATCCGAAATTCGATGTCGCGCTCGAGCGTGGCGAGACGCCGCCCGCGGCGCTGCGCTATCTGGGGCTCTCGCTCTGGCAGGACGGCGCGACCGCGGAGGCGATCGAGGCGCTCGAATCGGCGACCGCCCTCGCGCCCACTGACGCGGCCCTGCTCGCCGATCTCGGCTCGCTGCTGTCCCTCGCCGGGCGCAAGGCCGACGCCTTGAACGCCTTCATCGCGTCGCTGGAGCGCGATCCGTCTCGCGCGCAGGTTTGGCTCAACGCCGCGGGACTTTGCAACGAGATCGGCGACAAGGCCGCCGCCGAGAATGCGTTCGTCGCAGCTCTCGAGCTCGAGCCTACCTCCGCCGAGGCCTGCACGGGCCTCGGACTGATCTATATCGAGCGCGGACGCTTCGACGACGCCGTGCGCCTGCTCGGCGACGCCGTGGCGCGTGGGGTCGACAGCGGCGCCGTGCACGCCTGCCTCGGGCAGTCGCTCTATCTCATCGGCCGTTTCGCCGAGGCGCGAACCGCGCTGGGAAAAGCCGCGCAGGCTTTTCCGGGCGAGCTCACGATCATCCGCAAATACGCCGGCGCGGCGTTTGTCGCCACGGCCATCGAATCGACCGTGGAAGCGGCCATCGAAGCCTATCGCGAAGCGGCGGGTCCGCACGCCGACGACACATTCGCCGCCTGCCGTTTCGCCTTCCAGGCGCTCTGCGGCTTCGGCCATCGCGACGCGGCGCTTCGGCTCGGCGAGGCCATTCACGCAATGGCTCCCGACGATCCGATCATTCCCTTCCATCTGGACGCGCTGCGCGGACGCGCGCACGAGCGCGCCTCGCGAGATTATGTCACCGCCTGCTTCGACCGCTATGCGGAGGATTTCGACCGCCACCTGCTCGAGATTCTCCGATATCGCCTGCCCGAGAAGCTCGGACCTCTGCTACGCGACGCCGGCCGGCGCTTTCCGCGCATTCTCGATCTCGGCTGCGGCACCGGCCTCGCCGCCACGACGCTGGCGGCCGTCGGCGACGAGGTCGTCGGCGTCGATCTCTCCGGCCGCATGCTCGCCAAGGCGAAGGCCCGCAATGTCTACGCAAGGCTCGTCGAGGACGACGTCATCGCTTTTCTCGATGCGAATGACGCGCCCTTCGATCTGATCGTGGCGCTCGACATGATCATTTATCTCGGCGACCTCTCGGCTCTGTTCGCCGGGGCCGCGCGCAATCTTCGCTCCGGCGATCTGTTCGTGTTCAGCTTCGAGGAGGGGGCGGGGCGCGACTATGCGCTGTCGCCCTGTGCGCGTTTCGCCCATGATCCGGCCTATGTCGAACGGTTGTGGAGCCGCGAGTTCGACTGCGTCGTCGCCCAGCAGACGATGATCCGGCTCGAGGCGAACCGACCCGTTCCCGGCCGGCTCGTGCTGCTGCGGAGACGGTGACGAAGGAGGCGACGGCGCCTGCCGCTTCCTCTCTTCGCCTCTGCGGGAAGAGGTGAGGAGAGGGGCCGGGCGAGTTCGCGAGATCTCGCATGGCTCCCGAGCCCCTCACCTACCTCTCCCCGCAAGCGGGGAGAGGAGACGGCCGGCTCCGTGGCCGCTGCAATCCGGCGGTCGGTCACACGTCGAAGCCGCCGTCGCCGCCGTCGTCCTGGA
The DNA here is from genome assembly GCF_002752655.1 of Methylosinus trichosporium OB3b. NCBI lineage: Bacteria > Pseudomonadati > Pseudomonadota > Alphaproteobacteria > Hyphomicrobiales > Methylocystaceae > Methylosinus > Methylosinus trichosporium. The sequence continues at coordinate 469,073 of NZ_CP023737.1, read as the reverse complement.
AGCCGCCGTCGTCATAATCGGCGCCCTGGACGTCCGGGCCGTTCGACTGGGGGCCGTCATAGCCGGCGTCCGGATAGGGCTGCCCGCCCTGGTCGCCGTAGTAGTTATTGATGATGGTGTCGCCGCCGCCGAGCCCGGCGTGCTGGTCGAGCCCCTGGCCGATGCCGAGATTGCCACCCGCGCCGCCGTGGAACAGGCCACGGAGCGAATCGGCGAGCAGCACGCCGCCGGCGACGCCCGCCGCCGTGCCCAGCGCGCCTTTCAGGAAGCCGCCGCCCGCCGAAGCCTGCTGCGGAGCAGCGAAGCCCTGCTGCTGCGGGGGATAGGCCGGAGGCTGGCCATAGGACGGGCCGCCCGCGGGGGGCGGCGCGCCCCAGGGGCCGCTCTGCGGATAGCCGGGCTGGCCTTGCCCCTGGCCGAAAGCAGGACGCGGCGGCGGCGGAGGCGCGGTGCGCTGGCCGAACAGGCTTCCGAGAAATCCGCCGGACGGCTGCGGCTGGCTCTCCAGCTGATTGACCCGGCTCTCCATCTCCTGCAGCCGCTGGCTGGCGGCCTGGAGCGCCTGTTCCTGAACGAGCACCGTCTGCGCGAGCAGATAAGGCGCCGCAGGCTGCGACTTCAGCTGCTCGGCGATGAAGCTCTCCGCCTCCTGATCGCGCGGGGCGGCGGATGCGCTACGCGTGCGGTCGAACAGACCGGCGAGCAGTTGGCGTTCTTCGGGTGACATCTGTCTCTCCCAGTTGGAACCGGCCCTTCGAGGGCGCGGCGCCAGCAATATGGGAGCGGCGCAGAGTTCTGCCAAGGCCTCGGCGCAGCAAAGCCGGAGTCATTCGCCGTTGAGAGCCATGTCGTCGCGATGAATGACCTCGTCGGGACCTTTGAAGCCGAGCAGGCCTTCGATCTCGCGCGAGGAGCGGCCGATGAGGCGCAGCGCGTCGGTGGCGTCGTAAGTGACGAGCCCGCGGCCGATCTCGCCGCCGGCGGCGTTGCGGATCACCACGCATTCGCCGCGCGAGAAACCGCCTTCGATCGCGGTGACGCCCGCCGGCAGCAGGCTCTTGCCGGAATAGAGCGCGCGCTCGGCGCCGGCGTCGATATGCACGATCCCTTTGGGCTCGAGCGAGCCGGCGATCCATTTCTTGCGCGCGGTCACCGGGGTCGAAGAGGTGAGAAACCAGCTGCACGGCCCGCCCGCGGCGATGCGTGAGAGCGGCGCCTCGACGCGCCCGTCGGCGATGACCATATGGGCGCCGCCGGTCGTCGCGATCTTGGCCGCCTCGATCTTGGTGCGCATGCCGCCGCGCGAATACAGCGAGGCGGCGCCGCCCGCCATGGCTTCGACCTCCGCCGTCACCCGCGGAATCACCTCGATCAGCTTGGCGGAAGGGTCGCTGGCGGGCGGGGCGGTGTAGAGCCCGTCGACATCGGACAACAGCACCAGAAGATCGGCGCTCGCCATTGTGGCGACGCGAGCGGCGAGGCGGTCATTGTCGCCGTAGCGAATCTCCGCCGTCGCCACCGTGTCGTTCTCGTTGATCACCGGCACGGCGCGCAGCGCCAGCAGCCTATTCAAGCACTCGCGCGCATAGAGGTAGCGGCGGCGCTGCTCCGTGTCGCCCAATGTGACGAGGACCTGTCCCGCCGTGACGCCGAGATTTCCGAGCGTCTCCGACCACAGCCGGGCGAGGGCGATCTGGCCGACGGCGGCGGCGGCCTGGCTGTCCTCGAGCGGCAGCGGCCCCTGCGGCAGGCCGAGCACGCTACGTCCGAGCGCGACGGCGCCGGAGGAGACCACCAGCACATCCGCGCCGCGATGATGCAGGGCGGCGATATCGTCGGCGAGCTTTGCGAGCCAGTCGCGCTTCGCCTCGGCCTTGCGCGGATCGACCAGCAGCGAGGAGCCGACCTTGACGACGATGCGGCGGAAGGAATCGAGGGTGGGGCGCGTCACGATCGTCGGGCTCTTTCGCGAAGCGCGGCCGGATCGCCGCGCCGGCGCCTTATAGCGCGTTCAGCGCCGACGCATAGCGTCAGCGCAGCAGCCTCTCCGCAACCGACCGGAAATAATGCCCAGCGCTTCGTCGTGCGCGCGAAACGCGCATCGCCGATGTTGGCGACGTTCCAAACCACAGGAGATCAGATGCGGGTTCCTCTTCTCCCAACGCGACGCCGACTGATCGCCGGCGGGCTCGGCGGCGTGGCGGCGGCCGCGCTGCCTCATCCGGCCGCGGCCGCGCCGGACGTCCCCTTCACCGCCGCCGCGGTCGAAGGGCCATTCTATCTCGACCTCTCGCTCGCGCGCGCCGAAATCGCCGAGGGCCGGCCCGGCGTTCCGCTCGAGATCGCGCTCACCATTCGAGACCAGACCGGCGCCGCTTTCGAAGGCGCGCGCGTCGACGTCTGGCATTGCGATGCGCAGGGGCGTTACTCCGGCTTCCCCGGCCAGGGCGACGGCGGCGAGATCGACACGCGCGGCGAGACGTTTCTGCGCGGGACGCAATCGGCGGGGGCGGACGGAGTCGCGCGCTTTGCGACCGTCTATCCCGGCTGGTATCCCGGCCGCACCGCGCATATTCATTTCAAGGTGATCGACGGGCCGACGACGCGGCTCACCTCGCAGCTGTTCCTTCCCGACGCCTTGAGCGAATATCTCTACACTAATGTGCCGACCTATGAGCGCGGCCGCCTGCGCGACACGCTCAACGCCACCGACGGCGTCGCGCTCGCGGCGGGCGAGACCGTCCATGGCGACATACGCGAGACCGAGCGCGCTTATGTCCTCTCGCTCACGGTGAAGGTGGATCGCGGCGCTGTCCGCAGCGCCGAGCTTCCCGGCCGCGCCCCTCTTCCCGGATCGGTCGAGCTTCCCGCCGGCGGTCCGCCTCCGGGGCCGGACGGATGCTTCACCGGCGGTCCGCCCCCCGTATGGGGCGAGTCTCCCACCGGCGGGCCGCCTCCTGGACCGGGCGGACGCTTCGCTGGCGGCCCGCGTCCTGGATGGGGCGCGTCTCCCGCCGACGGTCCAATTCCGGGACCGCACGCGCACATCGCCGGTGGCCCGCCTCCGGGCCGGGGGGGATTTCCGGCCGGCGGTCCGCCTCCTGGGCCGGGCGGGCGATTCGCGGGTGGCCCGCCGCCTATGGGATGGGGCGGATCTCCCGCCGGCGGTCCGCCTCCGGGACCGAACGGACGCTTCGCCGGCGGCCCGCCTCCGGGCTGGGGTGGAGTTCCCGCCGGCGCCGGCGGTCCGCCGCCGTTCGGATCGATCCCCGGCGCGCCGCCTCCCCATGGAGCCGAGCGCGTGCGCAAGATCGTGCCGAAGGCGGGCTGAGGCGGCGTCGCCCCGATCGCTATTGGGGCTGCGTCTGTCATATGCCTGCTGCAATCGCCTTGTATTTGCCCGTCCGCCGTCCTAGGTTCGAAGGAACTTGGGCCGGCGGAATGCCGACAAAAATGGGAGGGGTTCGCCATGGGTGGTCTGTCGATCTGGCACTGGATCGTCGTCGGCGCCGTGGCTTTCGTCCTGTTCGGCGGCAAGTTCAAGATTTCCGACGTGATGGGCGACGTCGCCAAGGGCATCAAAGCATTCAAGAAGGGCCTCGCCGAGGACGAGGGCGCCAAAGCCGCCGAGGAGGCGCAGAAAGCGCTCGAGCATCAGCCGCTCTCGCGCGACGTTCACGACGTCGCCGCGCACGACAAGCCGGCCGACGCGCGCAAAGCCTGACGGTCCCGCCCGCTCCAGAGCAGATTGCGCCGCGACATGTTCGACCTAGACGCCGGCAAGCTGATCGTCATCGGCATCGTCGCGCTCATCGCGATTCCGTCGAAGGATTTGCCACGCGTGCTGCGCCAAGTCGGGCAAGCGACTGGGCGCTTGCGGCGCATGGCCGCCGATTTTCAGAGCCAGTTCATGGACGCGATGCGCGAGGCCGAGCTCGCCGATCTCCATAAGGATTTGAAGGGGGAGGTCGATTCGGCCTTCGCCGCGGTCAAGACCGACGTCGCCTTCGATCCGTTGACGCAGGCGCGCGAGCATATCATCGGCGCGATCGAGGCGCCCGTAGCGGCGGAGCAGCCGGGGCCGCGGCCCGAGTCCTCACCAGACTTGTCCTCGCAACAACTGTCCTCGCAAGACCCGCAGACGGAGCGAAGGACCGCGGAGGACCCGCACGCATGACCGACGCCGACATAGAGGCGAGCAAGGCGCCGCTCATCGAGCATTTGATGGAATTGCGCGAGCGCCTCATCCGCGCGCTGATGGGCTTTCTCGTGGCTTTCATCATCTCCTTTTTCTTCGCCAAGGATATTTATAACCTGCTGGTGGTGCCCTACACGCTCGCAGCCGGGCCGGAGGCGAAGCTCATCTACACGGCGCCGCAGGAATATTTCTTCACGCAGATCAAAGTGGCGATGTTCACGGCGGCGTTCATCTCCTGTCCGATCGTTTTTGGCCAGCTCTACGCCTTCGTCGCGCCCGGGCTCTACAAGCACGAGCGCAACGCCTTCCGGCCCTATCTCATCGCCACGCCGATCTTCTTCGCGCTCGGCGCGCTCGTCGTCTATTTCGTGGTGATGCCCAATCTTCTGCATTTCTTCATCTCGATGCAGCAGGCCAACGAGCCCGGCAAGGCGCAGATCGAGCTGTTGCCCCGCGTTTCCGAATATCTCTCGCTGATCATGACTCTGGTGCTCGCCTTCGGAATCGTTTTTCAGCTGCCGGTGGCGCTGACGCTGCTCGGGCAGATCGGCATCGTCTCCTCGCAATTCCTCGCCGAGAAGCGACGCTATGCGATCGTGCTGGTGTTCATCGTGGCGGCTGTGCTGACCCCTCCGGACGTGTTCAGCCAGCTCGCGCTCGCTCTGCCGGGGCTGCTGCTCTATGAGGCGTCGATCATTTCGGTGCGCTGGATCGAGAAGAAGCGCGCCGCCGCCGCAGAGACCGAAGCGACGGGTTGACCCGATATCGCGCTCGAGGGACAAGGGCCCTCATCCGACCCCGCTTCGCGGGGCCACCTTCTCCCACGAGTGGGAGAAGGAAGCGCGCGGCGGCATTTCGCGAAACGTCGGCCGCTCCTTCTCCCGCGCGCGGGAGAAGGTGGCCCGGCGCAGCCGGGTCGGATGAGGGTCCCTGAGCGGCGGATAGCTTCATGTATGACATCAAATGGATTCGCGACAACGCCGCCGCCTTCGACGAAGGCCGCCGCCGTCGCAACCTCGCGCCGCTTTCAGACAGCCTTCTCGCGCTCGACGATTCGCGCCGGGCGGCGATCGGAGTCTTGCAGGCCGCGCAGGAGCGGCGCAATGCGGCCTCCAAGGAGATCGGCCTCGCCATGCGCGAGAAGGACGCCGCCCGCGCCGAGGCGCTGAAGGCGGAGGTCGCCAAGCTCAAGGAGGATTTTCCGCAGCTCGAGCAGAGGGAGCGCGAGGCCAGCGCCGCGCTCGACAAGGCGCTGTCGGAAATCCCCAACACGCCGCTCGAGCAAGTGCCCGAAGGCAAGGACGAGAACGAGAATGTCGAGGTCCTGCGCTGGGGCGAGCCGCGCAATTTCGACTTTCCGCCGAAGGAGCATTTCGACATCGGCGAAGGGTTGAGGCTGATGGACTTCGAGAGCGCCACGAAACTTTCGGGCGCGCGCTTCGTCGTCAACAAGGGCCCGATGGCGCGCCTCGAGCGCGCGCTCGCGCAATTCATGCTCGATCTGCATACGGATCAGCACGGTTATGCCGAAGTGGCGCCGCCGCTGCTGGTGCGCGACGATGCGATGTTCGGCACGGCGCAATTGCCGAAGTTCCGCGACGATCAGTTTTCGGTGTCGGCGGGTCGACCGAGCGGCGATGATCCGGCATCCGAGACCTCCGACTATTGGCTCATCCCCACCGCCGAAGTCCCGCTGACGAATCTCGTCCGCGAATCGATCCTCGACGAATCGCAGCTGCCATTGCGCTTCACGGCCGGCACCTATTGCTTCCGCGCGGAGGCCGGCGCCGCGGGGCGCGACACGCGCGGCATGATCCGGCAGCATCAGTTCTACAAGGTCGAGCTCGTCTCCATCACCACGCCGGAAAAATCGCTCGAGGAGCACGAGCGCATGACCGGCTGCGCCGAAAAAGTGCTGCAGCTCTTGGAGCTGCCGTACCGAAAGGTCACGCTCTGCACCGGCGACATGGGCTTCGCCTCGCAGAAGACCTACGATCTCGAGGTGTGGCTGCCGGGGCAGGGGAAGTATCGTGAAATTTCCTCCTGCTCGGTGTGTGGCGACTTCCAGGCGCGGCGCATGAATGCGCGCTATCGGCCGGCGGACAGCAAGGCGACGCGCTTCGTGCACACGCTCAACGGCTCGGGGGTCGCGGTCGGCCGCGCGCTCGTCGCCGTGCTGGAAAATTATCAGGAGGCCGACGGCTCCGTCACCGTGCCGAAGGTTCTGCGCCCCTATATGGGTGGGCTGGAGAAAATCGCGAAGGCGGGGTAGGGGGCGTCTCCTTCTCTCGCAGGGCGGGACAAGGTGGCCCTCGCGTCGGCGAGGGTTGGATGAGGGCCTCTCCAGGCTCGCATGGTTCCATATCAGGGGACGGATAGAGGACGCGAACTCGTCGGGGCCCTCATCCGACCCCGCTTCGCGGGGCCACCTTCTCCCGCGAGCGGGAGAAGGAGAAAACCGAGGCTATGCGCATCCTCATCACCAATGACGACGGCATTCATGCGGCGGGTCTCGCGCTCGCCGAGCGGGTGGCGCGCGCGCTCACCGACGACGTCTTCGTCGTCGCGCCGGAGAGCGAGCAATCGGGCGTCGCGCATTCGCTGTCGATCAATGATCCGCTGCGCCTGCGCGAAATCTCCTCGCGCCATTTCGCGGTGAAAGGCACGCCGACCGACTGCGTCATCATGGCGGTGCGCAAGCTGCTCGCCGACAAGCCGCCGGATCTCATCCTCTCCGGCGTCAACTCCGGGCAGAATCTCGCCGAGGATGTGAGCTATTCCGGCACCATCGCCGGCGCCATAGAGGGGACGCTGCTCGGCATTCCCTCGATCGCGCTGTCGCAGGTCTATGATTTCTTCGCCGGCCGCCAGACCATTCATTGGGCCTGCGCCGAGGCGCATGCCGCGGCGGTGATTCGCAAGCTCGTCGAGGCCGGCATTCCGCAGGGCGTGCTGATGAACGTCAATTTCCCCAATTGCCGGCCGGAGGAGGTGAGGGGGATCTCGATCACCGTGCAGGGCCGGCGCAGCAATGATCTGATGCGCATCGAGGACCGGAAGGACGGTCGCGGCATTCCCTATTATTGGATATCCTTCCAGCGCGGCAATTTCACGCCCGGACCCGGCACTGACCTCGAGGCTGTCGAGGGGAACAGGATTTCCGTGACGCCCCTGCGTCTCGATTTCACCGATCATCCCACTTTGACGCGGCTTTCCGCCGCCTTCGAGTAGGGGCGACGGCGGCGCGTAACGAAAACGTGAGCCCGCTGAAGCCGGGCCCGTCATTGCGAGCGGAGCGAAGCAATCTAGAGCCGTGGGGCGGCCCCTTTGTTGCGTCGTCGCTCCGCTCCTCGCAATGACGCCGCCCCGATCGTGGCGGCTTCTCGTGAGCAGCAGAACCAGGAGGCGTTGTGGAAGAGGGCGCGGACGGACGGACGATCGAGGAGCGCGCCGCTCTGCTGCTGCAGCTGCGGCGCGTCGGCGTGCGCGATCTTTCGGTCATGCGCGCCTTCGAGACGACGCCGCGCGCGCTCTTCGCTCCCTATCGCTTTCGCGATCTCGCAGGCCGCAACATCGCTCTGCCGATCGCTTGCGGCCAGACGATGCCCGCGCCCGCCGATCTCGCGCGACGGCTCGAGGCGCTGGCGCTTGAGCCGCATCATCGCGTGCTGGAAATTGGCACGGGCTCGGGCTTCAGCGCCGCCGTTCTGGCGCGGCTCGCGCGCGAGGTCGTCACCGTCGAGCGCTATGCGACGCTGGCGAGCGACGCGCGGCTGCGGCTCGCCGAGCTCGACCTCGCCAATGTCGAGGCGATCTTCGGCGACGGGCTGGCGCCCGGCGCGGTCTCCGGCGGCTTCGACCGCATCGTGCTGCATATGTCCTTCCGCGCCGCGCCGCCGCAGTTCCTGCTCGATGCGCTCACGCCGGGCGGCGTCGCGCTGTTCGGCCGGCTCGAGCCGGCGCCGATGGGCGAGGCGCGCCCGCAGGAGCGGCTGCGACGTTTGCGCCGCGACGGCGGCTCGCTGTGGAGTGAGGCCGATCTCGGCCCCTGCCGCCTCGGCGCAGCGCTCGAGGGCGCCGCGCGGATGATGTGAAGCGGTTGATTTTCGGCATTTACCTAAATTCATCCCCGCCGTCGTGAATGCGCATTCATCTTAAACGCTCCCTTAACCGCCGCATGGCTAGATGACTGCACTGAAGTCGCGTACGAGTGTGGGTCGCGTCATGGCAATTGAGCGTCGTGTTTTCCTGTCGCGAGTCGCGTGGCGGCTCATGTTCGCCGCCGGCGCCGCCGGCCTGCTCGCCGGCTGCTCCGATGCGACGCGCTTCACCGATCCTCTATCGGATCCGTTCCAGGAGCAGGCGCCGCATGTGGATCGGGCGCCGACCGGGACCATTTCTCCGCGCACCTATGCCGAGGCTGCGCCGCCGCGCGGAATCGTGCAATCGCGTCCGCTGCCGCCGCCGCAGCAGCAGCAGCAGCCGATGGCGCAGGCCGAGCGCTACGCGCCGCCCGCCGTCCCGGCGCCGGCTCCGCGCGTCGCCGGAAGCTTCAATCACTGGAGCGCCGAAGGCGGCACGCCGCTCGTCGTCTCCGATGGCGAATCCGCCGGCATGCTGGCGACGCGCTATGGCGTGCCGCTCGACGCGTTGCTGCGCGTCAACGGTTTCTCGCGGCCGACCGAGGTTCATCCCGGCTCGCGTCTCGTTATTCCCGTCTATCGCGCCGGCGCCGCTTCTGCGCCCATGGAGCCGGTCCGCGCCGCGGCCGATCCGCGCCCTGGCCGCCGCGAGATCGAGGCCGCGAGCGAGCGTAGCCGCACGCCGGTTGTCGAGGCTCGCGCCGAAAAGCATGCGCCGGCCATAGAGCCGCGCAGCGTGAAGCCGGCCGTGGCCGAAGCGAAAATCGAAAAGCCGAAGCTCGAAGCGAAAATCGAGAAGCCGAAGCTTGCCGAGGTCAAGGTCGCGAAGGCCGTCGACAGCAGGCCGAAGCCGATCGAGGCCAAGGTCGAGAAGCCGAAGGCGCAGCCGGTCGCGGCCAAGGTTGTGGAGAAGCCGAAAGCCCAGCTCGCCAGAGCGGAGGCCGAGAAAGCGGCTCCCGCCAAGCTCGCGAAGCCGGCCGCTCTCGCCGAGCCGGCGCGCAAGGCGCCTCACGAGGCCATCCGCAAGGCGGAAGCCGAGCCCGTGCACGCCAAGACGGCGCGCAAGGAGCCGGTCGCCGCGCCCAAGGAAATGGCGAAGGCCGAGCCGCGCAAGGTCGAGACCAAGGCGCGCGAGCAGCTCGCCAAGAAGGAGGCGCCCGAGCCCAAGCGGCAGACCGTCGCGGCGGAGAAGGTCGAGAAGGTGGAGAAGCAGAAGGTCGCCGCGGCGCCGCAGCCCGCGCCGCACGTCGACAAGACGCCGGTCGCCTCGCTGCCGCCCGTCGCCCAGCAGCAGCCGGCGCCGCAGCCGGAGGAGAAGCCCGCGCCTGCGGCCGCCGACGCGCGGCCGGAGTTCCGCTGGCCGGCGCGCGGCCGGATCATTCAGGGCTTCAACTCGGGCGGCAATGACGGCATCAACATCTCGGTGCCGGAGGGCACGCAGGTGAAGGCCGCCGAAGGAGGCGTCGTCGCTTATGCGGGCAATGAGCTCAAGGGCTATGGCAATCTGGTTCTGATCCGCCATCCCAACGGCTTCGTCTCGGCCTACGCCCATAATGGCGAGCTCGAGGTGAAGCGCGGCGATCAGGTGAAGCGCGGGCAGAACATCGCCAAATCGGGCCAGTCGGGCAATGTCGGCACGCCGCAGCTCCACTTCGAGCTGCGCAAGGGAGCGACGCCGGTCGATCCGACCAGCTATCTCGCGGGGCTCTGACCCGCACGAGACCTCGGGCGTTCGCGAGACACTGCGCCGGAGTGAGGGCGACGGGCGTCAAACACGCCCGTCGCCCGTTTCTTTTTGTTCCCGAAGTCTCTAAGAGAGGGCCGCCTGCCGGCGAGGTCCGGCGTCACAGGGACATGAGCGCACAGTGAAAGCCGGCGTCGTCTTCTTTTCCGTCCTTCTCCTCACGACTCCCGCCGTCGCCGTCGACGCGACCGGCATTCCCGAATGCGACGCGCTGCTGAAGCGCTACGAGGAATGCTCGGCCGAGCTGCCGCGTGCGCAAGTGCATGCGGCGCAGAAGGAGCTGCTCGAGGGCGCGATGAGCCTGCGCGCCAACGCCGCCAATCCAGAGCTGCGCCCGGCGCTGGAGAAGTTCTGCGTCGCGACCTTCGAGGACATGAAGACGAAGAGCGACATCAAGGGCTGCATGTCGAAATAGGCGGAGCGAGCCACGAGAGTCCGGACTATCGGGGCTGGTCATTGCGGGGAGCGCGGCGACGAAGCAACCCGGGGGCCGCTCCTCGGCTGAAGGATTGCTTCGCTCCGCTCGCAATGACGGCAAGATAATCGGTACTTTCGCGCCGCTAACTTCCCTTCACCGCCGCCAGCGTCGCGGCCGCATGGCCGGGCACTTTCACCTTGCGCCAGATTTTGACGATCCGCCCATCCGGACCGATGAGATAGGTCGAGCGCTCGACGCCCATATATTTGCGTCCGTACATGCTCTTCTCGACCCAGACGCCATAAGCGGCGAGCATCTCCTTCGTCTCGTCGCTGGCGAGCGGAAAGCCGAGCTCGTATTTGGCCCGGAACTTGTCGTGCTTGGCGGGCGAATCCGGCGAGACGCCGACGACCGCCGCCCCCGCCTTGGCGAAATCCTTCGCCAGCGCGTTGAACTCGATCGCCTCCTTGGTGCAGCCGGAGGTGTCGTCCTTGGGATAGAAATACAGCACGAGCTTCTTGCCGGCGAATGCGGCGAGCGACAGACGCTCGCCGCCCGCGCCCGGCAGATCGAAAGATGGGGCGGCGTCGCCCTCGCGCAGCACTGAAGTCGTCGCAGCCTCGCTCACCTTCGCCTTCCTTTCGTCTCATCCTGGTCTACAATCTCGAGCAATGCAGACCGCGACGCGCTCCGCAAGAGCCTCGCAGAAAAAACTCCGATTGCGCCCAGCCGGGGAAATCGCCATCACATCTCTTTGCAGAATCGGCGCCGGCGCGGCGCGTGGGCTTCACCGAGAGGCGAAGGGTTGACGCAGGGCTTCGACGAAGGCTCGCCGCTGGAGCCGCGCGGGCCGCAGGAGCTTTCCTGGCCCGCAGCGTGCGAGGGCCGCACGGCCGTGCGGCTGCGCTCGCTCTGCGTTGGCCGATGCCTGTCGGCTTTCGGCTTTTTTCTGCTGCTCGTCGTCGCGCTCGCTGTCGGGGCCTTTTTCGCCGCCCTCGCGCATGGGCCGATTCGCTCCGATTGGCTGGTCCCGAAAATCGTCGAATCGCTCGACGATCTCTATGGCCATCGCTACGCTTTCACGCTCGGCTCGGCGGCGATCGACCATGGCCGCAAAGGCCTTACGCTGACGATCGATCGGCTCGAGGTCAAAGGCGGCGGCCGCATCATCGTCGCGGCGCCGCGCGCGCAATTGTCCATCGATCCGATGGCGCTGCTGCTCGGCCGGTTGATGCCGCGCCGGCTCGAGGCGCTCGATCTCGAGCTGCGCCTCGCTGTGCGTCCGGACGGCGTCATCGCCGTGTCGACGCCCGGCGCCGATCCAGTCGAGATTCCACTCGACGAGCCTGCGCCGCCGACGCCTGTCGAAGCTGTGGCCGTCGTCACGCCGGCCGCGCCGCCCGCGCTAGCGCGGCAGGCCGGCGTCGCGCTGCGCGCGCTGTTGGATTTCGTCACCGGCCCCGACAGCCCGATCGCCGCTATCGATCGCGTCGGCGTCTCCAATGCGACGCTCATCATCGATGATCGCACGCAGGAGCGCACCACCACCTATCGCGACGTCGCTCTCAAATTCGAGAAGACGGCGGGCGCGACCAGCCTCACGCTCGCCGCGACCGGCCCCTCCGGACGCACGACCGCCGAGGTCGAGGCTGATGGGCGGCCCGGCGAGCGACGCGCGCTCGACTTGAAAGTCCGCCGGCTCTCGCTCGACGAGATCGCGCTCGTCGCTGGCGCGCGCTCGCTTCCCTTCGACACCGACGCGCCTTTGTCGCTCGATCTCCGTCTCGCCGTCGACGCCGAGAATCGTTTGCTCGAAGCGAGCGGCCGCCTCGCCATGGGGGAGGGGTTCTTCCGGCTCGAGGAGCCGGACGCCGAGCCTTTCATGGTCGAAGCACTCTCGATTTCCGCGCGCTGGGACGCGGCGCGCCGGCGCATCGCCATAGAGCCGATCGAGATCGCGGCCGGCGCCGCCCGGCTGAGCTTCGCCGGCGCCCTGACGCCGCCGCGCGAGGACGGCGAAACGCGCTCCGATCTCTGGACGCTCGTGGCGGCGCTGGCCAAGCCCGGGCGCTTCGTGGCCGATAGCCCTGAGGAGGCGCCGATGCTCGTCGGCAGCGCGAGCCTCGCCGCCAATTTCGACCTCGTCGCCAAGCGCGCGACGATCGAGCGCGTCGCCCTCGACGGACCGGAAATCCACGCCTCCGCCACCATCGGCTTCGACGGCGGCCGGCCGGACGGGCCGCATCTGACCTATCGCATCGAGGCGAAGGATACGCCGATCCGCTCGGCGCTGCGCATCTGGCCGACTCATGTGGCGGCGCCGACGCGGATGTGGATGGAGGAGCATCTGCCCGCGGGGGTGTTGCGCGCCGGGCTCCTCACCGCCGATCTCGATCAGCAGGCCATGCTGGAGGGACGCTATGAACGTCCGCCTCCCGACGCCGCGCTGCGCGGCGATTTCGATCTCGAGGGCGCGACCATCGTCGACGCTTTTCCGGGCCTCTGGCCGCTGACCGGCGTCGGCGGCCATATCGCGCTCACCGGCCGCACCGTCGCCTTTCAGGCGACGGCGGGCGTCATGGAGAGCGCGCCGGGTCACAGGCTGGCGATCACGCAGGGCGCCTTCCGCGTGCCGGCGCTCGGCTTCGATCCGGCGCCGGCCGCGATCGATCTGCGACTCGTCGGCAATGTCGAGGCGGTCGCGGACATCCTGTCGCTCGAGAGCATCGCCAAGGTCGCCGACGCGCCGGTCGACGCCGGAGCGATGCATGGGCAGGTCGATGGACGCCTGCGCATCGATTTCGAGCTGGGCAAGGCGGCGAGGGACGAAAAGACCCGGGTCGCGATCGACGCCGAGGCGACCAATGTGTCGATGGAGCGCTTCCTCGGCAAGGAGCGGCTCGAGGGCGCGACGCTGAAGGTCGTCTCCGATGTGGAGGGGCTGCGGGTCGGCGGCTCCGGGCGCGTGTTCGGGGCTCCGGTCGTTTTCGAGGCGCGCCGTCCGCCGGGCGAAAAGTCCAAGACGCAGGCGCAAATGTCGCTGCAGCTCGACGACGCCGCGCGGGTCAAGGCGGGCTACGCCGTCCCCGGCGTCTCCGGAATCATCGGCGCGCAGGTGGCGACGCGGCTGCCGATCGAGGAGGCCGAGGCGCAGGTCGAGCTCGACTTCCTCAAAGCCACGCTCGACAATCCGCTGCCCGGCGTCGCCAAGCCGGCGGGCAAGCCCGGCAAAGCGAGCTTCACTTTAGTCAAGCGACCGGAGGGCTCGGCGCTGGAGCAACTCTCCGCGGAGGCGGGCGGCGCGCAAGTCTCCGGCGTCGTCGAGCTCGCGCGCGACGGCGCGTTCCGCTCGGCGCGATTTGGACAAGTGCGGCTGTCGCCGGGCGATGACATGCGTCTCGACGCGATGCGCGTCGGCGACGGGGTGAAGCTCGTGGTGCGCGGCGCCAATATCGACGCGCGGCCGCTGCTGCGCTTTCTCTCGCATCCGGCGGCCGAGCCGTCGGCCGGCGCCGAGAACGGCGGCAAGCCGCTCGCCGACGATCTCGAGCTCGACCTCAGATCGCCGATCGTCACCGGCTTCGGCCGGCAGATCCTCGCCAATGTCGCGCTCGACTACGCCCGCCGCGGCGGACGCCTCGAGCAATTGTCGCTGACCGGCAGCTTCGGCCGCGATCCGCTGGCCGCGACGATCGCGCGCCGGCAGAACGGCTCGCCGCTGATCGAATTGTCGACGAGCGACGGCGGCGCGCTGCTCTCCTTCCTCGATCTCTATCATCGCATGGAGAGCGGCGCGATGACCGCGAGCGTGCTGATGGGGCAGGGACGCTCGGACGGCGTCATCAAGATCAGCGATTTCTTCCTGCGCAACGAGCCGGCGATGCGCCGCCTCGTGATGCAGGGAGCCTCGCGCGCCGACGACAAGGGCGCGCTGCATTTCGATCCCGACTCGGTGAAATTCTCGCGTGTGCAGTCGGGCTTCACCTTTGCGGGCGGGCGGCTGACCATGCGCGACGGCGTGATGTCGGGGCCCGAGACCGGCCTCACCGTCGACGGCTTCATCGACGTCGCGCGCGACAAGATCGACGTGTCGGGAACCTTCGTGCCGGCCTATGGGCTCAATAATCTCATGTCGAATATTCCGGTGATCGGCGTCATGCTCACCGGCGGCGAGAATGAGGGGATGTTCGCGGTGAGCTTTCGCGTGAGCGGCGCCTTCAGCGCGCCGGTGTTGACGGTCAATCCGCTGTCGGTGATCGCCCCGGGCTTGCTGCGCAAGCTGTTCGGCATTCTGGACGGCACCGGCCGCCTGCCCGAGGCGGCTGCGCCCAATCCCGCGAACTGAGCCCTGTTCAGACCGCGCGCCTTCAGGCTCGCCCTCTGACGGCTCGTGGATGCACTCGCGTCAGCGTTAACTGCGCTTACACCCTGTTCGGCGCAAGCTGCGGGACCATGATGCTCCGCTTCGTCCTGCGCTCCCTATTGCTCCCGGCTCTGCTCTATTGCGCAGCCGGACTGGTCGCGAGCTATTTCGTCTGGCACGGCGTCAACGGCCAGCGCGGCCTCAAGGCCGGCGAGGAATATGCCGAGCGCCTCGCCGCGCTCGAGCGCGAGCACGCCGGCCTCGTCGCCGAGCGCAAGCAATGGGAGCGCCGCATCGCCCTGCTGCGCGGCGATGTGATCGACGCCGACATGCTCGACGAGCAGGCCCGCGTGACCCTCGGCCGCATCCACCGCAACGAGGTAGTGATCCTCGCGCCGCAGCTGGGGAGGCGGGAGGAGGAGAAGTGAGGCGGGGAGTATCGATATTTACGTTGATGGGGTGACGCACGTTCCTTCAAATCAACGCTGCGCGCAGATCGGCCAACGTCGCCATCAGCGTCATGGGCTGCAAGGCCGACGCCTCTAGGCCGAGGGCGTGATAAAAAGCCTCTGCTTCCGGTGAGAGCACGTGAACGAGAATTCCACGAATCCCTATAATATCGGCGGCTTGCAGCACACGCTGCCCCGCGTCCCGCACGAGAGCGCGACCGAGGCCGTTTCCCTGGAAGCCGCGGTGGATCGCCAATCGTCCCAGCACGGCGATCGGGACAGGATCGGGCATGTTGCGGCGAAGGCGTCCTGTCGCATTCGAGATTTCGACGGCGCCGGCGGCGAGCGCATAATAGCCGACGACACGCCGGTCCTCGCAAATCACATATGCGCGCGATGCGCCGCTCGCCTGGTTCGCCCGGGCGCGGCGCATCAGCCAATCGTCGAGGACCGGAACGCCAGAGTCGAAGTCATTGACGATGTGCGATTCATCGATCGGCTCGGGAGCAGTGAGCGTCATTTCTCCCACGCCGCCGGAGTCGCCATCGTGCGGCGAAGCCTCTCATTCGGCGCAGGCGGCGCGTCGAGCCTCGCGATGAACTCGCCGTAGACTTGTGGACTGACTTTGAAGAGCGTCTGATCCAGCAGAACGTCATGCGCCGCCCGCCGCGCAGATTCGAGCAGAAAATCGGCGCGGCTCTTGCCCAGCAGCCGCGCTGCGCGGTCGATGAGGCTGCGATCCTCGGGCTTGACCCGCACATTGAGCGTGTCGCGCTTCGCTTGTGGTTTGACAGTCATGACTCCCCTCGCTTGCCGAAAAGGATGGCATGTCGTGATGCAAATGTCATCGCACATGCGTTCGGAGCATCGAGGCGCCCCGTTCCCTTCCTTCGCAAAACATCCTAATCACAGCCCATGACAGCGCCTCGTCCTCTCCTCCTCGCCGACGCCCGGCTCGTCGATCCCGCGACCGGAGTCGAGAGCCGCGGCGGCGTGCTCGTTCTCGACGGACGCATCGCCGATCTCGGCCCTTCGATCACCGCCGCCTCCGCTCCGGAGGGCGCCCAGATCGTCGCCTGCGGCGGCGACGTCGTCGCGCCGGGGCTCGTCGACATGCAATGTTTCGTCGGCGAGCCGGGCGCCGAGCATCGCGAGACCATCGCCAGCGCCACCGCCGCCGCGGCGGCGGGCGGCGTCACGACGATCGTCGCCGCGCCCGGGACAACGCCGCCGGTCGACGATCCGGCGATCGTCGATTTCGTGCTGCGCCGCGCCCGCGACACCGGCCGCGTGCGCGTGCTGCCCATGGCGACGCTCACCAAGGGCCGGGAAGGGCGCGAGATTTCCGAATATGGCCTGCTGCGCCAGGCGGGCGCCGTCGCCTTCTGCGACGGGAAGCGCTCGCTGCGCAACGCCCAGGTGATGCGCCGGGCGCTCACCTACGCGCGTGATTTCGAGGCGCTCGTCATCCATTTCCCGGAGGATCGCGACCTCGCCGGCGAGGGCGTGATGAACGCGGGCGAATTGGCCACGCGCCTCGGCCTCTCCGGCGTCCCGCGCGAGGCCGAGGCGATCGTGGTCGATCGTGATCTTCGGCTCGTCGCGCTGACCGGCGCGCGCTATCACGCCAGCATCGTGACCGCGGCGCTTTCGCTCGACGCCATCGCCGCAGCCAAGGAGCGCGGACTCCCCGTCACTTGCGGGACCTCGATCAATCATCTGACGCTCAATGAGAATGATATCGGCGATTATCGCACCTTTCTGAAGCTGCGCCCGCCGCTGCGTCACGAGGACGAGCGCGGCGCTCTGGTCGCAGCGCTCGCCGCCGGGCTCGTCGATGTGATCGTCTCCGACCATGATCCGCAGGACGTCGAGACCAAGCGCCTTCCCTTTGCCGAAGCCGAGGCCGGCGCCGTCGGCGTCGAGACCATGCTCGCCGCAGGTCTGAGGCTCGTGCATTCCGGCGATGTCCCGCTCGCCGGCCTGCTGCGCGCCATGTCGACGCGGCCGGCGGAAATTCTCGGGCTGGAGCAGGGGCGCCTCGCCAAGGGCGCGCCGGCCGATCTCATCCGTTTCGATCCCGACGAGCCCTTCGTCGTCGATCCCGCCGAGCTGCGCTCGCGCTGCAAGAACACGCCCTTCGCCACGGCGCGGCTGCAGGGCCGGGTGAAATTGACCATCGTCGCGGGACAAGCCGTCTTCGAAGCCTGAGCGACGACAGAGGACCGCCGAGGTCGCCCAGATCGGGAAAAAACGGCAATACAAAGGTAAAACTTTGCAATAGGCGGGGCGTCTCTTCACCCCTAATTTGCCCGAGCCGAAGGTCGCAGACTCACCGCGGAGCGGCGCGGCGCGCTTGTGGGCAGAGTCGATCGGGAGTCGGCTCGCGGGAGATGGAAGAGACAAATGCTCGGGTCACGTTCTCGTATTTCGCTCATCGCGCTGCTCGCCGCCGCGACGGCTTCGCACGCGGCGCGCGCGCAGGAGGCGCTTCCGGACATCGAGATCGCGACCGCGCCCGAGCCGGGCGCGAAGGTCACGCAATCCAAGCTCTCCACCAATCCGATCATTCTCACGCGCAGCGATCTCGATCGCGATCACGCCGTGTCGATCACCGACACGCTGCTGCGTCGCAACGCCTCCATCTCGTCGAGCGAGGTGGCGGGCAATCCGTTCCAGCCGGACATCAGCTATCGCGGCTTCTCCGCCTCTCCCGTGCCCGGCACGCCGCAAGGCCTCGCCGTCTATCAGGACGGCGTGCGCATCAATGAAGCCTTCGGCGACAGCGTCAATTTCGATCTCATCCCGACCGTCGCCATCGCCAATGGCGACATCGTCAGCGGCAATCCGATGTTCGGCCTCAACGCGCTCGGCGGCGCTCTGACGCTCGAGATGAAGAATGGCTTCACTTGGCAGGGCGTCGAGGTGGACGGCCGCGGCGGCTCCTATGGGCGGCGTTTCGGCAGCGTGCAATATGGCCAGAAGTTCGATGATCTCGCCGTCTATCTCGCTTTCGAAGGATTGGGGGAGCGCGGCTGGCGCAAGCGCTCGGGCTCGTCGCTGCTGCGCGGCTATGGCGATATCGGCTATAAGGGCGATAAGACTGAATTTCATTTGAACTTTACCGGCGCCGGCACGCGGCTCGGCAATGCGGCGGCGACGCCGGTCGAGATGCTGGAGCGCCAATACAACTCCGTCTTCACGACGCCGCAGAGTTCCAACAACGACCTCCTCTTCGTGAATCTCAAGGGCGCCTATGAGGCGGACGCGCATCTCAAATTCAACGGCAACACTTACTTCCGCCAATTCCGCCAGCAGCATGTCGACGGCAATCTCGCCGATGTCGAGGAATGCGGCAGCGACGAGCAGTGGCTGTGCCAGGAGACCGACGGCTTCGCCAATGAGCCGAGTTTCCAGCAGAGCGTGCTGCGCGACGGGAACGGAAAGCGCATTCCCTCCTCGGTCCTCAACGGGGCCGGCGTTGGCAGCATCGATTACACGCGCGTCAATTCCCGCTCCTATGGATTTGCGCTGCAGGGAACCTATGACGCTCCCGTCTTCGGCTTTGCGAACAAGCTCATCGTCGGCGCCTCGCATGATCGTCAGCATTCGGACTTCCGCGGCTATTCCGAGCTCGGCATTCTCAACGGCAATCTCGCGGTCGGCGGGACCGGCCTTCTCTATTCGAACCTCGTTCCGGAAGGCGGCTTCCAGCCGGTGCATGTCGGCGGCCGCAATTTCTACTGGGGCGTCTATGCGCATGATACGCTCGAGGTGACCGACAAGCTGACCGCGACGGCGGGCCTGCGCTTCAACAGCGCCGATATCGCTTTGTTCGACCACCGCGGCGTCTCGCTCAACAGCGCGGCGCTGTATCAGCGGGTCAATCCTGTCGCCGGCCTCACTTACACATTCCTTCCCGAGTTGACCGTCTATGGCAATTATTCGGAAGCCAATCGCGCGCCGACGGCGCTCGAGAACGGCTGCTCGGACCGGCTGCATCCGTGCATGATCGATAATTTCCTCGTCTCCGATCCGCCGCTGCGGCAGGTGGTGGCGCGGACCTGGGAAACCGGCCTGCGCGGACATCACGAATTCGGCGGCGATTATGGCCGCGCCGATTGGCATGCGGGCCTCTTCCGCACCGACAGCGCGGACGACATTCTGTCTCTACCCTCCGATGTGATCCAGGGGCGCGGCTATTACGCCAATGTCGGGCACACCCGCCGGCAGGGCGTCGAGGCGGGCGTGACCTGGCGCAACGACTTTCTCCAGGTCTATGCCGATTACGCGCTCATCGACGCGACCTTCCGCAGCTTCCTGACGCTCAACTCGGGCGACAATCCCTATGCCGACGAGAATGGCCAGATCCATGTGCATCCGGGCAATGTGCTGCCGAGCATCCCGCGGCATCGCGTGAAGGTCGGCTTCGACTACAAGGTCACGCCGCAATGGACCTTCGGCCTCGACTACATCTTCCGCACCGGCGTGCATCTCGCCGGCGACGAGGCCAATCTCGATCGGCCCTTGTCCTCCTACGGCATCGTCAATCTGAAGACCTCGTATAAGGTCACCGATAATATCGAGATTTACAGCGTCGTGCAGAATCTGTTCGATCGACGTTATTACAGCTTCGGGACCTATTTCGAGACGGGCTCCGAAGCGATCGGCTTCCTCGGCCTCACCGATCCGCGCACGCTCGGCCCGGGCGCACCGCTCGCCGCTTATGGCGGCGTGAAGGTCCGGTTTTAGAGCTCGATCCGATCGAACGAATGAACAGCGTCATCGATCGGTCGCATCACCGACATAGATCGTGACGGCGAAGGTCGCGGCGGCCTTCGCCGCCGACGCGCCGATCCGGCCGGGCGAACATACTTGAAGATTGCCGGCAACCGCCGTAAAGGCACGCGCGCGGGCCGGACGGAGCGCCGCGACCTCAGCTGGAAACGGAACCATGGCCAAGGAAAAGTTCTCTCGCACGAAGCCGCATTGCAACATCGGCACGATCGGACACGTCGACCATGGCAAGACGTCGCTGACGGCGGCGATCACCAAGGTTCTGGCCGAGAGCGGCGGCGCGACCTTCACGGCCTATGACCAGATCGACAAGGCCCCCGAGGAGCGCGCGCGCGGCATCACCATCTCGACGGCGCATGTCGAATATGAGACGCAGAACCGCCACTACGCCCACGTCGACTGCCCCGGCCACGCCGATTATGTGAAGAACATGATCACCGGCGCCGCGCAGATGGACGGCGCCATTCTGGTCGTGTCCGCCGCCGACGGCCCGATGCCGCAGACGCGCGAGCACATTCTGCTCGCCCGCCAGGTCGGCGTGCCGGCGCTGGTCGTGTTCCTGAACAAGGTCGACATGGTCGACGATCCGGAGCTGCTCGAGCTCGTCGAGCTCGAGGTGCGCGAGCTTCTGTCGAAATACGAGTTCCCCGGCGACGATATTCCGATCGTCAAGGGCTCGGCTCTGTGTGCGCTCGAGAATAAGAATCCCGAGCTCGGCCATGACGCGATCATGAAGCTGATGGCCGAGGTGGACGCCTATATTCCGCAGCCGGAACGTCCGAAGGATCAGCCCTTCCTGATGCCGGTCGAGGACGTGTTCTCGATCTCGGGCCGCGGCACGGTGGTGACGGGCCGCATCGAGCGCGGCGTGGTCAAGGTCGGCGAGGAAGTGGAGATCGTCGGCATTCGCGCGACGACGAAGACGACGGTGACCGGCGTCGAAATGTTCCGCAAGCTGCTCGATCAGGGCGAGGCGGGCGACAATGTCGGCTGCCTGCTGCGCGGCACCAAGCGCGAGGACGTGGAGCGCGGTCAGGTTCTGTGCAAGCCGGGCACGGTGAAGCCGCACACCAAGTTCAAGGCCGAGGCCTATATTCTGACGAAGGAGGAGGGCGGCCGCCATACGCCGTTCTTCACCAATTATCGTCCGCAGTTCTACTTCCGCACGACGGACGTGACCGGCATCGTGACGCTTCCGGAAGGCGTCGAAATGGTGATGCCGGGCGACAATGTCTCGATGGATGTCAGCCTCATCGTGCCGATCGCCATGGAGGAGAAGCTGCGCTTCGCCATCCGTGAAGGCGGCCGCACCGTCGGCGCCGGCGTCGTCGCGAGCATTATCGAGTAAGCGGACGCGAGCCTTAAGGCTCGCCCGACGTCGAAGAAAAGGCCGCCTACCTTCTCCCGCTTGCGGGAGAAGGAGCGCGCGCTTCGATCAGAGGCCACGGCCGCTGATCGCCTTTTTCATCAGAATTTGAACTTCACCCCGCCGATGAAGGCGCGGGGCGAGCCGGCGATGATCGACGCGCCGGTGGAGTTGGCGAGATCCGCCGCCGGCGTCTGCTGCGTGGTTCCGGCGATCAGCGTGTTCGCCAGTGTGTTCGCGCCCGCCACATAGGTGCGGTCGAAGAGGTTCTTCACGTCGAAATACAGATCGAATCTCTTGAGGAACGAGCCGACGATCTCGCGGCCATAGTGGACGTCGAGATTGACGAGGCCATAGCTCGGGATCGTCACCAGATTGGCGTTGTCGATCGCATAATCGCTCTTATAGATATATTCGACGAATGCGCCGAGCCCCCTCAGATCCCCGCCGGGAATGTCATAGCCGAGGCGGCTCGTGAGCGTATGCATCGGCACGTTGGGGATGCGCTTGCCGGCGCGGTCATAGGCGACCGTGGCCGAGAGATTGTCATGGAAGTCGGTGAAGAACTGATCATTGTAGCTATAGGCGCCGATGAGACGCCAGCCGTCGAACGGCCGCCAGTCGACGCTCGCCTCGAAGCCGCGATGGATCGAGGCCGGCGCATTCAATTGATAGCTCACGAGTCCATTGGCCTGTGTGAGAATCTCGTTGCGGAACCATTCATGATAGCCGGTGAGGCTGATGATCAGATTGTCCGTCGGAGTGAAGTCGACGCCGAGGTCGACGCCCATATTGGTCTGCGCCTGCAGCGACGCGTTGTTGCCGGCGCCCGTCGGCGTGTTGGTGAGATACATGAAATTCGGCGTGCCATAGCCGGTCGCATAGCGTGCGCGGAATTGCCATTCGGGACTGTAGCGCCAGGTGAGCGACGCCTCCGGCGCAGTGTTCCAATAATCATTGTCGACGCCGACCCGCGTCGGCGCCAGCGCTGCGCCGGTGATCGCGAAATTATTGACGGTGTAGACGCCGGCGACGCGGCTCCAATTGGCGCTGAAGCCGATCGCCGCGGTGAGCTGCGGGGTGAGCGCGATTTCCTCGCGCGCGCGGAGGCCGATGTTGGAGTGATAGGATTCGATATTGCCGATCCCGCCGCCCGTCGCGCCATAGCCCCATACATCGGGAACTTGCGAGAAAAGCGGATTCACGGTCTTCAGATCGTTGTAGAAGAAGCCGAGGTAATGCGTCGCCGGCAGGCCGAGCAGCGCGCCGTGGTTCGTCACATCGGTCGAGATGTTGACGCCATAGGACGGGCCGCGGATCGCCACCGGCCCGCCGAGTCCGCCGAGGAAAGCGGGGCCGACCTTCGGCGGCGGCCAAGTGCTGTTGATATAGTCCTGATAATCGTAGGTGAATTGCGTGCGCCACGTCGTGGCGTTGTCGAAATCATGCTCGTAGCGCAGGCCGACGATGTCGCGCGCCACATGCCAATGCGTGCCGAGCTGCCAAACGCTCTGATTGACGAGGCCGGAGGTCGCGCTCGTATAGGCGCCATTGGCGGGCACGAAGAGATTGTTGCAGTACGGTCGATTGCCGGTGGTGGCGATCCGGCAGTCGATGCTCTTGCCATAGGGATTGGTGTAGAATTGGGTCAGCGAGCTGCGGTTCATGAACTCCGCGAAGGAATTATTGAAGATGAATTTGAACGTCAGCCGATCGGTCGGAGCGGGACTCCAGGTGGCGAGGACCTTGCCTTGCTCGAACTCATGGGCGCCGCGCGCCAGATAGCCGTCGCCGCGCAGATCCGAGCCGAACAGCGAAATGTCGAAATCGCCCAGCCGAGGGTCGGAGATTTTCCTGCCGGCGCGCAGGTAATTATTGATGTAGCCGAAGCTGCCGAATTCCGAGCCAGTCTCCGCGCCGTCGATCTCGGCGCCCGTGAAGCTGCGGAAATTGAACGCGCCGCCATAGGCGTGATTGCCGAACATTGCGGAAGAGGGGCCGCGATAGACGTCGATTCCGGAGAATGCGTGCGGGTCGAGCATGTCGGTGCGGCCGTTGCCGTCCGCCGTGACGATCGGAAATCCGTCCTCGAGCATCATGATGTTGCGGACGGAGAAAGGGTATGTCGTGCCGAGCCGATTGCCGGAGCCGCGGATCGACGGCATTAATTCACGCGGAATGGTGCCCTGGCCGAGCGACACGCCGGGACTATATTGCAGCATCTCCTGCACCGTCGCCAATGGCGTCGTCTCGAGGAAGCGATGATCGACGGTCGTCACCGTCTGGCCGGGCGGGTCGCGATAGATCGGCTCGCGCGCGCGGGCGGCGTCGAATCCCGGGGCGCTGGAGCTTCCGCTCACGCGCTTGCGCTCCTCGGCGCCGATGTCGATCGGCGGCAGCGCGGCGGCGTCGACGGCGTCGCTCATCGCGCCGGTCGCCGCCTGCGCGAGAATGATCGACACGGAGCGGCCGTTGCTGGACAGCCGATAGGTGAGGCCGGTCCCCGACAGCAGCCGCTCGAGCCCCTCGATGACGGAATAGGAGCCCGAGACGCCGCGCGTCCGGATGGACTCTGTGAGGCGGATGTCGAAGACGACATGGAGCTCGCTGCGATCGGCGAAGGCCGCGAGCGCGCTCTCCATCGATCCTGCGGGAATATGATATTCGCGCAGATCGCCATT
Organism: Methylosinus trichosporium OB3b; assembly: GCF_002752655.1. Lineage (NCBI taxonomy): Bacteria > Pseudomonadati > Pseudomonadota > Alphaproteobacteria > Hyphomicrobiales > Methylocystaceae > Methylosinus > Methylosinus trichosporium. The sequence goes on along the minus strand of NZ_CP023737.1, from coordinate 444,915 downwards.
GCGCTCATGCGGCGAGATGGACGCCTGCGCGGGATGCACCGGCGCGTCCGCGCCCATGCTCATCACGCTCAGCGCCAAGGCGATCGCCGTCGAGCTCATATGCGCGCCCCTGCCTCTACGCTTGTTCCTCGCCATCGCCTGTTCGTCCTGTCCTTGCCAATGCCCGACCTCGAGCATTGCTTTCTCGCGACAGGACGCAGCAGGCCGAGAACGCGGAACCTCCTTCACGAAAAAAAATGCAAGAGCTCGGCACGGGCGAGGCGTCAGTACAGCAGGATCATATAGCGAGTGAGATGGATCGCCCGGAGACCGAGCGACGTCTCGATCTCCTGCAGCGACTGCAGCGCGTCATCGGCGCCGAACACGCCGGAAACCCGCCGCTCGCAGATCGACCGTTCGACGCAGTAGACGAAGCCGCGATGATAGCGGCCGATCGCGGCGAGCACGTCGCGAAGCGGCTTCTTGGTCACGATCAGCTTGCCGCGCCGCCAGGCGGTGACCTGGTCCACATTCACCGGTTCGGGCGACCGTGCGGCGGCGTCCGGCTCGAAGGCGCTCTGGCGCCCCTCGTCGACGACGACGGAACGCCCTCCGCTGGACAGGCTGACCCGATGCTCGGTCACGGTGACGCGCGCGCCAGCCCCTTCGAGCGCGACGTCGAAGGCGGTGCCGAGCGCGGTCACGGCGCCGCCGCCGGCCTCGACGATGAAGGGACGCGAGACGTCCGGCGCGACTTCGAACCAGGCTTCGCCGCTCAGCAGGGCGAGCCGACGCTCGCCGGGACTGTAGCGGAGAGCGATCGCGGATCGGGAATCGAGCAGGACGCGCGAGCCGTCGTCGAGCGTGACGAGCTTGCGCTCGCCCGCGCCGGCGAAATGGTCCGCGCGCAGACGCGTGGCGATCTCGTCGAAGGATGCGAAGAGCGCGAGAGCCGCCGCCGCGACGCCCGCCAAAGCGGCGACGCGGATGCGCGGGAGGCGGCGTCGCGGCCGTTCGGCGCGGGACGGACTCATCACCGCCAAATCGCCGTACATGCTCAGCACCTCGTCGAAGGCGACGGCGTTGGCCGCATCTTCGGCGAGCCAGGCGTCGAGCTCGGCCTTCTCATCGGGCGCGAGAGGACCCTCGCGCAGCCGCACGAACCATTCTATGGCGGCGTCCCCCGCCGCATCCGATTCCGGCTCTTTCTGGCCGTTGCTCATGTGTCGAACCGTCCTCTCGCCCGATCGCGGCCGCCGCTCGCCGAGCCGGAGTCGACCACTCGGCTCCGCGGATGAGGAGACGCAGCCGCGAGGCGATGCGGAACCTCGCATGCGGAAGAATTCATTCGATCGGGCTCCTCAGCGCGGCGCGGCAGACCTTCAGCGCGAGGGTGACATGCTTTCTCGCCATCCGGTCGGAAATCTCCATTCGCAGCGCCACCTCCTTCAAGGGCATGTCGTGATAGATATGCAATTCGAACGCTTCGCGGCAGCGCGGCGGCAGCGTGTCGACCGCCTTGCGCAGCAGCGCCGTTCGCCGCTCGAGCTCGATCCGCTCTTCCGGCGATGTCTCGGCCGAGGGCAGCTCGACGAAGAAATCGCCGATCTGGAGGCGGCGCTCCTCCGTCCGGCGGCGGCGCGCGAAGTCCCGCGCCAGATTGACCGCGATACGTTTCAGGAACGCCGGCGGATCGTCGATGGCGTCCAGCCGGTCGTGCCGGATCAGCCGCAGGAACGTCTCCTGCAAAAGGTCGGGCGCGTCCGCGGCGCCGACCTTGCGGATCAAATAGCCGAGCAGATCGCCCCGATGGGCGAGGAACAGCGCGCGAAGCCGCCACGGCTTGGCCCGAGCCGAGGGCTCGCCGTCCGAAATCCCATGAGCCACGGAAGCTCCGTCCCGATGCTGCGCAGATGCGCGGTCCGAAAGTGTGACGCGCCGACGCGGCGTCGGCGCGGTCGCGGGCGTCGGCGATCAGGACGGGAAGGGAGGAGCGCGCGAGGACCAGGAACTGGCCCAGCCGAGTGGAGGCGCGCGGGCCGAGTCGGCGTCTCTGGACCAGATGGACCAGCGGACGCCGAACGGGACGAAGACGCGCGTCTTGGAGGGCTCGACGGCCGCCGGCCCCGGCGTCTCTCGGCTCGCGCATTGGAGACAATGATCCTCGGCGCCATGGCGCGTGATCGGCGCGTCGTCGCTGGCGCCGACGCAGCGCGTCGCGGAGACGCCGGCGCCGAAGGCGCCGCTGGCGCGAGCCGCCGCGGCGCCGACGAGGGCGAGCGCCTGCAGCGCAAAGAGGAGAGCCGCCGCGCCGGCGACGAGCCGGCGCGCCATCGGGCGCGGGGAGAGCAGCTTCCTCATCCCGACGAAAATAAATCCGTCGAATTTCCGCGGTCAACGAGCGGATGCGAAAAGCGTCGATATTCGAGGCGCTGTTGCGACGAGGCCACAGTTCGGCGGCTCGTCGCCCGTTCGTTAGCCGATCATCGCTGTCAATTGCGAGATATGCGCGAGGCTGACCGGTCGCCGGTCAGGCGGCGAGGTCTTCCTCGAGGATGGCCGGGATTTGCGCCTGTGGCGGCTGCTCGGGCTCGCTCGAATAGGTCATCACATCCAGCGCCGCGGCCACCGCCGAAAGGCCGATCTCCCGATAGAGGCGGGCGAGCAGATCCTGGGGACGATCACTGGCGCGCGGCTCGCTGAAATCCTTCGCGAAGACATTGGACATGGCTCGAACTCTGCTACTGGTCGTGGTTAGGGAGGAATTGATTTAAACTCTCGCTTTCCCGAGTTAAGGATGCGTAAATCTCCCGACGCCGTTCACAGGCGCGGCCGCGCCGGTTCGGAAACCGCGGTGGCGACGGCGCGGCGATCGGTGCTATGTTTTCTTCCATGCTGCTGCGCCAGATTCCCGAGGAGCCGGTTTCCAACGCCGCCGTCTGGTGCCGCCGGCTGGGGCTGTTCTCGGTTCCGGTCGCGGCCATAGCGGTGGCGCTCGCGCGCACCCATGCGGTCGAGCCACAGGCGAGCCTCGCCGTGGTCGGCGGAGCGATCCTCATCGCGCTCATCGCGATGCTCCTGTTTTTCGCCGCCTGCGTCATCATCTGGCAGACCGGCCGGCGCGGCCTCGGCGACGCGCTCATCGGCTTCCTGCTCGCGGCGCTGACGCTCGGCTATCCAGCCTATCTCGCCGCGGAGGCCGTGCGCCTGCCGGTGCTCTCCGATATTTCCACCGATCTCGCCGACCCGCCGCAATTTTCGCTGTCGAGCGCCGCCTTGCGGGCGCGCCAATCCTATCGGCCTCGGGCGTTTTCGCCGGATGCGGCGGAGGCGCAGCGCGCTGCTTACGCCGACATCGAGCCGATCGTCGTCGACCTCGAGGCCGATGAGGCGTTTCAGCTCGTGCTCGACACGGCGAAGAAGCGCGGCTGGCGCATCGTCGACCAGCGTCCGCCCAATGGCCGTTCCGGCGTCGGCCATATCGATTTCATGGACCGTACTCTGGTGATGGGCTTCGATGACGACATCACCGTGCGTCTACGGCCGCTCGCCGGCCAGACGCGCATCGACATGCGCTCGACCTCGCGCAACGGCCGCCATGACTTCGGCGCCAATGCGAAGCGTATCCGGCAGCTCGCGGAAGAGCTGCAGGAAGGGCTGACCGACCGCTGACCGCCGCCGCCGCGCGCCTCGATCGCGCCCCGCCACGGCTCGACCTGTTTCCTTCCACAAGATGGACAAGTCGGTTTTTGCTCCCAGCTCTCTCGTGAGGCTGGGCGCTCATGCGTCGCGCACCGCGCATGTGGAAAAGCAAAAAAGCTAGTCCTGAGTGATACTTGAGCTTGCTCGTAGCAATATGGCATAGTTTTTCGCGGCCGAGCGGGGCGATGAGCGACGAATTCGCGGAGGGTGAGGCGGTTGATGCACGGAGGGGACCAGACGGCGCGAGGCTCCCCCGCTTCGGGACCGGCCCGTTTGGAGGTGATCAGCAGATCAGGCGGCGGCGTCGACCACGGCTCGCCGCCGCTCTTATTCGTGCATGGCGGATGGCACGGCGCATGGTGCTGGGAATATCGCGGATTTCTCGACCGCGTCGCGCAAAAGGGGCTCGACGTTCACGCTTTGAGCCTGCGTGGGCATGGCGCGAGCGCCGGTCACGACCGTCTGCGCATGACGCGGGTGCGTGATTATGTCGACGATCTCGAGGAAGCGACGACCGGGCTGCGCGCGCCACCGGTGATCATCGGCCATTCGATGGGCGGCTTCGTGACGCAGAAGCTGATGGAGCGGCGGCGCCTGCCCGGCGTCGTGCTGCTCGCATCGGCGCCGCCCTTTGGGGTCGCGAGGCTCTTGTGCAAGCTGCTCCACATCGATCCGCTCGGCCTGCTGCGCGTCCATCTGACCCTGCGCCTGCGCCCGATGGTGGCGACGCCGGATCGGGTGCGCCGCCTGTTCTTCTCGGCCTCGATGTCCGACGCCGAGGTCGACCTGTTCGCCTCGAAAATGGGCGACGAGGCTTTTCTCGCTTATCTCGATCTGTTGTTCCTGGACTTGTGCAAGCCGGCGAAAGGCACGCCGGTGCGGGTGATGGGCGCCGAGAAGGACGAAATCTTCTCCGTCGCGACCACGAAGCGCATCGCCGCCGCCTATGGCGTCGAGTCGACAATTTTTCCGGATATGGCGCATGATATGATGCTGGAGCGGGGGTGGGAGAGCGTCGCCGACGCCATCGCCGATTGGGTCATCGGCGGCTGCCGTCCGCAGGCGGCGACGCCCATCTGAGGAGCTGGCTCAGCTCGGCTTGACCGCCCAGGCGCCCACCATCAGCGGCCCCAGCACCATGGCGCCGATCTCGTCCGCCTCTCGCCGCACCCGCTGCTCCAGCGTCTCGCAATCGATCTCGGCCTCGGTCGCCACCTTCGTCTCGACCATTGCCGGCGCGAGGCTGCGGATCGTCGCGGCGAGCCACGCCGGGCAGAAGCCGCTGCCGCCATGCTCCATCCGGGTCGTGCCCAGCAGCGATGGCGCGAGGCCGGCGGCGGTGAACACCTGGCCGAGCGAGGCGCCGATGCGCGGATGAAAGCCGCGGCGCTCGAACACCAGATTCATGCGGACGACCGCCTCCGCCATGGACGGCGTTTCCGGAACGGTGCCGGCGCGCGAGAGGTCCGGCTCCTGAAACGCGACGATGCCGCCGGGGACGACATAGGACAGCAAATGCCGCAGCCCAGCCGCAGGATCGGGAAAATAGATCATGACCAGCCGGCCGATCAGCGCGTCGAATTTGTCGTCGAAGCCGATCTCGGGCAGCTCGGCGCGACGAAACTCGACATTGGCGAGCTCGGCCGCTGCGGCCTTGGCCCGCGCGCGATTCAAGCCTTCCGCATCGCGATCGACGCCGACGACCGATCCGCTCGGACCGACGAGGCGCGCCGCCAGCAGCGACACGTCTCCCATGCCGCAGCCGATGTCGAGCACCCTCATGCCCGGGCGCAGGCCGGCGCGCCGGAGCATGTCCTCGGTCAGATCATTCAAGAACGCAGCCTGCCTTTCGAGCCTATCGGCCTCCACGGAGGTGTAGCCGAGCGGATAGACGGCCTCGTCTTGTCCTGCCATGTCTAACCCTTGATTGTCCTAAGAATGAACGATCGCCGGATCATATTTAAAGAGCGCGCAGCTGTCTAACGTCGAATTCGTGTCCGCTTTGTGTCTGGTCTCACTCGGTCTTGAAGTATCGCGCCGCTGGCGTCGGCGCGCCGTCGCAGCGGGCGAGGCCGCGCTCGACGAGGTCCTCGAGATGCGCGAACACCGACAGAGCCGCCGCGCCGTGCAGACGCGAATCCGTTCCTTCATAGATGCGCGCGACAATGATCGGGATGGTCTCGTCGCCGGCCTCGAGCCTTTGCAGAATGGCCTGCTCGCGCTGGCGGCGATGATGCATGAGAGCGCGCGCGTAGCGTTGCGGCTCCAGCACCGGGCCGCCATGCGCCGGCCAATAGATCGTGTCGCCACGCGCGCGCAGCTTCTCCATCGAGGCGAGATAATCGCCCATCGCCCCGTCGGGTGGCGCGATCACCGTCGTCGCCCAGCCCATCACATGATCGCCGGTGAACAGCGCGCCGGTCTCGCGCAGCGCGAAGCAGAGGTGATTGGTCGTATGGCCAGGAGTCGCCACCGTTTCGATGGCGAGGCCGCCGAAAGCGATGGTCTCGCCATCGGCGAGAACGCGATCCGGCGCATAATCGCGATCATGCGCGGCGTCGAGTCCGGGGCCGGTCACGGCGAGATCGGGCGGCGGCGCATAGGCCGCGCAGCCGGCGACGACGGCGCCCGTGCGCGCCTGCAGAAGACGCGCGGCGGGCGAATGGTCGCGATGCGTATGGGTGACGAGGATGTAGCGCAGCCGCTCGCCCTCGATCGCCGCGAGCAGCGCCTCGACATGCGAATCGATCGCCGGCCCCGGATCGACGATCGCGACATCGCCGTCGCCGAGAATATAGCTGCAAGTGCCGGTGAAGGTGAAGGCGCCCGGATTGGGCGCGACGATGCGGCGCGTCGCCGGCGCGACGCGGACGAGCGCGCCCGGCGGGGCGTCGAATATCGTGACCATATCAACAGTGCTCAGCGATACGATCCTTTTGCTGGGCTAGCGCAGCCAAGTTTTGGTATATAAGCTTGATATCGGATAGCCAACCGCCGTGATGAGATATGGCGACTCGGCAGCAATGCGGAACAAGCCGCGAACAAACAGGACAAGTTGCTGTCAGCTGTGAGAAAAATAGCATATAACGCCTCGGTGTCGCGGTAATATCTTAGGAATCGGCCTAATGTCGGATCTGCTTGAGCAACAGGCTAGTATAGCTACGTCGCGGAGTACCTCGTATGTTAAGTATGTAATGCATTTTTTCGCAATAATATTTTGGATATATGTCGTCATAAAGTTATTTGTATTTGACATAGATGTGTTTGTTATCGGAATCATAGCAAATAATTTATTGTGGATTCTTGACTATAAAATTTTTTCAATAATTTTCGCGGTTGCGTTTTCAATGCTTATATTTAGCAGATGGCAAATTGTTAAATTTTTTATGTTTATATTATTTTATCCGGCGATATCTATTATATACTTACCTTTATATATGATTTGGAAGACGAAAAGCTGGATGTTGCTCGTTGCGGTTGTCAATGGATTGGCGGTATTTGTAAACAGTTTCCGACTAAAATTTCTTATGTTTTCTGTATTTCTTGCCTCCATCCTCGTGATCTTAGTATCTCTTGACCAAATGCTTCTTTGGGTGGCCGGGTTCGCGTTGGTTGGATTGAATTGTATAGAGTACATATCATCGATTGTATCTGCATTTAAAATGTCAAAGGTGATAGGAATTTACAAAAAGATTCCAGATATCGGAAAGAAATTTGTTGAGTCAAAGCCATTTTCAGAGAAAATAAAGGACTTACCACCGGTTTGTGAAATGAACCCTAGTCAATTAGCTGCATACCGCGGCAATCTGCAGATATCTTTGATTGTAAGCAGGGCATGTCTTTTTTCTGCAACAATTCTTAGGGATTATAAGCGTAGTGGATTTCCTGCGATATCTGGTGCTGTAGCAACGCTATTTTTATTTATTTATACGGTTGTTGTATTTTTTGCAGTAAATTTAGCGATTTGTAAGATAGATATTGATTCTTTTAAGTATGACGAAATTGGGTTTCCTTCGATGTTTACGTTTTTTCATTATAGCTTTAATACAATGGTATTTGCGTCAACGCGCGAGCTGATGGCGGTTTCTCCGTTATCGTATGCGGCCAATATGATACAAATATTATTTGTTATTGTTTTGTCAGTAGTATTTGTATCACAATTGATCGCTACTCGGCGGCAGAAATTTACGGAGGAGCTGGATGATGTCATTGAAAAAATACGTCTAAGCGTCGAGGAAATGGAACAAAATATCTATAAGGAATATGGAGTTGGAACCTGGGAGGGGGCTATCGCTGAGATTAAAAAAATGGAACAAAGCATGGCTGAGCTTCTTTTATTTCTGAGCAGCAAAGTTCAGCTGTAAATTTATTTCGGCTAATTACTGGAAATTCCGCCCCTTCGGCATGGCCTCGCGCGCCTTCGCCGCGCGCGAATGCTCGAGCAGGCGCAGATCGGCGCTCATATCCTCGATCTTCTGCGCGATCACATGCACGACGCCGGATTCGTTCTGCACGCGGCCCGTCACCGAAACGAGTCGTGAGCCGATCACTTCCGGCCGCTGGCGCTCGAATAATTTGGGCCAGACGACGATATTGGCGACGCCCGTCTCATCCTCGATGGTCATGAAGACGACGCCGCTCGCCGAGCCCGGACGCTGGCGCACCAGCACGAGGCCGGCGACCATGACGCGCGCGCCGTCGCGCACGGAGGTCGGACCGCCGCCGAGCGCGGAGCAGGGGACGATCCCCTTCGCCGCGAGCCGCTGGCGCAGAAACGCCACGGGATGCGCCTTCAGCGACAGCGACAAAAACCGATAATCCTCGATCACCTCGGCGCCCGGCGGCAGCGGCGGCAGATGCGCGTCCGGCTCCTGCGGCGCGAAGGCGAGATCGCGCAAGAGCGGCAGATCGTCCTTGTCGCCGACGCGATTGAGTCCCTGCACGGCCCAGAGCGCGTCGCGTCGCGGCAGGCCGAGCGAGGCGAAGGCGCCGGCCTCGGCGAGGCGCTCCAGCACGGCGGGCGAGAGCTCGCCGCGCAGCCACAGATCGCGCACGGAATCATAACCGGCGCCGCGGCGCGCGACGAGGCGGCGCATGTCCTCCTCCTTCACTCCGACGATCTGGCGAAAGCCGAGACGCACATCCTGCGTCGCGCGAATGTCCTGCGCCATCGCTACATGGCGTGGATGCAGCCGCGTCTCGCCGGCGCGCGGCGTCAGCGTGCAATCCCAATCGGAGAAATTGACGTCGACCTCATGCACGCCGACGCCATGTTCCTGCGCGTCGCGCACGATCTGCGCCGGCGCATAGAAGCCCATCGGCTGCGAGTTCAAGAGCGCGCAGCAGAACACATCCGGATAGCGGCATTTGAGCCAGGCCGAGGCATAGACGAGCAGGGCGAAAGAAGCGGCGTGGCTCTCGGGAAAGCCATAGGAGCCGAAGCCCTCGATCTGGCTCCAGCAGCGTTCGGCGAAGTCGCGGGCGTAACCGCGCGCGACCATGCCAGACAGCATTTTTTCGCGGAACAGTCCGATCGTGCCGACGCGCTTGAATGTCGCCATGGCGCGGCGCAGCCGGTCGGCCTCCTCGGGCGTGAAGCCGCCGGCGACGATGGCGATGCGCATCGCCTGCTCCTGGAACAGGGGCACGCCCAGCGTCTTGCCGAGCGCCTGCTCCAGCTCTTTCGACGGATAGGAGACCTTCTCCTTGCCGGTGCGGCGGCGTAAGTAAGGATGCACCATGTCGCCCTGAATGGGGCCGGGGCGCACGATCGCCACCTCGATGACGAGATCGTAGAATTTTTCCGGACGCAGCCGCGGCAGCATCGACATTTGCGCTCGGCTCTCGATCTGGAACACGCCGATCGTGTCGGCGCGCGAGATCATGTCGTAGACGCATTTTTCCTCTGCCGGAATCGTCGAGAGGCGGTGAACGACGCCATAGCGTTCGGCGAGCAGAGAGAGGCCCTTGCGCATGCAAGTCAGCATGCCGAGCGCCAGCACGTCGATCTTCAATATTCCGAGCGCGTCGAGATCGTCCTTGTCCCATTCGATCGTGGTGCGGCCCTCCATCGCCGCCGGCGCCAGCGGGACCACCTCGTCGAGACGCTCGCGTGTGATGACGAAGCCGCCAGTATGCTGCGAGAGATGGCGCGGAAAGCCGGTGAGCTCGCGCGTCAGCTCCAGCGCCTTGGCGAGCCGCGGGTCGCGCATGTCGAGCCCCGCATGCGCGACGCCTTCATCGGAAACGCCGCCGCGAGACGCGCCCCACACATTGCCGGAGAGGCGGGAGACCACGTCGGCCGAGAGGCCGAAGGCCTTGCCGACCTCGCGTATGGCCGAGCGCGAGCGATAGGTGACGACGCTGGCGGTGAGGCCGGCGCGCTCGCGGCCGAAGCGCTCGTAGATGTATTGCATCACCTCCTCGCGCCGCTCATGCTCGAAATCGACGTCGATGTCGGGCGGCTCGTTGCGCGCTGCGGAGACGAAGCGCTCGAACAGAAGATCATGCTTCGTCGGATCGACCTCGGTGACGCCGAGGCAATAGCAGATGACCGAATTGGCGGCCGAGCCGCGCCCCTGCGCGAGAATGCCGCGCGAGCGCGCAAAGCGCACTATGTCGTGGACAGTGAGGAAATAGGCGGCGTAGTTCAATTGCGCAACGAGCTTCAGCTCGTGGCGCAGCAGCGCCTCGACCGTCTCCGGCACGCCGTCCGGATAGCGCGTCTTCGCGCCTTCGCGTGCAAAATGCGCGAGCGCCTCCTGCTCGCTGGAAAAACCTTCGCGCAGCTCGCTCGGATAATGATAGGCGAGATCCGTGAGGCGAAAGGAGAGGCCGTCCAGAAAGCGCGCCGTCTCCGCCACCGCCTCGGGCGCCGCGGCGAACAGGCGCGCCATCTCCTCGCCGCTCTTCAGACAGCGCTCGGCGTTGGCGGAAAGCAGAAAGCCGGCTTCGTCCAGCGTCGTCTTCTCGCGCACGCAGGCGAGAACATCGGCGAGCGGGCGCCGCGCGGGATCATGCATCAGCGGATCATTGACCGCGATGAGCGGCAGCTTCGTCTCCTGCGCGAGCGCGATGCGGCGCAGCAGCGCGGCGCGCATGTCGGGGCCATAGAGCGCCGTGGCCGCGAGCCACAGACGCCCGCGAAAGGCTCGCGCCACGGCGGGCGGAAGCGCGCCATTCTCCATCACGATGATCTGCTGGCCCGCGCCGAAGGCGAGGAGATCGTCGAGCAAGAGACGGCATTCGCCTTTCTCGGCGCGCATATTGCCGCGCGTCAGCAGCCGGCAGAGACGGCCGTAAGCGGCGCGGTCCTGCGGATAGCAGAGAATGTCCGGCGTCTCATCGGCGAAGACGAGGCGCGCGCCGACGGCGAGCCGAAAGCCGGGCGCCGCCTCCGCATGCTCGCGCAGGAAGGAGAAAGCGCGCACGACGCCGGCGAGCGAATTGCGGTCCGCTATGCCGACGCCGCAATGACGTAGCTCGAGGGCGCGCGCCACCATCTCCTCCGGATGCGACGCGCCGCGCAGGAAGGAGAAATTGGTGGCGGTCGCGAGCTCGGCGTAACGGGGCGCCATGGCGAAGCATTGGTGCGCAGGACGGACGAACGCCATTTTGACGCGCGTCGTCCGCGAAGGCAACGTCCTCGCCGATCGGCCGATCGCGACGTGTTATCAGATCGCGTTGACGACGGCCCGATACAAGGGTTCGACGATGGCGTAAGCCGCATCGGTCATATGTAGGCCGTCGTAGTAGTAGGCCGTATTTTCCGCCGCGGACGCCACGCCGATCGTCGCATCGCCTCCGACGTCGACAATGGCGTCGCAATGCGTTCCGACCCATCCGCGCAGCGCTGCGTTCGCCTGGAGCCGGATCGGGTCGAATGTCGCGCCGCCGCGCGCGAGGCTGTAGGGCGTGATGGTGAGCACCACGACCTTCGCGCCTCTGGCGCGGATTTCGTCGAGATAGGCCGCATAGTCTGCGAGCCATCCCGTGACGCCGCCCGGATGATTGGCGAGGCCGTTGACGCCGATCCAGCTCGAGAAGATGAATTTGCGCGCGCCGAGAGCGGAGGGGATCGCGTCCAGCACCGCTTGCTTGCGCGCGGCGAGAGTGGCGACCGTCGATCCTCCGATCGCTCCGATCCAACCGATATTTTTGGGATTTTGGCTCGCCGCGAACCGATACCAATATGAGCCGAGAGCCAGCGACGGTTGATCGCCGGGGCCTTGGAGCGACAGGGAATCGCCCTCGACGACGAGGAAGCGATCATTGCCGGCGCCGCTCGCCGCGCCGACATTCGCGGCGCGCGCCATGAGGATCGAGCGCGCGGTCGCGATTTCTTCGTTCGAAAGCGCGCGCGGCCAAATGCCGATAGCCGTCGTCTTGAAATTGCAAATATAGTCGCCGCCTTGCGCGAAATGCACGATCGCGCCGGCGAACAGCGAGCGGACAACCGCTCCCGAGCCGCCGGCTCCCTGTTGAAAATGCGAGTCGTCGAAGAAGAAGTCGGCGGACAGGGACGATATGCGATGCGCCCAGAAGTGATAGCCGGGGATGTAGGTTTCGAAATATCCCAGCGATGGACGCTCATATGTCCCGTTGTTCAGCTTCGAGACGCCGATCAATTCGCGCTCGAAGAACGCCGAGAATTGGCTGTAGCTCGTCGTCTTCGACACGATCGCGTGATAGCCGGAGCCGTTGCCGGCGCCGATCTTGGTTCCGACTGCGACAACCGTCGCGCTCGCGAGGTCGATGTCCTCGTCGAAAACGGCGAGACAGCCCGCGCCGGAGCTGAGGTCGAGAACGCCCGACGTGACAATATGCGAGCCGTCGTTCGGGCTTCTGCCGAACAACAGATGTCCGCCGTTGCGATGGTCAGCGCCGTAATCGGTCGCGCCGGCGTAGATGCGGATGTGGTCGATGAGGATATCCGCCCCGACGCTCGCGACATTTTGCGCCAGAATGAGCTTCGCCGACGTCGAGGCGAGAGTGACCTGAAACGACGCCGTTTGCCACGTGTCCGTCGCCGTGAATGTCGTTTCCGAGGTCGGGCCGAACGCGGTTTTGAACGTCTGATCGGCGGCGCCGCCGCGCTTGTAGGAGAAGCCGATCGTATATTCGCCGGCCGGAAGCGTGGTGGACAGAGTGTAGTCGTAATACCACGACGTCGTGTTGGTCCCGACGATGCGGACCGCCGTCGTCGAATCGTCGGGGCCGGGCTGATTATAGGTCACGACGATGCTCGAGCCGCCCCAGAAAGACGGTCGCAACGCCGGATCGTCGAGGCCGCGAACGAGGTTTTGCGAAACCGGCACGCTGGATTGGTAGTAGTTGGGGATATGCGGCTGCGGCGTCGCCGAATAATTCTCGGCGAGCCACAGCGCGACTGCGCCGGCCGGCAGCGACGAAAGCGCCGTCGGGTCGCCGACCTCATTCGTGACAGGCTGATCGGTGAAGGCCGCGACAGCAATTCCGTTCGCGTCGGCGAGCGCTCCCGTCTGCGGAACGACATAGCTGGCCGTCAGCGTCTCGCCATGGACGATCGCGCGAGAGAGGCCGAGGGTGACGGCGTTGCCAGAGACGTCGACGCTGACGACGCTCGCCGCGCCGCCGCTCGCCGTGACAGTGAACGCGCTCGTCGCGGGAACGATGGCGGCGAGCGCCGCCGAATAGGTGAGAATGATCGTGCTCGGATGCGCATCGGGAGTGACGACGGTCGAGAGGGCGGAGCTCGGCGTGCTCCCGACATTGTTGATCACGGCGCGTGAGAAGGCGGCGACCACGAGGCCGGCGACGGTCGACAACGGATGCGTCTCGGGAACGGCATAGGAGACGGAGACCGTCTCGCCGACGCCAATGGCGCGCGACAGGCCGAGGGTGACCGCGGCGCCGAGGATCGACACGCTCGAAACCGCAACGGCTCCGCCGCTCGCCGCGACGGTGAAAGCGCTCGGCGCCGGCGCTGTGGCGGAGAGCGCAGAATTATGGGTGAGGACGATCGCATCGGGAGCGGAGCTCGCGATGACCGCGCCGATGACTGCGCCGGGGCCCTCCAGAGCCGCGAGCCGATCCAAGATGTCTCGAGAGACGGAGAGCTTGCCGTCCGCAGAAATGGCGAGACCAGTCCCGACCATGACGAGGCCGAGCGTATCGGCGGCCGCCTTGAACAGGCTCCTGTCGATGCGGATCGTGACGGTCGCGCCGTCGGTGATGACGCTGATCGGATCTTCGCCGAGGATGGATGAGATTGAGCCGGTATCTTGCGACGAAATGGCCATTTCGAGTCTCCTCGACGATGGGCGATCGGCCGGTGCTGAAATAGGATCGCGCATTTCATAGAGATTGCGCGGCGCGCCGCTATTCGGATCGGAACGCCGCTCGCGACATGATGCGCGCTGGGCGGGCGATTGGGACCTCCGGAAATCTACAGGCAGGCGCCCGGCGCGACGCGAAGAAGCGGTCGCCGCGCGGCGGCGTCTAAAGCTAATTCAATCGCAGGACAGGAAAACGAGTGGAGGCCTCGGAGGGAATCGAACCCCCGTACAAGGATTTGCAGTCCTCTGCGTAGCCACTCCGCCACGAGGCCCCATGCGCCGACGATCGCCGAAGGCGTCGCCACGAGCAGGCCCGCTCTTACAGGAGCGCTTCACGAACGGCAAGCGCTCGAATGCGGGCGGGGAGGACTCTGTCCTCCCCCTCGGCTTTCGTCACCAATGGCGATAACGGCGCCAGTGATGCGGGGGATGATGCGGCCGCGGCGGGCCCCAGCCCCATTTCGGCGCGCAGCGGCCCCAGCGATTGAGGCGCATGCCCGGGCCGCAGGGCCAGGAGACGTCCTGCATGAGCGGATGCGGCTCAGAGGCGGCGGGGGCGGGCGCAACGGGCATGGCCTGCGCCGCCGGGACGCTCGACAGCGCCGCTCCCGTGGCCAGCGCCGCGACAAAAAAAGAGCGCGATATCTTGATCATGATGTCCTCCGGAGGAAGCGGCCCATAGTCGCGCATCAGTCTTGAATGGGCCGTGAACGGCCCATTAAGCAAACGTCAACCATCGCAAGATGCGGTGCGCCGCGCATAAACCTTTTCTTGTCGCTCCGCCGGTCAAGTTGCCGGCGTCCTTTGCCTGTGGAGTGGAGCTTCCGATGCGGTCTGGTCGTTCGTTCGCCGTGAGCGGAATGGTCCTTCTGACGTTCGGCTTCGCCGCTCCGCTCGCCGCCCAGCCGGCGCGCCGCGCGCCGCGGGCCGAGGCGACCATCGACGAAATGGCGGCGCCGCGACGCGAGGACTATGACCGCATCATCATGCAGCTGCCGCCGCTGACGCCGGTTCGCCACGGCGCCCAGAAGGCCGCGCCCGCCGTCGCGCCGCCCGCTCCCGCCGAGACGCCGGTCGCCGCGGAAGCGCCCGCGCAGCCGTCGCCGGCTGTCGCCGTCGACGCTCCGACCGCTCCCCAGTCCGAGCGAGCGTTGCAGACAGAGGCGCCTGTGCAGGCTGTTCGTGAGATCCCGCCCATGGCGGAGCCGGCGCCCATGGCGGAATCCGCCCCTGCAGCGGAGCCGGCGCCCATGGCGGAGGCCGCTCCTCTCGTCGAAGCCGCGTCGCCGCCCGCCGTCGAGGCTGCGGATGCGCCTCCCGCCGCCGCACCTTCTGTCGCAGCTCCCGCCGCGGCGCCGGAAGCCACGGAGCAGGCCGCGCCCGTGGCCGAATTGCCGCCGCCGCCGGCGCTCCCGCCCGAGGAGGAGCAGTCCTCCGGCTCCTGGACCGATTGGGCGCTATTGCTCGCCTTTGTGGCGATCGGCGGGCTGTTCGCGGCGCGCCGCTGGAAGGCGCGGCGTCGGCCCGCGCCGGCCCCTGCGCCTGTCGTCGCTCCGCCGCCCGCGGAGGCGAAGCGCGGCCGGCTCGCCGTCTTGCTCGTCGTCATCCGCGAGAAGGGCGCGCCCGCGGCCCTCGCTCTCATTGCGCGGCTCCGCAATCTGCGCCGACCCGAGTCGGCGCGCGAGCGCGACGCCGAGAAGGTCGCCGAATGGGCGCAGATTTCCGCGACCCTGCGGGCGCGGTCGAGCTCGGCGGTCGCTTCCGCGCCGCAGCCGGAAGAGGCGCCAGGCGTCGTCTCGGAGCCGCCGACGGCCAAGGCCGACGCGCGCCGCTGGGATCAGGACAGGGACGGCGTCGAACTGCTGGAGCCCGGCTCCCCCGGCGCCCGCGCGCTGGTGATGAACGCCCGCCGCAAGCTCCAAACCGTCGGCCAGCGCTGACATTTCGCCGGCCCTGGCGCGAGGCGTCATAAACTGGCGCCGGCCGGCAGAATCGCCTATAGATCATCGCTGATCGCGCGCGTCGCTCGACTGCGGCGAGATCGCCGACGACGAGCCTCGACGGCGCGGCCGACAGGGCGCCCGATCTTCCCCGGGGCGACTTCGGCGACGTCTTTCGCCCGAGGCGACGAGGCGGCGATCCTTCTCGAATGGGCGGTGACGCTGCGACCCGGAGTCGGGCCGCAGACCGCTTGCGACGACTATCGGATTGGCGGAGCCCCTTGGCCGACGACGACACAGAGAAGACTGGAGCGGCTGCGCCCGGCTCCGACATTCGCCCGGTTTCGATCGCCGATGAGATGAAGCGCAGCTATCTCGATTACGCGATGAGCGTGATCGTGAGCCGCGCGCTGCCCGATGTGCGCGACGGGCTGAAGCCCGTGCATCGGCGCATCATGTTCTCGATGCACGAGAACGGCCACACGCCCGACAAGCCCTATGTGAAATCGGCGCGCATCGTCGGCGACGTCATGGGTAAGTATCACCCGCATGGCGACGCCGCGATCTATGACGCGCTGGTGCGCATGGCGCAGCCTTTCTCGATGCGGCTGCCGCTGATCGACGGGCAGGGCAATTTCGGCTCGGTCGACAACGACCCGCCGGCGGCCATGCGCTACACCGAGTCGCGGCTCGCCAAGCCGGCGCTGGCACTGCTCGAGGATCTCGACGAAGGCACCGTCGACTTCAAGCCCAACTATGACGACAAGGAGATGGAGCCGACGGTTCTGCCGGCGCGCTTCCCGAACCTGCTCGTCAATGGCGCCGGCGGCATCGCCGTCGGCATGGCGACGAACATTCCGCCGCATAATCTCGGCGAGGTGATCGACGCCGCCATCGCGCTGATCGACCGGCCCGATATGAGCGTCGCCGAGCTGATGGAGATCGTGCCCGGCCCGGACTTCCCGACCGCGGCGACGATCCTCGGCCGCGGCGGCATTCGCAACGCCTATTCGACCGGGCGCGGCTCGATCATCATGCGGGCGAAGGCGGAGATCGAGACTTTGCGCAAGGAGCGCGAGGCGATCATCTTCACCGAGATACCCTATCAGGTGAACAAGGCGGCGCTGATCGAGCGCATCGCCGAGCTCGTCCGCGAGAAGAAGATCGAGGGCGTGGCCGATCTGCGCGACGAATCCGACCGCGACGGCATGCGCATCGTCGTCGAGCTGAAGCGCGACGCCGTGGCCGATGTGGTGCTGAACCAGCTCTGGCGCCACACCGCGCTGCAGTCTAGCTTCCCGGTCAATATGATCGCGCTCAACGGCGGGCGGCCCGAGCTGCTGACGCTGAAGGACGTGCTCGTCGCCTTCGTCGACTTCCGCGAGAGCGTGGTCACGCGGCGCACCAAGTTCCGGCTCAATAAAGCGCGCGACGCGGCGCATCTGCAGGTCGGCCTCGCCATCGCCGTCGCCAATATCGACGAGGTGATCCGTCTCATCCGCACCTCGGCCGACGCCGCTGCGGCGCGTGAGGCGCTGATGGAGCGGCTCTGGCCGGCCAAGGACATGGCGCCGCTGGTCGCGCTGATCGCCGATCCGCGCCATGTGTTGCACGAGGACGGGACGATTCGTCTCTCCGAGGCGCAGGCTCGCGCCATTCTCGATCTGCGCCTGCAGCGCCTCACCGCGCTCGGCCGCGAGGAGATCGCCGAGGCGCTGAACAAGCTCGCCGCCGAGATTGCCGAATATCTCGAGATTTTGCGCTCGCGTGAAAAGCTGTTCGGCATCGTCAAGGACGAGATGATCGCGGTGAAGACGGCCTATGCGACGCCTCGCCGCACGCAGATCGTCGACGGCGACGGCGATGTCGAGGACGAGGACCTCATCGCCCGCGAGGACATGGTCGTCACCGTCTCGCACGCCGGCTATATCAAGCGCGTGCCGCTCTCGACCTATCGCGCGCAACGGCGCGGCGGCAAGGGCCGCTCCGGCATGCAGACGAAGGAGGAGGATTTCGTCCACCGCCTGTTCGTCGCCTCGACGCATACGCCGGTGCTGTTCTTCTCCTCGCTCGGCCGCGCTTATAAAGAGAAAGTGTGGCGCCTGCCTCTGGCGGCGCCGCAGGCGCGCGGCAAGGCGCTGGTCAATCTTCTGCCGCTCGAGCAGAATGAGCGCATCACCACCATCATGCCGCTGCCGGAGGACGAATCGAGCTGGGCGACGCTCGACGCCATCTTCGCGACCACGCGCGGCACGGTGCGCCGCAACAAGCTCTCCGATTTCTCCGATGTGCGCCGCTCCGGCATCATCGCCATGAAGCTCGACGAGGGCGAGGCCATCGTCGACGTCGCCACCGCTTCGGAGAATGACGACGTGCTGCTGACGACGCGCGAGGGGCAGTGCATCCGCTTCCCCGTCACCGATGTGCGCGTGTTCCAGAGCCGCAGCTCCATGGGCGTGCGCGGCGTCGCCCTCGCCGCCGAGGATCGGGTGATCTCGCTGTCGATCCTGCGGCATTTCGAGGCGAGCGGCGAGGAGCGCGCCGCCTATCTGAAGCGCGCAGCGGCGCAGCGGCGCGCCGGCGCCCAGGAGAATGGCGCGGAAGAGGGAGCGGCCGAAGCCGAGGAAAGCTCGGCGTCGATCGAGCTGAGCGAGGCGCGCTTCCGCGACATGGAGCAGGCCGAGCAGATCATCCTGACCGTCTCTGAGAACGGCTATGGCAAGCGCAGCTCGTCCTTCGAATATCGCATCACCGGACGCGGCGGCAAAGGCATCGTCGCCATGGCGGTCAACGCCCGCAATGGCAAGCTCGTGGCCTCATTCCCGGTCGGCAGCGGCGCCGAAATCATGCTGGTGACCGACGGCGGCCAGCTGATCCGCTGCCCGGTCGAGGGCATCCGCATCGTCGGCCGCGGCACGCAGGGCGTCATCGTGTTCGATACGGCCGAAGGCGAGCGCGTGGTGTCGGTCGAGCATATCGGGGAGACGGGCGCCGAGGCGGAGGTCGCCGAGGAGTAGGCGAAACCCGATTACGAGTTGGCCGCGCTCGGCCGTTCGCTCATCGGGCCAGTCTGGACGATGCTGGAACGGTGACGAAAAATCGGGCGGCGATCGAACCCGCGTGGGACAGTGTCCAATGCGGAGCATACAGGCGAAGACGAGGCAGGATCTCGAGCCTCGCCCTCGGGGGCGGACATTCCTCGCACTGGTCTGCGAGGCCATCTCGTAAGCTCGGCGTCGTTATTTGCGACGACATATGAGAACCGGCGCCTGAAGAAAGGTCCACGCCACCGTCCGGCTCGCCACGTGGATGCACCGCTGTCTTCGCCTCATGGCACTATCTCCGCCCGCGCCACCAGGGCGTTCCACGCCGCAAGCGAGTCCATGTAGTCGCGCCAATACACGATCTTTTTGTTCTCGAACCGGATAATCGAGCAAAATCGATTCTCGTAGTTCACCTGCGTAGCGATGATCGTGCCGCGGACTTCGTATTCGATGACGATTCCTCCGCCGTCATCGGTCTTGTGGACGATCAACTCGCCGGCAGACTGAAGCGCAATATTGTCGACATAGCCACGGAAGGCGGCCATCAGATCGCGGCGCCCTTTGAGGCTGCGCGGCCAGCCTGGAAGCTCATAGAGCACCTCGTAGACGATGTCGTCGGAGACGACGTCGAAAAAATGCTCGCCATCAACGAGGTCTCCGACAGCCCTGCGAATGAGATCAAAATATGGGGCTGCGGCCTCGTAGGCTGCATATGGCGGGTCGATCACCTGATTCTCCTTGCCTTCGCAAATTTTTCGGATCGAGATCTGCAAATAGACCAGAACCAGGGATTGAAGAAGAAGGCGCTCTCAACGAACGTGCTACAAGGCGAAAATATCCTCCTCCGAGGCGAACTCCCCGCGTTCGGACTGCGCGAGCGCCTCGTCCAACGCCTCGATCGTCTCCGCATCCAGCGGGGCGCAAGGCGTTTGAGGCTCGATCGCCTCCAGCAGCAGCGCGGCGACCCGGTCCTGTTCGGCCTCCGGCAGCGCCCGTGAGCGCGCGATCGCCAGTTCAAGTAGCTTGCTCATGCGTCGATCACCCCTTGCAACCGGGAAGAATAGGCGCTTTTTTTCGGAACGCCAGCGGCGCGCGTCCGGCTCGTCCCGGCATCGGCGGAGGGGGTTCCATGCTCACGATCTACGGACGGCGCAATTCTTTCAATGTGCAGAAGGTCCTCTGGCTGGTCGGCGAGCTCGGCCTCGACCACGCCCATGTGCCGCTCGGCGGCGCCTTCGGCGGACTCGACGACCCGCAGTTTCGCGTCCGCAACCCGCATGGCCGCATTCCAGTGATCGAGGACGAGGGCGCCACCGTGTGGGAATCCCACGCGATCCTGCGCTATCTCGCGGCGCGCTATGGCGGCGAGCGCTTCTGGCCCGCCGATCCGGTGGCGCGTTCTTTTCCCGACCGCTGGATGGATTGGGCGCAGACCACGCTGCAGCCGGCCTTCGTCGACGGCGTGTTCGTCGCTTATTATCGCACGCCGGAGGAGAAGCGCGACTGGCCGACGATCCGCGCCGCCATCGCCCGCTGCGCGATCCATTATACTTTTCTCGATCAATGGCTCGCCAATCGCCCTTTCATCGCCGGAGACGATGTGACGCTCGCCGATATTCCCGCGGGAACGACGCTCTACCGTTATTTCGAGCTGGACATAGAGCGCCCGTCGCTCCCCAATGTCGAAGCTTGGTATGCGCGGCTGCAGGAGCGGCCCGCCTATCGCCAGCATGTGATGGTCCCCTTCGCCGAGTTGAAAGGGTGAGCCGATGAGCGCGGCCGCAAAACCGAAGATGACGGCCGAGGAATTCGTCGTCTGGGCCGAAGCGCAGCCGGGACGCTATGAGCTGGTCGACGGCGAAGTTCTCGCCCAGGCCTCCGAGCGCCTCGCCCATGCGAAGACGAAGGGCGCTGTTTATGTAGCCTTGCTGGACGCCGTGCGGCGCGCCGGCGCGCCGTGGCATGTGCTGCCGGACGGCATGGCCGTGCGCGTCGACGCATCGACGGTGTTCGAGCCCGACGCGCAGCTCTATTGCGGGCCGGAACTCGCGCCGGACACGCTGCTCGTTCGTGAGCCGTTGATCGTCGTGGAAGTGCTCTCGCCGTCGACCGGACGCAATGACGCGCTCGGCAAGCTCGAGGGCTATTTCCTCATTCCAAGCATCGCCCATTATCTCATCATCGACCCCGATACGCCGCGCGTGATTCATCAGCGGCGTGGGGAGGGGCGCGATATTCTGACGCGCGTCTATCATGACGGCGACATTGCGCTCGATCCGCCTGGCCTCTCGCTTCCGCTATCGGCGATCTACGCGCGCTGAAAAAAGCGCCGCGCAGCCGACTGTCTCGATCGACACGTCGCGAAAGCGCGCCTCGAGCGCGCTGCGCAGCCCGTCGAGATCGTCGCGCGCATTCGAGAACACGCCCTTGGCGTTGTAGAACGCCATCAGCCGACGCGCCGCCGCCGATCGCGCAACGCCGCCCTGCAACAGGGTGGACCCGAAGAGGACCGCGCCGTCGCGCATCAGCGGCCGCAGATGATCGAAGAGAATCGCCTTCTCCGCGATCGGCCCGGGCAGGCAGTGCAGCAGATAATTGACGCCGATCGAATCGAAGGGCTCGGCGTCGAAGGCGATCGGCTCCAGCACATTGCGCCGATAGGTCTTCGGCGCATAACGCGCAACGCGATTGGCCGCAAAGCGCAGCGCATTGTCATTGAGATCCATCAGCGCGACGCGCGGTGAAGCGGCGGGGAAGCGGCAGCGGTCGAGAAAATAGCCCGTGCCGACGCCGACATCGAGATGATTTCCCGTCACATGCGCATCGTAATGAGCGAGGAGGCGCGGCGTCGGACATTTCCAGACGAAGCGATTGGAAAGGCCGAGCACGACGAGATCATAGAGCTGCAGCACGCGGGGCGTGTAGATGGCCTGTCCGGCCTCGATGTCTTCGGGACTGGCGATCATCTCTTCAAAGCCTTATTCGCTGTCCATCGGTATCGATCAGGAAGGAACGTCATGCCTATCCTACGCTATTCCGCGGCCTCGCCCTATGCCCGCAAGGCGCGAATCGTGGCCGAGCTCTGCGGCCTCGGCCCGAGCCTGACGCTCGAAGGCGCCGACACGAGCAATCCAGAGGATTCGCTGCGCGCGCAAAACCCGCTCGGCAAGGTGCCGACGCTGATCCTCGAAACGGGTGAGACGATCTATGACAGCCGCGTCATCTGCGACTATTTCGATCTTCTCGTCGGCGGCGGCAAGGTCGTCCCTCTTGATCCCGCCGCGCGCATCGCCGCACTGACGCTGCAATCGCTCGGCGACGGAATCAATGACGCGGCGCTGCTCATCCGTTACGAGGTCACGCGCCCGGAGAATTTGCGCGACCCCAAATGGATCGCCTTGCAGCAGGGCAAGATCGACCGCGCTCTCGCCGAGCTGAACGCGCGCTCGCCGGCCTTTCCGGTCACGGTGGGTCATGTCGCGCTCGCCTGCGCGCTCGGCTATCTCGATTATCGCTTCGGCGGCGAATGGCGCGCGGCGCATCCCGCGCTCGTCGCCTGGCTCGACGAATTTTCGCGCGCGGTTCCGGCCTTCGAGGCGACGCGCGTCGCCTGAAAGACTCGGCCCCACCGCTCTGGATTGCTTCGCTTCGCTCCTCGCAATGACGGCCGTCATTGCGAGGAGCGAAGCGAAGCAATCCAGAGCGGCGGGGCGCGTCCTCGCCGACGCGCGCCTCACATCCGCGCCGGCAGCTTGTCCTCCTCGGCGAGATTGGAGAAGCGCGTCAGCTCGGCCTCGAAGGCGAGCGTCACCGTGCCGGTCGGGCCGTGGCGTTGCTTGCCGAGAATCGCCTCGGCGCGGCCGTGCACGCGCTCCATCTCGTTCTGCCAGGTGATGTGCTCCTCCGTGCCTTCGCGCGGCTCGCGATTGCGTAGATAATATTCCTCGCGATAGACGAATATGACCACATCGGCGTCCTGCTCGATCGAGCCCGATTCGCGAAGATCGGAGAGCTGCGGCCGCTTGTCGTCGCGCGATTCGACCTGACGCGAGAGCTGCGACAATGCGACGATCGGCACGGCCAGCTCCTTGGCCAGCGCCTTCAATCCGGTGGTGATCTCGGTCAGCTCCTGCACGCGATTGTCGCCGCGCGACTTGGAGCCCGACAGCAATTGCAGATAGTCGACGACGAGCAGATCGAGCCCGCGCTGGCGCTTCAAGCGCCGCGCCCGCGCGGTGAGCTGCGCGATGGAGATGCCGCCGGTCTGGTCGATGAAGAAGGGAATGCTCTGCATCTCGCGCGCCGCGTCGGTGATGCGGCGGAAGTCATCCTCATTGATGTCGCCGCGGCGGATCTTGTACGAGGCCACGCCGGATTGCTCGGCGATGACGCGCGTCGCCAATTGCTCGGCCGACATTTCGAGCGAGAAGAAGCCGACGATCCCGCCATTCACCGTCTTCAGCGAGCCGTCCGGCTGCTGCTCGGACTGATAGGCCTTGGCGATGTTGAAGGCGATATTGGTGGCGAGTGCGGTCTTGCCCATGCCGGGGCGGCCGGCGACAATGATGAGATCCGAGCGCTGCAGGCCGCCCATCTTCTCGTCGAGATCGGTGAGCCCCGTCGCCGTGCCGGACAGATGTCCGTCGCGCTGATAGGCGCTGCTCGCCATGTCGATGGCGGTGACGAGCGCGTCGGAGAAGCGCTGGAAGCCGCCGTCGTAGCGGCCGGTCTCGGCCACCGAATAGAGGCGGCGCTCGGCCTCTTCGATCTGCTGGCGCGGGGTCGAATCGATGGGCGCGTCATAGGCTGCGTTGACGACATCCTCGCCGATGACGATCAATTCGCGCCGCACCGCGAGATCGTGAATGGTGCGGCCGTAATCCTCCGCATTGATGATCGTCGTCGCCTCGCGCGCGAGGCGGGCGAGATAGGCCTGCATCGTCAGCCCGCCGGGCAGCTCGATGTCGCCGAGATGCGTCTTCAGCGTCACCACCGTCGCGACGCGGCCGGCGCGGATGATCTGCGAGCACACCTCGAAGATGCGCCGGTGCAGCTCCTCGGAGAAATGCGCGGCCTGCAGAAAATCCGACACGCGGTCGAAGGCGTCGTTGTTGACCAATATGGCGCCGAGCAGCGCCTGCTCGGCCTCGATGTTGTGGGGCGGCGTGCGATAGCTCGGGGCGTCGAGCGGCGCGACCTGCAATGTCCGCAGGCCCGGCAATTGTTCGATTGCTGGCATGGTCTCTCGCGTCTGGCGCTGAAATGTCTTCGACGCCGTGAGGACTAAACGCGACGAGCGCTCGAAAGGACGGAGCGGACTTTGCCCGAATGGGAGCGCGGCGCCAATGACAAACATCACGCCGCCGCGGCGCTGCGACGGGCTTGTGAGTCATTTCCACACGCTTAGTGAAAATGAATCGACGATTCGCGGAATTGCGGTTGAGTGTGGCAGTTCTGCAACGGCGCCGCCGAAGCAAACGGCCGAAGGCGTTTTCGCCTCCGGCCGTCGCTGATTCGGTTGGTCCGAAGCGAGACTTTTAGAGCTCCACGTCGCCGGCCTCGGCGAGCGCCGCGCCGACCTCGAGACCGAGATCGTCGAGCGTCGTCTCCTCGCGCGCCGCGGCGGCCTCGCCGCGCGCCTGGCGCTCGGCCTCTTCCGTCGAGCGGGCGACATTGACGATGATCTTCACCTCGATCTCGGGATGCAGATGCGCCGACACGGTGTGCAGGCCGAGCGCCTTGATCGGATGCTGCAGGTCGATCTGGTCGCGGCTGAGCGAGAAGCCGCCGGCGGTCGCCGCCTCGGCGATGTCGCGCGTCGCCACCGAGCCGTAGAGATGGCCGCTCTCGCCCGCCTGGCGGATGATCACGAAGCTCTGCCCCTCGAGCTTCTCGGCGACCCCTTCGGCCTCCTTGCGGGCGGTGAGATTGCGCGCCTCGATCTGGGCGCGCTGCGTCTCGAAATGTTTCTTGTTCGATTCCGTGGCGCGCATCGCCTTGCCGCGCGCAAGCAGGAAGTTGCGGGCATAGCCGTCGCGCACGCGCACAGTCTCGCCCATCTGGCCGAGCTTGGCCACGCGCTCCAGAAGAATCACCTCGACCATCGTCTTCTCCTCATGTCTCTCGTTGATGTTGCGCCCGTCGCTTCGTCAGCCGCGCCGTTCCTGCGCGGCCGCCCGCTTGCGGGCGCGGAAGGAGAAGGCGGCGTCGGCGACGCCGACGGCGGTGAACAGCAGGATCGGCCAGCCGAACAGGCCGATCGTGAAATAGGCGACGAGCAGCGCGACCGTGCCGATCTTGGCGGTGCGCAGCAGCATATGCGCGACGGCGAGCCCTTGCAGCGCCAGCGCGAGGCCGAGCGTCTCCGCGACGATGAGGGCGATCTCGCCGGGGAGATCGCCGACCGCGGCGAGGGTCGCCGCGACGACGAACACGGCGGCGACAGGGCGCGGCAGCGTGAATTCGGCGGCGATGTCCGGCCAGCTCGCCGACAACAGGCCCGACGCCTTGACCAGCTTCCCGGCGCACCAGAGATTGAGCGAATAGATCAATAGCGCATAGCCGGCGATCGTCGCCGGAAAGGCGAAAGCCGCGACGCCGGAGAGGCGCGCAGCGTCGAAGCGGTCGCCGAGGTCCTGGCCGCGGAACATATCCTCGATGATCAGAAACGCTTTGGCGCGCAGCGGGTTGATCGCTTCCTCGAAGCTGCCGAAATAGATCGACGCGGCGATGACGGCGACGCTGAACGCTACCGCCAGCGCGACGCTCGCGCCGAGCACGGCGATGGCGGCGCGATTGCCGGCGACGAGCTCGCGGCCGCGGAATGGAGCGCCGAGCGCGATATAGCAGGCGAGAATGGCGGGGATCGCCAATATGCCGGCATAGACGAGGCCGAACGCCGGATTGGGCCAGATCGACAGCAGCCCGGCCGCGATCAGGGCCGCGGTGGCGCCTTGGCGCAGCCCGAAGCCGAGCGCGACGATCATCAGCGGCAGCGGCGCGAGATGCGCGAGCAGCAGCCCGGCGAGCGTGCCCTTGGTGAGCACGGCGAAGACCGCAGCCGCCGCCAAGCCGCCGCCGAGCGGGGCGAACATGTTCGGCAGCGAAATATCGCCCTTGTCCGGGGCCGGCGGTTTCTTGCGTTCGGGCAGAAGTTGGGGCATGTCCGATTTTACACAGCTGCGAGGGCGCGCGCGATTATCTCGCGTCCAGCCTCCCGGACGCCGCGAAGCCCGCCTTTTAAGGCCGCAGCGCCCCGGGAGCAAGGGTTTCGGTCGATTTGGGCGCGTTTCGGCGTATTTTCGCCCCGTGGCCCCGCCGGCGGCGCTCGATTCGGCTGCCGAGAGCGAAGGTCGAGAGAGATGGACGCGAAGGCGAAGCCGGTCCGTATTTTCCAGGCAGGGGACGAGAATGAGCGTCGCATTCGACACTTGAAATTCGTGGAGAAGCTCGAGGCCGGCGGCTTCACGCATGCTCGAGCCAAAGCGGCCGCCGAAGCGTTCGCCGAGGCGACCAGCCAGGAGCTGGTCACGAAGAGCGATTTGAAGGAAGCGCTCGCCGAGCTCAAAGTCGATATGGTTCGCTGGCTCATCGTAACCCAGATCGCGCTCGCCGGCGTCCTTCTCGCCGCCTTCAAATTCGTGCGGTGAGCGTTGTTTCACGGCGATTCGACGGTTCTCGCGAGCGATCCGTCAGGCTCGCCCACCTCTAGCGGCGCCGCAGCGCCGCGCCCGGCCGTCGCCCGAGCGCGCGCCAGCTGCCGGCGAGGCCGAGCGCGATGGCGAAGACGAGCGCGCCGAGCATCGTCGCGGCGACCGGCCCGGGCCGGAACACGAAATCCATCCGCATCAGCGTCGTCAGGATGAAAGCCGCGGCGCCGCTGCCGGCCGCCACGGCGACCGCGCCTGCCGCGGCGCCGAGCAGCGCGAATTCGATTCCATAGGCGCTGATCAGAAAGCCGCGCGTCGCGCCGAGCGTCGAGAGAATCACCGCGTCGCGCAGCCGCGTCTGCTGCGAGGCGGCGACGGCGCTGCCGAGCGCCAGCGCGGCTGTGAGAATCGCAATGGCCGCCGCGCCGCGCGCCGCCGTGGTCAGCCGATCCGCGATCTCCCCGACGGCGTCGAGCGCATCCTTCACCCGCAGCGCGGCGATCATCGGAAAGCGCTTCGCGACCTCCCGCGTCAGCCGCGCGTCGCGGCCATCGTCGCGCCCGTCGAAGGCGGCCGTGACCATTTGCGAATAGGGCGCGTCGGCGAAGGCGGCGGGCGAGAACACCATCATGAAATTAATGCCGAAGCTGCGCCAGTCGACGCGCCGCAGATTGGCGACGCGCGCGGTGAGCTCGCGGCCGAGCGCATTCACCGTGATCTCGTCGCCGACCGCGAGGCCGAGCCCTTCGGCGACCCGCGCCTCGAGCGAGACCAGGGGCGATTCGGGCCGGTCCTCCTCCGCGCGCCACCAGGAGCCCGCGGCCAGGGTCGAGCCTGCAGGCAGGGTTGAGGAGAAAGTGACGCCGCGATCGCCGTCGAGGGCCCAGGAGATATCGTCCGGCGGCTTCAACGTCTCGACGCGCGCGCCCTTCACGGCGACGATGCGCCCGCGCAGCATGGGCGCCTGCTCGATCCGCGCGTCCGGCGAGAATGAAGTGAGAAAGGCGGAAAATTCCGCCGCCTGCTCCTTCGGCACGTCGATGAAGAAGAAATTCGGCGTGCGGCCGCGCTCCCTCGGCGCCAGCTCGGCGTGGATGGAGGCTTCGACCAGGGCGAGCGCGACGAGCAATGTCTGCGTCAGCCCGATCGACAACACGAGCGGCGCCGCCAGATTTCTGGGCCGGCGGATATTGGCGATCGCATGGCGCAGCCGCAGGCTCGCAAAGCGCGGCGCGCGGGTCGCGGCCAGCACGACGAGGGCGGCGACGCCGCGGAGCAGCAGAAAAGCGGTTCCAGTCGCGGCCGCATAAGCGGCGGCGAGCCGCAGATCGGCGGCGAAGGCCAATATCGCGCCGATGAGCAGCGCGACGCAGGCGAGCGAGGCGGCGGCGAAGAGCCGCGGCGTGCGCGTCTCCTCGGTCTCCTCGCGCAGCAGCCGCGCCACCGGCGTCGCATAGGCGCGGCCGAGCGGGCCGAGTGCGAAGATCAGCGTCACCAGCAGGCCGCAGAGCGCGCCGATGGCGAGGCTGCGGAGGTCGACGCTGGGCGCGAAGGGCAGGCCGACGGCGCCGAGCGCGCGATCGAGCAGAAAGGGAAAGGCCGAGCCGAGAGCGAGGCCGCCGGCGATGGCGAGGGCGGCGACCAGCAGCACTTCGGTCAGCGCAATGGCGAAGACGCGCGAGGCCGGCGCGCCGAGCGCCTTCAGAATGGCGAAGGAATCGCGCTTGCGAGCGACGAAGCCGTCGACGGCGTTGGCGACGCCGGCGCCGCCCGCGACCAGCGCCGTGAGCGCGACCAGCGTCAACAATTGCGTGAAGCGCTGCTGATTGCGCGTGAACTGCGGCGAGACGGCGTCGCGCCGGCGCATCTCCCAGCCGGCGTCCGGGAAGGCGGCGGCGAGCGCTGTGGCGAATTGCTCGACGTCCCGATCTTCGGCGACGCGATCGCCGGCGCCGAGCGCCACTCGGGCGACGCGGCGCAAAATCACGCCCGGCCGGTCGAGCCGGCTCGCCGCGAGCCCGGCTTCGCTCATCAGGACGCGGGAGCCGAAGGCGACGCCGCCGGCGAGCTTATCCGGCTCGGAGACGAGCTCGCCGCGCAGATCGAAAACGCCGGAGCCGATCTTCAGCCGATCGCCGACCTTCAGATCCAGCCGCGCGATCAAGGTCGAATCGGCGGCGACGCCGAGCACGCCGTCGCGTGGGCCGAGCGCTTCGGCAAGACTCTGCGCCGGCGCGAGCGTCACGGCGCCGGCGAGCGGAAAAGCCGCGTCGACGGCCTTGACCTCGACCAACGCCGCCTCGCCCGCCTCGGAACGGGCCATGGCGCGGATCAGCGCGATCTCGCCGACGCGTCCGGCGCGCTCGAGAAAGGCGCGCTGTTCCGGCGTGAACGGTCGCGAGGTCACGGCGAGCGAGATGTCGCCGCCGAGGATCGCGCGCCCCTCGCGAGCGAGGCCCGCCGACAGGGAAGAGGAGGCCGCGCCGACGCCGGCGATCGCCGCCACGCCGATGACGATGCAGGCGATGAAGACGGAAAAGCCGCGCAGATCGCCGATAAGGTCGCGCAGGGCGAAGCGCAGAGGCAGCGGCAGGCGAGATCCCTTCATTCGCTGATCTCGGCGTCGATCCGCCCCGAGCGCAGCCGCACGGCGCGGTCGCAGCGGGCGGCGAGCGAGGCGTCATGCGTCACCAGCACCAAGGTGGCGCCGCGCCGCGCCTGCTGCGCGAAGATGAGATCGATGATGGCGGCGCCGGTCTCCGAATCGAGATTGCCGGTCGGCTCGTCGGCGGCGAGAATCGCCGGGTCCGGCGCCAGCGCCCGCGCCAGAGCGACGCGCTGCTGCTCGCCGCCGGAGAGCTGCCCCGGATAATGCGCGAGTCGGCCGCCGAGCCCGACGGCCTCCAGCTCTTCCCGCGCGCGTGCAAAAGCGTCGGGGCGGCCGGCGAGCTCCAGCGGAACCGCGACATTCTCGAGCGCAGTCATGGTCGGGATGAGCTGAAAGGATTGGAAGACGACGCCCATTCTGCGGCCGCGGAAGCGCGCCAGCTCATTCTCGGAGAGGCGCGTGAGATCGGCGCCGTCGACGCGGACGCGGCCGGAATCGGGCCGCTCCAGCCCGGCCAGCGTCATCAGCAACGTTGATTTGCCCGAGCCCGAGGGGCCGATGAGGCCCACGGCCTCGCCCTTGTGCACGGCGAGGCTGATTTTTTTCAGCACATGGGCGCGCGAAGCGCCGGCGCCGAGGGTAAGATCGACATCGTCGAGCTCGATGATCGGCTGATTCAGCAAGAGGATTCCCGAAGATGACGAGAGGCGACGCGCAGGACCGCCGCGACCATCGGACTTATGCGAAGCCGGCGCGAATTTCCAGGATCACCCGGCGCATTTCTGCGCTGCTCGCGCTCGGCGCCGGGCTCGTCGGCGCCGCGCAGGCCGAGCCGCTGCGCATCATCGCCTTCGGCGACAGCCTCACCGCCGGCTATCAGCTGCCGGCCGACGCCGCTTTTCCAGCGGCGCTGGAGCGGCGGCTGCGCAAAGAGGGCTATGACGTGAAAGTGGTCAATTCCGGCGTTTCCGGCGAGACCACGGGGCAGGGGGCGGGGCGCATCGCCTATGCGCTGCGCGACGGCGGCGATCTGCTGATTCTCGAGCTCGGCGCCAATGACAACCTGCGCGGGCTCGACCCCGCCGGCACGCGCGCCAATCTCGAGAGGATCATCGCCGCCTGTGACGCCAGAGGAACAAAGGTGCTGCTCGCCGGAATGGTCAGCATCGCCAATTACGGCGAGGAGACGAAGCAGGCCTTCGACGCCATTTTTCCCGCTCTGGCCGCCGAGCGTCGCCTGCCGCTCTATCCTTTCTTTCTCGAGGGCGTGCTCGGCGTCGACGGCATGACCCTGCCGGACGGCCTGCATCCGAGCCGGGCCGGGGTGGAGCGGATCGTCGAGGGCGTCGCGCCGCTGGTCGCGGCTCGTCTCGACGCAATTCGCGCGGAAAAATCCGGCGGGGCGGCGCGCTGATCGGGCGACGGCCCGGCTCGTCGCAAGGCTCCGCCGGGGCGGATTTTAGGGTATAATGAGTTCGGAAGTGGCTCGCGGTCCAGACCCGGGCTTGGACCGCGAGCCTTCAGGCTCGCTTTCGAGACCCATCGATTGCGATGAAGCAGACCGTAGTCCTGCGCGCGACGCGCGAAACTCTAGGGAAGGAGGCGCCCGCCAGAGCCGCTTCGATCCGCCGCGAGCGGCCCATCCGATCACGAGACCATCGCTACCGGCGACGAATCACGCCCGCGATCGACCAGGATGGAGGACCCAATGCCGAGACTGTTCACCGCCCTCGAAATCCCGGCCCGGGTGGCCGCTGATCTCTCCATGCTGCGCGGAGGCCTTTCCGGCGCGCGCTGGATCGACGCCGAGAATTATCACATCACGCTACGCTTCATCGGCGATGTCGACGACGCCATGGCCCATGACGTCGCTATGACGCTCGCGGGCGTGCGCCGCCCGTCGATGACGGTGGAGCTCGACCGGCTCGACTCGTTCGGCGGCGACAAGCCGCGCGCGCTCATCGTGAAGGCGCGGGCCGATTCGGCGCTCACCGAGCTCCAGGCCGAGCATGAGCGCCTGCTGCGCCGTCTCGGCGCTGCGCCCGAGCCGCGCAAATTCGTGCCGCATGTGACGCTGGCGCGGCTGCGCGGCGCGCCGAGCTCGGCGGTCGCCGCTTATCTCGGGACGCGCGGCTATTTCCCGCCGCTGCGCTTCGAGGCGGCGAGCTTCGTCCTCTACTCGTCGCGCGATTCGGTCGGCGGCGGGCCTTATATCGTCGAGGCGGAGTATTCGCTGCGCGGCAAGGCCGCCGCGGCCTGATCCCTCAGACGGTCGGCGCGGTCGCGCGGTTGCGCTCGACGATCGCGCCGAGCGCGGGGTCGCGCGCGACCGCCTCCTCGATCAGCCGTTCGGTCGCCGTCTCCATCGTCTCCTGCAGGCGCTCGAAGAATAGTCTGGGCGCGAGGCCCGGCTCGATCGGCGGCAGATATTCGAGGACAACGGTCCCCGGGCGGATCAGGAAGGAGCGCCGCGGCCAGAACAGGCCGGAATTGAGCGCCACCGGCAGGCAGGCTGCGCCGCTCTCGTGATAGAGATGGGCGACGCCGAATTTATATTGCGCCGGCGCGCCGATCGGGCGGCGCGTGCCTTCGGGAAAGATGAACAGCTGCCGACCCTGCGCGAACAGCGCCTTGACCTTGCGCGTGATCTGCGGCAGCACCCGTCCGCCCTTGGCGCGGTCGACGGCGATCTGCTCGGCGGCGAGAAGATACCAGCCAAAAAAGGGAATATAGATCAGCTCATGCTTCAATATGAATGAGAAGTCCGGGAAGTGCAGGGGCAGCACGAACGTTTCCCAGATCGACTGATGCTTGCAGGCGACGATGACTGGGCCTTTCGGAATATTCTCGAGCCCCCGGAACTCGACCTTCAGCCCGACGATCTTCTCGAGCCACCACAAAGAGGTGCGGCCCCAGGCGCGGCCGAGCGTGAGCGACGCCTGCCGCGGCATCGCCAGCGCCGGCAGCCAGATCAGCATCAGCACGATCACATTGGTGAAGAAGGCGATGTTGAAGATGAGCGAGCGCAGATACAGCATCGGGTCCGCCTGACGGGGTGGATCGGTCGGGCGTTCTCTAGCGCATTTCCGGCCGACGCAAAATTCACCGGCGTCGCTTTCACCAGGACGGGGCGTCGACCTCGGCCATTGCGCCGGTGCGTGTGGAATGCCCCGCATAAGAAGCGCCCGGGAACAGGCGCGTGCGCGCCAAAGCAAAGAGATATTTGACATATTCCCCGCCGATGAGGCGCGCGACGCTGGCGTCGTCGAGCCAGTCGGCGACCTGCATATGTTCGCTGACGACCGGGAAGGGATAGAGCTCGACGCCGGGCAATGCGGCCGACAGCTCCACCAGAGCGCGGGGCATATGATAATTGGAGGTGACGACGATGAGAGAGCCGCCGATGCCGCGGGCCTTGGCCCATTCGCGCGTCTCGGCGGCGTTGCCGGCCGTGTCCAGCGCCTCATAGCCGAGGTCGATGCAGCAATCGAACAATTGCCGCGACACCGGCAGCAGCTTGGCGATCTCCGGGCCGCGGGTGGATTTGTTGACGCCGGTGATGAGCAGTCGGCGCGCCTGCCCGCGCGCGAGCAGTTCCGCCGCCTCATGGATGCGGTCGGAGCCGCCGGTCAGCACCACCACCCCGTCGGCCTGCACGGTGAGGATCGGCTCGGCGCGCTCGAGCGACAGAGCGAAGCCGATGAAGCCCGCCACGAAGCCCGACGCCAGGAAGCCGGCGAGGCACAGCAGCAGCGTCGCCGCGCGTCGTGGCGCGGCCGATCGCCGTCGTCTCTGCGCTCTCGGGCCAGCCGCCACGCGTCTCGTCCTGATGTGACCCATGCCGAAATGTGTGAGCGCCGGCGCAGCCTGTCTAGTGGTGGGACGGTGCATCGTAATGCCCGCCGCCCATCACTTCAGCCGGCGCAGCTGACGGAACACGGTCTCCTGCGACATGAATCCGGTGAGCAGGCCCGCCGCCGCCGAAATGGCGGCTATCACCGCATAGCCGCGCGGCCCGAGCGAGACGCTGCCGAACATGGCCTCGATCTGATCGCCGCCGGGCGTCGCCGTCCAGCCGCTCGCCAGATAGCCGGCGAGAATGAAGAAGATCATGGCGCAGCCGCCGCCGATAAGGCCGCCGCGCAGGCCGAGCGCCACGAAGCGCCGTTGGAACTGGCGGGCGATATAGCGATCGGCGGCGCCGACGAGATGCAGCACCTCGATGATCTCGCGGTTTCCCACCATGGCCGCCCGCGTCGCGAAGGCGACGGTGAGGCCGGCGGCGACGACGATCAGCGCGAACACCATCGCCGCCACGGCGACGGCGGCGCCGGCCATCTGGCCGAGGCGCTCGACCCATAATCTATGGTCGTCGAGCGCGGCGTTGGGCAGCTCGCGCGCGAGCTCGCGGCGCAGGTCGCCGAGATCGGCGCGCTTTTGCTGGTCGAGCTTGAGGACAATCATGCGCGGCGCCGGCAATTCGGCGAAATCGAGCCCCTGACCGAGCCAGGGGGCGAGCAGCGCCTCCGATTCCGCCCTGCTGTAGACCTTCACGTCGCGCACGCCCTCCGCGGCGACGAGGATCGCCGTCGCGCGCACGACATCGGCCTCGACGTCGCGGCCGGCGATCGGCCGGATCTGCACGCTCGCCTCGCGCGAAACCTCGCGCCGCCAGTCGACGCTGGCGTCGGCGACGAGCAGCGCCGCGCCGGCGGCGAGAGCGGCCAGAAAGGTCATGATGGCGATGACGATGACGAGCGAGCGCCCGGCGATCGACCAGGTCGGGACCAGCGGCGTCTCGCGCGCCAGCGCCTCGTCGAGCGGGACGGACTCTTGCTCCTCGTCCGTCGTCTCGATGGCCGCGCGTCGCGCCAGAATCGCTCGAAGGGTCATGCGCGCCTCACTCGAAGACATGGAGGCGGCCGTCGGCGAGCACCAGACGGCGCGCAGCCTCATATTGGTCCATCAGCGCGAGGTCGTGGGTGGCGATGACGACCGATGTGCCGCTCTTGTGCAATTCGATGAACAGCCGCAGCAGCCGCCGCGCCAGGGTGGGGTCGAGATTGCCGGTCGGCTCGTCGGCGAGCAGCAGCTCCGGCCGCACGATCAGCGCTCGCGCGATCGCCGCGCGCTGCTTCTCTCCGCCCGAGAGAACGGTGGGAAGGGCGGTGATGCGATTGTCGAGCCCGACCCAGCGCAACAGCTCCAGCACCTCGGCGCGATAGCTCGCCTCCTCGCGGCCGATGACGCGCAGCGGCAGCGCCACATTCTCATAGAGGGAGAGATGGTCGAGCAGGCGGAAGTCCTGAAACACGACGCCGATGCGGCGGCGGATGTCGGTCACCTCGTCCTTGCCCAGCGTCGCCGCATCCTGGCCGAACAAAGTGATGCGCCCGCGCGTCGGCTTCAGCGACATCAAGACGAGCTTGAGCAGCGTGGTTTTTCCGGCGCCCGACGGCCCGGTCAGGAATTGAAAGGAGCGCGGCTCGACGGTGAAAGAGAGATCGGAGAGGATCTCGTTTCCCGTCCCATAGCGCAGCCCGACATCCGCAAAGCTCAGCAAGAGGCGCCTTCCATTAACGAAGCGGCGTCAGAATCACCAAACGAACCTTAGCAGTTCACGGCCTCTTAACCATATCGCGCATTAATGGAGAAGAAGGTCCGGCGTTGTGATTTTTGCGCGCCGGCGGCGGCTCGGAGGCCGGCCCATGCGCGAAAAGCGTCCTATTCCTCTTTATCCCGCTCTCGACACTCTGCGCGCGAGCGAGCCCACCAGCGCCGAAGCGGCGCTCGCCGATTGGGAGCGCGCCCATGCGCGGCTCTGGCGCGCCCCTCCGCTGGAGGAGGAGCCCTGGCAGGAGCGCCGTCCCAGCCGTCTTCCGGTGATCGCCGCGGCGATCGCGGTGATGCTCGGCGCCATGGGGCTGATCGGCATGCGCGAGCGCGTCGTGCGGCTCGCCCCTGGCGCCGCGGGGCTCTATTCGGCGGCCGGGCTGAAGGTCAACGTCTTCGGCCTCGATCTGCGCTCCGTCACCTCGAAGATCGCCGAGGAGGGCTCGCGCAAGGTGCTGACGGTCGAAGGCGAGATCGTCAATCTGCGCCAGCAAGCCAATCGCGTGCCGAAAGTGGCGCTCGCCGTGCGCGGCGCCGACGGGCGCGAGCGCTATGTGTGGACCGAGACGCCGCCCAAGGCGCGTCTCGCCGCCGGCGAGACTCTGGCCTTTCGCGCGCGTCTCGCCTCGCCGCCGGCGGATGGCGCCGATGTGATGGTGCGATTCGCGGCGCTGGACGGAAAATAGGCTCGTCGCCGCGCTCGGGCTTTGGAATCCTGGCACCTCGCCTCCAGCAGCTAGAGTTGCGCCCGCAGGGCGCGGTAGAGCGCCATTCCACCTTCCTCATGGACGAGGCCGACGGGCGCAAATCCTGCTCGCTCGAGGGCCGCCGGCTGCTCGTCCCGCGTGAGGAAGAGCGTGGATTTCTCCTCGCGCGCGGCGTCGGCGTAGTAATCGCAATAAAGGAGAAGTCCGCCGGGACGGATCGTCTCGTGGATGAGATCGAGCAAGGCGGGCAAGCGGTTCTTGTGGCGCAGCTCATGTGCGGCCTGCATCGTGACGACGGCGTCGACGCCGGCGAGACCGGCCGCCCAGGAGTTCGACCTGAAATCGGCTTCGACAAACGTCACGCGGCTCGAGGCCTCGGCGAGATGCTCATGCGCGAGCGCATGCATCGCCGGCGAGAAGTCGATCGCATGATAGCTTTCGATGCGGCATCGGCGCAGAATGGCGCATGCGAGGTGTCCTGGGCCCGATCCCAGCTCCGCAATCCGTATCGGCGCGTCGAAACGCCCTTCCAGGGAGGCGCAGAACGCATCGAAGAATCGCGGTCTGTGCGGCCTTCGGGCGACCGTGTCCGCCGTCCAGGCGCGGGCCTGATCGATGTCGTGAAAGTCGATCGGACTGGGTGTCGCTTCGGTCATGATCCAGGCTCTTGCTCGGACGCGAGCGCCGAGCTTCCACGCTATCCTCTCCGATCGACGGCGGGGAGAGAGAAAATCTCTCTCGACCCACAGCCGATTTGCAGCGCGTCTCGTTTTCCGTCCGCTTTCGCGCTATCCTGCGTGGCGGCGGAGGTCTCGCCGCGACGGAGCTGGAGACGAGGGCTCGCGGAACGCCACAGACGCTCCCAGTTATTGTCGTGGCGCCGACGGAGATGCGCGGCCATGCCGGCAACGGAAAAGAACGATACGAAGCTCGCCGATGTCGCGGGAGCGGCCGAAGGCGCCGCGGCCGTCGATGGCGTATTGCAGTTCTCCCGCGAGCAGGAGCTCGCCGCCTATCGGGCGATGCTGCTGATTCGCCGCTTCGAGGAGAAGGCCGGCCAGATCTACGGCATGGGGCTCATCGGCGGCTTCTGCCATCTCTATATCGGCCAGGAGGCGGTCGTCGTCGGCGCGCGCATGGCGGCGCGGCCGACCGACCAGTTCATCACCGGCTATCGCGACCACGGCCATATGCTCGCCTGCGGCATGGAGCCGAAGCGCGTGATGGCCGAGCTGACGGGGCGCAGGAGCGGCTATTCCAAAGGGAAGGGCGGCTCCATGCATATGTTCTCGCGCGAGAAGAATTTTTATGGCGGCCACGGCATCGTCGGCGCGCCGGCGCCGCTCGGGGCGGGGCTCGCCTTCGCCGACCTCTATCGCGGGACCGATTCGGCCTCGCTGACCTTTTTCGGCGAGGGGGCAGCCAATCAGGGGCAGGTCTATGAGAGCTTCAACATGGCGGAGCTCTGGAAGCTGCCTGTGGTCTATATCGTCGAGAACAATCGCTACGCCATGGGCACCTCGGTCGAGCGCGCCTCGGCCCAGCCCAATTTTTCGAAACGCGGCGAGGCTTTCAACATCATCGGCCGGCAGGTCGACGGCATGGACGTCCGCGCCGTCGCCGCCGTGGTGACCGAGGCGCTGGACTGGTGCCGGGCGGGGAAGGGGCCTTATCTCATCGAGGCCAAGACCTATCGCTACCGCGGCCATTCGATGTCCGATCCGGCGAAATATCGCTCGAAGGAAGAGGTGCAGAAGGTCCGCGAGGAGCAGGACCCGATCGAGCAGGTGCGCGCGCGCCTGCTCGCCCTCGGCGCCAGCGAAGACGAGCTGAAGCAAATCGACGCCGCCGTGCGCAAGATCGTCTCCTACGCCTCCGATTTCGCCACCAATGACGCCGAGCCCGATCCGAGCGAGCTCTGGACGGACGTGGTGCTATGAAGCGAGGGCGGACTCTCGACGTGCGAATCCTTCTCCCGCGCGCGGGAGAAGGTGGCCCGGCGCAGCCGGGTCGGATGAGGGTCCGCACCGCATCGGCGCTGCGCATCGACTGCAAGGGCCCTCATCCGACCTCGCTTCGCGAGGCCACCTTCTCCCACAAGTGGGAGAAGGGAGGCTGCGCTGTATTTTCCATTCGGCGGATAAATCCATGACCGTCAATGTTCTCATGCCCGCTCTCTCGCCCACGATGGAACAGGGCAAGCTCGCCAAATGGCTCAAGAACGAGGGCGATAAGGTCAAGGCCGGCGATGTCATCGCCGAGATCGAGACCGACAAGGCGACGATGGAGGTCGAGGCCGTCGACGAGGGCGTGCTGGCGCGCATTCTCGTGCCCGGCGGCGCCGAGAATGTCGCCGTCAACACTCCGATCGCCGTCATCGCCGAGGAGGGCGAGGAGGTCGGTCCCGCCGAGCCCGCGGCTCCCGCCAAGGCGCCGGACGTTCCCGCATCGGCTCCCGAGCCGGCCACCGCGGCGGCGACCGCCACGCTCGCACCGCCGCCCGCGCCTGTCGCTTCCTCGCCCGCCATCGCCGCGCCGGAAATTCCACCCGACACGGTGCTGATCCCGATGACCATGCGCGAGGCGTTGCGCGACGCCATGGCCGAGGAGATGCGCCGCGATCCGGACGTCTTCGTCATCGGCGAGGAGGTCGCCGAATATCAGGGCGCCTATAAGGTCACGCAGGGGCTGCTGCAGGAGTTCGGCGCGCGCCGCGTCGTCGACACGCCGATCACCGAATATGGCTTCGCCGGCCTCGCCGTCGGCGCCGCCTTCGCGGGCTTGAAGCCGATCTGCGAGTTCATGACCTTCAATTTCGCCATGCAGGCGATCGACCATATCGTGAACTCGGCGGCCAAGACTCTGTATATGTCCGGCGGGCAGGTCAATTGCCCCATCGTGTTCCGCGGGCCGAACGGCGCGGCCGCGCGCGTCGGCGCCCAGCACAGCCAGGATTATTCGTCCTGGTTCTCGCAGGTGCCGGGGCTGAAGGTGGTGGCGCCGTCCAACGCCGCCGACGCCAAAGGGCTGCTCAAGAGCGCCATTCGCGATCCCAACCCCGTCGTCTTTCTCGAGAACGAGATCCTCTACGGCAAGCAGTGGGACACGCCGATGATCGAGGATTTTCTGATCCCGATCGGCAAGGCTCGCGTCGCGCGAGCGGGGACGCATGTCACGCTGGTCTCTTTCTCGATCGGCGTCATTCATGCGCTCGCCGCCGCCGAGGCGCTGGCCAATGAGGGGATCGAAGCCGAGGTGATCGATCTGCGCACGCTGCGGCCGATGGATGTGCCGGCGATCGTCGCATCGGTGAAGAAGACCGGCCGCTGCGTCGCGGTGGAGGAGGGCTGGCCGCAATGCGGCGTCGGGGCCGAGATCGCCGCGCGCGTGCAGGAGGAGGCCTTCGATTATCTCGACGCGCCGGTGCTGCGCGTCACCGGCAAGGACGTGCCCATGCCCTACGCCGCCAATCTCGAGAAGCTGGCTCTGCCTTCCGTCGCCGAGGTGATCGCGGCGGCGAAGGCGGTTCTCTATAGGTGAATCCATGGCGCTTTCGGGAGACGAGCGGCTCGCAGGCGGCGGCGGACGCATTTTCGCGTCGCCTTTGGCGCGGCGGCTGGCCAAGGAGAGCGGGCTCGACCTCGCCGCTCTGACCGGCTCCGGCCCACATGGGCGCGTCGTCGAGCGCGATGTGAAGGCGGCGCTCGCCGGCGGTCGTGCGGCCGCCGGCCCCTCTGCGCCGAGCGAGGCGCCGGTCGCGCTTTCCGACGAGGTCGTGCGAAAGCTGTTCGCGCCCGGCTCCTTCACCGAGATCCCGCATGATTCGATGCGCAAGGCGATCGCCCGGCGCATGACCGATTCGGTGCGGACCATTCCGCATTTCGCGCTGCAGACCGATTGCGACATCGATGCGCTGCTGCGCCTGCGCGAGGACTACAACAGCGCCGCGCCGAATGGCGCGGACGGAAAGCCCGAATGGAAGGTCTCCGTCAACGACATCATCGTGAAGGCGATGGCGCTGGCGCTGCAGCGCGTCCCCGACGCCAATGTGACCTTCACGCAGAACGCGATGCTGAAGCACACAGCGTCCGATGTCGGCGTCGCGGTCTCAATTCCCGGCGGCCTCGTCACGCCCATCATTCGCGACGCGCAGATGAAGAGCTTTCGCGAGATCGCCATCGAGATGAAGGATCTCGCCGCGCGCGCCCGCGAGCGCAGATTGAAGCCGAGCGAATATGAGGGCGGCACGACGGCCGTCTCCAATCTCGGAATGTTCGGCGTCAAGAATTTCTCCGCCGTCATCAACCCGCCGCATGCGACCATCCTCGCGGTCGGCGCCGGCGAGAAGCGCGTGGTGGTGAAGAATGACGCGCCGGCTGTGGCGACGATCATGAGCGTGACGCTCTCGGTCGATCACCGCGCCGTCGACGGCGCGCTCGGCGCGGTTCTGCTCGCCGAGTTCAAGCGCCTGATCGAGCGTCCTATGGCGATGCTGGTCGACTGACTAGCGCCACGCTTCATCGAATGTGATGGGCTTAGAGAGCGAGCCTGAAGGCTCGCGGTCCAGGAGCCGCACTTGGACCGCGAGCCTTCAGGCTCGCTTTTTCTGTCCCGTCAAATCGTCTGAATCACGCCACGAGCCGCGCCATCGGCGCCGCCGGGTCGCGCCACTCGGCAATAGTCGAGAATTGGAATAATTATGAATAATATCGCCTGCCACCAATAATATTTCCACGCAGAAATAAATATCGACGACTTTATAAATGTTCTCAATACCTAAGTAGCGTCTTGATCCGCCAATACCCTGTCTATAGCTTCGCCAGATGTGAGGCTTTTATAGGTTCGGCGGTCGTGATGAGAGAATGGAATGACAGTATTGTAACGTGCCTGTGCTGCGCGGCGCCGTCCTCGAGGCGCGCATCGCATGATCCTGCGAAGATCATCGGCGCCGCAGCGTTGATCCTCTTTGGAGCCGAGTCCGTCGCAAAGGCGGAGCCCGGCGTCACCTCCCTTCCCGCCGTGGCGGTCGACGCGCCGAAGGAAAAGCCGCGGACGGCGGTGAGACATACGGCGAC
The DNA here is from genome assembly GCF_002752655.1 of Methylosinus trichosporium OB3b. Lineage (NCBI taxonomy): Bacteria > Pseudomonadati > Pseudomonadota > Alphaproteobacteria > Hyphomicrobiales > Methylocystaceae > Methylosinus > Methylosinus trichosporium. The sequence continues at coordinate 404,282 of NZ_CP023737.1, read as the reverse complement.
GCCGACGCGGGCGGCGCGACATCGTCCGACACCGGTCCGGGGACCGCGCCCGAACCCGGTGGCCGCTCCTACGCCCACAATGGCCCGGTCGCCGTCGGGAGAAGGCTTGCATCCGGCGCCGGCTCAGGCGGAGATCGGCAATCTGCCCAAGGCCTATGCCGGCGGGCAAATGGCGCGCGGCGCGCGGCTCGGCATGCTCGGCAATCGCGACATGATGGACACGCCGTTCAACGTGTCGAGCTACACTTCGGCTCTCATCGAGAATCAGCAGGCGCGCACGCTGCAGGATGTGATGGAGAATGATCCGTCGGTGCGCATGACGACGCCCGCCGGGCATATGCGCGAGAATTTCCGCATTCGCGGCTTTCAGGTCCTCGGCAGCGAGCTCGCGCTCAACGGAATGTATGGCCTCGCGCCGGACGGGCATGTCCCGGTCGAATTCCTCGAGCGCGTCGAGGTGCTGAAAGGGCCCGGCGCCCTGCTCAACGGAATGGCCCCGTTCGGCGCGATCGGCGGCTCGATCAATCTCGTCACCAAGCATGCGGGCGAGACGCCGATCAGCCGCATCAGCGGCGATTACACATCGAACACCCAGCTCGGCGCGCATGTCGACGTCGCGCGTCGCTTCGGCGATCACGGCCAGTTCGGCGTGCGCTACAATGGCGTCTACCGCGGCGGCGAAACCACGGTCGATGGGCAATGGAAACAGCGCGGCCTGAATGCTCTGGGGCTGGACTTTCGCGAAGAGCGCTTTCGGCTGTCGCTCGACGCCTATCACAGCACGGAAGACTTCCGGAACGGCAGCTCGCTGATCGCGAGCTTCTCGGGCGCTGGCGTCGCCGCGGCGCCGTCTTCGAGCACGAATCTCTTTCTCGGCTCCAACAGCCGCTACGAGAACGGCGCCGTCGTCGGACGCGGCGAATTGGATATCACCGAAAATATCACCGTGTTCGGCGGCGTCGGCTTCTCCAGCAATGATTATGGCGGCTTCACCAATGGCACGCAGGCGCAGAACGTCACTCCGACGGGAGACTATAAATGGTCGATCGTCAATTTGCGCGGCTATCAGAACACGCTGTCTTCGCAGGGAGGGCTGCGCGGCCAGTTCGACACCGGGCCGCTTCACCATCAGCTCGTCGTCAGCGCCTCGTCCTTGTCGTTCACCGCCGGCACGCGAAACACCCGCTCGGGACAATATTCGTCGAACATCTATGCGCCAGTGACGCCGCCGATCGCAGCCGATCCGGGCGATCCGACGCAGACATCGCAAACGCATCTGGCCAGCTTCGCCGTCGCCGACACCATCTCGGCCTTCGACGAGCGCGTTCAGTTCACGGGCGGCGTGCGCAGCCAGCGGGTGCAGACCAAGAACATCAACCCCAGCACGGGGCAGGTGGCCGTCGTCGGCGGGGCGCTCAACCAATATGACCGCCATGCCCTCTCGCCCGCCTTCGCGCTCATCGTCAAGCCATGGGACGAGCGGCTGTCGCTCTACGCCAATTACATCGAGGGCCTGACTCAGGGCGACCGCGTGACCGATGCGACGGCGACCAATTACAATCAGATCTTCCCGCCGTTCAAATCCGAGCAGATCGAGACCGGCGCCAAGCTCGACTGGGGAAATATCGCGAGCACGATCAGCTTCTTCGAGATCACGCGGCCGACGCTGATCCGCACGGGCGCCACCTATGACGCCGACGGACGCCAGCGCAATCAGGGCATAGAGTGGAACGTCTTCGGCGAGCCGGTCGAAGGCGTGCGCCTGACCGGAGGCGTCGCCTATACGGTCGGCGTGATGACCCGGACAGCGAATGGGCTGCTCGACGGAACGAACGCCTATGGCGTGCCGAGATGGCAGGCGAATCTCTACGGCGAGTGGGACGTTCCCTATCTCTCCGGACTGACGGCGGAAGGCCGCGTCGTCTATACGAGCGCGCAATACGTCAACTCGGCCAACACCTACAGGCTTCCCGAATGGGCGCGACTCGACGCGGGGCTGCGCTACGCCACCCACATCGTCGAGACCGGCGTGACCTTCCGCGCCAATGTGACCAATCTGCTCGATCACAGCTATTGGTCCGGGACCTTCAGCGATGGGTTCGCGACATTGAGCGCGCCGCGCACGGTGCTGCTCTCCGCTACGGTCGATTTCTGAAAAATGACCGCGACCTTCCTCCTGGCGACGGCCCTGCTCGGCGTGCTCGCCGGCGCGGTTCTCCTCTATGGCGGAACGTCGCGACAGAACTTGCTCCCCCGTAGCCTTGCGGCGGCGCCGAGCCTGCTCGGAGCCGCCGTCTTTTTGCTCGTCGCCGGGGCGGCGTTGCAGCCGCTGATGGCGCCGCTCACCGCCTTCTTCACGGAGCTCGTGCTGTTGATGACGCTGCTGATCGCGCTTCCGATCGTGGCGGCGCTGCGCAAGGGGAGGGGCCGATGACGCCATTTCGTCGCGACATCGTGAGCAAGAGCCTCGCGGGCGTGGTTCTCGGCTTCGCTCTCGCGCTCGCTCTCGTCGGCCTCTTCGCCCGTCTCGGCCCGCAGGGTCTCGAAGGCGGAAACAAATATCAGCTGGTCATGTGGATGATCGCGCCGATCTGGCTATCCGTCCTCGCCTTCGTCTTCCTGTTTCGCAGCGGCCTTCGGGCTTGGCTCTGGCTCGGCGGCGCCAGCCTTCTCGCTCATGGCGGGCTCCACGCCTGCCGGCTGCTCCTGCATTGAGGCGAGCATGCGCTCCGAGGTCCTGAGGCTCTACAAGACCATCCACAGCTGGACCGGAATCGTCTCCGGCATGCTTCTGTTCGTCTGCTTCTACGCCGGCGCGCTCACCGTCTTCGCCGAGCCGATCGGCCGCTGGGCGACGCCGCCCGCGCGCGGCGCCGCGACCATCGCCGGCGCCGACGAGCTGATCGCGGCGACGCTGGCGGCGCGGCCGGACGCGGCGAAGGATTTCTCGCTCTATCTCGCCGCCGATGGGCGTCCGGCGCGGCTCGCCTGGCGCAAGAGCCGCGAGGACGCGGTCAGATGGATGGCCTATTTCAGTGAGGCCGGCGAGTTGCGCGTCGAGCGCTCGCATCCCTCGTCGATCGCCGCCGTCGTGGATGCGGTCCACCGCACCGCGGGCCTCCCTGTCGGCGTGGAGATCGGCGAGAACATCACGGGCGTTCTCGCCGGCCTCTATTTCGTCGCGCTCGTCTCAGGACTGATATTGGTTCTTCCGTCTCTCGTCCGCGATGTCCTCGCCCTGCGCCTTTCCGCCAATCTGAAGCGCATGTGGCTCGACGCGCATAATCTCGTCGGCGTCGCCAGCCTGCCCTTTCATCTCGTCATCGCGCTCACCGCCTTCGTGTTCGGCTTGCATGATCCGATCTATGCAGCGCTCGATCGCATGGTCTACGACGGCGAGCTGCCGAAGATCATGCGTTCCACCAGTCCCTTCGCGGGGGTGAGGCGCGACGAGGCGTCCGCCGCGACGAAGCCGGTCGCCGAGCTGATCGCGGCCGTCGCGGCGACGTCCGCGGGTTTCACGCCCAAGGGCCTGCATTATCGCGACATGCACACGCGCGGCGCGACCGTGCGGGTGTTCGGCGAGGATCCGCGCTTCCTCTCGCGCGGCGGCGGTTTCGCGGCGCTGCGCGGCGCGACAGCGGAGGTCGTCAATGTCGACTATCTGCCGGAAGCGCAGAGCTCCTGGACCAAGATCGTCGCAGCGTTCTTCGCGCTGCATTTTGCGAGCTATGGCGGCGACATTGTGCGCTGGACCTATCTCGTCCTCGGCCTCGCCGGCGCCTTCCTGTTCTATTCCGGCAATCTCTTATGGATCGAGTCGCGTCGGCGGACCGCGCGCCGCCATGGGGAAGGGGTCATGCAGACGCGATCGACCCGCCTCATGGCGGCGGCGACCGTCGGCGTCTGCCTCGGCTGCGTCTGCGGCTTATCCGTCGCCATTGCGTCGGTGAAATGGCTGCACGGCCATGTCGACGATATCGAAGTGACGAGCCGCGCCATCTATCATGCGGTCGCGGCGCTCGCCCTGGCCTTCGCCTTCGTGCGCGGCGCGGCGCGCGCCGGCGCCGAGCTGCTGGGCGTCGCCGCCGTGGCGACGGCGGCGATTCCGGCCGCGAGCGCCGCCGCTCTTGTCGCGCCCGGCCTCGGCCCCTTCGCCTCCGCCGATCCGTCGGGCCTTTGCGTCGATATTGTCGCCGCGGGCGCCGCGCTCGGCTTCGCCGCTCTGGCGCGCGCGGCGCGTCGGCGCAGCGGGGCCGGACCGTCCGACAGCGTATGGTCGGCTGTTCCCGCGAGCGGAACAGGCGCCGAAGGCGCGCCTACCGAAAGCCGCGCGACGGCGCCCGAGCCGCGGTGAGCGCAAGGACGGCTTGAAAAGCGCTCGCCGCGCGCAAGTTCGTAACGGTCCCTTCACCGTGAACGAAAGGCGCAGCAATGTCCGAGACGCTCATCAATCTCCTCATCCAGCTCTTTTCGGGCGCAGCCGGCGGCGCGGGCGTCGCCAAGGCCTCGAAAAACCTCGACCTCGGCCCGATCGCCAACGCCATCGTCGGCGCGCTCGGCGGCGCCGGCGGCGGATCGATCCTCACCTCGCTCATTCCGGCGATCGCCGGAACCGCGGCCAATGGCGGCTTCGACATCGCGGTCTTCGCCGGCCAGCTGGTCGGGGGTGGCGTCTCCGGCGCGATCGTCACCGCGATCGTCGGCCTCATTCGCAACGCGCTGGTGCAGCGCCAGCGCGCCTGAGCCTTCGCTTCGCACGCGGCCGTAGACGCATCGGTCCGATATCGGCATACCGATTGCGTAGAACCGTTCCAAAGACGTCCCCATGCGGGGGCGTCCGAGGCGGATTCGTGCGAAGGGCAAGACAGTGGCCGATGAAGCAGCAATATTGAAGGCGCTCGAGAGCGTCTCGGGACCCGGAGGCAAGTCGATCGTCGCGGCGGGCCTCGTCAGCGGGATCAATGTGTCGGGCGGAAAAGTCTTCGTCTCGCTGAGCGGCGATCCGGCGCGCGCCAAGGAGCTCGAGGTCCTCGCCGTCGCGGTCGAAGGCGCGGTCAAGACCGTGCCGGGCGTCGAGGCGGCGATCGTCACTTTGACCGCGGAGAAGGCGCCGGCTCCGGCCGCCCCGCCGCCGGGACAGGCGCCGCAGCGCAAGCCGATCGCGGCGATCGAGAAGATCAAATACATCGTCGCCGTGTCCTCGGGCAAAGGCGGGGTCGGAAAATCGACAACCTCCGCCAATCTGGCGCTCGGCCTCTCCGCGCTCGGTTGGCGCGTCGGCCTGCTCGACGCGGATATCTTCGGCCCCTCGGCGCCGCGGCTGTTCGGTCTCGGCGGCCAGAAGCCCGAGGTCGTCGACAATCGGCTGGTTCCGCTCGAGGCCTATGGCGTGAAGGTCATGTCGATCGGCTTCCTCGTCGACGAGGATGTGCCGATGATCTGGCGCGGCCCGATGGTGGTGCAGGCGCTCGGGCAATTGCTCGGCGAGGTCGCCTGGGGCGAGCTCGACGCGCTCGTCGTCGACATGCCGCCCGGCACCGGCGACGTGCAGCTGACCATGGCGCAGCAGGTGCCGCTCGCCGGCGCAGTCGTGGTCTCGACGCCGCAGGATCTGGCGCTGATCGACGCCCGCCGCGGCGTCGCGATGTTCCAGCGGGTCGAGACGCCGATCCTCGGCGTCGTCGAGAATATGAGCTATTTCCTGTGCCCGCATTGCGGCGGCCGCACCGACATCTTCTCCCATGGCGGCGCGCGGCAGGACGCGGAGGCGCTCGGCGTGCCCTTCCTCGGCGAGGTGCCGCTCGATCTCGCGATCCGCGAGACCTCGGACGCCGGAACGCCGGTCGTCGCTACTGATCCCAAGGGCAAATATGCGGCGGTCTATATCGATCTCGCCGAAAAGGTGAAGACCGCGCTCGAGACGCGCACGCGTCGCGCCCCGCCGAAGATCGTGGTGGGCTGAGCGGCTATAGCGCTATCCGATCCGGCTGGATCGGATAGCGCGGGCGAGCCAGAAGGCTCGCGCTGCAAGCATATGGGGCCCTCTGGACCGCGCGCCTTCAACCCTAATTCGGCTAAAGCGCGCGTGGCCGGCCGCCACGCCCGCGCCGCGAGCCCTCTTCTTCAGAGGCGATCGAGGCGCGGGATGAAGGAATGATCGTCGGGATCGAACTTATAGGTCCAGCCGATCGTGAGCTCCAACCCCTGCAGCCACAGATTGACCGTGGCGTTGGGGTTATAGGCGCCGTACGGGTTCTGCGCCGTTTGCGGCAGAGCCTCGATGCCGCGCGTATTGTTCTTGAACGCGTAGATCGCGGAGAAATCAATCGTCGAATTCTTGGTCACTGCGTAGCTGAAGCCGCCGCTGACGTTGTGCATATTGATGACCGGCGTCAGCACATTGAAGCTGGCCGCCCGCGACGGGATCGGGTTCGTGGAGTAATGGTAGCCGGCGCGCAGCGCGAGCCCCGGGGTCGCCCGCCATTCGACGCCGAAAGACGCCGAATTGGTGTCCTGCCAGTCGTAGCCGACGCCGTTGGGCGAGCCGAATGAGTTGAGCCGCAGCGGAAAGCTCGAATTGTGCAGGGTCGGAACGCCCGAATAGAAGATGTGCCGCCAATCGGCCATCACCGTCACATCGGGGACGACGTCATAGGCGAGGCCGGCGATCACCGTCGCCGGAATGTCGAGACGGCCGCCGTCGGCGAGAAGGCCGGAGTATTTCCGGAACGCCGTCATATACATAGGCGTCGACCCGGCCAGGCCGAAGCGCAGCTGTTCGGTGATGCGCCACTGCAGGCCCGCGCGGATGCCGCCGCCGACCGACCAGTCATAGCCATTGTCGGAGAGGTGGTCCGGCGAAGACGAATAGGCCGAGAAGCTCTTGAGACCTTGCACATTGAGCATCTGCACGGCGAGGGTCGGCGCGACGCCGATCGATATCGCGCCGAACTTGCGCGCATAGCCTGCGGTGGTGAAATTCTGTTCGAGGTCGACGCCGGCGAATCCGCCGCCGTAAGGTCCTCCCGCCGGCGCACGGTAATGACCGAAATCATAGGCCGTATTGATTCCGCCATTGGCGTAGGAGGCGGTGCCCCAGGCGGAGTCCCCATCGATCGGCGCGGAATAGGCGTCGTGCGGAATGGGAAACACTGGTCGCCCGCTGCGCACATCGCCCGGCGCGACGACGAGGGGCTGGCCGGTGGTGGAATAGCCGCGATTCACGATCAGGGCCGTGACGCCGAGCTGCAGCTCCCGCGGAAGGTCGACGAGACCGGCCGGATTGATCGACAGCGACATGGCGTCGCGCGAATCGGCGACGCCGGCGCCGCCGAGCGCCTTCTGCCGTGGACCATAGCCGTTGAGAAAATAGCCGTCCGCCGCCAGCGCCGGCGCGCAGAGCGCGCACAGAGCCGCACTCACGGACAAAAGTCCACGTCGAGAAAGTCCCGCCATCGTCGAGTCGCCCCGCCTCTTCGTTCAGTCGCCGCGCATCGGCCCATCGAGGATCAGAAGCGGAACGGTTCTCGCTGGTCTGCGGCTCATCGATTCGGACCTCTGATTCAACCTATCAGAGGCGTCGACCTGAGCGATAGGTCTCGCCGCCGGCTCGGTGACGATATTTTGCCATGATGTAGCGATTTTGCCACAGGAAGCGCAGGGCTCCCACCGCGCTGCATGGTTGCAAATCATTGGAAAGCAGAGGCTTGTGTGACGGCGTCGGGCGTGAGGAAGCGAAGCCCGCGCGAGCTCGGCCTTGTGAAACCGCGCCGACGGGCGCATCCTCGGCGGGGCTCCGAGAGCTCGTTGGGCGGAAACGGAAAGCGGAGAGTTGTCATGCGGCATTTCGAGACCATCATTATTTTGCTCGTCGGCGTCGGCCTGTCGGCGTCGCAGGTCCTGGCCGAGGAGAGCCTCGTGACGCTGAAATCCCCGGCCGAGGGCGAGACCTTGACGGCAGGCAAGGCCTATAAGGTCGATTATGAGGTGAAGGCGGGGACCAAGGCGCATCACGTCCATCTCTTCGTCGATGGGGAGGAGGTCGCGACCGGCCACAAGCTCGTCGGCAGCTTTGCGCTCGGGCCGCTGAAGGCGGGCGAGAGGAAGATCTGCGTCGCGCCGGTCAACAAGAACCATACGCCGATCGGCGCCAAGAGCTGCGTGACCGTCTCGGTGCAATAGCGCGATGCAGCTCGACAACGCGCTCTACGCCCTCGTGCAGATCGTGCATAATTTCGGCGCGGTGGCGGCGGTCGGCCTGCCGCTCGCCGCGCTGCGCTTTCGCGCCGCGGCGCGAGACGCCTATCGACGGACGCTCGTCGCCTGGATCGTGCAGCTGGCGAGCGGCTTCGGATTCGGCCTCGTGAGCTATTTCGTGGTGGAGGAGCTGCCGCAGATCGGCGGCCTCGCCTTCGTCGCGCTGTGCGTGAAAATCCTCTGCGCGGCGCTGGCGATCGCCGCGGCGGCGCTGCTCTCATGGCGGCCCGGAGTCATGTCCGACGCAACCGGGCTGAAGGCGCTGGCGGGTCTCGGGACCGTGGCCCTGTTCAGCGCGGCGATTCTGCGCTGGTTCTCGTGAGGGCCGCTCCCATGGTCGGCGTCGCCGCTTATGTTTGCGCCGCTCTGGCGGAGATCGCCGGATGCTTCTCCTTCTGGGCGTGGCTGCGTCTCGGCCGCTCGGCCTGGTGGATCGCGCCGGGGATGCTGTCGCTGGCGCTGTTCGCGTTTCTTCTCACACTCGTCGACAGCGACGCCGCCGGCCGCGCCTATGCCGCCTATGGCGGCGTCTATATCGTCGCCTCGATCGGCTGGCTCGCGGCGGTCGAAGGCGTGCGTCCCGACCGCTTCGACCTTACCGGCGGCGCCCTCTGCCTGATCGGCGCCGCGATCATTCTGTTCGGCTCCCGCGCCTGAGCGCGGCGCGGGTTGACGCCACGATCCGCCGAGCCATAGAGAGAAGGCGAGGGCGCTTCGGCGCCGCGCAGCGTTGGAAGGGTGGCCGAGTGGTTTAAGGCAGCGGTCTTGAAAACCGCCGTGGGGGCAACTTCACCGTGGGTTCGAATCCCACCCCTTCCGCCAGCCTTGCTAGAGCACGCCACAGTCGTTCGTGCTCCTCCGACCGACTACGAGCGCTACCGCTGTGTAAATGTCTGGTCGCGTCGGAGGCGTTACCCGGCTCGAAACCAGATCGCGGAGAAGAGGAGCGGGAAGTTGTTTATTAGCCCGTCTTATTCATGAAGGCGCTGTTGGAAGGGTGGCGAGCGTAGCATAGATCACTGAAACGGCGTAGGATTTGGTTGTTGACACCAACCCTTTCCCGCTGCACCGGCCTGCCACGCCCGCCATGACAGACGATACGTTCCCCGCCTTCTCGTTTCCAGCCGTCCAGGGCAAGAAAATCACAGCCGCTTTCGACGGCGGCCGCATCTCCTCGGACGGCGGCGTCATGCTGCTCGCCATGGCGGAGCGCCGGCTCGGCGTCGCCGAACGGCTGGCGCGCTGCTTTCCCGATCGCCGCGATCCTGCGCGCATCACCCACACGCTCGCCGATATGATCCGCGCCCGCATCTTCGCGATCGGCTGCGGCTATGAGGACGCCGACGATCTCGATTTTCTGCGCTCCGATCCGGCGTTCAAGCTCGCCTGCGGGCGCCTGCCCGACACGGGCCGCGATCTCGCTTCGCAGCCGACGCTGTCGCGGCTCGAGAACGCGCCGGCCCTGCGCGACGTGATCCGCCTGACCTATGCGCTCGTCGACCAATGGATGGCCTCCTACGAGAAGCCGCCATCTTCGGTCACACTCGACATCGACGACACCTGCGACATCGCGCATGGCCATCAGCAATTGTCGTTGTTCAACGCCCATTATGACGAGCGCTGCTTTCTGCCGATCCATGTCTATGACACCGAGCAGAGCCGTCCCGTCGTTATGATCCTGCGCCCGGGCAAGACGCCGTCCGGCGTCGAGGTGAGAGCGCATCTGCGCCGGCTCGTGCGGCATATCCGCAAGTCTTGGCCGACGACGGGCATCCTGTTTCGCGGCGACGGGCATTATGCGCGGCCCGAGGCGATGGCCTGGTGCGAGGATCACGGCGTCGATTACGTCTTCGGCCTTCCCGGAACCAAGCCGCTGTCCAAGAAGGTCGAGGAGACGGCGGACGCCGTCCGCGTCGAGCGCGCCCTCGACGACAAGGACGTCGTGCGAGGCTATGCCGAGACGCGTCACCGGGCCAAGTCCTGGGACAGAGAGCGCCGCGCGATCGCCCGCATCGAGGCGACGCGGCTCGGCCTCGACATTCGCTTCATCGTCACCAATCGCGCGCATGGCGCGCCGCAATGGCTCTATGAGAGTCTCTACTGCGCGCGCGGACAGGCGGAGAATCTCATCAAGCTGCACAAGACGCAGCTTTGCTCCGATCGAACCTCGTGTCGTTCGGCGCTCGCCAATCAGGTGCGCCTCGTCCTGCACACCGCCGCCTATTGGCTGATGCTCGGCGTGCGCGACGCGATCCCGCGCCCGCGCGACCTCGCCAAAGCCGAGTTCTCGACTCTGCGCCTGCGATTGCTGAAGATCGCCGCGCGCGTGATCGAGACCGCGAGCCGCGTGCGCCTCGCCTTCGCCGCCGCCTGCCCCGAGGCCGATCTCTTCTGCTCCATGCCGGCGGCGCTGCTCATGCCCGCAGGACCATGATCGACGGGGCGGCGCGCCCCCTCTCGTCTCTCCCATTCCTCCCAACGCGTTCCCGAAAGTGCGATCCTCGAAGCGGTGAAAAAGCCGAACGCCCCCGCGCGGCCCGCGAGCCGAACGGCCCGACGATGCAAAAAATCGGACCGTCACGAATAAGAGGGGTTAGCCAGTCGCTCCAATTATCAGGTTCTGGATTAATTCGCCGAGTGGCCGGCTCCGCGTCCGCTGCATGGATGAGGACGCGGAGAGCCATGTCGGACGCTCTTTCCATGAGCTCGTCATCCACATACTCGCCCGTGTCCCACCAACGCCAACCACCTGCGTGCGCGGCGAACTCGTTCCGAAGGAAGTACACATGTTCTGCTAGCTGTCCGTAATTTTGGTGCAGGCCCAGCGTTGCGATCAGATCGGAGCGGCTACGCCGTGGATCGCCGACTACGCTGGTCCACCCAATCGTCTGCAATGATTGCAACACGCAGTCAAAGGCGACCAGGGCTTCGAGTTCGAAGCCGGAGGACAAGAGTGACCGGCCGCGAAGGAAATGGAACACGGCCTGATGAACCGCGGGATCAAATGTATTTCGGCGTGTCCAACCGGATCTGCTCCGAGGTGCCGCTTCAACTCCTCCCCATCGGGTAACACTGTCTTTAACTGCGGTCGAAAGCGCATTTCTCGGCAGGATCGGAGGAGTGACGGCCCCATAGCGTCGACTATGCGCTTCCGAACCAAATGGGTGAAGAACTGCGCGGTCTCTCTCCCAAGCGATCATCAACACCTTAGCTACATGCGAACGATGGACGTACTGACGCGCGTAATGCCCCAACCACGAGAGTATGTCGTAGACGTATTCATCTCGGAAGGCCGTACGCCAGCCGAAACCCCACCCCGGAACGACTGTGCTCACCGCCAGCCCCTTCTGGCAGGGGGCTACGCGCCAACCTTGGCCTGAAGCCTCGAAGTGGGGGACCGAATGATCGCCGAGCAGGATCGTCATGCATTCCGACCATGAGTCGCGATTGGCTATCTCATCGACGAAGCGATCCACGCCCGACGCGAGTTTGCCGCGCATTTCGGGTGGTTGGCTGCTCTCGTCGAACCACTTGAGGATTAGTGATTTTGCGCGAGCCTTCTGATTTGGCGAACGGAAATTCATGGAGACCTTTGACTTGAGCGCTTTTTAACCGTGCCCTGGGATTTGGGGCCTGAGCCACTACAAAATCCCAGATCATCGGGCTATGCCGTAAACTTAGTGATCATCGCTATCGGTCGTAGCCCGCCAGAAGCGCGCGCTATCCGCGAGCGCCGAAATAGCCGGTCAGCAGCCGGATGAGCTCGCCCTCGAGGCGGGCGCCGAAATCCTGTGGCGCGGTTCCTTCCATGATGCTTTGCGCCGATCCGGATAAAACGCCGATCGCTATCGCGGCGGTCACGGAGCAATCCTCGAAGCGAGGCTCGGGCGCGCTCGCGAGCATCTGCGCGACGGCCGTGGTGGCGCGAGCGCGCAGCCGCGCGATCAGCGCCTGCCCGCCGTGCTCGCGCGCGATTCCATAGAGCGCGCGCGACTTTCGTGGATCGCGCAGCTTGGCGGTCAAGAACGATGTGACGAGCGCCGACGCCATCGCCGACGCGCCTTCGCCCCTCTGCGCGCGACAGGCGCGCTCGACGGCGCCGGCCACGCCGTCGAGATGCTCCTCGAGCGCGGCGGCGAGCAGCGCGTCGCGGTTCGGATAATATTGATAGAGCGTGCCGACCGAGGCTCCGGCGCGCTCGGCGATGCGGGTGGTCGTGCAGCGGTCGAGCCCGTCCGCGACCAAAAGCTGAACGGCGGCGATGCGCAGCGCCTCGACCGTCGCCGCCGAGCGGGCCTGAACCGGGGATTTTCGGGGCTCGAGGGTCACTGCGCAGAAGCTCTCGGAATGCGAATTCCAAATGGCGAGATTGTTCCCATAATCCTCGTTGGAACGTAAAGAGGCGAGGGCGCATGATGACCGACGAATTCACTCTCGGCGACCGCAAGGTGAGGCGGCTCGGCTATGGGGCCATGCAGCTCGCCGGCCCCGGCGCCTTCGGGCCGCCACACGACCCCGACTCGGCGCGCGCCGTCTTGCGCGAAGCGGTCGCCTGCGGCGTGAATCATATCGACACCAGCGACTTCTACGGCCCTCATATCGTGAACCGGCTGATCCGCGAGGCGCTGTATCCCTATCCGGCGGATCTCGTCATCGTCACCAAGGTCGGCGCGCGGCGCGGCGACCGCGGCGCATGGCTTCCCGCTGTCTCGCGCGACGAATTGATCGCCGCCGTGCATGACAATTTGCGCAATCTCGGGCTCGATGCGCTCGAAGTGGTCAATTTCCGCGCCATGTTCAGCGCTCACGGCCCCGCCGAAGGCTCGATCGAGGCGCCGCTGGCCGTGCTGGCCGAATTGCAGCAGCAGGGGCTCATTCGCCATATCGGCCTCAGCAATGTGACGCCGGCGCAGATCGCCGAAGGGCGGCGCATCTGCGCGATCGCTTGCGTGCAGAACCACTATAATCTCGCGCATCGGAGCGATGACGCGCTGATCGACGATCTCGCCCGCGACGGCGTCGCTTATGTGGCGTTCTTTCCGCTCGGCGGATTTTCGCCGCTTCAATCCGCGACCTTGACCGAGGTCGCGCAGCGTCTCGGCGCGACGCCGATGCAGATCGCGCTCGCCTGGCTGTTGCGGCGCTCGCCCAATCTGCTGGCCATCCCCGGCACGTCGTCGCTCGCGCATCTGCGCGAGAATCTCGCCGCGTCCGAGCTCGATCTACCGGACGATCTGGAGATCTTGCTGCGCTGACGGCTTCAGGCCGGCTCGGCGCCCGCGCGCGGCGGCCGCGTCGGGCCGACATCGACCTGAATCTCGTCGCCCTCGACGCGCATCTCATAGGGGTGCAGCGCATTGCGGACGAGATGCGTCACGCATTTGCCGTTCATGCCGTCGAAGCCCCACATATGATGCGGGCAGGTCACGGTCTTGCCGTTGAAGGTCGCCTCGGAGAGCGGCATGTCGGCATGGGGGCAGCGACCGCGATAGGCCTTGAGCTCGCCGCCCTCCGGCCAGATCAGCAGCACGCTCTTGCGTCCGGCCTGGAACAGGCCCATTCCGCCCTCGCTCACGGCGTCTTTGGTGCAAATGGTGGTGAACGCCATCGAAGCTCGCCTTCTCGGTGAAAGTATCGTCCCTCGATTACGCAAGTTGCGGACCAGCGCGGGGCGGGACTCGACAGGCGACCGGCGACGCCCTATTGCCCGGGCGGGGGCGCATCCATCGGCCGGTTTCGCGCCGCAGCGAACAGGAAGCTCGTGCCGTCTCAGACATCGGAGCCGAGAGGCGGACTGCTCGAGGCCTATGCCGCCGATCTCGCCGGACTCGCCGCCCGCGACCGGCTGCGCGCGCTCGCGCCGCGCGCGGGGCTCGACTTCACCTCCAATGATTATCTCGGCCTCGCGCAATCGCCCGACTATGCGCGCGCCGCCGCGGCGGCGCTGGCGCGCGGCGTTCCGCTCGGCGCCGGCGGCTCGCGCCTGCTGCGCGGCAATCATCCGGAGCACGAGGCGCTGGAAGCGGAGGCCGCCTCTTTCTTTGGAGCCGAGAGCGCGCTGTTCTTCGGCGCCGGCTTCTCCGCCAATGTCGCGCTGCTGGCGACGCTGCCGCAGCGCGGCGATCTCATCGTCCATGACGCGCTGATCCATGCGAGCGCGCATGACGGCATGCGCCTCTCGCGCGCGGCCAGCGCCGCCGCCGCGCATAATGACGTCGAGGCCTTCGAGGCGGCGATCCGCGCCTTTCGCCGCGAAGGCGGAACGGGACGGGTCTTCCTCGTCGTCGAAAGCCTCTACAGCATGGACGGCGATGTCGCGCCGCTCGCCGATCTCGCGGCGCTCGCCGACCGCCATGAAGCCTTCCTGCTCATCGACGAAGCTCATGCGACGGGCGTCTATGGACCCGGCGGACGCGGCCTCGCAGCTGCGCTCGAGGGACGCGAGAATGTCGTGACGCTGCATACTTGCGGCAAGGCGCTCGGCCTCTTCGGCGCGTTGGCGTTGATGCCGCGCGTCCTGCGGGAGTTTCTCGTCAATCGCTGCCGACCTTTCATTTTCGCCACCGCGCCCTCGCCGTTGCTCGCCGCCTCCGTGCGCGCGGCGCTGCCGATCGTCGAGGCGGCGGAAGATCGTCGCGCGTCGCTGGCCGCGCGCGTGGCCCTCGCCGGGCGCGAGCTGCGGCGCCATGGTCTCGCGGCGCCGCTGTCGCAGATCGCGCCGATCATCGTCGGCGCCGATGCGCGCGCGCTGGCGCTCGCCGCGGCTATGCAGGCGCGGGGCTATGACATTCGCGCGATCCGCCCGCCGACCGTAGCCGAGGGAACGGCGCGGCTGCGCGTCACGCTGACGCTCAATGTGAGCGAGGCCGAGATCATCGCCATGATCGACGATCTCGCCGCGGAAATGGCGAGGCTGGCATGACGCGCCTCGTCGTCGTCGGCACCGACACCGATGTCGGCAAGACGGTGTTTTCCGCCGCGCTCGCCGGCGCGCTCGGCGCTTATTATTGGAAACCGGTGCAGGCGGGGCTCGACAGCGAAACCGATACGCAGACCGTCGCGCGCCTCTCCGGCCTCGCGCGTGAAAGACTGCTGTCGGAAGCCTATGTGCTGCGCACGCCGGCCTCGCCGCATCTTTCCGCGCGGCTCGACGGCGTGACGATCGATGTCGCGCGCCTTGCGCCGCCGGCGCTGTCGCCGCTCGTCGTCGAGACCGCGGGCGGGCTGATGACGCCGCTGACCGAGACGCTGCCGACCGCCGATTTGCTCGCGCAATGGCGCCTGCCCGTCGTTCTCTGCGCACGCACGACGCTCGGCACGATCAATCACAGCCTGCTGTCGCTGGAGGCGCTGCGCCGCCGCGACATTCCCGTGCTCGGCGTCGCCTTCATCGGCGAGGAGAATGTGGAGACGCGGCGCATCATCGCGCAAATGTCCGACGCGCGCGATCTCGGGCGGCTGCCGCTGCTCGCCGCGTTGACGGCGGATGTTTTGCGCGCGAGCTTCGAGAGCGCGTTCCGACGCGCGGATTTTTCGGGGGACGGCGCATGATGCGTGACCAACGCCGAATGAATCTTCCAAGCAAGGGCGCGACCCTCTCCCATAGGGAGAGGGTGGCCGCGAAGCGGCCGGGTGAGGGGTTGCCGCCTCTCCGATTTTTGCGGAACCCCTCATCCGACCTCGCTTCGCGAGGCCACCTTCTCCCTATGGGAGAAGGAGTCGCGCTCGACCGTCGCTGGCTTTTTTCTGGCTCGCCTGTTCGAAAGCACAGCGGGAGCGGAGCGAACCCATGACCGTTTCCAGATCCTCTCCCATCTGGCGCCCGTTCACGCAGCATGCGTTGCAGAAGGACGCGATCCTTGTCGCGCGCGGGGAGGGGGCCTGGCTCGAGACCGCGGACGGCCGCCGCATTCTCGACGCCATCTCTTCCTGGTGGGTGATCACTCATGGCCATCGCCATCCGCGCATCGTGCAGGCGATCAAGGATCAGGCCGATCGCCTCGATCAGCTGATCTTCGCCGGCTTCACCCATGAGCCGGCCGAATTGCTGGCGCGAAGGCTCGTCGCGCTGACGCCCGCCGGCCTCGATCATGTGTTCTATTCCGACAGCGGCTCCACTTCGGTCGAAGTCGCGATCAAAATGGCGCTGGGCTTCTTCCGCAATCGCGGCGAGCGACGCGCGCGCGTGCTGGCGCTGGAGCATGGCTATCATGGCGACACCATCGGCGCCATGTCGACCGGCGCGCGCTCGGTGTTCAACGCCGCCTACGAGCCGCTGCTGTTCGATGTCACGCGCATTCCCTTCCCGCGCGGCGTCGGGCAGGCGACGCTCGACGCGCTGGAGGCGGCGTGCCGCAGCGGCGACGCGGCGGCTTTCGTGGTCGAGCCTCTGGTGCTCGGCGCCGGCGGCATGCTCGTCTATGGCGCCGATATTCTGCGCGAGATGAAGCGCATCTGCGCCGCCCACGGCGTGCTGTTCGTCGCCGATGAGGTGATGACCGGCTTCGGCCGCACTGGAACCCTGTTCGCCTGCGAGCAGGCCGGAGTCGTCCCCGATATCGCCTGCTATGCGAAGGGAATCACCGGCGGTTCATTGCCGCTCGCGGTCACCATGTGCAGGGCGGAGATTTTCGATGCGCATTATTCGACCGACCGCGCGCGCACCTTCTTTCACTCGAGCTCCTTCACCGCCAATCCGATCGCCTGCGCGGCGGCGCTCGCCAATCTCGACATATGGGAGAGCGAGGACGTGCGCGGGCGTGTGACGCGGCTCTGCGCGATGCAGGAGGAGCGGCTCGCGCGCTTTGCGAATGACGCGCGCTTTTCCGACATGCGCCGCATCGGCACGATCGCAGCGCTCGATCTGCGCGTCGCCGACAGCGGCTATCTGGCGACCATCGGCCCGACACTGCATGAATTTTTCGTCGCGCGCGGCCTGCTGCTTCGTCCGCTCGGCAACACGATCTATGTGCTGCCGCCCTATTGTGTGGAGGGCCACGAGCTCGACGCGATCTATGACGCGATCGCCGAAGCCGCCGACCGATACGCCTGAAGGCTCGCATTTTCCTTCTCCCGCTTGCGGGAGAAGGTGGCCTCGCGAAGCGAGGTCGGATGAGGGTCCATAAGATTAGCGGCGCGTCGACGCCACGCCTTTTCGGCGCAGGCCTTCATCCGACCCGACTGCGTCGGGCCACCTTCTCCCGCAGGGCGCACGGCTGTCCGGGGAATGAGTCGATAAGTCGCGGGCGCATGCCTGGTACTTCCGAAGGTTTCGGGGTATTTTCCGGTTGTCGAGACTGGAAAATAAAGGACCAGACATGCGCTTCCAGAATAGCGTTTTTGTCGACTTGCTCAAGCCGATCGATCGTCGCGCGTTCGGCCAAATCGTCGCGCGCCACAAGGGCGACGCCTACGACAAATCCTTCAAGAGCTGGGATCATCTCGTCGTCCTGATCGCCGCTCAGCTCGGCGGCGAAACGAGCCTGCGCAGCCTCGAGGCCGCCTTCAACGCCAACAGCGGCTCCCATTATCACCTCGGCGTCCGCAGGATCGCCCGCTCCACCCTCGCCGAAGCCAACGCACGCCGGCCCGTCGGCGTCTTCGCCGATCTTTTCGCGCGCCTCTCCTGCGAACTCGACCGCAGAACGCGCCGCGACGGCGCCGAGCTGCTGCGCCTCATCGATTCGACGCCTATCCCGTTGAGCAAGTTCCACGACTTCGCCCGCTCGAACGGCCGCATCCACGGCATGAAGATGCATGTCGTCTACGATCCCGGGGTCGACCGCCCCTTCTGCGTCGAGGTCACGCCCGCCAATGTCAACGATGTCGAGATCGGCAAGAAGACGCCGATCGAGGCCGGCGCGACCTATGTCTTCGACAAGGGCTATTATGATTTCAAATGGTGGAGGGACATTCACGAGGCCCGAGCCTTGTTCGTCACGCGCCCCAAGAGCAACACCCGCCTCGCCGACCTCGCGGATCGGGAGATGCCGCAGACGCGCGGCGAAGGCTACACCGTGCTCAGGGATTGCGAGGTCGAGCTCGCCAGCAAGGGCGACTCGAAACTGCCCATGCCGCTGCGTCGCCTTCATATTCAACGCGATGCGCTGAAGGACGGCAAGCCGCAGCTGATCGTCGTGATCACCAACGACATGACGCGTTCGGCGGTCGAGATCGCCGCGCTCTACAAGGCGCGCTGGGCCATAGAGCTGCTGTTCCGCTGGATCAAGCAGCATCTCAACATCCGCAAGTTTCTCGGCGAAAACGAGAACGCCGTGCGGCTGCAGCTGATCGCGGCGATGATCGCTTTCGTGCTGCTGCGCATCGCCGCCCACCGCCACGATATCGAACTCGCGCATCTGCGGTTCTCGGAGCTCGCCGGCAGGTTTCTGTTCGAGCGGCGACCGATCGACAGACTCGAACGGCCGCCGCCCAAATATCAGGCCGCGCGGCGGCGCATATCGCCGAGGCAGCTGGAGCTCGCCTATGCCTGATTTTCCCCGGACAGCCGTGCGCAGGGCGGGAGAAGGGAGAACCTCCTCATTCGGCTCGCGCTTGCACCTCGTCGCGCAGCACGCGCCGCAGCACCTTGCCGACATTGCTCTTCGGCAGGCTGTCGCGGAATTCGAAATGCTTCGGCGCCTTATAGTGCGTCAGCGTCTTGCGGCAGAAATCATGCAGCTCCTGGCCGGTGACGCTGGCGTCGCGCGGCACGATGAAGGCGAGCGGCGCCTCGCCCGAATGCGGATCGGGAACGCCGATCACCGCCGCCTCCTTCACCTTGGGATGCTGCACCAGCACATTCTCGACCTCGTTCGGATAGACGTTGAAGCCGGAGACGAGAATCATCTCCTTCAAACGATCGACGAGCTTCACCTGTCCGTCCGGCAGCATGATCGCCACATCGCCGGTGCGAAAAAACCCGTCCGGCGTGAACGCCGCCTCGGTCTCGGCGGGGCGATTCCAATATCCCGGCATCACCTGCGGACCCTTCACGCACAGCTCCCCGCGCTCGCCGATCGGAACCGGCTCGCCCGAGGGCGCGCGGATCGACACGGCGGTCGAGGGATGCGGATAGCCGATCGAGCCGGAGAATTCCTCGAGATCGGGCCTGTTGCAGGCGACGACCGGCGAGGTCTCGGAGAGCCCATAGCCTTCGATGATCGGGCGGCCGGTGATCGCTCTCCATTTGCGCGCGACGACGTCCTGCGTCGCCATGCCGCCGGCGATGCAGAAGACGAGGCGAGAGAAGTCGACCTGCGCGAATTGCGGATGATCGGCGAGCGCCGCATAGAGCGTGTTGACGCCGGAGATCATCGAGAAGCGCGACTTGCGCAGCGTCTTCACGAAGCCGGCGATGTCGCGCGGATTGGCGATGAGCAGGCAGGAGCCGCCGATGCGCACCAGCACCAGCAGACAGGCGGTGAGGCCGAAAATGTGATAGAGCGGCAGCGCCGCCACCATCTTCTGCGGCCGCTCGCGCCCGGACGCCTCCAGCAGAAACGGATGCAGCCAGGCGGTCGCTTGCGCCACATTGGCCGCGACATTGCGGTGGAGCAGCATCGCTCCCTTGGCGACGCCGGTCGTGCCGCCCGTATATTGCAGAAAAGCGAGATCGTCCGGTGCGATCTCGACGTCGCGCGCCGAGCGCGCCGAGCCTTGCTTCATGATATCGCGAAAGCGCATGCTCGTCGGCAGCTGATAGGGCCGCACGGCGCATTTCACATAGCGCGAGACGAAATCGACGAGCTTGCCTTTGAGCCCGAGCAGATCGCCTGGCGTGACGACGACCGCGAGATCGATCGACATGTCGGGCCATGCGGCTTCGACCGTATGGGCGAAATTCTCCAGCACGAAGACGATGCGCGCGCCGGAATCATTGATCTGAAAGGAGAGCTCGCTCGGCGTGTAGAGCGGATTGACGTTGACCACCGCGCCGCCGGCGAGCAGCACGCCGAAGATGATCGGCGGATAGGCCATCACATTGGGCGACATGATCGCGACGCGATCGCCCTTCTTCAGGCCCTGCGATTGCAGAAAGGCGGCGATGGCGCGCGCGGCGCCGTCGAATTGCGCGAAGGTCAGCGTCGCGCCGAAGCTCTCGAGCGCGATTTTGTCGGAATGCGCGGCGACGCTGCGACGAAACACCTCGACCAGAGTGCGCGGCTCGGCGGGATCGATGTCCGGCGCGACGCTCGGCGGATAAGAGGCGAGCCAGGGACGCGCGGCGTAAGGGTCGAGCGCGAGAGATGCGTCTGTCATGGGTGGCCTCGAGACGCGCCGGCGGCGGCGGTGAGTTGAGCGAATCCACCCAACACATAGCGCGCATCACTCGCGGGCGCAGCCCCAGGCTCGCGCCATGCTATGCGGCGACGCAGCAAACGGGCGCGAAAGAGCGAGCCTTCAGGCTCGCTCTTTCTTTCAGGACGATCGCGCCAGCCAGCCCACGAGCATCGCCACGCCGAGCGCCAGCACCAGCAGCGCCGCGGCCAGTTCCGCGCCGCGAAAAATCGTCGTCGCCCGCCGCGCGCTTTTTTGTGTCAGCCGCGCCGCCGCGTCCTTGGCGAAGACGGCCGTCGCCGCCAATGCGCCGGTGGTGATGGCCGTGCCCGCCGACATCAGCACAATCGCTCCGGCGCCGGCGAGGAACACGCCCTGCGACAGCGCGAAAGCCAGCACCAGCAGCGCGCCGGAGCAGGGACGCAGGCCCGCGGCGAGCACCGTCGCCAGCGCATCGCCCCAGCGAAAGCCGGCGCCGAGCGTGGCCGGATCGACCATATGCGCGTGCCCGCAGTCGGGCCCATGGACATGGGTCGGATCGTCGGTCCAGTCGCAGGCGAAGGCGCGCGCCGGCGCGAGGGCGAGCGCCGGCTCCCGCAGCGCGTCGAGCAAGGCCCGGCCCTTCACATAGACGAGCCGCGCGCCGAGCGCGGCGATGACGAGATAGCTCGCCGCCTCCACATAGCCGGCGGCGTCGGTCATCTGCCGCGCTGTGGCGGAGAAGGCGACGGCCGCGACGCCGACGATGGCGATCGCCACGGAGCCTTGCAGCAGCGCGGCGAGCGCCGCCAGCAGCAGGCCGCGCTTCAGCGCCGTCTCATTGGCGATCATATAGGAGGCGAGCACGGCCTTGCCGTGCCCCGGTCCCGCGGCGTGGAAGACGCCATAGGCGAAGCTCGCCGCGGCCAGCGGAAAAAACGCGCCGCCGTCGGTCTTCAGCGCCCGCACGGCGCTCTGTAGCTGGAGCTGGAACTTGCTCTGCCAGGCGAGGATCAGCCCGGCGAAGCCGGTCGCCGCGCCGCCGCTCTCGGCCGGCCCCACGGCGAAGGGATGGCGCGCCGCCTGCGCGAGGGCGGCGTCCTGCAGAATCAGCAGGGCCGCCGCGGTGACCAAAAAGAGAAGGGCGTCGTTGCGAGCGAAGCGAAGCAATCTAGAGCCGCGGGGCGGCTCCTGGATTGCTTCGTCGCTGCGCTCCCCGCAATGACGAACCGCAACGGGACGGAAACGGCTCACGGGCAGGCCACCACGACGCGGGTCGCGAGCTTGATGCCGAAATCGGCGCCGGGCGACATATTGCTGAAGAAGGCTTCGCTGAGCTTCTGCGTCTCGGCGGAGAGCAGCGGCTTCGGCTGCACGAGGCTGGTCGAGCAGCCGGAGGGCGCCGCGGCGAGGGCGATCGGATCTTGCTTCTCGAAGTCGAAGGCGACGAAATAGGTCGGATCATAGACCTGGAAGGAGAAGGGCTTGCGCGCCGAGACCGGCGTTTCCAGCGGCAGCAGGAAATGCATGGTCACGATCTTCTTGTCGTCGGCCTCGAGATAGACGTCCTCGGGCGGGCCGAAAGCCGCCTTGGCGTTGTCGTGTTTGGCGAAGGTGAAATAGTCGAATTCCGCCAGCGATTCGGCGTTCACCTTGGCGATCGGCGCCAATTCCTCGCGCGTCGGCGGCTTGCCGTCCTTGCCGAGGCCCTGCAGAGCGAAGGCCGAATACATTTCGTCGAAGGTCCAGGCGTGGCGCACGCCCCGGACCTTGCCGTCGGGCGTGAATGCGATCTCACTGCGCACGACGACCCAGACATGGGGATGCGCCTTCGCGAAACCGGGGACGAGGAGGGCGAGAATCACGATAATTCCGGGCAATCTCGGACGCATGAACCGCGCACCTCCGGTGGGGGAAGATCGGACATTCGAGGCGAATCGCCGTGAAGATAGGGCTCGAAGACGGCAATCCGGCGCCGCGGCCGCTGGAGCGCGACGGCTTTTTCGCGTTCTGCGGGAATTTCGGCCGTGGAGCGTCCGTGAGCGGGAGCCCCCTGCGCAATCCACCTCGCTTGATGGCCTCCGCTGCGGCGCCGTATACTGCCACGGGCGATGGTCCCGCGACAAGCCGATGGCGACGCGCGGCCGGCGCCGTCACGACTAAGCCGTCGTTGGTCGGTACAGCGTAGCTCGAAGGCAGGCGGAGCGCGCCGCGTCGGGCGTCGTGACCTGCAGGAGAGGATTCGTATGGCGGATGTGATCGCCGGCCACGCAAAAACCGGCCCCGCCTCGGGCGAAGTGTCTCTCGCCGATCGTTTCGACCTTTCCAAGCCGCTCGTGCTGCTCAACGGCACGCAGGCGATCGTGCGGCTGCTGCTGATGCAGAAGGAGCTCGACCGCCGCGCCGGCCTCCACACGGCGGGCTTCGTCTCCGGCTATCGCGGCTCGCCGCTCGGTGGCATGGATGCGCAGCTCCATCGCGCCAAATCCGTGCTCGAGAAGAACGAAATTCTGTTTATGCCGGGCCTCAACGAGGATCTGGCCGCCACCGCCATCTGGGGCGCGCAGCAGGCGGAGATGCGCGGCGAGGGCAAATATGACGGCGTCTTCTCCGTCTGGTACGGCAAGGGTCCCGGCGTCGACCGCTCCGGCGACGCGCTACGCCATGTCAATCTCGCCGGCGCCTCGCGCCATGGCGGCGTGCTGGCGCTGATGGGCGACGACCATACCGCCGAATCCTCCACCACCGCGCATCAGTCCGAATTCATGTTCGTCGACGTGATGATGCCGATTCTCGCGCCGGCGGGCGTGCAGGAGATTCTCGATTACGGCCTCTACGGCTTCGCCATGTCGCGCTTCGCCGGCGTGTGGACCGGACTGAAGCTGATCAAGGACACGGTCGAATCGACCGCCTCGGTCGACGGCTCGCTCGACCGGCTGCGGCCGGCGGCGCCGCTCGATTTTGTCCTGCCCCCGGGCGGGCTCAATATTCGTCCGCGCGATCCGGTGCTGGCGCAGGAAGAGCGCATGCAGGAGAGCAAGCGCGACGCCATGCTCGCCTTCATCCGCGCGAATCGGCTCAATCGCATCGTCACCTCGGGCGGGGCGAATGCGAAGATCGGCGTCGTCACCGTCGGCAAATCCTATCTCGATGTGCGACAAGCGATGGACGATCTCGGCATCGACGAGATCAAGGCGAACGAATATGGCCTGCGCCTCTACAAGATCGCCTGCCCCTGGCCGCTGGAGCCGCAGGGCCTGCGCGAATTCGTGCGCGGGCTCGATCTCGTCATCGTCGTCGAGGAGAAGCGCTCGCTGATCGAGGTGCAATTGCGCGAGCAGCTCTATGGCTCGGCGCATCAGCCCGTCTGCATCGGCAAGAAGGACGAGCAGGGCGATTGGCTGTTCCCGGTCAAGGGCTCGCTCGACGCCAATGAGATCGCCATCGCCATCGGCCGCCGCCTATTGAAATATCAGCGCAGCGACGAGCTGGAGGCGCGTGTGACGCGGCTCGAGCGGCTGCAGGCGCGGCGCCATGCGATGAGCGACGTCGCCGTGCGCGTGCCGCATTTTTGCTCCGGGTGCCCGCACAGCACCTCGACCCATGTGCCGGAAGGCGCGCGCGCCTATACCGGCATCGGTTGCCATTACATGGCGCAATGGATGGACCGCTCGACCGAGGGCTACACCCATATGGGCGGCGAGGGGGCGAATTGGATCGGCGAGGCGCCGTTCTCGACGCGCAAGCATGTGTTCCAAAATCTCGGCGACGGCACCTATAATCATTCCGGCTCGCTCGCCATCCGCTTCGCCGTCGCGACGAAGACCAACATCACCTTCAAGATCTTGTTCAACGGCGTCGTCGCCATGACCGGCGGCCAGAAGCACGAGGGCGAGCTGACCGTCGAGGCGATCGCGCAGCAGGTCGCCGCCGAGGGCGTCGCCAAAATCGCGCTCGTCTCCGACGAGCCGCACAAATATTCCGCCGACATCCAATGGCCGGCGGGCCTCGAAATTCATCACCGCAATGTCATCAATCGCGTCCAGAGCGAGCTCGCCGAGACCGAGGGCGTCACCGTGCTGATCTATGATCAGACCTGCGCCACCGAGAAGCGTCGCGGGCGCAAGCGCGGCGAATATCCCGATCCGGACGTGCGCGTCGTCATCAACGAGCTCGTCTGCGAAGGCTGCGGCGATTGCGGACGCGCCTCCAATTGCGTGTCGGTGCAGCCGCTCGAGACCGAGTTCGGCCGCAAGCGCCGCATCGATCAGTCGAGCTGCAACAAAGACCTCTCCTGCCTCGAGGGCTTCTGCCCGAGCTTCGTCACCGTGCATGGCGCGCGGATGAAGAAGGCGGCGCTGCCGAGCCAGACGCAATGTCCGGCGCCGCCCGATCCGGTCACGCCGGAGATCGGCCGGCTGCCCTATGGCGTGCTGGTCGCCGGCATGGGCGGCACCGGCGTCGTCACCGTCAGCGCCATTCTCGGCATGGCGGCGCATCTCGAGGGCAAGGGCGTCGGCGTCATCGACATGGCCGGCCTCGCGCAGAAGGGCGGGGCGGTCTATTGCCATGTGAAGATCGGCCGCACGCGCGACGATGTTCACGCCATCCGCATCGCCGCCGGCGAGGCCGATCTCGTGCTCGGCTGCGATCTCGTCGTCTCCGGCGCTCGGCAGGTGCTGTCGGCCTTCGACACCGGCCGCACCTATGCGCTCGTCAATCGCGCGCAGGTGTTTCCCGGCGATATCGAGCGCGACCCCGATTTCACTTTGCCGGTCGAGCGCATCGAGCGGGCGATCCGCGACGCCGCCGGCGATCGCGCCGATTTCCTCGATGTGACGGAGCTGGCGCTGGCGCTGCTCGGCGATTCGATCGCCGCCAATATGTTCATGCTCGGCTATGCTTGGCAGAAGGGCCGCCTGCCCCTGTCCGAGGCGGCGCTGCTGCGCGCCATCGAGCTCAATGGCGAGGCGGTGGCGATGAACCATTCCGCTTTCGCCTGGGGCCGACGCGCGGCGCATGATCTCGAGAGCGTCGAGGCGGTGGTGGCGTCGCTGCGCGCCCGCAACGAGACGCGCGATCTCTCACGCACGCTCGACGAGGTCATCGATCGCCGCGTCGCTTTTCTCACCGATTATCAGAACGCCGCTTATGCCGCGCGCTATCGCGCGCGCATCGAGACGGTGCGGCGGCTCGAGAAGGAGCGCCTGCCGGGCGTGAGCGCGCTCACCGAGGCGGTGGCGCGCAATCTGTTCAAGCTGATGTCGGCCAAGGACGAGTTCGAGGTGGCGCGGCTCTACACCGATGGCTCGTTCAAGCGGCAGCTCGACGAGATCTTCGAGGGCGATCTGCGCATGGAGCTGCATCTCGCGCCCAATCTCGTGTCGTTCCAGTGCAAGAACGACATCGGCGGCTCGCGCAAGATCACTTTCGGCCCGTGGATGTTCCAAGTGCTGAAGCTGCTCGCGCGATTCAGAGGCCTGCGCGGCACGATCCTCGATCCGTTCCGCCCCGACGCCGACCGCATCGCCGAGCGCAAGATGCTCGCCGATTACCAAGCGCTGCTCGACGATATTCTGCCGCGTCTGTCGCCGGCCAATCATGGGACGGCGGTGGCGCTGGCGCGCATTCCGGAAAAAATCCGCGGCTTCGGCCACATCCGCGCGCGCAATACCGAAGAGGCGAGGGCGGAGATGGCGCGTCTCTGTGGCGAGTTCCACACAGCGCGGGCGGATGTGAAGCTGGCGGCGGAGTGAGGAAGCGAATAGCGAAGTAGCGAATAAAGGGTAGGGGCTTCGGGCGCCCGTCATCAACTCAGTTGAGGGGTCATTTTGAGGTCCCTCAGCTTTGCGTTGGCGATGACGATGATTTTTCGCATAATTGCGGAAAGGGCGACAATGGGTTTTTGCCGTTTGCGAGAAGCCTCTTGTAGACGTCGCGCAAGGCAGGATTATGCCTTGCGGCTGACATAGCGGCCATGAACAGCACGCGCTTGACCTCCGGCCTGCCGCCGGTCATGCGGCGGTAGGCGTCTTTTTCACCGCTCTGTCGCGGATGGGGAGCGAGGCCGGCGAGAGAGGCGGCGCGTCGCCGATCACAAGAGCCGAGCTCGGGCATGAGGGCGAGCAAGGCGGCGGCGGTCTTTGCTCCGAGACCGGCCACGCGGCGCAAGGCTTTTTCGGAGCGGCGCAGCTCGTCATGCGCCTCGATCAGAGCGGCGATGTCGGCGTCGATCGCCGCGATCTGAGCATCGAGACAGTCGAGAAGCGCTTTCAAATAGCTCTGCACCGGCTCGGCTCCAGGGGCCTGCGCGCGGTTTGAGAAAGCGGTGCGCTGGACGACGAGATCGCGTCGCGTGAGCGCCAACGCCTGCAACTTTCCGCGGGTTTTGTCGGGCGCCTGCCAGCGGGCGAGCTGGAGATGACGCTCCTGGCCGTAGCGGGCGAGAGCGCGGGCGTCGAGGGCGTCGGTTTTCCCGTGGACGCCCAAGGATCGGATAAAGGCCTTCACTTTTCTGGCGTCGGCGCGGTGGGCCGGGACGCCGGCCGCGAGGAGGGCGGCGAGGAGAGCGGCCTCATAACCACCGGTGGCCTCGCAGACGACCAGGCAGTCGGGATCGAGGGTCGCCGTCCATTCGGCGAGGGCGACGGGATCATTGGCGATGGATTTGCGGCTCTGATCGCGGCTGACGAAAATCTCGATGCGGGCCTTGCCGACGTCGCAACCGATGATACGAGGGGCGGTGGTGGAGATGGACATTCGGGGCTATCCTGAAGGAGCTTATGATTGTCTTCGGGCGTTCGCCTTTCGACGCAGAGGCCCATGCAACTCATCAAGCGTTTCAAAGGAAAGCGGACCGCCGACCATGATGACGACGGACGTCGCGCCCAATTGCGAGACGGTCTGACGGTCCGCGCCTCGGGCCGGGTGGCCACCCGGCCCGAGGCATCCCGCTCACGCGGGACGGCCCTTCATTAACATCTCGCCATCAGACAATTGCGAGCGAAGCGAAGCAATCCAGAGCCGCGGGACGACGCCTCAGTCGTCACCGCACCCGCGTCCAATCCTCGGCGCCGCAAATCTTCGTTCCGGAGAGACAGCCTTCGAGCCGCAGCACGGTCTCGCTGCGCAGCGCGAGATTGGCGGCGTAGTTCTGGCCGTCCTTGGCGTTGTAGATCGTGCCGGACCATTGATTGGAGCCTTTCGGCTCGACGCTGAGGATCGGCAGGCCGAGCAGCGGCCGGCTGCGCTGGCGCGGGTCGGGATTGTTCTCGTCGAGGCCCTTGTCGGCCAGCCAGGCGATCTTGCCGCACATGCCCTGGCCGCAGCGGCTGATCTGGATAGTGGCCGTTCCGTCGGCGACGCGCCATTTGCCGATCGGATCGGCGTCCGCCGCTCCCGCCGCCGCAGGGGCCGCCAGGATCGACGCGCAAATCCAGAACCGCTTCATCTAAAGCCTCCGTTCGAACCGTCCGGGCCGGCAGTATAGGGCCGAGCCGCGCCGCAGACCAAGCCGGGCGCGCCCAAGAAGCGTGCTGCGCCGCACAAGCCCCGGCCGCACGATGGAGCAGCGCCTCGCCGAACGGCAGGAGCGCGCCGGGACGGCGAGCGATTGCGTCGCAGCAACATTCTCCGATTCGCACGCGCGTCGCGAAACGACTATTCTCGATCGCCGCCTTTTTCAGGTCGAGAGCGAATTCTCCCCGATGCGGCGGCCGGTCGGGCGAGACCTCGACGCGACACGCGCGGCGCCCCATGTCGAGCCGACCGGAGACGGGCCGGCGCCCGAATGATTTGCGCCAATCGGCGAATGCGGCATATTGCCGCTGTGGTTGAGCCCGTCGGGCCTCGGAGAACGAATATGGCGGCCGATGTGGCGAATGGCGGTGAGATCGACGCGACCGCGGCGCTGGAGCTCGCCGAGGCGGCGCCTTTCTCGGCCGAGGAGCGTGCGGCGGTCTATCGCGCCATTCTGACGCGGCGCGACGTCCGCGACGAATTTCTGCCAGACGATATTCCCGAGGAGACGTTGCGGCGCCTGCTGGACGCCGCCCATCACGCGCCCTCGGTCGGCTTCATGCAGCCGTGGAATTTCATCGTCATCCGCGATGCGGCGGTGCGCGCCCGCGTGCGCGAGGCTTTCGAGCGCGCCACTGCCGCGGAAGTGGAAATTCTGGAGCCCGAGCGGCGCGATCACTATCGCAGCCTCAAATTGCAGGGAATCTCGAAGGCGCCGCTCAATATCTGTGTGACCTGCGACCGCGAGCGCCAGGGCCGCACCGGGCTCGGCCGCACCCAGCAGCCCGACACCGATCTGCTCTCGACCGCCTGTGCGGTGCAAAATCTCTGGCTGGCGGCGCGCGCGGAAGGCGTCGGCGTCGGCTGGGTCAGCATCCTGCGCGACGCGGATCTGCGCGCGATCCTCGCCATTCCGCCTCAGATCGCCATCGTCGCCTATCTCTGCGTCGGCCGGGTCGCCCGCGCCTATGTGCGTCCAGAGCTCGAGGTCAAGCGATGGGCGCGCCGCCTGCCGCTCGACGAGCTCGTCTTCGCAGACAAATGGGGCGCCGCGGCCTCCGCCGTACGGAAGGACCCGTGAGCCGCCCGCTCGAATTCGGTCACATTCCGTTCAATATAATGACCGCTTGAGAGTCGCCCGGGAGCCGCAGCCACGCTCGAGCATTTTGACGATCGAGCGGCCGGCTTTATAGTGCATGCGGCGCGATGCGGCGATTGCGCCTCGAACACCGGGGCGGTTCCGGCAGCGGCACGATGATTGCTTGAGCATAGCCGCACAGAGCGGGGTCGGATGATGAAGCCTGCGGATTATGAACGCGTATTCGACAAAGCCATGCCGCTTTCGAGCACGACCGCCCTCACGGTGACGGAAGTGCCGGACCGGCTCGAGGATCTGCTGCAATTGCTCGGCAGCGCCATGATCGAAGGCTTCGGCAAGCAGAAGCGGCTGACGGAAATCCATTTGCCGATGGCGCGATTTCCCGAGCTCGGCTCGAAATTCTGGCACGTGCCCGTCGAGGATTGTGGCGAGCTGCATGTGCTGAGACTGTTCTTCGAGACGCCCGCCTCCTCGGCGCACTGACGGGTTTCTCACGCTCTGGCGGGTTGCGCGGGCTCCGAGACGGCGGCCCGCCGCCTCTTGAGCTTGCTCATCAACAGATAGATCACCGGCGTGGTGTAGAGCGTCATCGCCTGGCTGAGCAGCAGTCCGCCGACGATGGTGATGCCGAGCGGACGCCGCATTTCCGCGCCGACGCCGGCGGCGAAGGCGAGCGGCAGCGCGCCGAGCATGGCGGCGAGGGTCGTCATCAGGATCGGCCGAAAGCGCTCGACCGCAGCCTCCAGCGCCGCGTCATGCGGCGAGAGCCCTCTCTCGCGCTCGGCCTGCAGCGCGAAATCCACCAGCATGATGCCGTTCTTCTTGACGATGCCGATCAGCAGCAGAATGCCGATCAGCGCCATGACGGTGAACTCGGCGCCGAACGCCTCCAGCGCCAGCAGCGCGCCGAGGCCCGCCGAGGGCAGGGTCGAGATGATCGTCACCGGATGGACGAGGCTCTCATAGAGCACGCCGAGAATAATGTAGACGGCGAGCAGAGCGGCGACGACCAGCAGAGCGACGCCCGAGGCCATTTTGGAGAGTTCTTTCGCGTCGCCGGCGAAATCTGCTTGAACGCTCGCGGGCATGCGCAGCGCTCGCGCGCCCTCGAGAACGGCGGCGTTGGCGGCCTCCAACGTATGGCCGGGCGCGACATTGTAGGTGATCGTCGACGCCGGAGAGACGCCCTGGTGATTGACGACGAGCGGCGTGAGGCCGCGCTCGACATGGGCGAGCGCGTCGAGCCGAACCTGGGTCCCGTCGGCCGATGCGACGTAAATCCCCTCGAGATCGCGCGGATCGCGCTGGCGCGACAGCGGCGCCTCGACGATGACGCGATATTGGTTGCGCGGCGTGTAGATGATCGAATCCTGCCGCTGGCCGAAGGCGCTGTTGAGCGCCTGATCGATCGAGCTGATCGCCACGCCCATGCGCGAAGCAGCGGTGCGGTCGATCACCACCTCGGCGCTGAGGCCGCCCCGCTGATCGTCGCTCGAGACATCGACGAGCTCGCTCGAGCGGCGCAGTCGCGCGATCAGCTTGGGCGTCCATTCCGCGAGCTCGTCCATGGAATCCGCGGTCAGCGTGAACTGATATTGCGCCTTGCTCGAGCGTCCGCCGACGCGGATATCCTGCGACGGAACCAGGGACACCTCGACGCCGGCGATGCGCGCGAAGGCCTTGCGCAGCCGCGACATCACCTGGACGCTTGACGAATGGCGCTCGCCCATCGGCTTCAGCGCGACGAACAGGCGTCCTTCATTGGAGGAGGAGCCCGGCCGTCCAGGGCCGATGAAGGAGGCGACATTCTTCACATCCGAGTCCTCCTTGGCGACGGCGACGACCTCCTTTTGGAGGCGCGACATCTCCGCGAAGGAGACATCCGGCGCCGCCTCCGCCGAGCCGTTGAGGAAGCCGATGTCGTCCTCCGGCAGATTGCCTTTCGGGATCACCGTATAGAGATGGACGGTCGCGGCGATGGTCAGCACGATGGCGACGAGCGTGATCCAGGGATGATCGACGACCGGGCGCAGGCTGCGCGCATAGAGCCGGCTCGCCACGGCGAGCGCGCCCTCGACCGCTCTGTCGAAGCGCGTCGCAGGTCGAGGGCGCGAGGGCATGCGCGCGCAGATCATCGGCGTCACGGTGAGCGAGACCACCGTCGATATGACGATGGCGAAGACGAGAGTGAAAGAGAACTCGCGCAGCAGCCGGCCCATGATGCCGCCCATGAACAGCAGCGGCACGAACACGGCGATCAGCGACAGGCTGATGGAGACCACGGTGAAGCCGATCTGGCGCGCGCCGGCGAGCGCGGCCTCCAGTCGGCCCATGCCGCGCTCGACATTGGTCTCAATCGCCTCGATCATCACGATCGCGTCATCGACGACGAAGCCGACGGCGATAGTCAGCGCCATCAGCGAGAAATTATTGGCCGAGAAGCCCGCCGCCCACATGGCCGCGCAGGCGCCGACCAGCGACAGCGGCACGGTGACGCCGGCGGCGAAAGTGGGCGTCGCCCGTCGCAGAAACACGAAGACGACCGCCATCACCAAGCCGACCGTGACGACCATCGTGCGCTGAATCTCGGCGACGCTGGCGCGGATGGTCTGGGTGCGATCGGACATGATCGCGACGTCGATCCCGCTCGGCATCCACGCCTCGAGCTGCGGCAGCAGCTCCTTCACCCGATCCACCGCGGCGATGACATTGGCGTTGGCCTGCTTGGTGATGACCAGCAGCACAGCGGGTTGGCCGTTGAACCAGCCGGCGGCGAGCCGGTTGCGCGAGCCGCGCTCCACCGTGGCGATGTCCCCGAGCTTGACCACGGCGCCATTGGTCGAGGCGACCACGATCTTGCGATAGTCCTCGGGCGTCGACAGCTGATCGTCGACCTCGAGGGTCATGGCGGTGGAGCCGCCTTCGAGCGCGCCGACCGGCGCCGTCACATTGGCCGAGACCACCGCGCTCGCGACCCTGTCCATCGAAAGGCCCATCGTCGCGAGCCGCGCCGGATCGACCTGAATGCGGATCGCCGGCTGCTCGGCGCCGGCGACGCGCACCTCGCCGATCCCCGGAATTTGCGCGAGACGCTGGGCGAGGACCGAATCGGCCGCGTCATAGACGGCGCTGGTCGGCAGCGTCTTCGAGGTCAGCGCCAGCACCATGATGGGCGTCGACGATTGGTTGAACTTGCGGAAGTAGGGCAGAATCGGCAGGTCGCCGGGAATATCGGTCGCCGCGGCGTTGATCGCCGCCTGCACGTCGCGGGCGGCCGCGTCGATATTGCGGTCGATGTCGAACAGCACGAAGATCGAGGTCGAGCCGAGAGAGCTCGACGAGGTGAGCTGGTTGACGCTGGCGATGCGGGCGAGGCGATGCTCCAGCGGCGCCGCCACCGTCGCCGCCATGGTCTCCGGATCCGCGCCGGACCGTCCCGCCGTGACCGCTATGGCCGGAAAATCGACCGATGGCACGCTCGCGACCGGCAGGAAGAAATAGGCGACCGCGCCGATCAGGAAGATCGCCGTCGCGAGCAGGGTCGTTCCCACCGGTCGGCGGATGAAGGGTGCGGAAATGTTCACTCCGCCGCCTCCCGGCGCGCGTCCGCCTCCCGCAAGGGGGACGCCGGAGTCGTCGACTCCATCGCGGGCGCTCCGCGCAGCCGTAGACGAAACCGCTCCACCGCGAGATAGATGACCGGAGTCGTGTAGAGCGTCAGAATCTGCGACAGCAGCAGGCCGCCGATGATCGCGACGCCGAGCGGAATGCGCAGCTCGCTGCCGGGCCCATGGGCGAACGCCAGCGGCAGCGCGCCGAACAAGGCCGCGAGCGTCGTCATCAGGATCGGCCGGCAGCGCAGCCGGCAGGCGCGCGTGATCGCCTCCTTGGCCGACAGCCGCTCGCCGCGCTCGGCGTCGAGCGCGAAGTCGATGATCATGATCGCGTTCTTCTTGACGATGCCCATCAGCAGCACGACGCCGATCAACGCGACGAGCGACATGTCGAGGCCAGTCGCCAT
The DNA here is from genome assembly GCF_002752655.1 of Methylosinus trichosporium OB3b. Taxonomy (NCBI): domain Bacteria; kingdom Pseudomonadati; phylum Pseudomonadota; class Alphaproteobacteria; order Hyphomicrobiales; family Methylocystaceae; genus Methylosinus; species Methylosinus trichosporium. Next base: position 371,127 of record NZ_CP023737.1, on the reverse strand, counting down.
CAGCGCCAGCAGCGCGCCGACGCCGGCCGAGGGCAGAGTCGTCAGCACGGTGAAGGGATGCGCATAGCTCTCATAGAGCACGCCGAGCACCACATAGATGGCGATCGCCGCGGCGAGAATGAGCCAGGGCTCGCTCGCCAGCGACTTCTGAAACTCGGCGGCGTCGGCGCTGAACAGGCCGATGATGGAGGAGGGCAGGCCGATCCGCTCCTCGGCGCGGGCGATCGCCTCCACCGCGTCGCCGAGCGCGGCGCCTGGCGACAAATCGAAGCTGAGCGTCGCCGCGGGGAACTGCTCCTGATGGGCGATGGCCAGCGGCGCCGTCGTCTGCTCCAGCGTGACGAAGGTCGATAGCGGCGTCTGCGGACCGCCGCCGGCCGGCGCCACATAGAGCTTCTCGAGCGCGGTGGCGTCGCGCCGATATTGCGGCGCCGCCTCGAGGATGACGCGATATTGATTGGACTGCGCATAGATCGTCGAGATCTGCCGCTGGCCGAAGGCGTCGTTCAGCGTGTCGTCGACCATTTGCGTCGTCAGGCCGAGCCGGCCCATCTTCTCGCGGTCGATGTGCAGGAAGGCGCGCAGGCCGCCGGTCTGCGATTCGGAGGCGACATTGCGGAACAGGCCGTCGGCGCGCAGCGCCTCGAGCAGCGTCTGCGACCAGCGCTGCAGCTCGTCGGCGTCGGGCGCGGTCAGCGTATATTGATATTGCGAGCGGCTCGAGCGCGTCGTGATCTGAATGTCCTGGACCGGCTCGATATAGACGGTCGCGCCGGGAACCTGCTCGGCCGCCGCCTTCAGCCGCTCGGCGATGGCGTCGGCGCCGATGCTGCGGATGTCGCGTCCGCGCAGCGTGACGACGAGATGGCCGGCGTTGGTGGTGGCGTTGAGCGGTCCGACGCCGATCACGGAGATGGTTCCGGTGGCTTCAGGATCGGCGTCGAAGATCTTCCCGACTTCCGCCTGCAGCCGCGTCATCGCCGCGAAGGACGCTTCCGGCGAGCCTTCGAGCACAACTGTGAGAAGGCTCGTATCCTGGCGCGGCAGAAAGCCCTTCGGAACGACGGCATAGAGCAGCAGGGTGAGCGCCAGCGTGCCGAAGGTCAGCGCCAGCATCAGCGGCTGGCGCGTCAGAGCGAGGTCGAGCGTGCGCGCATAGAAGGCGTCGAGCCGCGCGCCGAAGCCGAGGGCTCCGCCGGAGCCGTGGCGCTCATGGGCGTGACCGGGCTTCAGCCATTTCGCGCACAGCATCGGCGTCAGCGTCAGCGAGACGATCGCCGAGACGACGACCTGCGCCGTCAGCGTGAGCGCGAACTCGCGGAACATGCGGCCGACGAGGCCGGTCATGAACAGCAGCGGAATGAACACGGCGACCAGCGACACGGTGAGCGAGACCACCGTGAAGGCGATCTCGCGCGCGCCGTCGAGCGCGGCCCGATGCGGCGACTTGCCGAGCTCCATGTTGCGGACGATGTTCTCGATCATCACGATGGCGTCGTCGACGACGAAGCCGGCCCCGATGGTAAGCGCCATCAAGGAGAGATTGTCGAGCGAGAAGCCGGCGACAGCCATCACGGCGAAGGTCGCGACGATGGAGAGCGGCAGGCTGACGCCGGCGATGAGCGTCGCGCGCCAGCTGCGCAGAAACAGCAGCACGACGAGCACGACGAGGCCCGTGGCGATGACGAGCGTCGTCTCCACTTCCTCGATCGAGGCCCGGATCGTCTGCGTGCGGTCGCTGACGACGTCGAGCGTCGCGCCCTCCGGCAGCGTGCGCCTGATATCCGGCAGCGCCTCGTTCAGCCGCTCGACCGTGTCGATGATGTTCGCGCCCGGCTGGCGCTGCACGTCGAGGATGATCGCCGGCTCGCCACGATACCAGCCGCCGACGCGCGCGTCCTCCAGCCCGTCGACGACATCGGCCACGTCGCGCAGCATGATCGGCGCGCCATTGCGATAGGCGACGACGACGGTCTCATATTGCCGCGCCGCCACCAGCTGGTCATTGGCGTCGAGCGTGTAGGCTTGATACGGCCCGTCCAGCGCGCCTTTCGCGCCGGCGACATTGGCGCCGGCGATCGCCGCGCGCAGCTCCTCCATGCTCATGCGGTTGGCCGCGAGTCGGGCGAGATCGGCCTCTATGCGCACGGCTGGCCGCACGCCGCCTTCGACCGCGACATGCCCGACGCCGCGCGTCTGCGAGAGCTTGGGCGCTATCAGCGTGTCGGCGAGATCGCTGAGCTGCCGCATGCCCGCATTCTTCGCGCGCAGCGTGAGGGTGACGATGGGCGTGTCGGCCGGATTGACCTTGGCGTAGACCGGAGGATAAGGCAGAGTTCGCGGCAGCGTCGAAGCGGCCGAGTTGATCGCCGACTGCACGTCCTGCGCGGCGGCGTCGATGTCGCGGTCGAGCTCGAATTGCAGCGTGATCTGCGACAGCCCGAAGGAGCTCAGCGACGACATCGTCTGCAGCGACGGAATCTGGCCGAGCTGCCGTTCCAGAGAAGCGGTCACCAGCGAGGCCATCGTGTCCGGATTGGCGCCCGGCAGCCGCGTCGTCACCTGAATGGTGGGGAAGTCGACCTGCGGCAGCGGCGACACCGACAGCCGGAAGAAGCCGAGCACGCCGAACAGCAGAACGGCGAGGCTCAGCAGCGAGGTCGCCACCGGGCGCTCGATGAAGGGCGTCGAGACGCTCATGTCGATCGGCTCATGGTCGCGCGGCGCCGGCCGGCGCCGCGCCGCCGGCGGATTTGTCGCCTCGGCCGCGGCGAGACCGCACGGGTGCGCCTTCGGCGCTCGGCGCCTCTCCGGTCGCCGCCGCCGGATCGAGGACGCGCACGCGCGATCCGTCGGCGAGACGCCCGAACCCGCTCGTCACCACCTTGTCCGTCGCGGCGACGCCGGAAGCCACGACCGCCTGCCTCTCGTCCTGCCGCGAGATCACGACCGGCCGCATCGAGACGGTGGCGTTCTCGCCCGCATTCAACACATAGACGAAGGGACCGCTCGGGCCGCGCTGCACGGCGACGCTCGGCAGCACCTGGGCGTCGCGGAGCGTATCGACGGTGAGGCGCACATTGACGAACTGGCCGGGCCAGAGGGCGAGCCGGCGATTGTCGAAAATGGCCCTGACCTTGACCGTGCCGGTCATGGCGTCGATCTGATTGTCGATGACCTTCACGACGCCCGTGTCGAGCGGCGTGGCGTTGTCCGGCCCGAGCGCGACCGCCGGCGCCGGCGCCTTTCGCTGCGCCTTCTGCGCAGCCGGCAGATGCTGCTGCGGCAGGGTGAAAACGACATAGATCGGCTTCAGCTGGGTGATGACGACGATGCCGGACTGATCCGACGGATGCAGAATATTGCCGACGTCGACGAGGCGGATGCCGGTGCGGCCGTCGATCGGCGAGCGGATGGTGGCGAAATCGAGCGTCGCCTTGGCGTTGTCGATCGCGCCTTGATCGGCCCTTATCTGCGCCTCGAGCTGCGTGACCAGCGCCTTTTGCGTGGCGAATTGCTGCTGCGAGCCGAAATTGCTGGCTGCGAGCTTCTGATAGCGGACGACGTCGACGCGGGCGTTGGCGAGATTGGCCTCGTCCTGCGCCTTCTTGGCCACGGCCTGATCATAGGCGGCCTGATAGAGCGTCGGATCGATCTTGGCGACGACATCGCCTTTCCGGACATCCTGTCCGTCCTCGAAGCCGAGCTCCATCAGGCGGCCGTCGACCTGCGTGCGCACCGTCACCGTGTTGAGCGCCTGCGCCGTGCCCACGGCGTCGATCGTCACCGGAACATCGGCGATGCGCGGCTCGGCCACCGTCACCACGGTCGGGCCGTCATGGCCGTGGCGCCGTCCGCGCCGCCCGCCCGGTCCCGCCGGTCCGCCCTCTTGCGCCGTCTCCTCGTTCGAATCGGCCGGCTGCAGGACGCGATAGGCGCCGGCGAGCGCCACCACGACGGCGAGAAACGCGATAATGAGGTGCAGTCGATATTTCGACCAACTCACGGCCAGGGTCCCTTGTCCGACTGATAGGCGTCGTCTTCCGTGGCGATCTCGAGCGCGCGCGTCACGCCGGACCAGCCGCCGCCGAGCGCCTGATAGAGGCTCGTCGCCGCCTGGAAATGAGCGAGCCGCACCTGCGCGAGCACGTCCTGGCTCTGAAACATTGTCGTTTCCGTGGTCGACAAGGTGATGATGTCGATGGTGCCTTCGCGCATGCGCGCATCGGCGACTTCATAGGCTTTCCGCGCCGCCGCCGCCGCCTCGCCCTGCAGCTTCAGCTGGCGACGCGTCTCCTCGATCGCGATCAGCGCATTCTCCACATCGGAGAAGGCGGTCAGGATCGTCTTCTGATAGGTCTGCGCCAGCTCGGCGTATTTGCCCTTCTGCAGCAGCAGCTGACCTTGCAGATTATAGCCGTCGAACACCGGCTGGGCGAGGTTCCCGGCGATCTGCCAGGCGATCGCATCGGGCCGGAACAGAGAGCGCAGCGCGACGCTCTGCACGCCATAGTAACCCGTCACCTGGATCGACGGGAAAAACGCCGCGCGCGCCTGCAGCACGGAGAACTCCGCCGATTCGAGCTTGGCTTCGGCTTCGGCGATGTCGGGACGGCGCAGCAGCAGCTCGGAAGGCAGGCCCGGCTCGATCTTGGGGTAGCGCAGCCGCGTCAGCGATCCGCCTTTGACGATCGAGGTCTCCGGCGGCAATCCCATCAGCACGGCGAGCGTGTTCTTCGTCTGCCGCAAAGTCTGCTCGAGCGGCGGCAGCGTCGCGCGCTGCGTCGCAACGACCGATTCCTGCTGCGAATAATCAAGCGCGGTCGCCGTGCCGACGTCGAGCCGCGCCTTGATCGCGGCGAGGACCGTCTCGGCGATCTTGATATTGTCCTTGGCGATGCGGATGCGGTCCTGAGCCGTCAGCACCTGGAAATAGGAGTTCGTCACCGAGGCGATGGTGGAAATCTCGACGACGTCCCGATCGAACCGGCTCGCATGGGCGAGCAGGCGCGCGGCGTTGGAGGCGTCCTGATTCTTGCCCCAGAAATCGATTTCGTAACTGGCGGTGAGCTGCGCCTGGAAGAAATTGAAACGGCGCGTCCCGGCAAGCGACGAGCTGCCGGCGCCGCTCGTCGTGGTGGTGTTGGTCGAGGCGCTGGTGCTGGTGGCGGAAGTGATGCCGGCCGGCGTCTGCGAGCGCCGGGCGATGTCGTTCATGTTCAGCGTCGGCCACAGCGGCGAGCTGTTGACGCGCGCCTGGGCGTCGGCCTGCTCGATGCGCGCCACGGCCGCGGCAATATCGAGATTTTGGTCCAACGCTTTTTGAATCAGCGAGGTCAGCTCAGGCGAGCCGAAGCCGCGCGACCATCCGGGCGCCGCCGCGATCGGCGGCGCGGCGCGGGGCGTCTTCGCGGCCTGGAAGGTCGGCGGCGTCTCGACGCTCGCCTCCGGCTTCTGCCAATCCAGCACGCAGCCGGACAGCGCGGAGCCGGCGGCGATCGCGCATGCGCCGCGGAAGAATCCCAGCGGCCGAAAAAAGGGTCTCCCAGGCGACAAGCGACAGGTTCCGTTCAATTGGCCTCCCCACGCCCTGGCGGGCGCGGTTCCCGCGACGCGCGGGAGAATCGAAAAGCGGTGACGACGCTCGCGCGCGAATGCGCGCACATGACGAGGGGCCGGCGCCTGCTGCGGCTCCGCGAAACCCGCCGCAAACTGTGGCTGAGCGACCGAATGGTCAAGTTACGGATTGTTAACTCGTCGACGCGGCGTCGGGGACTTCTGCGACGGCGCGGGGGGCTCCACGGGAACTTTCGACCAGCCCTCGCTCTGGCACAGGAAAGCGATGAGGCAACCGGTCAGCGTCAGCCGCGTCGGACTGTCCAAGGTGACCGTGCCGGAATAAATTTTCCCATTCTCGGGATTGAAGAGATCGCCTTTCCATTTGTTGGGCTCGATGCGCGTGGCGTAGCGAAAGATCAGCGCCGGCTGCGCGCCCGGCGGCGGCGGCGGAAAATAGCCGCGCGCGCAGAGATGTCCTTCGCAGTCGAAGAATTCGAGCTTCTGATTATGGCCGTCACGCATCCACACGCCGTAGATCGGATCGGTCGGGCCGGCGAACGCCGGCGCCGCGGCCGCAAGGCCTGCCAGAAAGAGATTCGCCATGATCCTCATGATCGTGAGCCTAGCACGTCGGAGGAACGATGCACAGGCTCGGCGTTCTGTTCCGCTCGCGCTTCTTCCGCTTCTTCCGGCTGCGACGCTTCTTGACGCGGTGGGCCGAGGAAGGCCGGCACGATCACGAAGGCGGCGAGCAGAGTAAAGAACAGAGAGATCGCCAGCAGCTGGCCCATGCTCGCCGTGCCCGGATGGCTGGAGAGCATCAGGCTGCCGAAGGCGGCGCCGGTCGTCAGCGCGCTGAAGAAGATCGCGCGCGTGAGGCTGGAGGCGAGCATGTCGGCGACGCCTCTGCGCCAGGCGATCACATAATAGATGTGGAAGGCGACGCCGACGCCGAACATCAGCGGCAGCGCGATGATATTGGCGAAATTGAGCGACATGCCGAGGAGATCGGCGGCCTCGAGGCTCATGACGCCCGCCAAGAGCAGCGGGCCGAGCGTCAAAGCCACATCCAGCGGCCGGCGCAACGCGATGGCGAGAATGACGAAGATCGCCGCGAAGGCGAGCGCGCCCGCCTGGATGAAGGCGCGCACGACGGTCTTGCCGGCTTCGGCCACGATCACCGGCGGGCCGCTGGCGTCGGGCGCGAGCGTCTGCACCGCCTCGGCGAAGGCGGTCATCACCGCGCGGTCGTTGCTGTCGCCCTTCGCGGTGACTTCGACGCGCACCTCGCCATTAGGCGAGATCCAGTCGTTGCGCAGATCGGCCGGCAGAGTCTCCGGCGTGACGCGCGCGACATCGAGCGCCCGGCGCAGATCCCCCATCAGCCGCTCGAAATCGGAGAGGGCGGCGATGCGCGCCGCCTCGCGCGTCTCGGGGCTCGCCTTGACGAGCGCGTCGAGCGAATCGGCGAAGCGGACGAGCGCCGGCGGTGCGCCGCGCGCCGAGCCGGCCTTGCGGATGGTCTTGGCCGCGCGCGTCAGCGCCTTCTTCGTCTCCTCCTCGGTGGGGGCGGGCTTGCGCGCCGGCTCCAGCACCTTGCGCAGCTGGAAGCGGGCGTTCTCGACGAGCGGCAGCTTCTGGTCCTGATCGGCCGGGATCAGCGCGTCGATCGTCGTGACATGGTCGACCTCGGGGAGGGCGGCGAGCTTCTCGGCGAGCTCGCGCGCCGCCGGCAGGGAAGGAGCCAGCGCTTCGATCTTATTGGGCGCCGTCTGCGGATTTTTCGACAGCTCGAGGAAGGTCGCCACCGATTCGACCGTTTGGTCGCGCAAGTTCATCGGATTGGAATCGAACGACAGATTCAGCAGGAACGGCGTTCCGCCGATCACGACGAAGGCAGTGGCGAGCAGCACGAGGCGACGATGCCTGGCGATCCAATGATCGACCGACGCGAGCGAGGCGACGCCGACCGGCTCGGCCTCGCCCTTGGGATTGAGCAGCAGGATCAGCGCCGGCAGGAAGGTGAGCGTCGCCAGATAAGCGATGATCATGCCGAAGCCGGCGATGAGGCCGAGTTCGGCGACGCCGCGGAACTCGGTCGGCAGAAAGCAGAAGAAGCCGGCGAGCAGCGCTACGGCGGCGAGCGTCAGCGACCAGCCGATGCCGCGCGTCGCTCCCAGCAGGGAGCCGCGCAGATCGCCGTTGCGGTGCCGCTCCTCGCGATAGCGCGTGGCGAATTGAATGCCGAAGTCGACGCCGAGGCCGATGAACAGCACGGCGAAGGCGACCGAGATCAGATTGAAGCGGCCAATCAGCAGAATGCCGAGGCCGGAGGTCATCGCGAGCCCGGCGACGATCGTCGCCAGCACGGCGAAGATCAGCCGTTTCGAGCGCAGCGCCGCCCACAGGATCAGCGTCACCGCGCCCAGCGTCGCCGACACGTTCAGCCCGGTGTTCTCGGCGACGGTGGCGAACTCCTCGTCGGCCAGCGGCACCTGGCCGGTGAGGCGGACGGAGATTCCCTTGTCCTGCGCGAGGCCGAGGCGACTCGCCGTCTCACGCACGAGCCGCACCGCGTCGCGGCCCGGCTCCAGCGACGAAAAATCGATGACCGGCTTGATGAGCAGGATGCGCCGCGGCTCCTTGCTCGGTCCGAGCGAAGGCGGGGTCGGCTCCTCGCCGCCGCCGAGCAGCTTCTCCCAGGAGACGCGCGCCGGCTGGCTGGCGAGCACGCGGTCGAAGGCGTCGGAGAATTGGTCGAGTCCCTTGGCGTAGGATTCGAGGCCGCGCTCGCTGGTTCCGACCTGCTCGAGGCCGAGCGTCAGCGCGCGCGTCAGGCCGCGCAGCGAGGGGTCCTCGGCGATCGGCTGCAAAATCTCGCGCTGGGCGATGAGCGAGCTCATATTGCGGCGGATTTCCTCGACGCTGAGGAAGAGCAGACCGTTCTTGCGGAAGAAGGCGTTGTCGTCGGGGCGCCAGACCTTGGAGATCAGCGGCTTGCCCGTCAGCGCGTCGCGCAGCGCGTCGGCCGCGGCGTCGGCCCGCTCGGGCGTCGGCGCGTCGATGACGGCGACGATGAGATCCTCGAGCTCGGGGAAGGATTTGTAGAGCCGCGCCTCATTGGCGCGCCAGGGCACCGAAGGCGAGAACAAATGAGCGGTGTCGGTGTCGATGGCGAAACGCGTCGCGGTCAGATAACCGCCGCCCGCGGTGAGCGCGAGCGTGACGATGACCACCATCCACGGCTTGCGAAGGCACCAGCCCACGAGACTTTCCAGCATCTAGACTCCTCGAACGCATATGGCCGGCCGGGCCGGCGGTGGTGTGTCTTGCGACATTCAGATGGCGCACGGCCGCGCGAGCGGCCGGGCCTGTCAAAAATCGCTGGCGATTCCTCCGGACTCCCAATCGCCGTAGCGAGCGGGGTCGAGCCCTCCGCGACCGCCGATCTCGGCGGGCGGGGCGGGGCGCTCGGCGCGGCGGCGGCGCTCCTGCGCTTCGGCGAGCGCGCGCAGCGCCGCAGGCGGAAGCCGCCGCATCGGCTCTTCCGTCGCTTCGGGTCGGACCGTCTGCTCTTCGTCCATGCGACTCGTCACTCTGCTTCTCGTCACTCCTGCCGGGGCTCGCCCGGCGCCAGCTCCGCGTGTGGTATAAACGACGATTCGATCCGCGTCGAAGGTGCGATTTGTTCATGAGCGAGGATAAGCCCATCTCCACCAAGGCCAGGATCAAGCCGCGCGCGGCTTTTGTGCCCGCCGACGCAGCGCGTGAAGCGGAAGCGGCGCAGGTGCCGGGGCTCGCCGCGCGCATCGCCGCCGCCCATGTCATCGCCGATGTGGTGCAGGGCGGGCGCCGGCTCGACGAACGTTTCTCGCCGCAGGCCGTTCCCCAGCGGGTCGCCGGGCTCGACGCGCGCGACGCGGCGCTGGCGCGATCGATCGCCAGCGCGGCGATTCGCCGGCTCGGCACGATCCGCCATGCGCTCGCCGCGCTGATGGACAAGGGCCTGCCCAAGCAGGGCGCGCGGCTCGAATGGCCGATGATCGTCGCGGCGGCGCAGATCTTTTTTCTCGATACGCCCGACCACGCGGCCGTCGACCTCGCCGTGCGCGCGGCGCGGCTCGAGCCGAAGACCGCGCCTTTCGCCGGCCTCGTGAACGGCGTGCTGCGCAATCTCGTGCGTCGGCGCGAGGAGTTTCTCGACTGCGATCCGCTGGAGCTCGACACGCCGTCCTGGCTCGCGCAGCGCTGGACCAAAACCTATGGCGAGGCGCAAGCGCGCGCCTTCGCCCGCGCGCATATGCTGGAGCCGCCGCTCGATGTCACCGTCAAGTCGGAGCCGGAGCGCTGGGCCGAGCGGCTCGACGGCGTGGTCATGCCGACAGGCTCGGTGCGTCTGCGCACGCTCGAGCCGATAGCCGGGCTCGAGGGATATGAAGAGGGCGAATGGTGGGTGCAGGACGCGGCCGCGGCGCTGCCGGCGCGGCTGCTGCGCGCCGAGCCGGACGAACGCATCCTCGACATGTGCGCCGCGCCCGGCGGCAAGACGGCGCAGCTCGCGCAGGCGCGCGCTCTGGTCACGGCGCTCGATCGCTCGGCCGAGCGCCTGAAGCTGCTCGCCGCCAATCTGCAGCGGGCGCGACTGCACGCCGACATCGCCGTCGGCGACGCCACCAGCTTTCAGGCGCGGCCGTTCGATGCGATCCTCGTCGACGCGCCCTGCTCGGCGACCGGCACAATCCGCCGCCATCCCGATGTCGCCTGGATCAAGAAGCCCGGCGATCTCGATGCGCTCGCCTCGCTGCAATCGAAAATGCTCGACCGCGCCGCGGCGCTGCTGCGGCCGGGCGGGCGCATGGTCTATTGCACCTGCTCGCTGGAGCCGGAGGAGGGCGAGGCCCAGGTCGCCGCCTTCCTGCGCCGGCAGCCGGACATGCGCCGCATTCCCATCGACGCCGAGGGCGAGGGAATTCCGCACGAGTTCGTGACCGCGGAGGGCGATCTCCGCTCGCTGCCGTCGCATTGGCCGGCGGAGGAGCCGCGCCTTCGCGGCGTCGACGGGTTTTTCGCCGCGCGCTTTTCGCGGCGCGGCTGACGGCGCGCGGCGCTGGTGGTAAAGGCTAGCGTTGTGATTCAGCCGATCCGACAGCATTGAAAGAGCAAGTCTTGGAGGCTCGCTCCGTGGGCTCGCGGCTTCGATCGATCATTCCGCTGGACCGCCCAGCGAGCCACGATTGCGAAGGACGGCGCCGAGCCGAAGCTCGGCGCGTGAGGAGGGCGCTCTGAGCGACACGGCCATCCGCTCCGGCATGAGGTTCGCGAGCCTCTTCGCCCAAAAGAGCGCCGTCTCCGTCGCGCGCGCCGTCCGTGCGCCCTATTACGTCGTCCAGGCGATGGGGCTCAACGCGCCGGAGCGACTCCATATCGCGCCGCAGGACATACGCACCGCCGATCCGACGGTCGCCGACGAAATCTACGCCGGCTATTTTTCGTTCGCCGGCAAGATCGTCGAGACGCAGGGGCGCTCGCCTTTCGCCATCGATCCGCCCTCCGCCGCTTGGCGGCGCTCGCTCGCCGGCTTCGCTTGGCTGCGCCATCTGCGCGCCGCCGACAAGGCGCTAGCGCGCGCCAACGCCCGCGCCCTCGCCGAGGATTTCCTGGCCATTCGCCGGCCCGCGCCGAACGATCCCGCTTTCGAGCCGGCGGTCGTCGCGCGGCGCACTCTGTCCTGGCTCGCGCAATCGCCGATCCTGCTCGAGGACGCCGATCAGGACTTCTATGATCGTTTCATGGAGGCGCTCGGCGGCAACGCCCGGCGCCTGCTGCGCGCGCTGGCGGCGCCGCGAGCCGGATCCGATCGGCTGATCTGCGCGGTCGCGCTCGCCGCCTTCGGCGTCTGCGGCGATGCGAGCCGTAAGTTCGAGGCTCGCGCCACCGATCTGCTCGACGCCGAATTGACGCGGCAGATATTGGACGATGGCGGCCACGTCTCGCGCAATCCGGAGGCGCTGGTCGAGCTGCTGCTCGATCTCTTGCCGCTGCGTCGCGCTTATGCGGCGCGCGGCCGCCGTCCGCCCGAGCGGCTGCTGCCGTCGATCGCAAAAATGATCTCCTTCCTGCGGCTGATGCAGCACGGCGACGGCTCGCTGGCGCTGTTCAACGGCATGGGCTGCGCGCCGCCGGATCGGCTGGCGACGGTCCTCGCGCACGACGACGCCTCCGGCCCGCCGCCGCTCGACGCGCCGCAATCGGGCTATCGGCGCCTGCAGGCGGGCGAAGCGGTGGTCGTCGTCGACGCGGGCGCGCCGCCACCGCCGTCTTTCGCCGGCGCGGCGCATGCGGGGTGCCTCTCTTTCGAATATTCGATTCTCGGCGAGCGCATCGTCGTGAACTGCGGCGCGCCGCCGGCGAGCGCCGAGGCCTCGCGCCAGCTGGCGCGCGTCACCGCCGCCCATTCGACGCTCGTCGTCGAGGACCGCTCCTCCTGCCGCATCCGCGCGCAGCACGGCGAGGAGCGCATCGTCGCCGGCCCGCGCGAGGTGAGGGCGCTTCGGCGAGCCACCGGCTCGAGCCGCGTGCTGGAGCTCGCCCATGACGGCTATGCGGCCGAGCTCGGCCTCTGGCACGAGCGCATGCTGTCGCTGACGCATGACGGGGCGCAACTGTTCGGCGAGGACCGGCTGGTCGCCACGCGGGCTGGCGTTCCGGCGCGCGATTTCGTGCTGCGCTTCCATCTCCATCCGAGAGCCGAGGTCGCGCCGCTGGCCGAGGGGCGGGGCGCGCTCATCTCCTGCGGCGCCGTACATGTCGCTTTCGAGGCCGACGCCGAGGTCGCGATCGAGGACAGCGTGTTCTTCGCCGGCGCCTGCGGCGCGCGCAAATGCGCGCAGCTCGTCGTTTCCGGCCGCGACCGCGAGGACGCGCGCCTGCGCTGGTCGTTCACCCGTGTCGACGAGCGCGGCGAGGAGTTGGTTTCCGCACCCCGGGATATATGATAATCGCCGGGCTCCGTGACGGGGCGCGAGCCTTCAGGCTCGCTCTTCGCGGACTTCGAATGCGTTTGAGGCGCCTCGCGCGCTCCCCCGAAAGGATCTGAATGCCGGTCGATCTGCGCCCCATCGCCAGAGCCCTCGTCTCCGTCTCCGACAAGACGGGCCTCGTCGATCTCGCCAGCGCGCTCGCGGCGCGCGGCGTCGCGCTCGTCTCCACCGGCGGCACGCGCAAGGCGCTCGCCGAGGCCGGGCTTCCCGTCAACGACGTCGCCGATGTGACCGGCTTTCCGGAGATGATGGACGGGCGCCTCAAGACGCTGCATCCAAAGGTCCATGGCGGCCTTCTCGCCATCCGCGAGAATCCCGAGCATGAGGCGGCGATGCTGGCGCACGACATTCGTCCGATCGATCTGCTCGTCGTCAATCTCTATCCGTTCGAGGAGACGTTGCGCGCCGGCGGCTCCTTCGAGCATTGTGTCGAGAATATCGACATCGGCGGGCCGGCGATGATCCGCGCCGCGGCCAAGAACCACGACGACGTCGCGGTGATCGTCGATCCAGAGGACTATGCGCCCTTCCTCGCCGAGCTCGAGGCCAACAATGGCGCCGCCACTCTGGCGACGCGTCGGCGTCTCGCGCAAAAAGCCTTCGCCCGAACCGCCGCCTATGACGCGGCGATCTCGAATTGGCTCGCGGCCTCGCTCGGCGAGGCGACGCCGCCCTGGCGCGCCTTCGGCGGCAAGCTCGCCGAGCCGATGCGCTACGGCGAGAATCCACATCAATCGGCCGGCTTCTACCTCTCCGGCGACGCGCGTTTCGGCGTCGCGACGGCGCGGCAGGCCCAGGGCAAGCAGCTCTCCTATAATAATGTGAACGACACCGACGCCGCTTATGAGCTGGTCGCGGAATTCGACCCCGCGCGCACGGCTGCGGTCGCCATCATCAAACATTCGAATCCCTGCGGCGTCGCCGAGGGGCCGAGCCTCGCCGAAGCCTACGCCCGGGCGCTGCGCTGCGATCCGGTGTCCGCCTTCGGCGGCATCGTCGCCTTCAACCGCCGGCTCGACGCGGCCGCCGCGCGCGAGGTGGTGAAGATCTTCACTGAGGTCATCATCGCGCCGGACGCCGACGAGGAGGCGATCGCGCTCGTCGCGGCCAAGAAGAACTTGCGCCTGCTGCTCGCCGGCGGCTTGCCGGATCCGCGCGCGCGTGGACTGACGTTTCGCAGCGTCGCCGGCGGCTTTCTCGCGCAATCGCGCGACAACGCCGTCGTCGACGACATGACGCTGACCGTGGCGACGAAGCGCGCGCCGAGCGAGCGCGAGCTCGCCGATTTGAAATTCGCCTTCCGCGTCGCCAAGCATGTGAAGTCCAACGCCATCGTCTATGCGCGCGACCTCGCCACGGTCGGCGTCGGCGCCGGCCAGATGTCGCGCGTCGATTCCTCCCGCGTCGCCGCGGTGAAGGCGGAGGAGGCCGCGCGGGAGGCGGGCGTCACCGAGAGCTTCGCAATTGGCTCGGTTGTCGCGTCGGACGCTTTCTTTCCCTTCCCCGACGGTCTGCTGGCGGCGGCCTCGGCCGGCGCGACCGCGGTCATTCAGCCGGGCGGCTCGGTCAACGACAAGGACGTGATCGCCGCCGCCGACGAAGCCGGCCTCGCCATGGTGCTGACCGGAATGCGGCATTTCCGCCACTGAGGGTGTTTCGGCGGCGACGCATTCAGCCGCGATCGGGCGAGTTCTCCCATAGGGAGAAGGTGGCCCCGCGAAGCGGGGTCGCATGAGGGGAACCCCGTTCGCCGCGATTCGATTTCGCCAGACGCCGTAGCCGCTCACCCTTTCGGCGGCTTGTGCTCGATGCGCAGCGCGCTCTCCGCGCTCGCCGTCAGCACCGCCTGCACACGTCCGGCGAGCGCGGCGACCAGCCAGGGCAGGAACACCTCTATGCGCAGCGAATCGTTCATCACATCGATGCGCGCTGTGGTGGTCTGGCCCAGGGCGACGACCTTGAGATCGGCGCGGTCGCCGGTCCAGCTGATTTCCGAATGGGCGAGCTTCTCGATATAGGCGCTCCGCAGCTGCTCGACGCCCTCCGCGACCCGCTTGCGGGCGACCTCGGCGCCGAGCTCATGCGGCACGGTCACGACGATCGATTTCTGCATTCATTCTCTCCGGCTCGCGGGATCGGCGCGAAGGCGCCGCCACCACATCTCCAGCGCCTCCTCGCTCGGCTCGAGGAACTCGGCGAGCGGCCCGGCGAAGTCGCGCCATTCGGTGAGATAATGAGGCGAGACCGCGGTGACGACCGGAACCTTGGCGGCGATGGCCGCGCGAAAAGCGTCGGCGAAGCCGCCGCGCGCCGCCTCCTGCTTGCTGAATTTGCTGATGATCGCCAAATCGAGGCCCTCGGCGGCGGCGCGCTCGATCGCCGCGCAGGCCTGCGCCAGCTCGCCCGAATCGAGATTGCAGGCGACCGAGCCGGGCCCCAGATCCTGTGAGATGGCCGCGAGCGCGCCGCTGCCGACGTCGCGCAGCGCGATGCGGCTGCGTCCGGTCGAAGGATCGACGGAACGGGTCTGCGTGACGCCGGCGACGCGCGCGCCGGATTGGGCGAGGCGGCGCGCGAAACGCGCCATCAACGATTGAATGTCGGCGCTCGGCTCGCCGGGCAGGGCGGCGATGCGGGTCGCGACGAGGAGGGGGGCGTGATCGGTCATAGCTTGCGTCGGACTCCCTCGAAACGGCGCGATTTTTCGTTTCCCGGAGAAGATGTTCTTGTCTATCCTCCCCGGGCGGCGCCGGCGGATGAGGTCTCGGCGAGGCTCGCGCCTCTTGTCATTCCGCAGGTTCGCCCGATCTGATATAGACATTCAGAGACGCGACGTGAACTTCCGTGAGCGATGACGAGGGCAAGGCGCAGCTTCCACGCTCCGCAGGGTCGGGGGCGGTGGACGCGTTCATAGAAACGGCCCGGCGCGTCGCCGTCGACGCATCGGAGGATTGCGGCCGGCTGATCTTCGCGCTCGACGCCACGATGAGCCGCCAGCCGACCTGGGATCTGGCGCAGTCGATCCAGACCCGCATGTTCGACACCGCCGCCTCGCTCGGCGGCCTGCGCGTGCAGCTCGTGTTCTTCCGCGGCTTCGGCGAATGCCGGGCGTCGCATTTCGTCGACGGCGGGCAGGGGCTCGCAGCTCTGATGGCGAGAATTTCCTGCCGCGGCGGGCAGACCCAGATCGAGAAGGTGCTGCGCCACACGCTGGACGAAGCCGCCGGCAAACGCGTCGGGGCTCTCGTCTTCGTCGGCGACGCGATGGAGGAGAACGCCGACCGCCTGTGCGTCCTCGCCGGACGTCTCGGCCTCGTCGGGGTGAAGGCCTTCATGTTCCATGAAGGCGGCGACGCTACGGCGGGCGCCGTCTTCCGCGAGATCGCGCGGCTCTCGGGCGGCGCCTATGCCGCCTTCGACGCTTCGGCGCCGCGTCGTCTCGCCGAGCTTCTCGCCGCCGCCGCGGCCTATGCGGCGGGTGGGCGGCCGGCGCTGGAGCGTCGCGCCGGCGCCGGCGAGGAAGCGGCCCGGCTCTTGTTGGCGCAGATGGGGTGAGGAGCGCGCTTCGATGCCCATTCTGATCGGTTTTCTCGCATTGGTCGTTGCACTCTACGCGCTTCGCGCCTTCACCCGCGCCTCGCCGGCGACGCTGGCGCGGCTGGTGAAGCAGGCGGGCGGCGCGGGGGCGATCGCCCTCGGCCTGTTCTTCATTCTGCGCGGGCGCATCGACGCCGGATTGTTCCTGATCGCGGTCGGAGCCTTCGTCATCGGCGCCTTGACGCGCGGGGTGAAGCGTTTCGGGACCACCGGCCCCGGCGTCTCGCGCGTGCGCTCGGCGATGATCGAGATGGAGCTCGATCACGCGAGCGGCGCCGTCCGCGGCGTCATCCTCGCCGGCAAGGACGAGGGCAAGCGGCTCGACGCCTTGACCAAATCGGCGCTGATGGAGCTCTACCGCACCTGCCGCAGCGTCGACCCGGACGGCGCCCGCCTCCTAGAGGTGTATTTCGACCGCCGGTTTGCCGGATGGCGTCAGACAGGAGACGGTCGAAGCGACTCTGGGGGCGCCGACGCGGGCGGCGTCGGACCAAACCGTCGCAGCGGCACGATTACGGAAGATGAGGCCTATGAAATTCTGGGCCTGAAGAAGGGAGCGGCGCGCCAGGACATTGCGCGGGCGCATCGCGATTTGATGAAGAAGCTTCATCCGGACCATGGCGGGACGACCGATCTCGCGGCCCGGGTCAACGAAGCCAAGGAAGTCCTCATGCGGCGTCATCATTGAACGTCACTCTCGAGCTTACGCGTCACGCTTTTACGAAAAAGGGTTTGGTTCTCGAATCGTCAGTTCTTGGTCGCGAAGCAGGAAAATCCAGAGCGCTTCAACGTCTTGCAGGCGTCTTCCGCGCTTTTCTCCTCGAGCCCGGCGAAACGGGCGCGCCACAGGGTCTCCTTTCCTTTGTGAACCTTCTCGGTGAAGGCCTTGGCCGAGGGCGGCACGCCTCGGGCGCGGGCGCGGGAGAGCAGCTCCTGCGCTTTGTCGGCGTCGTCGGTGGCGCCGATCTGGATCATCCATCCCGAATGCGCGGGACGCGCGGCCTCGGCCTTGTGGCTCTCGCCGGCGTCGCGCGCGAGTTCTCGCTCCGGCGGGCGCGGCGCGGCCGGGGGCGTCGTCGCCGCCGCGATCGCCTCGCGGCGTCCCGGGCGCGTGGTGGAGCCGTCCGAGGCCGCATGGGCGCGCTCATGGCGAGTCGCGTGCGGCGCCGCGGCTTCGGCGGGAGCCTCGGCGCGCTTTTGGCCGCCGGGCACGAAGGCGGGGCGAATCTTGTCGAGCTTCTCGGCCTTGTCCTTCTCCGGGCTCGGGACGACGACCGGCGCAGGCGCGGGGGCGAGAGCGAGCGGCGCGACTGCCGCGGCGCGAACGACCGGAGCGGCCCGCTCCGACTGCGCCGCCGGCGCATCCTCCTCCTCGGCGACCACATCGGTCTCGGCCGGCGCGGCCGGCTCGTTCTCGGTGATGGCGCGCGCCGTGCGCGCCTGATCGCCCTCGCCGATATGCTGAGCGATGAGGCCGGCCATGATATGGTCGCGCGACGGGCCAGAGGTCCCGCCCAGCACCACCGCGACGATATGCCGGCCCCCGCGCCGCACCGAGCTCAGCAGGTTGAAGCCGGAGGCGCGCGTGTAGCCGGTCTTGATGCCGTCGACGCCTTCGATCTGGCCGAGCAGATGATTGTGGTTGCGGTGCGCTTGTCCGCGATAGGTGAAGCTATAGGTCGAGAAATAGCGGTAGTAGTGCGGGAAGCGGTCCTGGATCGCCCGCCCCAGCACAGCAAGATCGCGCGCGGTGGTGATCTGCGCGTCATTGGGCAGGCCCGAGGCGTTGGCGTAATGCGTGCGGGTCATGCCCAGCGAATGCGCCTTGCGCGTCATCAGCTCCGCGAACGCGTCCTCGTCGCCGGCGATGTTCTCGGCGATGGCGACCGCGATGTCATTGGCCGATTTGGTGACGACGGCCTTGATGGCGTTCTCGACGTCGATCGTCTGGCCGGGGGGAAGTCCGAGCTTGGTCGGAGATTGCGCGGCCGCATGAGCCGAGATCACCAGCGGCGAGTCGAGACGCAGCCGGCCCTTCTCCAGCTGCTCGAACAGCAGATAGAGCGTCATCACCTTGGTGATCGAGGCGGGATGGCGCAGCTCGTTCTCGCTGCGGCCATAGAGCGTGCGGCCGGTGTTGGCGTCGACGACGATCGCCGCGAAGGCCGGACCGCCGGCGCCGCGCCGCACCGCATGGGCGAGCTGAGCGCCGCCGTGATGATGCGACACATGCCGCAGGCCCGATGTGTGATGGCCGCGCCCATGGTGATGGCGGCGCGCCTGCGCCGGCGATGAGACGACGGCGGCTAGCAGCGCCGCCAGAGCGACGAAGCGAAAAATGGCCCATTTGCGCTGCATGAGCCGGCCGGCGACAGCGTCTTTCGTCATTGATCGGCCGTTCGTCATTTGCTCGCGATCCTGATTTTGCCCACGGTCTCGGCCCCGCTCGCCGCTGCGTTGCCGAAAAGACACATGATTACAATGCTAGGAATATGAGGTTACCCCCGGGTTAAGGCGAAATGATTTCCCTCGTGTGGTATTGCATCGCAACATACGTATTGACTTCGATTGTGCATCGCATATAAGGTTGGCCCCGTGATTGAGAGCGTGCGGATCGTTCGCCATGGGGCGGGGCCGCGCGATCGATACGAGGACGACACCGATGGTTGCCACTTTCGAGACCGTTCAGCAGCTGGGCAAGGAGCAGTTCGAGGCGGTGTCCGCGGCTACCGCCGCCGTCACCAAGGGCTGGCAGACGATCGCCGCCGAGGCCACCGATTATTCGAAAAAGTCGTTCGAGAAGAGCCGCCTGCTCGCGGAAAAGCTTATCGGCGTCAAGAAGATCGACGAAGCTCTGCAGCTGCAGTCGGACTTCGCCAAGGGCGCCTATGAGGATTTCATCGCCGAGGCGACCAAGATCGGCGAGCTCTATTCCAGCCTCGCCAAGGAAGCCTTCAAGCCCGTCGAGACGGCCGCGTCCAAGGTCTACACCTCGGCCGAGTGAGCCGGCGACGTCCTCGAAGCGTTCGGAACCCAACGCCGAGCAGATCCGTTCTGCTCGGCGTTCCCATTTTGCACGGCGGCGCCCGAAGCCTGTGGTCAATCGGCGCGGCTCGCCGCTCGATTATTGCCAATCCCTCCGCTGCGGCGCGATATGAGCCGTCCTATCTTCAAGGGAGCGGCAGGGAATGAGCGCGGGCGTCGGCTTCGTCCATCTGCATGTGCATACCGCCTTCTCGCTGCGCGAAGGCGCGCTGACGATCTCGCGCCTCATCGGCCTCGCCGAGAAGGACGAGATGCCGGCGCTGGCGATCACCGACAGCAATAATCTGTTCGGCGCGCTGGAGTTTTCCGAAAAGGCCGCCAAGGCCGGCCTGCAGCCCATTCCCGCCATTCAGCTCACTGTCGATTTCGGCGACGGAACGCAGAGCCTCACCGCGGACGGACGCGGCAATATCGTCCTCATCGCCAAATCCGAGGCCGGCTACGCCAATCTGATCCGGCTGGCGACATGCGCCTGGCTCGGGCCGGAGCTGGGCGAGACGCCGCATGTGACGATGGAGCAGCTGTCCGCGTCGAGCAGCGAGCTGATCGCGCTCACCGGCGGCCCCGAGGGCGGCCTCGACACGCTGCTCGCCCGCGGCCGGCCGGAACAGGCGCGCGCCCGGCTCGAGGCGCTGGAGCCTTTGTTCGACGGCCGGCTCTATGTCGAATTGCAGCGCCATGGCCTCGATCACGAGCGCCGCGTCGAGCCGCAATTGCTCGATCTCGCCTTCCGTCGCGGCCTGCCGCTGGTCGCCGCCAACGAGCCCTTCTTCGCCGCGGCCGAGGATCACGAGGCCCATGACGCGCTGCTCTGCATCGCCGACGGGACGGTGACCGGCGTCGCCGAGCGGCGGCGCCTCTCGCCGCAGCATTATTTCAAGACGCGCAAGGAGATGCTCGCTCTCTTCGCCGATCTCCCCGAGGCGACGGCGTCGACGGTGGAGATCGCCCGCCGAGTCGCCGTGCGGGCGACGAAGCGCAAGCCGATCATGCCGCGCTTCATGCGCGACGGGGAGGGCGGCGGCGAAGCGCTCGAGGTGATCGAGACGCGCGAGTTGCGCCGTCAGGCGCAGGAGGGGCTGGAGGCGCGGCTCGCGACGCATCCGCCGGCGCCCGGCCAGACGCGCGAGACCTATGAGGCGCGGCTCGCCTTCGAGCTCGACACGATCGAGAAAATGCGCTTCCCCGGCTACTTCCTTATCGTCTCCGACTTCATCAAATATGCGAAATCGAAGGGGATTCCGGTGGGGCCGGGGCGCGGCTCGGGCGCCGGCTCGCTGGTCGCCTATGCGCTCACCATCACTGATCTCGATCCTCTGCGCTTCGGCCTTTTCTTCGAGCGCTTCCTGAACCCCGAACGCATGTCGATGCCGGATTTCGACATCGACTTCTGCCAGTCGCGGCGCGAGGAGGTGATCGAATATGTCCGCGACCGCTATGGGGCGGACCGCGTCGCGCAGATCATCACCTTCGGCTCCTTCCTAGCCCGCGGCGTGCTGCGCAGCGTCGGCCGCGTGCTGGAAATGCCGCTCGGCCAGGTCGACAAGCTCGCTAAGCTGGTGCCGCAGAACCCGGCGAAGCCGGTGAGCCTCGCCGAGGCGGTCGCCGGCGAGCTGAAGCTGCGCGAGGCCATCGCCGAGGACGGCAAGGTCGCGCGCCTGTTCAAGATCGCCGGATCGCTGGAAGGGCTCTATTCCAACGCCTCGACCCATGCGGCCGGCGTCGTCATCGCCGATCGGCCGCTCGACACTCTGGTTCCGCTCTATCGCGATCCGAAGTCCGACATGCCGGCCACGCAGTTCAATATGAAATGGGCGGACGAGGCCGGGCTCATCAAATTCGACTTTCTCGGCCTCAAGACCCTCACCGTGCTCGCCACCGCCGTCGATCTGGTGCGCCGGCGCGTTGCGGATTTCGATCTCGCCGCCATTCCGCTCGAGGACCCCCAGACCTACGAAATGCTCGGACGCGGCGAGACGGTGGGCGTGTTCCAGCTGGAAAGCGCCGGCATGCGCAAGGCGCTGGTCGACATGCGCGCCGACCATTTCGAGGACATCATCGCCCTCGTCGCCCTCTATCGGCCGGGTCCGATGGCGAACATCCCGACCTATTGCGCGGTGAAGCTCGGCGACGAGGAGGCGGACTATATCCACCCCAAGATCGAGCACATCTTAAAGGAGACGTTCGGCGTCATCATCTACCAGGAGCAGGTGATGCAGATCGCCCAGGTGCTGTCCGGCTATTCGCTGGGCGAGGCCGATCTGCTGCGCCGCGCCATGGGCAAGAAGATCAAGGCCGAGATGGACGCGCAGCGCGAGCGCTTCGTCAGCGGCGCGGTGGAGCGGGGCCTCGAGCCGGCCAAGGCCAGCGAGATCTTCGATCTGCTCGCGAAATTCGCCGATTACGGCTTCAACAAGAGCCATGCGGCGGCCTATGCGCTGATCGCCTTCCAGACCGCCTGGTTCAAGGCGCATTATCCGGTCGAGTTCCTCGCCGCCTCGATGACGCTCGACAAGGGCAACACCGATAAGCTCGCCGAATTCCGCAATGAGGCGCGCCGGCTCGGCATCGCCGTCGAGCCTCCCTCGATCCGCCGCTCGGGCGTCGATTTCGACGTCGCCCCCGGCGCCGACGGCGCGCTGGCGATCCGCTATGCGCTCTCGGCGGTCAAGGGCGTCGGCGAGGGGCAGGCGGCCTCGATCGTGCGCTCGCGCGGCGACGAGCCGTTCCGCGGCCTCGGCGATTTCGCGCGGCGCATCAATCCGCGCGAGGTCAACAAGAAGGTGTTGGAGAATCTCGCCTGCTGCGGCGCCTTCGACGAGATGGAGAGCGACCGCGCCCGCGTCGTCGGCGCGATCGAGACCATCCTCGCCGCCGCCAACCGCACCGCCGAGGACCGCCAGCTCGGCCAAAATGCTCTGTTCGGCGGCGGCCCGTCCGAGGAGCTGGCGCTGCCCAAGGCCGAGCCCTGGACCGCTTCGGAGAAGTTGAAGCGCGAGTTCGACGCCGCCGGCTTCTTCCTCACCGGCCATCCGCTCGACTCCTTCGCCGGCGTGCTGGCGAAGCGGCGGCTCACGCGCTGGGCCGAGTTCACCGCCGCGGTCAAGCGCGGCGCGACGGCGGCGCGGCTCGCCGCCGTGGTGCTCGACCGCGCCGAGCGGCGCACCAAATCGGGCTCGAAAATGGGCATCGTCCAGCTCTCGGACGACAGCGGGCAATATGAGGCGATCCTGTTCCAGGAGGGCCTCACCCAATATCGCGACCTGCTCGAGAAGGGCGCGACCGTGATGGTGACGCTGAGCGCGAGCGTCGAGGGCGAGGACGTCCGCGCCCGCATCACCGCGGTCGAGCCGCTCGCCGCCGCGGTGGCGAAAACGCAAAAAGGCCTGCGCATCTTCCTGCGCGACGCCGCGCCGCTGGATAAGATCAAGTCGCGGCTGAGCGCGCGCGGCGAGGGCGAGGTGTCGCTGGTCGTGTCCCTGGAGCGTGGGGCGAGCGAGGTCGAGATCAAATTGCCGGGCGGTTATACGGTGTCGCCGGACATGGCCGGCGCCCTGCAAACGATCCCCGGCGTCACCGCCGTCGAGCATGTGTGACAAGGCGATCTAAAACATTAAGTTTTTAGTGCAAATACATGAAAACAATACATAAATTTGTTGAAGTTAAAGTATCGCATGAAGACTGAGCGCAGCGGCGTTCGGCCGCGCGCCCTTCTCGTCCGAGCGGATCGCGCTTATCTTCGGCGAGTGCGAGCCTGAAGGCTCGCGGTCCAAAGCGCGGCCCCCTGGACCGCGAGCCTTCAGGCTCGCACTATCGACCATCGCGCGGAACCTGCATGACCGTCCTCCTCGACCTGCTGAACGACGATCCGCGCAAGCCCGCGCGCCATCCCGAGAAGGCGCATCGACCGGATGCGCCGATCCTGCGCAAGCCGGAGTGGATCCGCGTCAAGGCGCCGGGCTCGGCCGCCTTCCGCGCGACCGATTCCATCCTCGCGGAGCAGGGGCTCTCGACCGTCTGCCGCGAGGCCTCCTGTCCCAATATCGGCGAGTGCTGGGAGCAGAAGCACGCGACCTTCCTCGTCATGGGCTCGGTCTGCACGCGCGCCTGCGCCTTCTGCAATGTCGCGACCGGACTGCCCGGCCCGCTCGATCGGACCGAGCCCGAGCGGGTCGCCGCGGCGACGGCGCGGCTCGGCCTCGCCCATGTCGTCGTCACCTCGGTCGACCGCGACGATCTCGACGACGGCGGCGCCGCCCATATCGCCGCGACCATTCGCGCCATCCGCGCCGCCTGTCCGACCACCACGATCGAGGTGCTGACCCCCGACTTCCTGCGCAAGCCGGGCGCGCTCGAAAAAGTCGTCGCGGCGCGGCCGGACGTCTTCAATCACAATCTCGAGACGGTCCCGTCGCTCTATGTGACGGTGCGGCCGGGCGCCCGCTATTTCCACTCGCTGCGCCTGCTCCAGCGCGTCAAGGAGCTCGACCCCGCAATCTTCACCAAATCGGGCCTGATGGTCGGGCTCGGGGAGGAGCGCAACGAGATCCTCCAGGTCATGGACGATCTGCGCGTGGCGGAGGTCGATTTCCTCACCCTCGGCCAATATTTGCAACCGACCCGCAAGCATCATGCGGTGGCCCGATTCGTCCCGCCGCCGGAGTTCGACGCGCTGCGCACGATCGCCTTCGCCAAGGGCTTCGCCATGGTCGCCGCCTCGCCGCTGACCCGCTCCTCGCATCACGCGGGCGAGGATTTCGAGCGGCTGAAGCGCGCGCGGGGGCTCGGCTGAAAGACGCCTCGGCGCGCATTGCCGGCGACGCTATAGCTCGCCTAAACTCTCGGCGCTGAAGAGCTTTTCAGGTGATTCGAGGGAATTGGAATGCGCAAGATGGTCGGCGCCCTGATCGTTCTGGGGCTCGCCGCGCGGCTCGCCGAGGCGTCGGCCAGCGATTACGCCTTTCGGCTGCACAATCGCGCCAAGGGCTACACGATCAACGGCTTCTACACTTATCAGAACGGCCGCTGGAGCAAGAATTGGCTGCGCGACCGCATCCATCCCGGCCAATCGGTCCCGATGGACTGGAACAGCAACGAGGGCGCCTGCGTCGTGCCGTTCCGCGTCAGCTGGGACGATTGGGGCGCGCAGGACTTCAAGCTCGACTGGTGCAAGGGCGTGCGCAACCTCTATATGAAGGACGAGGGCTTCGCCACGGACTGAGGGCCCGCGCGCCTTGCGATGATCTCTTTCAAGGCGGCGGCGTTGTTCATATGCGGCTCGCGGGCGGCGAACAGCAGCGTCACGACGCGACCGCGGGCGAGGCGGCGCAGGCGCGCCGCATCCTCGGCATGGCGCTCGCGGATCTCCTGCGCATAGCGCGCCTTGAACTCCTCCCAGCGCTCCGGCCGATGTCCGAACCAGCGGCGCAGAGCGTCGCTCGGCGCAATCTCCTTGTTCCACTCATCGAGCGCCGCGCGCGCTTTCGAGAGACCGCGCGGCCACAGGCGATCGACGAGGATTCTCATCCCGTCGTCGGGTGCGGGCGGGTCGTAGACGCGCTTGATCTCGAGCATGCGCTCTTCCATCTCGCTTCGAGGCGGCGAGATAGGGCGGCTCGACAGCGCGGCGAGAGCCATTTCCCCGGCTTCGGCATAGTGCTAGTAGCGTTCGCCATGAAGAGCTTCCGCAACCGCCGCCGCGTGGCCTTTCGCGCCGACGACATGTTCGCCCTCGTCAGGGACGTCGAATCCTATCCCAAATTCGTGCCGCTCTGCGAGGCGCTGCGCGTTCGGCGGCGGACGACGACGGAGGAGGGGAAGGAGATCATCGTCGCCGAGATGGAGGTCGGCTTCAAAGCGGTGTGCGAGCGCTTCACCAGCCGCGTCACCTGCGACGCAGCCAAGCGCGAAATTCTCGTCGAATATATCGACGGGCCGTTCAAGAAGCTGGAGAACCGCTGGACCTTCGTCGACGAGCCGGACGGGGCCGATGGCGGCGCGCGCTCGGTGGTCGAGTTCTACATCAATTACGAGTTCCGCAGCCGGGCGCTCGGCCTGGTGATGGGCGCGATGTTCGACCAAGCCTTTCACAAATATGCCGACGCTTTCGTGAAGCGGGCCGGCGAGGTCTACGGCCGCCGCTGAGCGGCCGCGATCAGCATCTCCAGTGCTTGGGCGACCGACGCCTCGCGAATCGCCTCGCGCGAGAGGGCCCCGAAGCGGCGCTCCACATGCTCCACGCCGAAGCCCTTGCGCAGACAGGCGAAATGGACGAGACCCACCGGCTTCTCCACGCTGCCGCCGCCGGGGCCGGCGATTCCGGTGACAGAGACGGCGATATCGGCGAAGGAGCGCTCGACCGCCCCCTGCGCCATCGCCCGCGCGGTCTCGGCGCTGACGGCGCCGAAGCGAGCGAGGAGATCATGCGGCACGCCGAGCATCTCCTCCTTCGCCGCATTGGAATAAGTGACGAAGCCGCGGTCGAAGGCGTCCGACGAGCCGGCGACGCCGGTGATCGCCCCGGCGACGAGGCCGCCGGTGCAGGATTCGGCCGTCGCGAGCCGGAGGTTCTGCGTGCGGCAGAACTCGAGGAGGCGTTCGGCGAGGCGAGTGAGGTGGGAAGCAGGCATGGGTTTCTCCTCTCTCGCCGCAGATGGCGCGAAACAGGCGCATATCGACCGTGGTCAGCGTCTCGGAGATCGCGAGGCCAGAGTCGCGACACACGGTCCCTAGTCCCCCCAAACTCGTCAGGCCGCTCTCGCTTCGTCGGTCACGACGATCTGCAACCGGCCGATCTGCTCGATCAGCTCGCGCGTGCGCTCCGCCAACGCAGCGCTGGCGGACGAAGATTGCTCCGCCATAACGGCGTTCTCGCGTGTCGTTCGGTCGATGCGGCCGATCGTCGCGCAGATGTCGCCGAGGCTCGTCGAGTGCTCCTGCGACGACGCCGCGGCCTCGTCCACGAGCGCGCAGGTGGCCGAGGTCAGCTGGACGACGCCGGTCAGGGTTCGACTCGTCTCGTTCACGAGCGCGACGCCCTTTGCGACCTGCGCCTGCGACGTCGAGACGAGCACGCCGATCTGCTTGGCCGCCTCGAGCGCGCGCTGGGCGAGCGCGCGCACTTCCGAGGCGACAACCGCGAAGCCGCGGCCCGCCTCGCCGCTGCGCGCCGCC
Source organism: Methylosinus trichosporium OB3b (assembly GCF_002752655.1). Classification (NCBI taxonomy): domain Bacteria; kingdom Pseudomonadati; phylum Pseudomonadota; class Alphaproteobacteria; order Hyphomicrobiales; family Methylocystaceae; genus Methylosinus; species Methylosinus trichosporium. The sequence goes on along the minus strand of NZ_CP023737.1, from coordinate 344,713 downwards.
TCGACCCCGGCGTTGAGAGCGAGAAGGTTGGTCTGAAAGGCGATGTCGTCGATGAGGCCGACGATCTGACCGATTTCTCCGGACGAGGCCTCGATCGCGCTCATCGCCGTGATCGTCTCCCGCAGGACTTCGCCGCCCTCCCGCGCGCCCCCGCTGGCGCGCGTCACGAGATCGCGCGCCTTTGCAGTCGTTTGCGCGGTGCGCCTGATCGCGTCCGTCGATCGATCGAGATCGGCCGTCGCCCTCTCGAGGTCTACCGCCTGTCTTTCACTGCGCTCGGCGAGATGATCGGCCACCCGACCCGCTTCCTGTGTGCCGTCGAGCACCGCTCGGGAGTTCTTCGCGACCGCCGTCATGGCCTGTCCCAATCTTTCGACGGCGGTGTTGAAATCCGCCCGCAGCGGCTCGTAATCGCGGGCGAAAGGCGTTGCGAGCCGGATGGTGAAGTCGCCGTATGAGAGCCGCTCGAGCCCGCGCGCGAGCGAGGCGACGACCTTGGCCTGTTCGTCCGCCGTGCGGCGGCGCTCCAATTCGCTCGCTTCATGCAGCTCGGCCGCGAGACGGCGTTGCGTCTCTGCGTCCGCCTCGAGACGGCGCTTCTCCTGCTCCGCCGCCTCGAAGGCGCGCAGCGCCCTCGCCATGTCGCCGATCTCGTCGCGCCTCTCGACAAATGGAATGTCCGCGCCGAAGTCTTGCTCGGACGCCCGCTTCATTGCCAGGGCGATCGTCGCGAGCGGGCCTTGAATCTGCGTCGCGACGATCCAAAACGCGACTCCCAGCGCGATGACCACTGCGGCCGCCGGAACAACGAGCGTCAGCGTTTCGCCGAGGCTTCGCTCGGCTTCTTGCGCCCGGCGGTTGGCGGCGAGGCGCTCCAGCGTCACGCGCGCGAAAGCGTCCATATCGGCGATCATCCGCTCGCGATTGGCGACCGTCGCTTCGTCATTGGCCTGAAGCAGCGCCGCTTTCGGCGAGACACTGAGGCCGAGCTCGATGGTTTCGTTCTGATAGGCGATGAATTCTCGGACCGCGAGCGCGAGCTGCGTCCTCTGACTCTCCGTCAGGCGATGGTCGGCGCGCGACAGGAGCGCGTCGCTCGCCTCGTGCAAGCGAGTCAGCGCCTGTCGCAGTGTATCGAGTTTGCGCCCGAACTCGTTCTTTTCGTCCGCCGAAAAAACCGCATTCGCCGCGATCGCCGCGTGCTGGGTCGCCTGCACGAGGCCTCGCGCCATAGAGGCGAAGTCATAGGCCGCCTCTATCTCCTCTGTTTGTCGAGAGTGGAGGCGCGACTGCAAAACGATGAAAAAGGAGAGGCAAAGAGCGAGAGCGCCGAGCAGCGCGACTACGCCGCCGAGTTTGCGCGTGAGGCTGGATTTCATCGGGTCGAAAGCCGCTTTGAGAGGACGCTCGACCAATGCCCCGCCGCACCTTTCCAAAAAGCTAAGCCAGGAGCACTTAGACCCTTCTTTTTATGTGACAATTTGATGTCGGACCCGGATGTTCTCACATCGGAGGCCGCTCCGGCAATCGCACCGTCGCCAGCGCCAGCGCCGCCATGCCCTCCTGGCGGCCGGTGAAGCCGAGGCGCTCCGTCGTCGTCGCCTTCACCGCGACGCGGGAGACATCCACCTCCATGATCTTGGCGAGGCTCTCGCGGATCGCATCGCGATGTGGGCCGATCTTGGGCGCCTCGCAGACGATGGTGGCGTCGACATGGGCGATGATCCCGCCGCGCTCACGCACGCGCTTCGCCGCATAGGCGAGGAAGATGGACGAGGCGGCGCCCTTCCATTGCGGGTCGGAGGGTGGAAAATGCTTGCCGATGTCGCCATCGGCGAGCGCGCCGAGCAGAGCGTCGGTGATCGCGTGAGCGAGCACATCGGCGTCCGAATGGCCGGCGAGGCCTCGGGAATAAGGCACTGGAACGCCCCCGAGCCAGACCTTGTCTCCGGGGCCGAAAGCGTGGACGTCATAGCCCTGGCCGGTGCGGATGTCGGAGAGATCGCCGAGCACTTGCCTCTGCGCGCGCAAGAAGTCCTCCGCAGTCGTGAGCTTGAAATTGGCCGGATCGCCGGCGAACACGTGCACTTTGTGCCCCGCCGCTTCGGCGACCATGCCGTCGTCGGTGAGCTCCGCCCCGGCGCTGGCGGCGCGATGGGCGGAGAGGATCAGCGGAAAGGCGAAGGATTGCGGCGTCTGGACGCAGCGCAGCGCGGCGCGATCCGGCGTCGCAACGACCACTCCTGCGCCGTCGACCTGCTTTACCGTGTCGGTGAGCGGCAGGCCGGGAACGGCGGCGCCATGGGCGCGCGCGGCGTCGATGGCGCGGGCGACGAGGCCGGCGTCGACAAAGGGCCGGGCCGCGTCATGGATCAGCACGATCTCGGGCGCTTCGGCGAGCGAGGCCAGCGCCTCGAGCCCGTTGCGCGCGCTCTCCCGCCGGCTCGCGCCGCCGAGCGCGGGCGGAAGCAGCCGCGCCTTTGCGCCGGGCGCCAGAAGCGCGACGGCGTCCGCATAGAGCGCGTCGTCGTCGGGGTGAATCACCACCTGCAGCGCCGCCTCTGGCGCGGCCGCGTGCAGCGCCTCCAGCGTGCGCGTCAGAATGCTCTTGCCGAAAAGCGCACGATATTGTTTTGGAAGGCCGTCGCCGGCCCGGGAGCCGCGGCCGCCGGCGACGGTCAGAATTGCGATGGGGGAGGAGACGCTCATGGCCGTTCCTCTCTCGCGTTTTGGCTTTCGCGTCAATTTTCGCTAACGCAAAGAGCGATTTTCGGGGGATGTACTCATTGCGTACGTAAGGCTGTGCATATAGTGTAGGCATGATGAAAACTGATGAAATTATAGGCGAGACCCTGGGAGCCACGCCTTTGCGCATCGGTTCGCTTCATCTTCCCGGGCGCGCTCTGCTCGCGCCGATGGCCGGCGTGACGGACTCCGCCATGCGTCGCATCGCGCTGCGCTTCGGCGCCGCGGCGGCGGTCGGCGAGATGGTCGGCGCGAGCGCGCTGGCACGCGGCGATCTCGAGGCCCGCCAGCGTCTCGACGGCGCCGGGCTCGACGCTCATATCGTCCAGATCGCGGCGCGCGATCCCGCATCGATCGCCGAGACGGCGCGGCGCGCCGAGGCGGCGGGGGCGAAGCTCATCGACATCAACATGGGGTGTCCGTGCAAAAGGGTGACCGGCGGCCTCGCCGGCGCGGCGCTGATGCGCGATCCGGCGCTCGCCGCGTCGCTGGTGCGCGCCGCGGTCGGCGCGGTGACGGTTCCGGTCAGCGTCAAGATGCGGCTCGGCTGGGACGACGCCTCGCGCAATGCGGCCGAGCTGGCGCGCCTCGTCGAGAGCGAGGGCGCAGCGATGGTCACGGTGCACGGACGCACGCGCGCGCAATTTTATGAGGGCAGGGCGGATTGGAGCGCTATCGCCGAGGTGCGGCGGGCGCTGCGCATTCCGCTCGTCGCCAATGGCGACTGTGCGAGCCCTGAAGACGCCGCAGTGATGCTGGAGAGGTCCGGCGCCGATGCGGTGATGATCGGCCGGGCGGCGCTCGGCCGGCCCTGGCTCGTCGGCGAGGTCGCGCATTTTCTGGCTTCCGGCCACCGCAGGCCGGCGCTCAGCCGCGCGGCGCGGCTCGAGGCGGCGCTCGAGCATCTCGACGGCTTGCTCGGTCTGATGGGCGAAGCCGCTGGGCTGCGTCACGCGCGCAAGCATCTCGCAGCCTATGCCGATCACGCGCCGGAGGGCGGCGAGCGGCGGGCGCTGCGGCAGGCGCTCGTCTGCACGACGACCGCCGAGGAGGCCAAGCGCCTGCTCGCGCGGCTGTTCACGGCGGAGGCGCCGCGCGAGGCGGCGCTGGCGGGCTGATCTATCCATTCGTGCGCCGGACCGGCGCCCGTGTCTGCGTTGAGGAGTGCGAGGGGACGACATGACGGCCGAATCCAATCCGCACAAACGCCGGGGCGCTCTTCCGCCTCCGCTCGGGGCGCGCCTCAGAGTGATTTCCGAGGACAATCGCTCCTGCATCCTCGAAGCCTTGCCGAGCATTATTCTCGCCATCCGGCGGGACGGGGTGATCGCCGACGCCAATGCCGCGGCCGAGGCGTTCTTCGAGATCGGCAAGCCGATATTGATCGGCCAGGAGCTCGCCCGCCTGCTCGCTTTCGGCTCGCCGCTGGTGGCGCTGATCGAGCAGGTGCGCGAGCGCGGCGCCGCCATCAACGAATATCGCATCGACCTCGGCCGGCCGGGCGTCGACGGCGACCGCCGCGTCGATGTGCATTGCGCTCCGCTGCCGGACAGCGACGGCGGCGTGCTGGTGGTGCTGCAAGAACGCACCATTGCCGATAAAATAGACAGGCAGCTGACCCATAGGGGGGCGGCGCGGTCGGTTTCGGGGCTCGCCTCCATGCTCGCGCATGAGATCAAGAACCCGCTCTCCGGCATCAGGGGCGCGGCGCAATTGCTGGAGAGCTCGGTCGGCGACGAGGATCGGGCGCTGACGCGGCTCATCTGCGACGAGACCGACCGCATCGTGCGGCTCGTCGATCGGATGGAGGTGTTCTCCGACCAGCGCCCGCCGGAGCGCGACAAGGTCAATATCCACATCGTTCTCGACCATGTGAAGCGCGTGGCGCGCAGCGGCTTCGCCCGTCACATTCGCTTCATCGAGAACTACGATCCCTCGCTCCCGCCGGTGGCGGCCAACCGCGATCAGCTGATTCAGGTGTTCCTCAATCTGGTGAAGAACGCCGCCGAGGCGATCGGCGACGCGGTCGACGGCGAGATCGAGCTGTCGACGGCCTTTCGGCCGGGCGTGAGCCTTCGCACCATGGGCGAGGGACGGCCGGTCGGGCTGCCGCTCGAGTTCTGCGTGCGCGACAACGGCCGCGGCGTGCCGGAGGACATCGCCGCGCATCTGTTCGACCCGTTCGTCACCACCAAATCGTCAGGGAGTGGCCTCGGACTTGCACTAGTCGCCAAGATCGTGAATGACCACGGCGGCATCGTCGAATGCGAATCCCACCCGAGGCGAACCACTTTCCGTATCCTCATGCCCATGTATCGCAAAGACGACCATCGCAAAGACGACGAGCGCCGGACGCGCAAAGGTCCCGCCGAGAAGGAGGGGCGGTCGCCGCAAGACCGCCGTTCATGATGACATTCCGCTGGAGACGATGCCGATGACGCACGGCGAGATATTGGTCGCCGACGACGACGCCGCGATTCGCACGGTCGTAGCGCAGGCGCTTTCGCGCGCCGGCTACGAGGTGCGCACCACGGGCACCGCCGCGACCCTCTGGCGCTGGGTGCAATCGGGGGAGGGCGACCTCGTCGTCACCGATGTCGTGATGCCCGACGAGAACGCCTTCGAGCTTCTGCCGCGCATCAAGAAGCTGCGGCCCGATCTGCCGATCATCGTGATGAGCGCGCAGAACACCTTCATGACCGCGATCCGCGCCTCCGAGCGCGGCGCCTATGATTATCTGCCGAAACCCTTCGATCTGAAGGAGCTCGTCGGCATCGTCGGCCGCGCTATGGCCGAGCCGCGCAAGAAGGGCGAGATCGACGGGCCGGACGAGATGGAGGGCATGCCGCTGGTCGGCCGCTCGCCCGCCATGCAGGAGATCTATCGCTCGCTGGCGCGACTGATGCAGACCGATCTCACCGTGATGATCAACGGCGAATCCGGCACCGGCAAGGAGCTGGTGGCCCGCGCTCTGCATGATTACGGCAAGCGCAAGAAGGGCCCGTTCGTCGCCATCAACATGGCGGCGATCCCGCGCGACCTGATCGAGAGCGAATTGTTCGGCCACGAGAAGGGGTCGTTCACGGGCGCCAATCAGCGCTCGATCGGCCGTTTCGAGCAGGCCGAGGGCGGCACTCTGTTCCTCGACGAGATCGGCGACATGCCGATGGAGGCGCAGACGCGGCTTTTGCGCGTGCTGCAGCAGGGCGAATATACGACCGTCGGCGGCCGCACGCCGATCAAGACCAATGTCCGCATCATCGCCGCCACCAACAAGGATCTGCGCGCGCTGATCCAGCAGGGCCTCTTCCGCGAGGACCTCTATTTCCGTCTCAACGTGGTGCCGTTGCGCCTGCCGCCCTTGCGCGAGCGCACCGAGGATGTTCCCGACCTCGTGCATCATTTCTTCAAGGTCGCGGCGAGCGAGGGGCTGCCGCAGAAATATATCGAGCAGGCGGCGCTCGACCGGATGAAGCGCTACCGCTGGCCCGGCAATATTCGCGAGCTCGAGAATCTGATCCGCCGGCTCGCCGCTCTGCATCCGCAGGAGGTGATCACCGAGGCGGTGGTGGAGCTCGAGCTCGAGCACGAGATGCGCCAGGCCTCGCCGGGCGATCGCGCGGCCGCGAGCGCCGGCGGCGAGCGTCCGCTGGACAAGGATGTGACGCTCTCGACCTCGGTCGAGCAGCATCTCGCCAAGCTGTTCCGCGACCATGGCGAGCGCCTGCCGCCGCCCGGGCTCTATCATCGGGTGATCCGGGAGATCGAGGTGCCGCTGATCTCGGCGGCGCTGGCGGCGACGCGCGGCAATCAGATCAAGGCCGCCGAGCTGCTCGGCCTCAACCGCAACACGCTGCGCAAGAAGGTCAACGACCTCGACATCCGGCTGATGCGCTCGCCGCGGTGACCAATGTCGCGTCGTCAGCCTTTCATCTGTTGATCGGTCGGCAAAACGGATACGCGGATACGATCATGCGCCGGCGGGAGCTTCGCCGGCTGCATCACCCCTTCGGGAACAGCAACGGCTCATAGTCCATCGCGCCATGCAGCACATGGATCACGTCTACGGTTTCAATCCCGATCCGGTAGAAGATCAGATAATTGCCGTGGACGCGGCGGCGGATGCCGGCGTGCTCGTAGCGCGGCGCGAGAGGGAATCGCTTCGACATGGAGCCGAGTCCCTCGCACGCCTCCCTAAGCTCCTCTATGAAGGAAACGGCCCTCGAGGGGCTTTCTTCAGCGATATGCTCGCCGATCGCTTCGAGGTCGGCTTCGGCTTGCTCGGTGACAACGACGATCATGGGCCCTCGGCTTCCGCCTTGGCCCTGAATTTCGCCTTCAGCCGGTCGAAGACGGCGCCCGCGGGTTTGGCGCGCCCGGCGTCGGCGTCTGCGACGCCTCGGGCGATCGAGGCGTCCAGAGCGGCAAGACGCGCCTCTCTCTCCTGGATGAGGCGGACCCCCTCCCGTAAAACCTCGCTCTTCGAGTTATAGCGGCCTGAGGCTACCAGTTGGACGACGAACGCTTCCAATTGGCTTCCCAAGTCTGCGCTGATGGCCATGGCGCGACCCTTTCCATATAGGAACTCACGACCCTTTCCTTACAGGAACGAATATCGTAGGCCAATAACTGTTATCAAATCGCTTCTGGCAGGGCATCGCGATCCACGGATCGCCTCACCCTCTTCATTCACCGTCGGGCGATCTGACCAACCTCGTCAGGCCCCGCTTCCGCAACGCCGCAAGGCGACCAATTGCTGCGGCGTCGACCCGAGCGATGCTGCGCGAGCGTCGCGCCTGATTGATTCGACTTCTATCGCGACCTATACAGGCGCATGTCCATGGCGGGAGACATAGACAGCGCCGCGCCGGCGTGGCGCGCGCTGCGCTCGTGGTTCGGGCCGATCGCCGTTGTCGGCGCCGTCGCCTGCGCGCTCGTCACCTTCTTCATCATGGCCGAGCTGACGCCGATCGCCCCCACCGGCGACGTCGTCTTCGTGCTCTTCCTCGTCGATGCGGTCGCGCTGGTCCTGCTCGTCGCTCTGGTGGTGACCAAGGCCGGCGCGCTCATCAGCGCATGGCGGCGTGGCGAGGCGGCGGCGGGCCTCCACATCCGCGTCGTCGGCTTCTTCTCTGTGCTGGCGCTCGCGCCGGCGATCATTCTGGCGGTCGTCGGCTCGATCACGCTGGAGCGCGCGCTCAATCCGAAATTCCTGGCGATGGTCAAGACCTCGGTCCACAGCACGGCCGAAGCGGCGCGCGTGTTCCGCGAGACGCAATGCCGCTCGCTGCTGCAGGAGGCGCAGCTCTCGGCCTCCGATCTCGACCGCGCCCGCGCCATGTTCACCGCCGACCGCGGCCTGTTTCACGAATTCTTCGCCTCGCGCGCGCGCTTTCTCGGCTTCTCGGTCGCCGCCATTGTCACCACCAAGGGCGAGATCGTCGAGCGCGTCGATGTCGCGCAGGACGGCTCGGCGATCATCATCGCGCCGCCGCAGTCGGATTTCGACGACGCGCGCAAGGGCGAGCCCCTGTGCCTCGTCATCGACGACGGCCGCACCTTCGTCGCGCTGCGGCCGCTGTCCTCCTATCCCGACACATTCCTCTATGCGACGCGCCCGGTCGATCCCTTCGGCGTGCAATTCCCCGAGCAGGCGGCGAGCCTCATCGCCACTTACGACGCCTTCGACGCCTATCGCGGCGCGGTGAAGAAAGCCTTCGTGGTGATGTATGCGCTGCTGGCGATGATCATGCTGCTGTCGGCGGTCTGGCTCGGCCTCGATTTCGCCAATCGGCTGGTCGCGCCCATCCGCGCGCTGATCGCCGCGACCGATCAGGTCTCGGCCGGCAATCTCGACGTGCGCGTCGAGGTCGAGCGCTCGCAGGGCGATCTCGCCCATCTCGGCGACGTCTTCAACAACATGACCACCGAGCTCGAGCAGCAGCAGCGCCGGCTGATCTCGGCCAATCGGCAGATCGACGAGCGCCGCCGCTTCACCGAGGCGGTGCTGTCGGGCGTGCCGGCCGCCGTGCTCGGCGTCGACACGGACGGGCGGATCAATGTGCTCAACCGCTCCGCAGAGGAGCTTCTCGTCGGCGGGCAGAAGAGCGCCGCCGCCGCCGCGATCGGCAAGCGGGCGGCCGAGGCGCTGCCCGAGATCGCGCCCATTCTCGCCGACGCCGCCGAGGCCTTTCCGCGCCCCATCCAGCGCCAGATCATGATCCGCCGCGGCGGCAAGGAGCTGACCTTCGCTGTGCGCGTCACCTCGGCGAGCACCGGGGAAGGGGATACCGATTTCGTCGTGACGCTCGACGACATCACCGATCTCGTCGTCGCGCAGCGCACCTCCGCCTGGGCCGATGTCGCCCGCCGCATCGCCCATGAGATCAAGAATCCGCTGACGCCGATCCAGCTCTCGGCGGAGCGGCTGAAGCGCAAATACGGCAAGCACATCACCGTCGATCGCGACATCTTCGACCAATGCACCGACACGATCGTGCGGCAGGTCGACGACATCAAGCGCATGGTCGACGAGTTCTCCTCCTTTGCGCGCATGCCCAAGGCGCGCCCCGAGCGCGACGACCTCTGCGAATGCGTTCGCCAGGCCGCCTTCCTGCTGCGCGTCGCCCACAACGACGTCGAGATGACGCTGAATTTGCCGGAGGCGCCGGTTCTCGCCTTCTTCGACCGGCGGCTGTTGTCGCAGGCGATCACCAATATCGTGAAGAACGCCGCCGAGAGCATCGCCGCGCGCGACGAGAGCGCGGCGCAAGAGCAAAAGCGCATCGAGATCGCGCTCGCCACGCATGACGGCATGGCGCAGATCGACGTGATCGACAATGGCAAGGGTTTTCCCGCCGTCAACCGCCAGCGCCTGCTCGAGCCTTATATGACGACGCGGGCGGAGGGCACGGGCCTCGGCCTGCCTATTGTCGCCAAGATCATCGAGGACCATGGCGGACGGCTCGATCTGCTCGACGCGCCGTCGGGCAGGGGCGCCTGCGTGCGCCTCATCCTGCCGCTCGGCGGAGAGGTCGCGCGAGACGAGCCGGCGCCGGTCCGCGCCATCTGAACCGCGCCTCGTGAATGGTGAAGGAAATGGTCAGCGACATACTCATCGTCGACGATGAAGAAGACATCCGCGAGCTCGTCGCCGGCATTCTCGGCGACGAGGGCCATGGCGTGCGCACGGCCAAGGATTCCGATTCGGCCCTCGCGGCGATCGAGGCGCGCCGGCCGCATCTCGTCTTTCTCGACATCTGGCTGCAAGGCTCGCGGCTCGACGGCATGCAGGTGCTGGAGCAGGTGCAGCAGCAGCACAAAGGCCTGCCCGTGGTGATGATCTCGGGCCACGGCAATATCGAGACGGCTGTGAGCGCCATCAAGCTCGGCGCCTATGACTTCATCGAGAAGCCGTTCAAGGCCGATCGCCTCGTGCTCGTCGCCGAGCGGGCTCTCGAGGCGTCGCAGCTGCGCCGCGAGGTCAGCGCGCTGCGCCAGCGCTCCGGCGCCTCGGACCGCATCGTCGGCAGCTCGCTGCCCGCGCATCAGCTGCAGCAGCTGATCGCTCGCGTCGCGCCGGTCAACTCGCGCGTCCTGATCACCGGCCGGCCGGGCTCGGGCAAGGAACTCGCGGCGCGCTGCATCCACGCCGCCTCGGCGCGCGCCGGCGGGCCCTTCGTCGTCATCAATGCGGCGACCATCACGCCGGAGACGATGGAGATCGAGCTGTTCGGCCGCGAGGGCGGCGACGGCCCGCTGAAGATCGGCGCGCTCGAGGAGGCCCATGGCGGCACGCTCTTCCTCGACGAGATCGCCGATATGCCCAAGGACACGCAGTCCAAGATTCTGCGCGTTCTAGTCGAGCAGCAGACGTTCCAGCGCGTCGGCGGAACGACGCGCGTGCAAGTAGATGTGCGGATCATCTCCTCCTCCGCCCGCGATCTTCCCGCCGCGATCGAGGAGGGGACGCTGCGAGAGGATCTGTTCCATCGGCTGCAGGTGATGCCGATCCGCGTGCCCTCGCTCGCCGAGCGGCGCGAGGACATTCCCGAGCTCATCGATTTTTTCATGGAGCAGCTCTCGGCGACGACCGGCATGGCCCGCCGCAAGATCAGCTCCGACGCGCTCGCCGTGCTGCAATTGCACGATTGGCCCGGTAATATTCGCCAGCTGCGCAATAATGTGGAGCGGCTGATGATCCTCGCCGTGGGCGACGCCGGCGCCGAGATCACCGCTGACATGCTGCCGCCGGATGTCGGCGAGCTTGTGCCGGCGACGCCGGCGGGCGTGCGCGGCGAGAAACTGATGAGCCTGCCGCTGCGCGAGGCGCGCGAAGTGTTCGAGCGGGAATATCTGATCGCCCAGCTCAACCGTTTCAGCAATAATATTTCACGTACGGCCGAATTTATCGGCATGGAGCGCTCGGCGTTGCATCGAAAATTGAAGTCGCTCGGCATCGAATGAGAGCTTTCCGCCGCAAATCGCGGCGTTACAAGAGCTTGTGAAAGTTTCCTATTGGCTCGGGCGCTGTTTCGCTCTAGCCCCTCTTATTCGTGACGGTCCGATTTTTTGCATCGTCGGGCCGTTCGGCTCGCGGGCCGCGCGGGGGCGTTCGGCTTTTTCACCGCTTCGAGGATCGCACTTTCGGGAACGCGTTGGGAGGAATGGGAGAGACGAGAGGGGGCGCGCCGCCCCGTCGATCATGGTCCTGCGGGCATGAGCAGCGCCGCCGGCATGGAGCAGAAGAGATCGGCCTCGGGGCAGGCGGCGGCGAAGGCGAGGCGCACGCGGCTCGCGGTCTCGATCACGCGCGCGGCGATCTTCAGCAATCGCAGGCGCAGAGTCGAGAACTCGGCTTTGGCGAGGTCGCGCGGGCGCGGGATCGCGTCGCGCACGCCGAGCATCAGCCAATAGGCGGCGGTGTGCAGGACGAGGCGCACCTGATTGGCGAGCGCCGAACGACACGAGGTTCGATCGGAGCAAAGCTGCGTCTTGTGCAGCTTGATGAGATTCTCCGCCTGTCCGCGCGCGCAGTAGAGACTCTCATAGAGCCATTGCGGCGCGCCATGCGCGCGATTGGTGACGATGAAGCGAATGTCGAGGCCGAGCCGCGTCGCCTCGATGCGGGCGATCGCGCGGCGCTCTCTGTCCCAGGACTTGGCCCGGTGACGCGTCTCGGCATAGCCTCGCACGACGTCCTTGTCGTCGAGGGCGCGCTCGACGCGGACGGCGTCCGCCGTCTCCTCGACCTTCTTGGACAGCGGCTTGGTTCCGGGAAGGCCGAAGACGTAATCGACGCCGTGATCCTCGCACCAGGCCATCGCCTCGGGCCGCGCATAATGCCCGTCGCCGCGAAACAGGATGCCCGTCGTCGGCCAAGACTTGCGGATATGCCGCACGAGCCGGCGCAGATGCGCTCTCACCTCGACGCCGGACGGCGTCTTGCCCGGGCGCAGGATCATAACGACGGGACGGCTCTGCTCGGTGTCATAGACATGGATCGGCAGAAAGCAGCGCTCGTCATAATGGGCGTTGAACAACGACAATTGCTGATGGCCATGCGCGATGTCGCAGGTGTCGTCGATGTCGAGTGTGACCGAAGATGGCGGCTTCTCGTAGGAGGCCATCCATTGGTCGACGAGCGCATAGGTCAGGCGGATCACGTCGCGCAGGGCCGGCGCGTTCTCGAGCCGCGACAGCGTCGGCTGCGAAGCGAGATCGCGGCCCGTGTCGGGCAGGCGCCCGCAGGCGAGCTTGAACGCCGGATCGGAGCGCAGAAAATCGAGATCGTCGGCGTCCTCATAGCCGCAGCCGATCGCGAAGATGCGGGCGCGGATCATATCGGCGAGCGTGTGGGTGATGCGCGCAGGATCGCGGCGATCGGGAAAGCAGCGCGCCAGCCGTTCGGCGACGCCGAGCCGGCGCTCCGCCATGGCGAGCAGCATGACGCCGCCGTCCGAGGAGATGCGGCCGCCGTCGAAAGCGGCTGTGATTTTCTTGCCCTGGACGGCTGGAAACGAGAAGGCGGGGAACGTATCGTCTGTCATGGCGGGCGTGGCAGGCCGGTGCAGCGGGAAAGGGTTGGTGTCAACAACCAAATCCTACGCCGTTTCAGTGATCTATGCTACGCTCGCCACCCTTCCAACAGCGCCTTCATGAATAAGACGGGCTAGTGGAGGCGAAGCTCGCCGTCGCAGTTGCGTCGCAACGTTCGGCCACGATCCGCAGAGTCCAGCCGACCGAGGGAGGGCGGCTGCGCGCAGACTCGCGGCTTGCGCAATGCGCGGCCCCGGTCTCTAATGCGGCGCCGGACGACTTGGATGGGACGTGAGCGGCGGAAGTCGCCCGGAAACGAAAAAAAGAGAACAGGATAGCCGATGTCCTCGGAACGCGCGCAGAACCTGCAGGATACTTTTTTGAACTTCGTGAGGAAAAACAAGGTTCCGCTCACGATTTTCCTCGTGAATGGCGTCAAGCTTCAAGGCATTGTGACCTGGTTCGACAATTTTTGTCTGTTGCTGCGGCGCGACGGCCATTCGCAGCTCGTCTACAAACATGCGATTTCCACTATCATGCCCGGTCATCCGATCCATATGTTCGAGCCGGGAGACGATTCCGAGGCCGCGGAGAAGCAGCGCTAGAGCGCTTTCCGATCGAACGGGACCGTTCGATCGACCAGAATTCGCTCAAACGAGAGAATGCTAGAGCGCTTTCCGATCGGGCGCTTCGAGAGGCGAGCCTGAAGGCTCGCGGTCCAGGGGCGCGCTTTGGACCGCGAGCCTTCAGGCTCGCTCTCCTGGGGGCGTCGAAGTGATGACGCAGGCTGGCGACCGTCGAGGATGGATTGAACGATAGAGGCTCAGGTTCTGAAGGCCGCGCGCCGGGGCGGGAGGATGACCGCACGCGCGCGCTCGTCGTCGGCCCTTATCTCACGCGCGGCGGCGCCGCCGATCTCGCCACGCGAGATCCACAGGCGCGCCTCGCCGAGGCGGCCGGCCTCGCCGAGGCGATCGACCTCGACATCGCCGAGCCGATCCTGGTCTCGCTGTCGCAGGTGCGGCCGTCGACCTTTCTCGGCAAGGGCAAGGTCGAGGAGATCGCCGACGCCGTGAAGAACGCCGAGGCGACGCTGGTGACGATGGATTGCCAGCTCTCGCCGGTGCAGCAGCGCAATCTCGAGAAGGCGTGGGGCGCCAAGGTCATCGACCGCACCGGCCTCATCCTCGAGATTTTCGGTCGCCGCGCCCGCACCAAGGAGGGCGCGCTGCAGGTGGAGCTCGCCCATCTCGAATATCAGAAATCCCGCCTCGTGCGCAGCTGGACCCATCTCGAGCGCCAGCGTGGCGGCTTCGGCTTTCTCGGCGGTCCCGGCGAGACGCAGATCGAGACCGACCGCCGCCTGATCGAGGAGCGCATGGCGCGCATCGAGCGCGACCTCGAGCAGGTGAAGCGCACACGCGGCCTGCATCGCAAGAACCGCCGCGAGGTTCCCTATCCGGTCGTCGCTCTGGTCGGCTACACCAACGCCGGCAAATCGACGCTGTTCAACCGGCTCACCAAGGCCGGCGTGCTCGCCGAGGACATGCTGTTCGCGACGCTGGATCCGACCTTGCGGCAGATCCGTCTGCCGCATGGCGCGAAAGTTCTGCTGTCGGACACCGTGGGCTTCATCTCCGATCTGCCGACCATGCTGATCACCGCCTTCCGCGCCACTCTCGAAGAAGTGATGCTCGCCGATGTCGTGCTGCATGTGCGCGACGTCTCGCATGAGGATTGGGAGGCGCAGGCCGAGGATGTCGAGGCGATCCTCGCCGAGCTCGGCCTCTCGGGCGAGGCCGGCGCGCGCATTCTCGAAGTGTGGAACAAGATCGACGCGCTCGATCCCGAGCGGCTCGCCGCGCTCGCCGTCGCCGCGGAAAGCGCGCAGGGCAGGGAGCGTCCGTCGCTCGTCTCGGCGCTGACCGGGGAGGGGCTGGAGGCGCTGCTGGAGCGGATCGAGCAGCGTCTCGCCGAGGGGCGCGTCGAGCTGGAGATCGCGCTCGATCCCGCCGATGGCGAAGGCTTCGCCTGGCTGCATTCGCATGCCGAGGTGCTGGGCCGCGAGACGCTCGCCGATGGAAGCGCGCGTCTCGTGGTGCGGGTCGCCCCGGAGCGCTTCGACACGGTGACGCGGCGTTTTCCGCAGGCCGAGGTTTTTCAGGGCGCGGCCGAACGGCGCCACGCCGGGAGATAAAGTGATGGGGGCAAAAGGGCGAGCCTGAAGGCTCGCGGTCCGGAGCCCGCCCCCTGGACCGCGAGCCTTCAGGCCGCTCTCGAGGCTCGCTACATCCAAAGGACGAGGCCTGGAGTCTCACATCGATACGAAAGGGATTTCCGATGGATCGCATTTTTCTGGCGGTCGCCATTTTGTCCGAGGTCGCGGCGACGTCGGCGCTGAAATCGAGCGAAGGGTTTTCGCGGCTCCTGCCCTCGATCATCGTCGTGATCGGCTATGGGGTGTCCTTCTTCCTGCTGTCGCTGGCGCTGCGCAGCATTCCGGTGGCGGTCGCCTATGCGATCTGGTCGGGCGTCGGCCAAGCGCTGATCGCCGCCGTCGCCTGGTTCGCCTTTCGCCAGACGCTGAACGCCGGAGAGCTCGCCGGCATGGGCCTCATCGTCGCCGGCGTCGTGACGCTCGGCTTCTTCTCCAACGGCGCGCATTGAGCGGAAAAAGCAATTCGGGGTGCGCAAGCTTCGGGTCGCGCGCGTTGGACCGCGAGTCTTCAGGCTCGCATCTCGAGCGCGTTCTCAGCGACTGCGCTCATGCGCGCTCGGCCGCTTTCGCCGCCCGCCAGAGCTCCTCCATCTCGTCGAGCGTCGCGCTCTCCGGATCGCCGCCGCGCTCCGCCAGAGCCTGCTCGATGAAACGAAAGCGCCGCTCGAATTTGGCGTTGGCGCCGCGCAGCGCCTGCTCGGGATCGGCGTCGACATGCCGCGCCAGATTGGCGACGGCGAACAGAAGATCGCCGATCTCGTCGGTGAGAGCGGGCGAGGGCGCGCCGGCCAGCAACTCCTGCTCCACCTCCTCGGTCTCCTCGCGAATTTTCGCCAGCACCAACCGCGCGTCGTTCCAGTCGAAGCCGACCTCGCAGGCCTTGCGCTGCAATTTGACCGCGCGTGTAAGCGCGGGCAGAGCGAGCGGAACCCCTTCGAGCCGGCTCGGCGCAGCGGCCTCGCCGCGGGCGTCGGCGCGCGCCGCTTTCTCGCGCGCCTTGATCGCATTCCATTGCGTCACCACTGCATCGGCGCTCGCCGCGGTCGCGTCGCCGAACACATGCGGATGGCGCCGCACCAGCTTGGCGGCGATGGCGTCGATCACATCGCCGAAGGCGAAGGCGCGCCGCTCCTCGGCCATGCGGGCGTGAAACACGACCTGAAGCAGCAGATCGCCCAGCTCATCCTTCAGATCATCGAGATCGCCGCGCTCGACCGCCTCGGCGACCTCATAGGCCTCCTCGATCGTGTAGGGCGCGATGGAGCGGAAATTCTGCTCGAGGTCCCAGGGACAGCCGGTCACGGGCGTCCGCAAGGCGGCCATAATGTCGAGGAGACGCGCGAGACGGTCCTGCGTCATGTGCTCCTCTTTCGGTGCTTCACGAAAAAAGGCGGCGGCGCGGTGTTTTGACGCATGGGCGCGCGTTGAATGACTGGCAAAGGCGCGGGCTTTTGCTCTAGACTGACGGCGTCGGCATCGACGACGCCTTAAGCCTTTCCGCCCAAGGCAGCAGTCGGTCCGAGGGTCCGGGGCGAACCGCCTTGCAACGACAGCGCCTCGGACCCGTCCAACGAATCCGAAGCGTCTTGTCGGTCTCGAGGCTTATCGCCTCGACGTGGCGCGCGATCAGTCCAGAGTGATCGACAGGGCCTCACGGCCCTTGGCGGTGTCGACGACCTGCATCGTCACCGGCTGGCCTTCGGCGAGATGATTGACGCCGGAGGGGCCGAGGATCGAGATGTGAACGAAGACGTCCTTGCCGCCGTCGTTCGACTGCACGAAGCCGAAGCCCTTGGTCTCGTCGAACCATTTGACCTTGCCGGACACCGACACGGCCGTCGACGGATCGGGAGCCTGCCGGCGCGGCGGACGATCGAACCCGCCGCCGCGTGACGGGGGGGCTCGCTCGCTGGTCGCGCTGGACAGATCGACCTCGAGCACGCGCGACACCTGCTGGCCCTTGACCGAGCTGGTGACGGTGACCTTCAGCTTGGCGCCGGGAGGCAGAGCGTCATAGCCGGCGGCCTGGACGGCGCCGATATGCAGGAAGGCGTCGCCGGTGCCATTGCCGAGCTCGACAAAGCCGAAGCCTTTCTCGGGCTTGAACCATTTGACGACGGCGTCGACGGTGGGCTCGTTGCCAGTCGGGGGCGGCGCCGAATCGGCGAAACCGCCGCCTCCGAACGGCGAACGCGGCGGCCGGCTCGGCCGCGGCGCGTCATAGCTGTAAGGGGCGTCGTCGTCGAACCCGCGCTTCCTGGGGCCCCGGAAATCTCGACCTTTGCTGCTCATGTGTATGTACTCGTCTCCGCCATCCGCCTGAAGACCGCTATAGCCACATGCACGGTCTCTCGTCGGGGGCCGGAGCCCCGACGACGCGCGAAGCCGCCGGCCTCTATCGGAGAGCCGGATCCGCTGCGTTGGTAACTGTGCCAGTTGAATGCCATATAGTCCCGCGCAATGGCCTTTTTACCAGAAAATCGACCGTCCTGGCTAGTTGAAATCGCGGAACGCCGGAAATTTCCCGAGCCCCGCTTTTGGTCGAGGGCTCGGCTCTCTTTGAATTCAATCCTCTATGAACATAATCGCGCGGCTCGGCGGCGCCGGCGGCGCGCTCGTCGCTCGCTCGCCGAGCCGATCGGCGTCCAACAGGGGCGGGACCTTCGAGCGATCGGAGAAGTCCTCGCAGGATCAATCGTCTGGGCGCATATGATTCGCATAATCGATATTATGGAACCTAAAAACGCGGGTTGGCGGAGGCGGGCGCGCCGCTCGAGTTTCCGAACTGGCCCCGAACGCTATCATGCCCGGCGGCGCCGTCGCCGCCGGACTCGAATCATGGATAAGGAAGGATTGGCGCGCGGCGCCGCCGGTCAGAGCTCGATTCGCAGGCCGTCATAAGCCGGCGTCACATGCTCCGGCAGCATTGCAGCGAGCGCGTGATAGTCGAGATCGACATGCAGATCGGTCAGGATCGCGCGGCGCGGCTTGAAATGGGCGATCCATTCCAGCGCCTCGCCGACGGAGAGATGCGTGCCGTGCCGCTTGTGGCGCAGCGCGTCGATGATCCAGACATCCAGCCCCTCGAGATGGCGGAAGCTCTCCTTCGGCACCGAATTGAGGTCGGGCGTGTAGGCCAGTCCGCCGATGCGGAAGCCGAGCGCGTCCATGTCGCCGTGATCGAGCCGGAACGGCATGGCCTCGACGACGCCTCCAGGCCCGTCGACGGCGATCTCGCGGCCGAGATGGATGCGATGCTCGTCGAGCAGCGGCGGATAAAAGCTGCCGGGAGGCGTCTCGAAGATATAGTCGAACCGCGAGGTCAGCATCTTCGCCGTCGGCTCGTCCAGATAGGCCGGAATGCGGCGGCCGCTCTCCAGCACCAGCCCGCGCACATCGTCGACGCCATGAGTGTGGTCGGCGTGCGGATGCGTGAACAAGATGGCGTCGAGATGATCGACCGCAGCGTCGATCAATTGCTCGCGCAGATCCGGCGACGTGTCGATGAGCACATTGGTGCGCGATTCGCCCGTCGTTCGCGCGGCCAGGATCGAGCAGCGCCGGCGGCGATTCTTCGGATTGCTCGGGTCGCACGCGCCCCAGCCCTGGCCGACGCGCGGCACGCCGCCCGACGACCCGCAGCCGAGGATGGTGACGACGAGGCTCATTCGGCCGCCTGCGAGGACTGGCGGTCCGCGCCCGGACCGCGAGCCTTCTGGCTCGCATCCTCCTGCGGCCGCGTCATCTTGGCGAACAGCCGCAGCGCATTGGCGGTCGTCTGCGCCGCCATCTCCTCGAAGGAGACGCCCTTGACCTCCGCCAGCACGCGCGCCGTATCGGCGACATAGGCCGGCTCGTTGCGCTTGCCGCGATGCGGCGTCGGCGCGAGAAAGGGCGCGTCGGTCTCCACCAGCAGCCGCTCCATCGGCACGTCGCGGGCGATGTCGCGCAGATTCTGCGCGCTCTTGAAGGTCACGACGCCGGAAAAGGAGATGGAGAGGCCGAGCTCGATCGCCGTGTCGGCCAGCGCGCGCGTGCTGGTGAAACAATGGATCAGGGCCGGGAAGGGCCCCTTCCCCATTTCCTCGCGCAGAATCGCCGCGCAATCTTCGTCGGCGTCGCGCGCATGGATGACAAGCGGCAAGCCGCTCTCGCGCGCCGCGGCGATGTGGGTGCGGAACACGCGATGCGCCAGATCGCGCGACGCCTTGTCGTGGAAATAATCGAGCCCCGCCTCGCCCAGCCCCACGCATTTCTCGTGACGCGACAGCTCGACGAGCTCGGCGACGCTGGCCTCGGGCTCCTCATGCGCATGAATGGGATGCGTGCCAACGGTGCAGAACACATCCTCAAAACGCTCGGCGACGGCGAGGACCCCCGCGTATTTCCCGACATGGGTCGAGATAGTGATGAAGCGCGCGACACCCTGCGCGCGCCCGCGCGCGATGACCTCGTCCTGTTCGGGAGCGAAATCGGGGAAGTCGAGATGGCAATGGGTGTCGATGAGCATTCGTCCAACGCCTCGTTACGGGCAATCCGTCATATGCGCATCGCCCGGCCCGGCGCGCAGCGAGCGCGCGACGCGCGTCACCAGCGGATCGAGCTTCTTCTTCTGCGCCGCCGGATAATCGATGGCGACGCTGTTCCAGACCGTCCCATTACAGGAGAGCAGCGCCTTTCGATAGAAAATTCGATCGCCTTTCGTTCCCGACACCGCGAGCCAGTCTTTGGCCCGCCGCCGATAGGTGACAGTCTCGCCCTTGCCCGGCGCCAGCCGATCAGCGAACTCCTGCGCCTTCTGATCGGTCCGAAAGCCGCCGGAGACGGTGATCTGCGCGCGTCCGTCGGGCGAGGCGAAGACGCGGCCGTCGTCATTCTCCGGCGCCTCGCCCATGGTCCAATCCGCCGGCACGTCGGCCGTCGTCCCGAACCGCGCGTTACGATATTGGCGCCAGCTCTCGGCGAGCGCTGCGCTCGCGAGGAGAACGACCGCCATCGCTCCGAGAAGCCCGCGCCAATGGCCCTTCCCCATTTCAAGCCTCCGCTTCAGCCTTTGTCTCCCGCCTCGGCCTCCTCCACATAACGCGGAAACACGGGCGCCGGCGCCGGCAGCGGCGCGCCGGAGACGAGCGCATGCGTCTCGCCGGCCGACGCGAAGCCGCGCGCCGACTCGGCGACGCCGAGCAGGTTCAGAAGGCTCGCAGCCGCGCTCGGAATGAACGGCTGCAGCGGAATCGCCAGCCGCCGCAGCGCCTCCGCCGTCACATAGAGGATGGTCTCCATGCGCTTCGGATCGGTCTTTTTCTTCGTCCAGGGCTCCTCGCCGGCGAAATAGCGGTTGGCGTCGCCGACAACGCCGAAGATCTCGGCGAGCGCCAGATGCGGCGCATAGGCGTCGATCGCCGCTCTCGCCTTCTCCAGCGCCGCCGCGGCCTCTGCCAGCAGCGCCCGGTCGGCCTCGGTCAATTCGCCCGGGCTCGGAACCTTGCCGCCGCAATTCTTGGCGATCATCGACAGCGAGCGCTGCGCCAGATTGCCGAGGTCGTTGGCGAGATCGGCGTTGATGCGGTTGACGATCGCCTCGTGCGAATAATTGCCGTCCTGGCCGAAAGGAATCTCGCGCAGGAAGAAATAGCGCAGCTGGTCGACGCCATAGCGCGTCGCAAGATCGATCGGATCGACGACATTGCCGAGCGATTTCGACATCTTCTCGCCGCGGCTGAACAAAAAGCCGTGCACGACGATCTGCTTCGGGAGCGGCGCGCCGGCCGACATCAGAAAGGCCGGCCAATAGATGGCGTGGAAACGGGTGATGTCCTTGCCGATCACATGGGCGTTCGCCGGCCAGAAGCGGGTCCGATCCCCCTCCCCGGTCAGAAAGCCGGTCGCGGTGATGTAATTGGTGAGCGCGTCGACCCACACATACATCACATGCTTGGCGTTCGTCTCCGGCTTCTCCGGAACCGGAATGCCCCAGTCGAAAGTGGTGCGGCTGATCGAGAGATCGGAGAGGCCGCGCTTCACGAAGGCGACGATCTCGTTTTTATATTTGTCCGGCGTGATGAAATCGGGATGCGCCTCGTAATGGGCGAGCAGCCGATCCGCATAAGCGGAGAGCTTGAAGAACCAGCTCTCCTCCTCCACCCATTCGACCGGCGTTCCGGTCGGCGCGAGCTTCTTGCCCTCGACCTCCGAGATCTCGCTCTCGTCGTAATAGGCCTCGTCGCGGACGGAGTACCAGCCGCAATATTTGGCGAGATAGATGTCGCCCGCCGCCTCCATGCGCCGCCAGATTTCCAGCACGGTCGCGGCATGGCGCGGCTGGGTGGTGCGCACGACGTCGTCGGCGAGCGCGTTCAGCGTCTCGCCCATGGTCTGGAACTGCGCGGCGGTGCGGTCGGCGAGCTGCTGGGGCGTCAGCCCCTCGCGCTCGGCGGTGCGCTGCATCTTCTGGCCGTGCTCGTCCATGCCGGTGACGAACAGCACGTCATAGCCGTCGAGCCGCTTGAAGCGGGCGAAGGCGTCGGTGGCGATCCGCTCATAGGCGTGACCGATATGGGGGCGCCATTCGCATAGGGAATGGCGGTGGAGATCATGTATGTCGGACGTTCGGCCATGCCGCTGGTCTAGCGCGCTTTGCCGCGCCGCGAAAGCGCGGAGAACGGCGGAACGCGAAGATCGCGCCCCCGCCCCGGACCGCGCGCCTCCGGCTCGCATCTTCGCAGCGCCGCCGTCTCGACCAGATTGCCCTCTCGTGCGAAGCTTTCGCCCTCCCCGAAGCTTCGGAACGCCCGCCATGCCTATCATCGTCGACTGGAACGAACTCACTCTCGCCCATGAATTCGTCAGCACCAACGGCGGCGGCGACGCAGAGGCGTTCTTGCGCCGGGAGTCGGGCATGATCTACTGGCGCTCCATAGATATCGAGGATTTCGAGGAGCTGCCCGACGACCTCGACGACGAGGAAAAATATCTGGCGATTCCAGGCAAACGGCAGCTCGATCTCGGCAAGCAGCTCGTGCTCGATTTCGCGCGCGAACGCCTGCCGGACCTTTACGACGATATTCGCGACATCTTCCGCCGCAAGGGCGCCTATGGGCGCTTCAAGGGTCTGCTGGAGCGCAGAGGCGCGCTCGAGGACTGGCACGCGTTCGAGGCGAAGGCGCAGGAACAGGCGCTGAAGGAGTGGTGCGAGGAGAATGGGATCGAAATCAAGGGCGAGTGAGCGGCGCCGCCCGCTTGCTCGAAATCGCCCGAGCAGTCATCGCGAGCGAAGCGATCCAGAGGCGAGGGGCCGCGTCTTCCGATATTTCGCGGCGGCTCTGGATTGCTTTGTCGCTGCGCGCCTCGCATTGACGGCCCCCCGATGGTCGCGGGTTTGTTGTGAATCAGTAGAACTAAGCCGGTTCTAGATCAGCTAACACCATCGATCAAACTCAGAAATCGTTCTCGGAGCAGTTGGTCCGCAAGAAAGCTTTCGCGCTTTCCGATATGCCCGGTTGATCGAAAACGCTAGCGATCTTGGCACAGCTTATTTTCTTTGGACGACCAGCGCCAACTTTATATACGCCGTCTAGATCGGTGGGGCTTTTACGGTTCAGGGCAATCCAAATATAAGGGAATTTTTCGTCCTCAGAAGGGATAGCGAGCAAGCGTAGGCCGTTTTGTTCAACGAGAAAGGGGGGCGCGATAACTTTGTCTCGGTAAAAAAGCTCGACTCCCTGCATTGCCGCATATGTGGCTTTTTGATCGGTTACGCCATCAACCCCGAACAACTTCCAACAATAGTACATAGCTCCAGATAAAAGCAAACCAAGCATGCCGAGTTTAAAAAAAAGACTCATTAGATACGCTCCTATCGAGGGTTAAATGCATCAAATCCAGATGGGAGCGCGCTGCCTTGCGCCAGTGTTTGTGTAACGGAGCCTAATTGTTGCGAAGCCCAATGCTGAGGGTCGTAAGGAAGCATTAGCGCAGTACTAAAAAGGGGACCTATTACGCCAGCGCCGCTTAATGCACCTGCGGCTGCATTTGCACAGTTATTTGATATCACCGAGTATTTTGTACCACGCCCGTAGTTTTGCTTGTAATAGTTTGCCATGCTCTCCTCCTGCTCGGATGTCGTTTTGAGCGTGGTAATGGTAACGCTACGGCTAACCAACTGCCCCTGAATATAAGCTGTAGTACTAGAGCCATAAAGATCAGCAGTGCCGTAACTGTAAACACCTTGTCCAGTAAATGCAAGTGCGGAGTGCCCAAATGGGTTTGAGGAAATTCCTCCACTCGTTATCACAAGAGTCTCTAATCCAGACGAGTCAATATTTGAAAGCGGATTGCTGTTTACATAATTATATGTATTGATTCCTCCAGCCAGCCCGATGGGATCGCTCTGAACATATCGGCCGAGCGTCGGCGAATAATCGCGAAATCCATTGTAGTGCAGGCGCGTCTCAGCGTCGTAGATCTGGCCCGGGAAGCGCAAATCATGCGAAAAGCCCGCGGTCGCCGTCGGCGCTCCATTGCCGAACGGGTCATGGTCCCAGAACCACACTCGGGCGTTTGCCGCATTGACGATCTCATGCGGCGCGCCGAGCTGATCCGGCATGATGAAATAGGCCGCGCCGCTCTGCAGCGTCGCCACCGGCAGATCGCCGAGCCAGACGATCTCCTCCTTCGCCGCGCCGCTCTGGTCATAGGTCCCGATGACATGGCTCGATAGGTCGTAGAAATATTCGACCTGTCCGCTCGCCCCACTCTTCGTCACGCGCTGGCCGAGGTCGTTGACGCCATATTTCGTGGTCAGCGCGCCGACCTTGGCCTGCACCAGCCGATTGCGCTTGTCATAGCCCAAGGTGAAATCGCTGGCGTGGGTCCTCAGTCCGCCGGCGGCATCCCAACTAAAGGATTGTATCGTGCTCGAGCCGGCGGCAACAATGCTGGCGATGCGATTGCCCGTCGTCGAGATCGTATAGACAGAGCCGCCAGCCGAGGTGCGATTGTCGGCATTGTCATAGTCATACAGGATAGAGTTGGAGGCGCGGGCATAGCGTATCAGGCGGTCATTGCGGTCATAGTAGAAGCTCTTGACTGCGAGATTGCTCTCCGAGATCGACTTGATCCGTCCGCCTGCGTCATAGGTATAGGTCAGCTTGTTGCCGGTCGAGGAGGTGATGTTCGTGATGCGGCCGTCAGCATTGAAGCTGCGAATATAGGAGCCGCCGCCTGAAACATTCGGATTCCAGGATGTGATGGTCTCGAACGGGCCATAGGAGATCGCGCCGATCAGTGTCGACTGTGTTCCATCCGGCCGCTGGAGGGTAATTGCGCTGACGCGTCCGGCGCTGTCATAGGAATAGAGGAGCTTGAAGCCCGACGGATAGGTGTGGCCGATGAGGCGTCCGTTGGTCGCGTGATAAAACCATTTCGACGTGAGCGTGACGGCGCCAATGGTCTGCGTCTTCTGCACGACATGGCCGAAGGCGTCATAGGCGAAGCTGGTTGTTCCAGTGGAATCTGTTACAGAGGTGAGACGACCGATCCCATAGTCGCCTTGATCATAGACGTAGGTCGCTATGGAACCGTCTGCATAAGTCGTCTTCACCAGTCGGCTCAACTGATCGTAGAGATAGGTCGTCGTCTGGCTGAGGGCGTCGGTCGAGGTCAGCACATTGCCGGCGGCGTCATAGGTTTTGGAGGTCAGTCGCGTGTCGGGGCTGGCGATCGCGTCCGGCAGATCGAGCAAATTGTTCGTGTAGCGCGTGGTCAGCCCGCGAGGGTCGGTCACGCTGGCGAGGCGACCGTTGGCGTCATAGGCATACAGAATGTCCGCAAAGACGATTGTGCCGGCGCCTCCGCTGAAGACGTCGTTCAGCGGATATGTTTTCTTCGAAAGTCGGTCGAGCGCATCATAAGTGAAAGCCGTCACATTACCGTTCGGATTTTGTATGCCAACAGTATTATCGTTGGAATCATAATCGTACATCGATGTCTGTTCATAGGCGCCGACGTCCTGTGAAAGGCGTTCGAGACCATCATAGCCGCGATTATGCTTGCGGACCCGCACGCCGCTTGGATCGAAAGCCTCTTCACCGATCCGATTTCCTGCAGCATCGAGCGTGTAGACAATCTTGTTGCCGGCGCCGTCGCGAACGCTTGTGAGCCGGTGTGCTGCGTCATAACCAAAATAAAGCGTAGCGCCAGTCGGCTCTCGACGCTTGGTCAACTGGCCGGTCGCGTCATAGGTGTAGGTCGTCGACTGCCCGAGTTTGATGCTCGAGGTGATTTGCCCACGGAAATTGTAGGTCAACGTTGTGACGACGCCGTTGGGGTCTTGGATTGTCAGCGGCCGGCCGTTGGCGTCGTAGCTCGTGAAAGCCGTGGTGTGACCGCGCGCATTGGTCACGCTGCTGAGATTGCCCATGGCGTCATACGCGTAGCCCGTCACACGACCTCTCGGGTCCGTTGCGGATGTCACTTGGCCGACGTTGTTATAGGCGTAGGTGCGCGTGCTCGAAGAGGTCGATGTTGCAACTGCCGCTGTCAGCAGAACGCCCTTGGCCGCATCGTACGAATAGGTAAAGGTGCGCGCGCCATCGACGATCTTCGTCGGCAGGCGGAATTTCGAGTGCCAAGTGGTCGTGATGCTGCGAGCAACCGGCGTTCCGGCAGCCAGTGTCTCCGACGTCGGCAGGTTGCGCGACTGGTCGTAGATTGCAGTCGTTTTGTTACCATTAAAGTCTGTATAGCTCTTCACATTTCCGTTGCTGTCGTAGACATTGGCATTGCTTTGCCCGCTGGAGCCATTAGGAGAGCATTCCGCGCAGCCACGCCACTGCTCGATCTGCTTGGCGAGCCCGTTGACGGATTTGAGTGTATATTTCTGCGAGCCACCGAGCGGCATCTTGACATCGACGACGCCGGTCGAACTCAAATTGTCGTAGGAAACCGAATAGCGATCCGCTCCGCCAGCGTGTTGAGAGGAAACAGCGCGCCCAGAATCATCATACTCAGTTGTAGTATAGCGTATGTTGTTCTCGTCGACGACGCCGGTCAATGAGTTGGGTTGGCCACTGCGTTCATAAAGATATCGTCGGACTGACCCGTCAGGAAACGTCACCGAAGTGAGCCGCTGGTCGGCGTTATAGCCGTAATCGTAGCGATTCCCGTCGGGCGTTTGCACGCGGGAAATCAAAGAACCCGAATTATAGGAGAATGTCATCGTGCGGCCGAAGAGGTCTTTAATGGTGGAGACGCGCCCCTGACCGTCGTAAACAAGGGTAATCTTAAGCCCCCCGCGATCTGAATAGGAGAGCAGCTTTCCAGCGCTGTTGTATGTTTCCGTTTCGTCCAGATCGGTTATCAACGTGTAGCCGGATGACGTCGACGACAGGCTGTAGCTTGCGTAGAGCGGGGGCGTCCATGTACCGTTCGATGAAGTAAAAGTGAGCACTCGACCATCATCGCGCGTTATCGCGGCAGTGGCCCCATTGACAGCGATAGAGCGGCTATAGGATAGGTGCCAATTTCTCCCCAGCTCATGCAGTCCACTCGGGTCCATGCTGTTGTAGTAACGAATCAACGTGAGAGGTAGACGTCCGGCCGCCGAATAATCCGTCTCCTTTTCAAATTGGCTACCGGTGGCAAAATTGATCGGATCACCGACACAAATATCGGCGCGGTCGCCTTGGTTCTGGGAACGATCGAAATTATTTCGACTCCCGGCGCCCGCTACGTCGCCACCCGTCGCTCCGAATCCGCCGCCGCCGATCCCGTTGCCGAAGCCCCCCCCACCACCAAGCGAACAAATCGCTCGGATTTCCTGAGTTCTCTCCGACGTTGACCTGTGCCCCGCCTACGTCGATCATCGGAAGACAATCGGGCTCCCAAACGGGCGGGACGCATGCCTGACCGAAAGCCATCGACATTGCGAACCACTCATGCCCAGAGCCTCGCGTTGGGATTGTGAAATTCCACCCCGAAAGGATCAGACCGACGATTGTGGCGACGAGAAACCTCTTATTTCTCATGATATGTGGCCTCCAAAATCCACGATCTGCCGCGCAAATTTCTTCCAGATCGATATTCGATTTTTGAACCCGTTAGCGCTCTACAGTCAAGGCGTAGACGCGAAGTTTCAAATCTTTCCAGGTTGGCGCTCGTCCGTCCTCCTCGAGCGGCTGATGTCTGAAGTCAGTGCGTCGGGACATTTCAGCTCGCTTCGCCCAAGGGCGAAGCGCCCTATGTACGCGGCAGGCTATTTTGATGTGATCCGGTCCGCCTCTTGACTCCTCCTGAAAATATTCCTATCCTCCACCCCGCTCCCGCCCACAAAGGGGCGTTCCCCGGGTCAGGGAAACGCGGGCGGGGGGCGGCTCCATCCCGGACGGCGACCCCCGTCCGCGGACAGGATGCGCGTCGCCGGGCGGCGTTCTTCTCCCGTCCACAGACGTCCACAGGGGGAAACGAGAACCGCTCGTGATCCCAGGCCGCCGGACTCGATCGCGTCTTGATCGAGAAACCCCAGGATTCGCGGGTTCGGCTGACGCCTCGGGATGTCGACGAGGACGACGACCGCGTTGCGGGACGCTCCGGACCCGGCGCAACATCTTTCACGCAACCGGCCGAACGGGGCCGGAGCGTCCCCGACCCCTGCCCCACCCGCGCCTCTCGAGGCCGCGGGGACGCTCACGGCTGCGCAGAGCCTAACGCGGCGCCGCGCGCCGATAGTGCTGGACTCGCGTCGCCCGCAGGCCCGGCAGGCCGTGGCGATCGATGAATTGGCGCCAGCGGTCGAATTCGTCGACCGTCAGCGCATAGCGCCGGCAGGCCTCCTCCAGCGAGAGGCGGCCGTCGCGCACCGCTTCGACCACCTCCGCCTTGCGGCGGATCACCCATCGCGTCGGCGCCGGCGGCGGAGCCGATAGCTCTTCAACGCCGGCGTCGTCCGCGCCGGCCGGAGGAAACGTCGTCATGCCGTCCTTCCGCGCCTTCGCTCCGCATGACATCGCGGAGCCTTTCAATCGGCTGATCATTTTCGTCAATGGTGAAGATTCGTTTAAGCGAGGAGAAAGCTTAACCAAGACCAACGGCTGCGCTCGCGTCGTCTCGCGATCGTCTAAGATGATCTCGAAACGCGCAGGAAAGGCGTCTCCCATGCTCAAGAATACGCTGATCGCGGCGACATTCGCCGCGCTTCTCGCCGCCTCTTCCGCCGCCGCGGAGGACGGCATGGCCGACGCCATGGGCGCCAGCGGCGCGCCGGTCGATCCGACGCTGGCAGAGCCGCAGGATCAGGCTCCGCCCGCGCCCGAGCGGCGCCGGCGCCGCGAACCGCGCCGGCGCTATCATGGCGCCGATGTCGTTCCCGGCTACGCGCCGGGCCGCCCTGCGGATTTCTACTCCGGCGCCGTCGTCGGCGAGTGGAATTACGGCCAGCCGCCGCAACAGCAGCAGGAGGCGCCGCCGCCCTCGCCGCGCGGGCTGCACAACGGCCTCTGGTATTACTGAGCCGCGGCAGATCCGTCCGAGGACCGGCGCGCCATGGCGGCGCCGACGATCTCCAGCGCGATGGCGAGCAGCGCCTCGGCGTCGTTGGGTTTGACGAACACCTTGTCGGCGCCGGCGCGCATCGCCTCCTCGTGGATCGCCGGCGCGGTCGAGGTGGTCAGCACATAGACCGGCAGATCCTTGAGCAGCAGCGAGCGGCGCAGCGACTTCAGGAATTTCACGCCGTCGAGCCGCGGCATGTTGAGGTCGAGCACCAGCACATCCGGGAGCTTGTCGGTGATCTCCTCGCGCGAGACCAGGAAGATTGCGTCCAAGCCATTGTCCACCTGCTCGCATTCGATCTCGCGATCGAGAATGGCGCGCGCCGAATCGAGCGCTCTTTTGAACAAGAAGACGTCGTCCTGGTCGTCCTCGATGATCAAAACCCGGCAAGCGCGGTTGTTCGTCTCGACAGGGGGCATTTCAATCACCATCTCTTGAGGCGCGCCCGTTCCGTCACGCGACGAGAACAAAAATCCAAACGCCGTCGGGCCGTTATGGAGCGCGAAGGGTCGGCGCGGCAAGGGGTGCGCGATGAGTTTCGACAGCATAGGCGACGACCATTTTCGCCTCGCGGTGGAGTCGGCCCCGGCGGCGATGATCGTCAGCGACGCTTCCGGCATGATCCTGTTCGTCAACGCCGAGACCGAACGGATGTTCGGATATGGTAGCGGCGAGCTGATCGGAAAGTCCATCGATATTCTCGCGCCGCCGCGCATGCGCGCCGGACATGCGTCGCTGCGCCAGAGCTTTCTCGCCAGGCCGAGCAAAAGGCCGATGGGCGTCGGCCGCGATCTGAAGGCCGCGCGGCGCGACGGCAGCGAGTTTTCGGTCGAGATCGGGCTGACGCCGATCGACACCGCGAGCGGCCTCGTCGTGCTCGCGACCGTGCTCGACATCACTGCGCGGCGCGAGGCCGAGAACGCGCTGTCGCAACGAGCGGCCGAGCTCGAGCGCGCCAATGAGCGGCTCGCGCAATTCGCCTATGTGGCCTCGCATGATCTGCAGGAGCCGCTGCGCAAGATCGCCGCCTTCTCCGACATACTCGAGCATGCGATCGCCGCGTCCGATGCGGCGGACATGAGCTACGCCAACACGGTGATGCGCAGCTCGGCGCTCCGTGCGCGTGAGCTCATCGACGATCTGCTCACCTATTCGCGCGCCATCAACGACGCGCAAAATCTGCAGCGGCTCGATCTGCACGAGGAGATCGAGCGCGCCCTCGACGATCTCTCCGAGGCGATCGAGGAGACGCATGCGACAATCGCGGTCGAGGCGCCGCATCTCGCCTTCGACGCCGATCGCTCGCAATTCGCGCGGCTGACGCAGAACATCGTGTCCAACGCGCTCAAATACCGCAAGGACAACGAGCCGCCGCGCGTGCGCATCTTCGCCGCGGCGCAAGAGCGCGGGAGGGTGGTCGTCGGATTTTCCGACAATGGCATCGGCTTCGAGAGCAAATATGATCAGCTCGTTTTCGAGCCGTTCAAGCGCCTGCATCCCAAAGGCCGCTATCCCGGCACCGGCATCGGCCTCGCCATCTGCAAATCCATCGCCGACCGGCATGGCTGGCGGATGTCGGTGACGTCGCAGCCGGGAGTGGGCTCGACTTTCTATGTGACGATCCCGGTGACCGAGTAGCGAGCGGACCAGAGGCCGGGAGGGCTTTCGCATGCGCACGGCGGCGCTGGAGCGATTTCCGATGGAACGGAATCGTCCGATCGATCAGAATTCGCTCAAACGAAAGAATTCTGGTGGATAGCGCTCCAGACGGATCAAAGAAGCGATTCGACGGCTCAGGCGTGCGGACCGGACGGCGGCTCCGCCCCGCCTGCCTCGCGAGCGGCCGAGCGGCAGGGGCAGCGATCGCGCCCGATCCGTGGAAAGAGCGCCGCCCTTCGCTGAGTCTGGACCGTTTCGATAATGTAGAGCGGCCGGCCTTTCTGCTGCTCGACGAGTCGTCCGATATATTCGCCGATGACGCCGAGCACGAACAGCTGCGCGCCCGCGAAGAACGCGCCGCTGGCGACGACGCTGGTCCAGCCGGGCACGGCCTCGCCCGCGAACTTGCTGTAGAGCGCGTAGAGAAACACGGCGAAGGCGGTGACGGCGGCGGCGAGCCCGAGGCACATCGCGAGACGCAGCGGCAGGACCGAGAAGCTCGTGATCGCGTCGCCGGCGAAATGCAGCATCTTCGCGAGCGGGTAGCTGCTGCGGCCGCCGAAACGCGGGCTTCGGCGATAGGGATAAGGAGCCTGGCGGCCGCCGATCCAGCTGACCATGCCGCGCAGAAATCGATGCCGCTCGGGCATCTCGTCGAGAATGTCGACGACGCGGCGCGTCATGAGGCGGAAGTCGCCGACGTCGCGCGGGATCTCCACGCCCGCGCCGATGCGCAGAATGCGATAGAAGCAATGCGCGGTGAAAAGCTTGATCCGCGACTCCCCTTCGCGAGACGAGCGGACGCCATAGACGACGTCGAAGCCTCGATCCATGATCTCCATCATTTCCGGCAAAGCTTCCGGCGGGTCCTGAAGATCGGCGTCGATCAAGAGAATGCGCGCGCCGCGCGAGACCGCGAGGCCGGCGGAGGCCGCGAGCTGATGTCCGTGATTTCTGGAGAGCCTGACGCCGACCACCTTGCCCGACAGCGCGCAGAGCGCCGAAATCTTGCTCCAGGTCGCGTCCTTCGATCCGTCGTCGACGAGGATGATCTCGTAGTCTTCGCCGACAGCGGCGGCGCAGGCGGCGGAGGCGCGCGCAAAAAAAGCGTCGATGCACAATTCTTCGTCGAGACAGGGTGCGACGACCGACAATCGCGGCGGCGGAGCGTCGACAAATCGTCCCTCGCCCGGGTCGTCATTCTGCATCGGGGAAGCCATCGCGCTCGCTATGTCAATGTCATGGGCCTATCAGAGCGCCGATTGGGCGACAAGGAGCGGCTTTCGTTCGAAACGAATTCGGGAAGCGCTCTATGGCGCGTCGTCGAAGAGCTTATACGTCTTCTCGGACCAATCGTAGTAAACGTAGGTTCTGAAATCCTGCAGCGGCGTGAACGAATAAACGCGCAAGGCGTCGTCCGCAAAGCGATAGACGCCGACGCCTTTGCGCTCCAGCACGCTGTTGTCGAGCGCCGCGTCGACGGCGTGACGCCCGCTGACCAGGGCGCGAGCGCATTTCGGGAGCTCGACCTCGATCGAACGGCCTGCGCGGCGGACATATTCGTGGCCGGGAGCGAGCGCGCCAAAGTCACATCCGGCGTAATTGCCTACAAATGTCAAACTCATCTCCAGATCGAGCAAATGGACCATCAGCTCCGGCGAGGAATAAAGGTGAAACGGCGCGTTGACCAAAGCGACGCGCCGGCCGTCCCGAGGGATCGAGCGCAGCGCCGCATAGAGGGATTCATACTGTCCGGTCATCTGCTCGATGCGGACGGCCGAGGTGGGGAGACGCCAGGCCGCCTGCGCAGAATAAACGACGAAGACGAGGCCGACGCCGACGAAGGCGCAGATGCGGCCGAATTTCATGTCGCGGTCGACCGAGGCGGCCGCGAACAGCATGAGCAAGAAGAGCTGCGCCGGCGCGCCGAACCGCGCGCTCGCCTGCACGAGAATCACATAGGCGAGCGCTCCGGCGAGCCAGATCATGATGGCGAGCGCCAGCCGGTCGGCCGGAGGCGCCTCGCTCGGCCGTCCGCTCGCAACGAGCCGACGAATGGCCGCGCTTTTCGCAATGGAGACGTAGAGCACACAAGTCCAGAGTCAGAGCCGCGCCAAAAGGAGCGCCGCCGCGGCGGCGCCCGAGGCGAGGCCCGCGCTCGAGCCGCCCGACGATGTCCACCCTGCGACCATACCCATCCAGGATTGCCAGGCGACGCCCAGAGGCCATCGCAGCAAGCCGTGCAAGAGCAGGCCGCGGGGCCCGAAGGAGGTTTGCGTGCCGTCCAGAACGCCGCCGAATGCGATGAGCCGAAACGCGATCCAAATGGCGAGAGGCGACAGCAGCGCCGCCGCCGTCGCCCAGTTCCTCGTCGACCGGGGACGGACGAGGAGAACGGTGAGCGCGGCGGCGACGGGTGCGAAGGACGCCGTTTCCTTGGTGAACAAGGCGAGCAAAAGCAGAAAGATGGCGAGAATGTCCTTCTCTCGCAACGTGCAGTAGAATGCGGCGACGACAAAGAAGCCGACGACCATGTCGAACATGGCCGGCATGAACCAGAGGCCCTTCCCCACCGCGCCGGGACAAAAGACGCTCCAGGCCAGGGCGCTCGCGAGCAGCAGACCCGCCTGTGGTCGAAGCGGCCGCACGCTGAGCAGGAGCAGGAGAAAGGCCGACAGCGCGGAAGCGTAATAGATTATGAAGTAGAACTGATATCTGTCGCCAAAAATGGCATGGCATATCCAAACCAGAATGTTTCCTATCGGACGAATGTAATTCGTGACTGTCGACTCGAGCTCGGGATAGGTGCTGAAATAATAGGAATAGCCGCGCAAGAGCCAATCGTCGGCTCCATGCTGCAGCGTCGCGCCGAGAAACGCCAATTCCTCGCCGACCAGCACATAGTGGCTGTAGCGTGTTTTGGCGTAGAACAGCCCGATGAGCAGCAAGCTCGCGCCGACGCAGGCGAACGGGACGTACAACGTTGACAATCTGTCGGCGAGCTTCGGCCGCTGACGCTTCGAATCTGGGAGCTCGTCCACATCGGCCATCGTTTCACCATGCGTCGCGCTCTCGGCGCCGCCCCGTCGAGAGGGTGAATGAGTCGGAGGAGAGGCCGGAACATCGAACGGATTCGACGGTTGATCCGTTTCTTGCTCGCTGGTCGAATAGCGCGTGCGAAACCTTCGTCATAGGTACGCTTCAGAGGGTTCCCGAGGCGACGGCGTCGCCTCCGTCCAGAGCAAGAGGGTCCACATGATCGACCTCCATTACTGGCCCACCCCGAATGGCCACAAGATCACGATCTTCCTCGAGGAGGCGGGGCTCGTTTATCGCATCGTTCCCGTCGACATCGGCAAGGGCGAGCAGTTCCGGCCCGAGTTTCTCGCCATCTCTCCCAACAACCGCATGCCGGCGATCGTCGACGATGCGCCGGCCGACGGCGGCGCTCCCCTGCCCGTGTTCGAATCCGGCGCGATTCTCCTCTATCTCGCCGAGAAGGTGGGCCGCTTCCTGCCGCAGGAGACACGCGGCCGGGTCGCCGTGCTCGAATGGCTGTTCTGGCAGATCGGCGGCCTCGGGCCGATGGCGGGGCAGAATCATCATTTCCGCAATTACGCGCCCGAGAAAATCCCTTATGCGATCGACCGCTATGTGAATGAAACGAACCGGCTCTACGGCGTGCTGGACCGGCGGCTCGACGGCCGTGATTTCCTCGCCGGAGACTATTCGATCGCCGACATGGCCGCCTATCCCTGGATCGTCCCCTATGCGGCGCAGGGCCAAAATCTCGACGAGTTTCCGCATTTGAAGCGCTGGTTCGAGGCCATAGGCGCGCGGCCGGCGGTTATTCGCGCCTATGCGAGAGCGGAGGAGCTCCGACGGCCCTCCGCCTCGGGCTTCACCGAGGCGGAGCGCAAAATCCTGTTCGGCCAGACATCCGCGACGCTGCGGCGCGAGAGCTGAGCTTTATTGGCCCTTTTTCGCCGCCTCGGCGATGCGGCGTTTCTTGCGTCGCCAGGAGACGAAGAAAATGCAGGCCACGACGACATTCGCGCCGATCATCGCCTTGTCGGCAAAAGTCAGAACCCCCCAGATCGTCTGCAAGCTCGACACCTCTCTCCTCCTCTCGAAGCGTTTCGACTTTTTTCGTTGTCCGCCGCGCGGCGGCGCGGGAGATTACGCCGTGCGGCGCGGCGGATAAAGGCCCGCTCAGCCGGCGCGCAGCAGCCGCACCGCCTCGTCGCGCTCGAAGAGATACAGCAGAACGCGCAGCGCCTCGCCGCGCGGGCTCGCAAGCTCCGGATCACGGCGCAGGATCAGCTCGGCGTCGTCGCGCGCGGTCGCGAGCAGCCGGGCATGGGCGGCGATGTCGGCGAGGCGAAAGCCCGGCAGGCCGGACTGGCGCGAGCCGAGGACCTCCCCCTCCCCGCGCAAGCGCAGATCCTCCTCGGCGATGCGGAAGCCGTCCTCGGTCTGGCGCAGTGTGACGAGCCGCGCCTTGGCGGTCTCGCCGAGCGGACCCTTATAGAGCAACAGGCAGGAGGACTTCCCCGAGCCGCGGCCGACGCGCCCGCGCAGCTGATGCAATTGCGCGAGGCCGAAGCGCTCGGCGTGCTCGATCACCATCACCGTCGCCTCGGGCACGTCAACGCCGACCTCGATCACCGTGGTGGCGACGAGAATGCGGGTCGTCCCTGCCTTGAACGCCTCCATGGCGGCGTCGCGCTCGGCGCCCTTCATGCGGCCATGAACGAGGCCGACGATTTCGCCGAAGATGCGGGTGAGATCGTCGTGCCGGTCCTGCGCCGCGGCGAGATCGAGCTCCTCGTTCTCCTCGACCAGCGGGCATACCCAATAGACGCGCGCGCCAGAGCCGAGCGCGCGGCGCACGCCCTCCACCACGTCGCCGATGCGCGACACCGGCAGCGCGCGCGTGTCGATGGGCGTGCGGCCGGGCGGCTTCTCGTCGAGGACGGAGCTGTCCATGTCGCCGAAATAAGTGAGCGCCAGCGAGCGCGGAATGGGGGTCGCGGTCATCACCAGAACATCGGCCGCCTCGCCCTTGGCGCCGAGCGCGAGGCGCTGCTGCACGCCGAAGCGGTGTTGCTCGTCGATGACGGCGAGGCCGAGATCGGCGAAAGCAAGGTCGCTCTGCACCAGCGAATGCGTGCCGATGACGATATCGGCCTCGCCCTTGGCGATCGTCTCGTGCAGCCGCGCGCGTTCGGAGGCCTTGGCGCGGCCGGTGAGCAGAGCGAGGCGCAGGCCGACGCCTTCGGCGAGCGGCAGCAGCTTTTCATAATGCTGGCGCGCGAGGATCTCCGTCGGCGCCATCAGCGCCGCCTGCCGCCCGCATTCGACGACGCTCGCCATGGCGAGCAACGCGACGATGGTCTTGCCCGAGCCGACATCGCCCTGCAACAGCCGCAGCATGCGCCGCGACGACGAAAGATCGGCGCGGATCTCGGCGAGCGCACGCGTCTGCGCGCCGGTCAGCGCAAAGGGCAGCGCCGCTTCGAGCGCCTGCGTGATGCGGCCGTCGCCGGCGTTCTCGCGCCCGGGAAGACGCTTCATCTTCGCACGCAGGAGACGCAGCGCCAGCTGCTGCGACAACAGCTCGTCGAGCGCGAGGCGTTGGCGGGCCTTGCCCATCGGCTCGACGTCGGCGCGCGATGTCGGATGATGCGCCTCGCGCAGCGCAGTGGCGAAGTCCGGCAGCTTGTTGGCGGCGAGCACGGAAGGGTCCTGCCACTCCGGCAGGCTCGGCAGGCGCTCGAGCGCGCCCTCGACGGCGCGCTGGACGAAACGCTCCTGCAAGCCTTCGGTGAGGCCATGCACGGCTTCGGCCGGCGGCAGCTTGGCGATGCCCGCCTCGTCCAGCACCCGGTCGGGATGCACGATCTGCCGGCGCCCATCATAGAGCTCGAGCTTGCCCGACACCCAGCGGGTCGCGCCGAGCGGCAGACTACGCTCGATCCAATCGGCGTTGGCGAGGAAGAACACCAGCTCGCAATCGCCGGTGTCGTCCTCGACCAAAATCTTGTACGGCGCCTTGGCGTAGCGCCCCTGCGGCTTGCGATGCTCGGCGACGCGCACCTTCAGCACGACGATCTGATCGAAGGGCGCCTCGGCGATGGTCGGACGCAGGCTGCGGTCGAGCAGATTGATCGGCAAATGGAACAGAATGTCGACGAGGCGCGTCTCCTTGCCCGGCGCGGCGAGCAGCCGGTCGAACAGCTTGGCGGTCTTGGGGCCGATCCCCGGCAGAGCGGCCGCCCGGCCGAACAGTGGATCGAGAATGGAAGGGCGCATGACGCGCCTTTTCCCCTATCACGAACGCTTTGTCATGCGCGCCTATTCGATCTCCACGTCGAAGCTCGGCGCCCCGGCCGCGCCACGGAACGCGTAATGCCACCATTCGGTCGGGAGATTCTCGAAGCCATGGCGGCGCATCAGCGCCTCGAGCGTGGCGCGATGCGCCCTCGCCTCCTCGCTCACATCCTTGCTCGCGGTCCAGGAGCGCTCGTCGAAGAAATCGAAAGGCGTGCCGAAGTCCCAGCCGAGCACGCCGAGATCCACCGCGAGCCCGGTCGAATGCGACGACTTCTCCGCGATATAGCCGCGCTTGAACAAGTCCAGCTTGTTCTCATGCGGGTAATATTGCGCCTTCATGCTCTCATCCGCGCCCTTCGCCCAATCGATGAAGGCGGAGACCGCGCGCCGCGGCCGGTAGCAGTCATAGATGATCAGCTCGAAGCCTCGGCTCTTCGCCTCCTGCTGCGCGGCGACGAGCGCGCGCGCGGCGTCCTCGCGCAGCCAGCATTGCGGGGCCTTGTAGCCGGGCACGGGACGGCCGGTGAAATTATCGGAGCCCGCATAGCGCATGTCCTGCACGATCTGCGGCGCGAGGTCGGCGAGGCGAACGAAACCCGGCGGAAGCGCGGCCGCCGCCGCTGAGCAGGCAATGCAGGCGCCGGCTGCGGCGGCGATGTCGCGGGTCGTTTTCGTGGTCATGCGGCGCGGTCCCAGATTGACGACGGCCCGGCGCAACGGCAGAGCTGCTCCGAAGCCAGTGGAGTTCGATCCATGCTCATTCGCGACGAAGCATCGGGCGATCATAGGGCGATTCGCAGCGTGGTCGACGCGGCATTCGAGTCCATGCCCTTCAGCAACAAGAAGGAGGGCGCGCTCGTCGACGCGCTGCGCGCGGCCGGCGCGCTCACTATGTCGCTCGTCGCCGAGGATAATGACGCGATCATCGGCCATATCGCAATCTCGCCGGTCACGATCGACGGCGCTGCGCTCGGCTGGTTCGGTCTCGGCCCGGTGGCGGTTCTACCCGAGCGCCAGCGTGGCGGCGTCGGCTCCGCGCTGATCGACGCCGCTCTGTCGAGGCTGCGCGCCACGGCGGCGGCCGGATGCGTCGTCTTCGGCAAGCCGAGCTTCTATGAACGTTTCGGCTTCCGCCAGCAGGCCGGGCTGCGCTTCGCCGGCGGTCCGCCGGAGTTGTTCATGACACTGCTCTTTCGGTCACCGGCGCCGATCGGCGCGGTCGATTATCATCCTTGTTTCGGATTGGTCGGTTGATTGCGAAGCCATTCGCGCAACGCGGCATTGATGCGCGACTGCCAGCCCGCCCCGCCGGCCCTGAACGCATCAAGGATATCGGCGTCGAGACGAATGGTCGTCGAGACTTTCGTCAGCTCGGCCGGCGGTCGCCCGCGACGCACTCGAGCGTCCGAGAATTTCTCTCGCCATTCCGGCGTCGACAAGTCTGGCGCGTCGTCTTCGGCCATAGCTCGCCTTCTCCCTCACACCCTGCGCAAAATCACCACCCGATTGCTGTTGGTGCCCTTCGCATTGTTGCCGACGCCCCAGCAATTGCTGGTCTTGGTGAAGCTCTGGCTGTTGACCAGCACGAACAGCCGCTCGAACGGCAGACCCTCCGCCGCGCGCCACACCAGCCGCTCGAGCAGCACCTTGCCTCCCCGCACCTCGCCGACCTCGAAGGCGACATGCCCGCCCGGCGCGACGATACGCGCGAATTCCTCGAGGCAGGCGCGGACCATGCGCTCCCATTCCGCCTCGCTCCGATGCTTGGAAATGCGCACCTCGCTCGCCTCGACGCCGGCGAACCAGTTGCGCAGCCAATTGTCGCTCGCATAATGGACGACATCGAGAAAGGGCGGCGAGGTGACGATCAGCCGGACCTCGCCTTCGCCCAGGAAAGGCGCGCGCCACGCCTCGGAGGTGGCGAGCAGCGCCGGCGGATGCGGCGGCGGCGCGCCGTCGGCGAGCAGCGCGCGCGATTTGCGCAGAATCAACGCCGCAACGTCGCGCGGCGGCGGCATCTGCCCGCGTCTCGCATTGATCTTCGCCTGCGCCTCGACCGAGACGGCCTGGTTCGGGGGCAGCGAATAGACCGAGAAGAACCCCGGCGAATGGCCGGTGAGGCGGTTGATCGCCACCATTCGGATCCAATCGTCGACCGGATCGGGCGCGGAGCCGCTCGCGCGCTCGAGCAGGCGTCGGCGCAGCGCGCAGAGGCGTCGCAGAGTTTCGGGATGATAGAAGACGAGCAGATCCTCGCGCTCGATCTCGCCCTCCTCCCGAGCGATCTCGGAAAGGCGACGCTCGATCTCGGGAAGGCTCGGCGGCGAAAGGCGCGGACGCGTCAGCAGCACGGAGAGCGGATTGATGTCGGAGCCGACCGGCCGCCGCCCCTGCAGCGCCGCCTGCACAGGCGTGGTGCCGCGCCCCATGAAGGGATCGAAGACGGCGTCGCCGGGCGCAGTGAGCCGCGAGATGAAGAACTCCGGCAATTGCGGCTTGAAACAGGCGCGATAGCTGATCTCATGGATCGAATGCGCCTGCCGCTGCGCCGAGGTCCAGAACTC
Source organism: Methylosinus trichosporium OB3b (assembly GCF_002752655.1). Lineage (NCBI taxonomy): Bacteria > Pseudomonadati > Pseudomonadota > Alphaproteobacteria > Hyphomicrobiales > Methylocystaceae > Methylosinus > Methylosinus trichosporium. The sequence goes on along the minus strand of NZ_CP023737.1, from coordinate 305,605 downwards.
GTTGACGAGATAGACGACGCCCTCCTCCTCCACGCGCCGGGTCGGCGCGCCGAAAGCGTCGAAAGCGAGGAGATCCTGTTCCAGGAAAGCAGAGTCCGACGCGTGATCGGAAGAGTTCGAAATCGTTCGCCGAGCGAATGCGAACAGCATGAATCACCTCTCATTTCGTCGACTATGATCTCGCGCCTTCTCCCCTCGCCCATCCCTCTTTCGTCGCGCCGATGAAATCCGCGAGCCGCCCCGCCTCGATCGCGCCGCGCAGGCCCGCCATCAGCTGCTGATAATAAGCGACATTGATCTCAGTCAGCAGCATCATGCCGAGGATTTCGCCGGCTTTCATCAGATGATGCAGATAGGCGCGCGAATAAATGCGCGCCGATTCGCAAGGCGACTCCGCGTCGAGCGGCGCCGGATCGCCGGCGTGGCGGGCGTTGCGCAGGTTCACGCGGCCGAAGCGTGTATAGGCGAGGCCGTGGCGGCCGGCGCGCGTCGGCATCACGCAGTCGAACATGTCGACGCCGCGCGCCACGGACTGCACGATATCGTCCGGCGTCCCGACGCCCATAAGATAGCGGGGCTTGCTCTCGGGCAGATGCGGCATGACCGTCTCCAGCATCGCCAACATCACCTCCTGTGGCTCGCCGACGGCGAGCCCGCCGATGGCGAGGCCGTGGAAATCCATGGCGGCCAGGGCCCGCGCGCTCTCGACGCGCAAGGCGGGAGTCTCGCCGCCCTGCACGATGCCGAAGATCGCCTTGCCCGTTTGGTCGCCGAACGCCTTGCGCGAACGTTCCGCCCAGCGCAACGAGAGGCGCATGGCGCGCTCGGCTTCCTGCTCCGTGCAGGGCAAGCGCACGCATTCGTCGAGCTGCATGTGAATGTCCGAATCGAGCAGCCGCTGAATCTCCATCGAGCGCTCGGGCGTCAGCAGATGCCGCGAGCCGTCGATGTGCGACTGAAAAGCGACGCCCTGCTCGTCGAGCTTGCGCAGCTTGGCCAGCGACATCACCTGAAAGCCGCCGGAATCGGTGAGGATCGGATGCGGCCAGTTCATGAAATCATGCAGGCCGCCGAGCGCCGCGACACGCTCGGCGCCGGGACGCAGCATCAGATGGTAGACATTCCCGAGCACGATGTCGGCGCCGGTCGCGCGCACATCCTGCGGGAACATCGCCTTGACCGTCGCCGCCGTGCCGACCGGCATGAAGGCGGGCGTGCGAATCTCGCCGCGCGGGGTCGAGACGAGACCGCGCCGCGCCGCGCCGTCTCTCGACAAAACGCGAAAGGCGAAGGCCTGCGGCGACGCATTCGACGATCCAGCGGTCAAGCGCTCATCCCTTTCCTGATTGCCGAAGGTCCCCTGACCTACACCGGCGCTCCCAACGAAAAAAGAGCGTGCGGCCGCGCTGGCGCTCTCACCCGCTCGTCTTCGTTCCGAGCTCGGCGAGCTTCACCACCTCGTAATCGGCGCCGTCGCTCTCGTTCCACAGCACGCGGAACCGCGCCCCGATGCGTATCTCGACGCCACGCAGATCGGTGCGCCATCTCTCCGCGACCCGCGCATCGAGCTCGATACGCCCGTCCTTGCGCAAAATGAAGGGCCGGCGTTCGGCGCCGTCGAGATCGAAGGCGCCGAACACGTCCCAGCCGCCGACGACGCGTCCGCCCTCGATCCGTAAATCCACGGTGAGTCGCGCGACTGTCGGATCGTCGCGCCAAACGGCGATCAGGCGCACATCGCTCATGAGCGCTCGAGCAGACAGGCGTCGCCGTAGGAGTAGAAGCGATAGCCGGAGCCGATCGCATGGGCGTAAGCGGCCTTCATGCGCTCGAGCCCGGAAAATGCCGAGACCAGCATGAACAAGGTGGAGCGCGGCAGATGGAAATTGGTCAGCAGCGCGTCGACGGCGCGAAAGCGGTAGCCGGGCGTGATGAAGATCGCGGTGCGGTCCGCGAAGGGCGAGATGCGGCCGTCGGCGCCCGCGGCGCTCTCCAGCACGCGCAGCGCGGTGGTGCCGACCGCGACAATGCGCCCGCCGCGCGCCCGCGTCTCGTTCAGCGCGTCGGCGGTCGCAGCGTCGATCGCGCCCCATTCGGCATGCATCCTGTGCTCCGCCGTGTCCTCGGCCTTGACGGGAAGGAAGGTGCCGGCGCCGACATGCAGCGTCACGCTGTGGAGCGAGACGCCTCTCGCGGTCAACGCGTCGACGAGGCGCGGGGTGAAGTGCAGGCCGGCCGTCGGCGCCGCGACCGCACCGGCGCGGGCGGCGAACAGGGTCTGGTAATCCGCCTCGTCGCGCGCGTCGGCGGCGCGCTTGCCGGCGATATAGGGCGGCAGCGGCATGACGCCGGAAGCCTCGACAGCGGCGTCGAGCGCAGACCCGGCGAGCGAGAAGGCGAACAGAATCTCGCCGTTCTCGCCCTTCTCGACGACGCGGGCTTCGAGCCCCTCCGCGAAGCGCACGCTCTCGCCGACGCCGAGCTTCTTCGCCGGCCGCACGAGCGCGCGCCAGCGATCCGCGCCGACGCGCTCGATCAGGGTCGCGTCGATATGGGCGCGAGATTCCCCGCGCGCGCGAAATCCGGAGAGACGCGCGTGAATGACCTGCGTGTCATTGACGACGAGCGCGTCGCCGGGCGCGAGCAGTTGCGGCAGATCGGAGACGGAACGATCGGAGAAATGGCCGTCCGGCGGAACGACGAGCAGTCGCGCGCTGTCGCGCGGGCTCGCGGGCCGCAGCGCGATCGCTTCCTGCGGCAGCTCGAAATCGAAGAGTTCGACGCGCATGACGCTTTGAGAGGAATCGTTGAGCGCGACTCCTTCTCCCGCGAGCGGGAGAAGGGAGCGCGAACGCATCAGCAGCGTGGAATGGGCTCAGCCGAGCGTCGCCTTGACAATCTTGTCCGGGTCCTTCACCGGCTCGCCGCGCTTGATCTTGTCGACATTCTCCATGCCCGAGATCACCTCGCCCCAGACGGTGTACTGCTTGTCCAGGAAGCGGGCGTCGGTGAAGCAGATGAAGAATTGCGAATTGGCGGAATCGGGATGCTGCGCGCGCGCCATGGAGCAGGTGCCGCGCACATGCGGCGCCGTGTTGAACTCCGCCTTCAGATCCGGATATTTCGAGCCGCCCGTGCCGGTGCCGTGGGGACAGCCGGTCTGCGCCATGAAGCCCTCGATGACGCGGTGGAACACGATCCCGTCATAGAAGCCTTCCGACACGAGCTTCTTGATATGGGCCACGTGACCGGGGGCGAGATCGGGACGAAGCTTGATCACCACATCGCCCTGCGTGGTCTCGAGCTTCAATGTTTCGGCGTCGCTCATGTCGGCTCCTCTTCATGTTGGGGTTCGGGTCGGCGAAGCAATCCGGGGGCCGATAGGGGCCCCCGGCGCGCACGACGTTCAGCTCTCGTCGCCGGCGAGGCGCAGCTTGATGATCTTGTCCGGATTCGTGACCTTGCCGTTGTCGGCCTTGTCGCCCTTCTTGATCTTGTCGACGACGTCCATTCCGGAGGTCACCTCGCCGATCACCGTATATTGCTCCTCGAGATAGCGCGCGGGAGCGAGGCAGATGAAGAATTGCGAATTGGCCGAATCCGGGCTCTGGCTGCGCGCCATGCCCAAAGTGCCGCGCAGGAACTTCTCCTTGGAGAATTCGGCCGGGATGTTCGGCAGATCGGACTTGCCCATGCCGGTGCCGGTCGGATCGCCGGTCTGGGCCATGAAGCCGTCGATGACGCGGTGGAACACGATTCCGTCGTAGAAATGGCGCTTGGCCAAGGTCTCGATCTGCGCCGCATGCTTGGGCGCGATATCGGCGCGCAGCTTGATGACGATGCGGCCGTCCTTGGTGTCGAGATAGAGCGTATGCGGCTCGGCCTCGGCGGCGTGGCCGAGGGTCGGGACGGCGGCGGCGAGCGCGGCCGCGAGCGCGAAGGCGCGGCGATCGATGAGCATGGAACCTCCCTTTTGCTTTATGGTCGGCGGCCGGAGAGCGCGCGACGCAGAGCCTCCGCCGCCTGAGGCGGGACGAAAGGCGAGACATCGCCTCCGAGCGAGGCGATCTGCCGCACGAGCGTCGCGGTGATGTGCCGGACGGTCGGAGACGAGGGCAGAAAAATGGTTCTGATCTCCGGCGCCATGGCGAGATTCATCCCCGCCATCTGCATTTCATAGTCGAAATCGGAGCCGTCGCGCAATCCACGCAGGATGATCTCCGCCTTGTGCTCGCGCGCCGCCTCGACCGCGAGCCCGGCGAAGGAGACGACCTCGAAGGTCCCGTCCAGTCCAGCGCAGACCTCCCGGATCAGGGCGATGCGCTCGTCGAGCGCGAGCAATGGCGTCTTGCCCGGATGCGCGCCGATGGCGACGACCAGCCGGTCGCAGAGCCCCGCGCCGGCGCGTATCACGTCGAGATGACCGAGCGTGAGCGGATCGAAGGAGCCGGTATAGAGGGCCGTGCGGGTCATGGGGGCGATATAGGCGATTTTTTCGTCGTCGTAACCTGGAAGCTTTGCTGCCTCACGCCCGCAGGAGGTCACGCGTGATGTCTCGGCGACCGTGCAGAATACGCAGGACGCCGATCATGTCTTCCGCCGCGTCATGACGATAGATGACCAGATACGGGAAAACGACGCCGACGCGGATATGCGATCCCAGGCTCGGCCGGGTCGGATAGCTCTCCGGGTAGACGGACAGCCGATCGAAGAAGCTCTCGAAACGAGCGCAGTATTTTTCAGCGGTTCCAACACCAGCCTCGCTTGCGACGCCGGCGAGAATCCCGGCCAGGTCGGCTTCCGCGAGCTTAGTGACAACTAGGCGCGCCATCACCCTTTGAGGGCGGCGAGACGGGCCGCATTGCGCTCCTTGAGCTCGTCGAGCGAGATGACCTCGCCGGCCGCCAGCGCCCGGAGTCCCGCCTCTACGTCAGGCTTCGCCCAGGACAAATCGTCTTCGTCGATGGCGCGCTCGGCGATACGCTCCTCGAGCAGCCGACTGACCGCGTCCTCGACGGACGCAAAATCGCCTCGCGCGACGCGCGCGCGGAGCCAAGCCTCTTGATCAGCGGTCAAAGTGATCTGCATCACGATTTTTCGATATCATGAATGGCGCGAAAACGCGAGCTGTCCCCTCACCCCAGGCTCGCCTTCACCGTCTCGATCAGCTGCTTCAGGCTGAACGGCTTCGGCAAGAACCCGAAATCCCCCTCGGGTAGATTCTTGGCGAAAGCCTCCTCGGCGTAGCCCGAGACGAACACCACCTTGGCCGTCACGCCGCGCTTGCGCAGCTCGGCGAACATGGCGGGACCGTCCATTTCCGGCATCACCACATCGGAGACGATGAGGTCGATCCGCGTCCCCTCGCGCTCGACCACCTCCAGCGCCTCGAGGCCGGAGCTCGCCTCGAGCACGCTATAGCCGCGCGAGACCAGGGCGCGGGCGGCGAAGGCGCGCACTGCGTCCTCGTCCTCGACCAGCAGTATGCTGCCCTGCCCCGTGTAATCGGTCGCCGCCTTCGGCGCCTCGACCTTGGAGGGAAGCTCCCCCGCCTCCGGCACATGGCGCGGAAGCAGAATGCGAAACACGGTGCCGCGGCCGACCTCGCTGTCGACGAAGACGAAGCCGCCCGACTGTTTGACGATGCCGAACACCATGGCGAGGCCGAGGCCCGTGCCCTTGCCGACCTCCTTGGTGGTGAAGAAGGGCTCGAAAATCTTGGCTTTCACATCCGCTGGAATGCCGGAGCCATTGTCCTCGACCTCGATCAGCACATATTCGGTGGCCGCGAGCGAGGCTTCGCCGAAGCTCGCGCAGTCCGCCGCGGCGATATTGCGCGTGCGCAACGTGATGCGGCCGCCAGACTCCGGCATGGCGTCGCGGGCGTTGACGACGAGATTGATGACGACCTGCTCGAGCTGATTGATGTCGGCCTTGACGAACCACAGGTCTCGGCCGTGCTTCAGATCGACCTCGACCTTCTCGCCGACGAGACGCCGCAGCAGCAATTGCAGCTCAGAGAGCACATCGCCGAGCTGCAGGACCTGCGGGCGCAAGGTCTGCCGGCGCGAGAACGCCAGCAATTGGCGGGTGAGGCCGGCGGCGCGATTGGCGGTCTGCTTGATCTGGATGATGTCCTGGAAGGACGGGTCGGTCGGCCGGTGATTGGCGAGCAGCAGATCGGAATAGCCGATGATCGCCGTCAGCATATTGTTGAAGTCATGCGCGACGCCTCCGGCGAGCTGGCCGACAGCCTGCATCTTCTGCGACTGGGCGAAGCCCTCCTGCAGCTTGCGCTGCTCGGTGGTGTCGAGCGCATAGATCATCGCGCCCTTGCCGCCGGCGTCCTCCGCCGGCGCGGCGAAGAAGCGCGCCGATCGCATCGGCCGCCCCTCGCTGTCCTCCAGCGCCGCATCGACCGGCTCGACGTCGCCCTTGTTGTCGAGCGCCGCAGCGACGGCCTCGCGCAGGGCCGGGCGGTCGCGCTCGACGACGCCGTCGAGAATCGGCCAGCTGACGGCGCCCTTCATCGCCAGCGGCAAAAGCTTGGCGAAAGCAGCGTTGGAACGAGTGACGCGGCCGTCCTGATCGACCGCGGCGATGGCCATGGGCGTCGAATTGAAGAAGCGGGCGAAGCGCACCTCCGCCGCGCGCAGATCCTCCTCCGGCTCCTCGCCGGCGGCGCGGTTCAGCACCAGCGTGCGCGAGGCGCCGGGCGTTCCGTCCTGGCCGAAAGCGACCCGATGCAACAGGCGCACCGGCAGAGTGCGGCCGTTGCGGCGCTTCAAATCGAGATCGATCTGCGCCGTGCGCACCTCGCCGGCGCCGCCGGCGACCGATGTGATCAAGGTCGAGCCGCTATTGGCGACGATGTCGGAAAGCGCGACTCCGCCCGAGCCGACCTGCGTCAAATCGTAGCCGAGCCAGCCGGCGAGCGTCTTGTTCATATAGGAGATCGCCCCGTCCGGCGCGGCCGAGAAGAATCCAGCCGGCGCATGGTCGAGGAAGTCGATCGCGTGCTGCAGCTCCTGGAAGAAATTCTCCTGGCGCTGACGGTCGGCGGTGGCGTCGACGACCGTCCACAGATTCGAAACCCCGCCGCCGTCGCGCTTCAACGGGCGCACGCGGATGCGATACCAGCCGACCTCGGCGTCTCCGGTCAGCGGCGGCGCGAGGCGAATGTCCTCGGCGTGATAACGACGCGCGCGCGCCGCCTGGGCGAGGCGATAGATCGCCTCCGACACATCGGCCGGGCCCGAGAACAGGCGCTCGACGGTCACGAGTCCGGCGGCGTCGCGCGCGCTGCACAACTCCATATAGGCGTCATTGGCGTAGACGATCTGCGAATCGCCCTCGGTGACGAGCAGCCCTTCCGAAAATGTATCGGCGATCTGCCGGGCGACGTCGCGACGCGCGGCGGCGGCGGGAAGGCGCAGGAAGCCCACGGCGTAGGCGAAGGCCGAGAACACGCCCGCGACCGCGAGCAGCGCGAGCAGTCCCGCCGCGAATTTCGGCGCGAGCGGCGCCGGCAGCAGCGAAGCGAAGACGATCGCGCCCACGAGTCCGATCGCGAGCGCCAATACGAGCCCGATATTGCCGGGGCGTTCGGTCCGGTCATAGGCGGGAGGCGTCGGCCTTTCGAGCCTGTCGTGCATTCTGACGGAGTCTCGCTCGGTCTCGCCCGGCGAAATGCGCCGGCGAAGTGGTGAATCGCGCTAGACAATGACCCCGCGCGCGCCGCAAGGCAACGCCCGCGCGCCGTTTTCCCGGGGGCTGCGCCCTTAGTTGGCGCGGCGCATTAACCATTGATTAACCTTTCGGGCTCTCTTGCTTCGAAAACTGATAGATTGCATGCTCGCGCCGCGTCACGACGAGAGAAAAAGCGATTCATATGCCCCCCAGCATCACCCAATCCCAGCTTCTGCCGATCCTCGCTGCGGTCGTGGCCTTTCTGTTCGCGGCGCTTCTGCTGCTCTACATCTATCGGCTGTTGTTCGGACGCCGCATCAAGGCGCCCGGTCCGCGCAATCGTCCGCGGCGGCTCGACATCGTCGACACATTCGATCTCGACGGCGATCGTCAGCTGGTGATCGTGAGACGCGATAATGTCGAGCATCTGCTGCTGATCGGCGGCCCCAACGACGTTCTGGTCGAAGCGGCGATCTCGCGGGTCGAGACGCGGGACGCGCGACCGCGCGAGACGCCTTCGGCCGCCGGATGGCCCCTCGCGCCGCCGCCTCCGCCCGCTTCGCTCGGCCCGATTCCGCCGCCGCCGGCAGAAATCGGCAAGCGGCCTGCCGACGGTCCGCCGATCGCGCCGCCGCCGGGATTGGCGCCGCTGCCGTCAGATATGTTCGCGCCCCCGCCTCCTCCACCGCCGCCGCCGGCCAAGCCGCCTGTCGCGCCCGCTGGCGAAGCTCAGCCGGCCGCCGCACCGCGACCGGCCGCGACATCGCGCTTCACGCCGCCGCCGCGGCCCGGCTTCACGCCGACCCCGAGAGCCCCGCGACCGCCGCCGCCGCCCTTCCTCTCGCGCACTCAGAAGGCCGCCGCCCCGCCGGCGGGACCCGAAGCCGCGCCCGAGAAGGGCGTCGAGCATGCGCCCGCGCCCCCGGCTCCGTCGCCGGTCCAGCCGGCTCCTTTGCCGCCTCAGCCGGCGCCCGCTGCGTCCGCGCCGCCGCTGCCTGCTCCGCCGCCCGCGCCTCCGTCTCCGCCGGCCGCAGCGCCAAAGCCGAGCCCGGAGGTCGACCCGCTCGATTCACTGGAAGCGGAAATGGCGCGTCTGCTCGGACGGCCGGAACCCGGCAACAAGCCTTGACCCGAACGACAACGCCCGCGGCAAACCGCGGGCGTTGTTCGATGAGACCGGAATCCGCGAAAAAAGCCAGCGACTCTAATCGTCGCGATAGACGCGCTCGCGGCGTTCGTGACGCTCCTGCGCCTCGATCGACAAAGTCGCGATCGGCCGCGCATCGAGCCGCTTCAGCGAGATGGGCTCGCCAGTCTCCTCGCAATAGCCATAGGTCCCATCCTCGAGCCGCGACAGAGCCGCATCGATCTTGGCGATGAGCTTGCGCTGACGGTCGCGAGCCCTCAGCTCGATCGCGCGATCGGTCTCCGAGGAGGCGCGATCGGCGAGATCGGGATGATTCTCGTTCTCCGCCTGCAGAGTGGCCAGGGTCTCGCGGCTCTCCTGCAGAATTTCGTCTTTCCATGTGAGCAGCTTGCGGCGGAAATACTCGCGCTGCCGCTCATTCATGAAAGCTTCCTGCTCGGACGGTTTGTAGCTTTCGTCTAGATCCACCGCCATGGCCTCGAATCCTCTCTCAGCCTGAACGCGGCGTCTATATAGCCGCGCCGTCCTGGCAGCACAATCACTTCCGTCCGCAAGGCTCTAGACACGTCCGGCCAGCGCCGTTTTCAGATTGGCGTCGATCTTCTCGAGGAAGCCCGTGGTCGACAGCCATTTTTGGCGATGGCCGACGAGCAGCGCCAGATCCTTGGTCATGAAGCCCTGCTCCACCGTCGAAACGCAGACCTCCTCGAGAGTCTGCGCGAAAGCGGTCAGAGCGGCGTTGCCGTCGAGCTTGCCGCGATGCGCGAGCGCGCGCGTCCAGGCGAAGATCGAGGCGATCGAATTGGTCGAGGTCTCGTGGCCCTTCTGATGCTCGCGATAATGGCGAGTCACCGTGCCATGGGCCGCCTCCGCCTCGACAGTCCTGCCGTCCGGCGTCATCAGCACGCTGGTCATGAGCCCCAGCGAGCCGAAGCCCTGGGCCACAGTGTCCGACTGCACGTCGCCATCGTAATTCTTGCAGGCCCACACATAGCCGCCGGACCATTTGAGCGCCGAGGCGACCATGTCGTCGATCAGGCGATGCTCATAAGTGAGGCCTTGCGCCTGGAACTTCACCTTGAACTCGGCGTCGAACACTTCCTGGAACAGGTCCTTGAACCGACCGTCATAGGCTTTCAGAATCGTGTTCTTGGTGGAGAGATAGAGGGGGAACTTGCGATTGAGCGCGTAATTCATCGAGGCGCGGGCGAACTCGCGGATCGAGTCGTCGAGATTGTACATCGCCATGGCGACGCCGGCGCCCGGGAATTTGAACACTTCCTTCTCGATCACCGTGCCGTCCTCGCCCTCGAACTTCATCGTCAGCCGGCCCTTGCCCGGCGTGCGGAAATCCACGGCGCGATATTGATCGCCGAAGGCGTGACGGCCGATCACGATCGGCTGCGTCCAGCCCGGCACGAGGCGCGGCACGTTCTTGCAGATGATCGGCTCACGGAAGATGACCCCGCCCAGAATATTGCGGATCGTGCCATTGGGCGACTTCCACATTTCCTTGAGATCGAACTCTTTGACGCGCGCTTCGTCGGGCGTGATGGTCGCGCATTTGACGCCGACGCCGTGCAGCTTGATCGCCTCGGCGGCGTCGACCGTCACCTGATCATTGGTGGCGTCGCGGTTCTGAATCGAGAGGTCGTAATAGAGCAGCTCGATATCGAGATAGGGGATGACGAGCTTGTCCTTGATATAAGCCCAGATGATGCGCGTCATCTCGTCGCCGTCGAGCTCGACGACCGGCTTTTCGACCTTGATCTTGCTCATTCAATTCTCCCCGCGTCAGGCCCCGGCCTTATAGCGCCCGATCGGCGGAAGGCAAAGCAGGCGCCATGGCGTGCGCGAAAGAGCGGAGCACGGCGCTCGAGGGCGCCGCCCCGCGGCTCTGGATCGCTGCACTTCGCTCGCGATGACGGCCGCTTTCGTTTGGAGCGAATTCTGGTCGATCAAACGATTCCGTGCGATGGGAAAGCGCTCTGGCTCAGGGCGCGCAGGGCCGTTCGTGACGCTTCTTCACCGCGTCGATCTCGGCGAGCATCGTCTTCACCTCGTCGATCGCCTGCTGTTCCCGCTCTGTGAGCGCGCGGCGCGGCTCGAAATGCGCGAGCAGAACGGCGAGCGCATCGCCGATGCGTCCGAGCTGCTTGCCATAGCTGCCGACGTCCATCAGCACCTCCTCCTCCACCTGCGGCGCGCTGGAGCGTCCAAGATTGATGTTTATGAGGCCGAGCTGGCTTCCATAGGGGCTGAAGAAAGAGGTGAACGGATTGATGGTCTGGGCGACGTCGCCGGAGAGGGGAAGCTTGAAAAGCGGCATGGGTCGAGCCTCGCGAAAGAGCGGCCGGAAAGCGCGCATCATCGCATGGTTCCAACGAGAGTTCACTCCGCCGCATCCTCCGGCGATCGCAGGACGGCGCGGGCCTTGGCGGCGAAGCTCAGCCACAAGATCGACGAGCCCAGCGCGATCGACGTCAGCGAGCCCGCGAGCACGCCGATCTTGGTCGCGCGCAGCGCGCCCGCGTCGGCCTCGAAGGCGATCTGCCCGATGAACAGGCTCATGGTGAAGCCGATGCCGCAGAGCACCGAAACGCCATAGAGCTGCATCCAGCTCGATCGCGTCGGCCGCACCGCGAGGCCGGTCGAAATGGCGAGGGCGATGGCCGAGAACACGCCGAGCTGCTTGCCGACGAAGAGGCCGAGCGCAACTCCGAGAGAGACAGCCCCGGCGGCTTCGGCGAAGCCGCCCTCCCCGATCGAGACGCCGGCGTTGGCGAAACCGAACAGCGGCAGAATCAGAAAGGCGACGAAGGGATTGAGCCCATTCTCCAGCCGATGCAGCGGCGTATGCTCGTCCAAATCCGGCCCCGAGAGGCGGAGCGGAACCATCGTGGCGAGCAGCACGCCGGCGAGAGTCGCGTGAATCCCGCTCTTTTCGACGCAATACCAGAGCACGGCGCCGAGCATCAGATAAGGGGTGAGCCGCCGCACCTCGAAGAGATTGAGGCCGAGCAGCAGAAACAAGGCGACGCCGGCGCCGAGCGTCGGCCCGGCCGCCGGCTGGCCGGCGTAGAAGAACGCGATGATGAGGATGGCGCCGAGATCGTCGAGAATGGCGAGCGCCGTCAGAAACACTTTCAGCGCGGCGGGCACTCGATCGCCGAGCAGCGACAGCACGCCGAGCGCGAAGGCGATGTCGGTCGCCGAAGGGATCGCCCAGCCTCTCTGCGTCTCCGGCGAATGCGTGTTCAGCGCCGCGAAGATGAGGGACGGCGCCGCCATGCCGCCGAGCGCGCCGAGTCCGGGAAGAATCCGCGCCGACCATTGGCGTAGATGGCCGTCCAGCAATTCGCGTTTGATCTCCAGCCCCACGAGAAGGAAGAAGATCGACATCAGCCCATCGTTGATCCAATGCAGCGCCGAGAGTGGGCCGAGCTCGCTCTCGAGCGCATGGGCGTAGCCTTCCGCGAAGGGCGAGTTGGCGAGGATCAAGGCGAGACCGGCGCTGAACATCAGAGTGACGCCGCCCGCCGCCTCACTGTCGAGGAAGCGCCGCAAGGTCGAGCGAATACGGTGACGCCCACGGTTCATGAAGCAGGATCCGCTAAAGATGAGAGAGACGCGCCGCAGGCCTCCGTCTTGGGCGATTTTACGACCTTGTTCAACGAGATTCGGACGGCCCCATCCCCGGCGCACCCGCAATGGTCGACCGCGGACGCGCAGGGGCGTAGAACGGCTTCGTCACGCGCACCGGGATCACGCTCCACCGCAGAGAGGAAACGCCCAGATGACCGTCGTACGCGCCCTCGGCCTCATGTCCGGCACCTCGATGGACGGCGTGGACGCCGCGCTGCTCGAGACCGACGGCTTGCGGCCGCTCTCCTTCTGCCCGACCCTGTTCGCGCCCTATCGCGACGAGGACCGAGCGCTGCTGCGCGCGGCTCTGGCGCAGGCGATCGACCTCGACGACAGGACCGCGCGGCCGGGCCCGCTCGCCGACGCCGAGCGCATGGTGACGGACCGCCACGCCGAGGCGGTCGAGACCTTTTTGCGAGAGAATGGAATCGACGCCGCCACGGTCGATGTGATCGGCTTTCATGGCCAGACCGTGCTGCATCGCCCGGAACGGCGGCTCACCGTGCAGATCGGCGACGGCGCCGCGCTGGCGCGGCGGCTCGGAATCGACGTCGTCTATGACATGCGCGCCGCCGATGTCGCCGCGGGCGGCCAGGGCGCGCCGCTCGTTCCCGTCTATCATCGCGCCCTCGTCGCCGCGAGCGGGCTCGAAGGTTCCGTCGCCGTGCTGAATATCGGCGGCGTCGCCAATCTCACTTTCGTCGAAGGCGAGGCCGAGCCGATCGCCTGTGACACCGGCCCCGGCAATGCGCTGATCGACGATCTGATGCTGGCGCGCACCGGCGTTCCGCTCGATCGTGACGGGGCCGCAGCGGCCGCCGGCCATGTCGACGAGGCGGCGCTGGCGCAGCTTCTCGATCATCGCTATTTCGAGGCTCCGCCGCCGAAATCGCTCGATCGCAATGATTTTTCGCTGGCGCCGGTCGAGGGTCTCGCGACCTTCGACGCGGCGGCCACTCTCACGGCCTTCACCGCCGCCTCGATCGCGAAATGTTTTTCGCTGCTGCCGGCGCCGCCGCGCCTCGCCATCGTCTGCGGCGGCGGCGCGCGCAATCTGGCGCTGATGCGCGCGCTCGCCGCGCGCCTTCCCTGCGATGTGCGGAACGCCGAGCAATTCGGCTGGTCCGGCGAGGCGATCGAGGCACAGGCCTTCGCCTTTCTCGCCGTTCGCTCTCTGAACGGCCTGCCGCTCACCTTTCCGACCACGACGGGAGCGCCCTCGCCTCTGCCGGGCGGCAGGCTGGCGCGCGCGGGTTGACGACTTCTCGAGACTTTGCGGCCAAGCTCCGCATTCAACAGCGGGAGCGACGCCATGAATTATGACAATCGCCAGGAGTCCGCCGGCTTCAGCCGTCGGGGTCTGCTGCTCACCGCCGGCGCGGGCCTCGTCGCCACGGTCGCGATCCGCAAGGATTGGGCCGGGCGCCTCTTCAATCCTCTGTCGCTCGAGAGCTTCGAGCTCGCCGCTTCACCGGGCCTCGTCGATGCGTCCGGCCGGCCCCTGCCCGGCCTTTCGTCGCGCGCGCTGTCGGAACGCCGGTCCATTCTGAACTTCTGGGCGTCCTGGTGCCCGTCGTGCCGCGAGGAGCATGAGCTGCTGGTGCAATTGGCGGCGCGGTCGCCGGCTCCGATCCTCGGGGCCGCCGTGCGCGACGACCCGGACCATGTGCGCGACTATTTGGCGCGAAGCGGCAATCCTTACGCCGCCGTCGGACTCGACAGCCGAGCGCAGCTGCAGCGCGCTCTCGGCGCGCGCGGCGTGCCGGCGACCTTCGTGATCGGGCCCGGGCCGGTGATAGAGCTGGCCCTCCACGGGCCGCTCGACGCGCAAATCCTGGACGCGCAACTCCTGCCGGCGCTGAGCAAACCCGCTTGATATCACGATATCCTCGAGAGCATGTTGCAAATTGTCGCACCCAGCGACGCGTGTAGACAGAAATACAACCAGAAGCCGACGAAGAGAAAACAAGGCGAAACTGTGGAGAAGCGAGTGTTTATTCGTGACCTTGCCATAGCAGCGTAAGAACGTTATTTCTATCGTGTTAACGAGCGTCGGATTGCGAAAAATTAACTTGAATTTTATCAGCTCGAGCTACAGCTTCCTCATCGACGCTCGCCGTCGCGGTTTGGACGCGTCTCGCTCCGACCCTGTGGCGTCGACGCTCCGGCCCGCCCGGCGAGTCGAGAAATGGTAGAGTGAGGACTGCGATCATGAAGAAATATGTCGTCGCCGCGAGCATGCTCGCCTTGGCTTTCGGTATGGGCTCGGCGTCGGCTGCCGACCTTCCCTCGCGCAAGGACGCCCCCGCCTTTCTGCCGCCGCCCCCGCCGCCGCCCATGTGGACGGGCTTCTATGTCGGTCTCAACGCCGGCTATGGCTGGACGAACAACAACACAGTGACTCAATCCTATGCCGATACGGGCTCGGCCGGCTTCGGCGCGCAGGCGCTCGGCGGCAATTTCCCCTGGAACGCCTCGGTCAGCAACGACGGCTTCATCGGCGGCGGCCAGATCGGCTATAATGCGCAGGTCTACAACAGCTTCGTGGTCGGCCTCGAGGCCGATATGCAGGGCGTCGCCTCCGACCGCCAGGCTGCGAGCTATTACGGCCCGACCGCCTCGGCGTCGATCTCGCGCAGCCTCGACTATCTCGGCACCGTGCGCGGCCGCGTCGGCTATCTGGTGACGCCGACCCTGCTCGCCTATGCGACCGGCGGCCTCGCCTATGGCCAGGCCAATCTGAGCGGCGCCTATTACGGAACGGCGACCGGCTCCGACTCCTTCTCCGACACGCGCGTCGGCTATTCCGTCGGCGGCGGCTTCGAATGGCTGTTCATGCCGCATTGGAGCGCGAAGGCCGAATATCTCTATTATGATCTCGGCAATGCGACGACGCCGGGCGCATCCTTCGCCTACACGGACGGCGCGGGCGCGCAGAATTCCTGGGCGCAGTCGACCGCCCGCTTCGACGGCCACGTCGTGCGCGCCGGCGTGAACTATCACTTCAACTTCATGGGCGGCGAGCCGTCCACCGTCAAATACTGAGGTCGCGTTTCGGCCGCTCTCGAGAGCGGCCGAGCCGTCACGAAGAGCAGAGCCTGAAGGCTCGCGGTCCAGGGAGCGCTCTCTCTCGGACCGCGAGCCTTCAGGCTCGCTCGCTGTCAGTCCCCCCGCGCTGGAATGGCGATGCGCGGCGGATTGCCGAGCCTGCGGTCGAGATAGGCGTCGACCTCCGCGATCAGCGGCTCGATGCGGTTCTCGAAGAAATGATTGGCTCCCTGCACCACCGCATGCTCGATGACGATGCCCTTCTGCGTCTTGAGCTTCTCGATGAGGCCGGTCACCTCCTTCAGCGGCGCGACGCGGTCGAGATCGCCGTGGATGAAGAGGCCGGAAGACGGGCACGGCGCGAGGAAGGTGAAATCGAAGCGATTGGCCGGCGGCGCGATGGAGACGAAGCCCTCGATCTCGGGCCGGCGCATCAGCAATTGCATGCCGATCCAGGAGCCGAAGGACACGCCGGCGATCCAGCAGGCGCGCGCTTCCGGATTGACGGCCTGGGCCCAATCGAGCGCCGCCGCCGCGTCCGACAATTCGCCGGCGCCGTGATCGAAGGCCCCCTGGCTACGGCCGACGCCGCGGAAATTGAAGCGGAGCACCGAGAAGCCGCGCTCGGCGAAAGCGTAATAGAGGTGATAGACGATCTGATTGTTCATCGTGCCGCCGAATTGCGGATGCGGATGCAGCACGATGGCGATCGGCGCGCCGCGCTGGGCCGACTGATGGAAGCGGCCTTCGAGCCGGCCCGCTGGACCGGTGAAAATGACTTCGGGCATGGAACTCCTCGTCGTGCCGACGCCAGAACGCTGATTTCAGCCGAGGCGGTTTCCACCGGCGCCGAAAATGCGTTATGATCCGGACGGGCCAATCCCGGCGGGGCTCAGCGCTTCGCTGCGCCCGGGCTCCCGCGGCCTGTCCGGCCGAGTGGGCCTTCTAGCATGTACGCCGGGGCGATAGGCAAGAGTTTTGAAGTTCCCGGCGCGAAAGCCGGAACCGTCCCGAAGATCGATGCGCGCCTATCTCGACCATAACGCCACGACGCCGCTACGGCCGCAAGCGCGCACGGCCATGCTCGCGGCGATGGAGGCGGTCGGCAATCCCTCTTCCGTCCATGCCGAAGGCCGCGCCGCGCGATCGGCGGTCGAGACGGCGCGAGCTCAGATCGCCGCCGGGATCGGGACATCCGCGAAAAATCTCGTCTTCACCTCTGGCGCGACCGAGGCCGCCAATCTGATTTTGACGCCTTTCTTACAACGCAGCCGCGACGACGCCCCTCTCGATCTCCTGCTGGCGGGCGCTGGCGAGCACGCCGCCGTGCTGCAGGGACACCGCTTTCAGCGAGACAAAGTGGAAAGTGTTCCGCTGACCCCGGACGGAACGCTCTCGCTCGAGGCGCTGTCGGGTTTGCTGCAATGCAACAAAAACCGCCGCATCCTTCTCGCCCTGCAGGCGGCCAATAATGAGACCGGAGCCGTGCAGCCGACGCGGGCCGCGGCCGAGCTGGTCCATGCCGCGGGCGGGCTCATGATCTGCGACGCGACCCAGGCGGTCGGACGGATCGAGACGACATTCGCCGCGACCGGGGCCGATGCATTGTTCTTTTCCTCACATAAGCTCGGGGGGCCGGCGGGCGCCGGCGCCCTGGCGTTCTCCGACGAGTCTCTCCATATCAAGGAGGCGCTGCTCCGCGGCGGAGGACAGGAGGGCGGCCGCCGCGCCGGCACCGAAAACCTCCCCGCGATCCTCGGTTTCGCGGCCGCTTTCGCAGTCGCGAGAGAGACCATGGCCGGGGAAGCCGAAAGGCTCGGGCGGCTGCGCGGGCTGCTGGAGGAAAAAGTTAAGGAAAGCTGGCCTGAATCGGTGTTTTTGAGCGCCGCCGCTCCGCGTCTGCCCAACACTTCCGCCTTCCAGACGACGGGCGGAAAAGCGCATACGCTGCTGATGGCGCTCGACATGGAGGGCATCGCCCTCTCCACCGGCTCCGCCTGCTCCTCGGGCAAGGTGCGGCGCTCCCATGTGCTCGCCGCCATGGGGCTCGAGGAAACGGAAGCGGTGCGGGCGAGTCTCGGTTGGTCAACGACGCAGGAGCATGTAGAATTGTTTGGTATCGCTTTTGCACGGGTGGCGAAGAGGATCAGGGCGCGGCGGACGGCCGCCTGAACAGGCCGCCCCGGAAGGCCCGTAATTCGGCCGACGGGCCTTGAACCCGTCGAGACGAGGAGAGGACAAATGGCGGCTCGCCAGGAGACGGTGGCGCGCGTCGAGGAAATCGACGTCGACGCGTATAAATACGGCTTCACGACCGATATCGAATCGGAAAAGGCTCCGAAGGGCCTCAGCGAGGACATCGTCCGCTTCATTTCGGCGAAGAAGAACGAGCCCGAATGGCTGACCGAATGGCGCCTCGAGGCCTATCGCCGCTGGCTGACGATGGAGGAGCCCAAATGGGCTCGCGTCGACTATCCGGCGATCGACTATCAGGACCTCTATTATTATTCCGCGCCGAAATCGACGCCCGGCCCGAAATCGCTGGACGAGGTCGATCCGGAGCTGCTGCGCACCTATGAGAAGCTCGGCATTCCGCTGCGCGAGCAGGAAGCGCTCGCCGGCGTCGAGCAGCGCAAGATCGCGGTCGACGCGGTGTTCGACTCGGTCTCGGTGGCGACGACGTTCCGCGAGGAGCTGTCGAAGGCCGGCGTGATCTTCTGCCCGATCTCGGAAGCGGTGCGCGAGCATCCCGAGCTCGTGCGCAAATATCTCGGCTCGGTCGTACCGGTGACCGATAATTTCTACGCGACGCTGAACTCGGCCGTGTTCTCGGACGGGTCCTTCGTCTACATCCCGCCGGGCGTGCGCTGCCCGATGGAGCTCTCGACCTATTTCCGCATCAACGAAAAGAATACGGGACAGTTCGAGCGCACGCTGATCATCGCCGACGCCGGCTCCTACGTCAGCTATCTCGAAGGCTGCACGGCCCCCAAGCGCGACGAGAACCAGCTGCATGCCGCAGTGGTCGAGCTCGTCGCGCTCGACGACGCGGAGATCAAATATTCGACGGTGCAGAACTGGTATCCCGGCGACAGCGAGGGCAAGGGCGGCATCTATAATTTCGTGACGAAGCGCGGCGATTGCCGCGGCAAGAACTCGCACATCTCCTGGACGCAGGTGGAGACGGGCTCCGCGGTGACGTGGAAATATCCGTCCTGCATCCTGCGCGGCGACAATTCGCAAGGCGAGTTCTATTCGATCGCGGTGTCGAACGGCTATCAGCAGGTCGACAGCGGCACGAAGATGATCCACCTCGGCAAGAACACGAAGAGCCGCATCATCTCCAAGGGCATTTCCGCCGGCAATTCGCAGAACACCTATCGCGGTCAGGTGTCGGCGCATCGCAAGGCGGAAGGCGCGCGCAATTTCACCAACTGCGACAGCCTGCTCATCGGCGACAAATGCGGCGCGCACACCGTGCCCTATCTCGAGTCGAAGAACGCGTCCGCCGTGTTCGAGCATGAGGCGACGACGTCGAAGATCTCCGAGGATCAGCTGTTCTACTGCATGCAGCGCGGCCTCTCGGAAGAGGAAGCGACGGCGCTGATCGTCAATGGTTTCGTGCGCGACGTGCTGCAGAAGCTGCCCATGGAATTCGCAGTGGAAGCGCAGAAGCTGATCGCAGTGAGCCTCGAAGGCAGCGTCGGCTGACATATCGATAAGCAAAGAGGCGCTCGGCGTTTTCACAGCGCCTCTTTGCAAGGCAGCGAGCGGCGAAAGGCCCTCGAAAGACGCGGCCCCGAGATTGCAACGCGTCGCTCACGACAGCCAACAGCCAACAGGACGAGACCATGATCGAAATCAAGAATCTCCACGTCTCCATCGGAGAACGCAAAATCCTCGACGGGCTGAACCTCACGGTGAAGGACGGCGAGGTCGCCGCCATCATGGGTCCGAACGGCACCGGCAAATCGACGCTCTCCTATGTGATCTCGGGACGCGAAGGCTATGACGTGACCGAGGGCGAGGTGCTGCTCGACGGCGAGAATATTCTCGGTCTCGAGCCGCATGAGCGCGCCGCCAAGGGCGTGTTTCTCGCCTTCCAATATCCGGTCGAGATTCCGGGCGTCGCGACGATGACCTTCCTCAAGGCCGCGGTGAACGCGCAGCGCCGCTCGCGCGGCGAGGAGGAGCTGCAGACGCCGGACTTCATGAAGATGGTGCGCGAGGCGTCGAGCAAGCTCGGCATCAATATGGACATGCTGAAGCGTCCGCTCAACGTCGGCTTCTCCGGCGGCGAGAAGAAGCGCATGGACATTCTGCAGATGAGCCTGCTGGAGCCGAAGTTCGGCATTCTCGACGAGACCGACTCCGGCCTCGACATCGACGCGCTGCGCATCGTCTCCGAGGGCGTCAACGCCCTGCGTTCGCCGAGCCGCGGCTTCCTCGTCATCACCCACTATCAGCGCCTGCTCGACTACATCAAGCCGGACACTGTGCATGTGATGGCCAAGGGCAAAATTCAGAAGACCGGCGGGCCGGAGCTCGCGCTCGAGCTCGAGAAGAGCGGCTATCGCGATTATGTCGGCGAAGCGGCGTGAGGTGAGATCATGACCGTGCAGGCGATCGACAAGAAGAGCGAAGCCGAGACGGCGCTCGCTGGCGCCTTCGAGGCGATGAAGAGCAAGGGCGCCCCGGCGCTGCGCCAGGCCTCCTGGGAGTTCTTCGCGCGCAAAGGCCTGCCGACGCGACGCGTCGAGGCTTGGCATTACACCGATCTGCGCGCGGCGCTGCGCGCAGTGGCGCCGCTCGGCGCGCCGGAAACGGTCGCCGTTCCCGCGGCGGCGGAAGGGCGGGTGCGCCTCGTCGTCGCCGACGGCGCGTTCCGTCCCGATCTCTCCAATGTCGCCGCGCTGCCGGCCGGCGTCGAGTTCGTGTCGCTCGCCGATGCGCTGGCCAAGGACGACGCCGCGGTTCTCGCGGCGCTCGGCCTGCCCGAGAACGCCGGCGCCGACGCCATCGTCGCGCTCAACGCCGCGCTGATGCAGGACGGCGTGGTGCTGCGCATCGCGCCGGCGATCGAGGTGGCGAAGACGATCGAGATTCTGCTGCTCTCGTCCGGCGACACGGCGCGCTCCGCGTTCACGCGCTCTCTCGTCATCGTCGGCGACGGCGCCAAGGCCAAGATCATCGAGACCTCGCTCGCGCTCGCTCCCTCCGGCGCGCAGGAGAACCATGTGCTCGCCTTCTCGATCGGCGCCGGCGCCGAGGTCGAGCATATCTCCGACATCGGCCCGCAATCCGAAGCGGCGATCCGCCTGTTCAGCCTGATGGTGACCGCGCAGACCAAGGCCTCGTTCAAATCTCTCGGCTACATCGAAGGCGGCGGTCTCGTGCGGCGCCAGATCTTCGCGCGCCTCGCCGGCGAAGAAGCGAGCCTCTCGCTCGATGGCGTCGCTCTGCTCGGCGGCAAGGATCACGCGGACACGACGCTCGTCGTCGAGCATGCGGCGGCGCATTGCCAGAGCCGCGAGCGTTTCCGCAATGTGCTCGACGGACAGTCGACCGGCGTGTTCCAGGGCAAGGTCGTCGTGCGTCCCGGCGCGCAGAAGACCGATGGCTCGATGCAGTCGCGCGCGCTTCTCCTCAGCGAGAACGCGACGATGAACAACAAGCCGGAGCTCGAGATCTTCGCCGACGACGTCGTCTGCGGCCATGGCGCCACTTGTGGCCGGCTCAACGCCGACCAGCTGTTCTATCTCGAGGCGCGCGGCCTTCCCAAGCGCGAGGCCGAGGCGCTGCTGATCGAAGGCTTCGCCGGCGAGATCGTCGATGCGGTCTCCGAGGAGGCGACGCGCGAGGCCTATTTCGCGCGCATTCGCTCCTGGCTCGGCAGACGGGAGGCGGGCAAGTGAACCAGCCGCTCTTGAAGGAAGCGACCGCGGCCTATGATGTCGAGGCGATCCGTCGCGATTTTCCGATCCTCGCCGAAAAGCCCTACGGCAAGGACCTCGTCTATCTCGACAATGCGGCCTCGGCGCAGAAGCCGAAACAGGTGATCGAGCGCATCTCAAAGGTCTACGAGCACGAATACGCCAATGTGCATCGTGGCCTGCATTATCTCGCCAATGCGGCGACCGACGCCTATGAGGGCGCGCGCGAGACCCTGCGCCGCTTCCTCAACGCCGAGTCGCGCGAGGAGATCATCTTCACGCGCGGCGCGACGGAGGCGATCAATCTCGTCGCCTCGTCCTTTGGCCTCGCCCATATCGGCGAGGGCGACGAGATCATCCTCTCGATCATGGAGCATCACTCCAACATCGTGCCCTGGCATTTCCTGCGCGAGCGCAAGGGCGCGGTGCTGAAATGGATCGACACCGACGATGACGGCGTGTTCTCGCTCGAGGATTTCGAGAAGCTGATCACGCCGAAGACCAAGATCGTCGCGCTCACGCATATGTCCAATGTGCTGGCGGCGCCGACGCCGATCGCCGATGTCGTGCGCATCGCCCACGCCCATGGCGTGCCGGTGCTGGTCGACGGCTCGCAAGGCGCCGTGCATCTCGACGTCGACGTGCGCGCGCTGGACGTCGATTTCTACATCGTCACCGGCCACAAGCTCTATGGACCGACCGGCATCGGCGCGGTCTATGGCAAAAAGCAATGGCTGGAGAGTCTGCCGCCCTTCGCCGGCGGCGGCGAGATGATCGAGACGGTGACTCGCGATTACGTCACCTATAACACCCCGCCGCATCGCTTCGAGGCGGGCACGCCGCCGATCGTTCAGGCGGCCGGCCTCGGCGCGGCGCTCGACTATATGCAGAAGATCGGCCGCGCGGCGATCCGCGCCCATGAGGCCGATGTGACCGCCTATGCGCATGAACGCCTCGCCGATGTGCCGGGGCTGCGCATCTTCGGCCACGCCAAGGACAAGGGTCCGATCGTCGCATTCGACATGCCGGAGGCGCACGCCCACGACATTGCGACCATCATCGACCGCTCCGGCGTCGCAGTGCGCGCCGGAACCCATTGCGCCATGCCGCTGCTGCAGCGTTTCAACGTCACCTCCACCTGCCGCGCTTCGTTCGCCATGTATAATACGCGCGGCGAGGTGGACCGCTTGGCGGAAGCGCTGCTGAAAGCGAAGGCGCTGTTTTCCTAAGAAGGAGCGACGAGCGTGACCAAGACGGATGACGCGGTGGAGCCGCAGGAAGTCGTCGGCGATACCGGCCCCTCGGCGGAAGCCCTCCTGCCCCATGGCCGCACCAAGGAGCAGGTCGAGCAGCTGACGCAAAACATCATTGCTGCGCTGAAGACCGTGCAGGACCCGGAAATTCCGGCGGATATTTTCGAGCTGGGGCTGATCTACCAGATCGACATCTCGCCGGAAGAGGTGGTCCATATCGAGATGACGCTGACGGCGCCGGGCTGTCCGGTCGCCGGCCAGATCGTCGAACAGGTGCAGAGCGCGGTGAGCCTCGTGCCGGGCGTGCTGGCGGTGGTGGTGAAGCTCGTCTTCGAGCCGCCGTGGGATCAGAGCCGCATGTCGGACGAAGCGCGCGTGACGCTCGACATGTTTTGACGCCGGAGGAGCCGATGCCCGCTCCGAGCCCGAGAATCGACGGCTGTCTCGAGACGGCGATCTATGTCGACGATCTGGCGCGAGCGGCCGGTTTCTACGAGAAGACACTCGGCCTCTCGCCGATGTATTCCGACGAGAGGCTCGTCGCCTTCGATTGTGGCCCGCGCAGCGTGCTATTGCTGTTCCTGCGCGGCGCGACCCTGGAGACGGTGAGATTGCCGGGCGGCGAGATTCCTCCGCACGACGGTTGCGGCAAGCTGCATTTCGCGCTCGCAGCACCGGACGAGGACATCGAGCCCTGGGAACGGCGGCTGCAGGCGGAGGGGGTTGCGATCGAGGCTCGGATGCAATGGCCGCGCGGTGGGCGCAGCCTCTATTTTCGCGATCCCGACGGCAATCTCGTCGAGATCGCCTCGCCGGGCCTCTGGGCGAATTATTGAGCGCGCGACGCGCTGCGGACGAAGGACTCAAGGAGAGGAACGATGACGGTCATGACCCTCAGCGACGCCGCCGCCGAACGCGTGCGCGGCCTGCTCGCCGGGCACGAGAACCCCAGCGCCGGGCTGCGCATCTCGCTCGAAAAGAGCGGCTGCGCCGGAATGGCCTATAAGATGGAGCTGGCCGCGCCCGCGCCCGGCGACGAGGTGATCGAGGAGAAGGGCGCGCGCGTCATCGTCGACGGCGCCGCGGTGCTCTATCTGCTCGGAACGCGCATGGACGTCGAGACGTCGATGTTCTCGTCGAGCTTCGTGTTCCAGAATCCCAATCAGACCTCGGCCTGCGGCTGCGGCGAGAGCGTGGAGCTGCATCCGGCCGAGGGCGGCGAGACCGAGAAGCACGCGCACAGCTGACAGCTGCCATTGCGAGGAGCGCAGCGACGAAGAATCCTTCAGTCGTGGGGCGGCTCCTGGATGGCTTCGCTTCGCTCGCAATGACGCCCTCCCAATGGGAGGGCGTCGAGCCTTTCCCGCGAAACCGATTGCGCCGGCGCCCGTTAGGCGTTAGGCCGCTGGCTCGAAATCATCGCGGGACCGGGAATGGCGGAAAAGGGCCTCACTTATGCGCAGGCGGGCGTCGATATCGACGCCGGCAATCGTCTCGTGGACCTCATTCGTCCCGCCGTCCGTTCCACGCGCCGGCCGGGGGCCGATGGCGAGATCGGCGGCTTCGGCGGCGTCTTCGACCTCAAAGCCGCTGGCTTTTCCGATCCGGTGCTGGTCGCCGCCAATGACGGCGTCGGCACCAAGATCAAGATCGCGATCGACTCCGGCCTTCACGACACGATCGGGATCGATCTCGTCGCCATGTGCGTCAACGATCTCGTGGTGCAGGGCGCAGAGCCGCTCTTCTTTCTCGATTACTACGCGACCGGCAAGCTCACGCCAGAAGCTGCGGCCGCGGTCGTCTCAGGCATTGCCGCGGGATGCGTGGAGGCCGGCTGCGCGCTGCTCGGCGGCGAGACGGCGGAGATGCCGGGCCTCTATGCGAATAACGATTATGATCTCGCCGGTTTCGCCGTCGGCGCGGCGGAACGTTCCCGCCTGCTGCCGCGCAGCGTGAAGGCGGGCGATATTTTGCTCGGCCTGCTCTCTTCCGGCGCCCATTCCAACGGCTTCTCGCTGATTCGCCGCATCGTCGCGCTCTCGGGCCTCACTTTCGATGCGCTCGCGCCCTTCGCGCCCGGCGAGAGCCTCGCTCGCGCTCTGCTCACGCCGACGCGCATCTATGTGAAGCCCCTGCTCGCGGCGCTGAAGGCCAGCGAGGCGATTCTGGCGCTGGCGCATATCACCGGCGGCGGCTTTCCCGACAATCTGCCGCGCGTGCTGCCCAAGGGCCTCGGCGCGGCGCTCGATTTGTCGGCCTTCCCGGTCCCGCCCGTCTTCTCCTGGCTCGCCGCGCAGGGAAACGTCGCTCAGGCGGAGATGCTGCGCACCTTCAACTGCGGCGTCGGCATGGTGGTCGTCGCCGCGCGCGCCGGCGCCGATGACGCGATCGCCGCGCTGCGCGCAGCGGGCGAGGCGCCGGTCGTGATCGGCGAGATCGTCGAGACGGGCGACGGCCCCCGCGTCGAGATGCGCGGGGCGCTCGCCCTATGAGGCGGCGCACGGCGATTCTGATCTCGGGCCGCGGCTCCAATATGGACGCGCTGATCGCCGCCGCCAGCACGCCCGAGTTTCCCGCCGAGATCGCGCTCGTCGCGTCCAACCGGCCGGAGGCCGCCGGCCTCGCGCGCGCCAAGTCGCTGGGAATCGCCGTCGCCGCGGTGGACCACAAGATCTATGCGGGACGCGAGGAGTTCGAGCGCTCGCTGCAGATCGTGCTCGCCGCTCATCGCATCGAGCTCCTGTGCCTCGCCGGCTTCATGCGGCTGTTGACGCCCTGGTTCGTCGAGCAATGGCGCGGGCGCATGCTCAATATCCACCCTGCCCTGCTGCCATCGTATCGCGGCCTGCACACGCATCGCCGCGCGCTGGCGGACGGGGTGAAGATCCATGGCTGCACCGTGCATTTCGTCGTGCCCGAGATGGACGAAGGGCCGATCGTCGCCCAGGCCGCCGTTCCGGTGCTCGACAGGGACACAGAGGAAACGCTCGCCGCCCGCGTTCTGGAGCAGGAGCATCTCATCTATCCGCGCGCGCTGCGGCTCGTCGCTGCGGGCGCGCTCAGGGTCGAGGGCAATCGTGTGCTGGGGGCGGCTTCGGGCGCGGCTGCGGCGCTCGCCGTCCCCGCCTGCGACTGAGCGACCGAGCAGACGTTCGACCGGAATCCGTGAGCGAACGGATAAGCGGCCCCGCTGCGGCATGGGCTGCGCGCGACAAAGGCGAGGAAATAGACGCCGAGAGCCAGAGCCTTGGCGAGGTCGAGCGCTCCGTCGGACGGCGCCGCCAGCAATAGCGCTGCGAGCGCCGCAAGGCCGATCCAGCGCCAGGCTCTGTTTCCGCTGATCGACATCGATCCTCGTCTCGGGTCGCGAGCCGCCAGCATAGAGCATCGCTTCGGCCAATTCGAGCTGTTCGAAGCCGCCGCGGACTGTTCTAAATTCTCCCGGCGCGCGCGCCGAGCGGGGACTTGCAGTTCCGTTTTTTTTGTTCTGGTATCGATGGAAGCTCGCCGTCGAGGACGATTTTCCATGATCACGCTTTATTCATTCGGCCCGTTCTTCGGTCTTCCCGACGCGAGCCCGTTCGTGCTCAAGGCCATGACCCTGCTCGAAATCGCAGGGCTCCGCTATGTCGAGGATCATAGCGGCTATATGCGCGCTCCCAAGGGGAAGCTTCCCTATATCGACGACGAGGGGGCCATCATCGCCGATTCGACCTTCATTCGCTTCCACATCGAGCGAAAATACAGCTTCGATTTCGACGAAGGTCTGTCGTCCGAGCAGCGCTCGACGGGCTGGGCGGTCGAGAAGATGCTGGAGGACCATTATTATTGGGCGCTGGCCCACATGCGCTGGATCGACGACGCCAATTTCGCCAGGAGCGCGGCGCTGTTCTTCGCCACAGTTCCCGCGCCGTTCCGACCTCTGGTGAGGTCGCTCGTCCGCCGAAAGATCGGCGCCAGCATGAAGGCCCATGGAATGGGCCGGCACTCGGCTGACGAGATCGCCGAGCTCGCCCGGCGTGATATGGACGCGCTCGCCACCCTGCTCGGCGACAAGCGCTTTCTTTTCGGCGACAAGCCCAGCGGCGCGGATGCGACGGCCTTCGCCTTCGTCGCGGAGAGCCTGTCTCCGGACCTCGATTCGCCGCTGCGCGCGGCGGCTCTCGCGAACGCCAATCTCGTCGCCTATCGCGACCGTATGCTCTCGGCCTATTTCCCGAAATTTTTGGCGTAAGCGCCGATCAGCCGACGATCTCGTTGCCGGAGAAGAACTGCGGGATCTCGATCGCCGCGGTCTCCGGCGCGTCGGAGCCATGCACCGAATTCTCGCCGATCGACACGGCGAATTCCTTGCGGATCGTACCCGGATCGGCGCTCGCCGGATTGGTCGCGCCCATGACGGTGCGATATTTCAAGATCGCGCCTTCGCCCTCGAGAACCTGCACGACCACCGGACCGGAGGTGATGCTCTCGATCAGCTCGCCGAAGAAGGGCCGCTCCTTATGGACGCCATAGAAGGTCTCGGCCTGCTCGCGCGTCATGCGGATGCGCTTCTGCGCGACGATGCGCAGACCCGCGTCCTCGATGAGCGCGTTGATCTTGCCGGTCAGGTTCCGCTTGGTGGCGTCCGGCTTGATGATGGAGAATGTGCGTTCGATCGCCATGAGCGCGTCGTCTCGTCGGTTCGAGGTCGAAATGGAAGAAGCGCGGCGCTTATAGCGAGCGGCCGGGGACGCGGCAACCCGCCCTCTCGCGAATTGTCTGCGCGGCGCGGCCCGCGCCTGCCGATCGCGCGCGCGGAACCTTCCCCCGCCCGCGCGAATTGCGGAAGCGCAAGGCCGCTGATATGGCCTCGCTCTCGCGTCCATTTCTTTAAAGGAAAGGCTCGTCATGACCTCTGGTCCGCGTCCGCTCGTCGCTGGAAACTGGAAAATGCACGGGCTCACGGCGTCGCTCGCGGAGATCGAGGCGATCGGAGCCGGCTATGCCGCCCTCGGCGCAAGCGTGGAGCTAGTCGTGTGCCCGCCAGCGACGCTGCTGGCCGCCGCCGCCGCGATCGCCGCGCGCTTCAACCTCGGGATCGGCGGACAGGATTGCGATGCGCAGGCGTCGGGCGCGCATACCGGCGATCTCTCCGCTGAAATGCTGGCCGACGCCGGCGCTTCTTACGTGATCGTCGGCCATAGCGAGCGGCGCGCCGAACATGGCGAGAGCGACGCGCTGGTGCGCGCCAAAGCGAGCGCTGCGCTACGCGCCGGCCTGACGCCGATCGTCTGTGTCGGCGAGACGCGCGCCGAACGCGACGCGGGCCGCGCCATCGAGATCGTCGAGCGGCAGCTCGCCGGTTCGCTCCCGGCGCCGATCGCAGCCGAGCGGCTCGTCGTCGCCTATGAGCCCATATGGGCGATCGGCACGGGACTGACGCCGACGACGAATGACGTGACGTCGATGCACGCCGCGATCCGCGCGCGTCTCGACGCTCTCGTCGGCGCGAGCGCGCCGACGCGCATTCTCTATGGCGGCTCGGTGAAGCCGTCCAATGCGCGGGAACTGTTGCATGCGCCGCATGTCGATGGCGCGCTGGTCGGCGGCGCCTCGCTGACCGCGAAGGATTTTCTCGCGATCGCCGAAGCCGCGCTGTGAGAGAAAAGCGCGCTTGCGCCGCGCGATTCATTCGGAAGATATTGTCGATTGAGCGAGCCTGAAGGCTCGCGGTCCACAGCGCGCCCCTTGGACCGCGAGCCTTCAGGCTCGCTCTCGTGTGCGCCCGCGCACAGCTCCGACGACGTCGTCACGACCCGTCGATCGCGCATCGCCGCATGTTGTGATGGGTGAGAAGCGCCTGCCGGCGCGAGATCTTCCTGCGGATTCTGCTTGCTTCATCACCGGCGCGCGCCGCGGCTCGCACCGAGCGCCCGCCATTGCGTCGTCTCGCGCGTCATCCATCACGAGACGATGAAACATGCGCCAGCGCACAGCGTCGCCTGCGAATTCGGGCGAGATTGCACGGGTCGAAAGGGAAACGCTCCTCCCTCGGAAAACGCGCAAAGCAAGCAAACGTTTTTCCGACAGTAGCCGACATCTTCGACGCTCCTGCGCGATCGCGGACGAGCCGCCTCAGAGCATGGGCAATTCATTTTTCTTCCCTCGGTCGAGGGAACACCGTTGGAGACACGTCATGGGCTTCAGACAATTCGCTTTCGGCATGCTGACAGGAGCTGTCGGCCTGCTCTCCGGATTTGCGCCGGCTTTCGCCGCCGACACCGGCATCACCATCGAAGCGGTCGATAATTATTCCTGCGGCGCGCTGTCGCAGAACAAGGCCAATGTCGACGGCTTCCGCAACCGCATGCTCTCGATCTCCGGCTATACGGCGGGCGTGCGTTATACGGATGGTCTCGTCTATCCGACCGATTTCACCGACCCGCAGAAGGTCGCCGGGGGCGCCGACACCTACAACTTCGATCGCCCGGGCGACGCCATCGCTTATTTCAGCGGCCATGGCACCTGCAATGATCAGACGACGACGAGCTGCACGACGACGGCGGGCTGCCCGACCATAGCGGGGCTGCAGAAGCGCTGCGTGCGTCACACCGACGGAAGCGCGGGGCTGTCCGGCCGCTGCATGTATTCGCGGCCGCGGCAGATCATCGTCGACAAGACCGGAAAATCCTGCCAGGGCGTCGATTACTCGAGCGGACAGGTGCGCTGGGGCGAGAGCACGACCTCCAGCCCTGCGAATTGGGCCGGCGCCGGCACCAATGGCGGCATTAATCTCGCCGTCATCGACAACAGCTGCGGCATCACGCCCGATCTCTACGTAGCGGAATTCTGGAACGCCTTCGCCGGCATCTCCAGCATCGCCTCGATCATGCCGACGCGTCAGGGCAGCGATACAGCCGACGTCTCCGGCCGTGGCCGCGCCTTCGCCGATCGCTATGTCGCCAATCCGAACTCCTCCGTCGGCTATTCCTGGACGGGCTCTATCAACTCGGTCACCGGCGGCTCCGGCTGCGCCTTCGGCGGCGGCAATCACGGCATCGTCGGCTGCGGCGCCCATGTGACCATCTCTGCAGAGAAGACGCAGACCTGGGCGGAATGGCAGAACCGCACGGAGACCTGGGCGCAGCTGCGCAATCCCGGCTACGACGCCTATGGCCCGACCGGATGGATGTCCTGGATCTTCACCTGCAACTACGACTGCAACAATCACCCGATCATCCTGCCCTGATCCGACGCTCAAGAGAACGAAAGGAAACGTGTCATGAAACTCAATTCGCTCACGACGGCCGCTCTTCTCTCCGGCCTCTGCGCTTCGGCGATCGGATATGGCTCCGCCCTGGCGGCGCCGGTGGGAGTGGAGGCGGGCTCAGCCTTCACCCTCTCCCCCTCGGCCTCGCGCTTCGACATCGGCGCCAACGCCCGGGTGGAGACCAACGGCCCCTATCAGCGTCATGTCGGGGACAAGGGCGTGTTCATGGTGGACACGGTGACCGGAGCGACCCTCGCCGTGCCGACCTCGCCCACCATTCCGAAGCCGCCCGTCGGACAACGTTCGGAAGCTCTGTCCCAGCTGCCGGCGCTGCCGGAGCCGCTCTCGACCGATCCGGTGAAGCACAACGCCGTCGCCTCGCAATATCTGACCAAGGCCGGCGTGCCGGCCAAGGAGATCGGCGGGACGCATGTCACCACCACGATGGCCGGCGGCGGGCCGATCGCCTCCGGCGTGCAGCCCGGCAAGTCCAAGCTGCTCTTCTACACCACCCATCTCGAGCGCAAGCTCAATGGGATTCCGGTCGAGAACTCCTACGCCTTCGTCGCCTTCGACAAGAATGGCAATGTCATCACGCAGGGCTCCTATTGGCCGGCGATCCCGGCGGAGGTGGTGAAGCAGGCGGTGGCCTTGAAGGCGAAGCTCGCTTCTCCGTCGCAGCGCTCCGGCTTCCTCGCCGCGGCGCAGGGCGCGAGCTTCGGCGGTGAAGTGAAGGACGCCGGCGAGGTGCGCATCGTTCACACCGGCTTCGATCATCACGGAAAGTTCGAGGCCAAGGCGGTTGTCACCACCACCGCCAAGAGCGCCTTCGGCGGCAAGGCGCAGGTGATCCGCCTCGACGAGAGCCAGGCGAAGGTGAAGCTCGCCGACGAGACGACGACCGAGGCCGAAGCGGTGGACTCGCCGAAGATCAAGTGATCTCACCAAGTCAAAGGCCGTTCCCGGCGCGCTGGGGACGGCCTTTTGGCGTTCAGAGAAAGGCGTGGAGCGCCTCTCGCCACAGATCGAGCTTGCGCTCGAAGGGCATCGCCGCATGGGCGGGGCTGGTCGAAGGCAGCTGGATCGTCGGCGGCGCGGGCGACGACAGCTTCGCCGCGACCTTGCGGCGGAACAGAGCGGCGGCGGTCGCGCCGTTGAAGGCGATCAGCGCGACTCGGGCATGGCCGGCGAGGAAAGCGGCAAAGTCATTGGGCGCGACGCTCGCGGAATCGATCTTCTGATCGAGGCTGCCGGGCCTCCGCCCTTCCGCGCAGACGTCCCATAGAGCGACGCCGCGCGCGACGAGCCGCGCCAGCCGCTCCTCATAGGGCAGCTCCGGCTCCGCGCCGAACAGCCGCCCCATGATCGGCCAGAAGGCGTTGCGCGGCTGCGCGTAATATTGCACGCGCGCCAGCGAGACCTGTCCCGGCAGAGAGCCGAGGATCAGCAGCCGGGCGTCGGCGGCGGCGACGGGCGGGAAGCCCTTTGAAGTGCTCGGTTGATCGTGCAATTCCACGAGCCTATGTTGAGCCTATGAGCAGCTCTGTTCCCTTCGATACGCTGAAGTTCGTCGAAACGCTGGAGGCTGGCCGGCAGGAGTTGACGAGGAAGGGAGATCTGAGGGAGACCGAGCTTCGATTGGATGCGAAGATCGAGACCGCCGTGCGCGATCTGAAAATTTGGCTCGGCTCGATCATGGTCGTCGCCGTCGGAGTCATCCTCACAGCCATTCGCTAATTTCCTGTCGGCCATCCCTGAGTTCGTCTTTTCATGACCCGGCGCCTCCTCTATTCCACGCTTTGCGCCATCAGGGCGCGAAAGACAGACGCGCTCATGATCTCACGCTCGCGAAATGGTCGATAGTCCCTGCATCGGCGTCTGCCGCATCGATCCCCGCGCCGGCCTCTGCGTCGGCTGCACGCGCACGACCGGCGAGATCGCCCTCTGGCGCGACGCCACCGAGGCGCAGCGCGCGCGTATCCTCGCCGAGCTGCCGAGCCGCCGCGCGCGCCTCTCATCCGTCTGGGTCCCCTCCAAAACGCCGGGACCGAAGCAGACGGGCCGCTGAGATCAGCGCGCGCGCGCCGCCTCCTCGAGATCGGCGAAGATCGATAGGATCAGCCCGCGCTTGTCGAAATTATAGACCTCCGTGTCGCGCGCCGCCTCGTCTATGCGCTCGAAGGCGCGGGCGTAAGGGACGAGGCTCGCCGCGCCCGCCCCCTGCCCCGCCTTCTCGCGCACGGCGCGGTCGAGAAAGCGGAACACGGCGGTCATGAAGGTCTCATAGGCGCTCTCATTGTCGCGGCCGGTCAGCCGATCGGCGAGCGCATGGACGGCGAGCCAGTCCACCTGCGGCAGCCGCGCGAACATTCCGCGCAGCGCGGAGTCGAAAGCGACGCCATCGCCGTCGAGCAGCCGCAGCGCCTCGCGCACCGAGCCTTCCGCGCGCGCCGCCGCCGCGGCGAGCTCCGCCTCGCTCCGTTCGCTCCAGGGCGCGCCCAGCGCCCGCACGGCCGCGACGATCTCGTTCTCCGCCAGCGGCGCCAGCGTGAGCTTGCGGCAGCGCGAGCGAATGGTCGGCAGCACGCGTCCGGGACGGTGCGCGATCAGCAGGAACAGCGAGCGCTCCGGCGGCTCCTCGATCAGCTTCAGCAGCGCATTGGCGCTCGAGCGATTGAGATCGTCGACGCTGTCGACGATGGCGATGCGCCAGCCGCCGGCGCCAGAGCTCTGCTGAAACAGATGAATGAGCTTGCGGACATCCTCGATGCGGATTTCGGTGTAGTGCTTCTTGCTCTTCTCGTTCCAGCTGCGGCGCAGCAGCGTCACATCCGGCAGCGCCAGAGCGCGAATGCGCCTAGTGACGGGCGAGTCCGGCGGCAGCTCGAGCGACGCGGCCGTCTGCGCCGGCGGCGAGGTCGGATCAGGATGCGCGACGAGAAAGCGGGCGAAGCGCCAGGCGAGCGTCGCCTTGCCGATCCCCTCCGGCCCGCCGATCAGCACGGCCTGCGCCAGCCGGCCGCGCCGAAACGCGTCGAGCAGCTCGCGCTCGGCTTCGGCATGGCCGAAGAAGCCGGTGGTTTCGCGGGGATGGGGAGCCTCGGCGAAGCGGTCGCTCTCCGGCAGGCCCTCGATTTCGTCCTTCACGCGGTCGCGCTCGCGGCGGCGAGCGTCTTCTCGGACAGAAAGAAGCGCGCTTCGACGATATGCCAGATCGCCTGCGCCACCTCCCGCTCGGGCGCGCGGGCGTCGACGACGCAGCAGCGCTCCGGCTCGCCGGCGGCGATGTCGAGAAAAGCGCGGCGCAGCCCCTCGTGAAAGGCGAGCCCTTCGCGCTCGAAACGATCCGGCGACTCGTCCGGCCGGCGGCGGCGCGAGGCGCGCTCGAGCCCGATCTCGGCCGGAATGTCCAGAATGATGGTGAGGTCGGGCTTGGCGCCGAGCAGAGCGACGCGCTCCAGCAGCGTGATGAGGCGTGCGTCGACGCCGCCGCGGGCGCCCTGATAGGCGCGCGTCGAATCGGCGAAACGGTCGCAGATCACCCAGGCGCCGCGCGCCAGCGCCGGCTTGATGAGCCGGTCGAGATGGTCGATGCGCGCCGCCGAGAACAAAATCGCCTCGCCGAGCGGGCCGAGGGGCGCCGCCTTGCCGCCCAGCAACGCCTCGCGCAGCGCCTCGGCGTGCGGCGAGCCGCCGGGCTCGCGCGTCGCGATCGCCTCGACGCCGCGCTCGGCCAGCCGCTCCTGCAGCAGCCGCATCTGCGTGGACTTGCCCGCGCCTTCGCCGCCCTCGAGCGTGATGAAACGCCCGGGATGACCTTTCTCCCGCCCATGTGAGCCGAAAGGCGGTTCTGCGCTCATTGCTTCTTCGCGAGCTTGCTGTGGATGGCGGCGGCCGCATATTCATAGGCTGCATCGAAGGCGCGGCTCGGCAGCGAGCCCTGCTCGACGCTCTCGGCCGCCTCGAGCGGCTGCTCGAGCACGACGGTCGAGCCGCGGCGGATCTCCAACTTGGCCACTTTGGCGCCGGCGGCGACCGGCGCGATCAGCGGCCCTTCGTAGACGACCTTTCCGGAGAGCTTCTCGCTCACGCCCCGCTGCAGAAGCACCTTCACATCGGTCGGCGAGACGACCGCGACCGCGCCGCTGTCCCCGCCATAGACCTGCGCCGTGCCGACCGGCTCGCCCGCCTTGAACAGCTGCTTCTCCTCGAAATTGCGGAAGCCCCATTGCAGCAGCTTGCGCGCTTCCTCCGCGCGCTCCTTGGCGGTCTTCGCGCCATAGACGGCGACGATCAAACGGCGGTCGTCCTGCACGGCCGAGCCGACGAGGCCGAAGCCGGAGCTGTCGATATTGCCGGTCTTCAGCCCGTCGGCGCCGAGGCTCATGGTCAGCAGCGGATTGCGGTTCTGCTGCCGGATCTTGTTCCAGGTGAACTCCTTCTCGCCGAAATAGCGATAGAAGTCGGGATAGGTCTCGATCACATGCGCGGCGAGCTGCACCATCTCGCGCGGCGTCACCTTCTGATCCGGCCCCGCCTGTCCCCAGGGATTGCCGAAGATCGATTTGGCGAGGCCGAGCTCCGAGGCGCGCTTGTTCATGCGGCCGACGAACGCCTCCTCCGATCCCGCGACGCCTTCGGCGAGCGTGATGGCCGCGTCATTACCGGAAACGATGACGAGCCCGCGAATGAGGTCCTCGACCTTCGCGCGGCTGTTGACGGGAAGGAACATCGCCGATCCGCCGGCCGGCGCGCCGCCGCTGCGCCAGGCATGCTCCGAGACGGTGAACTCGTCGTCGAGCTTCAGGCGCCCTTCGGCGATCTCGTGAAACACGATCTCGGCGGTCATGACCTTGACCGTCGAGGCCGGGGTCACGAAATCATCGGCGGCTTTCTCGAGCAGCACGGTGTGCGTGCCCGCATCAACCAGAATGGCGTGCGGGACGCTGGTTTGGAAACCCTCGGCGAGAACGGCGGCCGGGAGAGCCGCGAGCGCGGCGAGCGCCGAAACGAAGCGCAAAACGAAGCGAATGAGGGGAAGGGGAAGGAGAAGAAACACGCGCGCTCTCGCCTCCGTTCGATCGCGGTCGGCGCGCGGGAGCGCCCGATGCGAGCCTTTCCGCAGGAATGTGGCGCGATCGGCTTCAGAAAGCAACCGCGCGGGCGACGCGCGGCTCGCGTCAATTGGCGGCCTGCCTCATGCGTGCGTGCGACGACGCCCCGAGGTCGAAGGGGCGCGAGGGCGGCAGCGGCGCGCTCTTCGCCGTGGCCAGAGCCTTGGCCGAAGCAGGAGTCGGCGCAGCGGCGGCGGCGGTCGGCTCATCCGACTCGTCGCGGCGCGAGATCGAGACGCGCTCGGCGCGCGGCGTTTCCAGCATCGCAGTACGAACTGGCTCCGGCCGGCTCGCCACCATCACCGGCGCGACGCCCGGCAGCGTGGCCGGTCCATCGTCTCGCAGCGTCGCGAGCAGCGTCTCGTCATCGGAGCCGGCGAGGCTGGCGTGGCCGACATAGTCGACCTTGACGCGCGCCGTGCCGACACGATGGAAGTCGAGCGCCTCGGCGACGCGCTGCGACACGTCCATCACCCTGCCGCCATGATAGGGGCCGCGGTCGTTGACGCGTACGATCATCGAACGGTGGTTGCGCAGGTTGGTGACGCGCGCATAGCTCGGCAGCGGCATCGTCGGATGGGCGGCGCTGATCGACTCGCGGTCGAACACCTCGCCATTGGCCGTGCGGCGGCCGTGAAAATCCGAGCCATACCAGGAGGCGAGGCCGATCGACGAATTGGGCCGCTCGCTCGGATAATAGGTCCGGCCGGCGATCTGATAGGGCTTGCCCACCATATAAGAGCCGCCGCCGCGCGGCACCGGCTCGCCGTCGGCGACGACCCGCGGACTGGGGGCCACGCCATAGCGGGGATCGACCTGCCCGCGATGATGGGCGAGGCGCTGAACCGGCGGCGGGGCCGAGGAGCAGCCGGCCAGGGCGCAGAGGCCCAGAAGGGCGAAAGAGCGGCGAAGGGTCGGCAGTCCAGATTGCAGAACCATGATGTCTCGCGCATTCGCTCGTGTGAGAAGCAATCGCATTCCTCCAGTGTGGCGCGAGGCAATTGCGTAAAAGTTAACGCGAGGCCGCCGCCCCCCGTCGCAACTCTCGAGCTTGGGCATGAGAGCGGCCAATTGCGACCAAAATGCGACAATCCCCAGATCGCAGTTCGGAAAAGCTCCGTTCAACAAGGGGTAACACGGCGTTTACGATAAACGACGATCGGCGCGTGCGAGATCGACGATTCGCGTCTCCATCCGCTCGACGCCGCGATAGACGCGCGTGCCGATGCGGGCGGCGACGTGCAGGAGATCGCCGCGACCGCGCAGCAGCGCTTCTCCGATTTCATTGCCGACTGCGCGAAAGGCGACGGCGTCGAGCCGCGCCCCGTCCCCCGACTGCAGCCGCACCCGCACATGATCGGAGCCGACGACGCCGGCGTCGACGATGCGATGGTCGGGAAAGACGAACAGCGGCTCCGGATTGCCCGAGCCGAAGGGTCCCGCCCGCTCGAGCGCGCGGACGAGATCGGCGTCGGCGCCGCGGGCGGTCAGCGCGCCGTCGACCAGCAGCGCGTCGCTGGCGCGGGCGCGCTCCACCTCCTCCTCGAGCGCGTCATTCATGAAGACGCGAAAGGCGTCGATCCGCGGTGGCGCGAGCGTCACGCCGGCCGCCGCCCGATGGCCTCCGCCCTTTTCGATCACTCCTGCCTCGACCGCGCGGCGCACCGCCCGGCCGAGGTCGACGCCTGTTGAAGCTCTACCTGAACCTGAACAAGATTGCCCTTTTTGTCCAATAACAAAGGCGGGAATCTTAAACTTATCCTTTAACCTGGAAGCGACGATCCCGACGATGCCCGGATGCCAATCCGCTCCGGCCACGACGAGGCAGGAGAGCCGATTGGAGCGCATCAGCTGCCGGTCCGCCTCGGCCTCGGCCTCCTCCAGAGTCGCCCTCTCGAGCGCCTGTCGCTCGCCGTTCAGACGGTCGAGCTCGGCTGCGATCCGCGCCGCCTCGATCGGGTCGCGCAGAGTCAGCAGCCGGGCGCCCAGCGCTGCGTCGCCGATCCGCCCGCCGGCGTTTATGCGCGGGCCGAGCGCGAAGCCGAGATGCATGGGACGCGGCGGCCCGTCGACGCGCGCCGCGTCGAGCAGCGCCGCGAGGCCGACCCGGCGGCGCCCCTTCATCACCGCGAGTCCCTTGGTCACGAAAGCGCGGTTGAGACCGTGCAGCGCCGCGACGTCGGCGACCGTCGCCAGCGCCACGAGATCGAGCGCGGCGAGCAGCTCCGGCTCCGGGCGCACGCCCGTCCAGAAATCGCGAACACGCAGCTCGCGTGAGAGCGCGACGAGCGTCATGAAGGCGACCCCGGCGGCGCAGAGATGGCCGAGGCCGGACAGATCGTCGGCGCGGTTGGGATTGACGACGATCGCCTCGGGCAGCCGCTCGGGCGCCTGAT
The DNA here is from genome assembly GCF_002752655.1 of Methylosinus trichosporium OB3b. Taxonomy (NCBI): domain Bacteria; kingdom Pseudomonadati; phylum Pseudomonadota; class Alphaproteobacteria; order Hyphomicrobiales; family Methylocystaceae; genus Methylosinus; species Methylosinus trichosporium. The sequence continues at coordinate 268,128 of NZ_CP023737.1, read as the reverse complement.
GGTGGTCGATGACGATGGCGTCGAGCCCGAGGGCGCGGGCGTGGGCGAGCGCCTCATGGCTGGTCGTGCCACAGTCGAGCGTGACCAGTAAGCTCGCGCCCCGCCGCCTCAGCTCGGAGATCGCCTCGACATTGGGCCCATAGCCCTCGAGGATGCGGTCGGGGATATGGAGAAACGGCGGCGGGCAGCCGGCCGCCTGCAAAAACTCGACGAGCAGCGCGCTCGAGGCGGCGCCGTCGACGTCATAATCGCCGAAGACGGCGACCTGCTCGCCGGTCTCGACGGCGCGGGCGAGACGGTCGACCGCCGCATCCATGTCCTGGAGCAGGAGCGGATCGGGCATCAGAGCGCGCAGGCTGGGATCGAGAAAGGCCGGCGCGCTCTCCTGAGTGACGCCGCGCCCGGCGAGAACACGAGCCAGCAGATCGCCGAGGCCAAGGACCTGGGAGATGGCGATCGCCCGCCCCTCCTCCGCCGCCGCGAGGCGCGGCCGCCAGACGCGGCCGGAGAGCGAGCGCTCGACGCCCAAAAAAAACTGGCGCTCGTCGCGCAAAGCGATCGCATCCGGCATTGGCGGCTCTAAGAGACTTCGAATCGCGCCGTGACGGCGGAGGCGAGACGCTATCGGCCGGAACCGGCGAAAGCGAGTCGCCTCGAGCTGCGCCGCGCCGCCATCCACAGCTGTGGACGACGCAACGGAAAATTCCCGAGCGCGCGCGCCGGCCATGCGCTAGAAGGCGCAAGCCATGGACAGCGAAAGCAAGAGATGAGCGAAGCAGAACGAAGGCCACGGCCGCGCGCCTTCCGATTGGAAGGCGAGCAGATCGTTCCGCCCAAGAGCGCCCGCCCGCAGGAGCCCGAGCGCGCGCCGGCGACGAGCTTCATCGAGCCGCAGGCCGATATCTTCTCTCTCGAGCTCGACGAGACGCGCGACCCCGCCGAGCAGGAGAAGGCGGTCGAGGCGGCGCAGAAGAGCGGCGTGCTGAGCAGCCTGCTGTTTTCCTGGGGCGGCCTCCTCGCCTCCTCGGTTCTCGGCCTCGTCACAATGGCCGCAGGCCTCTGGCTCACCAATCTCGTCGAGGATTTGTTCGCCCATTCCGCCTTGTTCGGAACGATCGGCCTGACGCTCGCTGCGATCGCGGTCGTCGCCCTCGTCGCACTGCTCACCCGCGAGAGCTTCGCCATCCTGCGGCAGAACCGCATCGCCCAGCTGCATCTGGCGCTGGCCGAGGCGCGCAGCCGCGACGATGTGAAGGCGGCGCGAGAGCGCGTCGTCGAATTGTGCAAGCTTTATGAAGATCGTCCCGAGTCCGGCCGGGCGCGGGCGCTGGTGATCGAATTTTCCAAGGAGATCATCGACGGCAGCGATCTCGTCGATCTCGCCGAGCGCCATCTCGTGCTGCCGCTGGACGCGCTGGCGCGCCGCGAAATCGCCGACGCCTCCAAGCGCGTGTCGATCGTCACCACGATCAGCCCACGCGCGCTGCTCGATGTGCTGTTCGTCGCCGCCCAGGCGATCCGGCTGATGCGCCGCATCGCGGAAATCTACGGCGGCCGCCCGGGCCTGCTCGGGTTCTTCAAGCTCGCGCGCTCGGTCGGCGCCCATCTCGCGATCACCGGCGGCCTCGCCATCGGCGACTCGCTGCTGCAGCAGGTGGTCGGGCACGGGCTCGCCGCCAAGCTCTCCGCCAAGCTCGGCGAGGGCGTGCTCAACGGCCTGCTCACGGCGCGCGTCGGCCTCTCCGCGATGGCGGTGTGCCGGCCCATGCCCTTTTGCGCCGAGAAGCCGCCCGGCGTCGCCGATGTGGCGCCCTTCTTGTTCGGCGACAAGACCAAGGGCTGACCGCCGCCGCCATTCTTTCGTCACCTGTTCGAGAAAAGTCCGTCCGATGAAGATAACGACCTGGAACATCAATTCGGTGCGGCTACGCATTCCGCTCGTCGTCGATTTCCTCAAGCAGCACGCGCCCGACGTGCTCTGCCTGCAAGAGACGAAATGCCGCAACGCCGAATTCCCTTATGCGGATTTTCGCGCCATCGGCTATGAGCATTTCGCCATCAATGGGCAGAAGGGCTACCACGGCGTCGCCATCGTCTCGAAGCATCCGCTGGAGCTGCTCGACATCCGCGACTTCTGCGAGACCGGGGACGCGCGCCATGTCTCCGTCGGCCTACCGAACGGCGGGACCCCGATCACCATCCATAATTTCTACGTGCCGGCCGGGGGCGACGAGCCCGATGTGACGATCAATCCCAAATTCGCCCATAAGCTCGGCTTTCTGGACGAGATGAAGGAATGGGTGACGCGCGAGCGCATCACCGACGGGCGCGTCGTGCTGGTCGGCGACCTCAATATCGCGCCGCTCGAGCAGGACGTCTGGAGCCATAAGGCGCTGCTGCAGACCGTCAGCCATACGCCGGTCGAGGTGCAGAAGCTCGGCGCGGTGTTCGACGCCGGCCGTTGGATCGACGCCATGCGCCGCTTCGTGCCCGAGCAGGAGAAGCTCTACACTTGGTGGAGCTATCGCGCCTCGGATTGGACGAAATCCGACCGCGGCCGCCGTCTCGACCATGTCTGGACGAGCCAGGCGCTCTCGACCGAGCTGCTGGAAATGAATGTGCTGCGTGAGGCGCGCAGCTGGCAGCGCCCATCCGACCATGTGCCGGTGACGGTCGCGCTCGCCGTTTGAGATCGAACGGAATGGTCGATCGGGGACTTCGTTAAAAGCCGACCTGCTCCTTCAGCTCGGCGACCGAGGCGAAGCGCCTCGCGCCGCCCGCGCCGCGCAGCTCGACCGAGCCATCCGAATACATCACATAGACGGCCCCGCCGCTGGTGTAGCGATCGACCTCGATGGGCGCGCTCTCGACGACCGGCCGCAGTCGGGACACCAGGTTTTCGCGCGCTGCTGCGCCCTCTCGGGCGTCCTCCGCCACTGAACGCCGCTCGGCAATGCGGATCGAATGGTCGAGCCGCGACAGCACCGCTCCGAGCGCCAGGGTCACGAGGCCGCCCGACAGCGCGATTGCGCCAGCGATGAAAAGGCTCCAGCCGCGCTCGATCTGGATCGTGTCCCAGCCTTTCCACATCGCCATCGGCCCCCAGAGCGCGAGCGCCAGCCCGGCGGCGACCACCGACCAGCGAGAAAGAGCGAACAACCAACGCCGCATTTCGATACCCTTCCGGTCGGCCGACAACGGGCGCTCGCCTAACCGCCGAGCGCCTCCGCCCTTATTTCGCGTGAAAATTTCGGCGTGATTGTGGAGAGCGACGTCGTGGTCGATGCGGAGGCGGCGCGCCGTTCCGGCTGCGGCGCCACGCCGCATCGTAACTACCAAGTCCAATAACGACATTGAAAGGAGAGACATGTGTCTCTTCACGGATTGGCACTGGCGGCCCGCCTATAGAGGGGAGTCGACACCATGGATACGCGCTCATCGAGGCGTAGAATATTCTTGCTCGCTTTCCTGTCCGGCATAGCGACGGCAGGTTATGCTTTCGCACATGACGGCGTGAAGCTCGAGCAAGACACTTGTGTGCTGAAGGTCGGACCCGTCAAGGTTCATTTCATAGGCTATCAGAACAAGGGTGAGCCACAGGAATTCTGCGATGACATCGCCCGGACCGGGCCGACGGTCATTGCGCTGTCGGCCATGGAGCTGGACCGCCTTCCCGACTCCTATATCGTGCAGAACCAAGCTCCTGCTGCGCCCTCGGCCGCGCCTTCCGTCGATCTGCGCGAGATCGCGATCGGCGTGCGGATCGTCAAGGATGTCGGAGAAGCGACGGAATTCTACGCGCCACCCAAGATTTACCGCAACGCGACCATGACCTTCGAGCACGACTTCCGGGAGGCGGGGAAATATGCCGCGATCATCACCGTCGCCGATCGTGACGGCCAGGAATGGAGCGGGCGCTTTCCCTTCACGGTCGGCGTCTTCAGCGTGTGGAATTCGATCGAGTACATTCTCTATGCGATCGGCTTCGTCGCCCTCAGCGCCGGCCTATGGCGGATCGCTTGGCGCGGCAAGCGACCGGCCAAGCCCGAAGACCCCGTGACCATCTTCCACCAGGCCGAGTGACGGCCGCGCCCGTCTCGATCCCCTTCGAGGCGGGTTTTTCGCGTCGAGGCGGGTTGTCGTTCGGTCTTTGCATGAAATTTGTAAGACTGCGGGTGTGCGAAGTTGCTTGGAGCCCTGCCGGGTTCTAGGTAGAGGCGAGCGCCTGCTGCGCTCGCGAACCCCAGCCAGGAGCATGGATTATGAGCTTCACCCTCCCCGACCTTCCCTATGCGTATGACGCGCTGCAGCCGTATTTGTCGAAGGAATCCTTCGAGTATCATCACGACAAGCATCATGCGACCTATGTCACCAACGCCAATAATCTGGTGAAGGGCACGGAATTCGAGGGCAAGCCGATCGAGGAGGTCATCGTCGCCTCCTACGGCAAGAATGTCCCCGTCTTCAACAATGTCGCCCAGATCTACAACCACTCCGAATATTGGAAGTGGCTGAAGCCCAATGGCGGCGGCGCCCTTCCGGCCAAGGTGGAGAAGGCGATCGTCGAGTCCTTCGGCTCGGTCGACAAGTTCAAGGAAGAGTTCCAGACCCAGGGCCTCGGCCAGTTCGGCTCGGGCTGGGTGTGGCTCGAGGTCAAGGACGGCAAGCTCGCCGTTCGCAAGACGCCCAACGCCGAGAACCCGCTGGTGTTCGGCGCCAAGCCGCTGCTGGTCGCCGATGTGTGGGAGCACGCCTATTACATCGACTACCGCAACCGCCGCGCCGACTTCCTCAAGGCCTTCCTCGAGCATCTCGTGAACTGGGAATATGTCGAGGAGTGTTACGAGGCGGCGACGAAGTGACGATCGCCGCATCTGAATGAGACCCATACGGCGGCGGCGCAGCGCGTCGCCGCCGTGAAAAACAATCAGCTTCGGTTATAGAGCTTCGCCGGCGCGAATTCCTCATTCTCGTGCGTCAGCTCGAGAAGCGCCTCGAGGTCGTTCGTGGGGTCGTGATCCGGCTCGTCCAGCGGCTTCAGCAGCTCCACGATCTCGAATGAGAAGGCGTCGGCGCCGAGGCGGTTCCAATCCTCCTGCAACGCCCTGTTGCGATGCGACCCGAACCGCAGCTCGGTCATGTGCCGATTGAGCCGCGCCTCGATATCGCGTCCGCATTCGAGCAGCGAGCGGCCCGATTGCTTGTTCAAAACCCGGTAGACGCCCATTTTCTTGGGCGTTTCCTTATAGGCTCGCTTCAGCTCGCTCTTGCGATCCATCTCGCGCGCTCCAATCGATCGTCGGAATGAGGTCGGCTCGGCGTTCAATGTCCGCCCGTGAAATAACGCACCGCCGCAATGATGACGCCCGTCGCGCCGACCGTCAGCCCGCCGAGCTTCACCGTCATGCGCAGCTCGAGCTCGCGCAGATCGGCCTCGGTCGCGAGCTCTTGGCTCGTCGCTTCCGCGAAGGCTTCCGCCGCCGCCTTGGCCTGCTCATGGGTGAAGCCGCCCGCCTCGAGCTTCTCGACGAATTTCAGCGTGTCGAATGCGACGCTCACCGTTCAGCTCCTCGGACCGTCGTATAGACTGCCTCATGTCCACGGTCGAGGCAAGCAAAGGCCTCGGACGTCAATGTCCGCCCGTGAAATAGCGCATCGCCGCGATGAGGACGCCGGTCGCGCCAATGGTCAGCCCGCCGAGCTTCACCGTCATACGCAATTCCAGTTCTCGCATTTCAGCGCGGACAGCCGAAATGTCCGAGCGGATGACCAACAAGTCGGATTTAGTCGCAAGCTCTTGACTCGTCGCTTCCGCGAAGGCCTCCGCCGCCGCCTTGGCCTGCGCATGGGTGAAGCCGCCCGCCTCGAGCTTCTCGACGAATTTCAGCGTGTCGAAGGCGACGCTCACCGGTTCGGCTCCTCGGGCGTTGAGACGTCCCTATAGGATAGCGTCGATCACGCTGATTTGCGAGACGGCGGTCACGCGAGCGAGGCTGTCATTGCGAGCGTAGCGAAACGGTCAAAGCCATGGGGCGGCTCCTGGATTGCTTCGCTGCGCTCGCAATGACGGTGGCTCGGCGTCTAAAGGAACTCCGACGCCGCTGCTGTCGTTTCAGCTCAGGCTGGCGCAGAACCTCTGGATCTTCCCGCAGGCGTCCTCGAGCGTCGCATTGGACGCCGCATAGGACACTCGGAAATTCGGTCCCGTGCCGAAGGCCGAGCCCTGCACCACGGCGACGCCCTCCGCCTCGAGCAGCGCGGTGACGAAATCGACGTCGCTCTCGAGCACCTTGCCCTCCGGCGTCTTGCGGCCGATCGCCTCCTTGCAGGAGGGGAAGACATAGAAGGCGCCCTCCGGCGAGGGGCATTGCAGATATTTGGCCTGGCCCAGCATGGAGACGACGAGGTCGCGCCGCTCCTGGAACGCCTTGCGGAAGGTCGCGAGATGATCCTGCGGGCCTTCGAGCGCCGCCACCGCCGCCCATTGCGCGATCGAGCAGGCGCCGGAAGTCTGCTGACCCTGCAGCATGTCCATCGCCTTGATCAGCGGCGCCGGTCCCGCGGCGAAGCCGATGCGCCAGCCGGTCATCGCATAGGCCTTGGAGACGCCGTTCATCGTCAGCGTGCGCTCGAACAGATTCGGCTCCACCTGCGCCACAGTGGCGAATTTGAAATCGCCATAGACGAGATGCTCATAGATGTCGTCGGTGAGGATATGCACCTGCGGATGGCGCAGCAGCACATCGGTCACCTTCTTCAACTCGTCGTGCGTGTAGGCGGCGCCGGACGGGTTGGACGGAGAGTTCAGCACCAGCCATTTCGTGCGCGGCGTGATGGCGCGCTCGAGATCCTCGGGCTGCAGCTTGAAGCCGTGCTCCATCGTCGTATCGACGAACACATTGGTTCCGCCGCAGATCGCCACCATCTCCGGATAGCTCACCCAATAGGGCGCCGGCACGATCACCTCGTCGCCGGGGTTGATCGTCGCCAGAAAGGCGTTGAACAGAATGTGCTTGCCGCCCGTGGCCACGATGATGTCGGAGGCCTTGTAGTCGAGTCCGTTCTCGCGCTTGAACTTCTTGGCCGCGGCCTCGCGCAGCTGCGGAATGCCGAGCACCGGCGTGTAGCGCGTCTCGCCGCGGCGGATCGCCTCGACCGCCGCGTCGCAGATATGCGTCGGCGTGTCGAAATCCGGCTCACCGACCGAGAGCGAGATCACCTCCCTGCCCTGCGCTTTCAAATCCCGCGCCTTCTGCGTCACGGCGATCGTGGCGGAAGGTTTCACACGGGACAAAGCGTCGGCGATGAAGGCCATCGGCGGGGCTCCTCTTTACGAGCGGTTCGGGATGCGGCGAGCGAAGTGTGCGCTGCACAATCAGCGTCTCGAACATAGACGCCGCGGGCGCGCCATTCAATCGAAATTCACCACGCGACCCGCGACCGCGCGTCGCGACCGCGCTGAATTTCCGGTTTCTACACCCATGCGCCCTAGCTTTTGCCAGTGGCGCCGCTTCGGGTCGGAGCCGATCGGAGAGACGCGAATGTGGCGGAGCCTGCGCAGCGGCGACTGGCTGGACGAGCGGCGCCTCGCCGTCTATCCGGCGATGCTTCTCGCGCTCACGGTCATCGCGGTCGTCGCGACGCTGGCCTTCGCCCAGGGCCGGTTCGATGCGAACGGCCATCCGCTCGGAACCGATTTCTCGCAGGTCTGGGTCGCCGGCCTCGAAGTTCTGCGCGGACAGCCGGAGGCGCCATTCGATCTCTCCCGCCATATCGCCGCGCAGCGCGCCGAATTCGGCGCGACGACCGACATATTCGGTTGGCATTATCCGCCCCTCTTCCTCGCGCCGGCGGCGGCGCTCGCCGCTCTGCCCTATCTGCAGGCGCTGGCGCTATGGCAGGCCGCCACGCTTCTGCTCTATCTCCTCGCCGTGCTCGCGATCCTGCATCGCACGGAGATCCCGCCGTGGCGCGTGGCGATCGCGGCGCTCGCCTTTCCGGCAGTTCTGGTCAATCTCGGCCATGGCCAGAACGGCTTTCTCACCGCCGGCCTGCTCGGCTTCGGCTTTCTGCAGCTTCGCCCGCGACCGATGCTCGCCGGGTTCTGCTTCGGCCTGCTCGCCTATAAGCCGCAATTCGCGTTGGCGCTGCCGATCGCTCTCGTCTGCGGCGGCCATTGGCGATCGATCGCCGCCGCGAGCGCCACGACGGCGCTGATGGTCGCCGCCAGCGCGGCGGTCTTCGGCGTCGACACTTGGATCGCGTTCATCCACAGCCTCGCGACGGCGCGCTCCATCGTGCTCGAGCAGGGCGGAGTGGGCTTTGCGAAAGGACAGAGCGTCTTTTCGGCCGTGCGTCTTCTCGGCGGCGACGTCGCTCTCGCCTATGCCGCGCAATCCGCGACCACGCTGTTCGTTCTCGGCGCGCTCGCGCTGCTATGGCGCTCATCGGCGGACGTGCGCGCCAAAGCCGCCGCGACCATTGTCGCGAGCCTGCTCGCGACGCCCTATTGCTTCGACTATGATTTGGCGGCGCTCGCGCCTGCTCTTGCCCTAGTGACGGCGCGAGGCATCGAGCGCGGCTTCGGCCCATTCGTGAAAACCACGCTCGCTGCAGCGTTCGTGCTGCCGCTCGTCGCGCGTCCGCTCGCCAGCGTCGCCGATCTGCCGCTCGGCGCGGCGACGCTCGCCGCGCTCTTCATCGTCATTTCATGCGATGCGTTGCGTCCGGACGGAGAAGAGAATGGCTCGAATGTGATCTTTCGCGCATTTCGCCTTGCCGAATTCACGAAAAAATCACGATTGACCTGCGTCGCCGATGCAACTTTCTCCGTCACATCGCCGTTATCGCTATGTCGGGTGGTCGTGCGGCGGATCGATCGCTCGGCGCGCGCAATCGCAGCGGTCGGGGGCCGCGCGAAGCGCGAAGATTGGTGAGAGCGTCCGAAGAGGAAGCGTCATGTCGTTAGTGGACAAGTTCGAAGATCGGCTCGAGCCCGCCTTCACCCGCAGCTTCGATCCCGAGTCGGCGAGACGCCAGTTCCGCGTGTCGCTGCTGCTCGTCGCCGCCATGGCGCTCGCCGCCTTCGTTCTCGGCTTTGCTCTGCCGCTCAACGCGCCGCGCACGACGCCGCCGGCGCCGGCCTCGCTGTCGGACATGGACAGCGGCTTTTCCGGCCGGCTCGTCACCTTCGACTCCGAGCGCTAGAGCGCTTTCCGATCGAACGGAATCGTTCGATCGATCAGAGAAAGAACTCCAGCGCTTATGAAGGGACGGCCCGTCGCGAGACGAGCCGTCCGCCTCCGATCGGCTATTTCTTCGAGGCGTCGGTCGCCGCATCCATGTGATCATGATCGTGATGATCGTGGTGATGCGCTCCCGCCGGCGCGGCCTTGTATCCGTCGGGATGATCCTTCTCCCACCGCGCCAGCGCGTCGGCGTCATGGGCGTGCAGAGCGTCGGGCGCGTCGACCGCCGCGTCGACGGTGACCTCGCCGGCCTTCTCGAACACCAGAACCAGCTCCATTCCCCAACCGACCGGATTGATCTTCTTCACGTCGCCGAGGACGGCATGGCCGCTCTCGGGCGACAACGTCGTCGTCTGGCCGGGCGGAACGGCAATGCCGCCGGCCGCGACCGCATGCGTGGCGTCGGCGTGCAGCGTGACCGTGCCGACATTCGGCGATTTGACGGCGATGAGCTTGTCCGCCGTATCGCCCTTGTTATGGATGAAGGCGTAGAAATAAGCCGTGGTCTCGCCATCCTTGGGCGCGCGCACCCAGGGGTGCTCGATGGTGAGCTTCCCGAGATCGTATTCATGCGCCGTCGTCATCGTCGCCGGGATCAGCGCGCCGAGCGCCGCTCCGCCCAACAGAAGGCCCGCAGCCAGTAGATCACGCCGCTTGATGATCATGTGCATTCTCCCTCGAAAGGCCGACTGTCTCGTCGGTCCGTTCAGTCTCGCGTCGCATTTCTCGACGGGAGGCCTGCAAGCCTCCTCCGCCGCATCGCGACCATGCGGCGAATGACGCGCGCTCTCGCTCGCTCCGCTCAATGCTGATGCGGCGAGACATAGACGACCGGCTCCTTCGCGGTCAGCGCGATCTGCGCTTTCAGCGATGAGAGATTGCCATCGTCGGCGCCGAAGTGGCGGAAACGGGCGCGCACATAGCCCGAGCGGTCGATCAGGAAATGCCCTTCCGGGATCTCGTTCACGACCGGCTCGTCCAAATAATGATTGATGATCGAATAGGTGAGCTCCACCGCGTCGGGATGGCTCGTGAGATAGGCGCGCGGATCGGCGGGACATTCGCCGAAATACACTGTGACATGATGCGCTCCCATCGCCGCCGTCGTCTCCGCGGCCGCCGTCAGGCTCGCGGTCTTTTCCGCGAAGGCGGGATCATCCGCCTTGCAGCGCGCGAAGGAGACGAGCGTCGGCACGCCGCGCAGCTTCTCGACGTCGACGATCTCGTCCTTCGGATCGTCAATGGCGAAATTGGGGGCCACCAGCCATTGAATGACGCCCTTAGGGCCGAGGAAGCGCGATTGGTTCGAGTTCGACAGAACGGTGAGATAGTTGATGAGATCCCAGCGCTCGTCCTCGCTGGTGACGTCGGCGAAGGGCGGCATGACGCCGCTCTGCCCACCATAAGTCAGCCAATGGAAGATATCGCCCAGCGTATGCGTCGCCACATGCGGCGCCGTGAGATCCGCCGGCGGCACCGCAAGCGCCTTGGCCATGGGGCCGTTGGCCTCGCCCGTGACGCCGTGGCAAGGGATGCAATTGGCCTGATAGGTCTCGAAACCGCGCTTGACCGACGCCGCGACATAGGGGATCGGCGGATCGGTGTAGGTTTCCGGATAGGCCTGCACCGACACCGAGACGAGGCCGCAGAGCAGCGCGGCGGCGCCGCCGACCGGCGTCGCGAGGCGCCGCCACTGACGCAGTTGCGGAACGAACCAAGCGAGCGCGGCGAGCGCCGCGAAAGCGAGGGCGGCGACGCCCCAGTTCCATGTCGGATCGAGCCAGGGAATGACCTTGAGGCCCCAGGTGCCGGCATAAGTGAAACGGAATGGCAATGGCCAGTAGACGTTGTTTTCATGCGCCGCCGGCGTGATCGTCGCGATCCAGCCGGCCAGGAACAGCAACGCCACCGCGCAGCCGGCTTCAAATCCGCCGATCTTCGCATACCAGGCGAGATCGAAGCGCTTCTTGCTGTGCGGCAGCGTGAGATAGCGCGCGAGCGAAAGAGCGAGCAGCAAAGCCCCGCAGAGGAGCAGCAGCTTCAGGCTGAGCAGCCGACCATAGGGCGTCGCCAGCATGAAGCCGAAGAGGCCGACGGTCTCCCAGGCGATGACGAGGCCGCTGATCAGCACGACGAGCATCGCGCCCTTGGCGACGAGCGACCAGCGTTCGGCGATGCGCCAGGCGACTTCCGGCGGCTTGTCGCGGCCGGTCAGCATCCAATAGACGAGGCCGAGCAGGCCGCCGATCCAGGTGAGGCCGGCGAGCGTGTGGAAGGGGAAGCTCAGCTGCGTGTAGATCGGCAGGCTGTCATCGACCGCATGACCAGTGACCGAGACGACGGCGAGCACCAGCAGACCGAGGCCGAGCGAGGCGCGGTCCAGCCAGAGATTGGAAATGCGCAGGCGCAACAGAGCCGCCGCGGCGAAAATCGCTGCGAGAATCTGAGTGGCGACCCAGGCTCGGCCGATCACCGTTCCGGTGACGAACTGGCTGAGCGTCGGCCAATCGAGCGGACGCTGCGCGGGAATGATGTTGCGCGCCGTCGCGATGATGAGGCCGAAGCCGAACAGCAGGCGCAGGACCGCCGCGGCGGCGATCTGCTTGTTGAACCGCTTGCCGTCCTCCTCGATCAGGCGCGGCAGCAGCAAAAGACCGACGGCGATAGCGGAGAGCAGGCTCTCGACGAAGCGAAGCGTCGCCAATTCCATGGGTTTCGACTTCCATTGCGCTCGCGAACGCGGCGCGGCGCCCCGCCGTCGGCGCCGCCCGTTGTTCATGGCTCGGGAGCTCGCGCTGGAACGTTTTCCGATCGAAAGAAATCGTTCGATCGATCAGAATTCGCTCGAGCGAAAGAATGCTGGAGCGTCGTCCGATCCAATCGGACCGGATGACGTTCTAGTGAGGATCGACTGTGAATTCGTATTTGCCCTCGACGATATGGCCATCGGACGAGAGAACACGAAATTTCACGACATAGCTCCCGACCGCGAGTTCGGGTGCGTCCAGCGTCAGCTCGCGCGGCTTGTCCGCCTGTCCCTTCGCCCCTTCGACGACGAGCTTGCCAGTCGAGTCGAGGATCGAGATCGAGGAATAGGCGGGCTCGACGCCGCCGCCGAACCGCAGCTTCACGAGCTTCGGCGAAGCGGCGACATGGTCTTTCGCCGACGGCGACGCATCGACGAGAAAGGAATGCGCGAACGCGGTCGCGGCGCTGAGGCAAATCGCCGCCGCGAGGCCGGCGCCAAATATCAGCTTCATTCTTCGGCTCCTCCCATTCTCATCGCGCTCTGCTCTTGCGATGCGCGTTATGTTTTGATCTGGATATCCGCGAGCTGCGTTCAAGACGACTTCACCGCGTCGGCTTCGGTGGTCTTGGTCTTGGTCTTGGGATGGCTGTGGCGCCAATAGGCGGCGACCATCAGCGCGATCAGCACGACGCCGAGCGCCTGCGGCACGAACGCCCACAAGGTCTGGCCGACCATGAATTTGTACAGCTGGGTCTCTTTCTGCCCGTTCGGCCGGGTGAGCGTGACAAAGCCGATGAAATGGCCCTTCTCGGTGAATGTGTGCTCGAAATTGAACGTGCCGGTCCGATAGAGCTTCGGCGGAAGATGGATGATGGTGAGCGGCTCGAGATCGGCGTCGGCGGAGATCGGCACGAGCGGATCGCGGATGATTCGGACCTCGATCGGATAATCGCGGAACTCGGGATTGGCGATGTCGAAGGTGAAGATAATGCTGCCGACCACCGGAATATGGTCGCAATATTGGTCACGAGCGCCATTAGCCTCATAGGCGGTGATGTGGATCATGTCATAGCCGAACATGACCATGCACATATTGTCCATGACCATCGCTTCCGGACCGTCGCCCCCGGCCATGGCGGGGGTCGCGCTCGCCAGAGCGAAGCACAGCGCGAGCGCCGAGAAACATGATTTCATAGCCCGAACGAACATCGCTTTCCTTCCTCTAGACGATGCGGCTTCTCGCTCGGAGCGGGCGCCGCAGTATTTCCGTCACACGCCTCGCATCGGCGACAATCCGCGAAACATCGGCGGCCTGCGAGGACTGCGCGCATCGTTTCATAGTGCAAAAACGATACGAAATGAAATCGCTGGAGCGCTGTCCGATCCAATTGGATTGGATGACGCCCACGCTTTCTGTCGCTCGAGCGAATTTCTGATCGATCGAACGACGCCGTTCGACTGGAGAGCGCCCGAGCCGCCGCTGACGGGCAAAACAGCGAGAGGAACGGAGCTTCCTTCGGCGCAATAGAAATTCTATGCGCCTTCGGGCGCGGACGCGACCTTCCGAGCTGCGTCCAAACGCCGCATTCTATCGCATTGCGATATAAACGTGATCTTTCGCATTTCCATGACTGCCGCAACGAAAACCGGCCGGACCTTTCGGTCCGGCCGGCTTTTGTTCGGTATGATTTCGAAGTCGATCAGGGCATGTCGCCGGCGACGAACTTCGGAATGACCGGGCCGCCGATTTCGGTGGCGTAGCGCTTGCCCGACGGGCTGAAGAACATCAGCAGGCCGCCGATCTGGCTGTCCGTGTCATAGGCGAGGTCCGAGAGACGCTCGATGTCCCAACGGGCGTCCTGCACCTTGACTTCGATCGTCTTCGTCTCGCCGGGGGCGAGCGGGGTCGGATCGGTCGACAGGCCACGGTCGGCCAGCAGATAGTCCGGGAACTCCGGCTTGGTCGTGAACACGTCGGGGTTCAGGAAGCGCAGACCCGCCGCCGTATACTCGCCGAGCTTCAGCGGCTCGTCGGTCTTGTTCGTCACCTTCACTTGGATCGTCAGCTCACGGCCCGGCACCTTGTAGACGCCGCCCTTGAGCTCGGCCGTCACCACATGCGGACCAACGCCGGCGGTGCCTTCCTCGATGATCGGCGTCAGCGGCTTCTGCAAGCCGGCCTGCAGCGGGATCGTGCGCGGGAAGGTGCTGTTCGTCACCGCATAGCCGATGATCGTCGCCAGGATCGTCACCGCGAGAACGATCGCGCCCACGCGACGGTCGTCATCGCCGATCTGCTCCTCGTCCTTGCCTTCGCTGATGCGAAGATAAGAAGCGATGATGCCCTTCTTGAAGAACCAGTAGAGGATCCAGGCCGCGGCCGCGATCATCCACGGGAAATGCCAGGCATAGATGCGATCGATGCCATAGGTCTCGAGGTCCACGGTCGTGCCGTCGAGCAGCGTGACCGGATCCTTGAAGTCGGCCATGTCGCCCTTGATCTCGATCCACTGGCCGGGTCCGATGATCGGACCGCCGCCTTCGACGTTGATCTGAGCATGGACGTGCCAGCGCCCGGCGCGGCGAGCCTTCAGATCGATCGAGAACGCATAGTCCTTGCCGACCTCGAGCGACACCGAGCGCGGAGCGAACTGCTCGCCGATGAACTGCGCCGTGCGAACCAGAACCGGGCCGGGCTCGCCGGCGTTCAGGAACGACGACTTCGGATTGGCGACCGCCTGCGGCCACGCCGAGAAGACGTGAACCTTGCCCGACAGAACCATCGACTCGTTGACGTTCAGCGAGGTCTTCGACCACTTCACGTCATACCAGTTCAGCGTGCGCATGCGCAGAAACGCCTGCTGCGACTTCTCGCCGTGCGCTTCCGCCGGGGCCACCGAGGCCGCCGTCGCCGCGACCGCAGCCGCAACGCTCAGGCCGAGGAGCTTTCCGACCCGTCCGGTCGCCAGCTCGGCCATTCTCTCCAGAGCTTTCATGTGAATCTACCTCCCAGTTTTCTCTTCGAGCCCGCCCTGTCCGCATCGCGGAGCGCCAGGCGGCCTCACTCGTCTTCTCCGGAGCGGCCCCTTCGCGGCGATCTCATCGCCGATCCGGGAACCGCTCCTCGTCTTTTCCGAGGAACCAAAGAGAAGCTAATTGCTCTCTTCGATCAGATCTTCTGGATCACCTTGGTGGTCGAATACCACTTACCGACGAACCACCACAGGAAGTAGACCATCATCGACACGAAGCCCGAGAAGAACGCGGCCACCGGAACGACGTCCTTACCGAAGGTGCGCAGCGTGCCGCGCTCGACCATGCGGATATATTCCGGCATCGACGTGCGGACGAAGTGGAAGCCGACCAGATCCGCGAGGGACATCAGCTGACCATGCTGCTCCGTCGCCTGATGCAGAGCCGCGATCGCCGGCCAGTTGTTCGGGTAGAACAGAAGGCCCCAGCCCAGCGAGCCCACAACCGCCGTGATCACATAGGAGCCCGACAGCAGCATGATGATGTCCAGCCACAGCGCCGGAACCACCAGAGCGGACGGGAACACCAGGCTGATCGGGAAATAGGTCCAGCCCCAGAAGTTGCAGTAGCGGTTGATCCACTCGCCGATCAGCAGGCCGAGGACCGCGAAGGTCGCGCCGAACGGCAGCTTGAAGTTCTCCCAGAAGAACGCCTGCGCCGCAGCGGCGAAGGTCACGCCCAGGATCGGAACCACGGTCGGCCACATACGACGGTCTTTCCAGTCGACCCAGAAGTCCCAGTCGCCCGCCGTCAGCATGAAGTGAATGTGGTAGCCGCCCAGCACCGCCAGAAACAGCAGCGTCAGAAGCATCCAATCGGTGGTCTTGACGCATCCCGCCGCTTCCGCGACCGAATGGAAAGGCCCGATTGCCCCCCCGCTCTTCGATGTAGACATCACTCTTCTCCTTGGTGTCGGTCCGCCCGGCGGTTCCCGCCGCAGCCGTCGACCAGTCCCCGACTCTTCTCGCGCCGGGTTGTCTTTCGTGCCTCCCGCTCCCCTCTCTCCCGAACCCCGCCCGAGCCGGCCCCGCGTTGCGCGGCCGTTCGGACGAAGGTCCCGTTCAGGAGACTATCGGATTGCGAGATGTCCGTGCGGACCGCCCGGCCCCTTAAAAAAAGTCGGGCGGTCCAATTCATCTTCAGCCGACCAGGGCCGCGACGCAGTCCTTGCCGATGAGGCGCTTGACGCCCATCAGGATCTGCAGAACGACGCCGAACACGCCGAGCGCCATCCAGCCGAAGAACACGAAGCCCCAATGCAGCGGAGCGACGAACAGCTCTTCCATGAACCAGAAGGTGTGGCCCCACTCGTTCAGGCCGACGTTCGGGATGATCATGAACGGGCCGATGGCGACGATCAGGAACGCCAGCGAGAAGCCATGAGCAAAATACGGAATGCGGGTCTTCGCATAGAAGAACGCGCCCACCGCCATGATCGAGTAGATCGGGTAGCTCATGTAGAACTCGATGATGTGCGACGGCGTGAAGTCCGTGTCGCGAATCACCGTCATGTGCCAGGTGCCGTCCTGCTCCGTGAAGAAGCTCGCGCCCCAGTAAATGGCGACGGCGTAGACCACCAGCCACTCGACCAGGACCACGTGACGGCGCAGCTCCTCGCGCGGAGCGACCGCGTCGACGTTGCGGTCACGGGTCTTCCACAGCCAGCCGGCGAGCGCGAGGCCCGAAACCAGCTCCAGCGGAATCTCGGTCCAAAGGATCGACAGCCAATACGTCTGGAACTCCGGAGCGAACGAGTCGAGGCCCGCGCGCCAGCCGTAGATCTGCTCGTAAATGCGGACGATCAGATAGAAGATGTTCAGGCCGGCGACACCGACCCACATGCCACGCAGATCAACGATCGCGTCCGAGCCGGCGGCTGCGCCGGCTGTTGTCTCTGTTGTTACGCTCATCTCAATCCTCCTAAGTGCTCCCAGGGATTTCGAGGCGGCTCCTCGCGCTCCCCCCTCCCTGCGGGCGAACGCCTTCGTCTTGCCGGTTACGTGAAATATGCGCGTCGTCGCCGACGCGTCTTTCGACCTCCCGTCGCGCCGATCCTCGGTCACCCGAGCCCGGCGTTGTTCTTCTTTGTCGAAGACGAAGTCCCCAAAGCCGCCGCGCAGAACGAGCGCTCCTCCGAACGAAGCGCCCAGGATCCCCCCGAAACGCCCCGCCGAAAACCCTCGTCCGGCGAGCCGCAACCATTTCCGTACGCGTCTTCAATGACAATATCCGATAGGGTAGGAGAAAGTAATCTATCGAATGGGAAGCACAAGCCTGTCAGGCTGTTTATATGGCGCCGCAAAATGACGTGATCAGCCCCGCCGATATGAGCGGCGACCAGTAGGGGAGGCTGCTCACTTCTCAATAAATACGTGAACTTCTGTGCCGGCGTCGGCGGCGGCGACGCCCTGCCCGAACGCCGCCCCGAGCGGGCGAGGCGACGAGGCCATAGCGGCAGTGCGGCGCCGGGGTCTCACGGAGAGAGCACACAGGTCAGCGCGCGGCGGCTCCGCCGGCCTGCGATGGAGAGAGAAGCGCATTGTGCAGATCAGCGGCCTGCGCGTCGCGCTCGGTGAGCGGCGCGAGGCCGAAGCGCGTCTCGATCGTCCGCAGGATCGAGGTCGTGTCATAGACCGTCTGGTCGACGAAGCCCTTCCGCACGTAGGGCGAGATGATCAGCGTCGGCACGCGCGCGCCCGGCCCGAATCGATCGATGCGCGGCGGCGCCACATGGTCGAAGGCGCCGCCATTCTCGTCGGCGGTGACGATGATCAGCATGTCCTTCCAGTTCGGGCTCGCGCGCAGCCGCGCGACGACCTCGGCGAGATGCGCGTCACCGCTCTTCAGATCGGCATATTGAGGATGCTGGTTCATGCGCCCGATCGGCTTGTAGAAGGAGACCGACGGCAGGCTGCCCTCCGCGGCGGACGCGAAGAAATCCTCGGCGTCCTTCAGATGCCGGTCGCGCTCGGCGCTTTCCGGCGCATAGCGCGCGAAATAGAGGAAAGGCTGGTGGTGCGTCTGGAAATGCTCCGGCGCCTCGCGCTGGCGGATGCGGCCGGCGCGCATGTCGTTCCAGCCGCCCGCATACCAGGCCCAGGAGACGCCCTTCTCGGTTAGACGGTCGCCGATCGTCGGCGCCGTCTGCGGCGGCAGATTCAGCTCGGCCGGGACGGAAAGGTCTATCGGCGACAGCGGCGTCGGCGGCTGCAGCGTGCTCACCGCAAATCCATCCGGCGTCACCCGCCCGGTCTTGCGGTAGCGCGGCGGGCCGTCGAGGGCGCTCTTCGGCGAGCTCTCCGCCCGCGCCAAAAAGCCTCTCTCGTCGAGCTCGGCGACGAGGCTCGGCGACGGCGAAGGGTAGACGGGCGCGCAGGCGCAGACGAGGAAGATATGGTTGAGAAAGGAGCCGCCGAAGGCCGCATGGAAAAAATGATCGGCGAGCGTGAACTCCTCCGCCAGCCGCCATTGCGCGAGGCCGCGGCCGTCGTAATAGCCCATGACGAGCCCGCCGGCGCCGGAGACGGCGGCGAAACGGTCCATGCGGCCGCCGTCGATCTGCTCCTGCTCCTGGTAGAAGTCATGGGTGAGATCGGTGGTCTTCTCGCCATTGGGCGCGAAGGCGTCGATCGGGAACGGCGCATTGGGCAAGGTCTGGGGAAAACGCGGGTCGACGCTCTCGTCCGCCCGGATAGGCGGAAGCCTGGCGAGCGCCGATCCGTCGGCGTCGACCTGCGTGAAACGGTCCGCGGAGCCCAGTCCATCCGCCCCCGGAAACAGCCCGAACACATTGTCGAAGCTTCGATTTTCCGTGTAGATGACGACGATATGGCCGATGCGGGCGAAAGGATTTTCCGCGTCTTGGGCGAGGCTCTGCCACGCCGGCCCGAGCAGCGCCGCAGCGGCGGCGAACGAACGGAAAATCGACGATTTCATAGACGGTCCGGCTGCTCGCATTACGGTTCTTCGGGACGCGGGAGGCGCGCGCGCTGGCTCGCCGCGTCATAATGATGACGCGGCCGCCACAATGCGGAAACAAGCAGTCAGAATCGTGACAGCGGCGCCTTCGCGCCGGCGGCGCGAAGGCTTCTCGTCAGGTGCTCAGTGCGCGGCCGTCGTCGAGGTCAAGCCCTGCGCCGGGCGCGGCGTGCCATTGGTGCGGGCCGGCAGAACCGGATAGCTCACATGCGGCTGCTCGCCGGTCAACGCGCCGAGGAAGGCTACGATCGCCTTGGTCTCGTCGCCCGAGAGCGTCACGCCGAGCTGATCGGCCGCCATGATCGACACGGCCTCCTCCAGAGTCCACACGCTGCCGGTGTGGAAATAGGGAGCGCGCAGCGCGACGTTACGCAGCGGCGCAGCGCGGAAGACATAATCGTCCGCGGCGCTCTTGGTGACGGCCGCGCGGCCCTTGTCCGCCGCGGGCAGCACCTCGGCAGCCGGCTTCTGCGCGACGCCGAAGGGGAAATAGCCGGCGCCGCCGACATTGACGCCGCCGTGACAGGAGACACATCCCTTGTCCATGAACAGGCGCAGGCCCTGCTTCTCGGTCGCGTCGAGCGCGGCCTCGTCGCCGGCGAGGAATTTGTCGAAGCGCGAGCCGGGCGTGATCAGCGTCGCCTCGAAGGCTTCGATCGCCAGAGCGAAATTATCGAAATTCGCCGGCTTGGCGTCGTTCGGGAAGGCTTTCTTGAACTCGGCCACATAGCCGGGGATCGAGTTCAGCGTCGCCTCGACATTGGCGGGCGTGTTGTTCATCTCGACGCCGGCCTGCACCGGGCCCTTCGCCTGCGTTTTGAGATCCGGCGCGCGGCCGTCCCAGAACTGCGCGACGTTGAACACGGCGTTGAGCACGGTCGGCGCGCGACGCGGACCCTTCTGCCAGCCGTGGCCGACCGAGGTCGAGCCGGCGTCGACGCCGCCGAGGCTCAGATTATGGCAGGAGTTGCAGCTGATGATCTGGCTCGCCGACATGCGCGGATCGAAGAACAGCTCTTTGCCGAGCTCGATCTTGGCAGGCGTCAAGTCATTGCTCTTCACCACCTTGGCGGCGGCGGCCGGCGTGATCGGCTCGAACAGGGCGTTGGCGTCCGCCCGCAGATCGCCCGCCATGGCGGCGGCGGGCAGGAACAGCATCGCGCTCAGCGACGCGACAAAGATACGAGACATTTTGGACGGGCTCCCCTCCGGATGGTCGAGCGTGCGCTGCGAACAAGGCCGCTCGATGCCCCGTCCGCCTAGCACAACCAGGGCCGTCGAGCAAAGGCGAACGACTGCAGCTAATTGCGAAATTTCAAGTATCTGTGACGCGACCATGACAGTCTCGGCGCCGTGGCGTCGTGGCTGAAGACTTCGCTTGCGCTGCGACATGTACTGAGGCGCTGTCGTTAAGCATCTACTGCGCCGCACAAGCCTGGATACTGCAGTGCGGACAGTCGATCGGCTCCCGCGGGCAGAGGATTTGTTGCGACCACGCCTTGCCGAATGGCATGAATGGGAGCAAGATCGCCTCAAACAGCGCCGAACACAGAAGCGGCTTCCGTCCGACAGGCGCGCAACGGGGAGGAAGATATGGCCGTGCTCACGCGCGTCGCGACGGCGCTCGCGGCTTGTTTCAGCCTTTCGGGCGCGGCCTTCGCTGAGCCGCTCGGGCTTCCGCCCGTTCCCATTCCGTCCGACAATCCGCAGAGCGCCGAAAAGATCGCCCTCGGCAATCGCCTGTTTCACGATCTGCGCTTCTCCAGCGACGGAACGGTCGCCTGCGCGACCTGCCATGCGGACGAGAAGGCCTTTACGGATGGTCCGCTGCGCACCTCGGAGGGGATCGGCAAGAAGACCGGGACGCGCAATGCGCCGACAGTGATCAACTCCGCTTATTTCACCTCCTTCTTCTGGGACGGACGCTCCGCCTCGCTCGAGGATCAATCGCAGCATCCCTTCCTCAATCCGGTCGAGATGGGCCTGCCGACGCATGAGCCGATCCTGAACATCGTCCGCTCCGACGACTTCTATGTCGATCTGTTCAAGCGGGCTTTCGGCAAGACCGGCGACGCCATCACCATGGACGAGGTGAAGAAGGCCATCGCCTCCTATGAGCGCACCATCGTCTCCGGCGATTCGCCCTTCGACCGCTGGCGTTTCGGCAAGGAGGAGAATGCGATCTCGGCGGAGGCCAAGCGCGGCTTCGACGTCTTCGTCGGCCAGGGGCGCTGCGTCTCCTGCCATGTGATCGAGGAGACGCAGGCGCTGTTCACCGACAATCGCTTCCACAATATCGGCGTCGGCATCAATCGCGCGCAATTCGACGTGCCGCGGCTCGCGGCGGAGTTTCTGACCGCCAAGGCGAAAGGCGCCGATGTCGACAAGACGGTTCTTTCCGATCCGAAGACCTCGGAGCTCGGCCGCTTCGCCGTCACCGATCAGTTCGATGTGATCGGCGCCTTCAAGACGCCGACGCTGCGCAATGTCGCGGTCACCCCGCCCTATATGCACGACGGCTCGCTGAAGACGCTGAAGGACGTCGTCAAGCATTACAACAATGGCGGGCGCAGCGACGGCGATCCGGCGCAGGTCAACGACTATCTCTCCGGCGGCATCAGGCCGCTCAGCCTCACCGAGCAGCAGATGGACGATCTCGTCGCCTTCATGGGGACCCTCACCACGCCCGCCTATTTCGGCGCGAAGACCAAATGAGACGCCGAAAGGCGCGAAGGAAAAAGGGGAGCAGCCGATGAGCGAATTGATCACGAGGCGCAGCGTGCTCGCCGGCGCGAGCGCCGGCGCGGCGATCACCACCCTGCCGATCAGCATGGTCACTCTCGCCTTCGGCGGAACGCGCGAAGATTTCACCTTCACCTATATTTCCGACGCGCATATCCAGCAGATCCGCGGCGCCGCCTTCGTGCGCAATTGGGACCAGGGGTTGAAGCGCGCGGTGGCCGAGGCCAATCTGGTGAAGCCCGAATCCGACTTCGTGATGTTCGGCGGCGATCTCGCCCAGCTCGGCAAGCGCGAGGAGCTCGATCACGGCGCCGAGATGCTGTCGAAGCTCAAGGGCAAGCTCTATTGCGTGATGGGCGAGCACGACTATTATCTCGACCTCGGCGATTATTGGAGCAAGCTCTACGGTCCGCATTATTACAGCTTCGACCATAAGGGCGTGCATTTCGTCGTGCTGAACTCCATCCTGACCAGCGAGCACTGGACATTCCATCGCTGGCCGACGGCCGAGCAGCGCATGCTGGAAATGGCGGGATTGGACAATCCCAATGGCTCGCCCTTCATGGTCGGCGACAAGCAGCGCAAATGGCTCGCGAACGATCTCGCCAAGGTCGACAAGGCGACGCCGCTCGTCGTCTTCTCACACTCGCCGCTGCAGAAGATCTACAAGGGCTGGAATTTCTGGACCGACGACGCCGAGGATGTGCAGGCGCTGCTCGCGCCTTACGACAATGTCACCGTCCTCTACGGCCATGTGCATCAGATTCAATATAATCAGATCGGCAGCATCAGCTTCAATTCGGTGATGTCGACCGCCTGGCCCTGGCCCTATCCGCAGACCTATTCGCAGGCCGAGAGCCATCTGCCGGTGCTTACCATTCCGATGAACCGCGCCGATCCCTTCTTCGAGCGCGACGCCACCGGATGGCAGCTGATCGACATCGGCTCGGGGCGCGTCGCCGCGCGCTATCAGCTCTGGGACAATGAGCCGCGCACCGTGGCCTATGATCGCAAGGCCGGGCGTCCGGTCGATGTCGCCTATCAGGAGCCGACGCAGCGCCGTCTGCCTCAGACCCATTATTGATCGGGAGCTCGACATGCGTCGCTCGACATTGCTTCTCGCCATCGCGCTCGCAGCCTTCGGCGCCTCCGCGCGGGCAGACGAGTTCACCCGCGCCGATGTGGACCGCTATCTGAAGGAGTTCGAGACCGTGGCCGCGGAGGGCCGCAAGCTGTGGACCAATGGCTCCGTCGGGACCAATGGCGTCGCCTGCGCGCAATGCCATCCCAACGCCGCCAACACCCATCCCGAAACCTATCCGAAGTTCCAGAAGCAGCTCGGCAAGGTGGCGCAGCTGTTCGAGATGGTGAACTGGTGCATCCGCAATCCGCTGCAGGGCCAGAATCTCGCGGCCGACGATCCGCGCATGACCGCGCTCGTCTCCTACATCACCTTCGAACGGCGGGGCATGAAGCTCACGCCGGGCGTTCATTGAAGGAGCGTGTCATGCGACAAGCGTTGCTGATCGCTTTGCCGGCCGCCTTCCTCGCCTGCGCCGCCATTGCCGCGCCGAAGCCGGAGGATGCGCCGACGCAAGCAGGGCTCGCGGCCCCGGAACCCGGACAAGCAGTGGCGGCGCCGTCGCCCTGCAGCGGCTGCGCCGGCCATGACTGCGCAAATTGTCCGCTGGCGCGCGCGGCGCTGGCGCGGGCGGAAACGCTTCCGCCCTGCCCGCATTGAGCGCCTATTCCACCGCGGCGGGCGCGGGCGCCGTCGCGAGCAGCGGTATGCCGAAAAAGCTCTCGTCATCGGCGCCGGCGGCCTTGTGCAGCTCGAAGGCGTCCTTCCAGACCGCCGTCTCGGTCGCGTCGGCCGGACGATAGGTGCATTTTCCCTCGGAATTGCCGGCCTGCAGCCATTTCCGGCTATTGCGCACGAAGCGGTCGAGCGCCTTCTGATCTGTGGGGCGGATGACGCATCGTGGAACGCCATCGACCATCACGACTTGCGGAAGCATGTGCGATCTCCGACAAAGGACCGCGACGACCTCGGCGGCGCGCCCCGACCTCCCCTCGAAGGTGGGAGCGCGCCCGTCCCGCGCGAACTCGCCCTACGGCCCCAGATTGCCTGTCTCATAATATGATAGCAATCGCGGCGCCATGCCTGGCCTGTCAGCCGATGTAATCCTGCACGACGTCGCCGAGAATGCGGTTCACATCGTCGAGGGTCGAGAGGTCGTAACGGGCGGTCTTCTCGCCGGCCTCGTTGTCGCGCTCGAATTTGGCGTGGCCGAGCATGATCGAGGCGCCTTCGATCTCGAAGGGAACGCCGAGCGGCTCCTTGAGCGGGCGGGAGATATAGAGGAGTCCCCTCACCTTCTGCTCGACGGCGCTGCCCATCAGCGTGACGTCGACGCCGAATTTGGGCCCGATGTCCTTCTTGATCATATCGTCAAGAAAATCGACCCAGCGGAAGAAGCTGGCAAAATTCCGGCGCACCTCGGCGATGAGCTGCTCTTCGGCCTTGGCGAGGCTCTCGCTCGACTCGGTCATGATAATTCCCCGCTCGCCGGCGCCTGTCGCCGGACTTGCGGGCAATTACGCGAATTTTGTGCCGTGAGGGGCTCCACCGAGCGAGCCTGAAGGCTCGCGGTCCAGTGGCCGCGTTGGACCGCGAGCCTTCAGGCTCGCTCCCTGCGCCCGATCTCATAGGCGCGGACATGGGTGAGCGCGATCTCGAGTATCGGCGTCTCGATCCCGGCGCGCACCGCTCGCGCGTGCATGTCGCCCAGAATATGCTCGCCCTCGGTCGGCGCGCCGCGCTCGATGTCGCGCAGCATCGAGGCTTTGAGCGACGAGCCGCGCTCAGTCAGCACAGCGAGCAGCGCCTCCGACTCGGGCGAAGGAGCCCAGCCCTCGGCGCGCGCGACGCGCTTGCATTCGTCGCGAAGCTGCAGAATGAGCCGCTCGCCCGCCGGCGTCGCCAGAACATCGCCGAGGCTCGCGCGCATTAGCGAGGTGATGCCGGCGAGCGCCGCGAGCAGCACGAATTTTTCCCACATCCAGCGATCGATGTCGTCGACATGGCGCGCTTCGACCGGCGTGTTCGCAAAGGCGGTCTCCACCGCCGCGAGCCGCGCGTCGCGCGAGCCGTCGCGCGTCCCGAAAATGATGCGGTTGCGCTCGCCGAAATGATGCAGAACGCCGTTCTCGTCCAGCGTCGAGCTGATCTGAGCCACGCCGCCAAAGACCTTTGCACGGGGAAAACGCTCGGCAACAATATCGAGATGAACGAGGCCGTTGAGCAGCGGCAGGATCGCTGTCCCCGGCCCCACGGCGCCGGCGATCGTCTCCAGCGCCGCGTCGAGATCATAGGCCTTGCAGGCGAGAATCACGAGATCGAACGGCGAGTCGACGCGCGTCGCCGTCTTCACCGAAAGGCGCGCATCGCCGAGCGGGCTCTCGATCACGAGCCCGCGTTCGGCGAGAAGGCGCGCCCGCGCCTCGCGCAAGAGAAAGGTCACATCGGCGCCGGCCTCGACCAGACGGCCGCCATAATAGCCGCCGACGCCGCCCGCCCCGAGGATCGCGATGCGCATCACGCGCCGCCGGTCGGATAATTCGGGCTCTCGCGCACGATCGTCACGTCATGGACGTGGCTCTCGCGCAGGCCGGCGTTGGTGATGCGCACGAATTCCGCCTTGGACTGGAATTCGGTGATGGTCGGCGCGCCGACATAGCCCATCGCCGCGCGCAAGCCGCCGGCGAGCTGATAGAGGATCGGCGCCACCGGGCCGCGATAGGGGACCTGACCCTCGATGCCCTCCGGCACGAGCTTGAGGCTCTCTTTCACATCCTGCTGGAAATAGCGGGCCGCCGAGCCCGCCTCCATGGCGCCGACCGAGCCCATGCCGCGATAGGATTTGAAGGAGCGGCCCTGATAGAGGAACACTTCGCCCGGCGCCTCCTCGGCGCCGGCGAGCAGCGAGCCGATCATCACCGCCGAGGCGCCGGCGGCGATGGCCTTGGCGAGATCGCCCGAATATTTGACGCCGCCGTCGGCGATCACCGGCACGCCGGCCTTATGCGCCTCCTCCGCCGCATCCATGATGGCGGTCAGCTGCGGAACGCCGACGCCGGCGACGATGCGCGTCGTGCAGATCGAGCCCGGCCCGATGCCGACCTTGACCGCGTCGGCGCCAGCGTCGATCAGCGCCTTGGCGCCCTCGCGCGTCGCGATATTGCCGGCGACGATCGAGACCTTGTTGGAGATTTTCTTGATGCGGCCGACCTGATCGAGCACGGCTTGCGAATGGCCATGCGCCGTGTCGATGACGATGAGGTCGACGCCGGCCTCGATGAGATGCTGCGCGCGCTCATAGCCGCGGTCGCCGACGGTCGAGGCGGCGGCGACGCGCAGCCGGCCTTCGGCGTCCTTGGCGGCGTGGGGATGCAGCGTCGCCTTCTCTATATCTTTCACCGTGACGAGGCCGACGCAGCGATAATCCTCGTCGACGACCAGCAGCTTCTCGATGCGATGCTGATGCAGCAGCCGGCGCGCCTCGTCCTGGTCGACCCCCTCGCGCACGGTGATGAGCTGGCGCGTCATCAGCTCGGCGACCGGCTGCGTCATCACATCGGCGAAGCGCACGTCGCGATTGGTGAGGATGCCGACCAGTCTGCCCGGCCTCTCGCCATGGCCGCGCTCGACCACCGGAATTCCGGATATGGAGTAGCGCGACATCAGCGCCAGCGCGTCGGCGAGCGTCTCGTCCGGATAGATGGTGATCGGGTCGACCACCATGCCGCTCTCATAGCGCTTGACCTTGCGCACCTCGGCGGCCTGAGCCACGGGCGAGAGATTCTGGTGGATGACGCCGAGCCCGCCGGCCTGGGCCATGGCGATGGCGAGCCGCGCCTCCGTCACCGTATCCATGGCGGAGGAGATGATCGGCAGATTGAGCGTAATCTCGCGCGTCAGCCGCGTCGAAATATCGACCTGAGAGGGCATGACCAGCGAATGGCCAGGGCGCAGCAGCACGTCGTCGAAGGTCAGGGCCTCGTGCAACGCCGGTCGTGCGTAGGATGTCATGGAGCCAACTCCCTCAAGGCGGTGAAAACGGCGCGCAGGCCGTCTCTCGGGTTGGCGCGTGCTCATAGCATCAATATGACGGAAGGCAAACTCGCCGCAGCGGGCGGGGGAAAAAGCGCCCGCGTGTCGTCTCGAGGCGACATGTCTTCACGAAAGCAAGAGCGCCGGGCGAAATATCGCCCGGCGCGAGCGACACGGCGGGCCGCGCCCGCCGTGAGGCGAGGAAGCTCAGCGACGAATGACCTCGAACACCCGGTTCAGGCCATGCTGCTGGGTGAAGAAGGTGCGGCCGTCGACGAGGCCGTTGACGGTGCCGAGGAGAGCGCTCTTCAGCACGCTGCCGTTCGAGGTCATGACGCCGGTCGGCTCATTGTCGCCGGCGCCGGCCGGGGCCGCAATCGGATCGCTGCCGAGCGCGACGAGACGCTTCGACGAGACGCCGCCGCGCACGCTGAACGTCCAGATCGAGTCGAATTTGGCCAGCTGATCATGCAGCGTGTCGCCACGATCCTCGGCGACGAGCAGCTGGTTGGTGTTGCCGAAAGCGATGTTGTCGAAGCTGGCATGATCCGCATCGCCCAGATAGGCGGTCGAGACAACGCCGTCATAGCCCTTGCTCGCGAGCGGGAACGCGCCGATCTTCTCAACGCGAACGATCGCACCCCAGGCTGCGCGTTTCGCCAGCTGCGGAACCTGCCCCGTCGGCGCGTCCGTGTCGCCAGTCACCGTGACATAGAAGGTGTTGAAGTCCGAGGTCGGGTCGAACGCCATGTTCTCCGGACGCTTGAACGGCGTCGCTCCCAACGCCTTCGCCGCCGCAGTGGCGTTGAACGCAGCCGTGTCGCCCGCGTTCGACTTGTGGATGGTGAGCCAGCGGAACGGCAACACATTGCCCGGCGTGTAGAGAACGCTCTGCTTGGGCGAGGTGATGTCGCCGATGACGTCGTCCGCATGGAACTTCAGCGGCGCGCCGTCGACGAACACCTGCAGCGCCTGCAGCCGTCCGCCAGCCGAAAGATCCTTCGGGTTGTTCGGCAGGTAGCGATAGACGAAGGAATTTGGCTGCTTGGCGCTCTTCAGCGGCACATTGGCGACGCCGTCGACCGTCGCGGTCGTACCAGAGGGAGCCTTGGCGCCGCCGATATCCTCGATGAGATAGACGACGCCGTTCTTGTCGAGGTGGATGCCTTCCCAACCGCCGAGGCCGATGAACGCCTCATAGGTCTTGTGGACGGGCGGCCAAGTCACGGAGACGGAATGAATATTGCCGGCGCCATTGGACGAATCGTCCTCGGTCTCCTCGCCGAACAGCAGCGAGTTGGTGAACGGATCATAGGTCGACCCGTCGATGCTGTTGAAGCCGGTCTTTCCGGTCTGCGCGTCCACCGGGGTCAGCAGGGTGATGCGATGCGCCGGATCGGCGACGTCGAGATTGATGCGCGTCACAAAGGCGAGATTGCCGCCATTCTCATGACCCTGGAACAGGAAGTGTGTGCCGTAATCATAACCGGCCGTCGGGCCGCCCGGATTCGGCATCTCCAGATAGGTGTTCTGATCCGGCTCGGTGCCTTCGCCGGTCGACAGCTTGCCGAACATGGTGATCACACCGCTCGGATTCTCCACCGGGTCCGCGTACTGGGCGAGGATCTTCAGGTGGAACGGAGACGCGAGAACGTCGGCTCTGGCGGTGCCCGGGATCGGCGTCACGGCCTTTGGAACGCTGTTTGTGATCGGACCGGCTCCATCGCGCGCCTGCGCGGCCCCGGCGCCGTAGATCGAAAGCGCCGCGAGCGCGACGCTACAGATGATGGACGTTTTCATTCAGCCCCTCCTTTGACGACGAATGCGTCAGCGGGGCCGTCTCTAAGCAGTGGTTGTGACAGTTTGCGCACTGTGACATGGCAGTCCCGTAACACCGTCGGCGGGGATTGGCGATCGGTCAGCTCGCGTCTTCCGGGCGGCTCCCGTCGGCGAACGCGCTTGACGCCGCGGTCGCCGCCGGGGCATTTGGGGCGCTCCCTCCTCTCGCCGCGCTTTTCAAAGGTCTCCATGATCCGATCCGCCCTGATGAATGTGATGACGGCCGCCGTCCTCAAGGCCGGCCGCGGCCTGAAGCGCGACTTCGGCGAGGTCGAGAATCTGCAGGTGTCGGTCAAGGGCCCCGGCGATTTCGTCACCGCCGCCGACAGACGCGCGGAAAAGACCCTGTTCGAGGAATTGTCGCGGGCGCGGCCGGGCTATGGCTTCCTGATGGAGGAGAGCGGCGCAGTCGAGGGCTCCGACAAGAGTCACATCTGGCATATCGATCCGCTCGACGGCACGTCGAACTTCCTGCACGGCATTCCGATCTTCGCCGTGTCGGTCGGGCTCGAGCGCGAGGGACAGCTCGTGGCCGGCGTCGTCTATAATCCGGCGAGCGACGAGATGTTCGTGGCCGAGAAGGGCCAGGGCGCCTATTTCAACAATCGGCGCATGCGCGTCTCGGCGCGCAAGACGCTCGGCGAATCGCTCGTCGCCTGCGGCATTCCGCCGCTCGCGGGGATCGAGCGGCACGCCCGCTTTCAGACGGAGCTCGCCGCCGTCATGGCGAAGACCGGCAACATCCGCCGTCTCGGCGCCGCCGCGCTCGACCTCGCCTTCGTCGCGGCCGGCCGTTGCGACGGCTATTGGGAGCGCGGCATCAAGCCCTGGGACATTGCTGCGGGCATCGTGCTCGTGCGCGAGGCCGGCGGCTTCGTCACCGATCTCGACAACGGCTCCGACATGCTCTCCAAGAGCGCGATCTGCGCGGGCAATGAGGCGATCCACCGCCATTTGCTCGATACGCTGCGCAAGGCCTGACGCGATGGCGCGGCCGGGCCTCGTCAGCCCCCGCATCGTTCCGCGCCGGGACGAGGACTGGCCGTCCTTGCTCGAGCTGTGGGTCGCGTCCTGGCGCGCGACCTATCCGGACATCGATTTCGATGCGCGCCGCGACTGGCTGCGCCAGCAGGTGCTTCGCTTGGAGCGCAGCGGCTCGCGCACGCTGCTGCTCCGCGAAGGCGCGCCGCCGGCGACGATCGGCTTCGTCGTGATCGATCCGGCGACCCATTGGCTCGATCAGCTGTGCGTGCATCCCACGCGCTTCGGCTCGGGCGCGGCGGAGGCGCTGATCGAGGCGGCGCGCAGCATCTCACCGGCGCGGCTGCGCCTCGACGTGAACGCCGACAACCGCCGCGCCGTCTCTTTCTACGAGCGCGAAGGCTTTGTGAGCCGGGGCGAAGGCGCGCCCAGCCTCTCGGGGCGGCGGACGCTGATCATGGAATGGACCAGCGCCCTGCTCCCTCAGTCGTGATCGACGATGGCGATGCGCACCATATTGGTCGCGCCGGGTGAGCCGAAGGGCATGCCGGCGACGATGATGACGCGATCGCCCGGCGAGGCGAAGCCTTCGCGCGCCGAATTCACACAGGCGCGGTCGGCCATGTCCTCGATGTCGCGCGCATCCTGCGTCTCCAGCGCATGCACGCCCCAGACGAGAGCGAGGCGGCGGGCGGTGTCGCGGCTCGGCGTCAGCGCCAAAATGGGCGGCCGCGGCCGCTCGCGGGCGATGCGCAGCGCCGTGGCGCCGGACGAGGTCCAGGCGCAGATCGCCACCGAATGCAGCGTCTCCGCCACGTCGCGCGCGGCGACCGCGATCGCGTCGGCGACGGTCGGATCGGGCGCGGCGGCGCGCTGGGCGTTGATGATGGAGCGATAGACCGCGTCGGTCTCCACCTCCTCGGCGATGCGGCTCATCGTCGCCACCGCCTCGATCGGATATTGGCCGGCGGCGCTCTCGGCCGAGAGCATGACCGCGTCGGCGCCCTCATAGACGGCGGTCGCGACGTCCGACACTTCCGCTCGCGTCGGCAGAGGCGCGAGAATCATCGATTCGAGCATTTGCGTCGCGACCACGACCGGCTTGCCGAGGCGCCGCGCGGCGCGGGTGATGCGCTTTTGCAGGCCGGGCACCTTCTCGAGCGGCACTTCGACGCCGAGATCGCCGCGCGCCACCATCAGCGCGTCCGCCACCTCGATCACCTCGTCGAGCCGGGCGATCGCCTGCGGCTTCTCGATCTTGGCCATGATGGCCGCGCGCTTGCCGGCGACGCGCTTGACCTCGAGCACGTCCTCTGGCCGCTGCACGAAGGAGATCGCCACCCAATCGACGCCCTCCGCCAGCGCCGCGTCGAGATCGGCGCGGTCCTTCGGCGTCATCGAGGTGATGGGGATCTCCGTGTCCGGCAGGCTGACGCCCTTGCGGTTGGAGATGCGCCCGCCGATGTCCACCACGGCGCGCGCCATCACGCCGCCGGACGTCTCGACGACATGCAGGCGGACCTTGCCGTCGTCGATGAGGATCGTGTCCTTTTCCTTGAGCGCGCTCAAGATCTCGGGATGCGGCAGTTGCACGCGCGAGACGTCGCCCGGCGTCGGATCGGCGTCGAGGACGAACATGTCGCCCTTGCGCAGATGCACGGCGCCTTCCGTAAAGGCGCCGATGCGCAGCTTCGGGCCCTGCAGATCGGCCAATATGCCGATCGCGCGACCGGTCTCGGCCTCGATCTCACGGATCATGCGGACATAGGCGGCTAGGCCCGCGTGATCCGTATGACTCATGTTGATCCGGAACACATCCGCGCCGGCTGTCGACAGGCCGGCCACGACCGACTTCTCGACGCTCGCCGGACCGAGCGTCGCGATGATCTTGACGCGCCGCAACCTTCTCATTTCTCGGGTCATCCCTTCTGTCGAGCGGCGTGCGCCCGAGCCCTCATCTCGCAGTCGTCGACGTCGGATCGGTGAGCTGCACCGTCCAGTTCTTGGCGTCGCGTCCGGTGTCGATCTCGAAGAAGCCGGTGCGGTCGAATCCGCGGGCGAAGCAGTCCTCGCGGCCGTCGATGCGAAACTCGCGATCGCGCGTGCACATGAACGCCTTGCCCTTCCATTCGCCGCCACGCTCGTCCATGGCGTAGATATAGTAATATTGCGCCGCGAGCGGTCCGCGCAGCAGCGTCTCGCAATCGGAGGCGCGCAAGTTCCACCATCCTTCCGAAAGCCAGCCGCGGCCGTCGGTATAGGCGAGCGCCACGCTCACCCGATTGCTCGTGTTGTTGCACATCCGAAAATCCGCCTCGGCCGCCGTGGTAGCGCAGAGCCAAAACGATACGATTACAGTCGGAGCGAATCGTTTGGTCATGGGGAAGCTGCTGCGTGGAAGATCGGTGGTCTTCGCGCCTCGATGCGGCGGCGCGGCGTACAGCCAAACCACGGGACGGCCTATTTGTCCACCCCGCGCGAGCGCCGCGCGCCGCAAAGGCTGCGGCGGCCCGGACGAAGGCGCGGCCGCCAGCCGCCAGCTCGCGCGTCAGCCGCGCCTCAGCGCCGCCGCCGCGCGCGGCGCGAAATAAGTGAGAACGCCCGCAGCCCCCGCCCTCTTGAAGGCGACGAGGCTCTCCATCATCGCCCGCTCGCCATCGAGCCAGCCATTGGCGGCGGCGGCCTCGATCATCGCATATTCGCCCGACACCTGATAAGCGAAGGTCGGCGCATGAAACGTCTCGACGACGCGCCGCACGATGTCGAGATAGGGCAGTCCCGGCTTGACCATCACCATGTCGGCGCCCTGCTCGAGATCGAGCGCCACCTCGCGCAGCGCCTCGTCGCTATTGGCCGGATCCATCTGATAGGTGCGCTTGTCGCCGCGCAGCGTCTTGTCGGAGCCGACGGCCTCGCGAAACGGCCCGTAGAAGGACGAGGCGTATTTGGCGGCGTAGCTCATGATCTGCACCGCGTCGAGGCCTTCGGCGTCGAGCGCGGCGCGGATCGCGCCGATGCGGCCGTCCATCATGTCGGACGGCGCGATGACGTCGGCGCCGGCGCGCGCCTGATTGAGCGCCTGCGCCACCAGCGCGGCGACCGACTCGTCATTGACGATCTCGTCGCCGATCAGAACGCCGTCGTGGCCGTGGCTGGTGTAAGGATCGAGCGCGACATCGGTGATCACGCCGATGTGCGGCACGGCCGATTTCAGCGCGCGGCAGGCTCGGCAGACGAGATTTTCCGGATCGAACGCCGCCGAGCCGCGCTCGTCGCGCAGAGCCGTATCCGTATTGGGAAAGAGAGCGACGGCGGGGACGCCGAGCGAAGCCGCCTCCTCGATCGCTTCCACAGCTCTATCGAGCGAATAGCGAAACACGCCGGGCATCGAGGCGACAGCGTCGCGGCGTCCAACGCCCTCGACGAGAAACACGGGCCAGATCAGATCGTCGACCGAAAGCCGCGTCTCGCGCACCAAGCGCCGGGCCCAATCGCTCTTGCGATTGCGGCGTGGACGATGCGCCAACGTCAAGCGCGCGCGCGTCTCGGCGCTGGGTCCGGTGTCGAAAGCTGCCATGGCGTCGGCCTCCCGCACAGCCGCGCATGCACAGGTCGCGGCGCGCTTTGCCTAACACGCCGGCGAAGAAGGCGGAAGTCCGCGGCCCGCCCGCGTTGACGCCCGCCGTCGGTTCGGTCTAGAGCGGTCGCCGACGCGCCGTTTTGCGAGCGAGCGCTTCGCTGCGACATGCAGCGCCGTCACAACGGATATGGATGGCCATCCGACACAACGCCGCGGGCGACATTTCCCGAAGCTTCGCCACAGCATGCTCGGCGATCACCTGCGTGGCGATCGGCTGCGTGATGTGGTGCTGCATCGCCACGGCAATCGCAGCTCCGGATGGCCATGCCTCCACTCGGCGGCAGCGCGGCTCCCATTCCGCGCCGGCCGCGAAGCGCATACCGCGCGCCCCCCTGCCCCCGGCGCATCCCGCGCCGCCTGTCGTGATCGAGCAGCCGCCGGCGCCGCCGCCCGAGCTGCCGCCAGTCGATCTGTCGACGCCGCCGCCGTCCCTGCCGCGAGCTCCCCGCGAGCGCATGAAGCTGTGCGCGACGCAGTGGCTGAAGCTCAGGCAGGAACGGCAGACGGGAGGAACGACATGGCGGGAATTCGCGACCCAATGCCTCGCTCGCTAGCGACGCTTCGACGGGATCGTTCGATCGCGCGTCGAGAGCGCCTCTGACGGCTCGCAGCGTCGATCGACGAGACGTCGCTCGCGAGCCGGCTGAACTGCAGGCGCCGATGGCTCGCGCGTCACTCCATTTCCGAGGTTTCCGGAGCCGGGGTCGTCTCCTTGACCTTGCGCGGAGCGCGACGCTTGACGGGCGCCTTGCGCGCAGCCTTCTTCGTCGCGGTCTTGCGCGTCGCCTTCTTGGCGACAGTCTTCTTCGTCGCGCCGCGCTTCTTCGTCGCCGCCTTGCGCGTCGCCGTCTTACGCGTGGCCTTCTTCGTTGCGGTCTTGCGCGTCGCCTTCTTCGTCGCAGTCCGCTTCTTGACTGCCGTTCTCTTCTTCGTCGCGACCTTCTTGGTCGCCGCCTTGCGGACGCCCTTCTTCGCGGCGGCCTTCTTCGCCGGCTTACGCTTCTTCGTCGTTGCTTTCGCCATCGTCAGTCCCCTTGATCCCAAATCGCCGGAATGTCGCTTCACCGGACAATAGGCGGCAATAGCGTAACGCGGTTAATCGCCGGTTCAAGTGGCGTGATTGCGAATTGTGCGCGCCGAGATGCGCAGAGCGCATCAGCGCAACACTTCGCCGCAACAGCGACGCGCAACCAACGCAGAGCGCTTGCGCGTCGCGCCTCGTCGCGGCGCGACCATCGAGACGACCGCATCGACATCGAACGCGTCGCACGCGCATGATCGCACCACGATGCGAAGCAATGGCTCGTCGCTCCGCGAGAGGCGATCAATCCTTTGTTTTTCCAGCAAATGAATGCAGAGCGAGCGAGTGCTGAAGGCTGCTCTCCGTCAACGCTCGCGAGCGTGCGCGAGACGCAGGGCGTTCGCTTCTCGAAGTGTGCGGCGCGTCTCGGCGCGCAATCGGCAGAAGGCGATCAAACATCCGCTCACGCAGCAAGGATGCGTCCGGAGCGCGAAAAAAAAATTGTGCGAAGAATTGTCTTTAGACGCGCGAATGGCGCCGACGCAGTCGTCGACGCCATTCGTTTTCGCGAATCGCGGCGCGCCGACGATTCGCTCCACATGCGTGAAATCGCGGGACTCAGATGCCGAGACGGCTCTTCAGCAGCTCGTTGACCGCCTGCGGATTGGCTTTGCCGCCGGTCCCCTTCATCACCTGCCCGACGAACCAGCCGAGCATGGTCGGCTTCGCCTTGGCTTGCGCGACCTTGTCGGGATTGGCGGCGATGATCTCGTCGATCGCCTTCTCGATCGCGCCGGTGTCGGTCACCTGCTTCAGTCCGCGCGTCTCGACGATATCGCGCGGGTCGCCGCCCTCCTGCCAGACGATCTCGAACACGTCCTTGCCGATCTTGCCGGAGATGACGCCCTGCGAGATGAGATCGACAATGGCGCCGATAGCGGCGGCGGAGACCGGCGAGCGGGTGATGTCAAGTCCCTCCTTGTTGAGGCGGCCGAACAGCTCGTTGATCACCCAGTTGGCGACGAGCTTGGCGTCACGCCCCGTCGCCGCCTCCTCGAAGAAATCCGCGCTCGCGCGCTCGGCGACGAGCACGCCGGCGTCATAGGGCGGCAGACCATACTCAGCGATGAAGCGCGCGCGCTTGTCGTCCGGCAGCTCCGGCAGCTCCGCCTTCAGCGCATCGACATAGGTCTGATCGAATTCGAGCGGCAGCAGATCCGGGTCGGGGAAATAGCGATAGTCGTGCGCCTCCTCCTTGGAGCGCATCGAGCGCGTCTCGCCCTTGCCGGGATCGAACAGCCGCGTCTCCTGACGGATGACGCCGCCGTCCTCGAGAATGCCGATCTGTCGGCGCGCCTCGACCTCGATCGCCTGGCCGATGAAGCGGATCGAGTTGACGTTCTTGATCTCGCAGCGCGTGCCATAGGGCGCACCGGGCTTCCTCACCGAGACATTGACGTCGGCGCGCAGCGAGCCCTGCTCCATGTTGCCGTCGCAGGAGCCGATATAGCGCAGGATGGTGCGCAGCTTGGAGACATAGGCGCGCGCCTCCTCGGCCGAGCGGATGTCGGGCTTGGAGACGATCTCCATCAGCGCGACGCCCGAGCGGTTGAGGTCGACATGGCTCTCGGTGGGCGAGAGATCATGCATCGACTTGCCGGCGTCCTGCTCGAGATGCAGCCGCTCGATGCCGACGGTGATGCGCTCGGTCGGCGTCACGTCGACCACCACCTCGCCTTCGCCGACGATGGGATGCTTGTACTGCGATATCTGATAGCCCTGCGGCAGATCGGGATAGAAATAATTCTTCCGGTCGAACACCGAGCGCAGATTGATCTGCGCCTGCAGGCCGAGGCCGGTGCGGATGGCCTGGCGGACGCATTCCTCGTTGATAACCGGCAGCATGCCCGGCATGGCCGCGTCGACGAGCGAGACATGGTCGTTGGGCTCGCCGCCATATTCGGCGGAGGCGCCGGAGAACAGCTTGGCCTTGCTGCTCACCTGAGCATGGATCTCCATGCCGACGACGACCTCCCAGTCGCCGGTGGCGCCTTTGATCAATTTGCTGGGCTGCGTCTCGCGAATGTTCATGTGCCTTCGCCCTCGACCTGCGTTCTTCACTCTAGAGAGTTCTACACCAGAGACCGACGTCTTTGCGAGCCGAACGCGAAGCAATCCGGGGGCCGCTCGGGGCTCCCGGATTGCTTCATCGCATCGCCTCTCGCAATTCGACGATCAGGGGCCGGAAGACGTCTCGTCCGGGCCTTGCGGCGCGACGTCGCCCATCAGCCGCTCCTCATAAGCGATCGACCATTCGATCACGGCGCGCCACAGGCTCTGCGCCAGCTCGGCGGACATGCCCTCGCGCCGCGCCGCCGCTGCGACGCGCGCCAGCACTTCGTCGACGCGCTCGGGCACGAGCGCGGGAATGCCGAGGCCGGGTTTCACCGCGGCGGCGCGCTCGATCTGGCGCTGGCGGCGGGCGAGCAGCGCGACGAGCTCGTCGTCGAGCGCGTCTATGGTCGCGCGCACATCCGACATTTCGTCGCGCGGGTCGAGCTTTGCGGCCTCTGCTCTGCGCGTCATCTCGCCTTCATCCACCAGGGCTGCGGGAAATCGATACTGGGCGCGGCGCTCTCCAGCGCCGCGGCGAGCGAGAACAAGGTCGCCTCGTCGAAGGGGCGGCCGATCAGCTGCAGGCCGAGCGGCAGGCCGTCGGCGCCGAGGCCGCCCGGCACGGCGATGCCCGGCAGGCCGGCCATGTTCACCGTCACGGTGAACACATCGTTCAAATACATCTCGACGGGATCGGCCGCGCCCTTCTCGCCCTGCGCGAAAGCGGTCGAAGGCGTCGCGGGCGTCAGCACGGCGTCGACGCCGGCGGCGAAGACCTCGTCGAAATCGCGCTTGATGAGGCTGCGGATCTTCTGCGCGCGCACATAATAAGCGTCGTAATAGCCGTGCGAGAGCACATAGGTTCCGATCATCACGCGGCGGCGCACCTCGGAGCCGAAGCCGGCGGCGCGCGTCTTCTCATACATGTCGACGATGTCGCTGCCCTTCTCGCGCAGCCCATAGCGCACGCCGTCATAGCGCGCGAGATTGGACGACGCCTCGGCCGGCGCGATGATGTAATAGGCCGGCAGCGCATAGCGGGTATGCGGCAGGGAGATCTCGACGATCTCGGCGCCGGCGTCGCGCAGCCAGGCGGCCGCCTCATCCCACAGCGCGTTGATCTCGGCGCCGCCGCCGATGCGATATTCCTTCGGAATGCCGATGCGCCGGCCCTTCACCGAGGCGCCGATCGCCGCCTCGTAATCGGGAACCGGCGTATCGACGCTGGTCGTGTCCTTCGGATCATGCCCCGCCATCGAGCGCAGCATGATCGCCGCGTCGCGCACGGTTCGCGTGATCGGTCCGGCCTGATCGAGCGAGGAGGCGAAGGCGACGATGCCCCAACGCGAGCAGCGGCCATAGGTGGGCTTGATGCCCACCGTGCCGGTGAAGGCCGCCGGCTGGCGGATCGAGCCGCCGGTGTCCGTCGCCGTGGCGCCGAGCGCGAGACGCGCCGCCACCGCCGCCGAGGAGCCGCCCGACGAGCCGCCGGGAACGATCTTCGCATCGTCGAAGGCGTCGCCCTTCTTGCGCCGCCATGGCGAGACGACGGGACCGAAGGCGCTGGTCTCGTTCGACGAGCCCATGGCGAATTCGTCGAGATTGAGCTTGCCCAGCATCAAGGCCCCGTCGCGCCAGAGATTGGCGGAGACGGTGGATTCATAAGTGGGCGTGAAGTCGTCGAGGATGCGGCTTCCCGCGGTCGTGCGCACGCCCTTGGTGCAATAGAGATCTTTTATGCCGAGCGGCAGGCCCTCGAGCGGCCGCGCCTCGCCGCGCGAAAGACGCGCGTCGCTCTCCTGCGCCGCCGCGAGCGCGAGCTCCGGCGTCGTGGTGATATAGGCGTTGAGCGCGCTCGCTTCGGCGATCGCATCGACATGGGCGCGCGTCAGCTCGACGGCCGAGAGCTTCTTGGAGACGAGCGCGTCGCGCGCCTCGGCGAGTGAGAGATGCGTAGGATCGGACATGAGGCTCGTGGCTCTCGGATCGATGAGGCGCGTCGCCGGAGCGAAGCGCCGAGGGAGACCTTACTCGATGACTTTCGGGACCACGAAATAATGGTCCTCGCGCTCCGGCGCATTGGCGAGAACGTCGTCCGCGAAGCCGCCGTCGGTGACGACGTCCTGGCGCTTCTTCATTTGCATCGGCAGAGCCGAGGTCAGCGGCTCGACGCCATCGACGTCGACGCTCGACAGCTCCGCGACGAAAGCGAGAATGGCGTTGAGCTCCCCGCCGAGCCGCTCGACCTCGTCGTCCTCGACGGCGATGCGCGCGAGATGGGCGATGCGGCGAACGGTCGCCTGATCGACGGACATGTTTGAAAGCTCCGTTCCGGTGTCGTTTGCGCGCTATACCACTTGCGGCTTCGGCGGCGCAATGCGCGCGCCGCGGGGGGAAGCTGGCGTGATGCAATGGCCGCGCCGCCGTGCTAGGCGAATGCGATGACCGACAAACGCACGACTGTCGAGGAGCTGGCCGCGCTTCTGCCCGCCAAGGGCCGGCTGATGGGGCTCGATGTCGGAACCAAGACCATCGGCCTCGCGCTCTCGGATGTGGAGCGCCGCCTCGCCTCGCCCTTGGAGACGATCCGCCGCGGCAAATTCACGTCTGACGCGGAGCGTCTCGGCGCGCTCGTCGCGCAATTCGACATCGCCGCGCTGATTGTCGGCCTGCCGCTCAACATGGACGGGTCCGAAGGCCCGCGCGCGCAAGCGACACGGGCCTTCATGCGCAATCTCGGCGCGCGCTTCGCGCTGCGCTACGCCTTCTGGGACGAGCGGCTTTCGACCGCCGCCGTCACCAGAGAGCTGCTGGCGCAGGACGCCTCGCGCGCCAAGCGGGCGGCGGTCGTGGACCGAATGGCCGCCGCCTACATTCTGCAAGGCGCCCTCGACAGGCTCAGGCGCCTCGCCTCGCCAGTCTAGGCCGGACGGCTCACCACCAGCCGCCGCGACGCCAGCCCCAGCCGGGACCGCCCCAGCCGCCGCCGCCGAAGCCGATGTTCAGCGCGCCGCCGATCAGCCCCGCGCCGGCGCCGAGCAGGCCGCCGCCGCCATAGCCGCCACCATAGCCGCCCGGATAGGCGACGGCGACGACCGGCACCGCGACCGCCGTCGCGACCGGCGCCGCCACATAGGCCGTGCGACGCTCGACGATGTAGCGGGTGCGCGGAATATACGCCGTGCGACGCTCGATGATGCGGTTCACATAGACCGTCCGATGCTCGACGCGGCGCGGCGGGCAGTAGTGAGCCGAGCGGCCCATATAGGCCGAGCGGCCGGAACGATAATGCACCGACTCGGTGGCCGCGGGCGGGGCGACCTTCGCCGCATCGGCGAGACCCACGGGTCCCGCGTAAGCGGCGCCGCCGACGGCGAGGAACATGACAGCGCCGGTCGCGCCGATCATCGACAACTTCACAACCTTGGTCATGACTGAGGCCTCCTTTTGGTTGGCCAGGCTCTACCCCCCGTTTCCCCGCCGCCCCGAAGGGCGGCGAGACCGCTGCTCGCAGCTCGACTGACGGCCGGCCACGCCGGCGCGCCCGTCAGCGCCGGAGACGATGATCCGATGGACGATGATCGCGCCGTTGCGCCGCGGCGGCGGAAGACGAGACGGCAGGCTCTCCGACGAACGAGAAGCCGGCGCGCAAGCGAAAGCTCATATGAGACCCCCAAGTCGCAGCTCTAGAACAATTCAATTCATCCAGGTTGCATCCCGTGAACGATGTCTCGGGTCACCGGGAACTAACGCGCGCCGCCTCTGCGTCCAGCCCCGCGGCGATTCGAAAAGGGGAACGGCGCGGCCGCCGCCGCGAGCGTTGATGGCCATAATTACACTTTTTAGTTGTATTCAGCGGAAGATCGCCGAATCGGAGTCGGTCGCAAGCAGCCGTCAACTCCAAATTTCTGGCAGCCGAGCGTGGTCGTGGGCGCGTTGACAAGTCGCGCCGTCGCTGGCAAATTACGACCATAGGTTGAATACCTCATCGGGCGGCGTCGCCGCGGGACAGAAAATGAGCAAGGATCAGGACGTTCATTCCACCCGCGAGGAATCGGCCGAGGACGACAGCCCGCTGGCGCGTGAAACGACGGCGGCGGGGCTCGCCGCCTATATCGCCGAGCTCTCCGGCGAGCTGGCGCTCATGGCCGAGCGCGCCGATTTCACGATGCTCGGCTATTTTCTGAGGCTCGCGCGGGTCGAGGCCGAGACGAAAGCGAGCGAGCTCGCGACGCCGGCGCCGACCGTCGATGGCTCCGGCCGCGC
This sequence comes from Methylosinus trichosporium OB3b, assembly GCF_002752655.1. Taxonomy (NCBI): domain Bacteria; kingdom Pseudomonadati; phylum Pseudomonadota; class Alphaproteobacteria; order Hyphomicrobiales; family Methylocystaceae; genus Methylosinus; species Methylosinus trichosporium. Next base: position 227,403 of record NZ_CP023737.1, on the reverse strand, counting down.
CTAGACCGTCTTCAGACGAGTGAGACCAGATTGGCTCCGTGCCGGGCGACGCGGCCGGCGAGATCGAGCTCCAGCAGCGCGGCGTGCACCTCGCGCGCCGGCAGGCCCGCCGCGCGGATCAGCTCGTCGATCGTCACCGGCGCCGGACCGAGCAGCGCCACGACATGAGCGACCGCATCGCCGGCGAGCACGGCCTGCGGCTCTATGGCGGGCGGTTCTGCGGCGGGCGGCTCGGCGGGCGCCGGCGGCGCCTCGATGAAGCGCGCCGGCCGCGGCTCCTGCATTGCGAACAGGTCGAGCTCGTCCCACAGCGGCTCGTCGACGAGCTCACCCTCCCCCTCGCCGAACAGATCGCGACCCGGCGCCGGGGCGACGGCGAGAACGCGCGTCACATCGTCGGCTCCCGTGCACATCGTCGCGCCCTGGCGGATGAGATCATTGGTTCCTTCGGCGCGCGGATCGAGCGGCGAGCCGGGCACGGCGAATACTTCGCGCCCCTGCTCGGCCGCAAAGCGCGCGGTGATGAGCGAGCCGGAGCGGCGCGCCGCCTCGACGACGACGACCCCGCTCGCCAATCCCGAGACGATGCGGTTGCGGCGCGGAAAATCGCGGCCGCGCGGCTCCCATTCGATCGGCATCTCGGACAGGACCGCCCCGCCGCGCGCCGCGATCTCCGCGATCAGCGGCGCATGTTCGGACGGATAGGGCCGCGCATGTCCGCCGGCGAGCACGGCGACGGCGCCGGTCTCGACGCTGGCGCGATGGGCGGCAAGATCGACGCCGCGCGCGAGGCCTGAGACGATGACGTAATTTTCCCGCGCGAGACCGCGCGCCAGCCGCTCGGTGAAGGTGAGCCCTGCCGCCGAGGCGTTGCGCGAGCCGACGATGGCGACGCTCGGCCGCGCGAGGACCTCGGCCGAGCCGAGCAGCGCCAGCAGCGGCGGCGCCGAGTCGATCTGGCGAAGCAATGGCGGATAATCGCCATCGCCGGAGGCGAGGAAGCGCACGCCGAGCGCCGCAGCTCTATCCAGCTCGGCGCGGATCTCGTCCGCCTCGGCGATGCGGATCTTGCGGCCCTGCGCGGAGCGCGCTACGAGCGCCGGCAGCGCGTCGAGCGCCGCCTCGGCGCCGCCGAAGCGATTGACGAGCTGGCGGAAGGTGCGCGGCCCGACATTCTCGGAGCGGATCAGCCGCAACCAATGGAACAGCTGCTCCGCAGAGAGACGGACCGCGGACGCCGGCTCGCTCATGCCTTCTTTCCGATACGGCTCTCGCGGCCGGCGAGCAGCCGGCGAATATTCTCGCCGTGCTTCCACCACAGCAGCGCGGCCAGCGCGGCGAAGACGACGGCGTCCGCGAAGCGGCCGGAAGCGGCGAGAAACATCGGCGCGGCGGCGCTCGCCACCAGCGCCGACAAGGACGAATAGCGAAATAGGCCGGCGACGGCGAGCCATACCGCCGCGAAGACGAGACCAGCCGGCCAGTAGAGTCCGAAGAGCGCGCCGAGAAAAGTGGCGACGCCCTTGCCGCCGCGAAAGCGCAGCCAGACAGGCGCGATATGGCCGATGAAGGCGGCGGCCGCGGCGAGGACGCCGCCCGCCGGCGCGATCTGCGCGCCGATCAGCGCCGCGGCGAGGCCTTTCATCGCGTCGAGCAGAAGAGTGGCGGCGGCGAGATCCTTGCGTCCGGTGCGCAGCACATTGGTCGCGCCGATATTGCCGGAGCCGATGGTGCGAATGTCCGTCGTGCCCGCGAAACGCGTCAACAGCAGGCCGAAGGGGATCGAGCCGAGCAGATAGCCGAGCGCGAGAGCGACGAGATCTTGAGCCGAAAAGGACAAGGGGAGCTTTCGTTGCGATGGCGTGGCCGGCTGTCGCGCCGGGGCGGCGGAAACGTTAGTCGCGCCCGCCTCTGCCCGCAAGACCCGGATCGTCCGATCAGCCCCCCTGCTCGAGCGCGCGTTCGCCGACCGCCGCGTCCGGCGCGTCGAATTGCAGCCGCGCCAGCCGCGCATAGAGGCCGCCGGCGGCGACGAGGCTGGCGTGCGTTCCCGCTTCGACGACGCGGCCTTGCTCCAACACCAGAATGCGCGTCGCCTCGAGCACGGTGGCGAGACGATGAGCGATGACGAGCGTCGTGCGTCCGGCCATCACATCGTCCAGAGCGTCTTTCACGAGAGCCTCATTCTCGGCGTCGAGCGCCGAGGTCGCTTCGTCGAGCAGCAGCACCGGCGCATCGGCGAGAATGGCGCGCGCGATGGCGAGACGCTGGCGCTGACCGCCCGAGAGTGTGACGCCGCGCTCGCCGAGCTCCGTGTCATAGCCCTGCGGCAGCGCCTCGATGAAAGAAGCCGCCTGCGCGCGCCGCGCCGCCGCGACGATCTCCTCGCGCGAGGCGCCTTCGCGCCCATAGGCGATGTTCTCGGCGATCGTAGCGCCGAACACGACCGGGTCCTGAGGCGCGAGCGCGATCGCGCGGCGCAGCGCGTCGGGGTCGAGCCGGCGCAGATCGACGCCGTCGAGCGTGATGGCGCCGCTCGTCACATCATAGAAGCGCTCGATGAGCTGGAAGATCGTCGATTTGCCGGCGCCCGACGGGCCGACGATGGCGACGCGCTCGCCCGGCTCGACGACGAAGCTCAGATGCTGGACCGCCGCGCCACCGGCGCCGGACGGATAGGAGAAGCTCACATCGTCGAATGTGATGCGTCCGCGCGTCGGACTCGGCAATGCGACAGGCGCCTCTGGCGCGGCGATCGCGGTGCGAATCGACAAGATCTCGCCGATGCGGCCAGCGGCGCCGGCGGCCGCCGTCACCTCGCTCCCCACCTGCGACAATTCTCCGAGCGAGGTCGCCGCGAGCACGGCGTAGAGCACGAATTGCGACAATAGGCCGGAGCTGATGCGCCCCGCGAGCACGTCATGGGCGCCGAGCCACAGCATGGCGACGACGCTCGAGAAGACGAGGAAGATCGTCACCGCCGTCACCAGCGCGCGCGCGCGCGTCGCGTCGCGCGCCGCGTCATAGGCGTGCTCCGCCGCGGCGGCGAAGCGCCCGGCCGCTGCATCCTGCGCGTTGCAGGCCTGCATGGTGCGCACGGCGGCGAGATTTTCGGCGGCGTAGGCGCTGGCCTCGGCGAGCCTGTCCTGCGCATGGCGCGATCGCTTGCGCACGGCGCGGCCGGAGAGAATGAGCGGCAGCACGATCAGCGGAATAGCGGCGAGCGCGACGGCGGAGAGCTTGGCGCTCGACAGCGCCATCATGATCACCGCGCCGACGAACAAGAACAAATTGCGCAGAGCCACCGAGGCGGAGGCGCCGAAAACCGCCTTCAATTGAGTCGTGTCGGCGGTGAGGCGCGACATCAGCTCACCGGTCTTGTTGGCGTCGTAGAAGCCTGCGTCGAGCCGGGTCAGATGGCGGAACAAGGTCGCGCGAAGATCGGCGACGATCCGCTCGCCGAGCGTCGTGACGAGATAATAGCGGGAGGCCGAGGCGAGGGCGAGAATGGCGACGACGCCCACAATGGCGCCGAAATACGCGTTGACGGCCGCCGGATCGTCGGTCGAGAAGCCATGGTCGATCATGCCGCGCACGGCGAGCGGCAGAGCGAGCGTCGCGAGGGAGGCGGCGGCGAGCGCGACAACGGCGAGACCGATTCGGCCGCGATATCGCAGCGCAAAGGGCGCGATCCGCCGCAAGGGCGCGAGAATGCGACGCCAACGGGAACCGGATTCTGGGGGATTTTCGTCGTTCATCGCCGGCGATATAGCCCGCAAATCGGACTCGTTCCACTTTTTTCGCCGATGCGACGCCGCCTGCGCGCCCCCTGCGACGTCATAGATGGTTGACTTTGTTGAAACTCGTAAAAAGCCTCGGAAAACCCGCGCGATCGGACGCAGAGAGCGACTGGACAGTCGATAAGGTTATGTTAGGCTCTGCATCGTCGATAAGACGCCCCCCGGCCAACGGGGGTATGAGCGCACCCGCCACCCTAGCAAAGATAAGGCGGGACGCTCGGGAAACCGGAAGGAGTGACAGCAATGGCCGAGAAAGAATTCGAACCGACCCTGTCCACCAACGTCTATCTCTTCGCCGGCATCGGCGCGCTTCTGCTCGGCGGCCTCGGCGCTGCGGGCCTCGGCGGCATCGCCAACACCGTCTCCGCCGCTGTCGTCGGCGGTCTCGCGGGCGGCGTGCTGGGCTTCTACTTCAAATAAGCCCAGCTCTCACGCGGCCGCTCTGCTTCGCGTGCGAGTCAAAACGCCCATCTGCCGCTGACCGGCTTCGGTCGCTTCGTGGCTGATCAAATCTAGCGCCGACGGTTGCCGCCGTCGGCGTTTTTGATTCTCTCACTCTCGCCGCCGACCTCTGCAGGAAACCATGAAGCACGGGCGTCGGTAAATGCGCCAGATTGTCGCGCCCCCCGTCCGCCCCTGCCCGCATAGTCGCTCAGTCCTCGAAATCGAGGTTTTTCAGGCGGCCGAACACGCGGTCGGCGTCGAAATGGTCTTCCTCCTGCTCGACCGGCGCCGGCGTGCTCTTGCCGAACACGTCCTCGGTGGTCGTCGGCTCGTGATAGGGCCGCGTGGTGACCTCCGCCGGCTGCAGCGTCTGGCCCTGCTCCTCGAGCGCCGCCGGACGATCCTTGGCGGCGCGAGTGACCTCGAAATCGAGATCGATCTGCGAGCAGAGGCCGAGCGTGACCGGGTCCATCGGCGCGAGCGCGGCGGAATTCCAATGGGTGCGCTCACGCACCGCCTTCAGCGTGCTCTTGGTGGTGCCGACGAGGCGCATGATCTGCGCATCCTTCAGTTCCGGATGATTGCGCACCAGCCACAGAATCGCATTGGGCCGATCCTGACGACGCGACAGCGGCGTGTAGCGCGGCCCGCGCGCGCGCTTGATCTCCGGCACCTTCACCTTTGACACCGACAGCGACAGGCGGTGCGCGGAATCGCGCTCGCCGCGCGCGATCTCCTCGCGCGTCAACTGGCCGGAGGTGATCGGATCGAGCCCGCGAATGCCGGCGGCGACTTCGCCGTCGGCGATGCCTTTGACCTCGAGCGGATGCAGCTTACAGAAGTCGGCGATCTGATCGAAGCTGAGCGACGTGTTCTCGACGAGCCAGACGGCGGTCGCCTTGGGCATGAGCGGAGCGGTGCTCATCTTCTGATTCTCCTTCACGTGCGATGGCCGCGGCGCGCGTGGCCGCGCGGCCCGAGGCATCCGCCTCGTCACTCGATCACCATGCTGGGGGATAGTCTTCATATAGCCTGTGGCGCCGGGAAGCGCAATGCGCGCTCTGCGCTCGAGCTCGAGCAGACAGCATAGAGCGATTCCTCGAAGGACTGCGAAGCCGCTCGCCGTCAGCGAGAAGCGAAGCGACCGACCGACCGGCGAGGATCGCTTCATTGCCCGGTGCGGGTGAACCACTCCTCCTCGCTGATCACTTCCACCCCGAGTTCCTTGGCCTTTGCGAGCTTCGAGCCGGCGCCCGGACCAGCGACGACGAGGTCCGTCTTCTTCGAAACCGAGCCGGAAATCTTGGCGCCGAAGCGCTCGGCCTGGGCTTTCGCCTCCTCGCGCGTCAGCCGCTCGAGCGCGCCGGTGAACACCACCGTCTTGCCGGCAACGGGCGAAGCGTTCTCTATGGTCGGCATAGGCTCGAGGCTCACATGAGCGAGCAGAGCGTCGATCTCGCGCTCATTGTGCGGCTCGGCGAAGAAATCATGCAGCGCCTCGGCGACGACGCCGCCGATTCCTTCGATCGATTCGATGCGCTCGCGCGCCTCGCTGCCGGGCGCCGCCTCGCGCGCAGTGTCGCGTAGGCTGGCGAAATCGGGGAAATGGCGCGCGAGGCGACGAGCGTTGGTCTCGCCGACATGGCGAATGCCGAGCGCATAGAGGAAGCGATTGATCGGAACGGTTCGCCGCGCGTCGATCGCCGCGAACAGATTGCGCACCGAGGTCTCGCCATAGCCCTCCTTGTTCTCGAGCTTCGTCAGGCTGGCGCGGTCGCGCTCGGCGAGCGTGAAAATCTCGGAGGCGGTGCGCACAAGCCCATCGGTGAAAAAATATTCGATCTGCTTGTCGCCGAGCCCTTCGATGTCCATGGCGTTGCGCGAGGCGAAATGCTTCAGGCGCTCGATCGCCTGCGCCGGGCAGACCAGCGAGCCGGTGCAGCGGCGCACGACGTCCTCGACGCCCTTCTCGTCGATCTCGCGCAGCGCCGCCGAGCCGCAGGCCGGACACTCGTGCGGAAACACATAGGGCGTCGCGCCTTCCGGCCGCTTGTCGAGGACCACTTCGACGATCTGTGGAATGACGTCGCCGGCGCGCTGCACCACAACAGTGTCGCCGATGCGAATGTCCTTGCGGGCGATCTCGTCCTCATTGTGCAGAGTGGCGTTGGAGACGACGACGCCGCCGACGGTCACCGGCTCCAGCCGCGCGATCGGCGTCAAGGCGCCGGTGCGGCCGACATTGATCTCAATGTCGCGGACAATGGTCTTCGCCTGCTCGGCCGGGAATTTATGCGCCACCGCCCAGCGCGGCGCGCGCGAGACGAAGCCGAGGCGGATTTGCAGGCCGATGTCGTCGACCTTGTAGACGACACCGTCTATGTCATAGCCGAGCGTCGCGCGCAGCGCTTCGATGTTTCGATAATGAGCGAGCAGCTCCTCGGCGCTTCCGCAGAGCTGCGTCAGCGGATTGGTGGCGAGGCCGAAGGACGCGAAGGCCTGCACCATGCCCAATTGCGTGTCCGCCGGCATCACGCTGACCTCGCCCCAGCCATAAGCGAAGAAGCGCAGCGGCCGGCTCGCGGTGACATTGGGATCGAGCTGGCGCAGCGAGCCGGCGGCGGAATTGCGCGGATTGGCGAACAGCGGCTTGCCCGCCTCCGCCTGCCGCTGGTTGAGTGCGAAAAAATCCTCGCGGCGCATATAGACCTCGCCGCGGATCTCCAGCACCTCGGGGATCACGTCGCCGCGCAGACGCTGCGGGATTTCCTCGAGCGTGCGAATATTTGCGGTGATGTCCTCGCCCTCCTCGCCGTCGCCGCGCGTCGCGGCGGAGACGAGCTCGCCCTTCTCATAGCGCAGCGAGCAGGAGAGGCCGTCGATCTTCGGCTCGGCGGTGAACAGCAGCGGCGCCGCGTCGGAGAAATTGAGGAAGCGCCGCACGCGCGCGACGAATTCGTGGACCTCCTCGTCGGCGAAGACGTTGCCGAGCGAGAGCATGCGCACGACATGCCTGATCTTGGCGAATTTCTCCGCCGGCGCGGCGCCGACCGTCTTCGTCAGCGAGGCGTCTCCGCCGAGCTCGGGAAAGGCTTTTTCGAGCGCCTCATAGCGCTGGCGCAGCGCGTCATATTCGGCGTCCGAGATCGCCGGATCATCCTCCTGATAATAGCGCCGGTCATATTCGGCGATCTCCTCGGCGAGCCTCGAATGCTCGAGCTTGGCGCGGCGTGGAGACAGCTCTGCCACGGGAGGGCGTTCTCTTTCGCCTCGCTTGCGGGGAGAGGGACGGACGTTGTCGGCGCTCATGACAATTCCCTTGATGGTCCCTGTCTCGTTTACGATTATTCGCCGGCCGGCGCCAAGAGAGTCCGACCTCGGGTCGCGCTCGCGCCGACCGCCGCGGGATGACTGGCGGCGGCGGCGGCGATATAGTGGGTTCCATTCCCTGGAGGAGGAGCGCTCGTGAGTGAATTGCATCGCATCACCGTCGATCCGCTCCAATGCGGCGGGCGTCCCTGCGTCCGTTCTCTCCGCATTCGCGTGAAGGACGTGCTGGACCTTCTCGCCGCCGGCGCTTCGCGCGAGGAAATCCTGGAGGATTACCCCATGCTCGAGGCGGCGGACGTCGCCGCCGTCCTGGAATTCGCGGCCAGGCAGAGCGACCATCCGATCCTGCGCGTCGCGTGATGCGCTTTCTCGTCGACGCCCAGCTGCCGCCGGCGCTGGCGCGCTGGCTCGTCGCTATGGGCTATGAGGCGGAGCATGTCTCCGACGTCGGCCTCGGCGGTGCGCGCGACGACGCGATCTGGAGCTCGCGCTTGCCTGCGGAGCGGTCGTGGTCACAAAGGACGAAGATTTTGCGCAGCGGAAGGCTCTCGAAAAAGACGGGCCGGCGATCGTCTGGATCAGGGTCCGCAACTCGCGAAAGCGCGAGCTTTTGCGCTGGTTCGAGACCATGCTCCCGGAAATCCATGCGGCATTGAACCGCGGCGAGACCTTGATCGAAGTCGTGTGAATGACGTGAAATGCCCTACGCCGCCTCCGGCGCCGCGCCGACCAGCCGCCGCGCCTCCATGGGCGTGATCGGGCGACCGAAGGCGTAGCCCTGCGCATAGGCGCAGCCGAGCTGATAGAGCTCGATCGCATCCGATTCCGTTTCCGCGCCCTCGGCGATCACATCCATGCCGAGGTCATTGGCGAGCGCGATCAGCGAGCGCAGGATCACCGCGCGCGAGGCCCTGCCCGTCTGCCGCACGAAATTGCGGTCGATCTTGATCGCGTCGAAGGGAAAACGCTGCAGATAGGCGAGCGAGGAATAGCCCGAGCCGAAATCCTCGAGCGACAGCCCGGCGCCGAGCTCCTTGATCCGCGCCAGCATCTCGACCGTATATTCCGGGTTTTCCATCACCAGACTCTCGGTCAGCCCGAGCTTCAAGCTGCCGCGCGCGATGTCGTTGCGCATCAGCACGCTCTTGACATCGCGTAATAGATCGTGGCGCAGCAATTGCCGCGAGGCCACCTCGACCGTGGCGAAGATCGGCGGATCGACGGCGAGCGCGCGCTGCCAGGCGGCGAGCTCGCGCGCCGTGCGCTCCAGCGCCAGCAGACCGAAATCGACGACGAGGCCGGTCTGCTCGGCAACCTGTCCGAACTCGCGCGGATCGAGCTGGCCGAGACGCGGATGGTCCCAGCGCAGCACGGCCTCGAAGCCGGCTATGGTGCGGTCCTCGAGCCGCACCACCGGCTGAAAGAACACTTTGACCTCGCCGCGCTCCAGCGCGCGGCGCAGCTCGGCCTCCAGCGTCAGCCGGTCGGAGCGCTGCGAGCGCATCGCCGGACGGAACACCTCGATGCGATTGCCGCCGTTGCGCTTGGCGTGGCGCAGCGCGATCTCAGCGTCCTCCAGCATATCGTTGTGATCGGGATGCAGCTCCTTATCGAACAGAGCGACGCCGATCGACACCGAGAGCGCAATCTCCCGATCGGTGAAGCGCACCGGCGTCGCCAGCGCCCGGCGCACCGCGTCGGCCAGGGCGATCACATGATCGACATGGGTCTCGGAGACGAGAATGATGGCGAAGCGGTCGCCGCCGAGCCGCGCCAGAGTGTCCTGCTTCTGCAGGAGGCGCGTCAGCCGATGGGCGACGGTCAGCAGCACGGAATCGCCGGTCGCCATCCCGACCTGCTCATTGGTCTGGCGGAAACGGTCGACATCGATGCTGAGCACTGTCGGCCGCACGCCGGAGTCGAGCCCGGCGAACACCAGAGCGGCGGCGAGACGGTCGCAGAACAATTCGCGATTGGGCAGGCCGGTCAGATTGTCGTGCACGGCGTCGTGCAGCAGCCGCTCCTGCGCATTGCGCATGTCGGTGACGTCGGTCAGCGCGCCGACGACGCGAATGACCTCGCCGTCCTGGCCGATCACCGGCCGCGCGCGCAGCCGATAGCACATGTAATGGCCGTCGGCGCCGCGCAGCCGGAACTCCTGATTGATGCGGCCGCGCCTCTGCTCGAGAATGGCGTCGAGGCAGGCGCGATAGCGATCATGCTCGAAGGGATGCAGCAGCGCGAGCCAGGAGGAGGCCGCGCCCTCGAGCCCGCCGCGGTCGAGGCCGAGCTGCTCCTCCACCTCGGGGCTCACATAAATGTAATCGGCCGGCACGTCCCAGTCGAAGACGATCTCATTGGCGCCGGTCAGGGCCAAGGCCTTGCGCTCCACCTCGGAGATCGCGCCATGGCCGAGGCCGCCGCTGGCGAAGGCATTCTGCATAACGGTGAAGCCGATCAGCATCACAATCAGCACCAGGCCGCCGACCAGCGCCGGCGAGACGAGGTCGTTGGTCAGCCATCCGCCCACGGTGAAGCCCGCCGCGCACACCCACAGCAGCAGCAGGAACCAGGTCGGAATGAGCATGATGGCGCGATCGAAGCCATGGGTGGCGAGATAGAGAACCAGCACGAAGCCGACAACCGCGACCGTGGCCAATGAGATGCGCGCGACGCCCGCCGCCACCGGCGCGTCGAAGACCGCGAGGCCGACGAGATCGGCGAGGATCAGCAGCCAGAGCGCAGCCACATGCCAGGCGCGCACATGCCAACGGTTGAGGTTGAGATAGGCGAACAGGAACACCACGAGCGTGGCCGAGAGCACGGTCTCGGCGCCGGCGCGCCAGATGCGGTCGGCGTTGGGATCGGCGCCGAAAATTTTGGCCCAAAAGCCGAAATCGATGCACACATAGGCGAGCACGGTCCAGGCGAGCGCCGCAGCGGCCGGAAAGATCACCGCCCCCTTGACCACGAAGACGATGGTGAGAAACAGCGCGAGAAGCCCGGCGATGCCGATGACGATGCCCTTATAGAGAGTGAGGCTCGTCACCTTGTCCTTATAGGCGTCGGGCTCCCACAAATAGAGCTGGGGCAGATTGGGCGTGCGCAGCTCGGCGACATAAGTGATGGTCGCGCCGGGATCGATGGTGAGGCGGAAGACGTCGGCGTCGGCGCTGTCCTCACGCTCGGGCGCGAAGCCCTGGCTGGCGGTGACCGCCGAGAGGCGGATGGCCCCGAGATCGGGCCAGACGACGCCCGAGCCCTGCAGGCGGAAATGCGGCGCGACAATCAGCCGCTCCAATTGCTCGTCCGTATCATTGGTGAGCGCGAAGACGATCCAGCTCGGCCGCGTGCCCGGCTCCTTGGCGCCCACCTCGATGCGGCGGATGATGCCGTCGGAGCCCGGCGCGGTCGAGACCTGCAGCCGGTCGCCCTGCGACGAGTAGGTCTCGACCGCATGGGTGAGGTCGATGGCCGCCGCGTCCTGCGGCACGCGCACGGAATCGATAGCCAGTGCGCGAGACGCCCAGAAGACGACAAAAAGCAGAGCGATCAGATATCTGGTCGAGGGCACGAATCACGTCTCTGGCGCGATGGCCGAAAGGCCCGGTGCGAAGCGGGAGGCGCCGTCCGGGCTTTCGGATTTCTTCTTGTCGGAACTTTGACTGGTATCGGCTGCGCAGCCGCTTCGCAAGGCGAACGAACCGGTATGGTCCTTGCGTCGGGGCGCCGGCCGCGCAGCCGCGCTTGCGGAGGCGGGAGGAGGCCAATATAGCTCGTTGGACGGGCGTGGAGATATTGGAACAGGTCTAAATCGAAGCGGGGCGAACCTGTCGGCTCGCCGCGGCGAAGGCATGTCGTCGGAACAGGAACACTAGATGCGTAGCGCTCTCGGCGGACCCCGCTTGCTGCTCCGCCGGCTTCGCGAGGTGATGGCGGAGCCGGTAAGCGCCCAGGCGCGGCTCGACAAGATCGTCGTGCTGATCGCGTCTAACATGGTCGCCGAGGTCTGTTCTGTGTATGTCCAGCACGCCGACCAGACGCTCGAGCTCTACGCCACCGAAGGCCTGAACCGCGAGGCGGTGCATCTCACCACCATGCGCACGAGCGAGGGCCTCGTCGGCCTCATCGCGCGCAACGCCGAGCCGCTCGCCCTCTCCGAGGCGCAGGAGCACCCCTCCTTCGCCTATCGGCCGGAGACGGGCGAGGAGGTCTATCACTCATTCCTCGGCGTGCCGATTCTGCGCGGCGGCAACACGCTCGGCGTGCTGGTCGTGCAGAACAAGGTGCGGCGCGTCTATTCGGACGAGGAGATAGAGGCGCTGCAGACGACGGCGATGCTCGTCGCCGAGATGATCGCCTCGGGCGAGCTGCGCTCGATCGCCAAGGCGCCCGAGAATTTCGCGCTCGACCGTCCGCTGGTGCTGAAGGGCGCGCCCATGTGCGAGGGCGTCGGCCTCGGCTATGTGGTGCTGCACGAGCCGCGCGTCGTCATCAAGCAGCTGATCGCCGAGGATGTCGCCGCCGAGGCGCGCCGTCTCGACGCGGCGATCGAGGCGATGCGCATCTCGATCGACGAGCTCGTCGCCCATGGCGACCGCATGGGCGCCGGCGAGCACCGCGAGGTGCTGGAGGCCGTGCGCATCTTCGCCAATGACCGCGGCTGGGTGCGCCGGCTGCACGAGGCCGTGCTCAGCGGCCTCACCGCCGAGGCGGCGGTGGAGCGCGTGCAGAACGACGCGCGCGCCAAGCTGCAGCGCCAGACCGACCCCTATCTGCGCGACCGGCTGCATGATCTCGACGATCTCGCCAATCGCCTGCTGCATCAGCTCACCGGCCAGAGCTATGTCTCCGACCGCGAGCTCATTCCCGAGAACGCCATCGTCGTCGCCCGCACCATGGGTCCGGCCGCTCTGCTCGACTATGACAGCAAGCGGCTGCGCGGCCTCGTGCTGGAGGAAGGCGGGCCGGCGAGCCATGTCGGCATCGTCGCCCGCGCGCTCGGCATCGCCACTGTCGGCCTCGCGCCCAATGTCTCCGATCTCGTCGAGGCGGGCGACGCCATCATCGTCGACGGCGTCACCGGCGACGTGCATATCCGCCCGCCGCCGGACGTGCAGACCGCCTATGGCGAGAAGGCGCGGCTGCGCGCCCGCCGCATGGAGCAATATGCGAAGCTCCGCGACGTTCCCGCCGTCACCAAGGACGGCGCCGGGATCGCGCTGCATATGAACGCCGGATTGATCGTCGACGTGCCGCATCTGCACGAGACCGGCGCCAGCTCGATCGGACTGTTCCGCACCGAGCTGCAATTCATGGTGGCGCCGCGCTTTCCGCGCATGAACGAGCAATATCTGCTCTACAAGGCGGTGCTCGATTCAGCGCCCGAGCGCCCGGTGACCTTCCGCACGCTCGACATCGGCAGCGACAAGATCCTGCCCTATATGGCGACGATCGAGGAGGAGAATCCCGCTCTCGGCTGGCGCGCCATCCGCATCGGGCTCGATCGCCCGGGCCTGTTGCGCATGCAGCTGCGCGCCATGCTGAAAGCGGCGGCGGGGCGCGATCTGCGCATCATGTTCCCGATGATCGCCAATGTCGCGGAATTCGACGCGGCCAAGGGAATCGCGCTGCGCGAGCTCGCCCATCTCGAGCGCCACGGCCATGCGACGCCGTCCGATCTGCGGCTCGGCGCCATGGTCGAGGTGCCCTCGCTGCTGTGGGAGCTCGACACCCTCGCCGCGCACGCCGATTTTCTCTCGGTCGGCTCCAACGACCTCGTGCAGTATATGTATGCCGCCGACCGCGACAACACGCGCGTCGCCAAGCGCTATGACCCGCTGTCGACGCCGGTGCTGCGCGCGCTGGAGCGCATCGCCGACGCCGGCCGTCGCGCCGGCAAGACGGTGACGCTGTGCGGCGAGATGGGCGGCCGCCCGCTCGAGGCGCTGGCGCTGCTCGCCATCGGCTATCGCTCGCTGTCGATGTCGCCCTCGTCGATCGGCCCGGTGAAGGCGATGATCCTCGCCACCAATCTCGATGAAGCCCAGGTGTTCGTCGCCGCGCTGCTCGCCGAGGAGGACGGCGCGCCGAGCCTGCGCGAGAAAATGCGCGAGTTCGCGCTGTCGCGGGAGATTCCGGTTTAGCGCCACGGAGTGGAAACGCTGCGCCCTTCTCCCGCTGCTCATGGTGAAGAGAGGCCCGCGAAGCGGGTCGGATAATAGCGCTGCAACGCCCAATGGACCCATTTATCCGAGCCGCATAGCGCAGCGCCGCTGCCGGTCATCGCACGAGCGCGGCCTCGGCCTACTGCGATCACGACGAAGCTGCTCGGACCTCACCGCGCATTCATGCGAGAGCGCGGCCTGCCGAGTTGTCGTCATGGATTGACGGTGTGCCATGTCGCCCCGCTCGAGGGCGTATGAAGCGCGTCTCCCTGAAAACTCGTCAGCAGCTGATGCGCCCCGACGCCGAGCGAATGGGTCAGCATTGTCGCCCGGGCGCGGATCAGCGCAGTGAAGCCGGGGACCGGCGCTGGGGACCGCCGGTTCGCGATCGTCCCATCGCCGAGCTGGCCGGCATTGTTTCTCCCCCAGCATCTGACGATCCCGGAACCGATCGAGATGCAGGTATGAAACTTTCCCAAAGCGATTGCGTCGACGTCCCGCGTATGTCCTGCGACAGCCACAGGCGTCGAGCGATCAGTGACAGAGAGGTCGCCGAGTTCGCCGAAATGGTTACGGCCCCAGCACAGAACGCCGCCGCCGCCCTTCAGCGCGCAGTTGAACTGGGATGTGGCTCCGGTCGAGATCGCGACCACGCCGCTCGAAAGACCCGAGACGGGGACAGGAATGTTTCGGGAAGTGGTCGTGCCGTCGCCGAGCTCGCCGTAGGTATTCAAACCCCAGCATTTGACGGCGCGGGCGGCGGTCAGCGCGCAAGTGTGATTGTTGCCCGCCGAAATCGCGACGATGTCGCGCGAAAGGCCCGAGACGGCGACGGGAACGAGACGATACAAGTGGTATCCGCTCGTCCCGTCGCCGACCGCGCCCGCTTCATTGGACCCCCAGCATTTGACGGCGCCGACGCTGGTCAGCGCGCAGCTGTGCTCGGCGCCCGCTGCGATCGCGACGACCCCGCTCGAAAGACCCTGCACCGCGACCGGAACGTAGCGGTCGAGTTTCGTCCCGTCGCCGAGCTGGCCTTTCGCGTTCGAGCCCCAGCATTTGACCGCGCCGGCGATTGTCAGCGCGCAGGTGTGCAGGCCGCCCGCCGCGATCGCGACGACGCCGCTCGAAAGACCCTGCACGGCGACCGGGGTAAGACGCTGCACACCGGTCCCGTCGCCGAGCATGCCGAAGTAATTCGGTCCCCAGCACGCGACGGCGCCGGCAGCGGTCAGCGCGCAAGTGTGATGGGCGCCCGCCACGATCGCGAGGACGCCGCTCGAAAGACCCGACACGGCGACGGGACTGTATCGATCCGTAATCGTTCCGTCGCCGAGCTGACCGTAGGAATTGTCGCCCCAGCATTGGACGTCGCTCGCTGCACCCAACACGCATGTGTGATAAGAGCCGCCGGCCAGAGTCGCCTGTCCCGCGCCATAGGGCGACAGGATTCCCGCGCCCAGCGCGACCGCGCCCTCGGCAAAGCTCACCGTCCCCGTCGGCGCTCCGCCGCCGAGGCCGTCGACTTCCGCTACGAGCTTCACGGTCTGGCCCGCTTTCGAAGAATAGGGATGCGTGACGAGCCGCGTGCGCGACGCATTCTGCGCCAATGCGGGAGCCGCGAGCGCGAGAGCCGATGCGAGGCAGAGAAATTTGAAAAAGTTCATGGTCGGAACCTCTATGCGATGGCGCGCCCGACGACAAAAAAATCGATGCGCCTGGGCCATTCGAAAAGCTTGATGGAGCGGAAGCCGCCCTCACGGCGCAATGACCTGCGATGTCGACCCGCTCGACGGCATATGCGACGCATTGCCTGGATAGCTCGCCCGGAGCGCATGCGTCCCACGCCTCGCGAGGCCGCCCTTCGATCTGGGCCGTTCCCTCACGGAACGATCGTCTGCGCGCGCGAGCCGCTCGACTGCGAATGCGCCGCGTCGCCCGAATAGGTGGCCCGCAGCGTGTGCGTTCCGACGCCGAGCGAGTTGACCAGCAGAGACGCCCGCGCGCGGACGAGGGCCGTCACACTGGGAAGCTTCGGCATGTTGCAGCATGTCAGCCTGCAGGTGACGGCGCCGGAGGCCATAGAGACGCAAGCGGAGCCTCCCGCCGACGCGACTACCCCTCGCGTGTAAATGGGTTCGGCGATGGGCACGCCGCCTTGACCGAGCTTCAAGCACAGCAGCGCGCCATCGCCTTTCAACGCACAAGCCCGTGAATTCCCGGCGTCGATCGCGACCAAGCCGGTGAACGTCCCGAAATCTTTCGGCGTCGACCCGACGATTCCCCCCGAGCTGCCGTCGCTGATTTTACCCCAGCATTTGACGCCATGCGCGCGGGTCAACGCGCAGCTGTGCAGTGCCGCCGAAGAGATCGCGCTGACGCCGCTCGACAATCCCGACACCGAGACGGGGCTGTGACGATCTTGCAGGGTCCCGTCGCCGAGCTGACCATACAAGTTCCACCCCCAGCATTTGACGGCGCCCGCGATGGTCAGCGCGCAACTGTAGTAGTCGCCCGTCGCGATTGCGACGACGCCGCTCGAAAGACCCGAGACGGGAACAGGAACACTTCGCGACGTGGTCGTGCCGTCGCCGAGTTGGCCATGCCAGTTCAAGCCCCAGCATCTTACCGCGCCGGTGGCGGTCAGCGCGCAAGTGTGCCCGTACCCCGCCGCGATGGCGACGACGCCGGTCGACAATCCCGGCACGGAGACAGGGGTGGAGCTGTCCTCGCAAATGTTGTCTTCGATAACAGTCATGCAACCCCAGCATTTGACGCCGCCGGCGGTGGTCAACGCGCAGCTGTGCGCATAGCCGACCGTCACCGCGACGGCGCGGCTCGAGAGCGACACGGCGACCGGCGTGAGGCGGCGCGTCGTCGTTCCGTCGCCGAGCTGTCCATGCTTGTTGACGCCCTAGCACGAGATCCCGCCGGCGGCGTCCAAGACGCAATTGTGCCACTGGCCCACCGAGAGCGTCGCCTGCCCCGCTCCATAAGGCGACAGCGTCCCCAATCCGAGCGTGACATCGCCATCGGTGAACGTCACCTTGCCGGTCGCCGCGCCGCCGCCGAAGCCATCGACCTCGCCGACGAGCTTCACTGTCTGGCCGAGCTTCGCCGGATTGGGCGAAGTGAGCAGCCGCGTGCGCGACGCGCTCTTGCCGAACGCGGGCGCCGCGAGGACGAGACACAGCGCGACGCAGAACATTTTGAAAGCGCTCATGATCGAAATCCCTCCCTGAATTGAGCGCAGGCTAGACATTTCGCGTGACACGAGCAAGTGCGGCGGAGCCGCCTCGCAAGACCGCCGTTCGATCAAAGACGCCTCTTCACGGAGCGATGGTCTGCGCGCGCGAGCCGCTCGACTGCGAATGCGCCGCATCGCCCGAATAGGTCGCCCGCAGCGTATGCGTTCCGGCGCCGAGCGACTTTGTCAACAAAGGCGCCCGCGTGCGAACGAGGGCCGTGAAATCGGGGATAGGCTTGGGAGCGCGGCGGTTCCTGGTCGTCCCATCGCCGAGTCGCCCGCTCGCATTGAAGCCCCAGCATCTGACGACCCCGGTGACCATCGAGACGCAGGTGTATCCGAATGCCGGCGCGATCGCGGCGACGCCCCGTGTATGGCCGGGCACGGCGACAGGCGTGTCGCGAGTCGTGGTCGTTCTGTCGCCGACTTGGCCGCTGTCGTTGGACCCCCAGCAGAAAAGCGCGCCGTCGCCTTTCAAGGCGCAGGTATGGTACTGTCCGCCGGCGATCGCCACCACGCCGGTCGACAGCGTAGAGACCTCGACCGGCGTCGAGCGGTTCGTCCTCGTGCCGTCGCCGAGCTCGCCCCAGTTGTTGGTGCCCCAGCATTTGACGCCGTGGAGGCTGGTGAGGGCGCAAGCGTGAGAAAATCCCGACGCGATCGCCGCGACGCCGCTCGACAGCCCGGGCACGGCCACGGGAACGGTGCTGTGATTGGTGTAGATGCCCCCCCAGCATTTGACGGAGCCGACGCTGGTCAGCGCGCAACTGTGATGTTGGCCGGCCGAGATCGCGACGACGCCGCTCGAGAGGCCCGACACAGTGACGGGGGTGTGGCGATTTTCTGTGGTCCCGTCGCCGAGCTGGCCGTAATAGTTGCTGCCCCAACATTCGACGCCTCCGACGGCGGTCAGCGCGCAGCTGTGCTGAGATCCCGCCGCGATGGCGACCACGCCGGTCGACAATCCCGAAACGGCGACGGGCTGGTGACGCTCCAAGGTCGTCCCATCGCCGAGCTGGCCGGCATAGTTGACGCCCCAGCATTTGACGCCGCCGACGGTGGTCAGCGCGCAAGAATACGAACCGCCGGCCGATATGGCGACGACGCCGCTCGAAAGACCCGTCACCGCGACCGGGCTCAGGCGCCTCGTCGTCGTCCCGTCTCCGACCTCGCCGGCGGAGTTGCGGCCCCAGCACGCGGCTCCGCCGGCGGATGTCAAGGCGCAGACGTGCCACATGTTCGCCGTCAGCGTCGCCTGTCCCGCGCCGTAAGGCGAGAGCGTCCCGGCGCCGAGCGCGACGTCGCCGTCGGTGAAATTCACCGTCCCCGTCGGCGCGCCGCCGCCGAAACCATCCACCTCGCCGACGAGCTTCACCGTCTGGCCGAGCTTCGCCGGATTGGGCGAAGTGAGCAGCCGCGTGCGCGACGCGCTCTTGGCGAATGCCGGCGCCGCGAGGGCGAGAGACAGGGCCACGCAGAGAATTTTGAAAGCAGTCATGATCGAAATCTCCGCAATGAAGCTAGATGATCGAGGACGCCGAGGCGCGCCCCGAACGAGGTCGGCCGCGCTGCCCCGCCGGAGCCGCCGTCACGGGACGATGGTCTGCGACTGCGCCGCGCTCGACGGGTCATGCGCCGCGTCTCCCGGAAAGCTCGCCTGCAACGTGTGCGCGCCGACGCCGAGCGAGCGCGTCGACAAAAGCGCGCGGCCACGCACAGCGGGAGTCAAGCGAAGGACCGGCGTCGGGGTCGAACGATGCGTATTCGTGCCGTCGCCGATCTGGCCGAAGAAGTTCTGGCCCCAGCATTGAACTGCGCCGGCGCTGGTCAGCGCGCAAGTATGGGAGCCGCCGGCGGCGACGACGCGAACGCCGCTCGAAAGACCCGTCACCGGCCCGGGAATGGGCCGACTGCCCGGCGTCGACGCATCGCCGAGCGCGCCGAACGAGTTCGATCCCCAGCACAGGACGGCGCCCGCGCCGGTCAGCGCGCAAGTGTGATATTCGCCCGCCGAGATGGCGACGACGCCGCTCGAAAGTCCCGACACCGCGACCGGGGTGGAACGATTTTCATAGGTCCCGTCGCCGAGCTGGCCGTCGAAATTGGCTCCCCAGCATAGGACAGCGCCGGCGCTGGTCAGCGCGCAGCTGTGAGCCCCTCCCGCCGAGATGCCGACGACCCCGCTCGAAAGACCCGACACGGCGACGGGCGCCGAGTGGTCCGACGTGGTCCCGTCGCCGATCTGGCCACGGTCATTATAGCCCCAGCATTTGACGGCGCCGGCGCTGGTTGCAGCGCATGTGTGCTCTCTGCCTCCCGTGATCGCGACGACGCCGCTCGAAAGGCCCGCTACGTCGACCGGCGTTCGGCGGCTCGACGTCGTTCCGTCGCCGAGCTGGCCCTCGGAATTGTACCCCCAGCATTTGGCGGCGCCGGCGCTGGTCAGCGCGCAAGTGTGGACCGCGCCGGCCGCGACGGCGACGACGCCGCTCGAAAGGCCCGACACGCCGACCGGCCTGAGTCGGTCGTTCGACGTCCCATCGCCGAGAATGCCGGAATTGTTGAAACCCCAGCATTTGACGGCGCCGGCGCTGGTCAGCGCGCAGCTGTGCAGAATACCCCCCGTGACCGCGACGATATCGTGCGAGAGCCCCTGCACATCGACCGGCGCGTCTCTTTGCTTGGTCGAGCCGTCGCCGAGCGCGCCGCGGTCGTTCCCGCCCCAGCATCGCGCGCCGCCAGCCGCAGAGACTGCGCAGGCATGCGTCGCTCCCCCGGTCAGGGTCGCCTGCCCCGCGCCGATGCGCGACAGCAGCGCCGCGCCGATGACGACCGCTCCATCGGAAAAGGTCACCTTCCCCGTCGGCCCGAGCCCGCGGCCGTCGACCTCGGCCTGTAGCCGCACGGTCCTCCCTATCTTCGCCGGATCGGGCGAAGCGAGCAGCCGCATGCGCGACGCGCTCTTGGCGAATGCGGGCGCCACGAGGGCGAGGGACAGCGCAGCGGCGCAGACAAATCTGAAAGCGTTCATAATCGAAATCTCCGTCGAATGAGAGGAAGCGGCGGCCGTCACTGGACGATGGTCTGCCATTGCGATCCGCTCGACGGCGTGTGAGTTGCATCGCCCGGAAAGCTCGCCTGCAGCGCATGGTCCCCACACCGAGCGCGCGCGTCGATAGCCGCGCGCGGGCGCGGACGACGGGCGTCAGGCGGGAGACGGGCGTGGGGAGGACTTTGTTTGTCGTGGTTCCGTCGTCGAGTTGGCCGTCATAGTTATAACCCCAGCATTTGGCGCCGCCGATGGTCACCGTGCAGCTATGAACCAATCCGAGCGCGATCACGGCGACTCCGCCGGAAAGATTTGATACGGCGACGGGCGTGTCGTTCCATCGCCGAGCTGGCCCTCGGAATTGTGACCCCAGCATTTGACGGCGCCGGCGCTGGTCAATACGCAACTATGAAGGCCGGTCGCGATCGCGACGATATGGCTCGAATTCCGGCGAACAAGGTCGCCTGCCGCGCTCCCGCGCGCGCCAATTTCGCCGAACCCAAAGACACGGAGCCGTCGGTGAGGCTCACCAAGCCCAACGGGCCGCCGCGGCGGCCGTCGACCTCGGCTTGCAGCAACACCGCCTGGCTTGCCTTCGCCGGATCAGGCAGAGTGACGAGCCGCGCGCGCGACGCGCTTTTTGCGAAAGCCGGCGCGGCGAGCGCGAGAGAAAGGGCTGCGACTGCGAGAAATCGCAAGGCATTCATGTTCGAAACTCCGTTAATCGAGAGGCCCGAGAGAAGCAGCGACGAGCCGGCGTCACGGGACGACGGTCAGCGACTGCGTTCCGCTAGACGGCGTATGCGCCGCATCGCCGGGATAGCTCGCCTGCACCGCATGCGTCCCGACGGCGAGCGAGTTGGTCAGCAGATGCCCCCGCGCGCGGACGAGCGCCGTGAAACCAGGAATCGGCTTGGGCGCGAGGCGGCGGCGCTGAAACGTTCCGTCGCCGAGCTGACCCAGCCCGTCGCTGCCCCAGCATCTGACGACCCCGGAGCTGATCGTCACACAGGTGTGATCGGAGCCCAGCGCGATCGCAACGACGCCTCGTGTGTGGCCAGGCACTGCGACGGGCGTCGTCCGATTTGTCATCGTCCTGTCGCCGAGCACACCGTCTTGATTGGATCCCCAGCACAGGACAGCGCCGTTGCCCTTGAGCGCGCAGTTATGATTGCTGCCCGTTGCGATCGCGACGACGCCGCTCGTCAAACCTGACACTACGACCGGGGTGTGACGGGTCGTCGTCGTTCCGTCGCCGATCTGACCGTTGGAGTTGTCGCCCCAGCAAACGACGGCGCCGGCCTTGGTCAGCGCGCAGCTGTGGCCCCAGCCCGCCGTGATCGCGACGACGCCGCTCGAGAGGCTCGGCACGGCGACGGGCGTCGCGCGATTCGCCGTCGTCCCATCGCCGAGCTGGCCGTGGGAATTAGAGCCCCAGCACTTTACGGCGCCGGCGGTGGCGAGCGCGCAACTGTGCTGGTTTCCGCCAGCGATGGCGACGACGCCGCTCCGAAGCCCTGTCACGCCAATGGGGGTGCGATGATAGGTCGGCGTTCCGGCGCCGAGCTGCCCCGCGACATTCGAACCCCAGCATTTCACCGCGCCGACGCTGGTCAACGCGCAGCTGTGGACGTCGCCGGATGCGATCGCAACGACGCCGCTCGAAAGACGCGTCACGACGCCCGGCGCAGACCGGTTCGGATAAGTCCCGTCGCCGAGCTGCCCGACTTGATTCCAGCCCCAGCATTCGACGGCGCCGGCGCTGGTCAACGCGCAGCTGTGGCCATCGCCCATCGAGATCGCGACGATGTCGCTCGGCAAACCCGACACCGAGACGGGACTGCTTCGGCGGACCATTGTTCCGTCGCCGAGCTGGCCATAATCGTTTCGACCCCAGCAGCTCACGCCGCCTGCCGCAGGCAAGGCGCAACTGTGCTGACCGCCCATCGACAAAGTCGCCTGCCCCGCGCCATAGGGCGACAGCGGCCCCGCGCCGAGCGTGATCGCGCCGTCGGCAAAGCCCACCGTTCCCGTCGGCGCACCGCCGAGCCCGTCGACCTCGCCGACGAGCTTCACCGTCTGGCCGAGCTTCGTCGGATTGGGCCGAGACAAGAGCCGCGTGCGCGACGCGCTCTCGGCGAATGCGGGCGCCGCGAGGGCGAGAGACAAAATCGCGGCAGCAACAAATCGGAAAGCGCTCATGATCGAAAACTCCGTGAAAAGCGAGAAGAGCGGCATGATCTGGCGGCTCGACGCGTTCGGACCGGCCTATCCGTTCGGCCGTCAAGGGACGACGAAGTGCGTATGCAGCCGGCTCGACGGGCCATGCGCTCCTTCACCCGGATAGCTCGCCTGCAGCCGATGCGTCCCGACGGCCGGAGCCGCCGTGACAGACAGAGCGATGCACAAAATTTTGAAACAACTCATGATGAAGCCTCCGCAACGTCAACGGAGGCTAGGAAATCGTCCTGTCGTGAACAAGCTTCGACCCCGGTTCGGCCCCGCGCTCTAACGACGCACCTCTCGGCCGCCGCTCGCGGCGGAGCGCCGCATTCGCTTTTGTTTCACGGCCGAGCGGCGCGCCGAGCCAGCGTCACGGGACGATGCTGTGCGACTGCGATCCGCTCGACGCCGAATGCGCGGCGTCGCCCGGAAAGCTCGCTTGCAGCGTATGCGACCCGACGGCGAGCGAATTGGTCAGCATGGACGCCCGCGCACGGATCAGCGCCGTGAAGCCGGGAATCGGCGCCGGGGCGAGACGGTTCTTGAACGTTCCGTCGCCGAGCTCGCCATGCCAGTTGTTACCCCAGCATCGGACGATCCCGCCGCCGACCGAAACGCAGCTATGATCGCCGCCCAGCGCGATCGCGAGCACGCCTCTCGTATGGCCGGGCACGGAAACGGGCGTGGCGCGATGCGTCGTCGTCCTGTCGCCGACCTGGCCGAAGTAGTTGCGCCCCCAGCACCAGAGCCCGCCGTCGCCTTTCAGCGCGCAATTATGACCGTAGCCGGCCGCGAGCGCGACGACGCCGCTCGAGAGGCCAGACACGGCCACCGGGGTGATGCGAGTCGTCGTCGTCCCGTCGCCGACCTGGCCATAGTAGTTGTAGCCCCAACATTTGACGGCATGGGCGCTGGTCACCGCGCAAGTATGGACCCCTCCGGCCATGATCGCGGCGACGCCACCCGCAAGACCGGTAACGGCGACAGGCTTACTACGCTCCGTCGTCGTCCCGTCGCCGAGCTGGCCTCGGTGATTTTGACCCCAGCATCGTGCGGCGCCGCCTCTCATCACCGCGCAACTGTGATTGTCGCCCGCCGTGATCGAGACGACGCCGCTCGAAAGCCCCCAGGCGCCGACCGGCGTGAGACGATTCACATAGTAATTCTCCACTCCATCGCCGAGTTGACCGAGTCCGTCCCAACCCCAGCAAAGGACGGCGCCCGCGCTGGTCAGGGCGCAATTGTGGAATTGGCCCGCCGCGATCGCGACGACCCCGCTCGAAAGACCCGATACGGCGACCGGCGTCAGACGATTCGTCATCGTCCCATCGCCGATCTGACCATTGGCGTTCGAGCCCCAGCAGAGCACGGCGCCCGCGACCGTCAGCGCGCAGGCATGCAACGCTCCTGTCGTGATCGCGACGACGCCGCCGGACAGGCCGGACACCGCGACCGGTGAAGGTCGATCCGTCGTCGTCCCGTCGCCGACTGCGCCGAATTCATTATAGCCCCAGCACATGACGCCGCCGACGCTGGTCAGCGCGCAAGCCGACGCCAGCGTCGCCTGCCCGGCGCCAAAGGCCGACAGCGTTCCCGCGCCCAGCGCGACGCCGCCTTCGGAAAAGCTCACCGTCCCCGTCGGCGCGCCGCCGCCGAGGCCATCGACCTCGGCGATGAGCTTCACCGCGAGGCCGGCTTTCGAAGAACCGGGCTGGGCCATGAGCCGCGTGCGCGACGCGCTCGCTGCGACGGCGGGCGCGGCGAGGGAAAGAGAGAGGATCGCGACGGCGAGCCACCGAGGCGCCGCGGCCGCGACGACCCCCGACATGCACGAAATTGTGAAAAAACTCATGACAAAGCCTCCCCCTATGCAACGGAGGCTAGAAAATAGCACTGTCGTGAACAAGCTGTGAACCCGGTTTGGCCCCGTGCTCTAACGACGCACTCGGTGCGCCGAGCCTGTGCTATGCCGCATCCCCTCCTTTCGCCCGCCATTTCTCTCGCTTTCCGCCCTGAAGCGGCTAAAGGAGACGCTCGCATTGGCCTCGGACCGGACATGTTCGCACAAGACAAGCTCGACCTCATTCTCCGCCGCCACGATGAGATCGGCGCCAGGCTCGCCGCCGGGCCGGACGCCGCGAGCTTCGTCGCGCTGTCGCGCGAGCTCGCCACGCTGGACGATGTGGTCGCCAGAATCAGGACCTGGCGCGCGACCAGCGCCGAGATCGCCGGCCTCGGCGAGATGCTGGCCGATCCTGCGCTCGAGCCCGAGATGCGCGCCTTCGTCGAGGGCGAGCTCGACGCGGCCGAAAGCGCGCTCGCGAGCGCCGAGCAGGAGTTGAAGCTCGCGCTGCTGCCGAAGGATTCGGCCGACGAGAAGGGCGTCATTCTCGAGGTGCGCGCGGGAACGGGCGGCGACGAGGCCGCGCTCTTCGCCGGCGATCTCTTCCGCGCCTATCAGAAATACGCCGGCGTCAAAGGCTGGGGCGTCGAGATTCTCTCGGCGAGCGAGGGCGCGCTCGGCGGCTATAAGGAAATCGTCGCCGAGATCTCTGGACGCGGCGTCTATGCGCGATTGAAATTCGAATCTGGCGTGCATCGCGTGCAGCGCGTGCCGGCGACCGAGACGCAGGGACGCATCCACACATCCGCGGCGACAGTCGCGGTGCTGCCGCAGGCCGAGGAAGTCGATGTCGCCATCGACGACAAGGATCTGCAGATCGAGACCATGCGCTCCGGCGGCGCCGGCGGCCAGCATGTGAACAAGACCGAATCGGCGATCCGCATCACGCATCTGCCCTCGGGAATAGTGGTGATGATGCAGGAGGAGCGCTCGCAGCATCGCAACAGGGCCAAGGCGATGGAAGTGCTGCGTTCACGCCTCTTCGACGCCGAGCGCCAACGATTGGACAGCGCGCGCGCCGCCGACCGCAAGGCGCAGGTCGGCTCGGGCGACCGCTCGGAACGCATCCGCACCTATAATTTTCCGCAAGGCCGCGTCACCGACCATCGCATCAATCTGACGCTGTACAAGCTCGATCGCGTGATCGAGGGCGAGCTCGACGAGATCTTCGACGCGCTGACGACGGATCATCAGGCGAAGCTGCTGGCGCAGAGCGAGGAATGACGTTCCGGGACAAAGGCGAGCCTTGGAGGCTCGCATGGCGAAACCGCGATGTGCGCCGGCGCACATCGCGCGCGGCGAGCCTTTCGTAAGGTCGCGAGGCTCGCCGAGGATGAGCGACGCCATTTCGTTTCACGGAGCGCGACCATGATCAAAACGCTTTTCACCGCAGGCCTGCTGGCCTTCGCCCTCGCGGGCTCGACCCTCTCCGCCGACGCGCACTCGCGCCACTATCATCATGATCATGGCCCCGACGCGGGCGACGTCGCCGCCAGCGCGCTCGGCGCGCTCGCGCTGGACGCGATCACCGATTCCGATTGCTATGTCAGCCGCCGTCCCGTCACCGATCGCTGGGGCAATGTGCGCTATTTCCGCGACGTGACGGTCTGCGACTGAGCGCGCGCGACGGCTCGCCTGCGAAGGGCCGGCGTCCCCGGCCCTTTCTTCGCGCTCGCGGACGCTTGACAGGATCGCGCGCGCCGATTTAACTGCCGCCCCATGACCTTCGTCCCCGCTGCGCCCTTCTATTGGTTTTTCGGCTATCTCGCGCCGGCGGCGAAGGGAGCGATGCGGATGGTCGACTAGAGACCCAGAAGCCCGCGAAAATCCCTGGAGCCGCCAGACCCGCTGGCGGCTTTTTTGCGCCGCCGGCCCCCACAGAAGAGGAGCCGCGCCGTGCCGACCGAAACCGACGATCTGCGCATCGTCAAAATCAAAGAGCTGACCCCGCCCGCCGAGATCATGCGCGAATTGCCGCGCAGCGAGAGCGCGAGCCGCGTCGTCGCTTCCGCCCGCGCCGCGCTGCGCGAGATCCTGCGCGGCCGCGACGACCGTCTCGCCGTCGTCATCGGCCCGTGCTCCATTCACGATGCCGACGCCGCGCTCGATTATGCGCGCCGTCTCGCCGCAGCGCGCGACGAATTTGCCGATCGGCTGCTGATCATCATGCGCGTCTATTTCGAGAAGCCGCGCACCACCGTCGGCTGGAAGGGCCTCATCAACGATCCGCGTCTCGACGGCAGCTTCGACATCGAGACGGGGCTGCGGCTGGCGCGGCGCCTGCTGCTCGAGGTGAATGAGCTCGGCCTGCCGGCGGGCTGCGAATTCCTCGACATGACGACGCCGCAATATACCGCCGATCTCGTCGGCTGGGGCGCGATCGGCGCGCGCACGACCGAGAGCCAGGTGCATCGCGAGCTCGCCTCGGGCCTCTCCTGCCCCATCGGTTTCAAGAACGGCACCGACGGCAATGTGCGCATCGCCGTCGACGCGGCGCTCTCGGCCGCGCAGCCGCATCATTTCCTCGCCGTCACCAAGGACGGGCGCTGCGCCATCGCCGCGACCCGCGGCAATGAGGATTGCCACATCATCCTGCGCGGCGGAAAGACGCCGAACCATGACGCCGTGAGCGTCGCAGCCGCCTGCGCCGAGGCGGAAAAATCCGGCGTCTCGCCCTATGTGATGGTCGACGCCTCACACGCCAACAGCGGCAAGAAGCCGGAGAATCAGCCCCATGTGATCGATGAGCTGGCGCAGCGGATCGAAGCCTGCGAGCGCAGCGTCATCGGCGTGATGATCGAAAGTCATCTCGTCGGGGGGCGTCAAGACCTCGTCGCCGGACGGCCGCTCGTCTATGGGCAGAGCGTCACCGACGGCTGCCTCGACTGGCCGCGATCGCTCGACTGCCTGCGCCGTCTCGCCGAGGCGGTCGAGCGCCGGCGTGCGGCGGCCGGCGCGCAGATCGCGGCGGCGGTCTGACGCCGATGCGGCGCAAATGCGACGATCCGCCGCATCGGCGTCGCGCCGCGGCCATGTGACAGATCCGGGGAGGCCGCAAGACAACCCGCCCCGGAGGCGGGAGGAGTTGACGCAATGGAGATTTCTCTCGAGCAGGCCGTGGAGATCCACGCCCGCGTGCTCACGCATCGGCTCGCCGGCAAAGCTCCGTCGAAGGCGCGCGAGCGCGCGCTCGACCTGCAGCGCGCCGGCGACGACGAAGGGCACGAGGTCTGGCTCAAGGTCGCCGATTCGGCCGAGCGCCTGCTGGACCGGATCGCTGCGGACGAGGCGACGCTGCTTCAGTAGTTTCCACAGGAAAGTCGTCACGAAAGGTCAGTCTCGGAACGCTAGACCGCGCATCGACTCAACGGAGCCGATGCATGACCCTTCTCACGCAATCCCTGGAGCGCTCGGGCCTGCTCGCCGAACCATCGTCGGCGCCCTCGGACGCTCATGCGCGCAGGCTCGACAGCTATCTGCTCAACCGCCATCGCGGCGCGGAGGCGGTGCGCGACATCATCCTCGCCGCGCGGCTTCGCCGATCTCGGCTTGCCGCATGTCGCCGCCGATCTCGCCGTGGTGCTGCGCCTGCTGCTGGCGAAATGTCCCGAGGCGCGCGGCGAGATCCGCCGACCGCTGGTCTGGGACGACGCCGCCTGAGCAGGGGCTCAGGCGTGCGCCGCCGCCGAGAGCGCTCCGTCCAGCACGGCGAGAACGCGCTCGACCACGGCGTTCTCCGCTTCGAAAAAAGCGCGCTCTTGCCGCTCGAGCTCGTCTCCCTCTTCGGGCTCGCACAGCTCGCGGCGAATGTCGCATAGACGCTCCGCCCGCCGCCGCAGCGTCCCGACGAGCGCTTCCGCATCGCTGCGCGCGAGCGAGAACGTGACGGTCTGCTCCATCTTTCCCTCCTCGAGAGACGAAATAAATGGAGTTGGCGCCATTGCTTCGCAACGCGCCGCGGGCGGGACGCGTTGATATTTCGTGACAGCGCTCCAAGTGGGGCGCAGCTTTCTCGAACACGAGAGGAACGACCAATGGAACGCCGCCAATTCGTCGCCGCCATCGGCGCCGCCGCGGCCGCGGCCTCGGCGAGCCGCGCCTTTGCGCAAACGACGCAAGGTCTCGCGCCGGGCGCGCCTGTGCATCACCATCCGGCGAAATATCACGCGCTGATGGAGACGAGCGCCAAATGCGTGTCGACCGGCAATGAGTGCCTGCGCCATTGCTTCGGCATGCTGTCGATGAACGACACCAGCATGGCCGACTGCACCAAGGCCTCCTATGATCTCGTCGCCGCCTGCGCGGCGCTGGAGACGCTGTCGGCGGTCAACTCGTCGGCGACGCCGGCGCTCGCCAAGACGGTCTATGACGTGTGCATGGCCTGCAAGAAGGAATGCGACCGCTTCCCGCAATATTCCGAATGCAAGAATTGCGGCGACGCGTGCAAAGCCTGCGCCGACGAATGCCAGCGCGTGTCGAGCTGAACGAAAGACGAGTTGAACGAACGAAAGGACGGGCGGCGCGAGTCGCCCGTTTTCAACCGTCCGCCAGCATCCGCATCGCCGCCTCATGGATGCGGCGATCGCCCACCGCGATGATCGCCCCGCCCTGCGCCGCCGAGCCGCCGTCCCAGGTGGTGACGATTCCTCCCGCGCCTTCGACGATCGGGATCAGCGCGACAATGTCGTAAGGGTTGAGATTGGTCTCGATCACGAGATCGACATGGCCCGCCGCCAGCGCGCAATAAGCATAGCAATCGCCGCCGTAGCGCGAGAGGCGCGTCTTCGCCTCGACGCGGAAGAAGGCGTCGCGCAGGCTCTCATCGATCAGCTTCGGCGAGGTCGTCATCAAGGTGGCGTCTGCGAGGCTCGCGCAGGCGCGCACGCTCAGCTTGCGGCGCTCCTCGGCGGCGGCGGCTTGCTGCGCTTTCCACGCGGGCTCCGCATGGCGGCGCGCCGGCCCGCGCCAATAGGCCGCCTCCCCGTCTCCTGAAAAACGCTCGCGCGTGAACGGCTGATGCATCAGCCCGTAGCAGGGGCGGCCATTATGAGTGAGGCCGATCAACGTGCCCCACAGGGGCAGGCCGCAGATGAAGCTCTTGGTGCCGTCGATCGGATCGAGCACCCAGACATATTCGGCGTCGGCGCGCACATCGCCGAATTCCTCGCCGACGATTCCATGGCTCGGAAAAGCGCTCTCGATGAGCCGCCGCATGGCGATCTCGGCGGCGCGGTCGGCCTCGGTCACCGGATCGAAGACGCCGCCATGGGCCTTGTCCTCCGTCGCGAGGCTGGTGCGGAAGAACGGCAGGATCGCCTCGCCCGAAGCATCGGCGAGACGCTCGACGAATTTCTCGAAATCGACGGCGGACATGCGCTCTCTTTTCCTCGCGGCTGGTCGGCTCTTCGCGGCTATTCGGCGGCGGCGCGCTGCTCGCGCGGTCCGACCGTCTGCGCCAGCAGCCGCGCCAGCTCGCCGAGCCGCGCGACCAGCAGCTCGAACGCGTCATTGCGCGCGAGATCGTTCTCGTCCATGTAGAGATTGCGCGCGATCTCGATCTGCACCGCATGCGAGCCGGCGGCCGGACGGCCGTAATGCTCGGTGATATAGCCGCCCGCATAGGGACGGTTGCGCTGCACGTGATAGCCCCATTGCCGCAGCCGCGCCTCGATGGTCTCGACGATCTCCGCCGAGCAGCTGGCGCCGAAGCGGTCGCCGAGCACGAAATCGGGCTTGCGCTTGTCGCCGCGCGGCGTCTGGCTCTCCTTGGCGACATTCGACGGCATCGAATGGCAATCGACGAGCAGAGCGACGCCGAAGCGGCGCCGCGCGCGCTCCACCAGCCCGCGCAGCGCGGCGTGATAGGGCTTGTGCAGGCTGTCGATGCGGCGCAGCGCCTCGTCGACGCGCAGCCGCTCGGCGTAGATCTCGCGCGCGTCGGCGACGACGCGCGGAATGGTGCCGAGGCCGGCGGCGACCCGCAGCGAGCGCGTGTTGACGAACTCTGGCAGCGCATCCTCGAACATGCGCGGATCGAGCTCATAGGGCTCGCGGTTGAGATCGAGATAGGCGCGCGGGAAATGCGCCTTGATGAGCGGCGCGCCCGCCGTCGGCGCGAGGCCGAACAGCGCATGCACATGCGCATCCTCGGAGCGGCGCAGGCTCGCAATGTCGAGCCGCGAGCTGGCGAGAAAGCCGGCGGGATAGATGTCGCCCGAATGGGGAGAGGAGAAGACCAGCGGGGAGACCAGCTCCTCGGGCTCGATCACCTCGAAAGGCGCGCCGATTCCCGCATCGGGCGACGCGGCGCCGTCCTGCGCCTGCGCGCTATCCTCGTCCTGCAACGGCTCGGAACTCATCGACCTCACCCTCGATCGTTTCGCGCTTGGTCCGTGCTCGCGCTTCGTCCGACCCGGCACCATAGACCGATCGGCTCGGGGATTCCCGAATTTTTATCGATATGCGAAACAAGGGCCAGGGCAAGGCGGCGCGAGCGTCGCCGCGTCTTCTTCGTTTCACCCGATTTTTACCAAAGTGCGTCCTTATGAGGCAAACAGGCGAGGAACGATATGACCGAGAAGATTTCCGCGAAGATCCTTCTGGCGGAGGACGACAACGACATGCGGCGCTTTCTGGTGCGCGCGCTGCAGACGGCCGGATTCGCCGTCAAATCCTTCGACAACGGCCTCGCCGCTTATGACCAGCTGCGGGTGGAGCCTTTCGAGCTGCTGCTCACCGACATCGTCATGCCGGAGATGGACGGCATAGAGCTCGCCCGCCGCGCCACCGAGCTCGATCCCGAGATCAAGGTGATGTTCATCACCGGCTTCGCCGCGGTCGCCCTCAATCCGGACAATCAGGCTCCCCGCCAAGCCAAGATCCTCTCCAAGCCCTTCCATCTTCGCGATCTCGTCAACGAGGTGCAGCGGCTGCTCGCCGCCTGACGCGGCGCCGATGGGCGCGCTTGCTCCTTTGCGCGCATTGCGCTAAGAGCGCCGCAATTCCTGCAGGATGTCGAGGACGAGAGAATGAAAAAGGAAATCCACCCCGAATACCATACGATCAAGGTCGTCATGACCGACGGGTCGGAGTATTTCACCCGCTCGACCTGGGGCTCGGAGGGGGACATCCTCAATCTCGACATCGACCCCAAGACGCATCCGGCCTGGACCGGCGGCTCGCAGCAGCTGCTCGACCGCGGCGGCCGTCTGTCGCGCTTCAACTCGCGCTTCGGCAATATGTCCTTCGGCAAGAAGTGAGAGAAGCCGCTTCGGGCGGCGCTCCCCCTCGATGCATGGCGATCGGGGTGAAGGGACTTATCCACGACCCTCGTCCTGAGGAGCCCGCGAAGCAGGCGTCTCGAAGGACGGCGCAACGGGAAGAGACCTGAAGATTTCGCCCCACGGCCGCCCTTCGATACGCCGCCTACGGCGGCTCCTCGGGAGGGTGGGGATCCTTCGCCCGATTGCCCTGCCCAACGACGCTCCTGAGCTTTACATTCCCGTCGCGAAAGCGTTGCGCAGCTTCTGCAGCTGCGCCTCGACCGGGCTCGGCTCGGTGGTTCTCTGCGGCGCGACGGACGCGCCATAGATCAGCTGATCGAGATGGATCACGCGCGCCTGCAGGCGCAGCGAGTGAATGGCGAGGTCGCGCAGCTTCTCGGGCAGATGCGAGAATATCTCCGGATTGGAGGCCAGCTCCTGCTGCGACAACCGCACCTTGTGCTTGTCGCTCGCCGCCTGGACCCTAGTGATCTCGCCCTGATTCACGGCGCGCTGCAGCAGCAGCCAGGAGGCGATCTGCATGAGACGGGTCGTCAGCCGCATGCTCTCGGCGGCATAGGCCAGCGCCTCAGGGCGCGGCAGAGATTTGGCGTCGTCGCGGCCGGAGCCGTCGAGATAGGCGGCCGCCTCCTCGACCAGCGCCATGCCCTCCCGGAACAGGGCGCCGAACGCCTCCGAACCTGCGAGCCTCTCCGCGAAAGACACGGGAGGCTGCATGCTTCCGATCAAATCCGACGCTTGCGCCATTTGTCACGCTCTCGAACGCTTCGCTACGCTGCGGGGTCACGCCGCCGCAGTCCCACCGGCTCCCTATGTATCGCAATTTCGCCGGGCGCGCCCTATTAGCTTTCGCTTAACCTTAATCCTTGAATCCGTACGTAATGCCACGCTCGCGGCGTCGGCCAGCGGCCGCCCTCGCCCCATGTGGCGCGGGGAGCGGCCTTCGCGACGCGGGGCGAAGCCTCGGTCGACCCCTTTAAGTCAATGACGCAGCTGATTTTAGCGGTCGCCGTTCACCATCCGCACATGCGCCGGCATCCCATCTTTCGACCATGTCTGCGCTCCCGCCGAGCCGGCGCGAAGCCCCGCGGCGCAAGCGAAGCCTGCCGCCAGCAGCATTGCGGCGCGAATGAGCTGCGCGAGGGAGAGCGTCGCCCGCTGGCGACGCAGCGGCGTCACGGCCGCCGCAGCGTCACGCCGCCCGCGGCTCTGCGTGTCGCGCATGAGCGCCGCCGGCCGGCAATTCGTTCCTGTCTCGCTGATCTCGAACGCATCCATCCCCGCCTCCTCGACAGTCGATGTCCAGCAATTTCTCCAATCGGCGTTACCGAACTGTAACCATACCTACGCGTTGACCGCAGCATCGCCGTCCGGCCTTGCGCAGCGCTGAGAAACAGGCACGCTCACGCTATGAGCGAACCGATTCTCCTCCGCGCCGGCGACGATGATGACGCCGCCGTCTCGCCGCTCGGCGCGCAGCTCTCCTCCTGGCGGGCGCGAGGCGCCGAGCTGCTGTGGTCGCCCGACGCCGCCGTCTGGAGCGAGACCGCGCCGCTGCTGTTTCCCGTCGTCGGCTGGACGCGCAACGGCCGCGCCCGCGTCGGCGACCGCGAGTTTCCGCTCGGCCTGCACGGCTTCGCGCGGCACAAGCGCTTCGCGCTCGCCGAGCGGTCGGAGACCTCGGCGCGCTTCGTGCTCGACGCGGACGCCGAGACGCTGGCCCTCTACCCTTTCGCCTTTCGGCTGGAGGCGCGCTATGCGCTGCGGCCCGGGGAGCTCGAGGTCGCGCTCCGCGCGATCAATCGCGACGAGCGTCCCCTGCCCTATGCGGCCGGCCTGCATCCGGGCTTCCGCTGGCCCTTGGCCGGCTCGCGGGCCCCGCATATGATCCGCTTCGAGCGCGCCGAGCGCCCCGAGGTTCCGGTCATCGCGCCGGGCGGCTTGTTCTCGGCGCGCCGCCGGCCGGTCCCGCTCGACGGCGCCGCGCTGCCGTTGACGCGCGAGCTGCTGGCCGAGGAGGCGCTGTGCTTCCTCGACGCCGCGAGCCGGCGCCTCGCTTACGACAACGGCGCCGGCGCGAACCTTTGCATCGAGCTCGACGATTTTCCGCATATCGCGCTGTGGTCGCGGCCCCCGTCGCCCTTTCTCTGCATCGAGGCCTGGACCGGCCACGGCGACCCCGAGGATTTTTGCGGCGATCTCTATGAGAAGCCGTCCATGCGCATTCTCCGCCCGGGCGAGAGCGCGACCCATCGCGCGACATTCCGCCTGCGCTCGGAAGCGGAATAATCCTTGCTTCTCCTTTGCCCATAGGCTAGCGCGACATATCCCGCGGAGAGGAAAAGAGCTCCATGAAATTCGCCGAAAATGTCATCGAAGCGATTGGCGCCACCCCGCTCATCGAATTGCGCGCGGCCTCGAAGGCGACCGGCTGCCGCATCCTCGGCAAGGCGGAGTTCATGAATCCCGGCGGCTCGGTGAAGGACCGCGCCGCCCTCTCCATCGTCCAGGCCGCCATTGCGGGCGGCGCGCTGAAGCCGGGCGGCGTCATCGTCGAGGGCACCGCCGGCAATACCGGCATCGGCCTCGCGCTCGTCGCCAATGCGCTCGGCTTTCGCACGGTGATCGTCATTCCCGAGACGCAGAGCCAGGAGAAGAAGGACACGCTGCGCCTGCAGGGGGCGGAGCTGGTCGAGGTTCCCGCCGTCCCCTACGCCAATCCGAACAATTATGTGAAGCTCTCCGGCCGTCTCGCCGAACGGCTGGCGAAGGAGCGCCCGGAGGGGGCGATCTGGGCCAATCAGTTCGACAATGTCGCCAATCGCGACGCCCATGTGAAAACGACGGGGCCGGAGATTTTCGCCGACACCAATGGCGAGATCGACGGCTTCGTCTGCGCCGTCGGCACCGGCGGCACGCTCGCCGGCATCGGCATGGCGCTCAAGGAGCGCAAGCCCTCGGTCAAAATCGCCCTCGCCGATCCGATGGGCGCGGCGCTCTTTTCCTATTACACGACTGGAGAATTAAAATCCTCCGGCTCGTCGATCACCGAAGGCATCGGCCAGGGCCGCATCACCGCCAATCTCGAGGGCGCGCCGATCGACCTCGCCTATCAGATCACCGATCAGGAGGCGCTGCCGATCCTGTTCGATCTCGCCGAGAATGAGGGGCTGCTGCTCGGCGGCTCGTCGGGCGTCAACGTCGCCGGCGCGATCCAGCTCGCCAAGGAGCTCGGTCCCGGCCATACGATCGTGACGATCCTCGCCGATCTCGGCACGCGCTACGCCTCGAAGCTCTACAATCTCGACTTCCTGCGCGGTCTCGACCTGCCGACGCCGCGCTGGCTCGAGCGCGCCGGCAAGATCGACCCGGGATACGTTTAGGCAGAATCTCGCCGTTCGCTCCCTTCTCCCGCAGGGGGGAGAAGGTGGCCCTCGCGTCGGCGAGGGTCGGATGAGGGCCCTTCGAGATCAGCGAATTTTCGTAGATTCCGCGCGCGCCATCTTCTCGATCGCCTTCGCCGTCTCGACATCCTCCGGCCGATTGACATTGAAGAACGGATCATAAGGCGTGACGGGCCAGTCGACGACCACATTCCGGTAGCGCTCGATGAAGCCGCTGACCTTGCGCAAATCCTCCTGCACCAGCGCATGGCGCAGTTCCTCGCGCAGTGCGACCGGCCACAGCGCCACCGCATGATGCCGGCGCTCGCCCGAGGCGGCGACCGCGATCTCGGCTCCTTCCGCGGCGCGCGCGGCGACGAGGCGCGCGACGAGATCGGCGGGAAGGAAGGGCGTATCGGCTGGCGCGCTCACCGCGAAAGGCGCGTCCGGATGCACGGCGGCGATGTGATCGAGCCCGGCCAGCACGCCGGCGAGCGGACCGGCGAAGCCTGGAACCCCATCGGCGAGGATCGGCAGGCCGTAGGCGGCGAAGCGCTCCGGCGCGCCATTGGCGTTGAGCGCCAAGCCGACGCATTGGGGCGAGAGGCGGCGGATGACATGCTCGAGGATCGAGGCGCCGCCGATTTCGATCAGCGGCTTGTCGACGCCGCCCATGCGCCGCGCCTGCCCGCCTGCGAGAATGATCCCGAAGCAATGCGTCATTCGTTTCCCCGCCGGTCGCCGCCCTCAGAACCTATACCATAGGGCGCCGATGAGGCCGCGCTCGGCCGAATCATTGACGCCGCGCAAGGCGGCGCGCGCGCCGAGCTGCACGGCGACCTCACGCGTCAGATCATAGACCGCGCTGAGCTGCAGACGTTGCGAGACGGTGAAGGCGGCGCTAGACGCGAAGGGCGCGACATAGAAGAAGCCCTGCGCCAGCAGCAGCATCTCGCGGCTCGGCCGCACGCCGGTCGTGACCTCGGCGCGGATTTCGTCGCTGTTCTGGCCGGCCGTGCGGTAGCCGACCTGTCCTTCGGCGAAGCCGGGCATGCCGAGGAACTCGATCGGCCAGCCGATCTGCAGCCGTCCGTCGAATTGGAAATGCTCGGCCATATCGAGGAACTTGCGTCCCTCGCCGACCGAAGCGCGCAAGCTCGCCTGGGTGGACAGGATCGCGGGACCGAGCTGCAGCAGCCGCAGCCGTGCGCCGAGCGACTGGGCGCCCGGCCCCGCATAGCGCGCGCCCTCGCCGACGCCCGGCGGCAGATAGAGCGGCGCGCCGGCGCGCGCCTGCTCGGTGAGGACCGCCAGCTGCTCGGACTGCTTATTCGCGCCCGAGCCGCGAAAGCGCAGATAATTCGTCTCGGCGACGAGCGTCATTTGCTCGATCAGGCCATATTCCACATAGAGCTGCGTCTCGAGCTTGTCATAGGCCGGAGCGGCGACGAGCTGGCCGCGCGAGTCATAGGCCCCATGCGCCTCTGCAACGTTGGTGGTGAGTATGGCGACGCCCTCGCCCGGAGGTTGCAGAAAGGCGCCGGCCGCGCCGGGCGTCGTGAAAGAAATCGACGCGAGCAATCCATAAAGCCGAGGGTCCGCCCACCCACGCATGATGCGACGCCACGAAAACGACTGGAAACGTAAGGCTCAGATCAGCTGGGGCCACGCTATTGCGAAACAGATGCGCGGGCAAGCGATGTGACGGGCGGGGCTACGAATCCAGATTGACGCTCCCCGCGCAGCCGCGTCATGCCCGCGCTTGTCGCGGGTATCCACGCCGTGACATCGCAGCACGCGAGGAGAAGAGCGGTGATGCGCGGCTCATACTCCCGCATCGCGAGCCGTCACGGCGTGGATGGCCGCGACAAGCGCGGCCATGACGCTGGAAATGCTCGGCTCGTCAACCCGAAGTCGTCGCGTCATTTGATGAATTTGACGGCGGCGAGAATGAGGCCGCCGATTGCGATAACGGCCGCGATAAGCCAACGGGCGATGTCCGCGCGGAGATTCGCCGCCGTGGTCTCGATCTTGGCCTCGAGCCGCAGCTCGGACTCGCGCAGATCGGCCTTCGTCGCCACAGAGTCGCGCAACGCCGCGTCCAGCGCATCCGCCTGGGTGCGCGCCTGCTCGTCGTCGAAACCGGCCTCTTTCAGCCCGCCGATATAGGCGAGCCGATCGAAGGTGATGGCGGGCGAGATCATGCGCATAGGATAGGCGCAGGCAGGGCTGGAATCAATCGACGGCGGCGGGGCAGCAGGCTCGGCTGGAATGCCACCGGTGCGCCAGAAGCGAAAATTTTTGGTAAATCCGACTCCAAAGTGGAGGATCCTAACATGACAGGACCTGTCAATATACGAGGACGTGTTGCCGGAATGATTCGCTCGGCGGCGAATGATGAGTTGCCTTACGGGTGGCTCTACCTCCCGAGGGGCGAAATTAAGGCCCACACAGAATG
Source organism: Methylosinus trichosporium OB3b (assembly GCF_002752655.1). Classification (NCBI taxonomy): domain Bacteria; kingdom Pseudomonadati; phylum Pseudomonadota; class Alphaproteobacteria; order Hyphomicrobiales; family Methylocystaceae; genus Methylosinus; species Methylosinus trichosporium. The sequence goes on along the minus strand of NZ_CP023737.1, from coordinate 190,116 downwards.
TGTACTTTTGATGGACGACACGGATGATCTTCCAAACATCGGTGCCGCGCTGGGCTTTCCCGACGAGGGCCTTTCGACAGATGACCTCAAGGATATTTTTCATTGCGCGCAACGCCTGGTCAACAATCCAAGCGATGACGTTTTGGTGCGCGCCTTCAGTTACTACCTAAAGTTCGACGCCTATCTCCCAAGCATCGACGCCCCGGATCCGCTTTCGCCTGAGGTCGTGCAAAGGAACCTGGACAGGGAATTTTATCAGTCACTCGGTGCCGAACGCGAAGGCACTGTCTGCCGCAAGACGGGGTGTGGACGAGGCACCGTTGCGTTTAGCATATTCTGCAAACCGCACCATTTTGAGAGTGTTAAGCAGCGGCCGTGTCCTTTTCGCGATTGAGATGCCCGGCGTCCGTTATGGGTCGAGAGCGGTCTATTTCAGACCGCGTTGCTCCACCGCGCCTACGCTGCGTCATGCCGTAAATGTCTCTCCCTTATAACTCACCCTCTCCAGCCGCAGCTCCCCCTTCGCCTCGAACGCATCCGCCCGCAATCGCAGCTCGCCCGCGACCATCTCGATCCCGAGCAGCGCATAGGCGGCGGACAACATGCGCGCCGCGGCGCCCGTATACCAGGCCCAGCCGCCGCGGCCCTCATAACCCGGCCCTTCATAGACGTCGGCCGGCTGTTGATGCGGCGCCAGACCGTAAATATCGGCCTGCGCCGGCGTCGTCAGCTTGGAGAGCGGCGAGATCGCCACCCAGGAGTCGAAGGCGCGCGCGAATAGCGCGCTCGCCTCTGTGCTGTCGCCGCGCGCGGCGGCGTCGACGGCGAGGCGCGTCAGCGCGTCGACGAGCCAGGAGACGCCATGCGAATATTGCCCGCCATTCTCGCGCACGCCCGGCGGATATTCGGCGCTGCGGCCGGGATAGGGGCTCGAATGCTCGTCGAAGGGCGGAGTCACCAGTAGAATGCGATCGGGCCGCGCCAGCTCGGCCAGCGCCGCGTCGAGAACCTCTTTGCCGCGCGCGAAGTCGACGGCGCCCGACAGCACCGGCCAGGAGGCGGTCATCGCGCTCATCGGCGCGACTTCGCGCCCATCATCCGCATAAGCGCGCAAAAAGCGGTCGCCGCGCCAGCAGGCGTCGAGCGCCGTGCGCAGCGCCTGCGCGCGCTCGCGATAGCGCGTCGCCCGCTCCGCCTGCCCGCGCGCTTCGAACAAAGGCGCAATGTCGGTGAGAATGCCGTGCAGGAAGAAGCCGACCCAGACGCTCTCGCCGCGCCCCTGCGCGCCGAGGAGGTTGAGGCCGTCGTCCCAATCGCCCGTTCCCATCAGCGGCAGCCCATGGGCGCCGAAACGATCGAGCGAATAATCGATCGCGCGCGCGCAATGGCCGAGCAAATCGTCCTTGTCGCGCGAGGTCAGCGGCACGCTCGCATGGCCCTCGCGATCGGGCGGCGTCAGCTCCGCCTCGAGGAAGGGCTCGACCGCGTCGAGAATGGCGAGGTCGCCGGTTCCCGCGACATAGCGGATCGTCAGATAGGGCAGCCACAGATGCGGGTCCGAGGCATGGGTGCGGTCGGCGATGCCGCAGCCGCCGCCGGGCGCGTCATGCCACCATTTGACCGCATCGCCCTCGATGAACTGATGCGCCGCATGTTTGAGAATTTGCGCGCGCGCGATCTCGGGAGAGAGATGGATAAGCGGCAGAACGTCCTGCAGCTGATCGCGATAGCCGGTGGCGCCGGAGCGCTGCGCCGGGCCGGTGCGGCCCCAGAGCCGCGAGGCGAGCAGCTGATAGGGCAGCCAATCATTGACGAAGCGATCGAAATCCGGCCGGTTGGTTTTTATGCGCAAGACGCCGAGGCGCTCGTCCCAGGCGCGCCGCGAATCGTCGAGCGCCTGCAGCGCATAGGCGGGCTCGCGCGCGCGGATCGCCAGCGCCTTCGACGCCTCGAGCGAGCGCGTCTGGCCGAGCGCGACCACGACGATGGCCTCGCCTTCCGCCGGTGCGTCGATCGTGCCGGCGAAGCTCGCCACCTTGCGCTCATGCTCGGGCGCGCCGGCGTCGGGATGGCCATGCTCGACCATATAGGGAAGCTTCGGATCGCGGCTCTCATGGCCGAGGAAGCGGCGCCGCGAGGTCTCGGCGAACTCCGCCGGCAGAGAGGTCGACACGAACGCCCAGCCGTCGACGAAATTATTGCTCGGATTGCGGAAGTAGAGCGCGCGCTTGTCCTCGCCGACGAGCGCCTCGAGGCGGCCGAGGCTCTCATTGGGCGTCTCGGCCAGCACCATCTCCATCATCGGAACGATCTGCAGCAGACGCTCGTGATCGCGACGATTGCAGATGCGCAGCAGCCGGTATTCGACCGGCTCGTTCGGCGCGACGAAGACGGTGAGCTCGAGATCGAGCCCGTCGCGATGGGCGCGATAGATCGCATAGCCGAGGCCATATTCGACCTCATAGCGCGCGTCGCGCCGCCGCAGCGGAACGAAGGTCGCCGAATGCGGGTCCTGGCGGGCGAGATCATAGACATAGATCGCCTGTCCGGCCGGAGCCATGCGGCCCTCGCCCATGCGGAAGGGCGTCAGCGCATTGAGCCGCGAATTGCCGTGGAACGAATAAATATCGCCATGATTGCCGAGCACGGCGCCCTGGCCGAAGCCGTTGGCGATCACATGCGCATGGGTGCGCGGCGTGTCGGGCGTCAGCGTGAGGCTGCGTCCGTCCTCGGCGAAGCGATAGCGATGCTCCTGCGGCGGCTCCGGATGAAGCAGCGCGCGGCGCTTGTCGAGCGCCGCCTCCACCGCGGCGAAATCGACGTCCGCGCGTCCGAGATGCTTGGCGATCGTTTGTGCGGCGGCGCGAATATCCTTGGCCCAGCCGTCGACGATGACGATCTCCGCCGCGCCGCCCGGGGGAACCTCCAGTTCCGCGCGCAGGCTCGCGATCGGCTCGAAGCCGAACAGCAGGCCTTCGTCGGAGCGCGCGCGCGGCGCGGCGCCGTCGAGCAGGCTGTCGGGCGCGCCGGCGGGCCCGAGGCCATAGAAGCGCGCCTTCACATCCTCATAGCCGATGACGCGCAAATGCGTCCCCTCGGCCGCGCCGATCGCATGGAAGCCGACCTCGGGCGAGAGGCGCCGATCGACGTCGCGGCGCGCGCCGCCCTTCAGCAGCCGGTTCTGCGCGATGACGGCGTCGAGCGCGCCGACGAACCATGTGCCGATGTGGATGGCGTTATAGGCGGCGTCGCGCTGCTCGACGCCGGTCTCGTTCAACACCCATTCGCGCAAACTCGCGAGCGTCAGCCGACGCGGGCGCTGCTCGAGATCGACGAGCCGCAGCCGCGTGATCTCCACCGCCTCGTCGGGCGCGAGCGAAATCTTCGCCTCGATCGCAAAGCCGTTCTGCTCGCTGAGAAAATAGAGGAAGGTGCAGCCCTCGCTCTCCAGCGACACCTTCTCGCAGCGCGTGCAGGTCGGCGCCGAGCCGAGCGACCACAATTCGCCGCCCTCCTCGCGAAAGAACAGAAAGCGGCCGCGCGGATGCGCAGGATCGTCGGGACGGCGCGTCAGATCGATCGGCGGACCGCCGCGCGCGACGCCCTCGACGCGCATCACGCCCTGCGCATCCTCGAACCATTGGCTGACGGCGAGGCCGTTGGTCAGCTCGAAAGGCTTGGAGCCCGGCACGCCGCCGCGGCCGGTGACGCCTTCGAGCGGCAGCTTGCCGGCGCGCGCGAGCTGCACGAGCAGGAACACGACGAGCGCCAGAGCGAGCAGGCCCGCATAAACCAGATAGCCGCCGAAGAGATAGGCGTAGGATGGCGGCCGCAGCGACGACATGCGCTCGGCGGCGCTCCAGGCGGAATCCCATTCGGCGCCGCGCGGAATATAGAAGGGCAGCAGCAGCGGCGCCCAGGTGCCGAAGCGGCGCAGACCTTCGGGGATCGCCCGGCCCTTCTGCGCCTTGCCGATGAAGCGCGCGGCCTTCTCATCGGCGATGTCGCCGCCGACGAAGGAGAGATTGACGAGCGTCGCCACGCGCAGGCCCATGTGATCGAACCATATCACCACGCGCACGACGTCATAGGCGAGCAGCGCTGTGAAGATGTCGAGGCTCCAGGCGCGGAAATCCTGGCCCGGCAGCGCATAGCCCATCCAGGCGGCGACTCCGGTGCGGATGAGGCCGTCCTGATTGTACCAGGTCGGATCGGGCGCGGCCTTCAAGAAGGAATAGATGACCGGAGCCATCCACAGACCCCAGCGCAGCACGCGCACGGCGTTCTCGATCAGCATGTCGAGCCCCTCGAGGCTCGCGAGCTGACGCAGCGGCGCAAGGCTGCGCTTCACCAGCGCGGTGAGGAAGAACAGATTGATCGAGAACAAAGGCGCCGCGAACACCCATTGGATGACGCCCGACAGAGATTCGTCGAAGAAGAGACGCACGCCGCCGTCGACGGGGCCGAGATCGGTCGTGCCCCATTTGGAGAACAGCGGACGGATCACATAATCGTTGAGCGGGCGGCCTTCGGCCGGATAGCTGAGCGCGATATAGGCGTAGAATTTATCGACGATGGTCTTCAGCTGGCCCGCGTCGAGATACCAGGCGATGGCGCCGCCGACGAGGCCGCCGAGCAGCGCGCCGAGCGCATAGACGCGCCAGCTGCGCAAATGCTGGCGACGATCATTCATCAGCGCATAGAGATCGAAGGCCGCGTCGACGCCCGCATAGGCGAGCGCGCCGGCGGCGGCGCCGAACAGGAAGCGCGCGCCGCCCTCCTGATCCGGCAGCGCGACGAGCAGAGCGACGCCCACCGCCGCTCCGGCCACGAGACCGCGCGCAAAATTCTCGATGCGGCGATATTCGAGCTCGAGCCGCGCGAAGAAGGGCGGCGTCGAATCCGTGCTCTCGACGATGGCGCGCGCCAGCGGATAGGCCGCAGCGCCGAGGATCGCGCCGCCGATCGGCCCGGAGGCGGCGATGACCGCGAGCGCCGGCGGAAAGGTCACGACGAGTCCCGCGACCAGCAGCAGCGCCATGAAGACGAGGCCATAGACGGCGCCCTTCGTGGCGCCGGTGCGCCAGTCGTTGAACACGATGACCGGCAGCGAGGGCGATCCGCGCAGCATGCCCGCCATGGATTGGGTGACGAGATAGGTCTCGCCCCAGAGCCCGGCTTGCGCGACGGCGGCGAGCAGAGCCGCGATGACGACAGCCACGGGACCGGGCAGACCAGCTACGAAAGGGCTCGAGGCGAGGCTGGCGATCTCGGGCGTCAGCGCGGCGACGAGCGCGGCGAGCGCCAGCACGCCATGCGGCCGCCATTGCTGCGGGAGATAACGGCCGAGCGCCAGCGGCGCGCCGACGATCACCGCCTCGTTGAGCAGGAACAGCACCAGAACCCGCCCGACGAGGACGCGGATGCGCTCCGGAACGTCGAAGCCGAGGAACAGCGCGCCGCCCAATTCGCCGATCGCCGGCGAGCCGAGCGCAATCAGCAAGCAGAACAGGAATGGCAGCCCGAACAGCGCCGCGCGCATGGCCGCGCGCGAGGCGCGCGGCGCGAAGGCGACGCCGACGAGATAGAGCGCTGTCGCGACGCCCGCGCCGACCGGCGTCAGCGCGAACACATGCTCGAGCCGATCGGGCGCCCGCCACAGGACTCCGGCCGGGTCGCACAGAAAGGCGAAGGCGGCGACGACGGCGAAATCCACAGCGAAATCGACGCCCTGTCGCAGACGGCCGGCGGCCGGGCGCAGCAGGAAGACGGCGGTCGCGGCGAAAAATCCTGCGATGGCCAGCCGCTCGCGTCCCCCGGCCGCCTCGATCGCCGCCACGCAGGCGCAGACGACCCCCACCGCCCAACGTTCGAAGCGTCCGATCGCGAAGGATAGGCCGAGGTCGAAGGACGCCATCGAGACATCTCCAGCTCACACTCTCGCCGCGGCGGAATCACGGCGCGGCTTTGCTGCGAAGACTTGCCGGATGAAGCGGCAAAAGTCGACTCTCCCCGCCGGGCGCGGGCGTCGGCGGCGCAATGCGCAATTCTACCGAGCGAGGGCGCGCGCTTTCGCCTTGTTTTCTCCGCTATCTCGATGAAGAAACGCTAAAATCACTGGCGATCCTGCGCCCTGCCCGCGCTTTTGCGCCTCTTGTCCTGCGGCGCCGCTTTCCGGTCGCCAGCCGCGCGCGACAGGCTATAATGTCCAGGATGCGCCATGCAGCCCTCGGTGCGAATGAGCGAGCTAGACGAATCCGAACCGCGCGGCCGGCGAGCCGCGATAGGCGACTCCGCTGCGGCGGCGCTCGCCGAGCGGCGCGTTCCGCGCGCACGCCCCGCCGCCGCGCGCGCCGAGCCCACGGCGGACAATAAGGAGGCGCGCGTCGCCAATCTCACCAGCGCGCTGCGGCGCGCGCGTCTCGCCAATGCGGAGCGCTCCGACGTGCTCGCCGATCTGCGCGAAGCCGAGGTCGCCCGGCTGGAGATCTTGCGCGACCATCTCGCCCCGGTGCTCGCGCAAGTGCCGAAGGATTGCGATCTCTTCGACGTCGGCCTCACCCATGGCGAGCGCCCGCGCCTCTTCATCGACCATGTCGGCTTCATCGAGATGGGGCGCGACCGCCGCAGCTACCGCTTTCTCCAGGACACGCGCCACGGCCGCGTCACCATCGGCGAGAGCGAGAGCGTCGCGACGCTGGTCGACGCCGTGACCGAATATATCGCCCACCGTCTGGTGGAGCGCGAGCGGGCGCTGGCCTTCGATTTCGCCGGAAGCGGCGGCGCCCGCGCCTTCGCGACCGAAACGCGCGCCCCGCGCCCGGCTCTGCCGCGGCGCGCCGCCGGTGCGCGCGAATCGGCCTATAGGGTGGCTCTGTTTCTCGCGCAGGGCGCCGGCGCAGCGGCCTTCTTCGGCCTGGCTTGGCTGCTCACGGCGCATTGGTTGCGCTGAGAACGGGCGATTTCGGCTCCGCCCTCATCCGACCCGGCTTCGCCGGGCCACCTTCTCCCGCCCTGCGGGAGAAGGAGCGCGCGTCAAGAGTCTCGATTTTCTTTAGACGCTGACGACGCCTCTCAAAACAAGGCGTTCCCTTCTCCCGCTCGCGGGAGAAGATGGCCCGGCGCAGCCGGGTCGGATGAGGGCCCGAGCCGACAGAGCGATTCTGCTACAGTTCCAGCGGCCCGAGATCGCCCACCGTCTCGCAGCCCTCGTCCACCCCGCGCGAACGGCCGGTGACGACGACACCCCGCTCTCCGCGCTCGATCGAATAGAGATTATAGGCCGCGGCCCGGTAATGCGCGCCCGGCTTGGCCGAGGCGGAGGCGGTTCCGACCACCGGCGTCGAGCCGTCGCGGCCGGGCAGGCGATGCACGCTGATCGCGTGATTATGTCCGTGCAGCACCAGCTCGGCGCCATGGCGGGCGATCGTCGCCTCGAAGGCGCCGGCGTCGTCGAGCCCGCGCAACGGCTTGGCGCCGCCCTGATGCGGCGGATGATGCAGCAGCACCACCCGCGCGAGCCCCTCCTCCCGAGTCTGCTCGAGCAGCGCGCCGAGCCGCCCGAGCTGCGCCGAGCCGAGGCGGCCCGAGGCGACGAAGGGCGCGGTCGGAACGGCCGAATCGAGCCCGATGAGCGCAATCCCGCCGCGACGGCGCAGATAGGGAAAGCCCGCACCCGCCTCCGAGCTGGTCCAGGGCGCGAATGTTTCGGCGACGCGCGCGACCGCGGCGCGCACATAGGCGTCGTGATTGCCGGGGGTGAAGCTCACCTGCTCCGGCCCGCCGAGCGTCATGAGCCAGTCGCGCGCCGCCTCGATCTCGGCGTCGAGGCCGATGTTGACGATATCGCCCGTCATCACGACATGGTCGGGCTGCTGCGCCGCTATATCCGCGACGATGCGCGCCAGCACGTCCATATCGTGGAACTGCGCGCGCTTGCTCAGCCAGTTGGCGTAGCCGGTCATGCGCTTGCCGGCCAATTCGCGCAGGCTCGGCTGCGGGATCGGGCCGATGTGAGCGTCCGAGAGATGAGCGAGGACGAAGGCCATGGGCGTTTCCTCAGGCGCCGCCGATCAGCACCCCGGCGGCGAGCACGATGGCGCCTCCGAGCACGATCTGAAACACCGCCTGCAAGAACGGCGTGTCCATATAGCGGGCGCGAATGAAGGCGATCGCCCACAGCTCGACGAACACCACGGCGGCGGCGATGCTGGTGGCGATCTTGAAATGGTCGGGGATCGTGTCCGGCACGAGATAGGGCAGCGTATGGCCGAGGCCGCCGAGCGCGGTCATCAGCCCGCTGACGCCGCCGCGCAGAAGCGGCGAGCCGCGCCCGGTGAGCGAGCCGTCGTCCGACAGCGCCTCGGCGAAGCCCATGCTGACGCCGGCGCCGATCGAGGCGGCGAGGCCGACCAGAAAGGTCTCCCAATTGTTCTGCGTCGCGAAAGCGGCGGCGAACAGAGGCGCGAGCGTCGAGACCGAGCCGTCCATCAGCCCGGCGAGCCCCGGCTGCACATATTGCAGGATGAAGAAGCGGCGATAGGCGACATCCTCGTCGCTGCGCGCGCCAGGCGTCAGAATGGTGGCGCCGAGGCGCACGGCGAGCGATTCATGGCCTTGCTCGGCCGCGGCGAGATCGCCGAGCAGCTTGCGCACGCCGACGTCGCTCGCCCGCTCGGCCGCCTTCTGGTAGAAATGCGCGCTCTCATATTCCATCACTTCCGCTTCCTTGCGGACAGTGTCGAGCGGCAGATTGCGCGTGAGCCAGATCGGCCGGCGGCGCAGAAAGCCCTTCACATCCTCGCGACGGATCGGCGGAAGATTGGGGCCGAAACGCTTCTGATAGAGGGCGAGCAGCGCATGGCGGTGCCCCGCCTCCTGCTCGGCCATCTCCTCGAACACCTTGGCCGAGGCCGGATAGCGATCGGCGAGATCCTCGGCGAAGCTCAGATAGATGCGGCCGTCCTCCTCCTCCGAGGCGATCGCCACGGCGAGAATCTCGCGCTCGGTGAGTTCGGAGAGAGATTTCAACCGTTAAGGCTCCTTGCGGGCGACGGCGGATCGGGTCTAGGCAGGCTCCGGCGTCGCGTCGTTCGGAACTTGTAGAATGAGCGGCGCCGAAAGACCAGAAGAGACAGCCCACTGCGAGGGACGATGAGCGAGACGCGCAAGGCCCCGGAAGCCGGCATGATGAGCCGGCTGACGACCCGGCTCATCACTTATGGCGCGCTGGCGGCGCGGCCGTTGACGCTCGGCGTGCGCGGGCTCGTCGTCGACCCCGAAAACCGCGTGCTGCTGGTGCGCCACACCTATGTCTCCGGCTACTACTTGCCGGGCGGCGGCGTCGAGGCCGGCGAGACGCTGGAGCAGGCGCTGGCGCGCGAATTGTCCGAGGAAGGCAATATCGAGATCGAGGGGCCGGCCGAGCTGCGCGGCGTCTATCTCAACCGGCGCGTGTCGCGGCGCGACCATGTGGCGCTGTTCATCGTGCGCGCCTTTCGCCAGAGCGGCCCGCGCGCGCCCGACCATGAGATCGCCGAGGCGGGCTTCTTCGCCCTCGATGCGCTGCCCGAAGGGGCGACGCGCGCGACACGCGACAGGCTCGCCGAATGTCTCGGCGGAGGTTCCGTCTCGCCCTATTGGTGAGCGCAGAGCCGCGCCAGATCGCGCCAGCCATAGGCGAGCTGCGGCGCGCCGCGCCAATGGGTCTCGCGGCCGAAGCGGCGACCGCCCAGCGCTTCATAGAAGCGGCGCGCCGGCAGATTGCCGCCGAGCACGGTGAGGCTCGCCCATTTCAGCCCCGCCTCGCGCATCTCCAACGCCATCGCCCGCATCAGCGCGCGCCCGAGGCCGCGGCGTTGGGCGGTCCGCAGCAGGTAGATCGCCGAGATTTCCGCCCCGCGGCCGAGACGCCCACCGAGAGCGAGCTCATGCGCGCGCCAGGCTGCGAAGCCGGCGGCGGCGCCGGCGTCGGAAGCGAGCAGCACATGCGTCCGCTCCGCCGCGAAAGCGCCGCGCCAATGGTCGAGACGTTCCTCCAGCGTCATCTCCGCCATCGTCTCCTCGGGAACGAGCCCGGCATAGGTCTCGCGCCAGCAGGCGAGGTTGAGCGCGGCGACGGTCTCGGCGTCCGTGGGCCCGGCGGCGCGGATCACCATGGCTTCGCCGGCGGCGGATCGATCAGCAGGCTGAGATTGCGCCAGCCATAGGCGACCTCCGGCACGCCATGCCAGAGGCCCTCGACGGCGATCTTGCGGCCGCCGAGCTTCTCATAGAAGCGCCGCGCCGAAAAATTATGGCGCAGCACCCAGAGGCTCCCCCATTCGATCCCGCGGGCGCGCAAATCCTCGGCCATGAGCCGCATCAGCCTGCGCCCGAGACCGCTCCGATGCGCTTCCTTCAACAGATAGATCGCCTGAAACTGGCCGGCGTAGCCACGCTCGGCGAGAATCGCGCTCTGCTGCGCGCCGCTGGCGCAAAAGCCGAGCGGCGCGCCATCCTCTTCTCGGAGCGCGAGGAACACGCTCGTCGCCGCCGGCGCCTCGGCGAGCGTCTCCCGCCATTGCGCGCAGCGCGCCTCGAGCGTGTAGGGGGCGAGAACCTCGGGCGGCGCCAGAGCTGCGTACGCTTCCGCCCAGGTCGCCACATGCAGAGCGGCGATGGTCTCGGCGTCGGCGCAGGTCGCGGGTCTGATCGTGAATTCGTTCATTTCCGCGGATCAGCAAGAGAGGGGCCAGCCGCGCTCTTTCCGGAGCGCCACGGCGCATGTTATGCGCGCATCGTCATGATCGATCTCGTCATCCGCTTCTCGCCGCAGACGCCGGCCGACGCGCCCGCCATCGAAAAGCTCGAGGAGCGGGCCTTCGGGCCGGGACGCTATGCGCGCACCGCCTATCGTCTGCGCGAGGGCTCCCCGCCCGATCTCGCTCTCTCCTTCGTCGCCCATGTCGGCACGCTGCTGGTCGGCGCCAATCGCATGACCGAGATTTTGATCGACAGCGCCCCTGCCCTGCTGCTCGGGCCGCTGACGGTCGAGCCGGCCTTCCGCTCGCAAGGGCTCGGCGAGGCGCTGGTGAAGAAATCGCTCGATGCGGCGCGGGAGGCCGGGCATGGGCTCGTACTGCTCGTCGGCGATCTCGATTATTACGCCCGCCTCGGCTTCGCCCGCGTGCCGCGCGGCCAGATCATGATGCCCGGCCCCGTCGATCCCGAGCGCCTGCTCTGCTGCGAATTGCGCGCTGGCGCGCTCGCGACGGCGAGCGGCCGGATGCGCCGGCTGTGACCGCCGCCGATCGGCGCCCGCCCGGATGACGCGGCGCCCCCTCCTCGCCCGCTATGAGGCTCTGGTCGCCGGCGGCGCGCTCGAGCGCGATCCGGCCCAGCTCGAAGCGCTCGCCCGGCTCGAAGCGCTGGCGCTGCGGCTGTCGGAGCCGAAGCCGGCAGGCGTCGGCGCGCGGCTGCGCGCTCTGCTGCCCGGCGGCTCGCGCGAGGCGCCGCGCGGCCTCTATATTCACGGGCTCGTCGGCCGCGGCAAGACGACGCTGATGGACCTCTTCTTCGATGCGGTCGCCGTCGAGCGCAAGCGCCGCGTCCATTTCCACGCTTTCATGGCGGAGGTTCACGCCCGCCTGCTGCGCGCGCGCCGCGCCAGCGACAGCGATCCGCTGACGCGCGTCGCCCGCGACATCGCGCAGGAGGCGCGCGTCCTGTGCTTCGACGAATTCGCCGTGACCGACATCGCCGACGCGACCATTCTCTCGCGGCTCTTCACCGCGCTGCTGACGCAGGGCGTCATCATGGTGGCGACCTCGAATGTCGAGCCGCGCCGTCTCTATGAAGGCGGACGCAATCGCGATCTGTTCCTGCCCTTCATCGCGCTGATCGAAGCCCGGCTCGACATCTTGCGGCTCGATGCGCGCGCCGACTTCCGGCTGGAGAAGCCGGCGCTGGCGGAGGTCTATTTCACCCCGGCGGACGATTCCGCGCGCGCGACGATCGATGCGTTGTTCGCAGAGCTCTCCGGCGGCGCGCGCGGCGCGCCGATGCGGCTGCGCGTCGGCGCCCGCGACCTCGACATTCCTGTCGCGGCGAATGGCGTCGCCCGCTTCGATTTCTCCGACCTCTGCGCGCGCCCGCTCGGCGCCGCGGATTATTTCACGCTCGCCGAATCCTTCGACACGATCATCGTCGAGAATGCGCCGGCGATGACGCTCGAGCGGCGCAACGAGGCGAAGCGCTTCATCACGCTCGTCGACATTCTCTACGAGAAGAAGACGCGGCTCATCGTCTCGGCCGAAACCGACGCGGCGGCGCTCTACGCCGCGCCGACAGGGCACGAAGCGCAGGAATTCGCCCGCACCGCCTCGCGCCTCGTCGAGATGCGCTCGGCCGCCTATCTCGAAGAGCGCGCGCCGCAGACGTCGATCAGCCCGGTTTAGTCCAATTGCGTCATCGAAAGAGGGCGCCCGTCATCGCGAGGAACGAAGCGACGAAGCAACAGAGCCGCCCCACGGCTGAAGGATTGCTTCGCTCCGAGGCCCATAATTTGCTCGGCGACCGGTAGCGGTTCGGCTCGCGCCGCTCGGCGGCGATTGCGCCGGCGCGGCGAAATGCCTACACGGGACCGCATGCTCTCGATCGACGATCTCACCTACCGGCTCGGCGACCGGATCTTGTTCGACCAAGCCGGCGTCTTCCTGCCGCCCCGCTCGCGCGCGGGCTTCGTCGGCCGCAACGGCGCCGGCAAGACCACGTTGTTCCGACTCATCAGCGGCGACATCGCGCCCGAGAGCGGAAAAATCTCGCTGCCGGCGCGGATCAAGCTCGGGCGAGTCGAGCAGGAGGCGCCCGGCGGTCCGACTGCGCTCGTCGATTTCGTCCTCGCAGCGGATGTGGAGCGGGCCGAGCTCATCGCCCGCGAGGCGGTCGCGACCGATCCGCACGAGATCGCCGAGATCCATACGCGGCTCGTCGATATCGAGGCCCATGCGGCGCCGGCGCGGGCGGGCGCGATCCTCGCCGGCCTCGGCTTCGACGCCGAGGCGCAGCAGCGCCCGCTCTCGGAATTCTCGGGCGGCTGGCGCATGCGCGTCGCCCTCGCGGCGGTGTTGTTCTCACGGCCGGAGCTGTTGCTCCTCGACGAGCCGACCAATTATCTCGACCTCGAGGGCACGCTCTGGCTCGTCGACTATCTCGCGCGCTATCCGGCGAGCGTCGTCGTCATCAGCCACGATCGCGATCTGCTCGACGACGTGGCCACGCATATTCTGCATCTCGAGCGCGGCAAGCTCACGCTCTACAAGGGCAATTACAGCTCGTTCGAGAAGCAGCGGCTGGAGGCGCAGGCGCTCGCCGCCAAGGCTGGCAAGAAGCAGGAGGAGCGCCGCCGCGAGCTGCAGGCCTTCGTCGACCGCTTCCGCGCCAAGGCCACCAAGGCGCGGCAGGCGCAGTCGCGGCTCAAGATGCTCTCCAGGCTGGAGCCGGTCACGGCCGTCGTCGACGACGAGGTTCTGCCGATCCATCTGCCCTCGCCCGAAAAGCCGCTATCGCCGCCGATCATCGCGCTCGACAAGGTCTCGGTCGGCTATGGCGAACGCATCGTGCTGTCGCGACTCTCGCTCAGCCTCTCCAATGACGACCGCATCGGCCTGCTCGGATCCAACGGCAATGGCAAATCCACTTTCGCCAAGCTGCTCGCCGGCCGGCTCGAGGCCAAGGGCGGCCAGATGGTGCGCGCGCCCAAGCTCGAAGCCGGCTTCTTCGCCCAGCATCAGATCGACGATCTGAACGACAACGACACGCCCTATTCCGTCTTCGCCGCCTTGATGCCGGACGCGCCCGAGGCGCGGATTCGCGCGCGAGCGGCGCGGACCGGCTTTTCCGGCGCACGCGCCGACACCAAGGTCGCGCATCTCTCCGGCGGCGAGAAGGCCCGGCTGCTGCTCGGCGTCGCCTCCTTCCACGGGCCGCATCTGCTCATTCTCGACGAGCCGACCAACCATCTCGACATCGACAGCAGAGCCGCGCTGATCGAGGCGATCAACATGCATGAGGGGGCGATCGTGCTGGTCTCGCACGACCGCTATCTGCTGCAGGCCTGCGCCGATCGTCTGTGGCTCGTCGACGGGGGAACGGTGCGCGCCTTCGACGGCGACATGGACGATTATGCGCGCATGGTGCTCGGCCGCGCCGGCGCCGACGCCCGCAAGGAGCGCGAGACGCAGGAGGAGGCGCCGGAGAAGCGCGCGAAAACGCCGCGCAAGGACGCGGGCCAGGCGCGCCGCAAGCTCGCCGCCGCCGAGGAGCGCATGCAGAAGCTAGGCGAGCTATTGGCGCGCGTCGACGCCGCCCTCGCCGATCCGCAGGCCTATTCACGCAATCCGCAAGAGACGAGCCGGCTCTCGCAGCAGCGCGCCGAGCTCGCCGACGCTCTGGCCGGCGCCGAGGAGCAATGGCTGAAGCTCGCCGACGAGGCGTAGAGCGCGTCAGGCTGACGCGCGCGGCGCCGCCAGAAGATCGGCGTATTCGGGATGACGGATGATATATTCGGCGACGAAGGAGCATTCGGGAACGACCTTCAGGCCGCGCGCCCGCGCCCATTCCAGCGCGCCGCGGACGAGCTGCGAAGCGGCTCCCCGACCGCGCAGCGGTTCCGGCGTGTAGGTGTGGACGAAGACGATCGCGTCCTGCGTCAGCCGATAATAGGCGACGGCGGTGCCTTCGTCGAAATCGAGCTCGAAGCGATCGAGCTCGACATTGTCGTGAATGGCGCCATGCGCCTTGCCGCTCGGGTGGTCCAGACGGACGATCGAATTCATCGCGCAGCTCCTGGAATTGCCCCCGCATCCCATTGCCGAGCCTATGACAAGCAAGTCACAGGCCAGACGATTCGAGGGGAATGATGCGCCTTGCAGCGCGGATATAAGCCTCGATCCGTCGATTTTCCGTCAATGGCGCGCGATTTTGCGGCCGAGCTGTCGCTATTTCGCGATTCTGCGTCGGAAGAGCGAGCCTGAAGGCTCGCGGTCCAGGGGCGCTCTTTCAGCCCTACGGCCCGAGCCGCTCGATCGCGAGCCGGGAATAATGCGCCGCGCCGCTGATCTGCAGCTCTGTCGCGACGCGCGCCGGCAGCTCCAGCACCAGAGTCTGCGCGCCGCAGCCTTCGGCCGGCACGACGAAGCGTGTGGCGAAAGGCCGCGGCGGCTGCGCGCCGGCGAGCAGAAAAGTCGTCGCCAGCTCGGCCCAAGACCCTCGAAAACAGGCGAGACGCCAGCGCAGTCCTCGCTCCGTCCGCAGATCCTCGGCGGAAGCGACGCCGGAGAAAGCATAGTCGCCCGCGGGCAGGGTCAGAAAATGCCGGACATGAGCGAAGGAGACGCGCGTATCGTAGAACTCGACGTCGAGCGTCCCACCCCCCTCCGCCGACGTCACTCGGGCCTCCGCTCCACGAACCGGCATGAGTTCCCAATCGAAGGGCAGATTGGTCGGCGGCCGGCGGAAACGGCCATTGTAGAGCAGGCCGAGATCGGCGAGCGTCTCCGGCGTCAGCATGTTCAGCCAGGCGAGATAGGCCTGATCGATCGCGCCGTCGCTCAGCAGCCGCAGCAGCAGCACGCGCGTCTCCTCGAGCGTCGGCGGAGCCGGGCTGGCGCGCAGACGATCATGAAGCCGCGCCAGGGCGTCGCTGTCCGCGAGATGGCCGTTTATCTCGACGAGCAGCGCCCCTCTCCAGGGCGGCGCGCGCGCCAGAAGCTCGGCGAAGCCCTGCTCGGCCTGCGGGCCGAGCGCCAGCAGCGCGGCGACCGGCGCGCCCATGCGCGGAGCGAGAAAGGGCCGCGCCCGCAGCAGAATATCGAGCTCGGCGAGTGCCGAGGCGGCGTCGCGCGCCGGCAAAGCGAGATCGAAGAGCGCCGCATGGGCGGCGAGGTCGATGGGCAAATGCGCGCCGGCGACATGGAACATGCGCGCCGCACGAGCTGCGTCGCCGCCCCGCGCCGTCGCCGTCGCGAGCAGCGTGAGCGCGCCCGGCGCCAGCGGATCGCGCGCCAGCAGAGCCGCCGCCACGGCCGCCGCCGCCGCAGGCTCCTCGGCCATCCGCCGTTCGGCGAGGCGCAGCGCCGCGACTGGCTGAAGCCCGTCGAACGCGATCGCCGTCTCCGGCTCGCTCGTCGCGAGCGCATCCGCCGCGCCGAGACGGAAAATCTCGAAGGCCAGGGCGAAGGCCGCCATCAGCGCCGCCGCGAGGCGGGCGAGCCGGCGTGGCGCTCGCCTCATTGGAAGCCGCCGGACGCGTCGTCCTCCGAGGGCGGCGCGAATGAGAGGTCGACGCCGAGATCGAAGTCGAGACAAACGAGCAGCGTGGCGACGGTCAGCAGCACGAGCAGCGCTGCGCCGAAGAATCGCGCGGCGACTCCGCGCCGCACGGGCGGCGCCGGGACGGAGGCGACCGTCGCGGCGTTCTCCGAGGCCGGAAAGGGCCATGGCCCGCTCGCGCCGAGCCGCCAGGCGTCCAGCACCCGGCCGGCGAGCTCCGCCTGCTGCGGATCCTGCGCATCGGGATCGCGCGCGTGATCGGGATGCAGCCAGATCATCAGCCAGCGCATATGGAGGCGCATCTCCTCGCGCCCCGCGCCGACGCCGACGCCGAGCATTCGATGCGGATCGGCGCCCTCGAAGAAGAGCGCATGGCGCAGATAGAAGGTCGCGGCCGCCTTCACCGCCTCCGGCTCGCTGCCGGTGAGCGCCACGGCCTGCCGCAGCGTCTCCTCGCAGCCGGCGGCGACTTTGATCAGCTCGAGAACGCCCTGCGGAAGCGGCTGGCGGCTGACGCGCTGCGCGAAGCCGGGCGTGGACGCGAGGCCGAGCGCGCCGAACAGCGCGCCATGGGCGTTCGCGTCAAACCTCGGACGACGACGACGGCGGCGGAAGAGGCGTCGATGGCCGTTTGCCATAGCTGTAATAATCCGGGCCGCCATAGCCATATCCATAGCCATAGCCATATCCGTAACCATAGCCGTATCCATAGCCATAGGAATGTCCGGCCTTGGTCGCGTCGAACTTGTTGAGCAGCACGCCGAGCACATTGGTGCGCGCGAAAGCGAGGCGGCGCACGGCCGCCTGCACCGTGCGGCGGCGCGTGCGGCTCGAGTCGATGACGAGTAGCGCGCCCTGCACGAGACTGCCGAGCAATGGCGCATCGGCGAGGCCGACCACCGGCGGGCTGTCGATGATGATGAGATCGAAGCTCGTCGACGACTGCTCCAGCAGCGCGATAAAGGCGGGACCCGCGAGCAGCTCGGCCGGATTGGACGGCAGCGGCCCCGAGGCGATGAAGGTGACGCCCTGCAGCGCGTCCTCGCGCATCGCTTCGGAGGGGAGGCAGCGACCGTCCAGAATGTCGGAGAGCCCGCGGTCATTGTCGACGCCGAGCGCCTTGTGCAGCGACGCCTTGCGCAGGTCGGCGTCGATCAGCAGCACGCGCATGCCGAGCTGCGCGCAATTGGCCGCGAGGCACATGCTGGTGAACGACTTGCCTTCATTGGGTTGCGAGCTCACGACGGCCAGCACCCTCGGCAGGCCGGCGGCGGTCGAGAACTGCAGCGTCGTGCGCAGCGAGCGGAACGCCTCGGCGATGGCCGAATGCGGCTCGTCGACGACCTGACGCGCGATCGACTTGTCGTCGAGACGGTTCTTCATCATCGGAATGACGCCGAGCACCGCAAGTCCGAGCGTGTTCTCGACCTGCTCGGGCACGATGAAGGTGTCGTCGAAGAATTCGAGGAAGCCGATCGCCGCCGCGGAGCACAGCAGGCCGAGCGCGAGGCCGAGACCGAGATTGAGCATGAGGCTCGGACTCGACGGACTGATCGGCGCCTCGGCTCGATCGATGATCTGCACATTGTTGGTGGCGACGCCGCCGCTGACGCCGACCTCCTTATATTGCTGCAGCAGCCCGTCGTACAGTGAACGGTTGGTGTCCACCTCGCGCTGCAGAATATTATATTGGATGCTGCGATTGCGCAGATCGAGCACCTCGTCCTTCAGCTGCTCGATCTTCTTTTGAAACGAGGCCTCCTGCTCGCGCGCCGCCTCGAACTGGCTCTTGATCGAATGCTTGACGAGCTCGGCCTGCGACTTGATCTGCCGGTCGTATTCGGCGATCTGCGCGCGCAGCTGCACCATCTCTGGATATTCGGGCTTCACCAGCCGCAGCTTGTCCTGATAATCGGCCATCAGCTGCGCGCGCTTCTCGCGCGCCATCTGGATCAGACGGTCGTCGAGCAGCTGCTGCAGGCCGTTCGAATGGCTCGACTGCGCTTGGCTCCAGAGCTCCTGCTTGCGAATGCGCTCGGCGGTGACGGCGGAGAGAGAGTCGTTGAGCGACCTCAGATTGGCGCCGGCGACGGACAGCTTCTCGTCGACATTGACGATGCCTTCCTTCTGCGCGTAAGCGACCACCATGCGCTCGGATTCTTCGAGCTTCAGCTTCAATTGCGCCAGCTTCTCCTCCAGGAAAGAACGCGCATAGGCGGAGGCGTTGAAGCGGCGGTCGAGCGTCATCGCCACGAAATTATCGGCAAGCCCGTCGGCGATGCGCTGCGCCAGCGCCGGAGTGGCGGCGTTGAAGAGAACCTTCACGATGCGCGAGCCGGGCACGGGCTGGATCTGCGCGCCGGCGCGCACTGCGGCGGACGCCTGCGCCCTCCGCCGCTCGGCGTCGCCGCGCTCCTTCTCGGCCGCGGAGCCTTCGCCGAAAATTCGCACGATCAACGTCTTCTTCGGCCGCAGGAATTCCGCGTCGTCGGCGAGCGCCAGCGCCGAGACCACGCGCTCGGCGAGCGCGCGGCTCTTCAGCAGCTCGTATTGCGTCGTGTAGAATTGCGGATCATGGCCATGATCCATCGTCAGATCCTGCGTGCGCAGCACCTTGGCCGCCTCGCGATCGATCTGGATCGTGGTCACCGCCGTGTAGACGCGCGGCGACAAATAGGTGACGACGAGGCCGCCGAGGCCGAACAACACGCAAATGACGCCGACCAGCGCGCGATGCTTCACCAACAGGCCGAAGATCTTCAGGACGAAATGAAATCCCTCGTTGTCCTGAATGCTCTTGGGAGCCTCGAACGACGCCGGCGGAGCCTGCGACGGCGCGGCCGGCGGACGGAACGCCGCGGTGGGCGCCGGCGTCATCGCCGACCCATCGTCCTTGGGAGCGCCGACCAGACTCATCTCGATCCACTTCTCCTCGTTCGCCTGCGCGATAACTCTACGGAACGGCTCGGACGCCGAGGCCGATCGCCGCGGGCACGGTGTTCTTGAGCACCTGCAGCCCGGTGCGCGAGGCGGATTCGTCGACGACGACCGTGTCTCCGCCGAACACCTGCGGATCGGCGGCGCGCCCCTCCCGGATCGCGTCGACATCGATGCGGGCGCTCACCTGCCGTCCGTCCGATATGCGCGTCAGCGTGATCGTCGAGTCGCCGACATCGCTGATGCCCTGAGCGAGCGCCAGCGCCTGAATCAAGGAGGTGCGGCCTTTCAGCGTATAGACGCCGGGCACGCGAACCGCGCCGTCGACAGTGACGCGCGCGCCGACCGATTCTTTCACGAGAACCGAAACTTGCGGCGACTGAATATATTTGGCTCCGAGCCGGCGCGCGAGCTCCGCCTCGAGATCCGCCACCGTGCGGCCGGCGGCGACGACTGTTCCGACGAGCGGCAGCGACACGCGCCCTGCTCCATCCACCTGCACGATGCGGCTGAGATTTGGGAACTGGTAGACGGTGATCTCCAGCGTATCCTGCGGAGCGATGCGATATTCATTCTCGACGAAGGCGGCGCCGGCCTTGACGCTGTCCGCCACAGGCAGGCTCGCGCCGGCGCGATCGGAACCCATTCCGCCGCCATAGCAGCCGGCGGTCGCCAGAGCGGCCATCGCCGTTGCGAGCCCGCGAAGCCCCTGTCCCGTCACGACCCGCCACATCCGCCAAACTCCCGCCGGCGCGCACCGCAACGGCGACTCTCTCGCTTCGCCACGCTCATTTGGGGCGGCCTTCGCTGTCTCCCTCATTCGCCTCAGCGCCTCGCCGCGGCGAATGAGGGAGTGTGTGGACGCGGAGGGTTAAGCGCGCGCGCAGAGATCATCGGCGCGGCGGCATTCGCAGCGTCGCGGTTCTCGAGAATGGCGAGTGGCCGCCAATAGACGAGATTGGCGGCCTCCACCTCGCCGAGAAGGCCGGCCGCCGCCTCGAAGCCCGCGCGCAGGCGGGGAGGCCGGCGCCGGCTGTCATGCGCATCGGTCGCGAGAATATGCCCGAGACCGTCGCGGAGCATGCGCTCCGCCCAAAATCTCGGTCCGGCGCCGAACTCGCCGAGCAGCGCGCCCGCGGTGATCTGCATCCATACGCCGAGGTCGAACAGGCGCCGCATCACGTCATAGCGTCGGGACAGCCAGGAGAGTCGCTCGGGATGGGTGAGCACGGGAACATAGCCGGAAGACAGCAGCCCCGCGAAGAACTCTTCGAGCATCGGAGGCATGAAATGGTGCGGAGGCTCCACCAGCACATAACGCGTGTCGTTCAGCGACGGGATCGCGCCGCAGCGCAGGCGGGCGACGAAATCGGGGGCGATATGCGCATCCGCGCCGACGACGAGCGCGATCGGAATTTCGGCCGTATCCAGCGCGCTCTGCAGCTCGTCGACGCGCGCGCGGATCGTCGCGCCGTCATTATCGTAGACGCCGGGGGTGATGTGCGGCGTGCAGGCGATGACGCCGACGCCGTCGGCCGCCGCCATTCGGGCCATTGCGAGAGACTCGTCGAGAGTAACGGCGCCGTCGTCGAGACCGGGAAGAAGATGACAGTGCAAATCGATCAAATCACGTCCTCGCGCCCGACCACTCGTCGCGGGGTGACCTCGCGATAGTCGCGCGCCGCCTAAACTGTCTCGTGGCGGCGACAAGCTGCATTCTATCCTACAGGACCGCACAAAAAGCAAAACCATTTCGGCGCGCCGCCTACGAGAATCCTCAAAAAAACGCCCCGAAGCTTCGCGCGCGCGTTGCGACGCGACGAATTTCCGGGATATACGAGAATGGGAAAAGCTTTCGCAGGAAGCGAGATTTTTGGTTTCGCCCGACGTTCCGACTCGAGTAGCGCGCATGGGACGATTTCACTTATTCGCAAGCGATTTGTCCCTCGTCGCGCTCGCGACCTTCATGGCGCTGTTCTTGCGGGATAATTTCGAAACCACTACGGAGCATGTCCTGGCGCTCCAGCCCTATCTCGTCGTCAGCCTCGGCGCCGCCGCCGTCATCTTCCCCGCCTTCGGCGCCCATCGCGCGCTCTGGCGCTTCGCCACTCTCGACGACGCGCTCGCCATCGTCGGCGCGGCGGTCGGCACGTCGATCGGCGCGGTGGCGATCGGATTCAGCTTCAATCGGCTCGAGGGCGTGCCGCGCTCGCTGCCGATCTTGCAGGCGCTGCTCGTCGTCGCTCTGCTCGGCGGCGCGCGGCTCGCCGTGCTCAGCGTCGGACATGCGCGCGCGAAGGCGCGCCTCGCCGCGCCTTCGCGCGCCGGCGACCCGCCACAGAAGACGACCCTCGTCATCGGCCTCGGACGTCTGACCGATCTCTATCTGCGATGCGTCGACGAGCTCGCCGCGAGCCGAGTGCGCGTCGCCGGCGTCCTCACCGAGAACGAGCGGCAGATCGGCTGCTTCGTGCGCGGCGTGCCGGTGCTCGGCCGGCCCGAGACCATCGTCGAGACGATTCGCACGCTCGACATTCACGGCGTCAGCATCGGCAGCGTCGTCGTGACGACCGATTTCGAGCTTCTCGCGCCGAGTGTGCGCGACGCGCTCACCGCGATCGAGCGCGAGGGCCGCACGCGCGTCGAGCGTCTGCCGGAGCTCCTCGGCCTCGCGCTCTATTCCGAGCTCGAGGACGCTTCCGCGCTGCGGCCGCGCACCGCCGACGCCGACGCGGAAGCGGCGCTGTTCACTTTGAACGAACAGGAGCTCGCAGCGCTGTCGAGCCGGCCGATCTGGCGCGCCAAGCGCGCCTTCGACATCGGCCTCGCGAGCGCGCTGCTCGCCGTCTGCGCGCCGGTGATGGCGCTGGTCGGCGTGGCGGTCGCCTTCGACATCGGCCTTCCCGTCACCTTCTGGCAGCGGCGGCCGGGCCTCGGCGGACGCGCGTTCGAGCTGCGCAAGTTCCGCACCATGCGGCCGGCCTTCGACTCCGATGGAAGCCGCATGACCGACGACGCACGGCTTTCGGGGCTCGGTCAGCTGCTGAGACGCACGCGCCTCGACGAGCTGCCGCAGCTCCTGAACATTCTGCGCGGCGAGATGTCCTTCGTAGGCCCGCGGCCGCTGCTGCCGCGCGATCAGCCCGTCGAATGTCGAGGCCGGCTCCTGGTGCGGCCGGGCCTCACCGGATGGGCGCAAGTCAAGGGCGGACGTGAAATCTCGATCGCGGACAAAACGGCGCTCGACCTCTGGTACGTGCGCCACGCCTCCATGACCCTCGACGCGCTGATCCTGCTCCAGACGGCACGCATCGTGATCTTCGGCGAACGCATCGACCAGCGAGCGGTCACCGGAGCCTGGAAGGAGCTCGGCGAGCGCGCGGCGAGACGCGCCGGCGCGCCGGAGCCCGCGCTCGCCGGCGACGCGCCTCACGCCCGACGCGACGATGCGGCCTGACGCGCCGTTGCTCGACGCGCGCTGGATCGCCAATTTCGCCGCCCAGGCGCTCGCGCTCCTCGCCAGCCTCATCGATCGGCTGATCGTCGTCGGACTGCTGCTGCGCTGCTGGGGCGCCGATGTCTACGCCGGCTGGACCGTGCTGCTCTCCAGCGCCGGCGCCCTCACCCTCGCCGATCTCGGCATGGCGCTGTGCTTCGGCAATCTCCTGCAGAAGGCGCAGGCGCAGGGCGACTCCGCCGCCCTGCAGCGCTCGCTCGGCGTCGCGCAATTCGTCTATCTCGCGCTCACGGCTCTGCTCGCCGTCCTCGGCGTCGCGGCGCTCGGCCTCGGCGCCGCCGCGACGCTGGCCGCCGGCCGCATCGACGTCGCGGAGGCGAGCTGCGTCCTCGCTCTGCTCGGCGCCGCGACGCTGCTGCGCGTCGCGCGCGGGGCGATGACGCAGCTCTATCGCGCGCATCGGCAATTTGCGCGCGGCATCCTCGTCGATCTCGCCGCGCCCCTGGCGATCGCGGCGGGCGGCGTCGTCGCGGCGCTCGCGGAATGGCGCCCGGCGACGCTCGCCGGGCTGCAGCTGCTCTGCGAGCTGTCGCTCGGCTGGGGCTTCATGCGCGCGGATCTGCGCCGGCGATTTCCGGCGCTGAACCTGCGGCCGTTACGGCCGAGCGCGAGCGAATTGAGCGCGCTCGCCGCGCGTCTGCCCTGGTTCGCGGCGCTGCAGGCGGCCGCGGTCGCGCAGCTGCATGCGCCGGTGCTGATCCTCGGCGCGAGCGGCGTCGGCTCGGCGGCGCTCGTCGGCTTCGTGCTCGCCCGCACCATGATCAATCTGCTGCGCCAGCTCGTGACCATGTCGTCGCTCGCCATGGGCGTCGAGGGCGCGCATGATCATCACCGCGGCGAGAGGGCGACGGTTCTGGCGCGACTATCGGCGCTCGGCCGCGTCGCTGTCGCGGCGACGGTCGCGGGCTCGCTCGCACTGCTAATGCTCGGCGAAGGCTTCGTGACGCTGTGGACCGGGCGGCCGGAGCTGTTCGATCGCAGCGCCGCCGCCTGGCTCTGCGCCGGCGCCGTGCTCGCCGCGACGACGACGCCGCTCACGACCTTCTTGACGCTCGTCGACGCGCGGCCCGCTGCGCTCGCCGCGGCGGCGCAGGCGTCGACGATGGTGGCGGCGACACTGGCTCTCGCGCCCGCCTATAGCGGCGCCGGCGCCGCCGCGGCGCTGTTCCTCGGCGAATGCGCGGGCGCGGCGCTGATCCTGCTGCGCCTCGGACGGGATGGCGCGTTCCCGCTCGACATTCGCGCCTATGCCGCGCGCAGCCTCGGCGCAGCGGCGGCGACGGCGGCGTGGGTGGGCGCCGTCGCCACGGCCGTGGGGCGGATCGGCGACCTCCGCCAGCCGGACGTCCTCGCCGCCGCCTTCGGCCTGACGGCCGCGCTCGGCGCCGCGCCGGCGCTGCTCGTCAGCCTACCGCCGGGGATGCGCGCGAGGGCGCTCGGCTTCCTGCGTGCGGCGTCGATCGTCCCCATCCGCACGAACCGCCACCGCCACCAACAGCGGCTCGATATGCTCGCTTCCTCTCGCTCCGCCCACGAGGAGCCGCAGCAGCCTCGGAGCGGCGTAGAACTCGACCGCTCGCATCTCGAGCCCATGGCGCCCGAGCGCCTGCGCGAAAGCGCTGCGAGTGGGGACATGACGCACGAAGGCGTAGAAGCGCGGCCGGCCGGTGAGAGCGAAGACGATTCGCTCGGCTCGGCGATAGAGCGAGCGGCCATTGGGCATTGAGACCAGCAGCACGCCGCCGGGTGCGAGCCGCGCCGCCAGCCAATCCAGCGCGCCGTCCAGATCGTCGATATATTCGAGGACGCTGGAGCACAGGATCGCATCGAAGCGACGGCCGGCGAAAAGCTGCGGATCGCCGATCGCGCCGAGGTGAAAGGCGATGTTCGCGGCGCCCTCCGTCTGCGCGCGTTGGCGCGCCAGCGCGATCATATTCGCGCTGGCGTCGAGCGCCGCGACCTCGGCGCAGCGCTGCGCCGCGACGCAGGCGAGCGCTCCGGGCCCGCAACCCGCGTCGAGAACCGCGTCGCCGCGCCGAACATGCGCGTCGACGAGCCCGCTCCATATGCGCAGCCGCTCGCGAAAGGCCGCCGAATGGCGATAGCGGTCCGCAAAGCGCGCGCCGAAGCGATCATGCCAGCCGATCGCGTCCGCAGGAGCGCTCATTGCAGGCGCTCACGCATGCGGCTCTCCATCAATTGCATCAATCCGTTCACCGGCCGCTCGGCGAGCCGCGCGCCGACATAGGCCCAGAACCAGATCACGGAGGCGCCGATGACGTCCGCCACCAGAGCCCCGTCCACACGCAATCCCATCTTCAACGACAAGAGCGCGAGCGGGATCAGCAGCCATCGGCCATTCTCCAGCACATGCAGAGCGAAACGGCTGTAGAACGCGAACAGAAAGCCGATCAGCGTCGAGAACAAGAGCACGCCGTTCCAGCCGGCGGCCCAATAGGCGTCCGCGAAATAGCCCGGCGCGGAAGAGGATTTGGAGCTGCCCGTCGCCATCAGATTGAAGAGTGAGCCGATGTCGGTGATGATCGGCTTCTGCGGCCAGAGGAAACGCGGCACGAGCGTCGCGAGCGCATAATCGAGCGAGGGCCCGGGACTGCCGCTGTCGAACCGGCTGATCGCGAAGCAGCCCGCGCTCACATAAGAGAGGCGCATCATTCCGGTGGGCGTGTCCTCCTCGTAGCGATCATGGCGGGCTCCATTGACATATTGCGTGGCGATTTCGAAGCGCTCGCCGAAGTCGCCCGCGCTGGCGGTCGTATATTTTCGCTCGAGGCTGAGCCGCCCGAATTCGATGAAAGGCTGAGCCGAGGAGTAGGCGGCGACGAAGACCCCTGTTGCGAGAGCGGCGCGGGCGATCGTCATGCGCGAGGCGAGCCAGGCGAGCAGGAACATCATCAGCGGCAGCAGCATCGCGAATTTGGAGAATTCCAGCGCGCCGACGAACATGTCGGCGCCGAGCAGCGCGAGGACGACGAGAAGCAGCGGCCGATTGCCGCGCAGCGCATGCGCCGCCAGGAGATAGAGTCCGACGGCCGACAGCTGCGCGAGCTGCAGAACAGCGCCCGGAACCGCGGCGGCGCCGAACGCCCCGAAGGTGAGCGGCGCCTCGACCAGCATCTTCACCGTATAGCCGACGCAAGCGAACAGAATGCCGAAGAACAAGCGGTTCTCGTCATACTCCCCGCCGGCCCGCAGCGGCCGCGTGGGAAAAAGGATCGACGCAACGGAAGCACAAGCGAGCACGACGAAGCTCGACACGGCGACGACGAGATTGAGCTTCAAAATCTCGTCCGGGCGCGCCTCATAGAAATGGTTCAACGTCACGAGGCTGATCGGATCCAGCAAGGACGGAACGAGCGAGCCGAAGCCGAAATAGACCGCGGTGGCGAGACGGAACCAATAGAGGCTCGACCATACCGAGCGCGGCTCGAGGCGCGCCATCCGCAGAGCGCCGAGCGCGAGCATGATCATCAGGATCGCCGGCGCCGCCAAATTCAGACCGTCATGCGCCGGCGCCCCGATCGCTTCGTCGCAGGCGAGAATCACCCCGATCAACAGGCCGATCGAGCAGAGCTCCCACCATGCCGGGCGCAGCGGATCTCGCGCCGGCTCGCCGCGCGGCGAGACGTCGAAACCGATCTGCGGCTCGCCGAGCGTTTCGCTTTCGGCGCGAAGAGTCATCGTCATGTCAGCGCTCTCCGTCCGGTCGACGCTCGACGACCAGCACCACCACCGGATCCCAGGGAATGTCGAAACCATAAGCGGCCTCGAGCGCCAAGCCCAGCGCGTCGCGCAACAGGCCCCGCGCCCAGCGCCCCAGCCGGCGCCGCAGACCGCCGCCACCGATCCTGTAGACGCCGCCATAGCGCACGCAATCGAGCGGAAGGGCGCTGAGATGCAGGTCGAGCAGCGTCTTCGACAGCGCTGTGCGATGCGTCGGATCGCCATGCTGCGCCGCGAGCCCGAACGGGCTCTGCCCATTGGGAAAGCGCAGCGCCAGCCGTCCGCCGGCCTTCAGCATCGCGCAAGATGCGGCGAGTGCCGGCGCCAGCTCGTCGCGATCCAAATGCTCGAACATGTCGAATGCGACGATCGTGTCGAAGCGTCGCGCATTTTCGCGCGCGGCCTCCGCGAGCGAGGACGGCAGCAGATCGACGCCGCGCGCGCGCGCGGCGGCCTGCAGAACCGGATTGATCTCGAGCCCGGCGACGCGCGCGCCGCGCTCGCGCGCCCAGGCGAGAAAGGCCCCGGAGCCGAAGCCGATGTCGAGCACATCGGCGCCGGCGACGGCGAGGTCGCGCGTCTCGCCGGCGAAATAGGAGGCCTCGTCGGGCGAGACGGAGAACGGGCGATCCCATTGCTTCCAGGCCGGATAGCCCGCCTCGGCGCAATCGCGCGGCGTCTGCTCACACATAGACATTGCTCGCGTCGAATCCGCCGCGGCGGACCGCGAACCAATCGAGCGCCGGACGACGGACCAGAAGATAATTGGCCTCGAAGAAGCGCTCGAGCTCGAAATGCCAGCCGGGCAGCGTCTCCAGCCCGCGGGGGAGGATGCGCGCGACCTCATAGGGAAGATCGGCGACGAGAGCGAACACGTCCTTCAAGAACGCGCGCGACTGCACCCAGCGATGATTATATTCGAACTGCAGGATGTCGATGCGCTCCTCCCGCAGCAGCTCGAAAGCGCCGCGCAGAATCAGCGGATCATGCCCCTCGGCGTCGCATTTGACGAGATGAATGCGCTCGATCCCCTCGCGCCGGCAGAAGGATGTGAGATCGCAGGTCTCCACCTCGAGCCAGCCGCAAGGCGGCTCGCCATCCGGCGCGCTCAGCGAATTGGAGCCGCCGCCCTCGCTCATCAAGGCGAATTGCGCCCGGCCCGGACTATCGGAAAGCGCGATGGAATCGACGGCGACGAACGCGCCGAGCGGGTGCGCGGCGAGCGCCGCTAGCAAATGCGCGCGCGAGCCGTTTGCAGGCTCGAAAGCGCGCAGCCGCGCGTCGACGCGCCCCGCGGCGCGCAGAGAGTCGAGCAGCGACAGCGACCATTCGCCATGATAGGCGCCGATGTCGAAGGCGGTCAGCGTCTCGCCCGGCGCCAGCGCCGCAACCACGCATTCCTGCACATAGGCTTCGCCATTCACGCCGATGCTGTTGAGATGCGGCTCTCCGCGCGCGGCGCAATAGAGGCGCCGACCCGCGCGCCAGGCGAGACGCCGCAACGGCGGCCAGCGCCGCGCCAGATCGCCCACGCGCGTCATTCCGTCCCCTCGCTTCTCGCGCCGACGAGCGCGCGCGCCTTCGCCACCACGATGCGCGCGCGGTCGTCGATCGAATGGCCGTCGGCGAGGCAGCGGGCATGGCCGGAGCGCGCGATCGCCAGACGCTCCTCTGGATGAGCGAGATAATGGGCGATCTTCTCGGCGAGCTCGTCGCCATCCGCGAACATGGCGCAATCGCTCCCTTCCGCGAAATAGCTCTGCGCCTCGCTGGTGCGCTCATGCAGCATGAATCCTCCCGTCGCCGGAATCTCGAAGCTGCGCGTCGTCGTGAGGTCGCCGGAAGAGGCTTCGCCCATTCTGTGCGCCAGCATTGCGATGTTGATCTTCGCTCCCGTGATCGCCTTGGCGTATTCGCGTCCGATCACGGTGCAACACTCGGCGGAGCCGGCGAGCGCCGAGCGTCGCCAACCCTCGCCCCAGATCTTCAACGCGAGCCCGGGCAATCGTTCCTTCACGCGGCGCAGCAGCGCCTCCTTTTTCGGCGACCACGTGCCGACGAAGATCGCGTCGCATGTATAAAACTGCGCATCGGTCTCATCGAGCGCCACGGGCGCATGAGTCTCCGGATCGAACCCATGCGGCAGAAAGGACGCGCGGGTGACGCCGAGCTCGCGCGCGAGATCGGCGACGCCATAGGATTTCGTGGTGAAGACCCAATCATAGAGCGGCAGCGTCTTCGGAATCAGCCGGCCATGGACCGTGAAGCTCACATCCGGATAGACATTGATCGCCACGGCGCCGAGACGCCGGATGGCCTCGACGGCCTGCGGCGCGACGAAAGTCCCCTTGAAGACGAAGAAGAGATCGGGCCGCAGCGCCCGCGCCGCCGCGATCAGCGCGCGCTGATAATCGGCGAGCAGCAGCGGCGCCGTCGCCCGCCGCAGCAGCCGCAGCGCCGGATTGCGCCATCCAGCCGGAAAAAACTCGGCGTCCGGGACATTGAGCACGCTGTGGCCGGCGCGGCGGAAGGCGCGCAGCCAACCGTAATCGGTCGCCCCCTGCCAGGTGCTGCAGCAGCACAAAATGCGCAGCGCGCCGTCCTCTCTCATCGCCGCGCCTCCCGCCGCGGCAGAAGCGCGAGCGTCTCGCGCAGCCCGGCG
The DNA here is from genome assembly GCF_002752655.1 of Methylosinus trichosporium OB3b. Taxonomy (NCBI): domain Bacteria; kingdom Pseudomonadati; phylum Pseudomonadota; class Alphaproteobacteria; order Hyphomicrobiales; family Methylocystaceae; genus Methylosinus; species Methylosinus trichosporium. Next base: position 160,948 of record NZ_CP023737.1, on the reverse strand, counting down.
AGGCAATGGGCGAAATCCCAATCCGAGATGATCTCGAGGCTCGCGCGCGACATGGCGGCGCGCAGCCCCGCATCGACGATGAGCGGGCGCAGCGCATCCGCGAGGGCGCCGAAGTCGCCCGCCGGAAAGCCGAAGCCGTTCTCGCCCTCGCGCAGCAGGTCCGGCGCGCAGCCGAGCTCGCGCGAGACGACGATCGGCAGGCCGGCGCACATCGCCTCATTGACGACGAGGCCCCAGGGCTCGGCCTCGGCCGGCAGCGCGAAAATATCGGCGGCGCCGAGCAGCGTCGGCATCTCGCTCTGATTGACGAAGCCCGGAAAGACCACATTGGCGAGCCCGAGCGCGCCGGCCATCTTTCTCAGGTCGCCCTCCATCTCGCCGCTGCCGGCGATCGCCAAATCGAAGTCGAGCCCTTCCGCAGCGAGCATGCCAGCCGCGCGCAAAAGATCGTCCGGATGCTTGCGCCGCTGCAGCTTCGATACATAGAGCACGACCGGACGGCCCTCGCGAAAGCCATAGCGGCTCCGCGCCGCGACGCGCGCCTGCGGCGAGAGGCGCGCGTCGCGCAGGAAGCGATCGTTGTCGATCGCATAGGGAACCAGAGCGATCTTCTCCGCGGGCGCGCCCATGGCGAGATAGAAATCCCGATTGGCCGAGCCGATGGCGAGAAAAGCGTCGCAGAGCGAGAAATAAGCAGAGAGCAGCGGCCGCCGCACGAATCGCTTCGGCGGTGGCGACGCGAGGCCGAGATGCGTCTCGCAGCGCATCAGAATGGGGAGGCCCGCAAGGCGCGCCGCCGCCATGGCGAGGAAATTGGCGGCCACCACATGGCCGTTGACCCAGACCGCATCGAAGCCGCCGCGCCGCACCGCCGCGAACACTTCCGGCACGAAAGTGGCGCGCAACCCGAACGGCTCGATCTCGCGCCAGCGGCGGCCGACGAACACATGCCGATAGCCGGCGAGAAGATCGACGTCCCAGGCGACCCTTCGACCGAAGCCGCGGTCGACGGCACCGCGCAGGCTGAAGTCGGAGAGATAGAGCGCTGTGATCTCTATGTCCGGCGTCGCGCTCAGATAGGCATAGAGCGGCGCGAAATACTGAATAGGATGCGTGTTGACGACGACGATGCGGGTCTTGCGCAGGCTCACGGTCAAATCTTTCGAAACGGCTCGTCGCGCATCCGCGCCCCTGCTCCAAAAACGAATTTCGTGCAGGGCGCCGGATTCCGTCTTGCCAGCGGCGCTCATGCTGGTTAAGCAGATCATACTATAGCTTTACTGTCTATCCGTCGTCAGAGGTTATACACGGCGCTGGGAGGACGAATGTTCGGCCCGGATTGGCGAGTGGACTGCGTTGTCGGCGCGCGTCCCAATTTCGTGAAGATCGCACCGATCCTGCGCGCGCTCGCGGCGGAGGGCCGCTTCACCTCGCGTCTGCTGCACACCGGCCAGCATTTCGACGTCGCGATGAACGCCGTTTTCTTCGAGGAGCTGCAAATCCCGCGGCCCGACATCAATCTCGAGGTCGGAGCCAAGGCCGGAGTCGAGCAGACCGCGGCGATCATGCTGGGGCTCGAGGCGGCGCTGCGCGAGAGGCGCCCGCATCTGCTTCTCGTCGTCGGAGATGTGAACTCCACTCTCGCGGCGTCCATCGTCGCCGCGCAGCTGCGCATTCCGCTCGCCCATGTCGAAGCGGGACTGCGCAGCGGCGACCGCTCCATGCCAGAGGAGATCAACCGCCTCGTCACCGATCGCCTCGCCGATCTCCTGCTCGTCACCGAGCGCCGCGCGCGCGATAATCTCCTCGCCGAGGGCGTCGCGCCCGAGCGCATCCTGCTCGTCGGCAATGTGATGATCGATTCCCTGCATTTCGCGCTTCGGCGCGCGGTCCCCGCGGCGCGGACGCTCGCCGCGCACGGGTGGGAAAATCGGGCGCGCTTCGGCCTCGTCACGCTGCACCGTCCCGCCAATGTCGACGATCCCGAGACGCTCGCGCCGCTCGTCGCCGCGCTGGCGCGCATCGCGCGCGAGCTGCCTTTGTTCTTTCCCGCGCATCCGCGCACGCAGGCGGCGCTCGCGCGCTGCGGGCTCGATCTTACGCAGCTGCGCGACCGGCTGCTCATCGCCCCGCCGGTCTCCTATCTAGAGGCGGTCGGCCTGATGCGCGAGGCGCAACTCGTCATCACCGATTCCGGCGGCGTGCAGGAGGAGACGACGGCGCTCGGCGTTCCCTGTCTCACCTTCCGCGACAACACCGAGCGTCCGATCACGATCGAGCAGGGCTCGAACACTCTCGTCGGAACCGATCCCGCGACGCTCGAGCGCGTCGCGCTCGCGGCTCTGCGCGACGGCGGCAAGCGCGGGCGCGTTCCCGAATTGTGGGACGGGCGGGCGGCGCCGCGCATCGCCGCCGCGCTCGGCGATTTTCTCGCCGGCATGGATCGACCGAAGGCGAAAGCGAGCTAGATGCGCATTCTCATGCTCAGCCATTATTACGCGCCCGAGGTCAATGCGCCGGCCTCGCGCACAAGCGAGCACAGCCGCGCCTGGGCGCGCGCCGGCCATCGGGTGACGGTCGTCACCTGCGCGCCCAATCATCCGCGCGGCAAAATCTATCCCGGCTATCGCAACTGGCTGTTTCAGCGTGAAGTCATCGACGGCGTCGAGGTCGTGCGGCTGTGGACGCTGCTCAACGCAAACGAAGGCTTTCTGCTGCGCACGCTGAGCTATCTCTCCTTCCTCGTCGCCGCGACCGCCGCGGCGCCCTTCCTGCCGCGGCCGGACGTCATCGTCTCCACCTCGCCGCAATTCTTCTGCGGACTCGCCGGCCGCGTTCTGCGCGCGGTGAAGCGATGTCCCTGGGTGCTCGAGATTCGCGATCTGTGGCCGGAGAGCATCGTCAGCGTCGGCGCCATGCGCAAGGGCCTCGCCATCCGCTTCCTCGAGGCGCTCGAGGCCAGCGCCTATCGGCGCGCCGACGGCGTCGTAGTCGTCGCCGATTCTTTCGTCGAGCATGTGGCCGAGCGGCGCCGGCGGCGCGAGGCGATCCATGTGATCAAGAATGGCGTCGATCTCGATCTGTTCCAGCCCGGCGACGGCGCCGAGATCAGAGCGCGCTTCGATCTCGGCGACCGCATCGTCGCCGCCTATGTCGGCACGCATGGCATGGCGCATGGGCTCGACACGCTGCTCGACGCCGCGGCGCTGCTGCGCGATGATCCGCGCATCGGCTTTCTGCTCGTCGGCGACGGCGCCGAGCGCGCGCGGCTGGTGGAGCGGGCGCGCGAGATGCGGCTCGACAATGTCCGCATCGTCGGTCAATTGCCGAAGCGCGACATGCCGGCGGTGTGGAGCGCCACCGATGTGAGCCTCATTCTGCTGCGCAGAACCGAAACCTTCACCAAGGTGCTGCCGTCCAAGATGTTCGAGGCGATGGCGATGGCGCGGCCGATCGCGCTCGGCGTCGAGGGCGAGGCCGCGGCGCTGCTGGCGGAGGCCGGCGCCGGCCTCGCCGTCGAGCCGGAGAATGCGCCAGCGCTCGCCGCCGCCGTTCGCCGCCTCGCCGAAGATGCGGCGCTGCGCGCGCGTCTCGGCGCCGCCGGCGCCGAGCATGTGCGCCGGCACTACGACCGCGCGGCGCTGGCTCTGCGCTATATCGACGTGCTGGAGAGCGCGGTCGCCGCCCGCCGTGGTGCAGACGGCGCGCGCGCGGCCGTGCTCGCGCCGCGATGCTGAAGCATCTGCTGCGCGAGATGGCGTTCGCTCGCCATGTGCCGATCGCGCGCATGCTCGCACGCCTGCGGCTGTCGGCGCGCCGACGCCTCGCCGGCTTTCGCCCGCGCGTCGCGCGCGGCCCGGCGCCGCTCGCGCGCGCGCAGCCGCCGCAGCCGCTGTTCGCCCCGCGCGCGACTGGCGTGCGGCGCGAGGGCGACGATCTCGTCTTCCGCCTGATCGCACGCGATGCGCGCATGACCGGCGGGCGCGTCGACTGGCGCGCCGGCGGCGATCAGCTCCGGCGCATGACGCTGCATTACATGAACTATCTCGAAGGTCTCGACGACGCGACCGCAGCGGATATCGTCGCGCAATGGCTCGACTCCTGCGACTCCCCTGCCCCGGGCGCGTGGCGCGACGCCTGGAGCAGTTACACGCTGTCGCTGCGCGCCGTCGTGCTGCTGCAGGAGCTGGCGCGGCGCGAGACGCTCGAGCCGGAGCTGCGTCGGCGCATCGAGGCGAGCGTGGCGCGGCAAATCGCTTTTCTCGAGCGTCATCTCGAGACCGACATCGGCGGCAATCACCTCATCAAGAATGTAAAGGCGCTGCTGTGGGCCGCCGCCTCTTTCGAGGGCGCGGCGGCGGCGCGCTGGCGTGCGCGCGGCCTGCGTCTGCTGAATGTCGAGCTCGAGCGGCAGATTCTCGCCGACGGCGCGCATTACGAGCGCTCGCCTTCCTATCACTGCCAAGTGTTCGCCGATCTTCTCGAATGCCGCGCCGCGCTCGGCGCCGATCCTCTTCATGGCCGGCTCGACGCGGCGCTGTCGCGGCTCGCGCAGGCGACCGCCGATCTCGCCCATCCCGACGGCGCCGTGGCGCAATTCAACGACAGCGGCCTTTCCATGGCCTATGCGCCTCGCCTCTGTCTCGACGCCTATGCGCGCCTCTTCGGCGTTGCGCCGTCGCCGCGGCGCGTCTTCGCGCTTCCTCCAGCCGGGTTCTTCGGCGCGCGCCACGGCGGCGACTATGTGATCGTGGACTGCGGACGCATCGGGCCGGACGATCTGCCGGCGCATGCGCATGGCGACATTCTCTCGTTCGAATTATCGGTCGCCAGCAGCCGCATCATCGTCGATCAGGGCGTCTACGAATATGTCGAAGGCGAGCGCCGCCGCCGCTCGCGCGCCGCCGCGAGCCACAACACGCTGGCGCTCGACGGCGCCGACATGGCCGATTTCTACGGCGCTTTTCGCTGCGGCCGCCGTCCCGATGTGACGCTGCGCCGCTACGAGCCGCGCGACGACGGCTTCCTGCTCGAGGGCGCGCATGACGGCTATGCGCATCTTCCCGGCCGTCCCATCCACATCCGCCGCTTCGACGTCTCCCCCGGCGCCGTCACGATCGAGGATCGCTTGCAGGGATTCACGGAGCGCGCGTCGCGCATCGGCTTTCTGCTGCATCCCGACGTCGCCGTCGCGAACGATGGAGACGTCTTGCGGCTCTTGCGCGATGACGCTCGCGTCGAGATGACGGCGTCGGCGCCGCTCATCATCGAGGACGCGGCGTGGTGGCCGGACATGGGCGTCGAGCAGATGACGCGGCGCATCGTCGTCACGCCGGCGCAGGGCGCGGACAGCCGCGTCGAGCTGCGCTTTTCAGCGGGAATTGGAACGCCATCGTGAAGCAGATCAGGCAGAATTATCGCAGCGGCGAGCTCGCTCTCGCCGAGGTCCCGGCCCCGCGCGCCGGCGCCGGCGCGCTGCTCGTCGCGACGCGCGTCTCGTTGATCTCGTCCGGCACAGAGCGGCAGACGATCGAGCTCGCCAAGGCCTCGCTCGCCGGCAAGGCGATGGCGCGCCCCGATCTCGTTCGCCGCGTCATCCGCAACATCCGCCGCGACGGCCTCGCGCCGACTGTGGAAAAAGTCTTCGCCAAGCTCGATACGCCCATTCCGCTCGGCTATTCGATCGCCGGCGAGGCGCTCGAGATCGGCCGCCACGTCGAGAATTTTCGCGTCGGCGACCGCGTCGCCTGCGCCGGCGCCGGCTTCGCCAATCATGCCGAGATCGACGCCATTCCGAAGAATCTCGTGGTGCGCGTTCCCGACGGCGTCGACGACGAGGAGGCGAGCTTCGTCACGCTCGGCGCCATTGCGCTGCAAGGCGTGCGGCAGGCGCAGCCGACGCTCGGCGAATGCTTCGTCGTGATGGGGCTCGGCCTTATCGGCCTCCTCACCGTGCAATTGCTGAAGGCCAATGGCTGCCGCGTGCTCGGCTATGATCCCGATGCGTCGCGCGTCGCGCTCGCGCGCGAGCTCGGCGCCGACCTCGCGGTCGGCGAAGGATTGCTCGAGGCGACCAAGGCCTTCACACGCGGCCATGGCGCCGATGGCGTCATTCTCGCCGCCTCGACCAAATCGAGCGAGCCGCTCAATATCGCGGCCGAGATCTCGCGCATGAAGGGGCGCATCGTCGTCGTCGGCCTCGTCGGCATGACCATCGACCGCGAGCCTTTCTACAAGCGCGAGCTGGATCTGCGCCTGTCCATGTCCTATGGCCCCGGCCGGCACGATCCTGGCTACGAGTTCGAAGGCCACGATTATCCGCTCGCCCATGTGCGCTGGACCGAGCAGCGCAACATGGAAGCTTTTCTCGCGCTCGTCGCCGAGCGCAAGGTGACGCCGAAAGCGCTGGTCACGCATCGCTTCCCCATCGCCGAGGCGCTCGCGGCCTACGCGCTGATGCAGAGCGGCGCGCCGCATCTCGCCATCACTCTGCATTATCCGCGAGAGGCGCCGGAGCCGACGCGAATGGTGCGATCGGCGCCGGCGCCGCAGCGTCGCGACGGCGAGGCCACGCTCGGCTTCATCGGCTTCGGCAATTACGCCAAAAGCGTGCTGCTGCCGGCCTTCTCCGCCATCGATGGCGTGAGGCTCGCCGCGGTCGCGACATCGACCGGGCTCAGCGCCGGCCATGCGGCCGAAAAGCATGGTTTCGCCGCCGCGACCACCGACGCCGACGCGCTCATCGACGACGCCGAGATCGACGCTCTGGTGATCGCGACGCGCCACGACACCCACGCCGATTATGCGCGCAGAGCGCTCATCGCTGGCAAGCATGTGTTCGTCGAGAAGCCGCTCGCGCTCACGCGCGAGGAGCTGCGCGATGTCGCCGTCGCGGCGGAGGCTGCGCCGGGCGTGCTGACCGTCGGCTTCAACCGCCGCTTCGCGCCGCTGCTGATCGAGGCCAAGCGCGCGCTGGAGCCGCGCAGCGGTCCGCTGGTCATGCTCTATCGCGTCAACGCCGGCGAGATACCCGCCGAGAGCTGGATCCAGCGCGGCGAAGGCGGCGGTCGCATCATCGGCGAGGTCTGCCATTTCGTCGACGCGCTCACTTATCTCTGCGGCGCGCTTCCGATAGAGGCGCAGGCGACGGCGGCGCGCGATCATGACGACGCGGTCTCGGCGCTGCTGCGCTTTGCCGACGGCTCGACCGGCGCCATCGTCTATTCCTCGCTCGGCGATCCTGCCGTTCCCAAGGAGCGCATCGAGATTTTCGCCGCGGGACGCGTCGTGCAGCTCGACGATTTCACTCGCCTCGACATCACGCGCGGCGGGCGCCGCCGGCGCGTGAAGGCCGCGCAGGACAAGGGTCAGCGCGCGCTCGCGCGCGCCTTCATCGAGGCGACGCGCGGCCGAGGCGCGCCGCCGATCCCGCTCGCCGAGCTGATCGCGGTGAGCGAAGCGACGCTGGCGATCGAGGAGGCGGTGCGGGAGTGATCGATCCGACCTGCCGCGACGCGCCCCCTTCCCCTCTGTCGATCACCGCGATCATTCTGACGCGCGACGAGGAAATCCACCTCGAGCGCTGCGTCTGCAGCATCGCCGGCCTCGTCGCGCGCGTCGTCGTTGTCGACAGCTTCTCGAGCGATGCGACGACCGCGATCGCCGAACGTCTCGGCGCCGATGTTCTTCAGCATCGCTGGCGCAATTACGCCGATCAATTCCAATGGGGCGTCGACGCCGCCGCGCCGTCCACCGACTGGATCTTGCGCCTCGACGCCGACGAATATTTCGAGCCCGCGCTCTGCGCCGAATTGCGCGCGGCCTTGCCTGCTCTCGACCCCGCCGTCACCGGATTCTATCTGCGTCGCAAGGTCATCTTTCGCGACACATGGATTCGCCACGGCGGCTATTACCCCACCTTTCTGCTGCGGCTGTGGCGCAACGGCTGCGGGCGCATCGAGCAGCGCTGGATGGACGAGCACATTGTCTTGACGCGTGGCGAGGCGCGACGATCGAGCGGCGATTTCGTCGATCACAATCTCGCCGGCGTCACCGCCTGGACCGACAAGCACAATCGCTACGCCACGCGGCAGATGGTCGATTTCCTCAATCTCGAATATGGCTTCTTCCCGGTCGATGCGGCGATCGAGCGCGAGGCCGGCTCACAGGCGCGCATGAAGCGCTTCCTGCGCAATCGCGTCTTCGCCCGCGCGCCGCTCTATCTGCGCGGCCTGCTGTATTTCTTCCAGCGCTATTTTCTGCGGCTCGGCTTTCTCGACGGGCGCGACGGCTTCGTCTTCCACTTCCTGCAGGGCCTGTGGAACTGGATCCTGATCGACGCCAAGATCGACGAGGCGCGCGCCTTCATCGCCGCGCATGGCGTCGACGCGTTCAAGATGCGGCTCGCGACGCATTACGGGATAGAGCTCGCGCCACGGGAGCCGCTCGATGACTGAGCGGCACGAGCCCGTGATCCTCGCGCTGATGGGCGCGCTCTGGCCCGGCAATGACGCCAGCGGCACGAATCGGAGCCTCATGGCGATGATCGAGGCGCTCTCGGACGAGTTCCGCTTTCTGCGCGTCGCGCGCGACCGCCCGGCGCCCGGCGATGCGCCTCTGGCGGCGAGCGGGCGCTGGCTGGAGGCTCCGCGCGGCGTGGCGCGCTACTGCCCGCCGGGCGCGCGCGGGCGCGCCGAGCTCGCCGCCATTCTGCGCGAGACGCGCTATGATCTGCTGCTCCTCCACGGCTTCCACGACCGCGAATTCACCATTCCCGCATTGATCATGCGTCGGCTCGGCCTCATCCCGCGGCGTCCGACGATCCTCTCGCCGCATGGCGAGTTCTCGGCGGCGGCGCTCGGCCTGAAGCGTCGGCGCAAAGCCGCCTATCAGACGCTCGCGCAAAGGACGGGCCTGCTCGACGACGCCTTCTTGCATGCGACGAGCGTGGAGGAGGCGCAGGACATCGGCGCCGCGATCACGAGATCGAAAGGCGTTCTCGTCGCGCCGAACATCCGGCCTCTGCTCGCCGCGCCGCCGCATGTCCCGGCCATCGACGGCGCGCTGCGGCTCGCCTTCCTCGGACGCGTCGCGCGCATCAAGAATCTCGATCTCGCCCTGCGCGCGCTGGCGCTCGTCGAAGCTCGCGTCGTCTACGACATCTATGGCCCGATCGAGGACGCGGCCTATTGGCGGGAGTGCCGACGCATCATCGCGGCTCTTCCGCCCCATATCGTGGTCGCCATGCATGGCGAGATCGTGAACGAGGCGGCTCCGGAAATGTTCGCACGCCACGACCTCTTGTTTCTGCCGAGCCGGAGTGAGAACTTCGGCCATGCGATCTTCGAGTCTCTGTGCTGCGGCGTCCCCGCGCTCATCGGCGATGCGACGCCCTGGCGCGATCTCGCGCAGGCGGACGCCGGCTGGGACCTGCCGCTCGAGCCCAGCGCTTTCGCTGGCGCGATCGACCGGTTCGCCGCGCTCGACGCGCCGGCGCGAGCGCGGCTGCGCGCCGGCGCGCACGCGCTCGCCGCGAGTCGCAACTGCGAGATCGACGCGATCTTGTCCATGCGGCGCATGCTCCACCGGGCGCTGGCGGAGGGAAGCACATGCTCGGCCTAGGGCGTTCGCCGCTCCTATGGAGTCTCGTCGGATGGCGCCGTTTTGCTCGGATCGAGGCGAGACCCTGATGACGATGGCGCGTCGTCCCCGCGTTTTCTTCGGCTCCGCTCTGGTCGCGCCGGGGCGCGGCGGCATCGCCCGCGTCGCACGCATGACCGCGCGTGCGCTCGCCCAATCGGGCGCCGAGCGCGTCGAGGGGCTGAGCTATCTCGACCGCCGAACGATCGACATCGCCGGGCTGCGCATGCGCCCCGCCCTCGGCAGCAAGCTGCTCTACGCCCTGCTCGCGCATCGTCACGGATTGCGGGCCACACATGCGATCTATGATTCGGTCGGCGTCGCGCGCGCGCATCCACGGTTCGCGGGCATTCCCTACGCCCTCTGGCTGCACGGGATCGAAGCCTGGGGCCCGATGCCTGCGGAGCATCGCGCGGCCGTGCGGGGCGCCGCTCTCGCGATCGTCAACTCGCGGACGACGCTGGAGCGCCACCAATCCGCCAATGGTCCGCTCGCCAATGCGCGCCTGTGCTGGCTCGGCACCGAGCAGGACGAGGCGCCCGGCGAGCGCGCCGGCTTCGAGGGGCCGCCGCGCGTGCTGATCGTCGGCCGCATAGAGGCGCCGGAGGGCCGCAAGGGCCATGACGAGCTGGTCGACGTGTGGCCGCGGGTCGCCGCCGCCGCGCCCGGGGCCCGCCTCGTCATAGCGGGTTCGGGAACGGGCTTTGCAGCGCTGCGAGCGAAGGTTGCCGGCTCGTCCGCCGCCGGCTCGATCGATCTGCTCGGACATGTTCCCGAGCCGGATATGCCGGCGCTCTTCGCCAGCGCTCATGTCTTCGCCATGCCGAGCCGGCAGGAGGGCTTCGGCGTCGTCTATGCCGAGGCGATGCGTCACGGCCTGCCGGTCGTCGCCTCGCGCGAGGACGCCGGCTGCGAGATCAATGTCGACGGCGAGACGGGATATAATGTCTCGGCGCTCGATCAGCCGATGCTCGCCGAGACGCTCATCGCCCTGCTGCGCGAACCCGACCGCTGCGCGACGCTGGGCGAGGCGGCCTTCGAGCGCTGGCGGCGGCATTTTCGCTATTCCTGCTTCGCACGGCGCTTTCTCGATATCTGGAACGAATTTGCAGAGGGTGGCGATCTCGATGTCTGAGAGCGCGCCCGGGGCGACGCGGCGCGGCCGTGCGATGGCTGTCTCGGCGATGGCGGTCTCCGCGATAGCGGTCTTGGCGAAGACCGTATCGGCGCGCCATCTCGCCGGCGCCTCGCGGGAGTTCCGGCTCGTCGCCGCCTGCTGCCGGCCGGCTGGCGAAGCGCGCGCGCGCGCCATCGCCGAAGCGGCCGCGGGCGTCGACTGGGGATTCGTCCTGCGCCTCGCCGAACGCCATCGCGTGTTCGGACTGGTCCGCGACGGCCTCGCGCAGGCGAATGTCTCGCCCCCCGCCGCCGTCAAAACGGAGCTGGCGACGCGCGTCGCCGTTCTGACGCGACGAAACCTCCGCCTCGCGGCCGAGACCGCCCGGCTGGCGGGCCTGTTTCGAGATGGCGGCGTCGATGTGGCGTTTTTGAAAGGCGCGACGCTCGAAGCCATCGCCTATCGTTCCTTGTCGATCAAGCATAGCCTCGACATCGATATTTTCGTCGCCAGCGCGGACCTCGGCCGGGCGCGCGCGCTGCTGGAGCAGGCGGGCTATCGCGGCGATCCGCCGCTTCCGCCGCCCGGCGGCGCGCAGATGGAGCTGATCGCCGATCTCGGCAAGGAGTGGCAGTTCCGCCATGGCGCCAACGGACTCCTGGTCGATCTGCATTGGCGCCTCGCCGACAGCGATCGCTTTCTGTGCGACCGCGCCCTCTCCGGGCGCCGGCGCTCGGTCCGGATCGGCGGGGTCGAAACGCCGACCTTTCCGACAGAGGAATTATTCGCCTATCTCTGCGCCCATGGCGCGCAGCATTTCTGGTGCCGGCTGAAATGGCTGGCGGACCTCGCCGCGCTGCTGGCGATCGAGGGCGCGGACCTCGAGCGCCTCTACGGCTCGGCCGAGGCGGCGGGAGCGGCGCGATCCGCGGCCGAAGCGCTGGTTCTGTGCGAGACCCTGCTCGCCGTCGAGCTGCCGTCGGCCTTGTCGGCGAGACTGCGCGAGGACGCGACCCTCGCCCGCGTCGCGCTGTCGCTGACGGCGATGATCGGCGGCGGCGCCGCCAACCTCGACCGTCGTCGCATCCGCCATGTCCTCGACCTCGGCCTCATGCTGATCCCCGGCGACGCCCCGGGGTCGAGGGGGCGCGAATTGCGCCGACACTTCATCCTGCCTGTCGACGTCGCGGCGATTCGCTTGCCGGCCCGCTCGACCTGGCTCTATTTCGCGCTTCGGTTCCCGCTCTGGCTGACGCGGCGCCTCCGTAGCTCCCAATTTCGCGCTCCAAAAGGTTGATCTCAATGGGTTTCAGCTCGAATAATCCCGATGATTCCGTGTCCGCCGAACTCGAGGCGCTGCTTCGTCGCTATCGTTCGAAAAGCATCACGGTCGGCGTCATCGGCCTCGGCTATGTCGGCCTGCCGCTCGCCTTGACCGCGGCGATGTCCGGCTTTCGCACCATCGGCTTCGACATCGATCCGTCGAAGATCGAGGCGATCACGCGCCGGCGCAGCTATTTGCGGCACATTTCCGACGAGGTGATCGCGATGGCCGCAGCGACCGGCCGTTTCGAGTCGACCATCGACTTCGCGGCGCTCGCCGATGTCGACGCGATCCTCGTCTGCGTGCCGACGCCGCTGACGAAGAACCGCGATCCCGATCTCTCCTTCGTCGAGAGCACGACCCGGACGATTCGCGGTCATCTGCGCAAGCATCATCTCGTCGTGCTGGAATCGACCACCTGGCCCGGCACCACGGACGAAATCATGCGCCCGATTCTCGAGACCAGCGACCTCGTCTGCGGAGACGGCTATTTTCTTGCCTTCTCGCCCGAGCGCGAGGACCCGGGCAACGCCGACTTCACGACGCGCACGATCACCAAGGTCGTCGGCGCCGATGACGACGCCTCGCGGCGGCTCGCCCTCGCGCTCTACGAAGGCATGATCGATAGGGTGGTGCCGGTGAGCTCGACCCGGGCCGCCGAGGCGACCAAGCTGACCGAGAATATTTTTCGCGCGGTCAATATCGCGCTCGTCAACGAGCTCAAGGTCATTTTCGATACGATGGGCGTCGACATCTGGGAGGTGATCGACGCGGCGAAGACCAAGCCGTTCGGCTTCATGGCCTTCTATCCGGGGCCCGGCCTCGGCGGCCACTGCATCCCCATCGATCCCTTCTATCTGACCTGGAAGGCGCGCGAATACGAGATATCGACAAAATTCATCGAGCTCGCCGGCGAGATCAACACGAGCATGCCCAATCATGTGGTGGCGCGGCTCGGGCTGGCGCTCGACCGCGCCGTGCAACGGGGGTTCTACCGGACCGAGATCGTCATCATCGGCGTCGCCTATAAGAAGAACATCGATGACATGCGGGAAAGCCCCGCCCTGCGCATCATCGAGCAGTTGGAGGCGCGGGAGGCGAAAGTCTCTTATTATGATCCGCTGGTGCCGGTGCTGCCGCCGACGCGCGAACATGCGCGGCTCGCCGGCCGCAGAAGCGTCTCGCTCCTCGACATCACGCGGAGACGTTTCGCCGCAGCCGTGATCGTGACCGACCACGACGATCTCGATTATGATGCGATCCTCGACAATGTGGCGGTGGTGGTCGACACCCGCAATGTCTATGCGCGACGCGGCGTCGTCGCCGACAAGATCGTGAAGGCGTGAGCGGCCGTGGCGCGCGGGAGAAAGGAGCCGCTGAGCTTCGATGAGCTCGCGCTTGCCATGCTGCATGTAACTATACTATATAACGAGAAACGAGACAGGCGAGAGGCGCGTTCGATGAGTGGGGCCGATGACCATGGGCCGCAGGCCTTCTTCGCGGCGATGACGCAGGCGTTCGACGGCACGATCCGCGCGCGCCGGGGCCGGCATGATTTCGTCGGCGCCCTGTGCCTGCAAGCCTTCGACAGCTTCGACGGCAATGTCGCCATCCAGGCGGAGGGCGCGCCGGCTCTCGCCTGCAAGGGCGATTGCCCGGCCTGCTGCGTCATTCGGGTGGTGGCGACGGCGCCGGAAGTGTTTCTCGTCGCCCGCTTCGTTGCGGCCAACGCCGCTTTTCTCGCGCAGCACGGCGTCGATCTCGTCGGCCGCATCCGCAGCGCCGCCGCGGCGTCCGGCCTCGGCGAGCGCGAGCGCATGGCGATGCAGCGCATCTGCCCTTTCATCGAGGACGGCCTCTGCCTCGCCTATCGCGTGCGCCCGCTCGCCTGCCGCGGCCACGCCTCCTATGACGAAGCCGCCTGCCGCGCGGCGACGGCGGGCGCCGATGTCGAGGCGGCGATCTCGACGCCGCATCTCGTGGTGCGCAGCCTGGTGCAGAACGCGATGATGGCGTCGCTGCGCGGCGCGGGCCTCGCCTTCGGCCTCTATGAGCTCAATGGCGCCGTCACCTTGGCGCTGTCGACGCCGGAGGCCGAATTGCGCTGGACCGAGGGAGAAGACCCCCTGTCGCCGGCCGCCGTCGCCGACTTCGACGCGAAGGAAGCGGCGGCGACCTTCGATGCGCTGCGAAGCTAAGCGCTGGAGACAAACAACGGAGGCGTGAACGGCGCACCCCGGATTGCGCTGTATAAACATTGGAAACGAGAACTAAGCGACAAAGATAGCACAGGATTCGCAGTCAGCTTGTCGACGTCTCCGCATGACATAGTTGGTTCCTCGGGCGCCTTACGTATTGGGGGCGGCGGCTAGCTCAACCATCCGAGGTCTTCGCAATGAGAACGAGCCTTTTTTTCCTTCCGGCATTGACATTTGCCGTCAGTATTACGCAGCCGCTCCCCGGCCCCGCTGCTGAAAGTTCGCACCATCCACTCGTAGGCGGACCGCCAGCAGCGCGGATAACTCCTCCCAACCTACCTTCAGATCGCCGAATGGTGGATTGTCGCACGCCGATAGGTAGCTGCATCGTGAGCGACAACGAACCGATCGCACCAAAAAGGGTCTGCCACTGCAATACGACCGCAGGAACAACAGAGTAGATTCCATCAATGCGCCAGATTTTGATATCTATCTCTACTATACTCGCTCTTTCATTGGGAGTAGCAATTGGATTAATCGTAAACAACGCATTTAACACCATACCAGAGGCATTTAACGCGAAACTTTTAACGATAGATTCATGCAGATCTAAAATTGAAGATAGTGCAAATAAATATAAACAGTTATCGTTACCAGAAATTAGAGACTTTTGCTTCGGAGAAATCCACGAACAGGGAGAGCTAAATGAGTTTACAATACGAAATACAATCCACTTGCAGCAATACAGATCAAACTCTATATTGCTTTGGCTTGTTGTTATAATTACATTTTCTGGAGTTATTCTATCTTATATTCAAATCTCCATCGCGCGCCGGATATCAGCGACAGCCCCAAACACAATGACACCAAATAGCGAACCTCTTGACAGCGAGTTAATATTTGAAAGAAATAGAGTGACTGTTCGATCGTCAATAATTGGGCTCATTATCCTTGTTGTTTCATTTGCTTTTTTTCTTGTCTATGTTGCATACGTCTATCCAGAAGTCATCGCTTCAAAAAAGGAAGAAAAATCCAACATTCTGCCGATAGGTGGGCTTGGCCCACCTACAGCTGATTTGTCAGATTCTATCAAACATCAATCCGGCAAAAAAGCTAAAACCACCAGATAGAGCTATCCACGGAAGCGTGCGCCGATAGCGACCGGCGCAAACCCGTGCGCCTCCATCTCGATCGCGAAGGAGACGCCGCGGGCGATCAGCTTATTGCGCTCGCCGACGCCGACGACCGGGGCCGCCTCGGCGGTGGCGATCTCGCCCACGGGCATTCCTGCGAGGCAGGCGAGATCCGGCCTGGCGAGCCCGCTGATGCGCCCCGCGACCGGCGCCCGAATTGCCGTGTCGCCGATGCGGCCGATGAGATCGCCGGCCGCGACCTTGGCGCCGATCGGCTGCGCCGCCGCGAAGGCGCCGTCGACCGGCGCGATCACGTCCCAATATTCGAGCGCGCGGCGGTCATATTCGATGCGACGCTGCGGCGGCGTGTCCCCGGCGCGCAGCACCGCCCCGGGGTCCGGCTCCTCGGTCCAGACGACGAGATCGCAATCGGCGCCGGCGACGAAGCCAGAGCCGACGCCGATGGTGAGCTCGGCGAGATCGACGAGCCGCGGCGACGGCCGATCGCCCGGATCTGGAGCCGCGATGATCGCGTCCCAGGGCCAGCGCTCGACGACCTCGGCGAACGGCCGAAGCAGGATCGGAATGAACTGCCGCGTCTGCATGCCGCACAAAAAGTCCTTGGGCGAGCGCACGAGCCGCGCCTCGACCGCGCCCAAGGTCGTCGCTCCGTCGAACCAGGCGTCCGCGAAGCACATGCGCCGGCGCAGAATGCGCGGCGCCGTCTCCTGATGCAGCACGACCGCATAGCCCTCGCCGAGCAGACGCCGCGCCACCGCCGAGCCTCTTTCGCCGGCGCCGCAGACGAGCAGACATTTTTCTTTGTTCATCATGCCTCTGCTCGCACTGCGTCGCGCCACGCCGACTTTCTCATTATATAACACGAATACATATTGATCGCGACCCTTTTCCGACCGCCCGCGCCGCGCCCCCCTCAGAGCGCTTTCCGATCGAACGGAATCGTTCGATCGATGAGAATTCGCTCACACGAGAGAATGCTGGAGCCTTATCCGATCCCATAGGATCGGATAAGGCTCCAGCGAAAAGCGGCTGCGCAGCGCGCCGCGCTGCTGTATATCGGAGCGGGCGCTCCGATCGAAGGGGCCCCGCCCTCTTTCGAGTGACGCCCCGCGCCGAATGATCGCTCCCGTTCCGCATCGCCTGTCCGTCCGCGTCTATTATGAGGACACGGATTTCTCCGGCCTCGTCTATCATGCTTCGCATCTGCGCTTCATGGAGCGCGGCCGCACGGAGCTGTTGCGCGACCTCGGCATTTTTCAGCGCGCCCTCCTCGAGAGCCCGGGCGGCGGCTTGTTCTTCGTCGTGCGCGCGATAACGATCGACTTTCGCCGCCCGGCGCTGATGGACGATCTGCTCACGGTGGAGACCAGGGTCGAGCAGGTCGCCGGCGCCTCGGTCGATCTGGCCCAGCGCGTTTTGCGCGGGGAGGAGCCGCTTGTCACGGCATTGGTCAAGGTCGCCGCGGTCGAGGGCGGCAAGGCGCGGCGCCTGCCGGCAGACGTGCGGCAAAAATTCGAATCGGCGCTGGCGCCCGCCGCTCCGCCCCCGTGAAATGGGGGCAATGGCCGGGTTTTACGCGGGATGTGGCGAAGGGTCCTTTACTTCGCCTTAATCGTTTCGTTCAAATTTGATTGTGCATCGCATCGAGGCCCAAATCCAGGCGGATTTCACGGCCATATGCGGATTTGAGCGGCGTCCGGGCGGCGTCGCATGCATGCGACGCGAGCCGCCTGGGCCCCGCGCCGTCTCGAACATTCAGGCGCGTTCTCGAGGATATTGACCGATGAATCCAGCCGAAATCGCGGCGCCCATCGCCGCTGCGCCCGTTGAAATCTCCATCTGGGGCATGTTCCTCGGCGCCCATATCGTCGTGAAGCTGGTGATGATCGGGCTGCTCGCCGCCTCGATCTGGTGCTGGGCGATCATCGTCGACAAGGTGATTCTGTTCACGCGCACGCGCCGCGCCATGGACCGCTTCGAGGAGGTGTTCTGGTCCGGCTCCTCGCTCGAGGATCTCTATTCCAAGCTGCAGGACCGGCCGACCGGAGCCATGGCCAGCCTCTTCGTCGCCGCCATGCGCGAATGGAAGCGCTCCTTCCAGACCGCCGGCGCCTCCTTCATGGGGTTGCAGGCGCGCATCGACAAAGTGCTCGACGTGTCGATCGCCCGCGAGGTCGAGAAGCTCGAATCCAATCTCCTGGTGCTCGCCACCGTCGCCTCGGCCGGTCCCTTCGTCGGGCTGTTCGGCACGGTCTGGGGCATCATGACCTCCTTCCGCTCCATCGCGGCGTCGAAGAACACCTCGCTCGCCGTGGTCGCGCCGGGCATCGCCGAGGCTTTGCTCGCCACCGCCATCGGCCTCTTCGCCGCCATTCCGGCGCTCGTCGCCTATAACAAGCTGCAAGGCGACGTCGCCCGCGCGCAGGCTCGCCTCGACAGCTTCGCCGACGAATTTTCCGCCATTCTCTCGCGCCAGATCGACCAGCACGCCGGCCAGACCGGCGGCCGCGACCGCGCGGCCTGAGCGGAGGCGCCGATGGGCATGTCAGCGGCGGCGGGACGCAAGACGGGCGGCGGCAGGCGGCGGCGCGGCGCGCCTCGCCATAGCGCCATGGCCGACATCAATATGACGCCCTTCATCGATGTGATGCTGGTGCTGCTGATCATCTTCATGGTGGCGGCGCCCCTGCTCGCGACCGGCGTCGCCGTGGACCTGCCGCAGACCAAGGCGGGCCCGCTCAACATCGATCAAAAGCCGCTATCCATCGCCGTCGACGAGAAGGGACAGCTGTTCCTCATGGATCAGCCTGTCGAACTCGACAAGCTGCTCGACAGGCTGAAAGAATCGGCCAAGGCCGGCTTCGATGAACGCATCTACATGCGCGCCTCGAAGACGGTGAATTACGGCCGCGTCGCCGAGGTCATGTCGATGGTGACGACGGCCGGCTACAAGAAGGTCGCTCTGGTGACCGAGTCCGACAAGAAGTGAGCGCTCGCCTTGAAGAAGACGCGTCCGCAGCCCGGCCTTCCGGTCTCGGCGGCGGCCCATGTCGGGCTGCTGCTCGCGGCTCTGCTGGCCTTTCCGGAGGCGCGCAAGTTCGAGGATGCGCAGGAGGCCGTGCCGGTCGACATCGTGACCGATTCGACGGTCAATGAGGTGATGAAGGGCGAGAAGACCGCCAAGGAAATAAAGCCCGTTCAGCGCGTCGACAAGCGCGCGGAAACCGCCGAGACCAAGCCGCTGCCGCCGCTCGCCGAAGCGAAGAAGGATATTTCCGCCCCGCCGCCGCCGCTGCGCCCCCGCCAGGAGGAGCCCGAGGATCGGCCGGAGACGCCGCCCCCGCCCAAGCGCGTCGCGGCCCTGCCGCCGAAGCCCGAGCCGCCCGCGCGTCCCACTCCGACGAAGCCGGAACCGCCCAAGATCGAGCGGGCGAAAGCGGAGCCGCCGAAACCGGAGCCACCCAAGGCGGAGCCGCCGAAGCCGCAGCCCAAGGCCGCGCCCTCGCCCCCGGAGCGCGAGCCGGAGGACGCCGAGGTCGTGCGTCCCAAGCCTCCGCCGCGTCCGCCGGAGAAGGTGGAGAAGCCCGAGCCCGCCAAGCCTGCGGCGCCTCAAAAGCCTGCGGAGCGGCCGATGGCCAAGGACGAGCCGCGGCTGAAGACCGACGAGGTGGCCAAGCTGCTCGAGCGCAAGAAGAGCACGGAAAAGGCCCCCGCCGACGGCCCTGCCGACAGCAAATCCGACAGACCGGCGACCAAGCCGAAATCGGGCGACGAGACCGCGCCCAAATCGAAGTTCGACGCCGCCAATATCGCCAATCTCCTGAGCCGCGAGGCCCCGCAGCGCCGCGCCGCGACCGGCCGGGAGATGACCAAGACGGCCTCGCTCGGCGCGCCGACCGCGAACGCCGCGCGCATGTCGCCGACGATGGAGGCGCGAATCAACGACTATCTCATCGAGAATTATCGTCGCTGCTGGCAGGCGGCTCTGGTTCAGAACGCGCGCAGCTATGTGCCGCTCGTCGAGTTCCATCTGACGCGCGCCGGCGCGCTCGAAGGGCCGCCGCGGCTGCTCAACCCGTCATCCGATCCGATCGAGCGCAGCCGCGGCGAGCAGGCGCTCGCGGCGATCCGACGCTGCAGCCCCATGTCGGTCCCGGAATTCTTCGCCCCCTACTATGACCATTGGCATGTCACGACGTTCAACATGACCGACGACATGTGACGCCGCGCTTCTTTCCGTCTTCCGAAACATCCCGGATCATCAAATGACGCTCGATCTCTCCCGCCGCTCCGCCGCCGGCCTCATCGCCGGCGCCGCCCTCGCCCCGCTCATCGCGCCGGCGGCTCGCGCCGGACGCGTGCTCGACCTGCGCGCCTCCGGCGGCTTCCAGCCCGTCGCCGTCGCCGTCGCGCCCTTCGCCGGCGACGAGGCGGCGCGCACGCTGACCAGCGTCATCGTCAATAATTTCAATCGCTCCGTATTCCTGCGGCCGATCGAACCCGGCGGCCGTCCCGAGCAGGCCGCGGCCTCGGACGGCGCGCCGGAGCTCGATCTCTATCGCTCGCTCGGCGCGCAATATGTGGTCACCGGCCGCGCGCAGCGCGGGCCCGACGGGCGGCTCAAGACCGAGTTCCGCCTGTTCGACGTCGCCACCGGCGAGCAGGCGGCGGGTCAGCAATATGTGACCGAGGCGGCATTTGCCCGCCGCGTCGCCCATCTCGTCTCCGACGCCGTGTTCACGCGCATCACCGGCGAGAAGGGCTTCTTCGACACGCGCGTGGTCTTCGTCGACGAGAGCGGCCCCAAGGAGCGCCGCCGCAAGCGGCTCGCCATCATGGACCAGGACGGCGCCAATGTGCGCTATCTCTCGCGCGGCGATGATCTCGTCGTCACGCCGCGCTTCTCGCCCTCGTCGCAGGATGTGACCTATATGTCCTTCGGCGCAGGCGATCCGAAGGTGCTGCTGCTCAGCATAGAGAGCGGCCAGCGCGAGGTGGTCGGCAATTTCCCCGGCATGACCTTCGCGCCGCGCTTCTCGCCGGACGGGCAGAAGATCGTCATGTCGCTGTCGCAGGGCGCCTCGACCAATCTCTATGCGATGGATCTGCGCTCGCGGACGACGACGCGGCTGACCGACACCAACGCCATCGACACCTCCCCCTCCTACTCGCCGAGCGGCGCGGAGATCGTGTTCGAATCCGACCGCGGCGGCTCGCAGCAGATCTATGTGATGAGCGCCAATGGCGGCGGCGCGCGGCGCATCTCCTTCGGTCCCGGTCATTATTCGACGCCGGTCTGGTCGCCCAAGGGCGACTATATCGCCTTCACGCGCCAATCGAGCGGCGCCTTCGGCATCGGCGTGATGAAGCCGGACGGCTCGGGCGAGCGCATCCTCACCGAGGGCTTTCACAATGAAGGCCCCACTTGGGCCCCCAATGGACTGTTCCTGATGTTCTTCCGCGAGCCGGGCGGGCAGTCGGGCGCGAAAATCCATATGGTGGATGTGTTCGGCCGCTCGGAATTCCCGGTTCCGACCCCCTCCTACGCTTCCGACCCGTCCTGGGGGCCGCTGCAGGATTGAAGCGACGGCGGCGATGGCGCGATACGCTCCACATCGGGACGCGTCTCGATCTTCGTCCCCGCGGCGACCGCCTCGCTCGGCTCCGCGCTCCCGAGCCAGGCGCCGAGCAGCTCCCAGGCGACCGCCAGCACCACCGGCCCGACGAACAGGCCGATAATGCCATGGGCGAGGACGCCGCCGATGACGCCCACCACGATGACGAGCAGCGGCGTCGTCAGGCCGCGCGCGATGACGAGCGGCTTCAGCACATTGTCGACCAGCGTCACCGTCAACATGCAGGCGGTGAACAGAAAGGCGGGAATGCCCGGCAGCTCGGTCCAGCTCCAGATGATGCTGGGAACGACGATCAGCATGGGGCCGATCTGAATGATCGCCAGCACCAATATGCACAGCGTCAGCAGGCTCGCGCCGGGCGCGCCGGCGAGCTGAAGGCCGAGGCCGGCGACCGCCGCCTGCAGCAGCGACACGCCGATGACGCCGCGCGAGACGGTGCGGATCGTCGAGCCGGCGAGGCCGACGAAATGCTCGGCGCGCTTCGAATCGATGCGGATCGCCGCGGTCTTGATGGCGCGCACCAATGCCGGACCCGGCGCGAACATGAAGCCGGCGATGATCACCGAGAGCAGAAATTTGAACGCGCCGGTCCCGGCGTTCTTGGTCGCGTCGAGGGCGAATTCGCCGAGCGGCTTCAGCGATGGCGCGATCTGCGCGACGGCGCTGCGCAGATTGGTCGAGGCGAGCTCCCAGAAATCGAAGGCCGACTGTCCGACGAAGGGCAGAGAGCGCAGGCTCTCCGGCGGCGGCGGCACCCAGAGGCCGCCATTGTCGATGCGCGCGGCGAGGCTGCGCAGGCCGTCGACGACGCCGAGACCGAGCCAGGTCGCCGGGCCGATGACGACCAGAAGGCCGACGAGCGTGATGAGCGTCGCCGCGAGCTTGCGCCGCCCACCCAGCGCCGTCGCCAGCCATTCGAACACGGGATAGAGCGCCACCGTCAGGATCGCGCTCCAGGTGACGATGGCCAAAAAGGGCTGGACCAGCTGGAACGACCAATAGGCGAGCGCGGCCAGCGCGCCGAGACGCACGATCAGCTCGATCAGCATCGAATTGAGACGCCTGCGGCCCAGGACCTCGCGCTGCTCCCCGTTCACCGATCGTCTCCGCTCGCTGCCGCGCCCGTCGATATTGCGCGTTCTCACGACAACATAGCGCGGATCGGGCCCGGGTTCACGCCTGCGCCTGCGCGGCGTGGAGCGCCGAAAGCTCGGCGTCGCGCGCCGCGATCGCCGGAAAGGACGGCCGCGACGTCACCCGCTCGACATAGGCCATGATCTCGGGAAGCTCGGGAACGAGCTTGAAGGCGGTGGTCCAGCGCAGCGCCGAGCCCCACAAAATATCGGCGGCCGAGATGCGCTCGCCCAGAAGATACGGCCCTTTGCGCAGCTGGCCGGCCAGAGTCGCCAGCATGGTGTCGAAATCGCCATAGGGCACGGTAGACACACGCGCCGGCTCGCGCTGCAACCAGCGGTCGACGACGGCGGGCTCGAAGCTCGAGCCATAGAATACGAGCCAGCGCAGATAAGGCCCGCGCAGCGGATCGCCGATCGCCGGCGCGAGCCCGGCTGCGGGGAAGAGGTCCGCGAGATAGATGTAGATGGCGCCCTGCTCCGTCACCAGCGAGTCGCCATGCACGATGGCCGGCACCTTGCCCATGGGATTGACGGCGAGAAAAGCGCTCTCCCGCTGCTCGCCCGTTTTCATGTTCAGCGCTTTCAGCTCATAGGGCGCGCCGAGCTCTTCGAGCAGGGTGAAAACGCCCGTCGAGCGGGTGTCGGGCGAATGATAAAAAGTCAGCTTGCAATCCGACGTCATGACGCGCTCCCGGCGGAAAATGCGAACAGATATAGAACATATGCGGAGCAATCTGTCCACCACCCCTGCATAAGCGCGGAGTTTACCACATGTCGAAATGACGGCATGGTGACGAGAGCTTTTGAGCCGCCGATTGCGACAACCTGGCCGAGAGATTGCGAATGCCTTCATCCGGGCGCGTCGGAAGCGTCGAGGTCCTGCGCGGGATCGCCGCCTTTTCGGTGATGTGGTTCCATCTGACCAATGGCGCGCCGGCGCTGCTGCCGGAGGCCAGCCTCGTGAAGCAATCGGGGGCCTATGGATGGCTCGGCGTGCAATTCTTCTTCGTTATTTCCGGCTTTGTCATCCCCTATTCGATGGCGCTCTCGAGCTATGACATGCGACGCGACGGCGTCACGTTCCTCCTGCGCCGCGCGGCGCGCATAGAACCCGCCTATCTCGTCTCGGCGCTGCTGGTCGTCGCGCTGCAATTCGCGTCGGCGCTGGCGACGGGCGCGCCGGCGCCGGGCCCGGGAATCGCGAGCGGGCTGGCGCTGCATGTCGCTTATCTCGTTCCCTGGCTCGACAGGCCTTGGCTCTCCCCCGTCTATTGGAGCCTCGCCATCGAATTCCAATATTATCTCGCTATGCTGTTCCTGGCGCCGATGCTGATCGCCAATGACCGCTCGACGATCCGCCTGCTGCTCGCCGGCCTCGCGGCATTGTCGCTTACGACGAGCGACGCGCGCGCGATCTGTCCGTGGCTGCCGCTGTTTTGCGTCGGCTTCCTTCGCTTCCTGTGGCCGCGGAGGCTGCTGCGCGCGTCCGAGCTCGGCGCCTGGCTCGCGCTCTTCCTCTGCCTCGTCTGCGTCACGCGCAATCTCGCCGAAGCCGCCGCCGCGGGCTTCGCTTTCGCCTTTTTGTTTGTGCCGCTGAAGGCGGACGTCCCCGTGTTCGGATTTCTCGGCGCGATCTCTTATTCGCTCTATCTGATCCATGTTCCCATCGGCGGACGGATCGTCAATCTGGGCACGCGCCTTCCGGAGGCCGAATGGATGCGCGCCGGCGCCGCCTTCGCGGCGGTCGCCGCGTCGCTCGTCGCGGCTTATTGGTTCTGGCGCCTCGTGGAGAATCCGACCGCCGCATGGTCGCGATCGATACGCTTGCGCGCGCGCCGTCTCGACGCCGGCCTGCCTGTCGGAAGATAGGCGAGATCACACATTTTTCACGCGCGCCGCCGAGCTTTCCTGCGCTCGTCGGCGCCTCTATAATTCGATCTCGGCCTCCAGAGCGTCCCGATCGGATCGGGTCGGGACGCTCTGGCGTTCTTTCGTGTAAGCGCTCTAAGCCGCGCGAGTGAGTATAGCGAATGCCTGCAGCTCATCTGCTGAAAGAGCTCAGCGATGTGAGCTCCCGCCTTTGGGCGGCGCGCGATCTCGAGGAGGGATTGCGCGAGATGCTCGCGGCGACGGTTCGGCTGCTGGACGCGAACATGGGCAATGTTCAGCTGTTCGACACCGGGCGCGGCGTGCTGACGGTCGTCGCGCATCAGGGTTTCGAGCGCGACTTCCTCACCGCGATCCATGAAATCTCCATCGACGCCGACACTGTCTGCGGACGCGCCGTGCGGCTCCGACGACGCGTCGTCACCGAAGACGTCGAGCTCGATCCGAGCTTCGCGCCTTTTCTGGAAGCGGCGCGCAGCGCGGGCTTTCGCACCGTCCAATGCACGCCTCTGACGACGCCCCGCGGCGATCGGCTGGGCGCGATGTCGACCTATTTCTCCGCGCCGCGCGCGTTCGACGAAGAGGAGCTCGTTTGTCTCGACGTCTATGCGCGACAGGCCGCCGACTTCATCGAGCGATGGAAATCGGACGAGCGCCTGCGTCGAAGCGAGGCGCGCCTGCGCGCGCTGGTGAAGGCCAGCTGCTACTCGATCTATCGAATGAACGAGGATTGGAGCGGAATGCGCGAGCTGAACGGCAAGGACGTCCTCGCCGACACGGCCGCGCCCGCCGAGGATTGGCTGCAGCACTATATTTGCCCGGAGGATCGGCCGTCGATCCTCGCGGCCATGAGAGATGCGATCGACTCGCGGCGCATGTTCGACCTCGAGCATCGCGTGCAGCGCGCCGACGGCTCGATCGGCTGGACGCGCTCGCGAGTCGTTCCGATCGAGGACGCCGAGGGCGAGATCGCCGAATGGTTCGGCTCGGCGACCGACGTCACCGCGCAGAAGAAGGCGGAGATGGTCTTGCAGGAGGAGGCGCGGCGAAAGGACGAGTTCCTCGCCATTCTGGCGCATGAGCTACGCAATCCGCTCGCCGCGCTGCATTCCGCCTTCACCGCCGCACGTCGCATCGGCGCAGGCGCCGACGCGACGCGGCTCAATGGCGTCATCGAGCGCCAGATGGGACATCTCATTCGCCTCGTCGACGATCTCCTCGACATCTCGAGGATCACGACCGGCAATTTCCGGCTGGAGAAGACACGCTTCGATCTCGCCGCGGCGATCCGTCAGGCGATCGAGTCCGCCTCGCCCTCGATCGAATCGGGACAGCGTCGGCTGACGGTTGCGGTCGGCGACGAGACGCTCATCGTCGAAGGCGATCGCGTGCGTCTCGCGCAGGCGATCGCCAATCTTCTCGACAACGCAGCCAAATATACGCTGGACGGCGGCCGCATCGACATCATGCTGAAGCGCGAAGGCGCCGAGGCGGTCGTCGAGGTTCGCGACGACGGCGTCGGCATTCCGGCGGAGATGCTGCCGCACATGTTCGAGCTGTTCGCACGCTCGGATCGCGCGGTCGTGCGCGGGATTGAAGGACTGGGCGTCGGTCTCGCGCTGGTCAGGAAGCTCGTCGGATTGCACGGCGGCTGCGTCGAAGGCCATAGCGACGGCGCCGACCGCGGCAGCCGCTTTCGCATTCGCTTGCCGCTCGCGGCCGTATGCGCCGGCGAGGAACGATCGCCCTGCGAGGACGCAGCGCCTCCTCCACGAAACGTGCTGATCGTCGACGATGATCGCGATGTGGCCGATTCGCTCTGCATGCTGCTCGAGACAATGGGCGTCGCCGCCCGCGCGGCCTATAGCGGCATGGAGGCGCTGAGCCTCCTCGCCGAGGTCGCGCCGGACGTAATCTTCATCGACATCGGCATGCCGTCGATGGACGGCTATGAGACCGCCGTCGCGCTCAGGGCGCGGCCGGAGGGTCGGCGCGCGAGGCTCGTCGCCTTGAGCGGATGGGGCGCGGAAAAGGATCGTCTGCGCTCGAAGGAGGCCGGCTTCGACGTCCATGTCGTGAAGCCGATCGACATCGCGGAACTGGAGCGACTCTCGAGCGCGGTCTCGGACGCGCGCGTATGACTCGCCGCGGACGTCCGCTCGAGGCGCGCAGGGCTCCGGCTCCAATTTGACATCTTCCATGCAACCGCGTCATGCCCGCGCTTGTCGCGACCGTCCACGCAGTGTCATCACGACGCGCCGGGAAAAGAGGCGGCGATGTTCGGCTCATGTTCCAGCCTTGCGAGCCGTCACAGAATGGATGGCCCCGACAAGCGCGGCCAAGACGCTGAGAATTCTCTGCTCGTCGACCCGGATTCGGAACCTTGCCGGAGGCGCGTCGTGCGCTTGATCGGACCATTGAAACTATGCAATCGTCGTTTCGTTTGAGCCTTCGCGCACGCGAGCGTCCGCGAGGTCTATGCGGTTTTGTGAGTTTTTCCATGACGCAATCGAATCCGTCGAATTCTTCTCTCGGCCTTCGCCCCTTGGTGCCGAGCTGGCTCGTGGCGCTGGCGCTCACCGGAATTCTCGCAACGACCGTTTGGCTGGTCTGGGGCGACGACTTCGTCGCAAGGACCCCGCGCGGTCGCTTCGAGCGCGTCGAAGATCGCGCCGTGGAGCCGAAGGGACCCCCGATCGAGACGCTCTACCAGCGATATGCAATGGAGCCGCTGCCGAATGCCGAGGCGTTCGGAAAAGAGATCGACCGCATGCTCTCCGCGCTGGCGCGCGAGCCTTGCGACCAGAGGGCCGTCGGCGCGGCCGAAGCCTCGCTGAAGCGGGGCGGATTTCCCCGCGAATCGGCGAAGCTTCTTATCGGCTACGCCGGCGCCTGCCCGGATTCGATCCGAGCCGTCGCCGCGGCCGCCGAGACGCTTTACGTTCTGGGCGATTTCGCGCCCGCGCTGGAGACGGCGGAGCGCGTCGTCCGCGCCCAGCCCGATTGGGCCGCCGCCCATTTCCTGGTCGCGCGGATCCTCCAGGGGCTGGGCCGGATCGACGAGGCGCTCGAGGCCTACGCCGTCAATATTCGCCTGATCGGCGATCTCAAATCGGTTCCCGCCGACACTTTCATCAATATGTCGACGCTCTATTCCGCGCTCGGACGCCATTGCGAAGCGATGACGCCGATCCAGACCTATATCGCCGTCGACCCGGGCGACCGCGACACGCCCGTCCTGCGCTATCTCATCGCCGACCAGGCGCAGAAGGGCAAATGCGATCACACTTATGCGGAGGGAACGACGAAGCTGCAGCGCGCCTCGAATGGAGTCGTTCTCGCCAAAGCCGAGATCAATGGCGTTTCGGGAACCTTCGCCGTCGACACCGGCGCGAGCTTCGTCTCGGTCTCGAAAAGCTTCGCGGCGCGCGCGAAGCTCACCGCGCTGCAATCGGGACGAGTCGGGCTGCACACAGCCAATGGCGTCGCCGCGGCGGCGCTGACGACGGTCTCGAAAATCCGCCTCGGCGCCTCGCATGCGGACGCGGTCCCCGCCGTGATATTGGACAAGCCGATCGGACATGGCGTCGACGGGCTGCTGGGCATGTCCTTTCTTGCCCGTTTCGATATCGTGCTCACCGACAAGGAATTGAAGCTCGTCCCCAAGCCGGCGCAGCCGAAATCGCTGCAATAGGGGACGGAGCGTGGGACTTCTCTTTCGCCCGCCCTTGCGCCGGGCGGCGAGTTTTGCCACATAGGGCGCGGGAGGTTGGCGGTGGACGCTCCACTCGCCAACCGGGTCAGGTCCGGAAGGAAGCAGCCCTAACGAGTTCCGGGCGGGTCTTCGTCCAGCCTCCCACCGCGCCGAGCCCGTGCGCCGATCGAAACGGGCCCTTCTCTCTCGGGCGACGCGATGGACGACGAGCATTCGCGCGACGCTGCGCTGTTTCCGGCCGAGCCGCAGGAAAAGCGCGAGGCGCGTGGCGCCTATCGCGTGCTGGCGCGCAAATACCGCCCCTCCGGCTTCGCCGATCTCATCGGCCAGGAGCCGATGGTGCGCACGCTCGAGAACGCCTTTCAGCTCAACCGCATCCATCAGGCCTATCTCCTGACCGGCGTGCGCGGCGTCGGCAAGACCACGACCGCGCGCATTCTCGCCCGCGCGTTCAATTATGAGCTGCCGGCGGCGGACGGCCGGCCCGCGGTCGACCGCCCGACGATCCATATGGACGCGCTCGGCGTCCACTGTCAGGCGATCATCGATTCGCGCCATCCCGACGTGCTGGAGATGGACGCCGCCTCGCACACCGGCATCGACGACATTCGCGAGATCATCGAGAACGCCCGCTATCGCCCGGTGATGG
Organism: Methylosinus trichosporium OB3b; assembly: GCF_002752655.1. NCBI lineage: Bacteria > Pseudomonadati > Pseudomonadota > Alphaproteobacteria > Hyphomicrobiales > Methylocystaceae > Methylosinus > Methylosinus trichosporium. The sequence continues at coordinate 132,493 of NZ_CP023737.1, read as the reverse complement.
CGCGCGTGAAGGTCTATATCGTCGACGAGGTGCATATGCTCTCCAAGGCCGCTTTCAACGGCCTGCTGAAGACGCTCGAGGAGCCGCCGGAGCATGTGAAGTTCATCTTCGCGACGACGGAGATCGACAAGGTGCCGGTCACCGTGCGCTCGCGCTGCCAGCGCTTCGATCTGCGCCGCATCGACGCCGGCCTGCTCGCCGGCCATCTGCGCAAGATTTGCGATCTCGAGAGCGTCGCGATCGAGGATGAGGCGCTGGCCATGGTGGCGCGCGCGGCCGAGGGCTCGGCCCGCGACGCGCTGTCGCTGCTCGATCAGGCGATCGCCCATGGCGCGGCGCAGGGCGGCGGCGCCATAGCGGCCGAAGACCTGCGCCATATGCTCGGCGTCGCCGACAAATCGCGCGTCATCGATCTGTTCGAGGCGGCGATGAAGGGCGACATTGCGACGGCGCTCGCACTGCTGCAGGAGCAGCACGACGGCGGCGGCGATCCCGGCCAGGTGCTGCTGGAGCTCGCTGAATTCACCCATCTCGTCACGCGGCTGAAGCTCGCCCCCGGCGCCGAGCGCTCCTCGGCGCTGACCGAGGAGGAGAGACGACGCGGCGGCGCGGCGGCGCAGACGCTGTCGGTCTCGGCGCTGACCCGCGCCTTTCAAATTCTGATGAAGGCGGTGGACGAGCTGCGCTTCTCGCCACGGCCGCTGGCCAGCGCCGACATGGCGCTGGTGCGCCTCACCCACGCCGCCGAAATGCCCTCGCCGGAGGAGGCGCTGCGCAAGCTCGGCTTCGGCCAGCCGCGGCCGCCGGACGGCGCCCGCCCGCTTGCGCCGGCGCCGGAACGTCCCGCCCCCGCGCTGTCGCTGGCGCCGTCTCCGCAAGGGGCGGCGCGCAGCCTCGCCGCGCCGCGGCCCGAGGCCTCGGCCGGCGTCGCCTTCGCCGATTTCGCGGCGCTCGTCGCCTTCGTCGGCGAGAAGCGCGACATGCAGCTCAAAATGGCGCTCGAGACCGACGTGCGCCTCGTGCGTTTCGAGCAGGGGCGCATCGAGTTCGAGCTCGCGCCTGGCGGCTCCACGCGCCTGCCGCAGCAGCTGATGCAACGGCTGCAGGAATGGACCGGGACCCGCTGGCTGGTCGCGCTCGCGCCCTCGGGCGGAGCGCCGACCCTGAGCGAGCAGGCCGCCACGCGCAAGCAGGAGGAGCGCTCCGGCGTCGAATCCGATCCACTGGTCGCCGCGATCATGGCGCGCTTTCCGGGCGCCGAGATCGTCGCGGTGCGTGGGCGCGAGGCGCCGGAAACACAGGCGAGCGGCGCCGAATTGGCTTATGACGACGGCGAGCCGGACGAGAGCTGGTGAGCGCCGCCACGAAGCTTAGGAGAACGACATGCTCGACTTCATGGGACTGATGAAGCAGGCGCAAGCCATGCAGGCGAAGATGGCCGAGATGCAGGCCGAGCTCGACCAGGTGGTGGTCGAGGGCGAGGCCGGCGGCGGCCTCGTCAAGGTGACGATGACCGCCAAAGGCGCGCTGCAGCGCGTGGCGATCGACCCGAGCCTGCTGAAGCCCGAGGACAGCGACATCATCGAGGACCTCGTCGTCACCGCCCATGCGCAAGCGCGCGCCAAGGCGGACGAGGCGGTCGCCGAGAAAATGAAGGCGGTGACCGGCGGCCTGCAGCTGCCGCCGGGCATGAAGCTGCCGTTTTGAGGGAGGGAGCGAGTAGCAAACCCTACTCGCTATTCGCTGCTCGGTCCGAGGACCCCTATGGCCGAACGCATCGCCGGCCCGGAAATCGAACGCCTCGTGCAATTGCTGGCGCGCCTGCCCGGGCTCGGGCCGCGCTCGGCGAGGCGCGCCGTGCTGCATCTCATTCGCAAGCGCGACGAATTGCTCGGGCCGCTCGGCGAGGCCATGCGCGTCGCCCATGAGCGCATTCTCGCCTGCTCGGTCTGCGGCAATATCGACACCAGCGATCCTTGCGCCATTTGCCGCGATCCGCGCCGCGACGCCGGGCTGCTCGTGATCGTGGAGACGGTCGCCGACCTCTGGGCGCTGGAGCGCGCCGGCCTGCTCGCGGCGCGTTATCACGTGCTCGGCGGCGTGCTGTCGCCGCTCGACGGGGTCGGTCCGAGCGAGCTCAACATGGCGAGCCTCGTGCAGCGCATCGGCGAGGGCGGCGTGCGCGAGGCGATCATCGCCGTCAACGCCACGGTCGACGGCCAGACGACGGCGCATTATCTCGCCGATCTGCTGGCGCCGCTCGGCGTGAAGACGACGCGGCTCGCCCATGGCGTGCCGGTCGGCGGCGAGCTCGACTATCTCGACGAAGGCACGCTCGCAGCCGCGCTCGATCGGCGCACGCCGTTCTGAGCGAGGGGCGAAGCGATCGACGTGTCGCCCCGCCGCTCTGGATTGCTTCGCTACGCTCGCAATGACGGCCGGGGATCGCCCCACGGCGGCGCGTCATTGCGAGGAGCGAAGCGACGAAGCAATCCAGAGCCGCCCCGCGACGGACGCATCGAAGAGCGTCAGGACTTCGATTTCTCGGCGATGATCTTGTCGAAATCGGCGATGCTGATCTCGCCGCTGAAGCGCTCCCCATTGATGAAGAAGGTCGGCGTCGAATTAATGCCGAACTTCTCCGCCGCGCGGTCGCGCACCTTGTTCACATTCTCGTAGAGAGCCTCGTCCTTCAGCGTCGCCTCGAAGGCTTGCTGGCCGACGCCGGTGAATTTCAGCACGCCGGCGAGACCGTCGAGCGGCTTCTCGACGAAGGCCCAGTTCTTCTGCTGCGCGAACAGCAGATCGACCACCGCATCGCGCTTCTCGCCGGCGTTGCGGGCGAGCATGAAGGCGGCTGTCGCCAGCGGATCGAGCGGGAACTCGCGCAAAATGAACTTCACCTTGCCGGAGTCGATGTAATTTTTCTTCAGCGCCGGATAGACCTCACGATGGAAGGCGGCGCAATGGCTGCAGGTCATCGACGCATATTCGACGATGGTGACGGGCGCGTCGGCCTTGCCCTCGACGACATCGGGCAGCGCATTGGGCGCCATCAGCTCGTCGACCGAGACTTTTCCGCTGCCGGCCTTCTCGGCCGCGGCCGGGAGAGCGAAGCCAATCAGCGCGCAGGCCGCGACGGTGAGCCCGGCGCGGCGGGAAATACGGAAATCGGGAATGGGCATGGAGGCTCCGTTGGGTCGCGGGACGGCGCGACCATAAATCATTTTTCCGCGCCGGGAAATCATACGCTTTCGGTCGGCGCCGGCCGAGGCGGAGCCGGCGAGCGGCGCCATCCTGCGACCGCCGCCGCGGCGAGCGCGGCCGAGATCAGCACATTCCAATTGCTGAGCGTCAGCCCCAGCACGAACAGCGTCGGCGCGTCGCAGCGCGGCACCTTCATCTTCTCGATCTGGCTGCGGAAATCATCAAAGGAATGCGCCTTCTTCAGTGCGCCGGAACATTCCGTCGGCCCGGCGAAAACCTTCAGCTCGACGCCCGAATGATAAAAGGCCAGCGCCGCGCCGGAGATGAACAGCAAAGCGACGAGGACAAATCCGACGCGGGCGAGACGCGCCGCGCCGCGCTGCGCCGCTAGCGCCGTCGCCGCCGCGAGCGGGATCGCCGCATAATAGGGAATGCGCTGCTTCAGGCATAATTCGCAGGGCGCATGGCCGAGCGCCTCGAAGATCCAGGCGCCGCCGATCGTCGCCGCGGCGACGCCGAGCAGCAGCAGCGCGAGCCCGGTCGGCGACGCGCGTCGCCAGAGGTCGACGAGCGCGCTCACAGCAGCTTCGCCGTCACCACGAAGCCGATCACGACAATGCTCGCGAGCGCGGTCATGAACCAGCCGAAATGCGCCTCGAGACGAAGGCGGATCCAATCGCCGAAATGATTGATCGCGGCGGCGAGGATGAAGAAGCGCGCGCCGCGCGTCACCAGCGAGAGCGCGATGAAGAGGCCGAAATTATAGTCGAGCAGTCCCGAGACGATGGTGACGAGCTTATAGGGGATGGGCGTCAGCCCCTTCACCAGAATGAACAGCGCGCCCCATTGCGCATAGAAGGCGCGCAGAGCGTCCATCTTGGCGCCATAGCCATAGAGCTCGATGAGCCAATGGCCGATCGTGTCGTAGAACAGAGCGCCGATGGCGTAGCCGAGCGCCCCGCCCGCCACCGAGCCGATCGTGCAGATGAGCGCGTAGCGCCAGGAGAGCTTGGGCTCGGCGAGCGACATCGGCACCAGAATGACGTCGGGCGGCACGGGGAAGAACGAGCTCTCCGCGAAAGCGATGGCGCCGAGCGCGACGGGCGCATGCTTGCTGGCGGCGAGCGACATGGTCCAATCGTAGAGCTTTTTGAACATTTTCCACCGTGCCGGGAGATGAGGCCGCCCCGCCATAGCATTTCGGGCGCGCCGAAGCGAGGCTCGCGGTTTTGCGGGCCGGAGAATCAATTCACAGAATCATTACGGGCTCTCGCGTAGCGTGCCGTCACGCTCCCGCCCGGAGCACAAAGAGTATTGGAGGTACTTTCATGTATTCGTCGCGTCATGGATTGCTCGCAGGGATCCTCTGCGCCGGACTGTCCGCGTTGCCCTCTTTTGCGCAGGCCGACCCCTCCGCAGCGAGCCCCGCGGCTGCGACGACGATGGACGGGCGGCTGAAAATCGCCATCGTCGCCGAGAACCGATCGGCGTTTCCGGCCTCGACCACCCTCTTCTGCACCGCCCGGGCAGACATCACCAAAGGTGGCGCCGCAGGCGCCTACAGTTATCGATATTACTACGCGAAAGCGACAGTGACGACTGCGCAGGTAAGCTGCACCGTCGAAATTCCTTACAGGGTTTGGGTAAACGATCCTGCGGAGGCCGACATGTGGGTCTTACCCGCCATCTCCGCCTCTCCTTTGGATCCTGGGCTCATCATTCCACTTTACAGCTTCGTGGCGGTGCTACCTAGGACGGAGCTCAGCGTCACCTTCCCCTCCATTGTCTTCCCCTTGCCGCGCGACGGAGCGACCACGGTCAAGATCGTGCGCAGCTTTATCTGAGCGCTCGACATCCCAGGGGCAAAATCACTCGAGGAGACACGTTATGCAGTCGCGTTTTTACTCGTTCGCGGCGCTCGCCTGCGTCTTTGGTTTCAGCTCGGCCATCCACGCCGATCCGCTGAGCGTCGCGCCCGGTCCATCGAATCCGCAAAGCCGGCTCCTCGCCTCGCCCGCAGCTGCAACGCCAGCGGACGCCGCGACGAAGCATACAGGAAAAATGATCGTGAAGATCGACGCAGCGAACCGCTCCGCGCTTCCAACAAATTCGAAAATCGTCTGCAGCGTGATCCTGTACTTCGGCATGTATTTCGACCAATCGCGCATCTACACGTCTCCCGCGGTGGTGACTCCATCGAAAGTCGGCTGCACGGTCGCAGCGCCCTATCAAGTGACGACGGACGCTCCCCAATCGATCTCGATAGCGGTGATCGCCTTCATGACCAACACCACAATGACCGCGACCAATCCGCTCCCCAATGGGTTCGGCTTCGTCGAGCTCGGCTCGCCGAGCATTCCGCTCCCGCCCGATGGCGCGGTGACCACGCAGACGATCTCGACGGTGCTCTGATCCGACGCAGCGACATCGCATGCCGCATCGACGATGCGGCATGCATCGCGCGGCCATCGTCGCTCACCTACGCAAATAATGGTAAGGTTAACCCCACTTTAAGCGTTTTCCCGCATTTTTCCCCTCACTCGGCGTTGCGCCGAAGGCCGCCTCGCGGCCCCAATCTGTGAAGGGAAAGACGTCATGGGCAGATCGAGAGCCCTGTTCACAGCGGCCGCGCTAATCATCGGCGCAACTTCGGGCGCAGCCGCCGCCGACCTGCTTCCTCCGGCGCCGATGGTCGCTGCGCCGCCGCCGGCGGCCGATTACGGCGGATGGTATCTGCGCGGCGACGGCGGCGTCGGGATCAATCAGATCTCCAATCTCCGCTCGACCTTCGATCCGACCAAGGTCGTTCCCGCCCCGCTGTTCGAATCCTATTCGATCGGCGACAGCGCCTTCATCGGCACCGGCGTCGGCTATCAGTTCAACAGCTGGCTGCGCGCCGACATCACCGGCGAATATCGCACCGCCTCGACCTACCGCGCGACGCAGAGCTACACGAATCTCTGGAATGATCTCTGCGGCGGCGCCGTCGGCGGGCGCTGCCACGATCTCTACAACGCGCAGCATCGCGCCGCCGTCTTCCTGGCCAATGGCTATGTCGATCTCGGCACTTGGTATGGGATCACGCCCTATGTCGGCGGCGGCGTCGGCTTCGCCGTGAACTTCCTGCAGAACATGACCGACAACGGCCCCGAAACCGGCGGCTTCGGCTCCGCCACCAACCGCACCCAGACCAATTTCGCCTGGGCCGCCATGGCGGGCCTCGGCTATAATGTGACGCAGAATCTGAAGCTCGAGGTCGGCTATCGCTATCTCGACATGGGCCGCATCAAATCCAATGTCATCGGCTGCCCGGTCGACTGCGCGGGCGAGCGCCAGAGCTTCGATCTCGCCGCGCACGACATCCGCCTCGGCTTCCGCTACGCTCTCGGCGGCCCGAGCTTCGCGCCGATGATGGCCCCGGCGCCCGGTCCGCTGATCCGCAAATACTGATCCTCGAATCCTCCCCGAAGCCTTCGGCGCGCGGCTCGAAAGAGCCCGCGCCGATTTTCTTTTTTCACCGCGGCGTCATCGCCGCCTGTCGTAGCCTTCGCCATTTGCCGAAGGCGTCGCGGACCTGCTCGAACAACCTCGGCGGCAAAAAGCCGAAATCATAACGATCCGTGCGCGGGCGTCGTCGAGGCCGAGATGGCGCTTCACCGCGAGGGAAATTTCGACTGCGCTGTTCGGATCGCGCGGCTGGCTGTGCGTAATCGGTAAGACGGAGACGAGCGTCGCTCCGTCACCTTCGCGCTCGACGGCGAGAACGATCACGCTCGGACGGTCTTTTCGACCTTCTTCATGTCCCTCGTCGGCTCTTCTCGCCAGAGGTAGGAATAGGATATGACGAGGCCCGGTTCCGGAGTCGGCATCCGCCTTCGTCACTTCGGATCGAGCAAGGCGTTCAGATGATCGTGCCGCCCATCCATGCGCGCGGCGGCGATCGCCTCGGCCTTTTCGTCGGACAGCTCGGCGGTCGCGAAGGCGCGGCGTTGCGCTTTGAAGCGCATGAACTCCTCGAACTCGTCCGGCCGCACGAAATAGCCGGTTATCTGGCCGTGACTGGACACCGCCACCGCTTCGCGCTGCGCCAGCATGCGATAGCGTCCGAAATTGCGGGTGAATTCGGAAGCGGGGACGGCTTCGGCCATAGCTCTGAACCTCTCTCGCTCCGAAATATACGCAAGTTCCGCTGATTGCGCAATTTGCGCTTTTCTTCGCCCAGGGCTCTGAATCCGGGTTAACGGGCTGAGGCTTCCAAGGCGATGGCGAGATAATCCTCGCGCCAGCTGGCGATTTTTCTGCGGAGCTTGATGCTGGTGCGTGTGGGCTTTGTGGCCTTGCGCTGCGGTTTCATGGGCTTGTTCTCGGGCTCGGGGGCGGTGCGGATCATATTGATGGCGAAATGCCTGACGACGGCCATGTTTCTCGCGCCATGGCCCTTGCGCAAGCGGGATTGGTCTTCGGCGAAGACGACGTCGAGCACCCAATGCAGCTGGTTCTCTATGCCCCAATGGCCGCGCACGGCCTCGCCCGCCCGCTTCGCTGGGAGAAGGGCCGAGGAGATGTAATAGCGCGTCTCGAAGCGGCCGCGGTCGGCAAGTTCGGCCTGCGATTTGACGCGAATGATCGTCGCGGCGTTCGGCAGGCGCAGCTCGCCCGGAAAGCGGCGCTCGCCGTTCAGCCAGTCGATCTCGGTGATGACGCTCACGCTGCGCTGCTCGATGCGGCCATGGCCCTTGTCGAAATCGACGCATGTGTCGATCCGCGTCGCGGCGGAAAAAGCGCTCTCGATCTCGGCGCGCAGGGTCGGCTGATTGGCTTTGACCGCCAGCAGATAATCGGCGCCCTTGTCCACGATCGCCTGGGCGATCCTGGCGTTGGTGGCGATGGCGTCGATGGAGACGAGCGCGCCTTTCAGCGAGCCGCCTTCGGAAAGGCGATCGAGCAGGACGGGAATGGCCGATAGTTCATTGCTCTTGCCCTCGACCGCCTCCTGGCCGAGCACGAGGCGGCTCGTGGTGGCGAAGGCGGAAACGAGATGCAGCGGGGCTTTGTCCTCGGCGCGATCATGGCTGCGACGCGAGGTCTTCCCGTCGATGGCGATGAGCTCGGGTCGCTCCGGCCAGGTCTCGCGCACCCAGCCAGTGAAGGCCGCCGAGAACAGCGCCGGATCGACGCGGTTCATGAGCAGGGTGAGCCAGCGTCCGCCCGGCACGCCGTGCTCATAAGGCAAATAGCGGCGCAGGAAGCCGATGTTGGCCTTGCCCCAAGATGCAATAGCGTCGAAGTGATCGCAATCGGCCATGGAGGCGCAGACGACGAGCAGCAGCACCTCGCGAAGCGGATGCGCGACGCGCCAGGGCTCGCGCGGGTCGTCAATGATCGAGAAATGGTCGAGAAGCGCTTTCAGACGCGACTTCTCTTTGAAAACTGCGAAGGCGAGGCTCATCACGGCGGCTCCAGAATCACTCCGCCGATAGGGAATCACGCCTGAGCCCATCCGTTAACCGCCGTTAACCCGAATTCGGAGCCCTGTTTCTTCGCCGCCGACGCCTCTCGCGCCGCACCGCAAAATCCGCCATATCTCGCCCATGGCCAAGCGTCCGACCAAACCCGCCGACGAGCCCGCGAGCGACGATCCGCCCCTGCCGATCGGCGCCCCGCCGCAGAGCAATGTGCCCGAGCTCTCCGTCTCCGAGCTCGCCAATGCGCTCAAACGCACGGTCGAGGATCGCTTCGGCCATGTGCGCGTGCGCGGCGAGATCACCAATTACCGGGGGCCCCATTCCTCCGGCCACGTCTATTTCAGCCTCAAGGACCAGAACGCCCGGCTCGACGCCGTCATCTGGAAGACCACCTTCTTCCGCCTGCGCGTGAAGCCGCAGGAAGGGCTCGAGGTCGTCGCCACCGGCAAGATCACGACCTTTCCGGGCAAATCCTCCTATCAGATCGTCATCGACACTCTGGAGCCGGCCGGCGCCGGCGCGCTGATGGCGCTGCTCGACGAGCGCCGCAAGCGCCTCGCCGCCGAGGGCCTGTTCGACGCCGAGCGCAAGCGGCCCCTGCCCTTCCTGCCTGCCGTCGTCGGCGTCGTCACCTCGCCGACCGGCGCAGTGATCCGCGATATTCTGCACCGGCTGCTCGACCGTTTCCCTCGCCGCGTCCTCGTGTGGCCGGTGCGCGTCCAGGGCGAGAGCTGCGCGGCGGAGGTGACGGCGGCCATCGAGGGCTTCAACGCGCTGCCGCCCGGCGGGCCGATCCCGCGGCCGGATGTGCTGATCGTCGCGCGCGGCGGCGGCTCGCTCGAGGACCTCTGGGGCTTCAACGAGGAGATCGTCGTGCGCGCGGCGGCGGCGAGCGCCATTCCGCTGGTCTCGGCGATCGGCCATGAGACCGACACGACGCTGATCGACTTCGTCTCGGACCTGCGCGCCCCGACGCCGACCGGCGCCGCGGAAAAATGCGTGCCGGTGCGCGCCGAGCTGATCGAGCAGACGGCGGTCCTCGCCCGCCGCCTCTCGGGGGCGGAGCGCCGGCTGCTCGACGCCCATCGCCGACACCTCGTCTCGCTGCAGCGCGTGCTGCCCGCGGGCCCGCAATTGCTGATGCATCCGTTCCAGCGCAGCGACCGCGCCGGCGAGCGCCTGCGCGCCGCGCTGCGCCGGGCGCTGGACGCGCGCCGCCTGCGTCTATCGCATCTCACCCATGTGCTCGCCCGCCATTCCCCACAGGCGGAGCTGGCGCGCGCCTCCGAGCGGCTGAAGGGCCTGCACGCCCGGCTGCGCCAGGGTCTTTCCGCACGCATGGCGCTGGCCCGCCGCGAGGCCGACGGCGCGCAGCGGCGCGTGGACCATGCCGAGCAGCGGCTGCGCTCGGCCTATTTCCGCATCATCGCCGACCGGCAGGCGCGGCTCGACCGGCTGGATCAGCTGCGCCGGATGCTCGGCTATGAGAGCGTGCTGGCGCGCGGCTTCGCGCTGGTGCGCGACGAGCAGGGAACGGTGCTGCGCCTTGCGCGCGATGTGACGCCGGGCATGGCGATGGCCATTCAATTCGCCGACAGCGCCGTGCGCGCCCGCGCCGAGGGCGACGCCCCGCCGGAGCCGCCGGCCCCACCGCGGCCCAAGCGCGGGAAGGACAAGACCGGCGGCGGACAAGGAACATTGTTTTGAAACCACGAAACATTTTTTCTCGTCCCACGCGGCGGCGCGCGGATGCGGCGGTTGCGGGGCCGGAAAACGCTCGCCATATGCGCGGAAAGGAGGCACTGCCCATGTTTTCGCGCCGCTCTCCGCGCCGGTCCGCCGGATTGAAGCTCCAGGCCATGGACGCCGAGGATTTGTCCTGCCTCTCCGCCCTCCTCCAGGACGCCCTCGTGCGCGTCGGGGATCTCGCCTTTCTGCCGGAGCAGCGCCGCTTCGCCTTGATCGGCTCGCGCTTCGACTGGGCCGCCGAGGCGAATGGCAAACGTGAGCGTTGCCGTTCCGGCGTGCATTTCGAGGGCGTGCGCCGGGTCAGGCATCGGCGCGTCGCCCGCGACAATCCCGACGCATTTCTCGAATTGCTGGCCCTCACCTTCGAGCCTTCGCAGGAGCCGCCGGGCGGCGTCGTCTCGCTGATTTTCGCGGGCGGCGCGGCCATTTCGCTCGAGGTCGAATGCGTCGAGGCCCGCCTTTCCGACCTCGGCCCACGTTGGCGAGTGGCCGCCTGCCCCTCGCATGAGCTTGACGAAAACGGCGCGGCGAGGTCATGACAACCGGGGATTCCGGTTGGAGATGGACATGACTTGGCGATTGGACGCTTCGGCGGCGGATTTCGAGGAGAGCTTCAAGGCCCTCCTCTCGACGAAGCGAGAGGCGGCGCAGGACGTCGACGACACGGTCCGCGACATCATCGCGGATGTGGCCGCGCGCGGCGACGAGGCGCTGATCGATCTTTCCAAGAAGTTCGATCATATCGATTTGGCGCAGACCGGCATCGCTCTGACCAAGGCCGAGATCGACGCCGCCGAGGCGCGCGTGCCGAAGGAGACGCTGGCGGCGCTCGACCTCGCCCATGAGCGCATCGCCGCCTTCCACGAGCGCCAGCGGCCGCAGGATCTGCGCTTCGCCGACGACGCCGGGGTCGAGCTCGGCTGGCGCTGGAGCGCGCTCGAATCGGTCGGCCTCTATGTGCCGGGCGGCACCGCCTCCTATCCCTCCTCCGTGCTGATGAACGCCGTCCCGGCCAAGGTGGCCGGCGTCGAGCGTCTGGTGATGGTGGTCCCCGCCCCCCATGGCGTCATCGATCCGCTGGTGCTGGCCGCCGCCAAGCGCGCCCATGTCGACGAGGTCTATCGCGTCGGCGGCGCGCAGGCGGTCGCGGCTCTCGCCTATGGCACCAAGACCATTCATCCCGTCGCCAAGATCGTCGGCCCCGGCAACGCCTGGGTGGCCGCCGCCAAGCGCCGCGTGTTCGGTCTCGTCGGCATCGACATGATCGCCGGCCCGTCGGAAATTCTGGTGCTCGCCGACAAGACCGCCAATCCCGAATGGGTGGCGATCGATCTGCTCGCCCAGGCGGAACATGACGAATCGGCGCAGTCGATCCTCATCACCGACGATGCGGCTTTCGCCGACGCGACCGCCGCGGCGGTGGAGCGCCAGCTGGAAACACTGTCGCGACGCGAGATCGCCACGCGCTCCTGGCGCGAGTTCGGCGCGATCATCGTGACGAAGTCGCTCGCCGATTCGATCCCGCTCGCCGACCGCATCGCCGCCGAGCATCTCGAGATCGTCTCGGAAGACGCCGAGGCGCTGGCCGCGAAGGTGCGCAACGCCGGCGCGATCTTCATCGGCGCCTACACGCCCGAGGCGATCGGCGATTATGTCGGCGGCTCCAATCACGTTCTGCCGACCGCGCGCTCGGCGCGCTTCTCCTCGGGCCTCAGCGTGCTCGACTTCATGAAGCGCACCTCGATCCTCAAATGCGACGCCTCCTCCATTCGCGCGATCGGCCCGGCGGCCGTCGCGCTCGGCGACGCCGAACGTCTGCAGGCCCATGCCCGATCCGTCGCCGTCCGTCTCGATCAGCGCGGAGCGTGAGGTGGACGCGCGCCAGCGGCTGATCTCGGTGACGCTCGACGAGCAATCGATCGGGCGCGGCGCCGCGGATCAGGAGCATGAGCGCGCCATCGCCATCTATGACCTGATCGAGGACAACAGCTTCGCGCTCGAGGGCCATGACGGCGGCCCTTACGCGCTCTTCATCGCGCTGCACGACGCCAAGCTCGTCTTCGACGTGCGCGACGAGACGGGCGCGAGCGTCGTCACGCATATTCTCTCGCTGACGCCGTTCAAGCGGCTGCTGAAGGATTACTTCCTCGTCTGCGAGACCTATTACGCGGCGATCCGCACGGCGACGCCGAGCCGTATCGAGGCGATCGACATGGGTCGCCGCGGCCTGCACAATGAAGGCGCCGCTCTGCTCGCCGAGCGGCTGAAGGGCAAGATCCGCTGCGACTCCGACACGGCGCGCCGTCTCTTCACGCTGATCACCGCCCTGCACTGGAAGGGCTGACGCCATGCCCGGCGAAGGCGAACGATCACGGCCGGGAGCCGTTCTCTTCGCCTGCACGCAGAACGCCGTACGCTCGCCGATGGCGGAAGCGCTGGCCCGGCATTATTTCGGCCGCGAAATCTATTTCGCCTCCGCCGGCCTGAAGCGCGGCGAGCCGGACGGCTTCGCCATAGCGGCGATGGAGGAGCTCGGCATCGACATCTCCCGCCACAAGCCGCACACATTCGAAGATCTCGAAGATTCCAACTTCGATCTCATCGTGACCCTCTCGCCGGAATCGCATCACAAGGCGCTGGAGCTCACGCGCACCATGGCGATCGACGTCGTCTATTGGCCGACCCTGGACGCCACGGCGGCGGCGGGCTCCCGCGAGACCATCCTCGACGCCTATCGCGCCGTGCGCGATTCGCTGTCGAAGCGCATTCTGGCGCTGCTGTCGGTCGAGCGCGGATCGGATTGAGGCCGTGTCGTGGAGTCGGCGCGTCATCTCTATTGGTAAATATCAAAGAATTTATGCGCTACGCTACCTCGCCGCCAGCTTAATCGATGTATTCAATCTATGAAAGAAATATATCATCGCGCTAGTAACAACCAAAGAACCCCACGCATCCATTAGATCATCAAGTTTGCACTCAGAGCACAGGCTGATTTTTAAAAAGTAAATTTCTATTGATGCCGCAACATAGATAACTAACGATACGATAATAATTATTATACAAAATATAGTCGCGCGGACAGATACAGGAAAGCTAATACAAACGTAACGCTCTACAAACTCTCTGTTGTCGCCAGTTTTATTTGAAATGTAACATGCAATCGTTCCGACGATTGTTATTGCAAGCATTATTATATCCTCATATAGATCAAAATCACGCCTATTATCGGCAAAAATATACTTATAGAAGTACGGCGCTTCGGATAATAAAATAAATGTAAAAAAGTAGATAAACCTCTCTTTAGACGACACAGCACCATTCTTAAATCGTAAAGCCAATTCTCGATCATTAATAATATTCATCGTGAACCCTTACCTCATGTATGCTGGATAATAGCCGATATCGATTCGAATCGATATCGGCCTCCGCTGCCGCCGAGACCCGGCGTATTTTGCCAGAGCGACGTGACGACTGATCGAGCACCACTGTATAGCCAAGCGATCGCTTATTTTAAGACCTATCATTCCCCGCTCAGCTCGGCAACTCAAGCCTCGCGTCTTCAATGGGGAGATTCACAACGAAGATACAAAGGATACAACGAAGATCACCCGCGCGCGAGAATGGCGAAGAGCAGCGTCACCTGACAGCCGAAGCCGATGAGGAACATCGGCGTCCTGAGCCAGGGAAGACCCAGCGAGTAGATGACGTAATGCGTCGCGCGCGTCGCAAAGAACAAAGGCGCGGCGATCGCCGTCGCCGTCGTGCCGCCGCCGACGATCTGGATCGTCACGGCGAGCACCGCGAAGACGAGGAGATTTTCGATCATGTTGAGATGCGCGCTCTTGGCGCGCTGCGCCCACGGCGCCCTGGTCGCAACCTCGTGCAACGGATCGCGAAAGGCCTCGATCGGTCCAAGCTCCAGGATACGTTGCAGAATATAGGGAATCCACAGGACCGAGGCGAGGCCGGCGGTCAGCACGGTCCAATAGAGCTCGGGGGTGAGGACGTTGGTCATCGCAATTGCGCTCCGTTCGGTGATTGGCGCGCGCAAGCTAGCCAGCAGCCTCCGAAACGTGAAGTACGCAGAAATGTCGCAGATAGTGCCCTATATTGTCGATACGGCAAGATTGGATACTAGGCTCATGCGCAAGCAGCGACACGTGGACTATGACGAATGCCCGATCGAGGGCGCGATGGACATCATCGGCGGCAAGTGGAAACCGTCGATCCTCTACCGCCTGTCGGACGGAACGAAGCGTTTCAGCGAGCTGCAACGACTGTTGAAAAAGATCACGCAGCGCACGCTGACGCAGCAATTGCGCGATCTCGAGCGGGATGGAATGATCTCGCGGCGCATCTATCCAGAGGTGCCGCCGCGCGTCGAATATAGCCTGACCGAGCGCGGGCGCTCGCTGGAGCCGGTTCTGGCGCTGCTGTTCGACTGGGGCGTCGAGCATGTACTCGGCCCGAAGGCGGAAAGGAAAGAGCGAGCCTGAAGGCTCGCGGTCCAGGGGCCGCTGTTTGGACCGCGAGCCTTCAGGCTCGCTCGGCAAGCCGCGCCGCGAGCCCCCGCGCCGCCTCGATCAGCCGCCGATCCGACCAGCGCGGGCCGATCAGCGAAATTCCGAGCGGCGGCGCGCCCGGCGCGCGCGGCAGCGGGATGCTGATCTGCGGCAGGCCGAAGAAGCTGGCGAAGAGGAAGGTGCGGAACATCAGATAGCGTTTGCGGTCCAGTTCTTCCTCGCTCTCCGTCAGCAGCGGCGAGACGAAGGGAGTCGTCGGAACGACGAGCACAGCGTTCGGCGGCAGGATCTCATCGACGCGCATGCGCGCCGCGCGGCGAAAAGCGTCGGCCTCGGCCTTCTCGCTCGCCGTCACTTTCGCCGCGAGGGCGAAACGCTCGGCGACGCCGGGGCCGAAGCGCGGCGCCGCGCGCTCGATCCAGGCGCCTTGCGCGCTCCAGGCTTCGAAGGCCTGCAGATTGCGGAAGCAGTGCAGCGACTGCGACCAGAAGTCTTCGCCGAGCCTCGCTTCGCCGACCGAATACATGCGCGCCAGCGCCTCGCGCGCGGGCCTCGCCGCTTCGTTGGTCTCGGCGTCGCTCTGCGCAAAGGCTTCCTCCAGCGCCACGACGCGCTCGAACGGCCCGTCGCACAAATCCTCCGGCAACAGAACCGCGCCGACCCGCGCCAGCATGTCGACGTCGCGCGCGAACCAGCCGATCGTGTCGAGCGATTGCGCGAGCGGGATCACGCCATTCGACGAGACCGCGCCATGCGAGGGTCGAAAGCCATAGACGCCGCAAAAGGACGCAGGCGCGCGGCAGGAGCCGGCCGTGTCCGTGCCCAGAGCGAAGTCGGCGAGGCCGGCCGCCACGGCGACGGCGGAGCCCGATGACGAGCCGCCCGGATGCCGATCCGGCGCGGCCGGATTGAGCGGCGCGCCGTAATGGGCGTTGGCGCCGAGCAGGCTATAGGCCATTTCGTCCATATGCGCCTTGCCGACGAGATGCGCGCCCGCCGCCAACAACCGGTCGACCGCGGGTGCGGCGATCGGCGCAGGCCCATGGGTCGCCGCCCAGGTCGGATGCCCATTGCTCGAGACGACGCCGTCGACATCGATATTCTGCTTGACGACGAAACGCGCGCTCGCGAGCGGCGCGTCCTCACCAATGCGCGCTGCGCTCCGAATGTCGAGCCGGACGGCGATCGCGAAACAGGCGTCGGTCATTTTTGCGTCGTCCCGATCTTCGTCGTCGCATTGGCCTCGGCGGCGATGTGGCTCGCCTTGCTCGCCGCAGGCGCGCCGGTCATGATAGAGGCGAATTGAATCGATAGCGAGCCGTCGTCCTACCCTCGTTCCGAGCGGAGCAGTTCGATGAGATCGTTTCGACCGGCGGTTTTTCTTTCGATCGTGATGATCGCGTCCATGAGCGGGCTGTGCCGGGCGCAGGCGCAGCAGCAACCGACGCCGCGCTTCAAAGCCGTCGCCTTCGACTTTTTCGTGATTTTCGATCCTGATTCCGTCATCCCGCGCGTCGAAGAGACGTTTCCGGGGAAAGGCGCGGAATTCACCAAGCTCTGGCGCACGAAGCAATTCGAATATTGCTTCTTGAGAACCATCACCGGCCGCTTCGCCGATTTCTTCGAAGTGACCGAGGAGGCGCTGGTCTACGCCGCCGCGACGATGAAGCTCGAGCTGACGCCCGACAAACGCGCAAGGCTGATGAACGCCTATCTCACCTTGACGCCCTGGCCCGACGCAAAGGAGACGCTGCGCAAGCTGAAGGCCGCCGGACTGCGAATCATCACCATCGCCAATTTCAGCGAGCGCATGCTGCGCGCCAACGCCGAGCGAGCCGGAATGACGGAGCTCTTCGACGAGTTGCTCAGCACCGAGGTCGGAGGCGTCTTCAAGCCCGATCCGCGCGCCTATGCGCTCGGCATGGAAAGGCTGCAGCTGCGGAAGGACGAAATTCTCTTTGCGGCTTTCGGCGGATGGGACGCCTATGGCGCCAGAACGTTCGGCTACACGACCTATTGGGTGAACCGCTTCCGCCTCCCCGCCGAGCGGCTCGGCGTCGAAGCCGACTGGAGCTCCGACAATTTGCAAGGCCTGCTGGAATTCGTATCGAGACCCGAGTAGCCTCGATTCCTCGGGCGCGGCGACGGCCGAGGCCGCCGTCGCGCGTGAATCCGGAGATATCCGATGATGCGACGATTCGACTTCCGCCGCGCTCTGCTCGGGGCGATTCTCGGCCTCGGCGCGTCATCGAGCGCGCTCGGCCAGAGCCTCGACCTCGCTTCCGCTCGGATCATCGATCTCACCCATCCCTTCGATTCGAAAACAATCTATTGGCCGACCTCGCCCTCGGGCTTCGAGCTGAAGCCTTTGTTCAATGGCGTGACCAAGGGCGGCTTCTTCTTTGCGGCGAACAGCTTCTGCTCGCCCGAGCATGGCGGCACGCATCTCGACGCCCCGCGCCATTTCGCGCAGGGCCATTGGACCAGCGCCGATATTCCGATCGAGCGCTTCGTCGGCCCGGCGGTGGTCATCGACATTTCCGCCAAGGCCGCGGAGAACAGCGATTATCGGCTGCAGCCGGAGGACATCGCCGCCTTCGAGGCGGCGCATGGGCGAATCGGCGAGGGCGCGATCGTCCTGCTGCGCACGGGCTGGAGCACGCGCTGGGGCGACCGCAAGGCCTATCTCGGCGACGATGCGCCCGGCGACGCGAGCCATCTGCATTTCCCCGGCTTCGGCGCGGAAGCGGCCGCGCTGCTGGCGAATGAGCGGCGTGTGCGGATGATCGGCCTCGACACCGCCAGCGTCGACCACGGGCCGTCGCAGGATTTCCCGGTGCATCGAATCGTCGCGGCGGCGGATGTGAGCGGCCTCGAGAATCTGGCCAATCTCGAGCAATTGCCGCCGACGGGCGCGATCGTCTTCGCTTTGCCGATGAAGATCACCAATGGCACGGGCGGCCCCGCGCGGATCATCGCCGTGATCCCGCGCTGAGGGCGAGAGAAGCGTCGGTTCGCGAACGGCGGTCTTGTCAGCCCGAGCGCGGCCCTCTATATCTGCGCGCGCTTTCGCAAAGCGGGCTCCGCCCGCGACCGCGCCCATCGTCTAGAGGCCTAGGACGTCGCCCTTTCACGGCGAAAACACGGGTTCGATTCCCGTTGGGCGCGCCAAAGAAATCAAAGACTTAAGCAGATAGCGCCGCAAGTCGTCTAACCTCTGTCACCTCGATGCAGACGACGTTCGATTTGGAGTGGCGGAAGGGCGTCGGATCGAGGCGCGCTTCGACGGCGGAACGTCGGCCTCGAACGCCGGCGCGCCGCTGCTCGGCAAGTCGACGTTGAAGCGTCTGGAGCGCTCGAAGGAGGCGCAGAGCCCTCTTTAGCCTTCGCCTCGACGAGCGCGCGTCCGGCGGGGCGCGGGCCTCGCGAGCTCTATAATCTCCTCGGTGATCTCCTCCTGACGTGTTTGCCGGCGCCGAGCCTCCAGTCGCTCGAGCGTCTTGTGCGCATTGTCGCGGGCTTCGATCATCGCGCGCATTCGCGCCTCGTTCTCCGCCGCGAAGGACAGCACCGCCGCCTCGCATAATTCGGCGAAGACATATTCCTGCGCGAGGCCCTCGACGAGCGCGCGCGGCGGCAGCATGACGAGGGGCGGAGCCGCGGCGGACGCGGGCGGAAAGCGGGCGAGATCGAGCGGCACGAGCGAGCGCGCGACGATCTCGATTCCGGCCACGCCCGGCGCGCCGTGGACGAGCGTCACGCGATCGGCGAGCCCCTCTCCCAGGCGTCCATAGAGCTCTTGCGCGATGCGGTCGGCGAGCGACGGCGCGTCGTCGACGCGCGACGGCATGGGAAGAGTCCAATCCGCGCGCGATCCGCGCTCTTGCGCGAGCGTCGCGCCGCGCTCGCCGATGATGAACACAGCCGGGCGCTCGGCGCCGTCCGCGAACCGCGCCGCCGCTTCGAGGATGCGCTCGTTGAATGCGCCGACAAAGCCGCGCTCCGAGCAAAACGCCAGGACGATGTGGCCGCCGGCCGTCCGGCGCTCCGAGCCGAGCCGCGAAGGCGGCGCTTCCGCGCTCAACGCCAGCGCCGCGCTAATGGCGTCGCCCAACGCGCCGGCATAGGCGCGCACGCCAGAAAGTCGCGACTGAGCTTCGCGCGTTCGGATGGCGGCGACGCCGCGCATCGCCGTGATGACGCTCTCGAGCTGCCGGGTCGCGACGATATGGGCGCTGATGTCGGCGGAACGCTCGCTCATGAGGAATGCGCCGTGAGCTCTGTCGAAAGATCGCGCACCCGCGCCACGAGATCCGCGCGCATGGCCTCGTCGAGCGGGGCGTTACGGGCGATCGCCGCGACGCTCGGCGCGGCGGCCGAGTCGAGATGCGCGGGCAGCCTCGCGGTCAGCGCAGGAATGGCTCGCGCCGGAACGGGATCGAGAACGCCGGCGTCGAGCGCCGCGAGCAGAGCGACCTGATCGGCGAGGCGCAGGGGCGAAAAGCGCGGCTGCGTCAGCAGGCCCCGAATGCGCTCGCCCCGCGTCATCTCCCGCTCGATGCGGGCGTTCGACATGCCGCCGAAGCGCGAGAACATCTCGAGCTCCAGAAACTGCGTGTATTGCAGACGCAATCGTCCCGAGACGTCGCGCAAGGCGTCCGGCTGCGCGCGGCCGCCGACGCGGCTGACCGAGAGGCCGACATCGACGGCCGGACGATGGTTCGCGGCGAACAAGCGGCGGTCGAGCACGATCTGTCCATCGGTGATGGAGATCAGATTGGTGGGAATATAGGCCGAGAGATTGCCGGAATCGGTCTCGGCGATCGGCAGCGCCGTGAGCGAGCCGCCGCCCAACGCCTTCGACAATTTCGCGGCGCGCTCCAAGAGCCGCGCATGGACGTAGAAGATGTCGCCCGGATAGGCTTCGCGTCCGGGAGGCTCCCGGGTCAGCAGGGCGAGCTCGCGATGCGTGACCGCATGCTTGCTCAAATCGTCGACGACCACGAGCGCATGGCCGCCGCGATCGCGGAAGAACTCCGCCATGGCGAAGCCCGCGAAAGGCGCGATCCATTGCAGGCCGGGCGGCGAGGCGGCGGGCGCGACGACGAAGATCGTGCGATCGGCGGCTCCTCCGCTCCTCACCGCCTCGATCGCGCGCTCGACCGAGGTCGTCCGCTGGCCGATGGCGACATAGACGCAGACGATGTCCGAGTGGCGCTGGTTGATGATGGCGTCGATGGCGATCGACGTCTTGCCCGTGGCGCGATCGCCGATGACGAGCTCGCGCTGACCACGCCCCAGGGCGAACATGGAGTCGACGACCAATAGGCCGGTCTCGACGGGCTCGGTCACGAGATCGCGCGCGATGATGCTCGGCGCCTCGCGCTCGACGGGATGAAAGGCCACGGCGGCGATCGGCTCGCCGCCGTCGAGCGGGCGGCCCAGCGGATCGACGACGCGCCCGAGCAGCCCCTCCCCGACCGGCGTGCGCGCCACCTCACCGGTCGCGAAAACGCGCGCGCCGGCTTCGATCGCGTCGCCCGGATCGAGCAGCACCACGGCGACCCGATCCGCCTCGAGCGCGCGCGCGAATCCGAGCTGGCCGGTCTCGAAACGCAGCAGCTCGTCGAGCGCGACCTGCGGCAGGCCGGAGACGAAGGCGATTCCATCGGCATAGCTCTCGACGCGTCCGACCGTCTCGACCTTGGGCCCGAGATCGATCCTCGCGACGGCCGCGCGGCCGCGCGCGAGCCATTCGGCGACGGCCGGCTCATCGCTCATTTTCCGGCTCCGTCAGCAAGGTCGCGGAGATTTGCTCGAGATCGGCGCGCAGGCTGTTGCGAATGCTGGTGTGGGCGTTCTCCAATTCGAGGCCGGCGAGCAATGTCGGATCAACGCGAAGCGCGAATTTCAGCGGGCGGCCCAGGGCGCTTTCGAGCCTGCCGCGGCATAGCGCGTCCTCCTCGGCGGTGAGCGGACGCGGCGCGGTCAGAGTGGGCTCGCCTCGCGCGGCGAAATCGGCGCGCGCGGCTTCCGGCAGGGCCGCGATCGCGTCCGCGAGGCCGTCGATGAAGCCGGCGACGCGGGACGAGGCCGGCAAACGTTCGAGCAGACGCCGCGCAATGTCGACGGCGAGCAGGCTCGCGCGCTCGGCTTCGGCGCGACGGGCCGATCGTTCCGCGCGCTCTATTTCCGCCCGCATGTCCGCTCGCATGCGATCGGCGTCGGCCTTGGCGGCCTCGAGCAGCTGGTCTCGCGCGTCCTTCGCCTCCGTCGTGGCGGCGTGGATCGTCGCCGCGCGATCGGCCGCCATCGCGTCGACGGCGGCGCGCGCCCGTTCCTCCAGAGTCAGGGCGGAGGCTTTGGCGGCGGCGGCGTCCTCCAGCAGCCGCCGGGCCGTCGCTTCGCGCTCGGCGAGGATCGATGCGATGGGGCGGAAAAGGAAGCGGGAAAGCAGCCAGATCAACACGAGGGCGTTGACGGTCTGCAAACCGAGCGTCCACCAGTCGATCTGCATGCCTGCGAACGCCCTATTTGACGAAAGGATTGGCGAAGAGAAGCAGAAGCGCGATCACGAGACAGTAGATCGCCATGGTCTCGATCATCGCGAGGCCGACGAAAAGGGTGCGCGACAGGACGCCGGCGGCCTCCGGCTGACGCGCGATCGCCTCCATGGCGGCCGCGACAGCCTTGCCTTCCGCAAGAGCGGGACCGATCGCTCCGAAGGATACGGCGACGGCGGCGGCGATCACGCTGATATATTGGATGTCGTCCATTCTTCCTCGCTCTCGTCTAGAGCGCTATCCGATCCGATTGGATCGGATAGCGCTCTAGAATTCTTTCGTTCGAGCGAATTCTGATCGATCGAACGACTCCGTTCGATCGGAAAGCGCTCTAGCCGCCCACCCGCGCGCCGTGCCCGTCGACCGCCGAGCCGATGAACACCATGGCGAGCGTCGCAAAAATGTAGGCCTGAACCGCTCCGGTCAGCAAATCGAGCGCCATCAGCGGAATCGGCACGAGCAAACCCGCCAGCGACAGAACGACGCCGATGACGAACACGCCGCTCATGATGTTCCCGAACAAGCGGACGATCAGAGAGAAGGTCCGCGTGACCTGCTCGACGAGATTGAGCGGAAACATGATGATGCTCGGCTCGGCGAATGTCGCGAGATAGCCGAGCGGACCGCGCGTGCGCAGGCCGTGATAGATGGTCGCGAAGAAGACGATCAGAGCCAGCGCCGCATCGGTTTCGAGCCGCGCCGTCGGCGGCTCCACGCCGGGAACGAGCGACGACCAATTGGCGACGAGCACGAAGAGGAAGATCGTTCCGATCACGGCGCGATAGGGGGCGGGATCCGCTCCGATCGTGTCTCTCATCTGGTCGTCGAGCGTCTCGACGAAAAGCTCGAGCGCGGATTGTCCGGTTCCCGGCTGCAGCGAAAGCCGCCGCGTTACGAGAAAGCTCGCGAGAACGAGCGCCGCCATCAGCGCCCAAGTGACGATGACGGGCTTGCTGACGGGCACGGGTCCGAGCTGAAAGCCGGGCTCGAGCGCGAGCGGCGAGGATTTCATTCGAGGCCCCCCAGACGACGCAGGACGATGCGGCGCGCCGCGAGCAGTCCCAGCGCGCCGCAGAGCAGAGCGAGGGCGCCGATCTTCGCGAGGGCCGCGAGCGCCGCCGCGAGCGCCGCGAAGCGCGCAATGAGCAAAAGGACGGCCTTCGGCGTCACGCCCTGCTCGAAGAGATCGACATTCCAACGCAAGGCCCAGAAATAAGCGAGGCCCGCGGCGAATCCCGCACCCGCGCCGAGGGCGAGCTGGAGAGCGAGCGCGGCGGCGGAAATGGTCATTGGCGCGACATCCATTTCCATGCGAGCCAGAGGCCGGCTCCGGCCCCGATCATGACGAGAGGCGCCGAGAAGAAGACGCCCATGTCGTACGTCTTATCCAGCCAGCGTCCGACGAACAGCCCCGCGAGCGCCGGCAGGACGATGGTCCAGCCGAGGACGCCGATCTGCCCCAGTCGGCGTCCGAGCGAGGGCTCGGCGTTCTCGCGCTGCATTTCGCGCCGCTCGGCGGCCAGCCGCGCCGCCTCCGCCATCGCATCGCGCTCCCGCTCGGGGCCGGCCACGTTCATGGCGCGTCCTTTCCGTCGCCGAGCAATTCCGAGGCGCCGGACGGACGCAGATAGCGGACGAGGCGACGCACGGCGCTGACATGCAGCCGCGTCTCCTCGACGCGCGCGCGCGCCGCCGCGTCCTTCTCCGCCGCGCGCGCGGCGCGCACCTCGGCGTCGAGCTTGCGCAGATCGCGACCGAGAAGTCCCTCGCGGCAGGCGACCGACACGCTCTCTCCGCCCCTGACGGTCAGCACGCCGCCTCGGATCGCGCAATAGCGCTCGGCGCCGTCGGCGGATCGCCAGCGCAGGACGGACGGCGGCAGCACCGTCAGCAGATCGGCGTGGCCCGGCAACAAGCCGAAACCGCCGCTCTCGTCCTCGGCGCGGACCGATCGCACGCCGGCTTCGTCGAGCAGCACGGCGTTCGGCGTGGTGATGGCGAGCCGCAACGCTCTGCTCACGGCCCGCCTCCCGTCGTCTCGGCGTCGATGCGCGCGGCGGCCTTCTCCTTTTGCTCCGCCTCGTCGATGGTCCCGACCATATAGAAGGAGCTCTCTCGCCAATCGTCGCAGGCGCCGGAGAGAATCGCGCGGCAGCCCGCGAGCGTGTCGGCGAGCGGCACCGAGCGGCCGGGCGCTCCGGTGAAGGCCTCGGTGACGGCGAAAGGCTGGGTCAGGAAGCGCTGAAGGCGCCGCGCGCGCCCGACGATCTTGCGGTCCTCGGCTGCGAGCTCCTCGACGCCGAGCAAGGCGATGACGTCCTGCAGCTCGAGATAATGCTCGATCACTCGGCGGACCTCCGTCGCGACTTCGGCATGCGCCTCGCCGACGACCAGAGGATCGAGCAGCACGGAGGAGGAAGCGATCGGATCGATCGCCGGATACATTCCCTCGGCCGCCATTTGGCGGGAGAGCACGATCATGCTGTCGATGTGGGTGGCGATCGTCGTCACCGCAGGATCGGTGAAATCATCCGCGGGAACATAGACCGCCTCGATCGCCGTCACGCCGACCCCGCCGACCGAGGCGATCCGCTCGTGCAGGGCCGCCACTTCGCTCGCCAGCGTCGGCTGATAGCCGACGCGCGACGGCGATCGTCCCAGCAGACCCGAGACTTCGGCCCCGGCCTGGACGAAGCGGAAGATATTGTCCATCAGCAGCAGCACGTTCTGGCGTTTCTCGTCGCGGAAATATTCTGCGATGGTGAGAGCGGCGAGCGGCGCCCGCCAGCGCGCGCCGGGGGGTTCGTTCATCTGGCCATACACCAGGACCGTGCGCTCGAGCACGCCGGAGCGGGCCATGTCGAGCAAAAGCTCATGGCCCTCGCGCGAACGCTCGCCGACGCCGGCGAACACCGATACGCCCCGATAGCCCGACACCATCGCGTGAATGAGCTCCATCACGAGCACGGTCTTGCCGACGCCGGCTCCGCCGAACATGGCGGCCTTGCCGCCCTGCGCGATCGGCGTCAGCAGGTCGATGATCTTGATCCCCGTCGCGAAAATCTCTCCGCCGCCCGGCCTCTGGGCCAGCGGCGGGGGCGCGCGATGGATCGGCCGGCGCGGCGCGTCCGCCGGCAGCGGCGGCCCATTGTCGCCGATCGCTCCCGTCACGTCGATCAGCCGTCCGAGCGTCGCGTCGCCGACCGGAATCGCGATCGGCCCACCAGTCGCCCTCACCCGGCGTCCGCGCGACAGGCCGACCGTCGATTGCAGAGCGATAGCCTGAACGCTGCTCCGGTCGAGGTGAGCCTGCACCTCGGCGTAGATTTCACGTCCGCCGCCGGCATCGACGAGCAAGGCGTCCTCGATCGCCGGCAATTCGCCCATCTCGAACCGCACGTCGATCACGGCGCCGCGAACGGCTAAGACCGTTCCGTGACGCGCCGCGCTCGCGTGAGAAGTAGCCGCCTCGTTCATTTGCACGCCGATCGAGCATTCTCGCCGATTGGTTGGAATCCCGCGCACTCTAGCGCGAAAGCGCCCATGTCGCCGACACCCTGGCGGTGAGCCGTCGCGCGCCGGGCCGAAGAGGCAGAAACGCCGCTCCACTCGCGGAGGCCGAAGGCTCGGCTCGGCCGTCGGCTTCTGTCGCCGCAGTCTCCTCCTGATGATCGATTTCGATGATACGGCCGAGCTTGCCGCCCACGGCCTCGACATAGTTTCTCGCCCGCTGTTCTGCATCTTTCACGGCCGCGATCCGCAGTCGTTCGAGGCGCGTCCTTTCGTCGCTGACGATGAATTCCACGCCGCGAACGTCGTTCGAGTCGGCGTCGATCGCGCGAGACAGCAAAGACGCGGCCTCATCGAGCGAAGCGACCGTCACGCTCAACTCGCTTCGCGCCCGAAACCCCTTGGAGACGCGCTTTCCACGCGCGCTGCGCGGCGCGGCCTCCTCCGTCGAGACCGACTGAAGCGTCGCCCCGACGACGCGAATGCCGTCGATCGGCACGCCTCGTCGGACGAGATCGTCAGAGACGGAGCGAGTCTTGCGCTCGTTCTCGGCCACGGCCTCGGTCGCGGTGGGCCGATCCGCGACAATGTCCAGGCGAAGGATGGCTCGGTCGGGAAGCGCCTCCTCCGAAGCCGCTCCCGTCACGGAAATATGGGGGAGAGTGTCCTTCAATGTCTCGGCCGAAGCGCTCGCGAGAAGGAGCGCGCTCGACAAGGCCGTAGCGAGTATTCGGGTCATCGACTTGCCTCGCTCGACGCCGCTGGCGGCGAAATCGCACGCTCCCGCTTCCGGCTTCCCTCGACTCGGCGCACCGAAGCCTCGGCGACTGGCGCAGCGTGGACTTTATCACGGCACATATCACCCGCAGCTTCACACAACGACGAAAAAGCAAGAGAATGTCGCTCGAGCGGCCCCCAGCGGAATTGTCATGGCGAAATCGGCGTGGATCTTTCTCGGCTCGTTCATCGGACTGGCGATCGGCGCCGCCGCGGCGGTCGCGTTCGCCGTCCTCGCCGCTCATCTCTTCGATATTTCACAAGCCGAGGGCGCTTATGCGATGGCCGTGGCGTTCTTCTACGCCCCGGCCGGCGCGATCGTCGGAGCAATCGCTGGCGCGGTCTGGGCCGCGTCGCGTCGCGTCGATAGACGCGCAGCGCAATAGCGCCGTCCTCGCTCCTTCCGCGCGCCCGTGATAGCCTCGCACGCATGAACAAGCCGGTTCGCCTGGACGAAAGCTGGAAAGCCCGCCTCACCGGCGAGCTCGACCAACCCTATTTCGCGGAGCTGCGCCGTTTCGTGCGTGCGGAATATGAGAGAGGTCCGGTGTATCCGCCGGCCAAGCAGATTTTTCGCGCCTTCGACGAATGCCCGTTCGACGCGGTCGAGGCGGTCATTCTCGGCCAGGACCCCTATCATGGCGCCGGGCAGGCCAACGGGCTCTGCTTCGCTGTCGAGCGCACGGTCGCGCCGCCGCCGTCATTGCAAAATATCTTCAAGGAGATCGAGAACGACCTCGGCCGCCCCGTGTCGCGCGATCCCGATCTCTCGCGCTGGGCGCGCCAGGGCGTGCTGCTGCTCAACGCCACTCTGACGGTGCGGGAGGGCGCCGCCGGCTCGCATCAGGGCAAGGGCTGGGAGCGCTTCACCGACGCCGCCGTCGCGGCGCTCTCGCGCGAGCGCGAGGGTATCGTGTTCCTACTCTGGGGCGCCTATGCGCGGCAGAAGGGAGCCGGCGTCGACCGCCGCCGCCATCTGGTGCTCGAATGCGCGCACCCCTCCCCGCTCTCGGCCCGCAACGGCTTCTTCGGCTGCCGGCACTTTTCCAAGGCGAACGCTTATCTCGAGGCGAGAGGCGCGGCGCCGATCGAGTGGTGAGGCAAGCCTGAAAGATGCGCGCGCCGAGGCGCGCGTCAGTTCGTCGGCGGACGCCGCTTGGCGAAGAGCCCGACGATCACCGCGCGGGCGATATGCTCGGCCATGCATTGATAGCCGAGATCGTTGAGGTGAAAATTGTCGCGCGCCATCAATTGCAGATTGGCGCGGTTCTGCGCGATGAAGCGCATCGCGTCGTAGCGGCGCACATAAGCGATGTTCTCCGCGGCGGCGACCCGCTGCAGCGCGTCGCGAATGGCGAAATATTCGCTGTCGCGCGAGAAGCGCGAGGAATATTGCAGGCCGACCAGAACCGTGTCGATCTCATTGTCCTTCAACCAGCGGATGTCGAGCGCACTGTCGCCTCGAACTCCTCCGGCGCGATGCGCACGAGCGCGTCATTGGTGCCGAGCTGCCAGAGCAGGAGATCGGGCTTCTCGACGGCAATCTCGCTCTTGATGCGCTCGGCGGTGACCGACGCGACCTCGCCCGACACGCCGCGATTGACGATCACCACGTCCACATTGGAGAGCGCACCCTCGAGGATCGCCTCGAGCTGCGCCGGATAGGTCTTCGCCTCAGAGGAAGCGCCGACGCCGGCGGTCGACGACGAGCCGATCGCCAGGACGCGCAGCCGGCCACGCCGCAGCGCCGCGGTCACATGCGGCAGCTGGGCGGGGGCGGCGATGTCGCCGGCGGGCGCCTCGCAGGCCGGCGACAGCGGCGGCGGCGTCACGGGGATGGCGCTCTCCTGCGCGCAGCCGGCCGCGACGCCTGCGCCGATCACTAGGCCGCAGAGGCTTTCGAGGATTTTACGCGCAATCTGTTTCGCCATTCAGAGGCCCATGCCACGGCGCCCAGGGAACCGACGCCGAAGATAACGATAGCGGCGTCGATGACAATACCGCTGCCGGAGACGAAGCGAATGATCTGCCCCGCGAGGCTGAGCAGCGAGCCGGCGCAGAACACATTGAGCGAGTTGCGTCCGAGCAGCGAGAGGAAATCGCAGCATCGCGGCGCCCATCGGGCGAATGTGGGGTAGAGGCCGGCGAAAAGAGCGACGAGAGCCAGGCTGTGCAGCAGCCGCGCCGGCGACAAATAGGTCTTGTCGAAGACGAAGAACAGCTTGGGCTCGGGCAAGTCGATCGGGTCCGGCGAAAAATGGAGGCGCGCCGCGATGACGCCGAATGTGAGAACGGGAATGGCGGCGAGGCGCAGCAGCCGCAGATTCCGGCGGGCGAATCCGCCGAGGCCGTCCGCGCCGGCGAGCAGAAAGCCGAGCACATAGATCATCTGCCAGCACAGTGGATCGAAGAACCACACGCCCTCGCTCGGCCAGGTGGAGAAATTGGCTCCGGAGACGAGCGCGCCCACATAGATCGCGAGAGCGACGAGCGGCAGAGCCTGCGGCGCATACCGATGCGCCAGCGCGATCAGCGGCGACACCAGCAGCAGCACGACGTAGAGCGGCAGAATGTTGAAGTAGCCGAGCTGATAGCTCAGTGTGACGAGCCCGATATGCGCGCGCACGGGATCGTAGAAAATGCTCGAGGCATTGTGCCAGTCGAGCAGAAAAGGCGCGTCGAGCCGAAAGGAGACGGCGGCGAGCAGCGCGATGGCCGCTTCTGTGATGGCGAGCTGCGCGACATAGACGGTGAAGGCGCGGCCCTCGAGCCGGAAGAACAGCCAGCGCGCCGAGAGGCTCGCGGCCGAGCCGTCGGTCAGCTTGCGCAGCCCCCATCCGGCCAGGAAGACGAAGAGCTCGGCCGAGTCGGAGAGCGACACATTGCGGAAGGTGAAGTGCTCGAAGAAGATCCCGGGGACATGATTGACGAAAATGGTGACGAGCGCGAAGCCCCGCCAAAAATCGATCTCGTTCGGCTCCCGCATGCGCTTTTCGGCGCTCTATTGTTTCTCTTGCCCGCCGGCGCGCGCGGCGCCGCCTCGCCGCTTCTGCGGCAAGCCCTTGCGCGCTACCCGAATCGGCCGCCCCGGCGAGGGTGACCCTGTGTGCGCCAATTGTCGATTTTTTGGCGACGCGAGTCATCGGGGCGCCACGCGCAAATGAGCGAGCACGCGCGCAGCCGCGGCGGCGCTCGGGCTCGGGCCGGCGGAGAGCACAAGCGCGCGCGCGCGCTCGAGGCCGCGGCGCTGGGCCTCGCGTTCCGCCCCGCCGCCCAGAAGCGGCGCCAGAGCCGCGGCCAGAGCCTGCGGCGTCGCCTGCTCTTGCAAGAACTCCGGCGCGATCCGCTCGCCGAGCACGAGATTGGGCAGAGCGAAACTGTCGACCCGAACCAGAAATTTCAGCAGCGCCTCGACCGCCGCCACCTTATAGGCGACAACCATGGGCGTTCCGGCCAGCGCCAGCTCCAGAGTGACGACGCCGGAAACCGCGAGCGCGGCGCGGGCGCGGCGGAACTCGGTGTATTTTTCCGCCTGGGTCGCGAGGCGCGGACGAATCGGCCACGACGCGAGCGCCGCATGGATGTCCGCCTCGACCTGCGGCACGACCGGCAGAACGACCTCGAAGGAGAAGCGGCGCGCCAGAATCGCCAGCGCCTCGCCGAAGACCGGCATGAGCCGCGCCACCTCGGCGCGGCGCGAGCCGGGCAGGACCAGAAGCAGCGGCGGCGACGCCTCTCTCCGCGTCTCCTCCTCGGCCGAGGGCGTCAGCTCGGCGAGCCGGTCGACGAGCGGATGGCCGACATAGGCGCAGGGCGGTCCGCCGAGCCGTCGGAACGCCGCCGGCTCGAAGGGCAGGACCGCCAGCGCCTCGTCGATATGAGTGCGCATGGCGCGCGCGCGCCAGGGCCGCCAGGCCCAGACCGTCGGCGCGACATAATCGATAATGGGAAGCTGCGGCCGCGCCCGCCTGACCCGCTGCGCCACGCGATGGGTGAAATCGGGCGCGTCGATCAGCACCAGAACATCCGGCGCTGCGGCCAGCACGGCGCGCGCGGTCTCCTCTATGCGTTGAATGAGCAGCGGCAGACGGCGCAGCACCGGAGCGAGGCCCATGACGGCGATGTCGCTCATCGCGAAGAGGCTCGCGAGCCCCTCCTCCGCCATCGCCTCGCCGCCGACGCCGCAGAAGCGGGCCGAGGGCTCGGCGGCGCGCAGCGCCCGCATCAGCAGCGCGCCGAGCAGATCGCCGGAGGGCTCGCCGGCAATGAGAAAGAACAGCGAGCCTGAAGGCTCGAGGTCCAGCAGCGCGCCCGGACCGCGAGCCTTCAGGCTCGCTCTTCGCGCCAGGCCCACATCCGCCACTAGCCCCTCCGCCGCGGCGCGCACAGCGGCCGCTCGCGCTCGGCGCGCAGAAAGGCGAGCACGGCCTCGACATCGGCGTCGTCCGAAAAATCGCGCGCGGCGCGCTCGATCCGCTCGGCGAGCACCCCCTGCTCCGGCGCCTCGTCCGAGAACAGCAGCCGAAACGCGGCGCGCAAGCGCGAGAGCCGCTCCTCGGCGAAGCCGCGGCGTTTCAGCCCGATGAGATTGAGGCCGAAGAGATGCGCGCGATTGCCGCCGGCGAGGCCGAAGGGCGCGAGATCGCCCTCGAGCCCCGAGAGCCCGCCGACATAAGCGTGAGCGCCGATGCGCACATTCTGATGCACGACGCTGGCGCCGCCGATCGCCGCATGATCGCCGATGCGCACATGGCCGCCGAGCAGCACCTGATTGGCGAGCACGACGCCGTCGCCGAGCCGGCAGTCGTGCCCGACATGCGCGTGAGCGAGAAAGGCGCAGCCGTCGCCGATCCTGGTCTCGCCGCCGCCGGCGGGCGTGCCGGCGTTGAGCGTCACACCTTCTCGGATCACGCAATCGGCGCCGACGACGAGCGCGCCGGCGGCGCCCTTGGCTTTCAAATCCTGCGCCGCCGCGCCGATCGCGGCGAAGGGATGGACGATGGTTCGCGCGCCGATGCGCGTGCGCCCGGCGACGACGACATGCGAGAGCAGCGTGACGCCCTCGGCGAGCTCGGCGCCGGCACAAATATAGCAGAATGGGCCGACCGCCACGCCGTCGCCGAGACGGGCGCCGCTCTCCACGATCGCTGTCGCGTGAACTCGCGCTTTCACATCATCCCGCCCATGACGCGCCGCCTCAATCGCCGAGCTTGGCGCTGACCTCGGCCTCGCAGACCAGCGCGCCATCGACGAGCGCTCGGCCAGAATACCAGACGATGTCTCGCCGCTGCGCCGTCTTGGTCATATGGAGTTCGACGCGGTCGCCGGGCTGCACGGGTCGGCGGAACTTGGCCTTGTCGATGGTGACGAAGAAGACGCTGCCCGGGCGCTCCCGCGCGCGCGCATTGAGCGCGATCGCGCCGGCCGTCTGCGCCATCGCCTCGATCAGCAGCACGCCCGGAAAGATCGGCCGCTCGGGAAAATGGCCCTGAAACTGCGGCTCGTTGACCGTCACATTCTTGACGCCGACGCCGAAACGGTCGCCGTCGACGTCGATGACGCGGTCGATCAGCAGAAAGGGATAGCGATGCGGCAGCAGCTGCATGATCCGCGCGATGTCGATCGTCGCGCCAGCGCGCGCTGTGGTGTCGTCCATTGATGTCCTCCCTGCGGGCGTCGGCGTCTTGCGGCCGACTTCGCCCGATCTCTCTTCGCGCGCGTCCCTCAGCACGGCGGCTCGCCGTCGCGCCGCGCCAGTCGGTCGAGCAGCAGCTCGCCGCGCAAATGGCGACGCACGGGCCGAGCGGGAACGCCGCTCAGCCGCGCCATCGACGGCGCGTCCCGTGTAACGCCGGACTTGGCCGCGATCCGCGCGCCTTCGCCGATCGTCAGATGGCCGCCGATCGCCGATTGGCCGCCGAGCGCGACGAAATCGCCGATCTCACAGGAACCGGCGAGGCCCGATTGCGCGACAATGACGCAGCCGCGCCCGATCACCACGTTGTGGCCGATCTGCACGAGATTGTCGATCTTCGTTCCCTCACCGATGATCGTGTCGCGCGTCGCGCCGCGGTCGATCGTCGTATTGGCGCCGATCTCCACATCGTCCTGGACGATGACGCGGCCGATTTGCGGCGATTTGACGTGGCCCTGGCGCGAGAGGACGAAGCCGAAGCCGTCCTGCCCGAGCCGTGCGCCCGGGTGGATGATGACGCGGTCGCCGATCAGCGCGCAGAGCAGGCTGGCGCCGGCGCCGATCGAGCAGCCGCGGCCGATACGCACATCGGGGCCGATCACCGCCTGCGGCCCGATGACGCTGCCCGCTCCGATCTCCGCGCGCGGTCCGATGACGGCGCCTGGATCGACGATGACGCCGGGCTCGAGCCGCGCCGACGGATGCACCACGGCGCCGGGCGAGACGCCCGACGAGGCGAACAGCGATTGCGGCCGCAGCGCCTCGGGGAACAGCGCCGCCATGATTCTGGCCATGGCCGCGTGCGGGTCCGACGCGATCAGCGCGGCGACGCCGGGCGGCAGAGCGGGAAGGTCGCGCGCGCGTAGAAGACAGGCGGTGGCGCGGCAGAGGCGCAGCCCCGCCGCATAGCGGGGCCGATCGTAGAAGGAGAGATCGCCGGCGTGCGCGCGATCGAGCGCGGCGACGCCGATGATGACCACTCCCTCCTCCGCGACCGGCGCCGCGAGCCGCGCGCCGCCGATCTCGGCGGCCTCCGCCAAGCTCAAAGGTCGGTCGAGACGGAAGAATCCGCCAGCGCTCATCATGCGGCCTCCCGAATGGGACGAAGACGCTCCGGATCGGCGGCGCGTCGGGCGCCCGCCTCCGCGCGCCATCCCACGAAGAAAATCCCCGGGCCGTCCCTCTCGGGCGCCCGGGGATCAGGATAAGTTTATCCCGCGCGAAGAGCGCGTGAAAGCGGCCTTCGGTCAGAAATTCGCGCCGCCGGAGAAGCGGAACCGCTGCGTGACGTCGCCATAGGCCTTGGACAGCACCACCGCATAGTCGAAGCGGATCGGGCCGAGCGGCGACTGCCACAGCGCCGAGGCGCCGACCGAGGAGCGGATCTGCGCCTGGTCGCCGGAGACGATGATGCAGGTGCCTTGGCCGTAGTTCGACGCCGCCGTGTAAGGATAGGTGCAGGTCGGGTTGTAGGAGCCGGTCAGCACTTGGCTGAAGTTGGTCCGCCCGTCATAGCCCCACAGCGTGCCGGCGTCGGCGAACAGGGCGCCGCGCAGGCCGATGTCCTTGGGCAGGCCCCAGATCGGGAACTGCACTTCGAGCGAGGCGCCGACATAATTCGTGCCGCCGAGCGAGTTGCCGTAAGTGCTGGTCCAGTTCGAGATGTCGCGCGGTCCGAGGCCGCCCGGCGCGAAGCCGCGCACCAAGGTCGGGCCGAGGTTGAAATTATCGACCACGCGGAACTTGTAGTCGCCGAGGCCGAACATGTTGCCGCCCTGCACGCGGGCGATGCCGACCACATCGTCGATAAACGGCAGCTCGTGGAAGTAGCGGATGTCAGCGGTCGTGCGCACATAGCGGCTGACGCCGCCGAGGCCCGCGACATCCTGCGACAGCTGGGCATGCACGCCGTTCTTCGGATTACGGATATTGTCGAGCGTGTTGTAGGACAGCGAGTAGCCGATCATCGAGGTGAGGCGCGAGCCCACCGTCTCCTTGATGGCGAGCGACGCCTCGCCATTGCTTTGACAATTGTAATAGAGGCTCACGTCGGACGGGGTCGGCGCGTAGATATAGCCGAAGCCCGGCGTGTAGCCCCAGATCGGATTTTGACAGTCGTTATAGGGACGGCTGCTGTCGTTGGGGATCGAGATGTGCGTGTTGTAGATCGAATAGCGCGGCGAGATGCTGATCTCGTCGGTGATCGGCACGCCGAGGCGCAGCGTGCCGCCGACCGAGGTCGTGTTGTAGTAGGAATAGTAATAGGCGTTCGAGGCCTTGGCGAAGAGGTCGAAACCCGCAGAGAGCCGCTGGTCGAGAAAATAGGGCTCGGTGAAGCTGAAGCTGACGCCGCGGGCGCGCTGACCGACC
Source organism: Methylosinus trichosporium OB3b (assembly GCF_002752655.1). Classification (NCBI taxonomy): domain Bacteria; kingdom Pseudomonadati; phylum Pseudomonadota; class Alphaproteobacteria; order Hyphomicrobiales; family Methylocystaceae; genus Methylosinus; species Methylosinus trichosporium. Next base: position 98,634 of record NZ_CP023737.1, on the reverse strand, counting down.
TCGACCGAGGCGCGCGCCGCCTGCCCCCTGCCCATGAAGTTGCTCTCCGACACCGAGACTTCGCCCATGAAGCCTTGCACGGTCGAATATCCGCCCGAGACGCCGAAATTGCCGGTCGCCTGATCCTCGACGTCGACATTGATGACGACGCGGTCGGAGGACGAGCCCGGCTCGTTGGTGACGCGCACCTTCTTGAAGAAGCCGAGGCCGTTGAGGCGACGCTCGGCGCGGTCGATCAGCACGCGATTATAGGCGTCGCCCTCGCCGATCTCGAACTCGCGGCGAATCACATAGTCGCGCGTGCGCGTGTTGCCGCGGATGTTGATGCGCTCGATGTAGACGCGCGGGCCCTCGTCGATGACGAAGCGGATGGCCACCGTCTGCGCCGCCGGATTGCGTTCGCCGCGCGGCCGCGCCTGCGAGAAGGCGTAGCCCTTCTTGGCGATCTCGCGCGTCAGCGCCTCGACCGTCTTCTCGACGGCGTCGCCATTATAGACGTCGCCGGCCTCGATGCGCAGATCGCCGCGCAGCGATTGCGGATCGATATCGGGCAGATGCGATTCGATGTCGACGGAAGAGACGCGATATTCCGGCCCCTCCTCGACGACGATGTTGACGATATAGCCGCCCTGCGCCGGATCGAACACGGCGTCGGAGCTGACGACATGGAAGTCGGCGTAGCCGTTCTTCAGATAGAAGCGGCGAACCAGCTCGAGGTCGGAAGCGATGCGGTCCGGATCATAGACGTCGCTCGTTTTCAGGAACGACAGGAAGTTCATCTCCGTCGTCTCCATCAGCTCGACGAGACGCCCGGTCGAATAGACATTGTTGCCGACGAATTTGATCTCCTTGACGCCGGTCTTCTCGCCTTCCTCGACGTTGAACACCACATCGATGCGGCCGTTCGGCAATTCGATGGTGCGATAGGTGATCTTCGCGCCGGCGCGGCCGGAGCGCTTGTAGATCTCGAGGAGGCGCGCGATGTCCTGATCGATGACGGCCTTGTTGAAGGAGCCGTGCGCGCGCGTGCGCACCTCAGAGGTCAGCGTGTCGGTCTTGACCTTGCTGTTGCCCTCGAAGACGACGCGATTGATGAGATTGCTCTCGGACACGTGGATCACCAGGCGACCATGCTCACGCGTCGCCGACACATTGGAGAACCGGCCGCTGTTGCGCAGCGCCTGCAGCCCTTGCTCGACATCTTCCGGGCTGGTGCCGGAGAAATAGGAGCGGATCATTTCCGCGTCGCCGCGCGTGTTGCCGACGACGACGATCTCCTCCGCAAAGGCGGGAGGGGACAGAACGAGGACGACCGCCATCGCGGCCAGAACACAGGAACGTTTCCAGAAAGCCTCGATGGACTGCATCATAAATCCTAAGTCCTCGTCGCCGCGTCTGCCGCCGGAAAGCGGCGCGGCTCACGTGCCGGGACGACGCACGCACGCCGCGCATCACGCCATCCGATCCGATCATCAACCTTCTACAAGGTTTACCGACTACTGCAAATCCCGATCATGTCACGGTCCTTCGATTTGTCCCGCAGGTGGCGAACAAGCCACAAATCATGGTGATCGCGGCGTTAACGACACGGGCCGCCCGACACGCGAAGGACCCCGGCGATGTCCGCCGGGGTCCTTCGATCGTCGTCAGAAAGATGGCGAAATCCAGTCGAATCGTCCCCCTTCGACAGAATCTCAGAAGTTTTCCTGATGCGATGAATACGCAGGCCGATCAGTTATCGCCCGCGCCGGTCAACTTGCGCAGGAGCCGCGCGACGTCGTTGTAGGTCGAAAACACCATCAGCGTCGTCACCATGGCGAGGCCCAGTCGGAACGCATATTCCTGCGTGCGTTCGGCGAGCGCGCGTCCCCGCGCCGCCTCTATCGCGTAGAACATCAGATGGCCGCCGTCGAGCAGCGGCACGGGCATCAGATTGAGCAGGCCGATCGAGATCGACAGGATCGCGATGAGGTTGAACAGCGGCGTCAGGCCGACCTTGTCGATCGCCTTGGCCATCTGGCCGGAGACCTGGGCGATGCCGATCGGGCCGGACAATTGGTCGGCGCCCTCGCGTCCGGCGATCAGCCCGCCGAGATATGCGCCGGTGCGCTCGACGATCATCCAGGTTTCGCCGGCGGCGAGCAGAACGGAGCGACCGAGGCCGAAGCGCTCCTCGCGCAGGTCGGCCGGATTATTGCTCGCCTGCAGGCCGAGCATGCCGACTCTCGTCTTGCCGAGCGCCGTCTCGATCTCGCGCAATTGCGGCGTCGCCGTCAAAGTCTCCTCACGCTCGGCGCGGCGCACCACTATGGTCAACGGCTTGCCGGTCGAGGTGGCGACGATCTCCTGCATGCGGGCGAAGCTATCGATCGGCTGATCGTCGATCGATAGGACGAGATCGCCGGGCTGGAAGCCGGCCTCGGCCGCGGCGCTCGCCGGCGTGACCGTGGCGACGCGCGGCGTCAGCACATTGCGTCCGACTGTCGCGAACAGGACGGTGAAGATGGCGAGCGCCAGGACGAAATTGGCGACCGGGCCGGCGAGCACGATGGCCATGCGCTTCCACACCGGCTGGGCGGCGAAGGCGACCTTGCGCTCTTCCTCCGGCATGGCCGCGATTCGCTCGGGATCGGGGACGCTCGCGCCATTGGCGTCGCCGTGGAACTTCACATAGCCGCCGAGCGGGATGGCGGCGACGCGCCAGCGCGTGCCGCGCCGGTCCTCGCGGCCCCAGAGCTCGGGGCCGAAGCCGATCGAGAAGGCGTCGATCTTGACGCCGCACCAGCGTCCGACCAGGAAATGGCCGAGCTCGTGGAAGAAGACCACGACGGTCAGCACGAAGATGAAGGGGACGATATAGGTGAGGATCGACATGACGAGGTCCAGCAAAGCGATACTCCCGGCAAACGCGTGACGGCACCAAGAGTTTCGCCCGTCCGGGCCGCCGTCTTGGTTACGTAAGCGTTAACATGCCCGAAGCCGCGGGCATCGCCAAGGCGGCCCGCGACCTTTCTCTGACGATATGGTCAATATCGAGCGCTTCTTCCACACTCCCCGGCTCGCGCGCCGTGCCGTCCTTGAGCGCGGCCTCGCAGGCGGCGGCCACATGGCGGTGGATTCCCTCGAAGCCGATGCGCCGCGACAGAAAGCCCTCGACGGCGATCTCATTGGCGGCGTTGAGCACGGTCGGCAGCCCCCCGCCCTCCCCGAGCGCGTCGAGCGCCAGCCGCAGCGCCGGAAAGCGCTCGAAATCCGGGCGCTCGAAGGTGAGCTGGCCGATCGCCGCGAGGTCGAGACGCCGCGCGGGCGTCGTCAGCCGATCGGGAAAAGCGAGGCAATGGGCGATCGGCACGCGCATGTCGGGAACGGCGAGCCCGGCCGTCACCGAGCCGTCGGAGAAGGAGACGAGGCCGTGGACGATCGACTGCGGATGCACCACCACATCGAGCCGCGCCGCCGGGACGCCGAACAAATGATGCGCCTCGATCAGCTCGAGGCCTTTGTTCATCATGCCGGCGCAGTCGATCGTGATCTTCGGACCCATGGCCCAATTGGGATGGGCGAGCGCCTGCTCCGGCGTCGCCTCGGCGATCGCCGTGCGGGTCCAGGTGCGGAACGGCCCGCCCGAGGCGGTCAGGGTCATGCGCTCGATGGTCGCCGGATCGGCCCCGCCCAGCGCCTGGAAGATGGCGTTGTGCTCGCTGTCCATCGGCAGCAGCCGGGCCCCGGCCTTCTCGGCCTCGCGCATGAAGGGCGCGCCGGCGCAGACGAGGCATTCCTTGTTGGCGAGGGCGACGTCGCGCCCGAGCCGCAGCGCCGCGTGGGTGGGAACGACGCCGGCGGCGCCGACGATGGCGCTGACGACGAGATCGGCCTCGCGCTCGGCGGCCTCGACCACGGCCGCAGGGCCGGCGCCTACCTCGATCCCGCTGCCGGAGAGCGCCTGCTTCAGAGCCCCGAGCGCATCGGGATCGGCGATGGCGGCGAACTCGGCCCGAACGGCGCGGGCGACGCGGGCCAGAGCCTCGACATCGCGGCCGCCGGCGACCGCCGCGACCTCGAAGCCGCGTGGATCGCGCTCCAGCAGGTCGACGGTCGAGCGGCCGATCGACCCCGTCGCGCCGAGCAGCACGATGCGCCGCGGGCGCGAGCGCCCGGCCGGAATGGAAAAATCGTCGCTTCGGATGCCTGTCGCCATGACGCGCCTACCAGATGAAAAGTCCAGCGGCCAGGGATTCCTGACCGCGCAATCCGCCGAGCAGCGCCGCGAAGGCGCTGGCGAAGATGAAGCCGTCGACGCGATCCATCACGCCGCCGTGGCCGGGGATGAGCCGGCTCGAATCCTTGACGCCGAAGCGGCGCTTGATCCACGACTCGAACAGATCGCCGAGCTGGGCCAGCGCCGCCGCGACCAGCCCCACCCCCAAGAGTTCGGGCGAGGCCGCCTGCGGCCAAGGGCCGAAAACGGCGAGCGCGAGGCCGAAAAACGCGCCGCTGACGAGGCCGACGATCGCGCCGGACCAGGTCTTGCCCGGCGAGACCTTCGGCCACAGCTTGGGGCCGCCGATCAGCCGGCCGCCGAAATAAGCCATCACATCGGCGCCCCAGACGACGGCGAACAGCCAGGCGATGGAGAGCGCGCCGAAATCGGGCGAGCGGCGCAGCACATTCGCCGACACCACCAGCGAGCCGGCGTAGACGAGGCCGAGCGGCGCCCAGAAGCGGCGCTCCGGCCCCGCCAGCACCGCGAACAAAATGGCGAAGGCGCCGAGCGAGGCGAGCGCCAGCGGCCCCGCTCCATGCGCCGCGAAGGCCGTGGCGGCGGCGAGCGAGGCGCCGCCGAGCGCGGTGCGCGCGAGACCGAGCGCGCCGCCGACGATCCCCTGCCACTCCCAGGACACGGCGAAAGCCGCCAGCAGCCAGAACAAAGCGAAGACGTCGCCGCCGAGATAGAGAGCGAGGACCGCCGTCGCGATCAACGCCGCCGCCGAAAGCAGGCGCGGACCGAGATCCCCGAATTTTCCGCTTCTGCCGCCCGCGAGGGCGGGGCCTGACCGCAGTGGTTCGCTCATGAAGCTGTCTTCGCACGCCTTCCGACTGGCGCGAGCCCGCCGAAGCGTCGGTCGCGATGCGCGTAATCGTCGATCGCCGCCTCGAAATCCGCCCGATCGAAATCGGGCCAATGCACCGGCACGAACAATAGCTCGGCATAGGCCGCCTGCCAGAGCATGAAGTTCGACAGGCGCTGCTCGCCGGAGGTGCGGATGATGAGATCCGGGTCCGGAATGCCGGCCGTGTCCAGCCGCGCCGAGATCGCATCGGCGTCGATATCGCCGGGCCGCAGCCGGCCGGCCGCGACCTCCTCGGCGAGCGCGCGCGCGGCCGCCGCGATCTCCTGACGCGCCCCATAATTGAAGGCGACGATCAAAGTCAGCCCGGTGTTGGCCGCCGTCGTCTCCTCCGCCTCGCGCAGCAGAGCCGCGATGTCGTCGGAAAGGTCGATGCGGTCGCCGATCACCCTCACCCGCACATTGTTGGAGCGCAGCTCGCCGATATCGTTGCGAATGAAGCGATGCAGCAGCGCGAGCAGGCTCTGGACCTCCTCGGGGGGGCGCGACCAGTTCTCGACGGAGAAGGAATAGACCGTGAGATAGTCGACGCCGAGCTCGATCGCAGCGCGCACCGTCTTGCGCAGCGCCTCGACGCCGCGCCTGTGCCCCTCGAAGCGGGGCAGTCCGCGCGCCGCCGCCCAGCGGCCGTTGCCGTCCATGATCAGCGCGACATGACGCGGCGCAGACCGCGGCGCGAGGGCCGCCGCGCCGAATTCGAGAACTCCGCCGTCTCCCATCGTTTCGATCCACACCATGGCTGTCGTGGAAAAAAAAATCACTACTACTCTCAACGCGAAACGCCCGCTCGCGCCGGTTCCCGGACAGGGTCCGGGGGACGCGGTCGCGATAAAATCTCAAACTTGCAGGATCTCTTTTTCTTTCTGCGCCAGCGCGGCGTCGATGTCGCGCACGGCCTCGTCGGTCGCCTTCTGCACCTCGGTCTCGTGACGCTTGGCGTCGTCCTCGGGCAGAGCGTGGTCCTTCTGCAGCTTCTTCAAAATATCGATGCCGTCGCGGCGCACATGACGCACCGAGACGCGCGCCTCCTCCGCATATTTATGCGCGACCTTGACGAGCTCCTTGCGGCGCTGCTCGTTGAGCTCGGGCGTGCGGATGCGCAGCACCTGGCCCTCGATCGTCGGCATGAGGCCGAGATTGGAATCGCGAATCGCCTTGTCGACGGCCGAGACGAGCCCCTTGTCCCACACCTGCACGGACAGCAGGCGCGGCTCCGGGACGCTGATCGTCGCGACCTGATTGAGCGGCGTGGATTGTCCATAGGCCTCGACATGGATCGGCTCGAGCAGTCCGGCCGAAGCGCGCCCGGTGCGCAGCCCCCCGAGCTCGTGCTTGAGCGTCGCCATCGCGCCCTGCATACGGCGTTTCAATTCGGGCAGATCGAAAGTCTGGCTCATGAGTAGGAATCGCCTGTCTGATCCGCCGTCGGTCGCGGGCGACGCCGCGCCGCCGGACAGCATCGCCTCCCATAGACCAAAACCGGCCCCAGGGGAAATCCCGCACCTCGCCGGCGCGGCGGTTTTTCGCCGCCGCGGCGACGCGAAAGAGCGGCGGGATCGGCTAGCCCTCTGCAATTCGAGGAGTTGGAGCCCCGCGCGCCGCGCATGTCAGGATATTCCCGCGGTAAGGTTCCGATCGGCCGGCGAGCGAGGGGCGCCGAATCGAAAAAGCGCGCCGCGACGATCGAGATGCGCGCCGAACGAGCGACGACGCGCGAGCGGCGCGGATGACGCGAAACGCCGCCGGGAGCGACCGAGGGGCGCGTCTCCCGGCGGCGGCGAAGCGAATATCAGTTCTGAACGACCGGAAGCCGATTGGCGAAGCCGGTCGAAACGGCGTTGCTGTTGCCGGCGCAAGGCGGATGGCCCCAGCCGCCCGCGCTCAGGCCCGTGCCGCCGGTGGGATTGGCGGCGATGTCGAAGACGATATTGTCGGGGCGCGTCGGGTCGCCTGAAACGCCGCCGACCGTGCCGAGGTGATCGAGGCCGAGATTGTTGCGCACGCGCCAGGCGATGAGATGGTCGGTGCAGGAAGTGTCGCCGCTGACGCCGACGCCGCCCGTCTTCACGCCGCCGGCGGCATAGAGGCCGAGGCCGCCGCCGAACACATTGACGCCGCCGATGACGAGGCCGATCATCGGATCATTATCCGAGCCGTAGGTCGCCGTGTCGGTGGGACCGACCGGGACGCCGCCGACGATCTTGTCGCCATAGGCCTCGGGGGCGGCGACGGGATTGCTCTCCTGCAGGCCGAACAGGCTTCCGCCGGGCTGAACCGCCGAATAGAGATTGGCGGTCGACAGAGCGAGCTTGCCCGTGGCGAGGCCCGTCGTCGAGCCGGAATCCGGCGTCAGCCCGAGGCTCAGCGACACCGCGGTGAAGGCCTTCTGCGCGGAAATCGCGCGACTGGCCAGCCATTGGCCCTGAATGGGATCGCCGCTCGAATTGGTGACGACGCACACGCGTCCATCCGGCGCGACGATCGTCGCCCACATGTTGAGACCGAGGCCGAGCTTGCCACGCGTGTCGTGGACAGCCTTCTTCAGAGCGAGCCGGAGCTGGGCGCGCGTGACATTGGGGCAGGCGGAATTCGCCGCATAGGCCCCAGTCGAGAACACACAGGCGGCGACCGCCGCGACCATCATCTTACGAAACATGAAAGCCCCTCCCCTGGGAATGACGATTTCGTTCCGCCATTCCGACAAGCGATGTCACTGTTGAAAAAAGTGCAACGAAATGTTGCTGGAGAAATCAATCATAACTCGGTCCCTCACGCAACTCGGCTCACCGCGCCGGACGATCGAATACGATCGCGCGGCGAATTCTGTGAGACACGCGCGCCGGTAGAAAGTTCATCGACGACAAGACGCGGCGTGAAGACGCGCCGTTTCGCGCCGACGATTATTTTGCAGCGCACGCTCTTATCGGCTTTGTCTCGACGCCGACGCGCACATCTCGGCGACGACCCCGTGGAGTCGATTTCTATGAAGCGCGTATGACGAAGCCACGATAAAATCTTCCGCCGCGCGCCGCTCCAGCGCCGGGTCGCGCCGCACGAAATGTTGATGTCGAGGCGCGACTGGTCCAAAATGCGCGCGCCTCGCATCGACCCCCGGTCGAGGCGACACGCCTCCACGATGACATTCGAGAGCATGACATGACGCGCAGCACCCGGCCCTTGTCGACCTCCATCGCCGCGCCCGCGCGCCTTCGCCGCGTGGCGCGAGCCTCCGACCGGCGCGCCGGCTTCACGCTCGTCGAAATGCTGGTGGTGCTGGCGATCATCGGATCGATCGTCGGCCTCGTCGGACCGCGCGTCCTCAACTATCTCTCCGAATCCAAGGTGAAGACCGCGCAAATTCAAATGGAGAACATCTCCAGCGCGCTCGATCTCTTCTATCTCGACACCGGCCGCTATCCCGCGACCGAAGAAGGGCTCGGCGCGCTGGCGCGCCGCCCGTCGGGAGTCTCGGTGTGGAACGGCCCCTATCTGAAATCGAACGGCGTCCCCAAAGATCCGTGGGGGCACGACTATCTCTATCGCGCTCCCGGTCAGAACGGCCCCTTCGACCTCGGCTCGCTCGGCCCCGAGGGACGACCGGGCGGCGCCGCGACGGTGACGCGCAATCGCGACTCCGCAGCGCGCTGAGAGCGGGCGGCGTTCGCGTGGCGCGCGCGCGCCGTTCCGCGCGACGAGGCTTCGCGCTTCTCGTCGTCATCTGGGGCGTCGGCGTCGTCACGATGCTGATCGTCTCCTTCATGACGACGGCGCGCTCGCGCCTGCAGGCGGCGTTCAACGGCGCCGGCGCGACGCAGACGCAGCTCCTCGCCGACGCGGCGAGCAATCTCGCGATCATGACGCTGTTGTCGGAACAGTCGTCGCCGGCGACGACGACGATCGAGCGTCCCCCGCATGACGGCGCGCCCGCCTTCTGCTCCCTCGCCGGCGCCGGCGTCGCGGTCGCGGTGGAGGACGAGGAAGGCAAGGTCGATCTCAACACCGCCTCGGAGCAGATGCTGAAAGCGATGATGATCGGCTTCGGCGTCGAATCCCGCGACGCCGACAAGATCACGCACGCCATCATCGATTTTCGCGAGCAGCCGTCCAACGACATCGAGGCCGGCTCCGGCGCGCCGTCCTATGCCGATCGGCCGTTCGGCCCGAAGCGCGCGCCATTTCAGACCGCGCTGGAGCTCGATCAAGTCGACGGCTTCGAGCCGGCGCTGACTCGCCGCCTGCTTCCCTTCGTCACCGTGCACTCGCGCAGCCCGACCATCGACACCAAGGTCGCGCCGCCCGCGCTCTTCGCCGCTCTCGCGAAATATCGCGCCGATGTCGTGCGCGACCTCGCCGCCCATCCCGACCCGAGCGCGATCGACCGCCGCGACCCGCGCTTTCCGACGGAATTCGCGCAGGAAGGCGCGCATGCCGGCGCTTATCTTGTCCATGTGGAGGTGTTGCAGGCGAGCGGTCACGCCAGCGCGGAGGACATTTTCGTCCGCATCGGCGCCGCCGGCGCCGAGCCTTTCACGATTCTCGAGCGGCGCCGCGGCGAATCGCGTGAGCGCGCAAAGCTGCGCGCGATGGTCGGCCGCGGCCTGCCGCCCTGCTGAGCGGCGCCGCGCTCTCAGAACGTTGGACCGGATAACGCGTAACATTCTTTCGTGCGAAAGCGATCGAACGATTCGGTTCGATCGGAAGGCGCTCCTAGCGGTCGTCGAGCAGCATTCGCCGCGCGGTGTTGTCCCAGCTGTGCGGCCGCACGATGGCCTTGGTGGAGATGTGCAGCATCTTGCGCTTGAACTCGTCGGTGATGTCGCGCGCCTCGGCCAGCGTGCGCACCACATGCGGCGTGATCATGATCAGCAGCTCGGTCTTGCCGGCGGAGTTGGTCTTGCTCTTGAAAGCGTTGCCGAATAGCGGAATGTCGCCGATGACCGGAATCTGACTGGAGCCGCGGGAACTCGAATCCTGGATCAAGCCGCCGAGCATCAGGGATTCGCTGTCATTGACGACCACCTGCGTCTTGACGCGCCGCTGCTTGATCGTCGGCGTCGTCGAGGTCGCGCTCGTTCCCGACGCGACATTGGAGACCTCCTGTTCGAGCTCCAGCATCACACGGCCGCTCTCGTTGATATGCGGCGTGATCGACAATATGACGCCCGTGTCGCGATAATTGACCGAATTGAACGTCGTCACGCCGCCATTGGTGTTGGCGCCCGTGAGCGTGGTGACCGGCACCTGATCGCCGACCTGCAGCACCGCCTGACGATTGTCGAGCACGGTGAGCGAGGGCGTCGAGATGATGTTGACATTGGTGATCTGGTTGAGCGCGCTCAAGGTGACTTGCGTATTGGCGGCGCGCACCGCGTAGGCGAAGCCGGGGAACGCCGCGCCCACCGCGGCGCCGAGAAGATTGTTGCCGAGCGTGTCATTGGCCGCGGGCGTGCCGGTGTCGCCGTCGGAGAAGGCGCCCATCGAAGCGTTTTTCTGCAGGAACCAGCGCACACCGAAAGAGAGATCGTCGTTCAGCGTCACTTCGGCGATGGTCGCCTCGATGAACACCTGATTGGGCAGCACGTCGAGCGTCTCCACGACCTTGAGCACCCGCTTGTAGTCCTCCGGCGTCGCCAGCACGACGATGGCGTTCTTCGCGTCGTCGACGGCAAATTTGTAGCGTCCGTCGTCGCTGACCGCCGAGTCCTGACCGGAGCCCGACTGCGAGCCATTCTGGTCGCTGGAGGAGGAGGAGCCGGCCGAGCCGAACTTCGAGGAGCTCGAGCTCGCCGAGCCGCTGGAGTTCCCGAGGCTGCTCGAGCCCGAGCCGAGCCCGCCGGATGAGCCGCTAGAGTTGGAGCTGGAACCCAGTGAGCCGAGCGCGCTCGACGATCCGCTGGAGCCGCTCGAGCCGAGGCCACTCTGCGAGAGGGCGCCGCCCAAGGACGCCGATGATTGGCCGAAGCGAGGCGAGGCGTCATTGCCCGAGGCGCCGTTGTCGCGCCCGAACATCGCGGAGAGCACGCGCACGAGCTCCTTGGCCGGTCGGTTCTGCACGCGATAGCTGAAGAATTGCTTCTCCGTGCTCTCGGCGCGCGCGTCGAGCCGCTCGATCCAGGCGCGCGCGCGGGAGAGATAGGCGCGCTGCGACGAGATCACCAGAATGGCGGCGAGATGCTTGTTGCCGACGAACTGGATCATTCCGTTCATCGGCCCTTCCTTCTCGGAGCCGAAGACCTTGCGCAAATCTTCCGACAGTGTGTCGGGATCGGCGCTGCGCACCGGAACCATCGCGAAGGACATGCCGCGCATGGCGTCCACATCGAAGATCGAGATCGCCTCCTCGAGCGCGGCGACCTCCTGCGCAGTTCCGCCCAGCGTCAGCATGCGGCGGCTCTCGTCGGCCTGCACGATGCCGCCGCGCTGGGAGATCGGCTCCAGCACGCGTTTCATCTCGGCGGCCGAGACATAGTGCAGCTGCACGACGCGCACGCCGCTGCCAATCTGCTCCGCGCGCGCCGCAGGCGCCGCGCCGACGGAGAGCCGCGCGCCCGAGGTCGCCGCCTGATCGGCCGGAACGATCTTATAGACGCCGTCGGTGTCGACGATCAACGCGCCGGCGACGCGCAACGACGATTGAAACAGATCGATCGCGGCGGCTTTTTTCACCGGCTTCGAGGTGTGGACCGTCACCTTGCCCTCGAGCCGGGGATCGACGACGTAATCGGCCCCGACGATATCGCCCAGCACCACTTTGGCGGCGTCGGAAATCGGCAGATTGACGAGATTGAGCGTGACGCCATCTTCGTCGGCGGCGTCATCCGCTTTCTTTCGCGCGCGCGAAGAGCCGACGAAACGCCCGCTCCCCAGAATTGTCTCCGCCCGCCCGGCGCGGCCGCCGAGCCGCAAACCGCTATGGCCGGAGCCGTGGCCGTTCTGCGCATCGCGGCGAACGTCATCGGGACGAAGGGGAGCGCGGCTCCATTCGGAAACCGGCGGGTCGCCGGCGCTATTGCAACCAGCGACGGCGACGGCGACACTCGTCAGCAGAACTCGACGGATAAACACGTTCACTCCGACTCAACTCGAGCAACGCCTCAAGCTACGCTGTCACTGAGGCACTATCATGATCGAAGGCGCGACGCCACTTCGCCCGCGCCGCTTTTACTCTCCCGTTTCGTTCACAGGCGGTCCTTTCAGCGGGCCGTGCAGCGCCGGCGGTTGTTTCTCCGGCGATGTCGGATCGGGTGGCGGTTCTTGTTCGGGGGGCTCGAGCGGCTCGGCGGCGACGGCCGGCTTCTCCGACCCATTCTCGGGAGCCCTCTGCGTGGCTCGGGAATAGAGCCGCAGACGCGAGGATTGGGCGCCGTCGGTGATCGTGACCTCGAAACGGTCGATCTCCTCGATCGTCCAGCCCTCGATCGACTCGCCCTGCTCCAGCCAGCGTCCGTCGGAACCGCCCGGACCGATCAAGAAGGCGCGCGACCGCTCGCCGACCTTGACGACGCCGCCGAGCGTGACGCCGCTCACCGAGGTCGCGGCCTGCGCGGCCGCATCGCCCTTGCGCGCATTGCGCGGCGGCGGCGCACGACGCGAGCGCCAGAAGATCGGTCGCGACATGGTGGCCCGCTCGTCGCCAGAAAGGCCGGCCCGCTCCTCGGGAGGAGCGAGCAGCTGCGGCGGGCGCCATTGGCTCTTGGGCTCCACCGCCGTCTCGGCGGAACCGACGACCGCGCCGATGGCGAAGGCCAGCGCCGCGAAATCCACCGCCGCGAGCAGCGCCAATCGCAGGGCCGAGAGCGGCGACAGGCCGAAGGCGTTGGCGGCGGCGCGCCAGCGCGTCGCGGCGAGCTCGGTGATGCGGCCTCTCATGAATGGTCCTTCGAGGCGCCGCCGAAAACGTCGAACTGACCTTCCAGCGTGTTGTCGCCGGCGCCCGCGGCGGCGCCTTCGGCCGGATCGCTCCACGCGCCCGACTGCTTGCGCACCGAGGCGGCGAGCACCAGCAGCAGCGGAGGATCGCTCTCGAGCGAGCGCGCGAGCTGGCTCAAGGCCTCGAGCGGCCCGGTCACGTCGAGCCGCGCGCCGACCAGCGATTGGCCGCTCACCACCTTGGCCGGCAGGGCCTGGAGCGAGACGACGGTCGCGCCGGCCTCTCCGGCGAGCGCTTTGAGGCGCGCCTGCAGATTGGCGTTGACGACGCCCTCGCTCTCTCCGGTCAAGAGCTCGCCGCGCGAATTGCTCTCCTCCACCTGCCGCGCATAATCCTTCACCGCCTGCTCCTGGGCGGCGATGGATTCATAGCCGGCGAGAGTGGCGCGACGCTCGGCGAGCGCCTGCGAGCCCTCGCCCAGCAGACCGAGCAGCGGCTCCACCGCCACCAGATAAACAACGAGGAGAAAGGCCAGATTGGCGCCGAGGAACAGCGCCCGTCGCTTCGTCTGCGGATCGAAGATCGCGGCGGCGTTCAGGGACATCGATCCGTTCCCGTCATTTCGAGCTGCGAATATTGGCTTGCAGCGAGAAGCTCTCGCGCTTCTCCACCGGATCGGGCGTGATCGGCGCAGTGAGCTTGGCGTCGGAGAACAGCGTCGAGCGATCGAGCAGCGCCGGCAGGCTCGCGGCCGAATCCGCAAAGCCGGTGAGCTCGATCGAGCGGCCGCCTTCGCGCCTTTCGGTGAGGCGCAGCTCGGCCGCATAGGCGCCGTCCGGCAGAATGCGCGAGACCTCCTCCCACACCTCGGCGAAGGTCGGATTTTTCGCGCGCTCCTCGCGCAGAGTGGCGAGCAGCCGGCTGTCGGTCGCAGCGCGGTCGGCGATCTGCCGCGCGCCCGCCGCGCGCGTCGACGCCGCCGTGATCGCCTCCTCGAGCGCCGCGGACTCCTCCTGCTGGCGCCAGACCGCGATTCCGATCCCGGCGGCGAACAACGTCACGGCGACGACCGCCGCCGCGAGCGCGATACGCCCCTCGAGATCGGGCCCCGCCGCCACGGCGACGCGCACCGGCATGGAGGGAGGCGGCGTCAGTTCGTCCTGCGGCCACCGCGGCTGCACGAGATCGACATCCTCGACTTGAAGACCCGAGCCCTCGATGGCGCGCGCCAGCAGATCGCGGCGCAGGATCCATTGCTCGACCGAGATTTTTTCGGCGCCGGTCGGCGAGGCGCCGGCGCGCGGCGCGATCACATGGCCATGCAGCACATCGGCGGGCCTGAACGGCGTCTTGCGCTCGAGCTCCATGCTCAGCAGGCGCGGCAGGTCGACGAGCGCAGCCGCCGGCGCGTCGAAACGACGAACGAAGAAGGCTTCGCGCGGCAGCTCCACGATGATCTTGGTCGCCGTGCGCTTCACCCCCCGCGCGGCGAGAACCGCATCGAGCGACGAAGCGGCGATCTCGTCGGGCGTGATCGGCGGCTCGGGCTCGTCGCCCTTGGCGGCGAGGAGATGCAGAGCGATCGGCGTCTCGCCGACGCGAAGCGCGAGGCGGCGCTCGCCGCGATCGAGCAGAAACATCAAGGTCGCCGGCGAGAACAGCGCGTAGAACTCGCCGCGCCACCACGCCCATAGGCGGGCCGCCGCTTCCGCGGTGGAGCCCTCGAACAGTTCCTTGCGCCAAATCGACGACGACATCGAGCCCTTTGCGCGCGCGGCGCGGATAGATTGGTTCGGCGCCGAGGCGCCCTCCGGCGCGCCGCGCTCGCAAGCGCCGCGCGCGAATGTCATTTGCGCCTATGAGCGTCGCCGACGCGCGCTTTCTCCATCCCCAGTGCTACAATTCGATGACGACGCCGCGCATTGCGCGCGCTCGACCCGGTGGTCTGCTTCATCGAAATCGACGAGCCTAGAGAGCGAGCCTTCAGGCTCGCTCTTTGCAACCCCGACGGATTGGCTCGAACAGACCACTAGCATGTCTCCGCTCCCGTCTCCAATGCGCGCTACTGAACGAAGGGCGCCGAGCGCAGGCGCTCGCGCCGCGCGCTCTCCGATTCTCGCGTCGCCGGCCGGGCCGGCTGCGGCGCCTCCACCTCGCCCTCCAGCCCATCGAGCGCGTCGGCGCTCGCGGTCTCGCGCAGGGGAGCGCCGATGCGAAAACGGCCCGTCGCCAGGATCGGCGTCCAGGATTCCGTCAAAGGCTCGATCAGCCGGGAGATGGGACGATTGGCGAACAGACGCGGCGTATCGACGCCGAGAACGGGCGCGGCCGCCCAATTGTTGTGTCCCCCGCCGATGATCTCGACGCCGAGCAGCGCCGCCCGGAAGGCGCCGTCGTCATCCTTCTCGCACAGGCGATAGCGCGCCTCGCAGCGGCCGCGCGAGGAGAAGGCCTCGGTCCGCGCCCGCACATCCGTCTGCGCATTGGTGAAGGCGATCCCGCATTCGCGCCGTCGGAAGATTCCCGAGGATGCGCAGGCGTGCGGAGTCGCGTACAGAAAGGTCCCGGCGGCTTCGGCAGGCGCCGACCCCGCCCATGCGGCGGCGGCGAGGGTCGCGAGCAGATGCGCGACGCCGGCGCCCTTGCGGACGCGTCCTGCGGCCTTTCCCTCGCCTGAAAAAGGCGATATGCGTCGCCTCGCACGCACTCCGCCACTCCTACTCGAAGACAAGCAGCGCAATTGCGCCCAACGATCCGCACGGTTACCATTCGCCGACCGGAAGCGCCAGTGAAAAGCTGCGCGCTGTGAGCAGCGGCCAGCATCGGCCGGCCTGTCTCTTTCGTTCGAGCGGATTCTGATCGATCGAGCGAGTCCGTTCGATCGGCAAGCGCTCCAGCCGAGAGTTCGTCTCAATGACACATGTCGATCCGTCGCCGCGGCAGGAGGTGGAGCAGAAAGGGGCCGATGCGCGCAGCGGCGCCTTTCTGCAGCAGTTCGGCGCCTATCTCGTGCAGGAGAAGGCGATCGACGAGCTCGCCCTGCAGCGCTCGCAACGCGCGGCGCGCCAGAGCGGCGAGCGCTTCGACCGCGTGCTCACCAAGCTCGGCCTCGTCTCCGAGAACGATCTTTCCGCCCATCTCGGCAAGTTCTTGGCGATTCCGGTGATCGCCCCCGCCGATCTGCCGGAGGAAGTGGCCCTCGCCGAGCAGATTCCGCAGAAGTTCCTGCGCGCAAACGGCATTCTGCCGCTCGCCGCCAATGAGAGCGCGCTCACTCTCGCCGTCACCGATCCGCTCGATCTCGGCCCGGTCGAGGCGCTCGCCTATTCGACCGGCCTCTCGATCGATCTGCGCATCGTCACCCCTGCCCTATTCGAGAAGGCCTGGGCCAGCCTCTATGGCCAGAAGGCCGAAGGCGTCGCGCTCGTCGACGACGACCGCGCGCACGACGCCAGCGATTACGACCTGCAGCGCCTGCGCGACATCGCCAATGAGGCGCCGGTCATTCGCCGCGTCAATCAGATCGTCGGCGACGCCATCGAGGCGCACGCCTCCGACATCCACATCGAGCCCGGGCTCGACGCCGTGCTGGTGCGCTATCGCATCGACGGCGTGCTGCGCACCTCGGACACTCTGCCGCCCGGCCTCAAGGCCGCCATCACCTCGCGCATAAAAATCATGGCGCGTCTCGACATCGCCGAGCGGCGCCTGCCGCAGGACGGACGCGTGAAGATGGCCGTGCGCGGCGTCGACATCGATTTTCGCGTGTCCACCATTCCGACGGCGCATGGCGAGAGCATCGTGCTGCGCATTCTCGACCGCAGCCAGGTGTCGCTCGATTTCGACGCGCTCGGCTTCGAGCCCGAGACGATCGCGACGCTGCGCCATCTAATGCATAATCCGAACGGCATCGTTTTGGTGACGGGCCCGACCGGCAGCGGCAAGACCACGACGCTCTACACGGCGCTGCGCGAGCTCTCCAATCCGGATGTGAAGGTCTTCACCGTCGAGGACCCGATCGAATATCAGCTCGCCGGCGTCAATCAGGTGCAGGTGCAGCCGGCAATCGGCATGGATTTTCCGGCGAGCCTGCGCGCCATGCTGCGCCAGGACCCGGACATCATCATGATCGGCGAGATTCGCGACGCCGCGACGGCGAAGATCGCCATTCAATCCTCGCTCACCGGCCATCTCGTCTTCTCGACCCTGCACACCAATAGCGCGGTCGGCTCGATCACCCGCCTCATCGACATGGGCGTCGAGCCTTATCTCATCGCCTCGACGGTGAAGGGCGTGCTGGCCCAGCGCCTCGTGCGGCGCCTCTGCCCGCATTGCGCCAAGCCGATGGATGCGCGCCGGCAATGGCGCGAGCGCCTCGCCGGCGAAGCTTTCGCGCATGGGCCCGATCGCCTCAGCGCGCCGGTCGGCTGCGGCCATTGCCGAAACTCCGGCTATTCCGGCCGCTCCACGATCGCCGAGCTGCTCATCCTCGACGAGCCGCTGCGCCGGCTCGTCTGCGAATCGGCGCCCGACGGCGTGATGGCGGCGGCGGCGAAGGAAGCGGGAATGATGACGATGTATCAATGCGGCATGGCCAAGGCCTGGCGCGGCGAGACCACGGTCGACGAAGTGCTGCGCGTCACACGAGTGGATTAGCCCATGTCGATGTTCAGCTATCGCGCCTATTCGGCCGAGGGCGATCTCGTCGAGGGCGAGATCGAGGCGCGCTCGCGCGAAGAGGCCGAGGAGCAGCTGTGGGGCCGCGGCGTCACGCCCTTCACCGTGCAGGAGAAGCGCGCCGCGACCAATTTCTCGCTCGGCGGCCTCTTCTCCAAATCCGGTCCGTCGGCGGCCGAGATCGCCTCCTTCACGCGCGAGTTCGCGACGCTCGAGGAAGCCGATCTGCCGCTCGACAACAGCCTGCGCATATTGGCGCAGCAGAGCGCCTCGCCCGCGGTCCGCGCGCTGGCGGAGGAGATCCTGCGCCGCGTCGTCGACGGCGCCTCGCTCTCCGACGCGCTGAACGCCCGCGCCGAGCTGTTCGGCGCCGATTATCTCAACATCATTCGCGCCGGCGAGACGATGGGCAATGTGGCGCAGTCGCTCATCGACATCGCCGACATGCTGGAGCGGCGCCTCGAGATGCGCGCGAAAATTCAGAGCGGTCTCGTCTATCCGGCGCTGCTGATCGTGCTCGCCATCGGCTCCACCGGCGTCGTCATCGGCACTCTGGTGCCGAGCATCGCGCCGATCTTCGCCGACAATGGCAAGCCCATGCCCAAGGGTTTGCAATTCATCATCGACCTGCAAGGCGCCTGGCCGCTGATCCTCGGCGGCGTCGTCGCGCTCGGCGCCGGCCTCTACGGCCTGAAGCGCTATGCGGCGGCCAATCCGCCGCTGCAGATCAAATTGGATCGCGCTCTGCTCGACCTCCCCTATGCCGGCGACATTATCGCGAAATTCCAAGCCGCGCGCTTCGCACGCACGCTCGGCGCCATGTCGCGCGCCGGCGTGCCGCTGCTGCAAGGCCTCGAGAGCGCGCGCGCGGTCGTCTCCAACGCGCATTTTCGCGCCGAGCTCGCCGGCGCCATCGAATCGGTGCGCAGCGGCGGCGCGCTCAGCTCGGCGCTGGAGCAGATCGACGCCTTTCCGCTCGCGGCGGCGCAGATGACGCGCATCGGCGAGGAGGTGGCCAAGCTCGACGAGCTGCTGCTGCGTCTCGCGACCATGTTCGAGCGCCAGACGCAGCGCGGCATCGAGCGCGCGGTCGGCCTCATTACGCCGATCCTCACCATTCTCATCGCCGCCGTCGTCGGCGGGCTGGTGATGACGGTGATGGACGCCGTGCTCGGGATCAACGAGCTGGCCGGCCAATGAGCCGCCGAGCGCCGACAGGCTCGAGCGCGCGCGCGGGATTTTCGCTGATCGAGATGCTCGCAGCGCTCGCCATACTCGCGCTCGTCGCCGGCCTCGCCACGCAGCTCGGCCGCCGCCCCTCCCCGCGCCTGCGCGTCGAGAGCGCGGCGCGCTCGCTCTGCGCGGCGCTGCGCCAGACGCGCATGCGCGCCATCGCCGCCAATGAGGAGATGGCGCTGACGGTCGATCTGCGCCGCAAAACCTTCTTCTCGCCCACCGTCGGGGAGAAGCCGCTGCCCAATGACGCGCAGATCAATCTCACCGTATCGGCGATCGAGCGTCGCAGCCGCGACAAGGCCGATTTCGCCTTTTATCCGAGCGGCGGCTCGTCGGGCGGCGAGATGTCGATCGCGCTCCCCGGCGTGCGCGCGCAGATCGCGGTGAACTGGCTGACCGGAGCGACGCGATGCGCCGTGTTCTGACGGCCTGCCTCGCGGGAATTGCGAGCCTGAAGGCTCGCCGCGGGCGCCGCGGCGGCTTCACCCTCATCGAATCCCTGGTCGCCTTCGTGATCCTCACTCTCGCCATGGGCGCGCTGATGCAGGGTCTCGGCGGCGGCGCGCGCAACGAGTCGCGCGGCGATTTCCTGCTGCGCGCAGCGCGGCAGGGCCGCTCGCAGCTCGAGGCGCTCGGAGCCGCGACGCCGCTCGCGGCGGGCGAAACCTCCGGCCGCTATGGCGATGGGCTCGTCTGGCGCCTCGTCGTCTCGCCCGTCCGCTCGGTCGCCGCGGCCGATGGCAATGGCCGCACCACCGCTTTTCTCGCGCGCCTCACCGTGCGGCGTCCCGGCGGCGCGCCCGGACAGGACCAGCTGACCTTGACGACGATCAAACTCGCCGTCGCCAAGCCCCGCCAATGAGGACTGACGGCACATGAAAATCGCGCGCCGGAGGGCCGGCTTCTCCTTGCTCGAGGTGCTGCTCGCGGTCACTCTGCTCGCGATGATCACCGCCGCGATTCTCGGCGGCCTGCATCTCGGCAAGCGCGCCTGGGAGACAGGCCGCGATTACGAGAGCGTCGGCGAGGTCGAGGAAGCGGCGAATGCGATCGCCGCCATTCTCGCGCGCGCCATTCCCCTCCCCGTGGCGCAGAACGATCAGGATCAGATGGTGACCATCCGCGGGAGCGGCGACCATCTGCGTCTCGTGACGGTCTATGAAGGCGGCGCGAGCTGGGCGGGGCTGATGCTGACGGAAATCGGGCTTTCCGGCCACGATCTCTCGATCTGGACCAATGTGTTTCGCGCGCAGAGCTGGCGCGGGTCGGAGCGCGGGCGGCCGGTCAAGGCGCTCGCCGGCGTCGAGACCTTCGAACTCTCCTATTTCGGCGCGGCTACGGCCGACGCGCCGCCGCGCTGGACCAATAGCTGGATCGACCAGCACACCGCGCCGCAGCTCATCGCCGTGAAGCTCGTCGCTCTACGCAATCGCAAGCGCATCGACGCATCCTTCACCGTCGCAATTCGCCAGCATCCGGATTCGTGACGTCGAAGGGCGAGCCCGAAGGCTCGCTCTCCAGAGCCCTCGCGTCAAGTCGAGCCGAGCTCGAACGGCCCGACGCACCAGGACATCCAAAACCCGAGCGCGAGATGCGGCCCGAAGGGAAAGGGCTCGCGCGCGTCGACGAGCGCGCGCCTTTCGAGAAGCACCGAGATCAGCGCCGAGCCGCAGGCGATGAGAAGGCAGCCGGGCAGCGCCGCGAGGCCGAGCCACAGTCCCGCGAGCGCGAACAGGCGGGAGTCCGCGGGACCGAGCCCGGCATGGCCGCGTAAACGCGCATAGACGAGATCGGCGCCGCGCAGCGCCGCATAGCCGGCGCCGGCCGCGGCGAGCCGGTCCAGAATGGCGCTCATCTCGAGAAAGGGCAGCAGGGCGACGCCCCACAGCAGAAGCGCCAGCAGCGGCCCATCGGGGATCAGCAGATAGCGCGCGTCGAACAGCGCGACGAGCGCGAGAGCGGCGAGCAGCGCCAACGTCGGCAGGCCCCACCAGCCGAGCGATCCGGCGTCGACGAGCAGCAGTCCCGCGCCGGCGAGCGCGATCCAGGCGACATGAGCGAGCGAGCGCCCGTCTCCCTGCGCGAGAAGGATCATGCGCGCGGGCGCGCCGAGCCGCGCGCAGCGGCGAAGCTGTCGCCGCATCGCCGCCGCTTACAGGTCCTCGTTGATGTCGCATCCATATTCGGAGACGGGGCGGAAGGCCTCGTCGGCGATGCGGTTCCAGCAACGTCCAATGCCGCCGGCGATGCGCCGATAGAGGAACACGCCGTTATATTCCTCGACGCGCTCGTCGCGGACGCCGCGACGGCCGAGATAGTTGAAATAGGAAATGGCGATGTCGCCGTGACAGCGATAGATGCGATACCGGTCCATCAGTACGACGGCGCGATTGTCCTGCGCCTCGCCGACGCAGAAGGAATAATGCTGGAGCGCGTGCGGGTCCATGCTCACATCGGCGCGCGCCGGGCGCGCGGGGCCGGACGCGGCCATGAGAACCAGACCGAGCCCGAACAATGTTCCACCGCGCATGCGACCCACTCCGCTCTGTCGATGAGCGGCAACTTAGCCGACGCGGCTTTTTCAGGCAATGTAGATCGCCTGGAAACCAGACCCATCGGGTAAACGACTAAATCCCCAACCCACGCCCTGAGAAGCCCGCGAAGCGGGCCTCTCGAAGGGCGGCGACGGGGAGAAACCTAAAGATTTCGCCCCACCGCCGCCCTTCGAGACGCCGCCTGCGGCGGCTCCTCGAGGACGAGGGTCGCGGATCTTATCCTTCACCCGATTGACCTGTCGGCGCGAGCCTTCCCGCTCGCGCGCGATCTTACAGGCCTGCGTCATCCGTCGGCTTCATGCCGAGGCGAAAGCGCGTCCACACTCTCTCATGCAGATAATAGAGCCCGATCTTGCAGACGATCTCGGTTCCGGTGATCGCCGCCGAGACGCGCAAATCCTCGGTGAAGGCGAAAGCCGCGCCGAAAGTGATGAGGCTGCCCGGCACGCGCCAGGACAGCGCCTTGACGAGGCTGCGCAGCGGCGTCGGGCCCGCCAGGCGCGGCGGCGTCGGCACGCCCTCCATCGAGGCATAGCTCGCCTCGACGCCATTGCGCGCGCCGCGTTCGGCCCAGGCCGAATGGCGCACCATGCCGACGGCGACCGTCTCATTGGTCACGCGATCGATGAGGATGAAGCCGCCGGTCTCGCGATTCTCCTCGTAAGGATCGCAGACGACGGCGGTGTCGAGCGCGAGCTCCGCCTCGCCGATCTCATTGAAGGCGAGCGTCGCGCCCGTGGCGGCCGGCTCGGCGAGCCCGCTCTCGATACGGATGTGCGAGGACACGGTCTTCACCGCGGCTGGCGTCGTCTTCGCGCCGAGCTTCAACAGATAGCTCTTGTCGAGCGCGAGCGGCTCGCGCACTAGCCATAACAGCTTGGCCGAGAGACGATCGCCGATCTTGGCCGGCGAGACCGGCGACACCAGCATGTCGCCGCGCGAGACGTCGATCTCCTCGGTCAGCGTCAGCGTCACCGACTGGCCGGCGACCGCATGAGCGAGATCGCCATCCGCGGTGACGATGCGCGCGATGCGCGTGTCGCGTCCGGTCGGCAGAATGCGGACGATGTCGCCCGGCATCACATTGCCGCCGGCGATGAAACCGGAGAAGCCGCGGAAGTCGTGGCTCGGCCGATTCACCCATTGCACGGGGAAGCGAAACGGCAGCACGCGCGCATTGTCGTCGAGCGCGACGCTCTCGAGATAGCCGAGCAGCGGCGGCCCCTGATACCAGCCCATCTTGTCGCTGGCGCGCACGAGATTGTCGCCGTCCTTGGCGACGAGCGGAATGAGCGTGATCGACAGAAAGCGCAAGGGTGCGGCGAAGGCGCGGAAGTCGCGCTCGATCGCGTCGAAGATCTCCTGCGAATAGGCGACGAGATCCATCTTGTTGACGGCGACGACGACATGGCGCACGCCGAGCATCGAGACGATCATGCTGTGTCGGCGCGTCTGATCGAGTAGGCCCTTGCGCGCGTCGACCAGCAGCACGGCGAGCTCCGCGGTCGAGGCGCCGGTCGCCATATTGCGCGTATATTGCTCATGGCCGGGCGTGTCGGCGACGATGAACTTGCGCTTTTGCGTTGCGAAATAGCGATAGGCGACATCGATGGTGATGCCCTGCTCGCGCTCGGCGGCGAGGCCGTCGACCAGCAGAGCGAAATCGAGATCGTCGCCCTGCGTTCCATGCTTCTTCGAATCGCGCTCGAGCGCCGCGATGAGATCGTCGGGCGCGAGATCGGCGTCATAGAGCAGCCGACCGATCAGCGTCGATTTTCCATCGTCGACCGATCCGCAGGTGATGAAGCGCAGCAGCGGCTTGTCCGCAGGCGAAGGCCCGCCGGTCGAGCGCGGCGGCGAAGGCGAAGCGAGGCCGCCATGCATCAAAAATATCCCTCCTGCTTCTTCTGCTCCATCGAGGAGGAGCCGTCATGATCGATGACGCGTCCCTGACGCTCGGAGGAGCGGCTCGCGCGCATTTCGGCGATGATCTCCTCGAGCGTCGCCGCCGCGCTCTCTATGGCGCCGGTCAGCGGATAGCAGCCGAGGGTGCGGAACCGAACCATTCTCTGCTGAATCGTCTCGCCCTCGCGGAGCTTCAACCGCTCGTCGTCGACCATGATCAGCATGCCGTCGCGCTCGATGACGGGCCGCTCCTTCGCAAAATAGAGCGGCACCACATCAATGCCTTCACGTGCGATATAATCCCACACATCCGCCTCGGTCCAATTGGAGAGCGGAAACACGCGCAGGCTCTCGCCCGGACCTTTGCGCGCATTGTAGAGCCGCCAGAACTCGGGCCGCTGCGCCTTGGGGTCCCAGCGATGCTGGGCGTTGCGGAAGGAGAGCACGCGCTCCTTGGCGCGGGATTTTTCTTCGTCGCGCCGCGCGCCGCCGAAGGCCGCGTCGAACTTCCATTTGTCCAGCGCCTGCTTCAACGCGTCGGTCTTCATGATCTGCGTATGCAACTGCGATCCATGCACGGTCGGATCGATGTTCATCTCGCGCCCTTGCGGGTTCGTGTAGACGAGCAGCTCGAGCCCGGTCTCCGCCGCGCGCCGATCGCGAAAAGCGATCATCTCGCGAAACTTCCAGGTCGTGTCGACATGCAGCAGCGGGAAAGGCGGCTTCGACGGATAGAAGGCCTTCATCGCGAGATGAAGCATCACCGCCGAATCCTTGCCGATCGAATAGAGCATCACCGGCCGCTCGCATTCGGCGACCACCTCGCGCATGATATGGATGCTCTCGGCCTCGAGCTTGTCGAGATGGCCGAGAGTCTTGACCGACGGCGCGTTCATCGCTCCCCCTCCGGCGCCGAGCCGCGCGTGAGGCGGCCGTCGGGCCCGACATGCAGCCCGCATTCCTTCTTCTGGTCCTCTTCCCACCACCAGCGGCCGGCGCGCTCGCTCTCGCCGGGCTCGAGCGCGCGCGTGCAGGGCGCGCAGCCGATGGAGAGAAAGCCCTTCGCATGCAGCGCGTTCACCGGCACGCTGAATTCCTCGATCTTCTCGACGATGATCTCGCGCGTGTAATCGGCGAGCGGATTGAGCTTCACCAGCTTGCGCGCGGCGTCGAGCTCGGCGAGTCGTACGCCCTCGCGCGCCTGCGATTGATCGGCGCGCAGGCCCGTGACCCAGGCCGAGGCGCCGGCGAGCAGGCGGCCGAGCGGCTCGACCTTGCGAATCTCGCAGCACGCCTTACGATGCTCGACCGAGCGATAAAAGGCGTTGATGCCGTGCTCGGCGACGAAATCTGCGAGCGGCTCCGGCTGTGGATAGACGGGGCGGATGTGGCGCGCATAGCGCGCCTCGGTGCGCTCCCACAGCTCGACCGTCTCCTCGAACAAGCGGCCGGTGTCGATGGTCACGACATCGATCTCGAGGCCCTGCGTGAAGATCGAATGGGTGACGAGCTGATCCTCTATGCCGAAGCTGGTGGTGAAGACCATGCGGCCCGGAATGACCTCGCGCGCCAGCTTCAGCCGATGATCGAGATCGAGCGCGGCGAGGCGCGGCTGCAGAATTTCGACGATGGACGGCTTCATGCCGCGCCCTTTCTGCGTCGCTCGAGGATCGACGCCCCGCCGGCATGGCCGCGTTGATAGGAGAGGCTGCGGGCGCGCAACGCCTTCGCCCAATTGGCTTCGCCATGGCGCGCCGCGAGATCGTCCGGTATCTCGATCCGATCCACGCCACAGCCGATCGCATGCAGATATTGATCCGGCGTCAATCGCCCGCTCGCGCGCAATTCGCCAGAAAATCCCGCGCGCCGCAACAGGCGCGCGAGCGAGAAGCCGCGCCCGTCGGTGAAGGCGGGAAAGGCGATGTCGATAAGCGCCAGCCGCGCCAGAAACGGCGCGAGCGCCTGCGGATCGATCGTATTGGCGACATAGACGCCGACACCCGAGAGCCGCGCCTCGGCCAGCGCCGCAGCGACACGCTCCAGCGAGACGATCACCTTGCCCGCGGCGGGAAGCGATTCCTCATCGGCGAGACGACGCCAGTCGTCGGCGATGAAAGCGCCGTCAGATACCAGAGCCATCCTCGCCCTCCCGGCGCGCCGATTCCTTGAAACGCTTATGGCCGATGCGCCGACATGTGTCGATGAAGCGCTCGGCCTCTTGCCGCTCGGCGAGATAGAGCTCGACGAGATTTTCGATCACGTCGGGAACCTCCTCCGCCGAGACGCCGGGGCCGATCAGCTCGCCGATCGCAGCGTCGAGCGTCGGATCGCCGCCGAGCGTGATCTGATAGGATTCGACGCCCTTTTTCTCGAGGCCGAGAATGCCGATCGCGCCGACGTGATGATGGCCGCAGGCGTTGATGCAGCCGGAGATTTTTATACCCAGCGGACCAATCTGGCGTTGGCGCTCGAGGTCGGAGAAGCGCTTCGAGATCGCCTGCGCGATCGGAATGGAGCGCGCCGTCGCCAGCGCGCAATAATCGAGTCCGGGACAAGAAATGATGTCGCTGACGAGCCCGGCGTTGGCGGTGGCGAGGCCGGCCGCGTCGAGATCGCGCCACAGCGCGAGGAGATCGTCCTTCTTCACATGCGGAAGAATAATGTTCTGCTCATGGCTGACGCGCAGCTCGCCGAATCCGTAAGTATCGGCGGCGTCCGCCAGCGCGCGCATCTGCGCCGATGTGGCGTCGCCTGGAATGCCGCCGATCGGCTTCAGCGACACAGTGACGATCGCATAGCCGGCCTGCCGATGCGGCGCGACATTGACCGCAGCGAAAGCGGCGAAGGCGGCGCTCTCGGCCTTGGCCTTCTCGAGCGCCTCGGAGCGCTCGGGCAGATCCTCATAAGGCGGCGTTCCGAAGAAACCGGCGACGCGCGCGAATTCCTCGCCGTCATAGGCGAAGGGCGCGCGATCCATCGCGGCGAATTCCGCCTCCACTTGAGCGCGGATTTCGTCGATCCCGGTCTCATGCACGAGGATCTTGATGCGCGCCTTATATTTGTTGTCGCGCCGGCCGAAGCGATTGTAGACGCGCAGGACCGCCTCGAGAAAGGCCAGCAGATCGGCGCGCGGCAAAAATTCGCGCAGCACCTTGCCGATGAAGGGCGTGCGGCCGAGCCCGCCGCCGACGATCACCTCATAGCCGATCTCGCCGGCGTCGTTCGTCACGATGCGCAGCCCGATGTCATGCACCTTCACCGCGGCGCGATCATGCTCGGCGCCGGTGACGGCGATCTTGAACTTGCGCGGCAGGAAGCTGAACTCGGCGTGAGCGCTCGACCATTGACGCAGAAACTCCGCGGTGGCGCGCGGATCCTCGATCTCGTCGGCGGCCACGCCGGCGAAATGATCGGCGGTCACATTGCGGATGCAATTTCCCGATGTCTGAATGGCGTGCATGTCGACATCGGCGAGCGCCTCGAGAATATCGGGAACATCGACGAGCTTGGGCCAGTTGTACTGCAGATTCTGCCGCGTGGTGAAATGGCCATAGCCCTTGTCCCAGCGGTCGGCGATTTCGGCGAGACGGCGCATCTGCCGCGAAGTCAGCGTGCCATAGGGGATGGCGACGCGCAGCATATAGGCGTGCAGCTGCAAATAGAGCCCGTTCATCAGGCGGAACGGACGAAACTCCTCCTCGGTGAGCGCGCCGGCGAGACGACGCTCCACCTGCCCGCGGAACTCGGCGACCCGCTCGCGCACGAAGGCGCGGTCGTGCTCGTCATAGGCGTAGCCGATCGGCGCGGCGTTGGGGCGCGGCGGCAGAGTCGGATCATGCGCGGTCATCTGCCGTCTCCCTCGCTGCGCGCCGCCTGCTTGCCGAGATCGGGCCGCACGCTCGGCCCCACGAATCGGAATTTCTCACGAAAGTGCAAGGGCGTCGGCGTCCCATCCGCGACGGCGACATCGACGAGGTAGAAGTCGACGACGCGATTGGCGGCGGCCTCCGCCTTGGCGACAGCCTCCAAAGCGGCCGCCTCGGCGCCGTCATAAGCAATTTTCGCGCTCGCGACGTCGCGCTCCCAGCCCGAGGCGCCGAGCACGACCACATCGCCCAGCGAGAGATCGCTCGCGACGAGAATTTGCGGATGACGATGCGCGGCCATCACGCCTCCTTCACGAGAGTGAGTCTCAGCCCGTCGAGCTCGTCGGACCAGATGATTTGGCAGGAGAGCCGCGATGTGTCGTGCAGGAAGGGAAGCTCGTCGAGCTTCTCGAGCTCGTCGTCGCGCGGCGGCGGCACTTTGTCCGCCCATTGCGGATCGAGCACGATATGACAAGCGGCGCAGGTCACGGAGCCGCCGCAGCAACCCTCCATGCCCATGCCGTAGTCGCGCAAAATCTCCATCAACCGCCAGCCCTCGACGGGCTCGAGATCGTGAACGACGCCGTCGGCGTCTTCGACCCGTATCACGCTCATCCCCTTCTCCGCGCCTGTCTCGCGGACGCCCGAATGAAATTCGCGGTCTACTTAGCCGTCGGCGCGCGAATGTCAATTCACTTTAGAATGAAGGCGCCCGTCACGAAACTACATTATTATACTGTTGTTTTGTCGCGATCGCTTCCGGCGCACGCGCGGCGAGAAAAGGCTCGGCGCATGCAAATCATAAATGCTAGAAGGTTCAGGTTGCTCCAGCCCGGACCCGGGCGTCGTCGCTATAGGTGCTAGGCCATGGCTCAAAGACCATCCAGAGACGCGAAGCGTGACGAGAGAAGCCTTTCCGCACGGGAGAAGGCGCCGCCAGCGCTCGCCGGACAGAGGGTGAGGCCCGCGGTCATCCTCGTCGGCGCCGACAAGGGCGGCGTGGGCAAGACCACGATCGCGCGCGCGCTGCTCGACTATCTCGCCGCCAACAACGTGCTGACGCGCGCCTTCGACACGGAGACGCCGCGCGGCACGCTTCGCCGCTTCCATCCCGATCTCACCACCATCGTCGATCTCACCTCGACCTCCGATCAAATGCGGATCATCGACACGCTGGGCACGGCGGAGGTCAAGGTCAGCGTGATCGACATTCGCGCCGGCGGGCTCGAGCCGGCGCTGCTGGCGTTGCAGGACACCGGCTTTCTCGACGCGGTGCGAGAGGGCGAGGTCACCTTCATCCTGTTTCATGTCCTCGGCTCCTCCATCGCCTCGCTCGACGAGATCGCCGAGATCGCGCCCTATGTCGAGGATGCGGACTATTTCCTCGTCAAGAACCATGTCAACGACACCACCTTTTTCGAATGGGACCCGGTGACGCACCGCCGCTATTTCGACAAGGTGCAGACGGCCGGGGAGATCACGATTCCCAAGCTGAACGAATTGTCCTACGAGCAGGTCGAGCTCGCCGGCACGCCCTTCTCGACCTTCGTCTCCAATCGAACGGCCGAGGGCGATCCCGCCGATCACTCTTTCGTGCTGCGCGGCTATGTCCGCACCTGGCAGAACAAGATCGCCGAGGAATTCGATCGCATCCGCCTTCTGGAGTTGATCTCCGGCAAGGACGGGCGCTGATTGCAAGGCGACGCGCGGCGGAGCGCGGCGCGACGAGAGTGGAGAGATGAGACGACGCAGCTTCGTGTTCGTCGCCTGTTCGCCGCATCCTCGCACGGGCGTTTCGACGACCGCGAGGCTGCTGACGGACTTCCATCTCTCGCGCCATGCGCCGGTCGAAGGATTCGACACCGATCCGCACGCCTCCCGCTATGCGGATCTGTTTCCGGCGCAAGTGCGCATCATCGACGCGACCGAGATCAAGGGACAGATCTCGCTGTTCGATCGGCTGCTCGTCAATGACGAGACCCCAAAGATCATCGATGTGTGGTCGCGCAGCTATGATCGGTTTTTCGCGACCGTGCGGGAGATCGGCTTCGTCGAGGAGGCGCGCCGCAACGACGTCGAGCCGGTGCTGCTGTTTCACGCCGATCCTACCGAGGCGGGCCTCGCGCGCGCCTTCGCGCTGCGTGCGGCTTTCAGCGACGTGCCGATGATCGTCGTCCATAATGAGGGCGCTTCGCCGCTCGGCGTCGGCGCGCAGGAAATTCTCGCGCATTATCCGGCGTCGCGGAAATTCGTCATCGCGCCGCTCGACGCCGCCATCGCGCGCGCGCTCGAGACGCCGGCGCTGTCATTGAGCGGATTTCTGGTCGCGCCGCCGCCCGACATGTCGATCGTCGTGCGCGCCGCTCTGAAGGCCTGGTTGGCGCCGATCTTCACGCAATTCCGCAGCTTCGAGCTACGGCAGCAATTGAATGGGGCGGAATTCTTGAAATAAAGGGCGGGACGTCGACGAAGGGCTCTCCTTACTCCCACTCGTGGGAGAAGGTGGCCCGGCGAAGCCGGGTCGGATGAGGGTCCGCCCAACTGCGCCTGCCTCGAAAGTGACATTCGACTCGCAAAATCGTAGGCGCCCTCATCCGACCCTCGCTGACGCGAGGGCCACCTTCTCCCGCAGAGCGGGAGAAGGAGAGAACGTCCAAATTCTAGCTTACAGCCCCAGAGCCGCTTTCAGCTCTTTCAGCTGATCCAGCTTCTCGGCCGCGAGGCGGCGCGCCTCGTCGGTCTTGGCGTCGGCGACATCCTCGCCAGCGTTCTTGATATCCGCGTCGATCTTTGCGGCGTCGAGCTCGGCCACCGGAATCGCATATTCGGCGAGAATGGTGAAACCGCTCAGCCCGACATCGGCGAAACCGCCGCGCACGAACAGCCGATCCTTCTTGCCGGCGTCGTCGATCTCGACGACGCCCGGCTTCAGCACCGTCATCAACGGCGCATGATCTTTCAACACGGTGAACTGGCCGTCGGCGCCGGGCGCGACGACCGCCTCGACCTCTCCCGCGAAGAGAAGCTTCTCGGGAGAGACGAGCTCGAAGTGGAACGTGGCCATGGCGGCGTCCTGCCCCTGTCAGTTGTCAGATCAAGCCGCTTCCTTGGCGAGCTTGGCGGCCTTCTCGACAGCCTCCTCGATGGTGCCGACCATGTAGAAGGCGGCCTCCGGGAGATGGTCGTACTGGCCCTCGACGAGGCCCTTGAAGCCCTTGATGGTGTCCGCGAGCGCGACCAGCTTGCCCGGCGCGCCGGTGAACACTTCGGCGACGTGGAAGGGCTGCGACAGGAAGCGCTCGATCTTGCGGGCGCGCGCCACCGTCAGCTTGTCCTCTTCCGAGAGCTCGTCCATGCCCAGAATGGCGATGATGTCCTGCAGCGACTTATAGCGCTGCAGCGTCGACTGCACCTTGCGGGCGACGTCGTAATGCTCCTCGCCGACGATCGCCGGCGACAGCATGCGCGAGGTCGAGTCGAGCGGATCGACCGCCGGATAAATGCCCTTCTCGGCGATGGCGCGGTTGAGCACCGTCGTCGCGTCGAGATGGGCGAAGGAGGCGGCCGGCGCCGGGTCAGTCAGATCGTCGGCCGGCACGTAAATGGCCTGCACCGAGGTGATCGAGCCTTTGGTCGTCGTGGTGATGCGCTCCTGCAGCGCGCCCATGTCGGTGGCGAGCGTCGGCTGATAGCCCACCGCCGAAGGAATGCGGCCGAGCAGAGCCGAAACTTCCGAGCCCGCCTGGGTGAAGCGGAAGATGTTGTCGACGAAGAACAGCACGTCCTGGCCCTTGTCGCGGAAGTCCTCGGCGACGGTGAGGCCGGTCAGAGCGACGCGGGCGCGGGCTCCCGGGGGCTCGTTCATCTGGCCATAGACCAGCGCGGCCTTGGAGCCGGCGGCGGAGCCGTTCTCGGGCTTCTTGTTGACGCCGCCCTCGATCATCTCGTGATAGAGGTCGTTGCCCTCACGCGTGCGCTCGCCGACGCCGGCGAAGACGGAATAGCCGCCGTGCGCCTTGGCGATATTGTTGATGAGCTCCATGATGATGACGGTCTTGCCGACGCCCGCGCCGCCGAACAGGCCGATCTTGCCGCCCTTGGCGTAAGGCGCGAGCAGGTCGACGACCTTGATGCCCGTCTCGAGGATCTGCGCCTCGGTCGCCTGCTCGGCGTAGGACGGCGCCGGCTGATGGATGGCGCGGCGCGCCGTCGTCTGGATCGGGCCCGCCTCGTCGACCGGCTCGCCGATCACATTGATGATGCGGCCGAGCATCTCGTCGCCGACCGGAACCGAGATCGGCGCGCCGGTGTCGGTCACCGCCTGGCCGCGCACGAGTCCTTCGGTCGAGTCCATGGCGATGGTGCGCACGGAATTCTCGCCGAGGTGCTGCGCGACTTCGAGCACGAGGCGCGCGCCCTGATTGGTGGTCTCCAGCGCGTTCAGGATTTCCGGCAGGTGATCGTCGAACTTCACGTCGACGACAGCGCCGATCACCTGCGTGATGTGACCCGTGCTCGTGGGGGTAGCCATTGTCTCGTCCTCTCGACTGTTGTTCTCGACGTCAGAGCGCCTCGGCGCCCGAGATGATCTCGATGAGTTCCTTGGTGATGATCGCCTGGCGCGAACGATTGTAGAGCGTCGTCTGCTTTTTGATCATGTCGCCGGCGTTGCGCGTGGCGTTGTCCATCGCGCTCATGCGCGCGCCCTGCTCGGACGCGGCGTTCTCGAGCAATGCGCGGAAAATCTGCACCGATATGTTGCGCGGCAGCAGAACGGTCAGAATCTCGTCCTGGCCGGGCTCATATTCATAGGACGGCTGCGGACCGCTCGTCGCCGCCAGATTCTCATTCGTCGGAATCTGCGCCGGAATGAGCTGCAGCGCCGTCGGGATCTGCTGAATCACCGATTTGAACTGCGAGAAGAACAGCGTCGCGACGTCGAACTCGCCGCTCTCGAACAATTCGATCACCTTGCGGCCGATCGCGTCGCCGCTGTCGAAGCCGATCTGGCGCAGGCCGCGCAGCTCGACGAGCTCGATGATGTTTTTCTCATAATTGCGGCGGAGCTGATCATAGCCCTTCTTGCCGACGCAGAGTATCTTGACCGTCTTGCCCTGCCCCTGCAGACGGTTGATG
Organism: Methylosinus trichosporium OB3b; assembly: GCF_002752655.1. Lineage (NCBI taxonomy): Bacteria > Pseudomonadati > Pseudomonadota > Alphaproteobacteria > Hyphomicrobiales > Methylocystaceae > Methylosinus > Methylosinus trichosporium. The sequence continues at coordinate 66,260 of NZ_CP023737.1, read as the reverse complement.
TGCTCACGAGCGAGACGCACGATCGAGGAGTTGAACGCGCCGCAGAGTCCGCGCTCGGCGGTGGCGACGATCAGGAGATGCGTCTCGTCGCGGCCATTGCCGGTGAGCAGCAGCGGCGCCCCTGAGGCGACGCCGCCGGCAAGATTGGCCAGCACCTTCTCGATGCGTTCCGCATAGGGCCGCGCCGCCTCGGCGGCGGCCTGGGCGCGGCGCAGCTTGGCGGCCGCGACCATTTGCATGGCCTTGGTGATCTTCTGCGTCGCCTTGACGGAAGATATGCGGTTTCGAAGATCCTTCAACGAGGGCATGAGAGAACCCGTCTCATTGCGACCAGAACGACGCCGTCATTGCGAGGAGCCGAGCGACGAAGCAACCGACGAGTCGCCTCGCGGCTCAGGATTGCTTCGCTTCGCTCGCAATGACGGGCCAATGTTTCCGGTCCTAGGTTGCGGCGCTCAGGCGAAGGATTTGGAGAAGGCGTCGAGGACGCTCTTCAGCTCGGCCGCCGTGGCGTCCGGCAAATCCTTCGTCGTGCGGATCGACTCGAGGATATGCGCATATTGCGTGCGCAGCAGGCTCAGCAGACCATCCTCGAAGGCGCGCACGCGGCCGACCGGCAGCGGATCGAGATAGCCGTTGACGCCGGCGTAGATCACGCAGGTCTGCTCTTCCATCTTCAGCGGCGAGAACTGCGGCTGCTTGAGCAGCTCGGTGAGCCGCGCGCCGCGGTTGAGCAGGCGCTGCGTCACCGCGTCGAGATCGGAGCCGAACTGCGCGAAGGCGGCCATCTCGCGATACTGAGCGAGCTCGCCCTTGATCTTGCCGGCGACCTTCTTCGTCGCCTTGGTCTGCGCGGCGGAGCCGACGCGCGACACCGAGAGGCCGACGTTCACCGCCGGACGAACACCCTGATAGAAGAGGTCCGTCTCGAGGAAGATCTGGCCGTCGGTGATCGAGATCACATTGGTCGGGATATAGGCCGACACGTCGTTGGCCTGCGTCTCGATGACCGGCAGAGCAGTCAGCGAGCCGGCGCCGCGATCGTCGTTGAGCTTGGCGGCGCGCTCGAGCAGACGGGAGTGCAGATAGAACACGTCGCCCGGATAGGCCTCGCGTCCGGGGGGACGGCGCAGCAGCAGCGACATCTGGCGATAGGCGACGGCCTGCTTGGAAAGGTCGTCATAGACGATCACGGCGTGCAGGCCGTTGTCGCGGAAATACTCGCCCATGGCGCAGCCGGCGAAGGGCGCGAGGAACTGCATCGGCGCCGGATCGGAGGCCGTGGCGGCGATGACGATCGAATAATCGAGAGCGCCGCGCTCCTCCAGCACCTTCACGAATTGCGCGACGGTCGAGCGCTTCTGGCCCACGGCGACATAGACGCAGTAGAGCTTGGCCTTCTCGTCGTCGCCGTCGTTCAGCGACTTCTGGTTCAGGATGGTGTCGAGCGCCACCGCGGTCTTGCCGGTCTGGCGGTCGCCGATGATCAGCTCGCGCTGGCCGCGGCCGATCGGGATCAGCGCGTCGATGGCCTTGAGGCCGGTCGCCATCGGCTCATGCACCGACTTGCGCGGAATAATGCCGGGCGCCTTCACGTCCACGCGCGAGCGCGACTCGTAGAACACCGGACCCTTGCCGTCGATCGGATTGCCGAGCGCGTCCACGACGCGGCCGAGCAGCCCTTTGCCGACCGGAACGTCGACGATCGCGCCCGTGCGCTTGACGGTCTGGCCTTCCTTGATGTCGCGGTCGGAGCCGAAGATCACGACGCCGACATTGTCGCTCTCGAGGTTGAGCGCCATTCCAGTGACGCCGTTCTCGAACTGCACCATCTCGCCGGCCTGGACATTGTCGAGGCCGTAGACGCGGGCGATGCCGTCGCCGACGGAGAGGACCTGACCGACCTCGGTGACTTCGGCCTCATTGCCGAAATTAGCGATCTCGTTCTTGAGGATCGCGGAAATCTCTGCGGCGCGGATAGCCATCAGCCGACCTCTTTCATGCGTGTGCGAATGGAATTGAGCTTGGTCTTCAGCGAGGCGTCGACCATGCGGGAGCCGAGCTTGACGACGAGTCCGCCGATGATCGACGGATCGACCTTCACGTCGAGATCCACGGTCTTGCCGCCGGTGACGCCGGCGAGCGCCTCGCGCAGCGCGCTCTCGTGATGATCGGCGAGCGGCGCCGCGACCGTCACCTCGGCGCGCACGAGCCCCTTGGAGGCGTCGTGCAGCTTCTTATAGGCGACGATCATGTCGGGGAGGACGAACAGGCGGCGCTTGGAGGCGACGAGCCGGATGAAATTGGCGGCGATGCCGGAGATCTCGGCGCCGGCGAGAACGGGGCCGAGGGCCTTGATCTGAGTCTCGGCGGAGAACACCGGGCTCTTCACGAGGCGCTTCAGATCGGCGCTCTCCTCGATCAGCGCGCCGAAACCGGCGAGCGCCGCGGCGACCTCGTCGGCCGAGCCCTGCTCCGTCGCGAGATCGAACAGGGCCGACGCATATCGGCCCGCTACTCCGGATAGATCGTCTCCGCCTGAAGCCACTTCAGTCTCGCTCTCGGATCGACGTTGCTCGAGGCTTCTCGCGCGCGTTGCGCGCGATACGGTGGCGTCCCGCAATGGCCTCGAGCAACTTGATTATCGGGGGAAGGAGCAAAGGCGGCGACGCCAGAGCTCCAAAGGCGCCCGTCCCCTAACACGGACCATTTTGCAGCGCAACCCTGCGGCGACCGCAGCGCGAGCAGTTTCCAAGACCGCCTAAAAAAGCGCCATCCGGCGACTCTCGGCGCGGAGCCGGGCGCACCGGCTCACGGCAACGCCTTCAGTTCCAAATTCATGCGCGAATGCAGCCGATACAGCTTCAGGAGCTGCTGAACACGCTCCGACCCGCAGCCGTTTCTTGCAATGTCGGCTTTGACATTCTGCCGCACACCGTCGACGACGAGCTCCACGCGCTTCGTCAGTTCATTGTCCGCGAGCAGCGGGTTACGCTCCTTTAGCGCTATCGCCGCCCGCAACGAGACGCCCTGCATCGTCGTTAAAAACTGCGTCTCGGTCGCCGGATCGACGCCGTCGCAATCGAGCGCGGCGACGCGGCTCGCGAGAAAATTCTGCCAAATCCGCACGATATCGAATTGCCCCGGACAAAGGCTCGCGGACCCCATGAGAACGATCGCGAACGAGAGGAAAGTCCGATGAGGGAAGCACCGGCGATGGAGACGTCGACAAATCATAGCGAAAGAACCATTCGTAATCTCGTGGCGTTCAGGTAAACTGAAACGAGGTCCGCGACAAGGCGCGGATAGCGGGACGAGCGAAAGAGGCTTTCTGTATGACGCGCGCAGTGGTCGGCATCATCGGAGGATCGGGCGTCTATCATTTGCCCGGGCTGCGCAACATTCGCGAGGAGCGGGTCGCGACCCCCTGGGGCGATCCGTCCGACGCGCTGCATTTCGGCGAGGTCGGCGAGACGCCGGTGGTCTTCCTGCCGCGCCATGGACGCGGCCATGTGCTGTCGCCGTCGGGCATCAATTACCGCGCCAATATCTTCGCGCTGAAGCAGGCGGGGGTCACCGATCTCGTCTCGGTCTCGGCCTGCGGCTCGTTCAAGTCGGAGCTCTATCCGGGCCTGTTCGTACTGCCGGATCAATTCGTCGACCGCACCTTCGGCCGGCAATCCTCCTTCTTCGGCAATGGCTGCGTCGCGCATGTGTCGATGGCGCATCCGGTCGCGCCTCTGCTGGCGGCGCGGATCGCCGCCGCGGCGGAGGCGGAGAGCATCGGCGTCGTGAAGGGCGGAACCTATGTGTGCATGGAGGGTCCGCAATTCTCGTCCTATGCGGAATCGTTGAGCTACAAGGGCGCGGGCTATGACGTGATCGGCATGACGGCAATGCCGGAAGCCAAGCTCGCGCGCGAGGCCGAGCTCTCCTACGCGACCATCGCCATGGTGACCGATTTCGATTGCTGGCATCCCGAGCATGACGACGTCGATGTGGCGGCCGTGATCGCGGTGGTGCGCTCCAACGCCGACAAGGCCAGCCGTCTGCTGGCGCGGCTGCTCGCCGATTTCCCAAAAGCGCACGAGCCCTGCCCCATCGGCTCGGATCGCGCGCTCGACACCGCCATTCTCACAGCGCCGGAGGCGCGCGATCCGCAGCTCCTCGCCAAGCTCGGCGTCATTCTCGCGCGCGCCGGCGGCGCCCCGAAATGACGCCGCGCTCCTGCGCGAGCCTCGCTCGAACTCGGGAGATCGTCGTGCGAACCGTCCCATTGCTCGCCGGCCTGATGCTGGCGGCGCCGGCGCTCGCGCAGAGCGGCAAGCCGCTGCGCGATTATCCCGTGGTCGAGGTCGCCGGAACGGCGGTCGAGCATGTGGAGCCCGATCGCGCCGACGTCACGCTCGGCGTCTTCGCCGAGAAGCCGACGGCGGCGGAAGCGACCGCCGCGCTGGCGCGCCAGTCCACGGGGCTGATGCAGCAGATCGACGCCACCGGAATCGCGCGCAAGGATATGCGGACGACCAGCGTCGATGTGACGCCGATCTACGCCGAGGCGCGCGAGCCGAAGACGCAGATCGTCAAGCAGACGCTCACCGGCTTTCGCGCCTCGACCCGGCTCGTCGTCGCCACCGGCGACATCGAGCATGTGGGCGAGCTGGTCGCCAAGCTCCTCGCCACCCACGCCAATCAGCTCGAGGGCGTAGAGTTTCGCATCAGCGACCGCGCCGAGCGCGAGGATGCGCTGCTCGGCAAGGCCGTCGCCAATGCGCAGAAGCGCGCGCGGCTGCTCGCCGAAGGCGCCGCGATGAAGCTCGGAGAGCTCGTCGAGATCGACGCCGGGCAGAGCGCGCCGATGGCCTATGCGTCCGCCAAATCGGCTCGCGGCATGGCGGCGGAAGCCGCAGCCTCCGTCGCCATTCGGCCGGGAGAAGAGCGCCTCGAGGCGCATGTGCGCACGCTCTGGCGCCTGCTGCCGAAGTAGCGTCAGGTGCAATATTCGTAGAAGCGCCGGAGACATACCGGTTTGTCCGATAATGGCGCAGTTGCAGCTAGCGGACAAGCTAGCCGCAGACCGCCTGCGATGGGCGAAGGATGCGCTTTCGCTCGGAATGCGGTAAGGAGAGGCTGAACAAACCATCAGCGAGCATTCCGACATGCCTCTCGCCTCCGCGATCCGCACCATTCCCGACTATCCCAAGCCCGGCATCATGTTCCGCGACATCACGACGCTGCTCGGCGACGCCAGAGCGTTCCGCCGCGCCGTGGACGAATTGGTGCAGCCCTGGGCCGGAACCAAGATCGACAAGGTGGCGGGCATGGAGGCGCGCGGATTCATTCTGGGCGGCGCCGTGGCGCATCAATTGTCGGCTGGCTTCGTGCCGGTGCGCAAGAAGGGCAAGCTGCCGCACACGACCGTTCGCATCGCCTATTCGCTCGAATACGGAGTCGACGAGATGGAGGTGCACGAGGACGCCGTCGTCAAGGGCGAGCGCGTCATTCTCGTCGACGATCTCATCGCCACCGGCGGCACGGCGGAGGGCGCGATCAAGCTGCTGCAGCAGATCGGCGCCGAGGTCGTCGCCGCCTGCTTCGTGATCGACCTGCCCGATCTCGGCGGCGCCAAGAAGATCGAAGCGCTCGGCGTGCCGGTGCGCAAGCTCGTCTCCTTCGAGGGCCATTGACGCGGGAGAGCGCTTTCCGATCGAACGGAATTCGCTCGAACGAAAGAGCGCTGGGGCGATTCACCGCCCCGCATTAGCCTTTTGTTTGCCTTGTTCGGGTTCTGTAATGGCTCGTCTCGCTCGCGTTCCGTCGTAAACGGGTTCCCATGAGGACCAGCAAGCCGCGCTTCTTTCTGCTGGCCGCCGCTCTGTCGTTCGGCCTCGTCGAAGCGTGCATGTTCGCGGCCCTCGCCTGGAACGCGCCGACCGCGGACACAGGCGTCGCCGTCGTCCCGCGATCATCGCCAGAGACTGCGCTCGCGACGTCTCGCCTCGTCGGCGCGCCCGCTGGCGCCCTGTTGCAGAATCTCGCATCGCGGCGGCCGACGCCCACGCCCCTCGAGCAGCCGCAAACGGCCGTCGCCGCGCTCGCCCGCGTCGATGCGCCCACCGACGTCGCCGCGCCTCTGCCGCCGCCTCGCCCTATGGAATATGCGTCACTGGGCGCCATAGAGGTCATCGCGCCGGAGCCGCCCCTGCGTCCGCGCGAATTCGGCCCGGCCAGCTCCGCTCCGTTCGCCGAAGCCGCGCCGCCGCAAGAGGCGGCCGCCGCGCCGGCGCCGACGATCTCGCTCGCGTCGCTGCTGCCGACGAGCGATTCGCCGGGGCCGCTGCAACGTCGCGAGGACGGCAATTTTCGCCTCGGCGCCGCCGCCTATGTGCGCATCTTCAAGAAAGAGGGCGAGCTCGAATTATGGCTGAAGCGGGACGGCCGCTATTCGCTCTACAAAACCTATCCGATCTGCAAATGGTCCGGCCGCCTCGGACCGAAGCTGCGCTCCGGCGATTATCAGTCGCCGGAAGGATTCTACAGCGTCTCGGCGCGCCAGCTCCATCCGAGCTCGGCCTATCATCGCGCCTTCAACATCGGCTTTCCCAACGCCTATGATCGGCAGAACGGCCGCACCGGCGGCGCGCTGATGGTGCATGGCGCGTGCAAGTCTGTCGGCTGCTTCGCCATGACCGACAAGGTCATCGAGGAAATCTACGGCGTCGTCGAGGCGGCGCTGCGCGCAGGCCAGCACGAGGTGCCGGTGCATATTTTTCCGTTCCGCATGACCGAAGAGGCGCTCGCCAAGGAGACGCGCGGCGACTGGAGCACCTTCTGGGCGGTTCCGCCGGAATATCAGCAATGGACGGCCTTCTGGCAAAATCTGAAGGAGGGCTATGATCTCTTCGAGCGCACGGGCGAGCCGCCGACCGCCTATGCCTGCGGCGCGCGCTACGGCTTCGCGGCGGACGGCGCCTGCACGCGCATCGCCGGCTGGTGAGAGCGAGCCTTCGCGCGGCGCCACGGCGCGGCGCTTGCATCGAATCCCTCGCGCGAAACATTGCGTTCGCGAGGAGGAGACGAAATGACCAATGGAGTTCCGGGGACCATCGACCACGAGGATTTCGTCCGCGTCGTGGAGGACCGGTCCTGTCACATCATCGATGTGCGCGAGCCGAACGAATATGCCGCCGGCCATATTCCCGGCGCCGAGAACAAGCCGCTATCGCGCTTCTCGCCGGACGCCGATCTGCCGCGCGGCGAGCCCATCGTTCTCGTCTGCCAGGCCGGCGGCCGCTCGGCCAAGGCGCTGAAGGCGGCGCAGGACGCCGGCTTTTCCGACATTCGTCATTACGCGCCGGGCACCGGCGGATGGCGCAGCCGCGGCGGCGCTCTCGACATGTGACGCGAGGCTGTTGTTTTCGAAATCTCCGAAGCGCGAGCCTGAAAGCTCGCGATCCAAGCGCACGACCCTGGACCGCGAGCCTTCAGGCTCGCATCTCTCCGCGAACAAGCGTCCGACGGGATCGCCGAAGTCGACGGCGGTTCCCGATCCGCCGCCATCCGGCGTCGCCGTCGGACGCGAGCTTTCCCCCTCGCGAGGGAAACAGCTTTCAGCGGAACAATTGCGTCAAGGAATGCATCAGGATCAAAAAGAATCCGAGCACTCCGCCAATTCCGAACAACGCTTTCGCGACCGAGTTGCTTTTCGTCTGCATGATCGACGTTCCTTCCGATAGCGAGGGCCATCGACGCAGAGCCTATCGGAGCGGCGCAGGCCGAAAACCGCCAACACCGCGATTGTGAAGGGTCCAGCCCCTCTCTTGACATCTCCGCCCCGGCCGATCGAAGCTCGCAGCGGCCCTGCGACAACAACGAAAAGCCGAAACGGAGGGGTCCAATGTTGCGTCCTTGGACGTTCCAACTGACCGAACGGATCGATGCGCGCCGTGGCGCGCCGCTCTATCTGCAGATCGTCCACGCGCTGATTCACGAGATCGAGCGCGGACGCCTCGTCCCCGGCGCGCCGCTGCCGAGCAGCCGCGAGCTCGCGGCCTCGCTCGGCGTCAATCGCAAGACCATCGTGCTCGCCTATGACGATCTCGTCGCGCAGGGCTGGTTCTCGACCGACCGCACGCGCGGCACTTTCGTCTCTGCGCAGCTGCCCGAGACCAAGCCCGGCAAGGCCGCGCGCACGGACATGCGCTGCGCCGAATTCGACTTTCGCGCGCCGCCGGAGCCGCGGCTCGTCTTCGCCGGACAAGACCGCGTCGTCATCGACGACGGACTGCCCGACCCGCGCCTCTTCTCGGTCGAGACACTGCTGCATGCGCATCGCGAAGCGGGACGACGCGCCGCGCGCTCGGGCGGGCTCGGCTATGGCGATCCGCGCGGCGCGCTCGAGCTGCGACGCATGATCTCCGAGATGCTGGCGACGCATCGCGGCATCGTCGTCGGCGAGGACGAGATTTGCGTGACGCGCGGCAGCCAGATGGGCATTTTCCTCGCCGCGCGCATTCTGCTCTCTCCCGGCGACGCCGTTCTGGTCGAAGGTCTGTCCTACGCATCGGCGCGCGACGCTTTCGCCGCCGCGGGCGCCGAGGTGATCGGCGTCGGGCTCGACGCCGAAGGGCTGAATGTCGACGATGTCGAGCGCGAATGCGCGCGGCGCAATGTGCGCGCCGTCTATGTGACGCCGCATCACCAGTTTCCGACCACGGTCTCGCTCACTCCGGAGCGGCGGCTGAAGCTGTTGCAGATCGCGGCGAAGCATCGCTTCGCCATCATCGAGGACGATTACGATCACGAGTTTCACTTCGAGCGGCAGCCGCTGCTGCCGATGGCGAGCTATGCGCCCGGACGCACGATCTATGTCGGCTCCATGTCGAAGCTGCTGCTGCCGGGGCTGCGCGTCGGCTATATCGCCGCGCCGCAGGAGGTCGCGCGCGCCATCGCCAATGTCGCGGCGACGATCGACCGCCAGGGCAATGCGCTGACCGAGCTCGCCGTCGCCGAGCTGATCCGCTCCGGCGAGTTGCGGCGCCATGTGCGCAAGGCGCGGCAGATCTATGCACGCCGGCGCGACGCCTTCGGCGCCTCGCTGCGCCGCGTCTTCGGCGCCCGCGTCGATTATTCGGTTCCGGACGGCGGCCTCGCCTATTGGGCGACCTTTCCCGATGCGGCGACGCTCGACGCGCTCGAGGCGAGCGCCGCGGACAATGGCGTGCGCATGCTGCCCTCGACCTCCTTCGCCGCGCCGCAGCAGACGGGCCGCGGCCTGCGCCTCGGCTTCGGCAGCCTCGACGAAGCGGAGGCCGCGCGCGCCCTCTCGCGCCTCGCCGGCGCGCTCGGCGAGGAGTCCGCCGGGCGGGCCGAGCTGGACGAAGCCGCCGCGAGGCGCCACATATGAGCCGCCTCTTCGCGACTGAGGATCCGCATGGACGCCACTACTGAGCCCGCCGACCGCGACGAACCGCGCATGCCTGCGGATGCGCGCGCGCTCGTCGCCGGCGACGCGCTATGGGCCCATGTCCGGCAAGAGGCGGAGGCGATGGCCCGCGATGCGGCGCTGGCCAGCCTCGTCGTCGCATCCGTGCTCAATCGCCGGTCCTTCGAGGATGCGGTTATCCACCGCGTCGCCTCGCGCCTCGGCAATGGCGCCGTCCCCGCCGATATCATCGTCGACGCCTTCGCTCGTGCGCTCGATGACGATCCGTCGATCGGCGCCGCCTTCCGCGCCGACGTCAAGGCGATCGTCGAACGTGATCCGGCCTGCAGGCGCTTCATCGAGCCCCTGCTCTTCTTCAAGGGATTTCACGCCATCGCGACGCATCGCCTCGCGCATCGTCTGTGGACGAAGGGACAGACCGACTTCGCGCTCTATCTGCAGAGCCGCTCCTCCGACGCTTTTCAGACCGACATTCATCCCGCCGCGCGCTTCGGCCGCGGCGTGTTTCTCGATCATGCGACCGGACTCGTCGTCGGCGCCACGGCGGTGGTGGAGGACGATGTCTCCATCCTGCAGAACGTCACGCTCGGCGGCACCGGCAAGGAGAGCGGCGATCGTCATCCGAAGGTGAGACATGGCGTCATGATCGGCGCCGGCGCGACGATTCTCGGCAATATCGAGGTCGGCGCCTGCTCGCGCATCGCGGCGGGCTCCGTGGTGCTGCGCCCCGTGCCGCGCAATGTCACCGTCGCCGGCGTGCCGGCGAGCGTCATCGGCGCCGCCGGCTGCGCCGAGCCGGCGCGCGACATGGATCAGCTGCTGAGCCGGCTGTCTTATGATTCGTTCAGCTATTCGATTTGACGGCGACGAGAAGCCTATGGCGAAGCACCGGATCTATACGACGAGCTTTGCGAGCGTTTATCCACTCTATGTCGCCAAAGCGGAGAAAAAAGGACGCACCAAGGCCGAGGTCGATCAGATCATCTCCTGGCTGACGGGCTATAGTGCGCAAGAGCTGCTCGCCCAATTGGAGCAGCGGACCGACTTCGAGACGTTTTTCGCGCAGGCGCCGCATATGAATCCCGCGCGCGCTTCGATCACGGGCGTCGTCTGCGGCGTCCGCGTTGAAAAGGTCGAGGAGCCGACCATGCGAGAGATTCGCTATTTGGACAAGCTGATCGACGAATTGGCGCGGGGCAAGGCGATGGATAAAATTCTGCGGACGAATTGATTGCCGGCCATCCTATTTCTACTGCGTCAAACGCAGTATCTTTTTGATGCATCCCAGCGAAAATGGGGCTCGTCATTGCGAGCGAAGCGAAGCAATCCAGAGCCGTGAGGCGACATCTTCCGATATTTCGCGGCGGCTCTGGATTGCTTCGTCGCTTCGCTCCTCGCAATGACGCTCCCCCGATGTTCATGGGCTTGTAATGACGCAGTAGAACTATTCACACCCCTCGAACAGCGAGCCTTCAGGCTCGCTGTTCGCGCGCGTCGGATGACGTGAGCCGACGCCGCGCCCTGCGCATGTCGACCTCTTCAATCGCGCTCGGGCTTGCCGCGGCCGACGCGCGCCGCGAGCTCCGAAAACGGGACGTCTTTCCCGACCGCGCCCCCCGCGAGAGCGACGCGCAGGAAGCGGGCGGGGAAACAGATCGCGTCGATATTGGCGTCGCGCAGCTCGCGCGGGCGGTTGGGATCGCAAGCGAGACGCGTCTCGACGCCGGCGAGCAGAGCGTCGATCTCTTCGGGCTGCATCAGTCCTTTGTCGCGCAAGGCGCCGAACAGCGCCGTGAGCGTTGCATAGAGTCCCTCGAGCTGAAGATTGGCTGTGTTCATGATCGCCTCACACCGTCGTCGCCGATGAGAGGCTAACCTCGATCGCTGGGATTCGATCCATAGCGAAACGCGAAATCTCCCCGAGCCGGCGCGCCGATCAGCGCCCGGCCGTCGTGGCCGGTCGCGATCATGTCGAGCATCAGGCCCGGCTCCGCTCCGGGCGTGCGCATCGGCGTAAAATCCACGGCGCGAGCGAGGCCGCCGCGCTCGGTCAGGACGCGCAGCCGCTTGCCGCGCTGCGCCTCGAGATGACGCGTGAGCGCCGCATCGCCCGCGGCGCGCAGCCGCGCCGCGCGCGCCTTCACCGTCGCGCCGTCGACCTGCGGCATGCGCGCCGCCGGCGTCCCCGGTCGCGGCGAGAACGGGAAGACGTGCAGATGCGTGAGCCCGCATTCCTCGACGAGATCGAGCGTGCGCGCGAACATGTCTTCCGTCTCGGTCGGAAAGCCGGCGATGAAATCGGCGCCGAGCACGATGTCGGGCCGTGCGTCGCGCATCTCGGCGCAAAAGTGAATGGCGTCGGCGCGCGAATGGCGCCGCTTCATTCGCTTCAAGGTGAGATCGTCGCCCGACTGCAACGATAAATGCAGATGCGGCGCGAGCCGCGGCTCCTCGCCCATCAGATCGAGCAGATCGGCGTCGGTCTCGATACAGTCGATCGAGGAGAGGCGCAGACGCTCGAGCTGCGGCGTCGCGCGCAAAATTTCGCGCGCGAGGGCGCCGAGCGTGACGTCCTCATGACGATAGCTGGTGAGATCGACGCCGGTGAGCACGATCTCGCGCCGCCCCACGGCGACGAGCCGCCGCGCCTCGGCGATCACATCAGCGGGCGCGGCGGAGCGCGAGGGCCCTCGTCCGAACGGAATGACGCAGAAGGAGCAGCGATGATCGCAGCCGTTCTGCACGGCGAGAAAGGCGCGCGTCTGCCCTTCCGAAGCGCTGCGCGCGAGCGGCGCGTCCTGCGCCTCGCCGAGCACGCGCGTCACGCCCGCCATCGTCGCAAAGCTCGCCGGATCGATGCGCGCCGCGCAACCGGCGACGACAATCTCGGCCGACGGCCGCTCGCGATGCAGACGGCGGATCGCCTGCCGCGCCTGACGCGTCGCCTCGGCCGTCACCGCGCAGGTGTTGACGATGACGAGATCCCCGCCCTTTACGCGCGCGTCGCTCAGCAGCGACTGCGAATCGACGACATTGAGCCGGCAGCCGAAGGTGACGACCTCGACCGCGCTCAACGCTCTTGCTCGCTGAAGATGCGTGGATCGAGCCGCGTCACGAATTCGAGCTCGACCGGGCCGGTCATCATCACATGATCATCGGCGCCCCAATCGATGTCGAGATCGCCGCCGGGGAGCCGCACCCGCGCCTCTCGCCCGCTGAGACCAGCGCGCGACGCCGCGACCAGAGTCGCGCAGGCGGCCGAGCCGCAGGCTTTGGTGACGCCGGTACCGCGCTCCCAGACGCGCAGCGCGATCTCGCCCGGAGCGAGCACGCTGGCGAAGGAGACGTTCACGCGCTCGGGAAACAACGGATGAGTTTCGATGGGCGGGCCCAACGCTTCGAGAGCGATCGCCGCCGGGTCCTCGACGAAGAACACCGCATGCGGATTGCCCATGTTCACCGCCGAGAAGAACTCCGGCGCGCCGATGACGGCGGGCGCCAGCGCCACGCGCGCCGTGTCGGCGCCTTCGCCGGCCAGCGGAATCGCGCGCCAGTCGAGCCTCGGCGCCCCCATATCGACCGAGAACAGCGTCTCGCCCCGGCGCCAGCTGCGAATCGGCCCGGCGTCGGTCTCCAGCAGCAGCGCGTCGCCCTCCCCCTTCTCACCGAGGACGAAAGCGACGCAGCGCGTGCCATTGCCGCAGGCGCCCGAGCGTGAGCCGTCATTGTTGTAGATGCGCATGAAGGCGTTGGCGCCCGCCGCGCGCGGCTCATGCAGCGTCATCAGCTGGTCGAAGCGCAGCCCCGACGCCCGGGCGATGGCGCGCGCCTCGGCCGCCGTGACCTCGTGGCTGGCCCCGCGCAGATCGAGCACCAGAATCTCATTGCCGGCGCCGTTCATGCGGTGGATCGGCCGGTCGGAGAGCGGACTGGTCATGATGACGTTCATTTCCTGTTGCAGGAGTATATAGAAGAATCGACCGCGACGCGCCAAGGCCGTCGCCCCCGGCGTCGGCGCCTTTCGCGCCTGCGCCTCGGGCCAGGCCAGAGCTTTTCAAAAAAGGAGTGTAGTTTCATGCAGATGCTGAAAGGCCTCTGGGGTTGGCTCGCCGCGCTCGTCGCCATTGTCGTGGTCGGCGGCTATATCGCAACGCAAAAATTCGCCGGCGATTCGCCCGTCGTCGCGCCCGCGCAGGTGGCGCAGGCGCCGTCCGCCGCAGCTCCCGCCACGCCCGAGAGCCCGCTGGCGCCGACGCCCAAGCTCGATCTCGACGCGCCCGCCGCGCAGGAGACCGTCGAGCCGCCGATCGAATCGCCCGTCGATCCGATCGCCGGCCAGGCGATCGACATTCCGGCGCGTCCGGTGGCGCGGCTGCGCGGACAGGGGACCTGGACCGACGGGCTGAAGACGCTGGGCGAGGCCGTGGCCAAAACGAAGGCCGCGGCCGAGAAAGCGGGACTGAAGGCGGACGGCCGCCCGCTCGTCGCCTTCACCGAGACCGATGACAATGGCTTCCATTTCGAGGCGATGCTGCCGCTCGCCAAAGCGCCGGAGGGCAAGCCCAAGCTCGACAGCGGCGTCGAGATCGGCGCCTCGCCCGCCGGCAAGGCGCTGAAGTTCCAGCATCGCGGCCCCTATGCCGAGATCGATTCGACCTATGAAGCGATCACCGCCTTTCTCGACGAGAAGGGCCTCGACACGAAAAACCTGTTCGTCGAGGAATATCTCACCGATCTGCAGACGAGCGACGACGATGGCCTCGAGGTCGACATCTATGTCTTCCTGAAGTGAGAATCGGCGGACGCCGCCAGCCGGCGTTCCGCTTTTGCTGGCCTGCGGCCGGCGATCGTCTATGATCGCGCGCGATCGCGCCCCGCGCGCGCTGCTTGGATATAAAAACCGATGAATGGCGAGTTCACCGCCGGTTTCGAAATCTTCGAGATCATCTGGATCGACCTCCTGCTTTCCGGCGACAACGCCGTCCTGATCGCCCTCGCCTGCCATAAGCTGCCACCGGCCAAGCGGCGCTGGGGCGTCGCGCTCGGCGCCGCGGGCGGCGTGCTGCTGCGCGTCGCATTCGCCTTCGTCGTCATTCAGATGATGGGCCTGCCGGCGCTGAAGGCGCTCGGCGGCGTGCTGCTGCTCGGCGTCGCTATCAAGCTGCTCATCGACGAGACGGAGCACAACGTCGCCGCCAAGGAGGATCTCTGGGGCGCCGTCGCCGCCATCGTCATGGCCGATGCGGTGATGTCGCTCGACAATGTCATCGCCATCGCCGGCGCGGCGCGCGGCTCCATGCCGTTGATCATTTTCGGCCTCGCCGTCTCCGTGCCGATCGTGGTGTTCGGCGCGGGGCTGCTGATGCAGGCGCTGTCGCGCTTTCCCATTCTCGTCTGGTTCGGCGCCGGCCTGCTCGGCTGGATCGCCGGCGAATTGATCGTCACCGATCCCGTCTGGGAGCGCTTCGGCTGGACCGTCCCCGAGCATCTCGACCTCGCTTCGTCGATCGCCGGAGCCGCGCTGGTGCTCGCCGCCGGCTGGATCGCCTTGCGTCTAGAGGAGCGCGCCGAGGCGCGGAGCAAGGCGCAGGGCGGAGAACAATGACCGCATGCTGGCGCTGAAGGCGACCGCTGTCCTGCTCGTCGCCGCCTATCTGGCGGCGACGGCGGCGCTCGCGCTGTTTCAGCGCCGCCTGCAATATCTTCCCGATTCGCGCCATGTCACGCCGATCGAAGCCGGGCTCGACGGCGTCGACGAACTGCGTCTTTCCACCGAGGACGGCGAGACTCTCGTCGCCTGGGCCGCCCCGCCGCGCGAGGGGCGGCCGTTCCTCCTCTATTTCCACGGCAACGCCGGCGCGCTGATCGACCGCATTCCGCGTTTTCGCGGCTTCATCGAGCGCGGCTATGGCTTTCTCGCCGTCGCCTATCGCGGCTATGGCGGCTCCACCGGCGCGCCGACTCAGGACGGGCTGATGCGCGACGCCGACGCCGCCTATCGCGCGGCGCTCGCCCGCGGCGCCGATGCGCGGCGGCTGGTGCTGATCGGCGAATCGCTCGGCTCTGGCGTCGCCACGGCGCTGGCGGCGACCCATGAATCCGCGGCGCTCGTGCTCGACTCGCCGTTCTCCTCGGCCGTCGACGTCGCCGAGGCGCGCTATGGGCTGATCCCGGTGCGCTGGCTGATGGCGGACCAGTTCCGCTCCGATCTCGCCATCCGCGAGGTGCGCGTGCCGCTGCTGATCGCCCATGGCGACAAGGATGCGGTCGTGCCGATCGCGCTCGGCCGGCGGCTGTTCGATCTCGCCAACGAGCCGAAGAGCTTCATCCTCGCTCCCGGAGCCGGCCATCTCGTGCTCGGACGCGAGGAGATTTACCCCCGCCTCTTCGCCTGGATCGATGCGACGCTGGACGCGACGCAGACAGTGGAGCGGTAAGACGGCAGGCTCCGTTGGCTCGCGCAAACGTCGGACAAAGATGACGGCGTCCGCCGCCGCCTCTCCCCGCAGGCCTACGGAGTTCACGGAAGCGATTCCCAAAGCGTTGCATTTGCGCTTCACAGGTCCGAGCGAATCGGATCGGAGGCGGGTCATGGGGTTTGGGGTCGGCGACATTCGTGTCGAGCGCAGCGGCGACTGGCTGATGGAGCAGATCGCGGCGACGGGGTCGCTGACCTTGCGTAAGGTCGGGGCCTCGCGCAGCGGCGAGATGCGCGCCCATCGCTTCCTGTCGTCCGGCTTCGCCTCGGTCGAGGCGATCATGGAGACGCTGGGCGCGCGCACCGCGGAGCGCTGCGCCGGTCGCCGGGTGGTGGCCGCACAGGATACGAGCGAGATCAATTTCGCCGGCCGCTCGGCCAAGCGTCGCGGCCTGGGGCCCGCCGGCAATGGATGCGATCCTGGCTTCTTCATCCATCCGGTGCTGGCCATAGACGCCGATGACGAGGCCGTAGTCGGCCTCGTCGACGCGCGGATCTGGACGCGTCCGCAGACGAAGGCGCCGGCGCGGCGCGGCCGCGCTTTCGAGGACAAGGAATCGGCGCGCTGGCTCGAAGGCTGCGCGAGCGCCGCAGAGCAGCTCGGCGCGGCCGCCGAAGTCACCGTCGTCGGCGACCGCGAGAGCGACATCTTCCAGCTTTTCGCGCGGCGTCCCGAGGGCGTCCATCTCGTCGTGCGCGCCGCCCAGGATCGCCGTATCGAAGGCGGCTCTCTCTTCGAGGCGGCCGCCGCGGCCGCGCCGCTGACGACGACAATGACCAAGGTCGCGCCGCGCGGGCCGGGCGACAAAGGGCGCCTCGCCAGGGTCGAGCTGCGCGCGGTCCGCGTCCGCCTCCTCGCCCCGGCCTCCCTCTCCGCGAAGGAAAAGACGGGCGCGCCGGCTGTCGAGCTGACGCTGGTGGAGGCGCGCGAGATCGAGCCGCCGGAAGGCGTCGCTTCGCTGCTGTGGCGGCTCCTGACCACCCATGCGGCCGAAACCGCCGAACAGGCGCGCGAGATCGTGCGTTGCTATCGCTTGCGCTGGCGGATCGAGCAATTGTTCCGCACCCTCAAAAGCGACGGGCTCGCGCTCGAGGACAGCCAGATCGTCGACGCCGAGCGGTTGATGCGGCTCTCGGCGGTGGCCCTCGGAGCGGCGGCTCGCATCATTCAACTGGTCGACGCGCGCGACGGCGGCCCGCGCTCCTGTGGCGACGTCGTCGACGAGGCCCTGGTCGAGCCGCTCGAGGCGATCGGCAAGACCTTGGAGGGCAAGACGGAACGGCAGAAGAACCCGCATGAGAAGGGCTCGCTCGCATGGCTCGCTTGGATCACAGCCCGTTTGGGAGGCTGGAACTGCTACTACAAGCCGCCCGGCCCCAAGACGATGCGAGACGGATGGAACCGCCTCGCCTCCATGCTCGCCGGATACGCCATCGCAACAGCCAAAGCGTTTCCGTGAATCCCGTAGCCCCGCAGGCGGGGAGAGGGGCGGCAAGCGCCGTTGGCTCTGCGCGAAAACCTCGGAAAAAGGCGACGGCGTCCGCCGCCTCAGCCCCGCCCGCCCTGCTTGGCGACGGGTTGGTTCGGATCGATCGACAGCGCGCGCTGATAAGATTCCGCGGCCTTGGCGCGATTGCCTTGGCGATCATAGGCGAGGCCGAGCCAAGCCCAGGCCGGCGCGCTCTTGTTGTCGACATTGAGCGCGGCGTTGAAATCCTCGATCGCCTTGTCGTATTTGCCGAGGGCGACGAGGCTCTCGCCACGCGCCTGATAAGGCGCTGCGGCGAAGGGATCGCGATCGATGGCGTTGTCGAAATCCGTCACCGCGCGGAGATTGTCGCCGCGCTTCTGATGGATCAGCCCGCGCGCGTGAAACGCCTGTGCGCTCTCGGGATTGAGACGGATCGCCGCATCGAGATCGATCAGCGCCTCGTCGAGATTGCCTTGCGCGCGCAGAAGATTGGCGCGGCCGATATAGGCCGGGGCGTGATTGGGGCTTACAGTGATGGCGCGGTCGAAATCGAGCCGCGCCTGATCGCTGCGGCCGATCTGCCGGAAGGCCAGCGCGCGATTGGTGAAGGCGGCGGCGCTATTGGGGTCGGACTGGATCGCCTGCGAGAAATCGGCGATCGCCTCCTGGAACTGGCCGACCTTGGCGTGGGCGACGCCCCGCGTGTTGAACGCCTCGGCGCTCGGATTGCGGCGAATCACCTCGGACAGCGATTCGATATTGGCCGAGGCGGCTTTCGGATCGCCGACTTCGGTCTCGGCGAAGCCGCGACCCGGCGGACGCAGCATGCCAGCGGTCTCGCAGCCGGCGAGCAGAAGCAGCGCCAGACCTGCGCCGAGGCGACGCAGCGTCTCCGGAGACATCCGGCGAACCGCCGGCGCGAGCGGCAATTCCATTCCGTTCCTCCCGGAGCCGAGACGAAACGCGCGTGTTGCGCTGACGATGTCGGCAGGGCCGCGAGGACGGCCGGGCCGAACGAGAACTCAGCGGCCGCCGGCGGCCGGCTTGGCCTTGACGGGCAGCAGGCCTTCGCGCTGCAGCTTCTTGCGGGCGAGCTTGCGAGCGCGGCGCACCGCCTCGGCCTTCTCGCGCGCCCGCTTCTCCGAGGGCTTCTCATAATGGCCGCGGAGCTTCATCTCGCGGAAAATGCCTTCGCGCTGCATCTTCTTCTTCAGCGCCTTGAGAGCCTGATCGACATTATTGTCGCGGACGAGAACTTGCACGAAGCGATCCTGTTTCTAGGGACGCGGCGGCCCCGGTTGGAGTGCGTTTGGCGGCTATAACGCGGGAGTGATAATAGCCCATCGGGCGCTAACGGAGCGCCTGATCCGTAGGAAAAGCGGGATAACAGAGTCGCCGGGGATTGTCCACCGCGGGCGGCTCGGGAAAAACCGAATCCGCCGAGAGGCGCGCGCGAATGGGCGAGGCTCCGCGCCGTTCGTGTTATGGGGCGAGACGTAGACGCAAGCGCCCGGGAGGCTGCTCCCCGCGCGAAGCTGTGAAGAGAGGACATCCTTGACCGGCGCCGGAACCGACCATACGAGGCCCAAGATCGAGGGCGGCCCCACGATCGTGCTGGTGCGCCCGCAGCTCGCCGTGAACATCGGCATGTGCGCGCGCGCCATGGCCAATTTCGGCCTTTCGGACCTGCGCCTCGTCGCCCCGCGCGAGGGCTGGCCGACGCGCGATCCAGTCTATCGCGAGGCCTCCTATTCCGCCGCCGCCGGCGCAGCCTTTCTGCTCGACAGCGCCAAGCTCTATGAGACGGCGCGGGAGGCGATCGCCGATCTTACCTTCGTCTACGCCGCCACCGCGCGCGAGCGCGGCCAGATGAAGCCGGTGACCACCCCGGCCGCCGCTCTGCCGCAGACCGTGGCGCGAATCGCCGCCGGCGAGCGCCATGGCGTGATATTCGGCCCCGAGCGCACCGGTCTCGACAATGACGAGGTCGCGCTCGCCGATTCGATTCTCACCTTTCCGGTCAATCCCGCCTATGCGTCGCTCAATCTGGCGCAGGCGGTGCTGCTCACCGGCTATGAATGGTTCCGCGCCGCTCATGGCGACGCCATTCCCTTCGACAACAGCGAGCGCTCGCCGCCGGCGACACGTGAGATGACCCTCTCTTTCTTCGATTTTCTCGAGCGTGAGCTCGATGAGCGACAGTTTTTTCGTCCCGAGACCAAGAAGCCGGTGATGTCGCGCAATTTGCGCAACATGTTTCATCGCATGGGCTTGACCGAACAAGATGTTCGCACGCTCCGGGGCATGGTGGTCCGCCTCATCGAAGGCCCGCGCCGCGAGCCCAAGAAGGCGAGCCGGCGCAATCCTTCCGAGCCCGAGTAGCGCGGCGACGGAAAGCCCCCTCATCGCACCGGCGGCGCATACATCAGACCGCCCTCGGTCCACAGCGCGTTGAGGCGGCGGTCGAGACCGAGCGGCGAGCCATGGCCGAGATTGCGCTCGAAGACCTCGCCGTAATTGCCGACATGCTTGACGATGCGATAGGCCCAGTCGGGCTCGAGGCCGAAGCCTTCGACGCGCCCGCCCTCGACGCCGAGCAGGCGGCGCGTGCGCGGATCGGCCGATTTCAGCGCCTCGTCGACATTGGTCGAGGCGACGCCGAGCTCCTCGGCGTCGAGCATGGCGAAATAGGTCCAGCGCACGACGTCGAACCATTGCGCGTCGCCCTGGCGCACGATCGGCCCGAGCGGCTCCTTGTCGATGAGCTCGGCGAGGATCGCGTGCCGGTCCGGCGCCTCGAGCCGCGCGCGCTCGGCCGCGAGCGTCGACAGATCCGCGGTCAGCGCGTCGCACTGGCCCTGCGCATAGGCTTCCGCCGCCTCCTCGAAGCTCGGAAACAGCCGCGGCTCGACCGGCTTATCGCTGGCGCGCCGGCCGTCGACGAGATCGAGCTCGAAGGATGTGCCCTGCTGGACGCAGATCGACAGCCCCGCAAGATCGCGCCGCGACTGGGCGGCGCGCTTGCGGGCGGTGAGAAAGCCCTGCCCGTCGAAGAAGAGCGTCGCCACAAAGGCGACCCCCTGCCCGGCGTCGCGCGCCAGCGTCCAGGCGGCGCCATGCGCGAGAAGATCGACCTCGCCCGTCTGTAGCGCTTTCAGCCGCTCCTTCGGCGTCAGCGCGACGATCGAGGCGCGAGACGGATCGTCGAAGATCGCCGCCGCCACGGCGCGGCAGAAGTCGACGTCGAGCCCGCTCCACTCGCCTTTCTCGTCCTGTCGGGCGAAGCCGGGCTGGCCGGCGCCGACGCCGCAGAGCAGACGGCCGCGCTCGGTCACCTGCCCCAACGTCGCGGCGCGGACAGCGAGGCCGGAGGCGCGCGCCGGCGCGAGAGGAAGGAGCAGCGCGAACATCGCCGCGACGAGACAGGACAAGCGGGCAAGCATCCACATATCTCTCATTTCCGCTCCTCGCGGCGGAACGCTCGAAACCCGCTATATTGCGAGCGAATAGAGTCGACTCCGCTCGACGATGAAAGGCCCGGGTTTGCGAACATGAGCGAGACTAACGAGGAATCAAGGCGAAAAATGCGAAGCCGCACGCGGCTCGCCCATGCCGGGCGCAAGCCCTCGGAGCAGTTCGGCTTCGTGAACACGCCGATCTACCGCGGCTCGACCGTGCTGTTCCCCGACACGGCGGCGCTGCTGGCCAATCGCGGCGCCTATACCTACGCCACCAAGGGCACGCCGACGATCCGGGCGCTCGAGGAGGGCTGGAGCGAAGTCTCCGGCGCCGCGGACGCCGTCGCCGTCCCCTCCGGCCTCGCCGCGATCAATCTGGCGCTGCTGACCGCGGTGAAGGCGGGCGACCACATCCTCGTGACCGATTCCTGCTATCTGCCGGCGCGCATCTTCTGCGACGACGTGCTGAAGCGGCTCGGCGTCGAGACCACCTATTACGATCCGCGCATCGGCGCCGACATCGCGAGCCTGATGCGGCCGAGCACATCCGCCGTGCTGACCGAATCGCCCGGCTCGCAGAGCCTCGAGGTGCAGGACATACCGGCCATCGCCGCCGCCGCGCATGAGCGCGGCGCCTGCATCATTCTCGACAACACCTGGGCGACGCCGCTGTTCTTCCCGCCGCATGAGCACGGCGTCGATCTCGCCATAGAGGCCGGCACCAAATATCTCTCCGGCCATTCCGATCTCCTGCTCGGCCTCGTCTCGGCCAATGCGAAATGGGCGCGGCGCCTGCGCGCGACCTATGACGCGCTCGCCATCTGCCCGGGGCCCGAGGACGTCTTCCTGGCGCTGCGCGGCCTGCGCACGATGGAGCTGCGCCTGCGCGAGGCGGAGCGCGCCGGACTCGACCTCGCGCGCTGGCTCGCCGCGCGCGAGGAGGTTGCGCGCGTCATTCATCCGGCATTGCAGACACATCCGGATCATGCGTTGTGGAAGCGCGATTTCTCCGGCTCGACCGGGCTGTTCTCGATCGTGCTGAAGCCGGTCTCGCAGAACGCGCTGGCGGCGATGCTCGACGGGCTGGAGCTGTTCGGCCTCGGCTATTCCTGGGGCGGCTATGAGAGCCTGGTGCTGCCCTTCGATTGCGAGAGCTATCGCACCGCGACGCGCTGGGCGCCGGAAGGTCCGGCGCTGCGCTTCTCGGTCGGGCTCGAGGATCTCGATGACCTGAAGGAGGATCTCGAAGCCGGCTTCGCGCGTCTGCGCGAGACGAGCGGAAATGGCGGAAAAGACTAAAAAACGACAGAGCTTCCGTTACGTAGTTCCCCCCGATTTCGTCTGCGACGAAATGTCCGTAAGGATAGCCCCGAACGCAGCGGGTCCAGGGGAAGCGTTCCGGGGAGAGTGCATCATGGCTCATCAATCGAGCGCGGTGGGCAGAGCGCCCACTTCGAAGGAGGCGCGAACGCCGCCCTCGCGGCGCCACGACGCGCTGCTCGCCTCCTATCTGCTGGGGCTCAAGCATGGGCCGGCGGCGGTTCGCGATCTCATCGTCGCCGATCTCGACGGCTTCCTCGACCTCGGCGCGACGCGCCGCGCAGCGGATCAGCTTCTGGTGCTCCACGCTTTTCTGGCGCGCTATCCGGAGGCCGCGCGGGGCGTGCGGGCGGTTGAGGCGTGATGGACTTTTGAGGCGCGCTCCGCCATATTCGGGCTATGAGCGCGCTCCTTTTCGATACTCTCCGTTTGTCCCGCACGCTGCGGGACAAAGGGCATTTCACCACCGAGCAGGCCGAGACGCTCGCCGAAGCGCTGGGGGAAGCGGGGCAGGACGATCTCGCCACCAAAGCGGATCTGGCGAGACTCGAAGGCAAGCTCGAGGCGAAGCTCGCCGAGGCCAAGGCTGATATTCTCAAATGGGTCGTCGGCGCGATCGGCTTTCAGACCTTGGTGATCCTCGGCGCGTTGGTGTCGCTCGCGCGTATTTTCGCGAAGTGAGGAGCGCGCATCGACGAATGAGCGCGCGAAAGCCGAAAGCGAGCATTGGACCTTCGCCGCTCCGCCGACCATGAGCGGCCCTACTCTTCGACACGCTTCGATCGTCCCGCATGCTGCGGGACAAGGGACGCTTCAGCTCCAAGCAGGCGGAAACGCTCGCCGAGGCGCTGGGCGAGGCCATGCAGGGCGGTCTCGTATCAAGGCGGATGTGGTCACGATCGAGGCGGACTCGGGAAAGCTCAGGGCCGAACTGAAATCCAGCATCTCCGAGGCCAAGACCGATATTTTGAAATGGGTCGTCGGCGCGGTCGGCTTTCAGACCATCCTGATCTTCGCGGGCGGATCTCGCTCGCGCGCGTTTTCGCGAAGTGAGATCTGCGCCGGCGCTCCCGGAGACGGAAAGCACGTATACAGGTCGACGGCCCACGCTCGGCGGGCCGTCGCGACAGCGGCAAATTTCGTCAGAATGTCACGCGCGCAGAGCCCATGAATCTCCTCGGCGAGCCGAACATCAGATTGCCGAGGCCGTCGCTGTTCACGAAATACGTAGCTCGCCATGCCGCCGACGCCTGATAGAGCGCATCGCGGAAATGTTCGGCCACCACGCCACGGGGAAGCACGCCCGCGGCGCTCGCCGTTCCGAACGGGAAGTTTTCATTGTTGCTGCCGCCGTTGAGGAAATTTGCGGAGAATCGGTGCCGCAACGTCCAGCTCTCGTCGAAAGCATGAGACAGGGCATAGCCGAATCTCACTTCCTCGACGCTCGCGCGAGGCGCGTCATAGAGGTTGGTGGAGCGGGACAGGTTGGAATCCGAGGCGGACTGCCGAAGACCGGAATTCCATTGATGAACGGATCGCGGGTGTTCAGATAATGAAAATCGAAGGTGATCTGGGTGGCCGCGTCGATCTCCCATCGCAGCTTGGGGGCAATGAACACGCGCTCATTCTGGGCGAAGTCGATGAAGGAGCCGGCGTTTTCATATGCCATATCGAATCGATAAAAGAGCCCATCGCCGGCGCTGACCGGACCGCCGAAATCGAGCGTGGTCCGATAGAATGCGAATGAGCCGATCTGCTGTTCCACGGCGTGAAAAGACTGCACGAGCGGCTACTTGGTCACGAGATTGACGAGCGCGCCGGGCTCGATGCGCCCATAGAGGATCGACGCCGGTCCCTTGAGCACCTCGACATGGTCGACATCGGCGAGATCATTGGACGAGGTGACCGTGCCGAACGCTTTAGGCTGGAGCACGCCGTTACGATAGATCCTGTCGGCCTTGAACCACGAATGAGGAAATTATCCGCGGAGGCTCCATAGCTGCCGCCAGACGGCAGCGTATAGACGCCGCTCACATTCTCCAGCGCCTTGTCGAGGCGCACCGCCTGCTGATCCTGCAACACCTGTTGCGGAACGACCTGGATGGAAATAGGCGTCTCCATGACAGGCGTGCTGGTCTTGGTCTCGGTGCTCGCATTCGGGTGGCGATAGGCCTTCGGATCGGACGCGCCGCCGGGGTCGCCGGGCGCGTCTGTTCTCGCTTCCGCCCCCACATCGATCGGCGGCAGCGCTTCGGCTCCCGCGTCGCTGCGCACGCCGTCGTTCTGCGCCAATATGATCGACACCGCGTTCTCGTCCGGCCCTCCGAAGCGATAGGTCAGCCCCGTGATGGCCGCCGCGAGCTTGCGCGCGCGACGCTCATGATCGATGCGCTCGTCGGCGGACGCGTCGCCGCTCGGCCGCTCGCCGATCAGCGCGTCGAAACGCAGATATTTGGTCTCGGTCTTACGTCTGCGGGCGAAGTCGCGCGTCAGATTGGCGGCGCTCCGGCGATCCCGACGCGGGCATGAAGCCTAATGGCGTGCTTCAGCCGATTTGGCCGGGCAGAAAGAACGAGCCTTCATTCACAGCCCGGCGATGAAATCGTCGACCGTTCGCAAAAATCCGGCGACCTCCCGGCGTGGAAATTCCGCCAGCCGCACCATCGCCTCCGCCCTCCGGCACGAACCCGGCTCGCAATAGGCGAGAATGGCGTCGCGCCAGCCGAGACCGTCCAGCGGATCGACATAGTCCAGCGAATCGTCAGCGATCTCGCGGAATGTCTCTATGTCGGAGGCGATCACCGGCGCGCCGCAGGCCGCCGCCTCGGCCACCGGCAGGCCGAAGCCCTCGCCGAAGGAGGGAGCGAGCGCCGCTGTCGCGCCGGCGAGCAGGCTGCGCAAGGCCGGCGTCGACAGGCCGGAGGCCTCGATCACATGGGGGCGCAGCGCCGCGCAGCGCTCCAGAAGGTCGAGCACATTCTCATTATGCCAACCGCGCTTGCCGACTAGCACCAGCTTCGGCGACGCCGGGCCGAGGCGCTCGGCGAGATCGCGCCAGACGCCGAGCAGCGTCATATGATTCTTGCGCGGCTCGATCGTCCCGCAGCAGACGAAATAGGCGCGGCCCGCGAGACGCGGATCGGCCGGCGGGCCGTTCAGAAAAACCGGCGCGACCGGCAGGCCGGCGAGACAGAGCGGCAGATCCGCCCTGCCCTGCTCGGCCGCGAAGGCGCGCACGCGCCGCGCCACCGCCTCCGACCCCACGATGACGCCGGCGGCGAGGCTCACAATGTTGCGCATGGCGCGCAAATGCTTGCCCTGCTCGGCGGGACGAAAGAACTCCGGCGCGTCGAGCGGCAGCAGATCATGGACGAAGAAGACGGACTTCACATCCGGCCGCCCGCGCAGCCAGCGAATGTGCCAGTCCTTGTCGAGCGGGAACTGGCTGGCGTTGACATAGACGGCGCCCTGCGGCGCCTGCCGCGTCGCGCGACCGAGCCGGAACGCCCAGCGCCGCATGGCGCGCCAGTTTTCCCCCACCACATCCAATCCGGAGCGCTTCACCCGCGCGGCGCCGCCCGTCGAAGGCGGCGCGTCGAAGGCGCGGATCAGCGCCTCGAACACCGGATCGGCGCCTGGATCGACGAGCTCGTTCCAAAACGTCTCTATATCGACGAGCGTGCCGAACGCGTCGGCGGCGTGGGCGAGACGCGGCCCGAGCGCGGCGCAGGCGAGCGCGACATTCGCATTGTCCGGCCCTTCGAGAAAATGCCGCGCCAGAGCGAAATCGACCCTGTCGATGCCATTGGGGGTGCGGTTGAGCGCGCGCGTCACGAGGCGCGTGACATCATAGACCGCCGCCGCGGTCAACGCCGGCACCGGTCGCCGAAGCGCTTGCAGCGCCAGCCGTCGATCACATCATTCGATTGCGCCACCGCGCGCTCGGTCTCATGGGCGAGACATTCGCGATAGCGGAACACCAGAGCGACATAGGCCTCGATCTCGGCGTCGCAGGATGGGGCCGCTTTGGCGGCGAGGGCGCAGGCAGGAGGCTGCGGCGTGACGCAGAGCGTGAAGCCGGGCGAAGCCTGCGGCAGGGCCGGCGTCGGCCATGCGGCGAGGACCGCGAGGACGCAAGCGCGAGCCGCCGCGGGCGGAACGCGCCGCGCGCTCCGAACCAAAAACATGATCGCTCTCTAGCCGAACAACAGATGACGCGAGCATTGCCCTTTCGCCGCGCGTCATGCAAGAGCCGCCTGCGCTCACGCTATCGGCGCCGTGCGTCGTCTTATTTGCGCAGCGCGCCATCATGGGCTCCGCGCGCCTCGCCGAGCATGCGCGGCTCCGTCCTGGCGCCCGCGCGAAACCAGTCGACCGCGTCGGCGAGCGCCTGACGATAGGGACGTGGACGATAGCCGAGCTCGCGCGCGGCCTTGCCGTGATCGAAGAACATGGTCGTCGCCGAGAGGCGCAAGCTCTCGACATTGAGGAAGGGCTCGTGGCCGATGACGCGGGCGAGCGCTTCATTGGCGTGGGCGAGCGGCACCAGGGGCCAGCGTGGCAAACGCACGCGCGGCGGCCGCCGGCCGGAGAGGCGCGCCACCTCTCCGAGCAAGGTCGAGAGAGCGAGATTGTCGCCGCCGAGAATATAACGCTCGCCGATGCGCCCGTGCTGCAGCGCAGAGAGATGGCCGGCAGCGACATCGGCGACATGGACGACGGCGAGACCGGTGTCGACATAGGCGGGCATGTTGCCGCGCATCGCCTCCACGATGATGCGCCCGGTCGGCGTCGGGCGCACATCGCCCGGGCCGAGCGGAGCCGAGGGATTGACGATGACCGCGGGCAGTCTATCTCGCTCGATCATCTCCTCGACCAGCCGCTCCGAGAGCAGCTTGCTGCGCTTATAGGGACCGAGCCGCGCGTCGCAGGCGAGTCGGCGCGTCTCGTCGCAAAGCCCCTGCGCATCGGGCGCGAGCGTCGCGACGCTGCTCGTATGCACGATCCGCTCGACGCCGGCGCGTAGCGCCTCCTCCATCACGAGGCGCGTTCCTTCGACATTGGTGTGAAGAATGGTCTGCGGATCGCGCGCCCAAAGGCGATAATCGGCCGCGACATGAAAAACATAGCGCGCGCCGGCCATCGCCCTGCGCAGGCTGTCGCGATCGGTCACATCGCCTTCGACGATCTCGAATTGTGCGCGCAAATTGGTCTTCGGGCTGCTGCGCCGGACCAGAGCGCGCACCGCAAAGCCCTGCTCGAGCAACAGGGAGGCGACGGCGCCGCCGATGAACCCGCTCGCCCCCGTCACGAGGGCGATGTCGCGACTGTCGCTTCTCATGCCGAAAACGCCGTGATGCTCGCTTGGGCGACGCCCGCCGCGCCGGCCCTTCAGCCGACGAACTGGCGCTCGCAATCGAAAAAACAAGGCGGGGGGCCAGCGACCAGAGGCGCCCGCTGTTCCGGCCCGAGGCTCAGAAATAAGTGAGCGTGAACGCTGCTGCAACAGCCTATCGCAGCGATGCGCCCTGGAGCTGCGGGGCCGGCTCGGCGGCGGGTGGCGGCGGCAGGGTCTGCGGCTCGGCCGTCTCGCGCCGGCGCGGCGCCGGCAGGCGATGGACCGTCGCGCTCGCGCCGACGTCCTCCTCCGCCTCCATCTTCGCGAGATCGCGGCGAACCATCAGCACGAACAAAGTGAAGGCGACGGCCGACAGGCCGCCCACCGACACGTCGATCCAGGCGAACCGCAGGATTCGCGCCTCGATCAGGCCGGGGCCGGCCCAGTGCGCGATCAGCGCCCACACCGCCACCAGAATCCGGAACTCCGTCGCTCCCATGCCGCCGTAGGACAGGCGATGCACCCCCTCCGTCGCCACGCGGAGATAGGTGTAGGAGCTCATCAGCAGATAGAGCGACAGCACGAACAGCGCCGACGGCATGGTGAAAAAAGGCGACGCCCCGAGCCCCACTACGATCAGGCTCATCGCGATCAGATCGCTCGAATGATCCAGAAGGAAGCCGTAGCGAGGCCGCTCGATCGACCGGTGCCGCGCCAGCGACCCGTCCAGCGAATCGCCGAACCAGTTCGTCGCCAGCCCCGCCACCACCAGCGCCAGGAACCACGCCGACCAATGGCACAGCAGAAACCCCGCCCCCGTCGCCGCCGCTCCCAGCAGCCCGACCGCCGTCAGCTGGTCCGGCAGCACCCAGGTCGGAAGGCGCTGAACGATTGCGCCCAAGAGCCGTCGCTCGCAAGTCGCCAGCACGCTCGTGTTCAATCGATCCGCCAAGAAGCCCCCTCGACAATTGTGAAGCGCTCGGCGCCTCGCGACCAGGCTCCGGGGCGGCCCCGCGCCTCGCGACGCGGCATCGCCCCATTTCCGACGCCAGGCGTTCCACGCGCCTCATTCGGCGCTGAACTCGGATGAACCGAACCCGAACTTCTCACACACCGCAGCCGATCGGAACGTTGTCGCGCCTCGGTCCCGCGAGTCCCTCGAATCGCACGTCCGTTTGCGGCGCCGCAGCATTCGGCCACCTTCAGCTTGCCTGCGCCGCTCCGCCACGTCAACCGATTATCGCCGCCCCTGCGACGGTTTTCGGCCTTATTTGAGCCGCGACTGAACCAGAACCCCCTGGATCGCCGGCTGCGTCAGCATCGACACCAATTTCAGCACCTTGCCCGCCTCCGTCAGACCGGCGTTCGAAACGAACAGAATGTCCTTGTCACGCATCGCGAAGCGGCGCGCCGCGAACATCGCCTTCGGGTCCCGCATGTCGAGATGATAGGCCACAGGAACTTGCGCCCGCGCGGCCAGAACCGGCGTTGTCGTCGGATATTGCGACACGATCCCGCTCGGCTCGTAGCGCAGCACGAACAGGGCCGCCGGATCGGCCCGCTGGTCCTCGATCCCGCCGGCCTTGCCGATCGCCTCCTCCAGCGTCAGGCTGCGCGCGCCAAACTCCAGCACCGAGTTCGACCCCGTCGCCCCCGCCACGGTGAAGGTCTGCGGCGTATGCTCCACCGTCACCACATCGCCCGGCCGCACATAGATATTTTCCCGCGGCGTCGCCAGGATAGCGCCGACAGGCACCCGCGCCGTGCGGTCGCCGCGCGTCAGGCTGACGAAGGTCTCGTGCACCGGCGTCTTGAACCCGCCGGCCGAGGCGATCACATCCATCACCTTGTCGCCCCGCAGCGTCAGCGGCACGCGCGCGCTCTGCGACACCTCGCCGGTCACCGTCACCATGTTCGACACATTGTGCGTCACAGTCACCAGCGCCTGCGGCTCGATCGACTTGCCGCGCAGCTGCTCGACAATGATCGCCTCCACCTCCTGCTGGCTGCGGCCGGCGACCTGGATGCGCCCGGCGTAGGGCACGGTCACCGATCCGTCGCGCCCTACTGTCTGCTCGGGGATCGTCGCCGAGCGCGAACCCGGGCTCGAGGCCCCGCCGGAGGAGAACAGACCGCCGCCCGCCGCCTCCCAGACCGTGATCTGCAGCGCGTCGCCGACGCCGATCGGCTGCGTCGCCGGCGCACGATGGTCGCCGAAGGAGCCGCGCAGCGACGGCTCCCGCCGCCGCCCCAGCACCTCGAGCGAAAATTCGTCGATCTCCACCCCGACGAAGGACGGCGTCGCCGAGGCCGCCGCCTCGACCATCGAATCACCCGACGGCCCGCTGCCCGGAATCACCGAGCAGCCCGCAATGAGCGCCGCCCCGCAAAAAACCGCAAACCGCTGAATATGCTTCGAATCCACTGCCACCTCGACTTGCGGTGCCCCCGTACGGCGACCTAGGGGCCGCCCGCGCCGGCCACAAACTGAGGCATAGATCAGGGCGAAGGCAAGGCCGCGCCGGAACATCGCCGAAATAATTCCGCCAATGTGACGCAATCGCATCACCTATGGTTAACGTTCTCGCGGCGTCCCGGCGCCGCCTGGTCCTGGCGGAGCCGCCGCAGGCGGCGGCGGCTCCGTCAGGACGAGGGTCAGGTCTATAGTCCTTCACCCGATCGGCCTGCGTCAGGCGTGCGGCGAGGCTTGCGCCTCGGGGCCCTTTTGAGGCAAAATAGGCGTCGGCAGACTCTAAAACTCCCGAGACGAGAGCAACCGGAGCTTCTCCAGACATGACGAGCGCTCGGAATAGATCGCAGCATCACCAGAGCTTCCTGGCTCCTGGCGAGCAGAAGCTCGTGCGCGCGATCATCGCAGAGATGCCGCAGCGGGTCACGCCTCTGTTCCTGACCAAGCTCGGCCTTTTCGGCTCCATTGTCGCCGCCACCGCCCTCATCGGCTGCCGCTGGTCGCTTCTGTGGCTGCCGCTCGTGCCCGTCGGCGTGTTCGTCAACTGGTTCGGCATTGCGCTGGACGGGCCGCTCGCCGTCCAGCGCGGCGAGGCGCGCCCACGGCTCGGCCTCGTCGAGCACACTTATGATCTGTTCTCACAAATCCTGATCATCGTCGCCTTCGGCCTGTCGCCCTTCCTCACCATCGAAGCGGCCTTCATCGTTCTGATCTGCTATCTACTGTTCTCGGCCTACACTTATATCCGCGCGATCGCCCGGCACGTTCAACAAATGGCCTATATCGGAATGGGCGCGACCGAGTTTCGCATTCTGATGGTGGTCTGGGCCTTCACCGCCCATTTCCTCGGGATCGACGCCACAATGGACGAAGGCGTGTCGAGCCTCGACGCCGCCATCGCCATTCTCGCGGTCATCGCGGTCTGTGGCCTCGCCTTCAAAGCCTTTTCCGACGCGCGTCGCGTCGCCATGGACGAGAACGGCCACGGCGTGTAGGGGCTCGACGGGCGAGCCTCGGCGCTGCGCCTTTCGGGAATTTTGTCACGAACGGGATAGACGCGAGCGCCGCGTAAGGGAAAATACGCCCAGCGCTCGCCGATTCGCTTTGCGTCGAATCGGCGTGACCCGCGCATTGCGCGGCGGACAGGATTTGCGAGAGCCCCCTCGCGCGCTCGAACGATGAGACGAAAGATGAGGCTGAGTTGGAGATTTGCGATATGGGCCGCCGTCGCCGTCGTCGTCGCGCTGTCCGGCGCCTGCGTCGCGAGCCGACTCGGGATGTTGGCCCCTGCGGATCTCGCCTCCCTGTGGTCCTGGTCGCTCGACTCCTGGGAGAGCACCGATGTCTCCCCTTCCGGCGAGACGCTGCGGATCGTGCATGAACCGCTCGCCCTCGCCCGCAATCTCGCCATCGCCTCCTTCGGCTTCGTCGGGCTGGCGCTGAGCGCGCCTCGCCTCCTCGAATTGTTCGGCCGCGCCTCCAACGAGACCGGCGGCGGGGCCGGGATGGGCCGCATCCACTCGGCGCGCAAGCAGCTCGACGGCGAGCTCGATACGATCTTGACGCTGGTGCGCGCCCATCTCGAGAGCAACCAGACCTATTCCGCAGCCCTGCGCAAAGGCCATAATGAAATCGTCTCGCCGGCGGCGAGTCCGGATCAGGTTCGCGCCGCCATCATTCTTCTGATCGCCGAAAATCAGAAGATGCTGCGCGAGACCGAAGAATACGCCCGCAGCCTCGACGACTCGCGCCGCCAGATCGACGAGTTGCGCGCCACTCTGGCGGAAACGCAGGAGCTCAACGTCCGCGACTCGCTCACGCAGGTCTATACGCGGCGCTATTTCGACACGACGCTGGAGCGCGTGGTGCGCGAGGCGGGCGGAAGCGGCGGCGAGCTCAGCCTGATCATGGCCGACATCGATCATTTCAAAAAGATCAACGACACGCACGGCCATCCGATCGGCGACGAGGTGCTGAAGAATTTCGCCCGCACCATGACCAGCCATGTCGAGACGAAGGACACGGTCGCCCGCTACGGCGGAGAAGAATTCGCGATCATCCTGCCGGCGACCGGAGCGGCGCAGGCCCGTCTTCTGGCGGAGCGCATCCGCAGCGAGTTCGAGACCAAGAAATGGGCGATCAAAGGCGGCCGGCCGATCGGGCGCATCACCGCCTCCTTCGGGGTCGCGCGGCTGCAGCCCGGGGAAGGGCCCGCCGGCCTGATCCAGCGCGCCGACGCCAAGCTCTATGTGTCGAAATCGGGCGGTCGCAACCGCGTCTCTACCGACGAATCATAAGCCCGCTGCGATGTGCGGCGGCGCGGACCAGCGCCATGAGCCCGGCGCCCGCCGCCAGTCCCACACAGAGCCCCGTGAAGCTCGCCAGAGCGTCGATGAGCCGCGGTCCGCGATCGGGAACGAGAGTCTGCAGCAGCTCGAACCCCGCGGCGCCGAGCGCGAAAGGCAAGGCCGCCAGCAGACGCGCGCGCGCTGTGCGACACGCGACCGCGATCGTCGCGCCGGCGATCCCATAGGCCAGCGCATGCTCGATCTGGCCGGACGGCAGCGCATGCGGACGATCCGCGCCGGGCACGAGCGACAGCACCATGATCCCGGTGAATTCGAGCGCCACGCCGAGGGCGGCGAGATTCACCAGCAGCGCGGACAGGCGCGCCACGCGCCCGCCCGCCTCCGCACCGGAGCCGAGGGACGGCGCGAGCTCGGGCGCATTGGTCGAGGTCATGTCTTCCTCCTGCTTCGGGCCGGGCGTTCGGCCTTGCAATTGGGTTTGGCCGATCCACGCGGCAAATGTTCGGCGCCGACTGCATTGAAACATTCTATACGAATGGTAGACTTCATCGGCCGCAGCGCGCCGGCCGCGCGCAGATTGGACCGAGCCATGGACGCGATCGAGCTCGGCGAGACGCGCGACGGCGCGACCTTCGCCGATCTTTTCTTCCTGAAGCCGACGGGACACAAGCCCGTTTCCTTCACCTTCGAGCCGCCGCCGGGGACGCCGCGGCAGAGCGGCGACTATGAGCCCCGCCGGACCCGCATCGTCGACGCGCGGCGCGCCGGACTCGCGGCGTCGCTCGATCGCGAAGGCTTTGCGCTCGTCGAGGCGCCGACGACGGTCGATGATTTTTGGGACGAGCGCCGGCTGCGCGCCGACTATTATCCCGAAACAGAAGCGCTGCTGAAAGGCGCGATCGGCGCGCGCGCCGTTCATATCTTCGATCATACGCTGCGGCGCCGCGTCCGGGGGCGGCTCGGCTTCCGCCGCTCGGTCGAGGGGTTCCCGCGCGAGCCGGTGGCCCGCGCCCATGTCGACCAGACCGTCGCCTCCGGCCCGAAGCGTCTGCGCGAGATCCTCGGGGCGCAGGCCGGCGCGTTCGCGCGCGGGCGCTACGCCGTCATCAATGTCTGGCGGCCGCTGTTCGGCCCGGTCGAGGACGCGCCGCTCGCCGTCTGCGACGCCGGCAGCGTGCGGGCGGACGATCTCCACGCCTGCGATCTCGTGTTTCGCGACCGTGTGGGCGAAACCTATGCGCTGGCTTTTTCATCCGAGCAGCGCTGGTTCTATTATCCGCGCATGCGCAAAGCCGAGGTCCTGCTGCTCAAATGCTATGATTCGCGGGCGGATGTGGCGCGGTTTTCGCCTCATACGGCGTTCGACGATCCGGCGACGCCGAGCGACGCCCGTCCGCGCGAGAGCATAGAGCTGCGCTGCTTCGTCTCGCTGCCGGACTGACCGAGGACTCCCATGAACGATATCCCCTATCGCGCCGCCCTCATCATCGGCGCCGGCCCCGGCGTCGGCGCGTCGCTGGCGCGGCGCTTCTCCGCCGCCGGGCTGAAGGTCGCCATCGCCGCGCGCAGCGCGCCGAGCCTCGCGGCCATCGCGGCCGAGACCGGCGCCGACGCCTTCGCCGCCGACGCCACCGACCCGACCTCGGTCGAAAAACTCTTCGCGGCCGCCGAGGCGAAGCTCGGGGAGATCGACGTCGTCGTTTATAACGTCGGCGCGCGCATTCGCGGGCCACTCGCCGAGCTCGATCCGGAGGCGGTGCGGCAGGCGTTCGAGATCAACGCTTTCGGCGGCTTTCTCGCCGCGCGCGAGGCGGCCAGGCGCTTCGGCCCGCGCGGTCGCGGGGCGCTCTTCTTCACCGGCGCGACCGCGAGCCTCAAGGGCTATGCGATCTCGGCGCCTTTCGCCATGGGCAAATTCGCGCTGCGGGCGCTCGCCGAGAGCGCGGCGCGCGAGCTGGGGCCGAAAGGCGTGCATGTGGCGCACATCGTCGTCGACGGCGTCATCCGCGCGCCGGGCCAGAGCGACGCCATCGACGCGACGCTGCATCCGGATGACATCGCCGACGCCTATGTCGATCTGCTGCGCCAGAAGCGCAGCGCCTGGTCCTTCGAGGTGACGGTGCGGCCCTGGGTGGAGAAATTCTGACCGCCGAGGGACCGGACGACCGACAGAATTGTCAAAAATCCGTCAACCGTGTGCGTTGGCGCGACAAAATGTCGCGAACAGCACAAAAGAGTGCTACACTCCCTGCGTCGACCCGGGGCGAAGGTCCGCTGTGCGGTCGTTCGGCCCCCCATAACGACGAAAAATGGGGAATGCGCTCATGAACACGATCACGGCTATTCTTTCGATCGTCGCGACCTGCGCCGCCGTCACGGCGGCGATCACGGCTTTCGCGAATCTCTGAACGTAGCGTCGATCAGAGGGCTGCAGGAGTATCGCAGCCCCGCCCCAAAATGTCCTCGCCGACGCGCCATGCGGCGTCGGCGAGGACTACGCCACCCCGGAGCGTTCGATGGCGGAGACCGCCCGAGCGGTTCCCGCGCGCCCAGAGTTAGACACACGTAATTTTCGTCTCGACGTCAGGGCCGGCCTTTCGACGAGTTTATAGCTCGCGTAGCTCAATACTGTCGATGCCATGAAAACGCAGCCTATCAGCAATATACCAGAAAAACATTTGAAATCATCTGAATTCAAAGGCGAATATGTTAGAATTATACCAATAATTAATATGTGATTTAAGAAAACACCATAACTCAAATCGCCTGCGACGCTCTCAAACCTTGAGCTATAGTCTATATATTTCAAGATATAGACAGCCGGAATCCCGATGACAACACCAAGCAATGTAGAGCGCCTTATCGTTTCCAGATAATCGTTATCGAGCGCGATCGCAGAATAATAGTAAGATATAAAAAGCAATATTGCCGCAATAATTGCGATAAAAGCCGGAATGCAATTAATATATTTGTTTTCTGATTTCTCAATCCAACTACCACAAATGAAAATAAACATTGTCCCTGGCAGCAATCGATAGCCCCATCTGTCAAAGTTCAAGACCGTCGTATATGCGAGCAGAAATATCGCAAACGAAACCGCCGCTGTCAGCAGCCGCAAACGCAACAGTAGGATAAATGGAAAAATCAGGTAGAACGTAGCTTCTAAACCTAATGACCACGCCTGCGGCACGAGTTTATCAGCGTGCGGGTATATATTCAGCGGAATAATTGAGAATTGCACGACAGCCCGACTCGTAGATGGCGCGAACTTCATCCAAGGATGCCGAAGCTCGAACGCAACCGCTCCGATCAGAGTTAATAGTGCATACAAATAAAACTGCGGCGCGATGCGAGCAAACCTGTCCAGATAAAAATAACCAATCGAGCTCAATGACATATAATATTTTCTAATCAACGCACTCATTACAAATCCACTTAATAATAAAAAAGACACGACAGCGACAACTCCCAAATTAAAGCCATAAACGTTAGTGCCTGCATGGCTATAAACGACGAGGTATGCCAAAAAAAGTCGGTAGAAGCCCATGCTCGCGTTTCCATAGGTTACCGACGAGCTGCTAACCGAGCCACCACGGAAGAGGTCGCTTTGCGTTTTGACTTCCGTAATCTGCTACGAATCCCAAGGAGCAGCCGCGCCATGAAAAGAGGCTAGTTTAGCCAGCGAAAATGTGACGAGATCCGAATGCGTCTTAAAGCGACGTGGCGGACGAAGCAATTCGTATCGGCCGCTCCTTCCGGAGCAACGGATCGCTGGAGCCTTATCCGATCCGATTGGATCGGATAAGGCTCCAGCATTCTTACGTGTGAGCGAATTCTGGCCGATCGAACGATTCCGTTCGATCGGACACGCTCTAGACTAGTACCCACTATCGCTGATTTGTGAGGCTGCCGATGACTCGGCGATACGGCCGATCGGACGGACCTCGGCTGCACGACCGGCACGGCGTCGAAGTGGCGCGTGCGTTACGCGAAGGAGCGGCTCGCCGGCTTTTCCGAGGTCGGCAAGCGCGGCGCCGAGTGCAAATACGGCGAAGCGACGGACCGCCGAGCCCTGGCGCTGCTCGATGCGCCGCCGCCCGCAAGCTACGCCTTCGGGGTATTAGAGCTGGTCGTGCAGCTTCCCTCGAAGGAAGAGCTATGCTTATTCGATCGCAACGGACCGCAGTTCGCTACGGAATCTCCTCCAAATCCGCGAGCCACGCATTCGCGCTCGCGTCGCTCGGGGCGCGCCAGTCGCCGCGTGGGGATAGCGAGCCGCCGGAGCTGACCTTCGGACCATTGGGCAGAGCGCTGCGCTTGAACTGGCTGGTCGCGAAGAAGCGCCGCGCGAACACGCCGAGCCAATGTTTGATCGCGTCGAGATCATAGGCGCGACGCTTGTCCTGCGGAATATCGCTCGGCCAGTGGCCGGCGGCGGCGTCGCTCCAAGCGTGAAAGGCGAGGAAGGCCGTCTTCGAGGGCGTGAAGCCGTAGCGCGTCGTATAGAACAAATTAAAATCCTGCAGCGCGTAAGGCCCGACGACATCCTCGGTGCGCTGCGTCGTCTCGCCGGGCACCAGTTCCGGTGAAATTTCGGTGTCGAGAATATCGCGCAGCACCGGCGCCGTCGCGGCGCCGAAATGCGCGTCGCGCGCACACCAGCGAATGAGATGCTGGATCAGCGTCTTCGGCACCGAGGCGTTGACATTGTAATGCGACATCTGATCGCCGACGCCATAGGTGCACCAGCCGAGCGCGATCTCGGAGAGATCGCCGGTGCCGAGCACGATGGCGTCGTGACGATTGGCGAGACGGAACAGCAGCGAAGTGCGCGCGCCGGCTTGCACATTCTCATAGGTCACATCATAGAGCGCTTCGCCCCGCGCCGCGGGATGGCCGATATCGTCCAGCATCTGCCGGCAGGCGGGGCCGACGTCGATCTCTTCGGCGCTGACGCCGAGCGCGCGCATCAGCCGCCAGGCGTTGGCCTTGGTGCGATCCGTGGTGGCGAAGGCCGGCAGAGTATAGGCGAGAATGTTCGTGCGCGGCAGGCCGAGCGCGTCGAAGGCGGCGACGGCGACGAGCAGCGCATGAGTGGAATCGAGCCCGCCCGAGACCCCGATGACGATGCGGTCGATCTTCGCCGCCTGCAGGCGCTGGCGCAGGCCGTGCGACTGAATATTGAAGGCTTCGAAGCAGAGCTCGGCGAGCCGCGCCTCATCGTCGGGCACGAAGGGAAAGCGCGCCACCTCACGCAGCAGGCCGAGATTCTTGTCGCGCGGCGCCTCGAGATCGAAGAGCACGCGGCGAAAGCGCGTCGCGGCTTCGACATCGGCGCAATCGCCGAAGCTGCCCTGGCGCATGCGCTCGGCCTCGAGCCGGCCGATGTCGAGATCGGCGAAGATGAGCTGCGGCGTTTCGGCGAAGCGCTCGGCCGACGCGAGCCGCGCGCCATTCTCATAGATCATCGCCTCGCCGTCCCAGGAGAGATCGGTGGTCGATTCCCCCTGCCCCGCCGCCGAATAGAGATAAGCGGAAAGGCAGCGCGCCGAATGACCGGCGCAAAGGCTCGCGCGATAATCGGATTTTCCGACGATGGCGTCGCTGGCCGAGAGATTGAGCAGCACGGTCGCGCCGGCGAGCGCGGCGCGGGTCGAAGGCGGGATCGGAACCCACACATCCTCGCAAATCTCCGCATGGATGACGAGGCCGGCGAAATCGCGCGCCTCCAGCAGCACGTCGGAGCCGAAGGGCGCGAGGCGCCCGGCGATGTCGATCTCCTCGCCGGCGATGGAAGCGCCGGAGGCGAAATGGCGCTTCTCGTAGAATTCGCGATAATTGGGCAGATAGACTTTGGGCGTGACCGCGAGAATCTCGCCGCGCCGCGCGAGCACGGCGCAATTATAGAGACGCGAGCGCCAGCGCAATGGCGCGCCGACCGCGAGGATCGGATGCAGCGCGCGGCTCGCCTCGAGGAGCTCGCCGAGCGCGGCCTCGACGGCGGCGAGCAGCGCGTCCTGATGCAAAAGATCGTCGATCGCATAAGAGCTGATCCCGAGCTCGGGAAACAGCACGATGGACGCGCCGCGGGCGTCGGCCTCGCGCGCCATCTCTATCGTGCGCGCGACATTGAAGGCCGGATCGGCGACGCGCGTGCGCGGTCCGCCGACCGCGACGCGGACGAAGCCATGACTATGGAGCGAGAAGAACGGGTGAGTCATGAGGAGATTATAGGCCGGCGGCGGCGGCGGCAGAAGACGAGCGGTCGCGCAAAGAGCGAGCCTGAAGGCTCACGGTCCAGGGCCGCGCTTGGACCGCGAGCCTTCGGGCTCGCTCTTTCACCCCTGCCAAATCGGCAGAAGACGCGCGCACTGCTTCGGCGCGGCTGTCCGTTTTTCGCCGCCTTCGTCGTAGAAGAAGGAAACCGTCTTCGATCGGGGGAGAATATGTCGTTGCGTCGTCCTCTCGTTCTCGGCCTCGCCGCTCTGGCGCTGACCGCAGCTCCGGCTCTCGCTCAGTCTTTCTGGCCCGACGATCGGCGTAGCTACTATGACCCCTGGGACGACGACCGCGAGGATGTGGCGCCACAGCGCCGCCGCGATCCCGGGCGCGAGGACGAGCGCGAACGCCGCCCCGGCCGCTCCGGCGCCGCAGGTGAGAACGGCGCGAAGGTCGCGGCCCTGCCGCCGGACGCCGATCCCAATTATTCGACTCCCGTCGATTATGACGATCAGATCAATATGCGCCAGACACGGCGCCGCTTCGTCGACGATCGCACCGGCGAGGCGCCGGGCACTCTGACCATCGACACGCGCGCGCGGCGGCTGCTGCTGTCGCTCGAGGACGGGCGCGCGGTGGAATATGCGATCGGCGTCGGCCGCACCGGCTTCGCCTGGAAGGGCGAGGCGCAGATCGGCCGCAAGGCCTTCTGGCCCGGCTGGACGCCGCCGCCGGAAATGCTGGAGCGCCGTCCCGATCTGCCGCCGCATATGGACGGTGGGCTCGAGAATCCGCTGGGAGCGCGGGCGCTCTATCTCTTTCAGGGCAATAAGGACACTCTGTTCCGCATCCATGGCACCAATGAGCCGCAGAGCATCGGCCATGCGGTGTCCTCGGGATGCATTCGCATGCTCAACGCCGATGTGATCGATCTCTATCAGCGCGTCGCCAAGGGCGCGCGCGTCGTGGTGCGGTAGGAAAGAATGCGCGCCTTCTGGGTCGCTTCACGCCGCCGCCATCACGCGGCCTGCAGCCGGCCGGCGTCGGCCTGCAGCGCGCCGAGCAGCGAAGCGATCATGCCGATGGTCGCCATGCTACGGCGGTTCAGCATCGACTTCGGGAATTCGACATCGAGCCGGCGCTCGAGCTCCAGCATCACCTGAATGGCCGCGAAGGGCGACAGCCCGGCGGCGTAGAGATCGGCGTCGAGCGCGAGGCTCGCGACGCTGAGATGGCCCTTGTCCTCGATGGCGCTGCAGATGGTCTCGATCATGACGGCGGCTCCCCAAATCCCTGGTCCCTGCCCGCATCGGCGAGCGTTGAAACCCTAGCCGGGAGCGCTCCCGCCTTCTGTGCGCCGCCGCACATGCGGATTGCCGCGGCGCAGCGCCCGCCTATATGCGCCCTCGACGACGGCGCCCGGGCCGTCGCTTTTTTTAAGGGACCGCCATGGCCGAACCGGCTCCCGCTCCGCCGACGCCTCGAGCGCGGCCCGAAGAGGACGACCTACTCGCGCGCTACGCCGCGACGCGCGACCTGACGCTGGAGCTCTCCTGGCCGCTCGGGCCGGAGGACATGGTCGCCCAGGCGATCGACGAGGCGAGCCCGACCAAATGGCATCTCGCCCACACCAGCTGGTTTTTCGAAACCTTCGTCCTTTCGCCCTTTCTTCCCGGCTATCGCCTCTTCGATCCGGCCTTCGGCTTTTGCTTCAACTCCTATTACGAGGCTGCGGGACCGCGTCAGCCGCGGCCGAAGCGCGGCCTGCTGACGCGCCCGACGCTCGACCGCGTGCTGGCCTTTCGCCGCCATGTGGACGACGCCGTCGCGAGGCTCTTGGAGCAAGGGGCGGACGAGGAGGCGACACGCCGCATCGAGCTCGGACTGCACCACGAGCAGCAGCATCAAGAGCTGCTGCTCACCGACATTCTGGCGCTCTTCGCCGCCAATCCGCTGCGGCCCGCCTATCGCCCCGCGCGGCCGCGCCTCGCCGGCGGCGCGCCGGAGCCGCTGCTCTGGCTCGCCTTCGCCGGCGGCGTCACGCCGATCGGCCATGGCGGCCCGGGCTTCTGCTACGACAATGAAACGCCGCGCCATGAGGCGCTGGTCGCGCCCTTCGCCCTCGCCGACCGGCCGGTGGCCAATGCCGAATGGCTCGAATTCATTGCCGACGGCGGCTATGAGACCGCGACCCTCTGGCTCTCCGACGGATGGGATCGGGCGCGGAGCGAGGAGTGGCGCGCGCCAGCCTATTGGGAGCGGAGAGACGGCGAATGGCTGGCGATGACGCTCGAAGGCCTCGCCCCGCCCGCGCCCGACGCGCCGGTCGCGCATATCAGCTTCTATGAGGCCGACGCCTTCGCCCGCTGGGCCGGCAAGCGCCTGCCGACCGAATATGAA
Organism: Methylosinus trichosporium OB3b; assembly: GCF_002752655.1. Lineage (NCBI taxonomy): Bacteria > Pseudomonadati > Pseudomonadota > Alphaproteobacteria > Hyphomicrobiales > Methylocystaceae > Methylosinus > Methylosinus trichosporium. The sequence goes on along the minus strand of NZ_CP023737.1, from coordinate 25,351 downwards.
TGGGAATTGGCGGCGGCCTCGGCGCCTGTCGCCGGCAATCTGCTCGCCAGCGGGGCGCTGCGCCCGCAGGCGCCGGCCGCGCCCTTCCGCCGCCGCCCGCGGCAGATGTTCGGCGATGTGTGGGAATGGACGGCGAGCGCCCATCTCCCCTATCCCGGCTACCGTCCGCCGCCCGGCGCGATCGGCGAGTACAACGCCAAATTCATGTGCGACCAGCATGTGCTGCGCGGCGGCTCCTGCCTCACGCCGGCCGGCCATGTTCGGCCGAGCTATCGCAATTTCCTCTACGCTCGCCAGCGCTGGCAATGTTCCGGCCTGCGCCTCGCCGCGGAGCCGCGCTGATGGAAAACGCTTTCGCCAGCACTTGGCCAGAAGGCTTCGCCGCCGATGTGCTCGACGGCCTGTCCCGGCCGAGCAAGCGACTCTCCTGCCGCTATTTCTATGACGCGGAGGGCAGCAGCCTGTTCGACGAGATCACGCGCCTGCCCGATTATTATCCGACGCGCGCCGAGACCGCGATTCTCGAGGCCCATGCGGCGGAGATCCTCGACGGCGCTGGGGAAGAGACGACGCTGGTCGAGTTCGGCTCGGGCTCCTGCCGCAAGACCGAGATCCTGCTGGAGCGCGGCGACGGACTCGCCGCTTACGCGCCGATCGATATTTGCGCCGCCGCGCTGGAGGAGGCGCGCGCGCGTCTGGCGCGCCGCTTTCCCGATCTGCGCGTGCTGCCGATCGTCGCCGATTTCTCCGCGTCTTTCGCTTTGCCGCGCGAGATCGCCCGCGGGCGCGTCGTCGGCTTCTTCCCGGGATCGACGATCGGCAATTTCACGCCGGCCGAGGCCAGCCTTCTGCTCGCCGCGATCCGGCGGGCGCTCGGACCGGGCGGCCGGCTCGTCATCGGCGTCGATCTGAAGAAGGACCCGGCGCGGCTGCTCGCCGCCTATAATGATCCGCGCGGCGTCACCGCCGCCTTCAACCTCAATCTGCTGGCGCGCATCAATCGCGAGCTCGGCGGCGGCTTCGATCTCGACGGCTTTGGCCATCAGGCGATCTATGACGCGGCCGAGGGGCGGATCGAGATGCGCCTCGTGAGCCGCCGATGGCAGCAGGCCGAGGCCGCCGGCCGGGCCTTCGGCTTTCGCCGCGGCGAGGCCATCCACACGGAAAACTCCTACAAATACGCCGTCGACGAGTTCCGTGCGACGGCCCGCGCCGCCGGCTGGTCGCCGCGGCGGGTGTGGACCGACGAGGCGGCGCTGTTCAGCGTCCACGAGCTGCTGTCGGCTTGACGGGAGGACGCCCCTCTCTATGACATCGTCGATATCAGGAGTGTTCTCGGCTTGGCTCAGCTGCTCGTTCGCGATCTCGCCGACCATGTCGAGCTCGCGCTTCAACGCCGCGCTCGACAGAATGGGCGCAACATGGAAGAGGAAGCGCGGCGCATCCACGAAGCGGCGGTCGAAACCTCCGAGTGCGGAGACGTCGGCTGGGCGTCCCGCATCGCCGCGCAATTCACGGCGATCGGCTTCACAGACGAAGAAGCGGCGGCGCTAGAGCTGCGCGGCTCACTCGCTCGACCGGCCTAATTCTACTACATCACGAGAAGCCGCAACGGGGCAGGTCATTGCGAGGAGCGAAGCCACGAGCCAACAAAGAGGCCGCCCCGCTGCTCTAGATTGCTTCGCTCCGCTCGCAATGACGGCCCTTGCTTCCGTTGGCTCACGGTCACAGAGCGCATCCGCCTTCACGTGAAGGACGGATGCGCTCGCGGCGTTATCAGTGCGCCTTCTCCCAAATCTTCCGCTTGGTGAAATACACCAAGGTCGACAGCACGATCAGGAACAGCACGACGCGCAGGCCGATCTCCTTGCGGGCGTCGAGATGCGGCTCGGCCGTCCACATCAGAAAGGCGCTCACGTCCTTGGAATACTGGTCGAGCGTCTGCGGCGCGCCGTCGTCATAGGTCACGGCGCCGTCGGAGAGCGGCGGCGGCATGCCGATGCGATGGCCGGGCATATAGGCGTTGTAATATTGTCCGGCCGGCAGCTCGACTCCCCCCGGCGCGTCCTCATAGCCGTTCAGCAGCGCGACGATATAGTCGACGCCGTGCTCCTGATAGGAGAAGCCCGGCAGAGCGTCGGCGAGGAACTGCGGAAAGCCGCGCGAAAAGCCGCGCGCCTTGGCCAGCACCGACATATCCGGCGGATAGGCGCCGCTGAAGGCCGCCCGCGCCGCCTGCTCATTGGGGAAAGGCGGCGGAAGATGATCGCTGAGCCGTCCCGGACGCTCGAAATATTCGCCCGTGTCGTTGGGGCCGTCCTTGATCTTGTAGCTCTCGGCGAGCGCCTTCGCCTCGGCCTCGGAAAACTCCGGTCCGCCCTTCTCGGCGAGATTGCGGAAGGCGAGCCGATGGATCGAGTGGCAGCTGGAGCAGACCTCCTTGTAGACCTTGAAGCCGCGCTTCAATTGCGCGGCGTCATAGCGGCCGAACGCGCCGGCGAAGCTCCATTGCTGGAGTGGCGGCTTGGGCTGCGAATGCGCGTCCGACGCGAGCGCGGGCAGCGACGCGCCGAGCACGAGGCTCATCGAAAGGCCGAAGGCCGACCGGCGAATCATCGATACGATCATGGTCGAATTCCCGCGCGCGTCACGCATTAACGCCCTCCCCGGATCGAGCGACGCCATTGGCCATCGACGCCGCGATCGACTCGGGCGCCGGCAAGGTCTTCTCGAATTTGCCGAGCAGCGGCAGCACCACGATGAAGTAGAGGAAGTAGCAGACGGTCAGAATGCGCGCCGCGAGCAGATAGACGCCTTCCGCCGGCTGCGCGCCGAGATAGCCGAGACCGACCGACACCGCGACGAAGGCCCAGAAAAACTTCTTGAACGTCGGCCGATAGACGCCGGAGCGCACTTTCGACGTGTCGAGCCAGGGCAGCGCCGCGACGATCAGGATCGAGCCGAAGAGCGCGATGACGCCGACGAGCTTGCTCGGGATCGCGCGCAGGATCGCGTAGAAGGGCAGGAAATACCATTCCGGCACGATATGCGGCGGCGTCACCAGCGGATTGGCCTCGATGTAATTGTCGGGATGGCCCGTGTAATTCGGCACGAAGAAGGTGAGCCAGGCGTAGAGCGCGAAGAAGATCGCCACGCCGACCATATCCTTCATCGTCGCATAGGGCGTGAAGGGCAAGGTCTCCTTCTCGACGTCCTTCACCTCGACGCCGGTCGGGTTGTTCTGCCCGGTGACATGCAGAGCCCAGACATGCAGCCCGACCACCGCGACGATGACGAAGGGCAACAGGTAATGCAGCGCGAAGAAGCGGTTCAGCGTGGCGTTGTCGACCGAATAGCCGCCGAGCAGCCAAGTGGTGATAGCGTTGCCGACCACGGGAATGGCGGTGAAGAGATTGGTGATGACCGTCGCCGCCCAGAAGGACATCTGTCCCCAGGGCAGCACATAGCCCAGAAATCCGGTCGCCATCATCAGCATGAAGATCACGACGCCGAGGATCCACAAGACCTCGCGCGGCTCCTTGTAGGAGCCGTAATACATGCCACGGAAGATGTGGATATAGACTGCGAGGAAGAACATCGAGGCGCCGTTGGCGTGCGCATAGCGCAGCGCCCAGCCCCAATTCACGTCGCGCATGATGTGCTCGACCGAATCGAAGGCCAGCGTCGTCTCCGGCGTGTAATGCATGGTCAGCACCACGCCGGTCACGATCTGGGCGATGAGCATGAACGACAGGATCGCGCCGAAGGTCCAGAGATAGTTGAGATTCTTCGGCACCGGATAGGCGACGAAGGACTCGTGGATGAAGCCGAGAATCGGCAGGCGCCGCTCCAGCCAGCGCGCAAAGCCGCTCTTCGGCTTGTAAGTCGAATGTCCACTCATGAGGGTCGTCTCGTTAAGTCTGCAGGGACGGGACCGCGCGCCGCTCAGCCGATCTTGATCTTCGTGTCGGTGAGGAAAGCGTATTGCGGCACTTCGAGATTGCTGGGGGCGGGACCGCTGCGGATGCGCCCCGAAGTGTCGTAGGTCGAGCCGTGGCAGGGGCAGAACCAGCCGTTGAACTCGCCTTCATGGCCGGTGGGAATGCAGCCGAGATGCGTGCAGACACCGACGACGACGAGCCATTCGGGCTTCTGCACGCGCGCCGAATCGGGCTGCGGATCCGGCAGCTCGGCGAGATTCACATTCTGCGCCGCCTCGATCTCCTGCTTGGTGCGGCGGCGCACGAAGACGGGCTTGCCGCGCCATTTGACGGTCACGATCTGCCCGAGCGCGATGGCGGAGATGTCGAGCTCGGTCGACGCCAGCGCCAGAGTGGATGCGTCGGGATTCATCTGCGCGATCAGCGGCCAGACCGCTGCGCCGGCGGCGACCGCCGCGCCCGCGCCGGTGGCGAGGAACAAGATGTCCCGGCGGTGCGGCTCCGCCTTTGTCGCATTGCTCACTTCAACAACCTCTCTCGCGAGTTCGACCCCGGCGACTGCTCACGGGGACGCTGACGTCTCGGAAGCGCCAATAGATACAAGTCTATTCGCGCGTTGCGCGCCTGTTCCTCGAGCAGTCTGCCCTCGACTGCGGGCGCAGGGGCTCCAAGGGCTCCGGCGGCAGTCGCGATCACTGGCGTGGATCACGACGCTTGTCCACAAACGGCTCCCGGGAAATTTTGTCAACCGCAGGAATCGCCAGCGATGCGCGGCTGTCCCGCCCCTCGCGTCGCCGGCCGGTCGAAATGAAAACACGGCCTCGCGCTGCGACGACACGCCGCGGAACGCGTCCGCAATCTCGGCGCGATTGTCCGGCTTCCTAGGCGCCGGGCGCCCATGAAAACAGCAGCTTGGTCACCCCACTGCGACGCTCTGCGCAATTTCCACAATCGCGGGCCGGGAGCCGTCGGCGCTAGCGTTCGCGTCATGGCCCGCCACCCGCCTCGGCAGGCGGCGAGAGACCGAAAACGCGCGAAGCGGAGAAACCGCCATGGGCAGCTACATCGCTCATACGAGGCGCAAGCTCAAACCGTCCAAGGCCGATAGCGCGGCCGACGTCGACCGCGAGATGATCGCGCGCCGCGAGCGCGAGCTCGCCGAGAGGCGCGAGCTGCAGCGCGCCGCCGAAGAGCGCGCCCGCGCGGAAAAAGCGGCGCGGGCCATGATGCGGGCGGTCGAGAAGCGCCTCACGCCCGCCGAGCCCGACACCTCCGGGCGCCGCCGCACCGCCGTGCGCGCGGCCGGCATCATGCTGATCTCGGCGACCGGCGGCATGCGCACCGAGAGCGTCGCGCTGCATCGCCTGCCGGGCAGCGCCGGCTCCGAGCTGTGGCGCGCCGACGTGCGCTTCGAGACCGAGAAGGGCGTCACCCATTTCATCAATGATCCCGGCTCGCCGTCCGATCTCGACGCCCTGCATGCGATGCGCGCGCTGGCGCCGCGAATCGCCGAGACCCTGTTCATGGGGCCGCCCTATGACGATGCGATCGACCGCAATAATCTCGTCACCGCGCAGCGCCTCGCCGAATCTTTCATGCACAAGTCGCATTACACCGCCTCGCTCGGCGCGTCGGAGAAGCGTGAGCTGCACGAATCGATCTTGGACCAGCTGCATCAGGTCGCGGCGATGCGGCTTCGCCATTTGAGCGGCGAGCTCGAGCGCCTCGTCGGCGCTTTGATGCACAAGACCCGTCTGTCGCGGTCGGAGCTCAACGCTCTTCTCGCATCCATCTATGACGGTTACGAGGAGTTCCGTCGCTCCGAGGCGCGGCTCGCCCCGCCCTCCCCCGCCCCGCGCCTCACCGCGGAGCAGCCGGCCGAGCCCGAGCGTTCCTTCGAGGAGGAGCAATCCTTCGAGGAGGAGCGCCCCGCGGCGACGGGCACGCACGGCTTCTAGCTCGACGGCGTCACATAATCGCAAATGCCCGATAGAAAAATCTTTTGACGCGTCCCAACGAAATGGGGCTCGTCATTGCGAGCGAAGCGAAGCAATCCTTCAGCCGTGAGGCGGCGTCTTCCGACATTTCGCGGCGGCTCTCGATTGCTTCGCCGCTTCGCTCCTCGCAATGATGCCCCCGATGGTCGCGGGTTTGTTGTGAAACAGTCGAACGAGAGCCTTATCCGAACCGATTTGGTCGATCGGGAAGCGCTCTGACCCTCAGCCCATCGCCAGAAAGGCGCCGAAGCCGGCGACGACGAGAAGCAGAGCCGCGAGAGCGATCAGCTCGATCCGCCCGACGCTCGCTTTGTGAGTCTGCTCGTCGTCGAGCAGGCGTCGCGTATGGATGAAGCGCCAAGTGGCGATGGCGATGAGCCCGATGCCGCCGAGCACCAGCACGCCGCCGCCATCGCGCGCGAGCGGCCCTGAGAGGCGCTCCAGCCTGCGCTCGACGAGCGCGCCGGCGGCGCCCTCGAGAATGATGGAGCCGCCGATCGTCAACACGAATAGATTGAATTTCTCGATCACGAAGCCGAGCGCCATCACCGCTATGCCGGTGCGCACCCAGGCGAGATAGGTTCGTTCATTGGCGGCGTGATCCGTGTAGTCGCGAATCATCTCGGCTCCCCTTCCGGCGAATTTTTCGCATTCTTTCCCCGCGAAGCATGCCCCTCCGCGCAGGATCGACCGCGACGCATCTCGCCTTATATGCGCGCCCGAGGGCTCGTCTTCACGGCGAGCGCAGCGCCGGGGCGCGAGACATGAAAAAAATTATTGCCGCCATTCTGATCCTGGCCGCGCCGGCGACGACCGCCGCGGCCGAGCCGAGCTGCCGCCAGGACGACGACACCGGCAAATCCCTGTGCGTCGCCGGCGTGCTCTTCCGCTGCGCCTGCCGCGAGATTTCGGGCGCGACCGTCTGCAGCTGGGACAACGCCGCCTCGGCCTGCTCGGCGCTGACGGCGACGGAGGATGCGCGGCCGAGCGTCGTCGGCGGGATCGTCGCGCCGCGGGAGCGCTAGTCCGCCGCCGCACCGGGTCACTTTTTTTCTCGCTCGAGGAGCTTGCGCTTGCGTTCCGCGCCCCAGCGATAGCCGGACAGCTCGCCATCGCTGCGCAGGACGCGGTGGCAGGGAATCGCCACGGCGATCTTATTGGCCGCGCAGGCGGCCGCGACGGCGCGAGCGGCCTTCGGCGCGCCGATGCGTCGCGCGAGTTCGGCATAGCTGATCGTGGCGCCGAACGGAATGGCGCGCAACGCCGTCCACACGCGATGCTGGAACGCGGTTCCGCGAATGTCGAGCGGCAGGTCCATGCCGATTTCCGGCTGTTCGACGAAGGCGACGACCTGCGCCGCCAGGCGTTCGAATCCAGGATCGCCGCCGAGTAGAGTCGCACGAGGAAAACGGTCCTGCAGAGCCCGAACGAGAGCGTCCCGCTGATCGCTCAGGAACACGGCGCAGACGCCCTTCGCGCTCGCCGCGACCAATATGCAGCCGAAGGAACAGTCGCCGACCGCGAATCGGATCTCGGCGTCGACGCCGCCGAGTCGAAAGGCGCTCGGCGTCATGCCGAGCGCGTGCGGCGCCTCCGCATAGAAGCGCCCACTGGAATTGAAGCCCGCGTCATAGATGGCTTCGGTGACGGATCGGCTCGCCGACAGCCGGTCCCGGAGGCGCGCGCGCCGGTGAGCGAGCGCATAAGCCTTCGGAGTCACGCCGGTGAGCGCTTTGAACAGCCGATGAAAATGCGAAGGGCCGAGGCCGACGCTGCGCGCCAGCGCGTCGAGCGACGGGGCCGTCTGCGCCGCCTCGATGAGCCGGCAGGCGCGCTCGATCAGCGCCGCCTGCCGCGCCTCGAGGGGCGCATCGTTCGGACGGCAGCGCTGGCAGGGTCGAAAACCGGCCGCCTCGGCCTCGGCGCCGGAGGCGTAAAAGCGCACATTGGCGCGATTCGGCCGCCGCGCCGCGCAGGACGGCCGGCAATAGACGCCGGTCGTCATCACCGCATAGACGAAGCCGCCATCCGCCGCAGCGTCACGATCGACGACGCTCGCCCAGTGACACTCATTCACGATCCGCGCGGCGTCTACAGGCATGAGAACCTCTACTCCTCTGCGATGCAGGCTGACGCGGCCGCAGGCAATGATCATAGCGCCGCCAGCCCGACCCGCAGCGCCACGATCGTGAACGGCGGCAGCGCCGTCACGGCGACGCCGATGAAAAGAAATGTTCCCTCCACCGAATGGACAGCGCTACGAGCATGCTCCATTCTGCGGATCCATAGCCTTTCCTGCCGACATCGCGCCCTCTCCCTCGCATGCGCGGAAAACGACTGGCGAGGAGCCGACCTCAGAAAATCCCGGCGGTCGACGACGCCCGTTCGCCGGCGAGGCTTCGATAGAGCTCCTCGGAAATTTCCCCGAGGCGCGAGGCGTGGACCTCGCCGACGGCGAGGCCGTAAAATCTCTGAAAGCTCATGATCAGCGGACGCCATCTGTCGGGATCGATCCGGTTCGCGTGGCCGTCCATGAGAATGTCCGGCCGTATATGCACGCGCAGAATGCGAAGCTCGAACGCGCGGAACGGGCCTTTGCGCGGACCATCGTCGCCGAGGCCGTGGCTCGCCGCGACGGCCGCCTCCATCTGCACTGGGCACTCCAGGATGCGCGGCGCCGAGACGATTTCGGACGGCGTCCGGGTGAGCCCGGCGATCTCGAATTTTCTCGGCTCATGGCGATACCCCCGCGCCAGCTTGGCGTCCGGAACCGGCGAAGAGCCGGTGGTGCGCGCCAGCCGGTCGACCGCCGCGACCTCGTCGACGGAAGGCAAATTCAACACACATTCGCCAGCGCGGAGGAGATTCTCCGTCGTTTTCGACGAAGCGTCGAGCCCGATCACGCATCGCCAGCCGAGCCAGAAGGCGGAGGACATCGGCGCGATATTGTCTCCGCCCTCTGCATTCACCGTGCTGATCAGGACCACCGGAGTTCCGAAATAGAGAATCGACGGCTCCGTTCTGATATGTTCTACGCTCATCAGGCTCATCCCCGGTGTTGCTGGATCGCGCGCAGCTTCGCCCGTCGCGTATGTCGGCGCACTCCGATTCTTGCTTTCAAATCAGAACAGCTTCGCTGGCGCGCCGCTTGCTTCCTCGATATGTTGCGCAGCGACGATCGAGGGAACCGCATGACCACCGCCAATCCGTTGCTCGACGCGACAGTCGCGCCTTTCGGCCTGCCTGCTTTCGGCGCGATCGACAGCGCCCATTTCCGTCCCGCCTTCGAGGCGGCCATGGCCGAGAACAGCGCCGAGATCGAGCGCATCGCAACCGATCCGCGAACGCCCGATTTCGACAATACGATCGCCGCGCTCGAGCGATCCGGCCGACGGCTGCGCGATGTCGGCGCCGTATTCTGGAATCTCGCCGCCACCGATTCGACCCCCGAGCTGCAGGCTGTGGAGCGCGAGGCGTCCGGCGCTCTCGCCCGCCACGAGACCGAAATCCTGCTGAACGCCGCTTTGTTCGCGCGCGTCGACGCGCTGTTTTCGAGACGCGAATCGCTCGCCCTCTCGCCCGAGCAGGCGCGCGTGCTGGAGCTCATTCATACGCGCTTCCTGCGCGCGGGCGCCCGGCTCGACGAATCGGCGCGCGCGCGGATGACGGCGATCAGCGAGCGCCTCGCCAATCTCACCACGACATTCGCGCAGAACGTCCTCGCCGACGAGGCCGCTTATGTGCTGCTGCTCGAGAAGAGCGACCTCGACGGCCTCTCGGAGGATTTTCGCGCGGCGGCGGCGGAGGTCGCGCGTGAGCGCGGCGCGCCGGGCAAATATGGCGTGACGCTGGCCCGCTCCAATCTCGAGACCTTTCTGCAGAGCTCGACGCGGCGCGATCTGCGCGAAGCCGCCTTCCGCGCTTTCGCCGGCCGCGGCGAATCGGGCGGCGACACCGACAATCGCGCCGTCATCGCCGAAATTCTGCGCTTGCGCGAGGAGCGGGCGAAGCTGCTCGGCTTCGACAATTTCGCCGCCTATAAGCTCGACGACACGATGGCCAAGACGCCCGCGGCGGTGCGCGAGCTCCTGGACCGGGTCTGGGAGCCGGCGCTCGCGGCCGCCAAGGCGGAGCGCGACGAGCTGCAGGCGCTGGCCCAGCGCGTGGGCGACAATCTCGACATCGCCGCCTGGGACTGGCGCTTCTACGCCGAGCGGCTGCGCGAGGAGCACTACGCCCTCGATCAGACGGCGCTGCGCCCCTATTTCTCGCTGGATGCGATGATCGCCGCCGCCTTCCATGTGGCGGAGCGTCTGTTCGGCCTGCGCTTCGTCGAGGTCCACGGGCTCGAGCTCTATCATCCGAGCGTGCGCGTGTTCGACGTCCGCGACGCCGGCGGCGCGCATGTGGCGCTGTTCCTCGGCGATTATTTCGCGCGGCCCTCCAAGCGCGGCGGCGCCTGGATGTCGGAGTTCCGCGGCCAGGAGCGGCTCGACGACGATGTGCGGCCGATCGTCGTCAATGTGATGAATTTCGCCAAGGCGCCGGAGGGCGAGACGACGCTGCTCAGCCTCGATGACGCCCGCACTTTGTTCCACGAGTTCGGCCATGCGCTGCACGGCATGCTGTCCGATGTGACCTATCCCTCCATCGCCGGCACCAGCGTCGCACGCGATTTCGTCGAATTGCCCTCGCAGCTCTATGAGCATTGGCTGCTCGAGCCGCAGATTCTACGCGAGTTCGCCCGCCACGCCGCGACCGGCGAGCCCATGCCGGAGGACATGCTCGAGCGCATCGCCCGTTCGCGGCACTTCAACCAGGGCTTCGCCAGCGTCGAGTTCTGCGCCTCGGCCTATGTCGATCTCGACTTGCACGAGCGCGGCGCCGGCAGAGATTTCGACGCCGGCGTCTTCGAGCGCGAGAGCCTCGCGCGCATCTCCATGCCGCAGGAGATCGTGATGCGGCACCGCACGCCGCATTTCACCCATGTCTTCGCCGGGGACGGCTATTCGGCCGGCTATTACTCCTATCTCTGGGCCGAGACGCTCGACGCCGACGCATTCGAGGCGTTCGTCGAGACCGGCGACGTCTTCGCGCCGCAGGTCGCCGCCAAGCTGCGCGAGCATGTCTACGCCGCCGGCGGGCGCCAGGATCCCGCGAGCGCCTATCTCGCTTTTCGCGGACGCATGCCGAGCGTCGAGCCGCTGCTGCGGCAGCGCGGCTTCAGCGCTTCGCGCGACGCCTGAAGCTCGCGCCACCCTGCCAGAGGCGGAAAATGTTTCCGATCGGTTAGGCGTTCGTTAAGACGTTCATGCGAATTGTAACCAAGCGAAGCCCCTAGACGGCGGCTTCGCATCCGCGCCAAGGGACAGATGATCTGTCCGCAGCCGGCCCAGACGGGACCGCCGAGGCATAGCGCCTGCGGCCCTCCCCGTCCGAGGACCGGTCTGACGCGTCGATGTTTTCACACCGCCACAACTAACGCCACTGCGCCACGCGCCGAGCGAAGAGCCCGCGCGTGATCGCTCGGAGGCGCGTCTACGCCCGATAAACCCGGCCGAACGGCGAGGCGCCGTCCGGCTCGGGTCAAACCGAACGCCTCGTCAGCTTTCATCCGTACACGCTTTTCTGCGGAGCGCCCGATGACCTCGATTATCTCTTCCCTCACCGCCACTCAGGTTGCCGGGCTCACCACCACCGTCATCGCAAATCTGACGACGACGGATATAGCCGCTCTGTCGACGACCCAGGCCGCAGCGCTGAAAGCGACGCAGCTCAACGCGCTCAGCACCACCGAGTTTCAGTATTTCGCGACGACGCAGATCGCGGCCCTGACCGCAAACGCGATTTCGGGCCTCTCGCTCTCGCAGATCGAAAATCTCACCGAAACGGAGACCGGCGCGCTGACCACGGCGCAAATCTCCGCGCTGTCGGCGACGCAGATCGGCGGGCTGAGCTCGACCGAGCTCGAAGGATGGTCGACCACTCAGCTCAGCGCCCTCACCTCCAAGCAAATAGGCGGGCTGACGACGACCGCGATCAGCAATCTGTCGACGACGCAGATCGGCTCGCTCTCGCAAACGCAATTGAGCGGCTTGACGAGCACTCAGCTCAATGCTCTGAGCACCGACGATCTCATCGCCATCACCATCTCGAACCTCACGACCTCGCAGATCGGCAAGCTCGACGGAACGGCCGTCGCCAATCTCAGCGACACGCAGGTCGCGGCTCTGACCTCGTCGCAGATCGGCTCTCTGACCACCCTCGGCTTCGACGCGCTTTCCACGACCGACGTCCAGGGCCTCTCCACCACACAGCTCACCGGCCTCACCGCCACCCAGATCGGCAAGCTCTCCACCACCGCGCTCTCCGATCTCTCGACGACGCAGGTCGGCCAGCTGACCGCGACCCAGGTCAAGGGCCTCACCACCACTCAGCTCAACACCATCGGCGCGACCTTCCTCGACGCCATCGACGCCACGAGCCTCTCCACCAGCCAGGTCGCCGGCCTCGACGCCACCGCCATCGGCAATCTCACCACCACCCAGGTCGCCGCGCTCTCCTCCGCACAGATCGGCGCGCTCTCCACCGGCGGCTTCGACGCCCTCTCCACCACAGAGGTCGAGGCGCTCTCCACCACACAGCTCACCGGCCTCACCGCCACCCAGATCGGCAAGCTCTCCACCACCGCCCTCTCCGATCTCTCCACCACTCAGGTCGGCCAGCTGACCGCGACCCAGGTCAAGGGCCTCACCACCACTCAGCTCAACACCATCGGCGCGACCTTCCTCGACGCCATCGACGCCACGACCCTGACCACCAGCCAGGTCGCCGGCCTCGACGCCACCGCCATCGGCAATCTCACCACCACTCAGGTCGCCGCGCTCTCCTCCGCCCAGATCGGCGCGCTCAGCACCGCCGGCTTCGACGCCCTCTCCACCACAGAGGTCGAGGCGCTCTCCACCACACAGCTCACCGGCCTCACCGCCACCCAGATCGGCAAGCTCTCCACCACCGCGCTCTCCGATCTCTCCACCACGCAGGTCGGCCAGCTGACCGCGACCCAGGTCAAGGGCCTCACCACCACCCAGCTCAACACCATCGGCGCGACCTTCCTCGACGCCATCGACGCCACGAGCCTCTCCACCAGCCAGGTCGCCGGCCTCGACGCCACCGCCATCGGCAATCTCACCACCACTCAGGTCGCCGCGCTCTCCTCGGCGCAGATCGGCGCGCTCAGCACCGGCGGCTTCGACGCCCTCTCCACCACCGAGGTCGAGGCGCTCTCCACCACACAGATCGCCGGCCTCACCGCCACCCAGATCGGCAAGCTCTCCACAACCGCCCTCTCCGATCTCTCCACCACTCAGGTCGGCCAGCTGACCGCGACCCAGGTCAAGGGCCTCACCACCACTCAGCTCAACACCATCGGCGCGACCTTCCTCGACGCCATCGACGCCACGAGCCTCTCCACCAGCCAGGTCGCCGGACTCGACGCCACCGCCATCGGCAATCTCACCACCACTCAGGTCGCCGCGCTCTCCTCCGCACAGATCGGCGCGCTCTCCACCGGCGGCTTCGACGCCCTCTCCACCACAGAGGTGCAGGCGCTCTCCACCACACAGCTCACCGGCCTCACCGCCACCCAGATCGGCAAGCTCTCCACCACCGCCCTCTCCGATCTCTCCACCACTCAGGTCGGCCAGCTGACCGCGACCCAGGTCAAGGGCCTCACCACCACTCAGCTCAACACCATCGGCGCGACCTTCCTCGACGCCATCGACGCCACGACCCTGACCACCAGCCAGGTCGCCGGCCTCGACGCCACCGCTATCGGCAATCTCACCACCACCCAGGTCGCCGCGCTCTCCTCCGCACAGATCGGCGCGCTCTCCACCGGCGGCTTCGACGCCCTCTCCACCACAGAGGTCGAGGCGCTCTCCACCACACAGCTCGCCGGCCTCACCGCCACCCAGATCGGCAAGCTCTCCACCACCGCCCTCTCCGATCTCTCGACGACGCAGGTCGGCCAGCTGACCGCGACCCAGGTCAAGGGCCTCACCACCACTCAGCTCAACACCATCGGCGCGACCTTCCTCGACGCCATCGACGCCACGACCCTCTCCACCAGCCAGGTCGCCGGACTCGACGCCACCGCCATCGGCAATCTCACCACCACTCAGGTCGCCGCGCTCTCCTCGGCTCAGATCGGCGCGCTCAGCACCGCCGGCTTCGACGCCCTCTCCACCACAGAGGTGCAGGCGCTCTCCACCACACAGCTCACCGGCCTCACCGCCACCCAGATCGGCAAGCTCTCCACAACCGCCCTCTCCGATCTCTCGACGACGCAGGTCGGCCAGCTGACCGCGACCCAGGTCAAGGGCCTCACCACCACTCAGCTCAACACCATCGACGCGACCTTCCTCGACGCCATCGACGCCACGACCCTCTCCACCAGCCAGGTCGCCGGCCTCGACGCCACCGCTATCGGCAATCTCACCACCACCCAGGTCGCCGCGCTCTCCTCCGCACAGATCGGCGCGCTCTCCACCGGCGGCTTCGACGCCCTCTCCACCACAGAGGTCGAGGCGCTCTCCACCACACAGCTCGCCGGCCTCACCGCCACCCAGATCGGCAAGCTCTCCACCACCGCCCTCTCCGATCTCTCGACGACGCAGGTCGGCCAGCTGACCGCGACCCAGGTCAAGGGCCTCACCACCACTCAGCTCAACACCATCGGCGCGACCTTCCTCGACGCCATCGACGCCACGACCCTCTCCACCAGCCAGGTCGCCGGCCTCGACGCCACCGCTATCGGCAATCTCACCACCACCCAGGTCGCCGCGCTCTCCTCCGCACAGATCGGCGCGCTCTCCACCGGCGGCTTCGACGCCCTCTCCACCACAGAGGTCGAGGCGCTCTCCACCACACAGCTCACCGGCCTCACCGCCACCCAGATCGGCAAGCTCTCCACCACCGCCCTCTCCGATCTCTCGACGACGCAGGTCGGCCAGCTGACCGCGACCCAGGTCAAGGGCCTCACCACCACTCAGCTCAACACCATCGGCGCGACCTTCCTCGACGCCATCGACGCCACGACCCTCTCCACCAGCCAGGTCGCCGGCCTCGACGCCACCGCTATCGGCAATCTCACCACCACTCAGGTCGCCGCGCTCTCCTCGGCGCAGATCGGCGCGCTCAGCACCGGCGGCTTCGACGCCCTCTCCACCACCGAGGTCGAGGCGCTCTCCACCACACAGATCGCCGGCCTCACCGCCACCCAGATCGGCAAGCTCTCCACAACCGCCCTCTCCGATCTCTCCACCACTCAGGTCGGCCAGCTGACCGCGACCCAGGTCAAGGGCCTCACCACCACTCAGCTCAACACCATCGGCGCGACCTTCCTCGACGCCATCGACGCCACGAGCCTCTCCACCAGCCAGGTCGCCGGACTCGACGCCACCGCCATCGGCAATCTCACCACCACTCAGGTCGCCGCGCTCTCCTCCGCACAGATCGGCGCGCTCTCCACCGGCGGCTTCGACGCCCTCTCCACCACAGAGGTGCAGGCGCTCTCCACCACACAGCTCACCGGCCTCACCGCCACCCAGATCGGCAAGCTCTCCACCACCGCCCTCTCCGATCTCTCCACCACTCAGGTCGGCCAGCTGACCGCGACCCAGGTCAAGGGCCTCACCACCACTCAGCTCAACACCATCGGCGCGACCTTCCTCGACGCCATCGACGCCACGAGCCTCTCCACCAGCCAAATCGCCGGCCTCGACGCCACCGCTATCGGCAATCTCACCACCACTCAGGTCGCCGCTCTCTCCTCGGCTCAGATCGGCGCGCTCTCCACCGGCGGCTTCGACGCCCTCTCCACCACAGAGGTCGAGGCGCTCTCCACCACACAGCTCACCGGCCTCACCGCCACCCAGATCGGCAAGCTCTCCACCACCGCCCTCTCCGATCTCTCGACGACGCAGGTCGGCCAGCTGACCGCGACCCAGGTCAAGGGCCTCACCACCACTCAGCTCAACACCATCGGCGCGACCTTCCTCGACGCCATCGACGCCACGAGCCTCTCCACCAGCCAGGTCGCCGGCCTCGACGCCACCGCCATCGGCAATCTCACCACCACTCAGGTCGCCGCGCTCTCCTCCGCCCAGATCGGCGCGCTCAGCACCGCCGGCTTCGACGCCCTCTCCACCACAGAGGTCGAGGCGCTCTCCACCACACAGCTCACCGGCCTCACCGCCACCCAGATCGGCAAGCTCTCCACCACCGCGCTCTCCGATCTCTCCACCACGCAGGTCGGCCAGCTGACCGCGACCCAGGTCAAGGGCCTCACCACCACCCAGCTCAACACCATCGGCGCGACCTTCCTCGACGCCATCGACGCCACGAGCCTCTCCACCAGCCAGGTCGCCGGCCTCGACGCCACCGCCATCGGCAATCTCACCACCACTCAGGTCGCCGCGCTCTCCTCGGCGCAGATCGGCGCGCTCAGCACCGGCGGCTTCGACGCCCTCTCCACCACCGAGGTCGAGGCGCTCTCCACCACACAGATCGCCGGCCTCACCGCCACCCAGATCGGCAAGCTCTCCACAACCGCCCTCTCCGATCTCTCCACCACTCAGGTCGGCCAGCTGACCGCGACCCAGGTCAAGGGCCTCACCACCACTCAGCTCAACACCATCGGCGCGACCTTCCTCGACGCCATCGACGCCACGAGCCTCTCCACCAGCCAGGTCGCCGGACTCGACGCCACCGCCATCGGCAATCTCACCACCACTCAGGTCGCCGCGCTCTCCTCCGCACAGATCGGCGCGCTCTCCACCGGCGGCTTCGACGCCCTCTCCACCACAGAGGTGCAGGCGCTCTCCACCACACAGCTCACCGGCCTCACCGCCACCCAGATCGGCAAGCTCTCCACCACCGCCCTCTCCGATCTCTCCACCACTCAGGTCGGCCAGCTGACCGCGACCCAGGTCAAGGGCCTCACCACCACTCAGCTCAACACCATCGGCGCGACCTTCCTCGACGCCATCGACGCCACGACCCTGACCACCAGCCAGGTCGCCGGCCTCGACGCCACCGCTATCGGCAATCTCACCACCACCCAGGTCGCCGCGCTCTCCTCCGCACAGATCGGCGCGCTCTCCACCGGCGGCTTCGACGCCCTCTCCACCACAGAGGTCGAGGCGCTCTCCACCACACAGCTCGCCGGCCTCACCGCCACCCAGATCGGCAAGCTCTCCACCACCGCCCTCTCCGATCTCTCGACGACGCAGGTCGGCCAGCTGACCGCGACCCAGGTCAAGGGCCTCACCACCACTCAGCTCAACACCATCGGCGCGACCTTCCTCGACGCCATCGACGCCACGACCCTCTCCACCAGCCAGGTCGCCGGACTCGACGCCACCGCCATCGGCAATCTCACCACCACTCAGGTCGCCGCGCTCTCCTCGGCTCAGATCGGCGCGCTCAGCACCGCCGGCTTCGACGCCCTCTCCACCACAGAGGTGCAGGCGCTCTCCACCACACAGCTCACCGGCCTCACCGCCACCCAGATCGGCAAGCTCTCCACAACCGCCCTCTCCGATCTCTCGACGACGCAGGTCGGCCAGCTGACCGCGACCCAGGTCAAGGGCCTCACCACCACTCAGCTCAACACCATCGACGCGACCTTCCTCGACGCCATCGACGCCACGACCCTCTCCACCAGCCAGGTCGCCGGCCTCGACGCCACCGCTATCGGCAATCTCACCACCACCCAGGTCGCCGCGCTCTCCTCCGCACAGATCGGCGCGCTCTCCACCGGCGGCTTCGACGCCCTCTCCACCACAGAGGTCGAGGCGCTCTCCACCACACAGCTCGCCGGCCTCACCGCCACCCAGATCGGCAAGCTCTCCACCACCGCCCTCTCCGATCTCTCGACGACGCAGGTCGGCCAGCTGACCGCGACCCAGGTCAAGGGCCTCACCACCACTCAGCTCAACACCATCGGCGCGACCTTCCTCGACGCCATCGACGCCACGAGCCTCTCCACCAGCCAGGTCGCCGGCCTCGACGCCACCGCTATCGGCAATCTCACCACCACCCAGGTCGCCGCGCTCTCCTCCGCCCAGATCGGCGCGCTCAGCACCGGCGGCTTCGACGCCCTCTCCACCGCCGAGGTGCAGGCGCTCTCCACCACACAGCTCACCGGCCTCACCGCCACCCAGATCGGCAAGCTCTCCACCACCGCGCTCTCCGATCTCTCCACCACTCAGGTCGGCCAGCTGACCGCGACCCAGGTCAAGGGCCTCACCACCACTCAGCTCAACACCATCGGCGCGACCTTCCTCGACGCCATCGACGCCACGACCCTGACCACCAGCCAGGTCGCCGGCCTCGACGCCACCGCCATCGGCAATCTCACCACCACCCAGGTCGCCGCGCTCTCCTCGGCGCAGATCGGCGCGCTCTCCACCGGCGGCTTCGACGCGCTCTCCACCACAGAGGTCGAGGCGCTCTCCACCACACAGCTCACCGGCCTCACCGCCACCCAGATCGGCAAGCTCTCCACCACCGCCCTCTCCGATCTCTCGACGACGCAGGTCGGCCAGCTGACCGCGACCCAGGTCAAGGGCCTCACCACCACTCAGCTCAACACCATCGGCGCGACCTTCCTCGACGCCATCGACGCCACGAGCCTCTCCACCAGCCAGGTCGCCGGCCTCGACGCCACCGCTATCGGCAATCTCACCACCACCCAGGTCGCCGCGCTCTCCTCCGCCCAGATCGGCGCGCTCAGCACCGGCGGCTTCGACGCCCTCTCCACCGCCGAGGTGCAGGCGCTCTCCACCACACAGCTCACCGGCCTCACCGCCACCCAGATCGGCAAGCTCTCCACAACCGCGCTCTCCGATCTCTCCACCACTCAGGTCGGCCAGCTGACCGCGACCCAGGTCAAGGGCCTCACCACCACTCAGCTCAACACCATCGGCGCGACCTTCCTCGACGCCATCGACGCCACGACCCTGACCACCAGCCAGGTCGCCGGCCTCGACGCCACCGCCATCGGCAATCTCACCACCACCCAGGTCGCCGCGCTCTCCTCGGCGCAGATCGGCGCGCTCTCCACCGGCGGCTTCGACGCCCTCTCCACCACCGAGGTCGAGGCGCTCTCCACCACACAGCTCACCGGCCTCACCGCCACCCAGATCGGCAAGCTCTCCACCACCGCGCTCAGCGATCTCTCGACGACGCAGGTCGGCCAGCTGACCGCGACGCAGGTCAAGGGCCTCACCACCACTCAGCTCAACACCATCGGCGCGACCTTCCTCGACGCGCTCGACGCCACGAGCCTGACCACCAGCCAGGTCGCCGGCCTCGACGCCACCGCCATCGGCAATCTCACCACCACTCAGGTCGCCGCGCTCTCCTCCGCTCAGATCGGCGCGCTCTCCACCGGCGGCTTCGACGCCCTCTCCACCACCGAGGTCGAGGCGCTCTCCACCACACAGCTCGCCGGCCTCACCGCCACCCAGATCGGCAAGCTCTCCACCACCGCGCTCTCCGATCTCTCGACGACGCAGGTCGGCCAGCTGACCGCGACGCAGGTCAAGGGCCTCACCACCACTCAGCTCAACACCATCGGCGCGACCTTCCTCGACGCGCTCGACGCCACGACCCTGACCACCAGCCAGGTCGCCGGCCTCGACGCCACCGCCATCGGCAATCTCACCACCACCCAGGTCGCCGCGCTCTCCTCCGCTCAGATCGGCGCGCTCAGCACCGGCGGCTTCGACGCCCTCTCCACCACAGAGGTCGAGGCGCTCTCCACCACACAGCTCACCGGCCTCACCGCCACCCAGATCGGCAAGCTCTCCACCACCGCCCTCTCCGATCTCTCGACGACGCAGGTCGGCCAGCTGACCGCGACCCAGGTCAAGGGCCTCACCACCACTCAGCTCAACACCATCGGCGCGACCTTCCTCGACGCCATCGACGCCACGACCCTCTCCACCAGCCAGGTCGCCGGCCTCGACGCCACCGCTATCGGCAATCTCACCACCACCCAGGTCGCCGCGCTCTCCTCCGCCCAGATCGGCGCGCTCAGCACCGGCGGCTTCGACGCCCTCTCCACCGCCGAGGTGCAGGCGCTCTCCACCACACAGATCGCCGGCCTCACCGCCACCCAGATCGGCAAGCTCTCCACCACCGCGCTCTCCGATCTCTCCACCACGCAGGTCGGCCAGCTGACCGCGACCCAGGTCAAGGGCCTCACCACCACTCAGCTCAACACCATCGGCGCGACCTTCCTCGACGCCATCGACGCCACGAGCCTCTCCACCAGCCAGGTCGCCGGCCTCGACGCCACCGCCATCGGCAATCTCACCACCACTCAGGTCGCCGCGCTCTCCTCGGCGCAGATCGGCGCGCTCAGCACCGGCGGCTTCGACGCCCTCTCCACCACCGAGGTCGAGGCGCTCTCCACCACACAGCTTACCGGCCTCACCGCCACCCAGATCGGCAAGCTCTCCACCACCGCGCTCTCCGATCTCTCGACGACGCAGGTCGGCCAGCTGACCGCGACCCAGGTCAAGGGCCTCACCACCACTCAGCTCAACACCATCGGCGCGACCTTCCTCGACGCCATCGACGCCACGACCCTCTCCACCAGCCAGGTCGCCGGCCTCGACGCCACCGCCATCGGCAATCTCACCACCACTCAGGTCGCCGCGCTCTCCTCGGCGCAGATCGGCGCGCTCAGCACCGGCGGCTTCGACGCCCTCTCCACCACCGAGGTCGAGGCGCTCTCCACCACACAGCTTACCGGCCTCACCGCCACCCAGATCGGCAAGCTCTCCACCACCGCGCTCTCCGATCTCTCGACGACGCAGGTCGGCCAGCTGACCGCGACCCAGGTCAAGGGCCTCACCACCACTCAGCTCAACACCATCGGCGCGACCTTCCTCGACGCCATCGACGCCACGACCCTCTCCACCAGCCAGGTCGCCGGCCTCGACGCCACCGCCATCGGCAATCTCACCACCACTCAGGTCGCCGCGCTCTCCTCCGCACAGATCGGCGCGCTCTCCACCGGCGGCTTCGACGCCCTCTCCACCGCCGAGGTGCAGGCGCTCTCCACCACACAGCTCACCGGCCTCACCGCCACCCAGATCGGCAAGCTCTCCACCACCGCGCTCTCCGATCTCTCCACCACTCAGGTCGGCCAGCTGACCGCGACGCAAATCCATGGATTGACGTCCACTCAGCTCAATGCGTTCGATGCGGCCGAACTCGACGCCATCGATGTGAGCTACTTTGCGACCTCGCAGATCGCCGGCCTCGACGCCACCGCGATCGACAATCTCACGACGACGCAGATCGGCGCGCTGTCGGCGGCGCAGATCGGAGCGATCGCCTCGAGCGCGATCAATTCGCTGACGACGACCGAGCTCAATGCGCTCACCTCGACGCAGGCGGCGGCGCTGACGAGCTCTCAGATCGGCGCGTTGACGACGACCAACTTCACGTCGCTGACCACCGACAGCCTCTCGGCGCTCACCACCACCGCGATCGCCGGGCTGACGACGGACGATATCTCCGCGCTCACCACCACCCAGGGCAGCGCATTCACGACACCCCAGATTCAGGCAATGTCCGTGGATCAAGTTGTGGCGCTCGTCACTCTCCTCAGCTGATGACGGAACAGCGGCGAGCCGCGTGGCGACACGCGTCCTCAAAGACCGGCGTCGCGGCCTCTCCGGACCGCGCGCCGTCAGCCTCGCCGAATGGACGTCGACATGCCCAACCAGCCGAATGGATCGGAGCCCGCGTTCGCCCTCTTCAAAACGTCTATCGAGAAAGCCACCGCGCAGACCCTGTCTCTCGCAGAGCTGTTCGATGCGGCCGCTCGGCTGAAGGCGGCGCGCCAGGAGCGCTTCGTCGCCGAGCTCTATAAGACCTGGATCGCCTTCAACTCCGACCATCCGCTGATCTACGCCGCTTATTTCAACTATGCCTCCGCCCTCGGCGACTCCGGCGACCGCCCGGGCGGGATCAATGCGCTGCGCGAGGCGCTGCGCGTGAAGAGCGACTTCCATCCCGCCCATATCAATCTCGGCCGGCTGCTCGAGGACAGCGGCCAGGCCGGGAAGGGCGTCGCGCAATGGATGGTGTGCGTCGAGCAGCTCGGCGCGATCACCGGCGATTCGGTCTCCCACAAGCTCAGCGCGCTGCAGCAGATCGGCCGCGTGCTCGAGGGCCATGACAAGGACGAATCGGCCGAGGACGCGCTGCGTCAGAGCCTCGAGATCGACCCCCGCCAGACCGAGGTGGCCCAGCACTGGATCGCGCTGCGGCAGCGACAATGCGAATGGCCCGTGCTCGCCGCCACGGAGCGCGTCAGCCGCAAGCATCTTCTCGACGGCATTTCGTCTCTGTCGCTGGCCAATCTCGCCGACGATCCCATGTTTCAGCTCGCCAAGGCCTATCGCTACAACAGGCGCTCCATCGGCCGCATTCCCCCGCTGCCGCGCGAGGAGCCGCCGCGCCGCCGCCCCGGCGAGCGGCTCAGAATCGGCTATGTCTCATCGGATCTGCGTGAGCATGCGGTCGGCTTCGCCATGACCGATGTGATGGAGACGCACGACCGCGCCCATTTCGAGATCCACGCCTATTATTGCGGAATCGCCCGCACCGACCCGACGCGCGAGCGCATTGCCGCGGCGGTCGATCGCTGGACCGAGATCAACGGCATGAGCGACGAAGAGGCGGCGCGGAAGATCGCCGATGACGGCGTTCACATCCTCATCGATCTCAACGGCTACACCAAGGATGCGCGAACCAAGATGTTCGCCATGCGGCCGGCGCCGATCGTCGTGAACTGGTTCGGCTTTCCTGGAACCATGGGCACGCCCTACCATCATTATGTGATCGCCGATTCCATCATCGTCCCCGAGGACGCGGAGATCTATTATTCCGAGAAGGTGCTGCGCCTCCCCTGCTACCAGCCCAACGACCGCAAGCGCGTCGTCGCCGCCGAGCGACCCTCGCGCCAGGAGGCGGGACTGCCGGAGAGCGCCTTCGTCTTCTGCTCGCTCAACGGCATGCAGAAGCTCACCGCGCTCACCTTCGACCGCTGGATGACGATCCTCGCCGCGGTTCCGGACAGCGTGCTGTGGCTGCTCACCGGGACGCAGGCGACCAATGAGCGCATACGCGCCGCCGCATCGGCGCGCGGGGTGGCGCCGGAGCGCATCGTCTTCGCGCAGAAGATGCCCAATCCACGCCATCTCGCGCGCTACCCGCTCGCCGATCTCTTCCTCGACAATTTCCCCTATGGCGCCCATACGACGGCCGCCGACTCGCTGTGGATGGGCGTTCCGATCCTCACCTTTCCGGGTCGCAGCTTCGCCTCGCGCGTCTGCGCCAGCCTCGTGCGCGCGGCAGGCGTCGAGGAACTCGTCTGCGCCGATGCGGAGGATTATGTCGCGCGCGCCATCGAGCTCGGCCGAAATCCGCGACAGCTCGCGGCCATTCGCGACAAGCTCGTCGCCGGACGCGATCGATGCGCGCTGTTCGACACGCCCGCGCTCGTCGGCCATCTCGAAAATCTCTATCGCGAGATGTGGCGCGACTATGAGGCCGGCGCGCTGCCGCGCCCCGATCTGCGCAATCTCGACCTCTATCACGAGATCGGCCTCGAGCTCGATCACGAGCGGCTGGAGCTTCTCGACGACAACGCCTATCGCGCGCTCTATCTCGACAAGCTCGCGCAATGGGATCGAGCCGAGCCGATCGCGCCGGACGAGCGGTTCTGGCGCGCCCGCTGACGCGTGAGCTGCGAGCCTGAAGGCTCGCGGTCCAAAGGGCGGCCGCTGGACCGCGAGCCTTCAGGCTCGCTCTTCCCCAGCGCCGCCTCGCCTATTCCGCGAGAATGCGCTTCAACAGCTCGATCACCTCGGCGAGGCTCCTGTCCTTGGCGGCGAGCTCCTCGACCTTGCGCACGGCGTGCAGCACGGTCGTGTGATCGCGCCCGCCGAAACGACGCCCGATCTCGGGCAGCGAGCGCAGCGTCAGCACCTTGGACAGATACATGGCGATCTGTCGCGGGCGGACGACATTGGCGGTGCGGCGCGAAGAGAGAATGTCGGCGCGGGAGATATTGTAATGGCTGGCGACGAGCTTCTGGATGTCGTCGATCTTCACGCGCTTGGGCTCGTGATTGCGCACGAGATCGCGAATGGCGTTCTCCGCCGTCTCGACGCAGAGCGGCGCGCCGTTCAGCGTCGAATGGGCGAGCAGGCGGTTCACCGCGCCTTCGAGGTCGCGGCCATTGGTCACGATCGTCTTGGCGACATAGGAAACCACCGCGGGCGGCACGTGGAAGCTCGGCTGCGCCTCCTGCGCCGCGGCGATGCGCGCCTCGAGAATCTTTACGCGCAGCTCTTCGTCCAGCGGGCCGATGTCGACGCAGAGCCCGCCCTTGAAGCGCGAGAGCACGCGCTCGTCCAATGTCTCGAGGTCGGAGGGCGGACGGTCGGCGGCGACGACCACCTGCTTGCCGTCGTCGATCAGCGCGTTGAGCGTGTGGCAGAACTCCTGCTGAATCGATTTGCCCTGCAGGAACTGCACATCGTCGATGATCAGCACGTCGATGTTGCGCAGCTTCTCCTTGAACGCCATCGATGTCTGCGCGGTGAGCGCGGACACGAAGCCGCTCATGAATTTCTCCGCGGTCAGATAGATCACGCGGCGCCGGTTGTCATTGGCGGCGCGCGCCACCGCCTGCAGCAGATGCGTCTTGCCGAGGCCGACGGCGGCATGAGTGTAGAGCGGATTGAACAGCGGATGATCGCCGGCGCGCGCATCGGCGACGCGGCAAGCGGCGGCATAGGCGAGCTGATTGGACGGACCGACCAGAAAGGTCGAGAAGGACAAGCGTCGGTCGAGCGGCGAGCCGTTGAAATGATCGCCCTCGACGCGCGGCGCCGCGCGCCCGCTGCTTCGCACATGCGGCTCGGGCTTCTCCACGATCACGGGCGCCGGGGGCGCTTCCACGGCGCTCCTCTCGGCCGTCGGCGCGACCACCGCGGCGTCGGCGTCGCGCGCCCGAGCGCGGCGAGAGGGAGAGCGCACGTCGATGACGACGCGATCGGTTCCCGCAAATTCGGCGCAAAGCCGCGTCTTGATGCGATCTGCGTAATGCGACTGAATCCAGCTCTTCAGGAATTTCGTCGGCACGGTGAGGAGAAGCGCGCCATCTTTCACCGTCTCCAGCTCGAGCCGCGCGAACCAGGAATTATAGACCGCGTCGCCGAGCTCGGCGCGCAGCCGGCCCCGCACCCTCTCCCACTTCTGCCGATCGGCGCTCGACAATTCGCTGGAAGACGGCTGATGATCGCTTTGTTCGGGCAT